>CAVZAR010000001.1:0-55000 GCA_963773305.1 uncultured Pseudomonadota bacterium
ATCGGCGGTCGGCTTATCCAGCCAGTCGACCTTGGCCATCTTGCGCACGATGACGAATTCATCGCGATTGGTCCCGATCGTGCCGTAGTAGTTGAAGCCGTAGGCCTGCTGGACGTAGCCCCCGATCATGTGCGTCGGCTTGATCACAACACGCGTCACCGAATTGTGGATGCCGCCGCGCTGGCCGGTGATTTCCGATCCCGGCACGTTCACGATCTTCTCCTGCGCGTGATACATCAGGCACATGCCGTCCTTCACGCGCTGCGAGACCACGGCGCGCGCGACCAGCGCGCCGTTTGAGTTGTAGGCCTCGATCCAGTCGTTATCGACGATACCGACTTTCTTCGCGTCGTTCTCGCTGATCCAGACGATCGGGCCGCCGCGCGACAGCGTGAGCATCAAGAGGTTGTCGGTGTAGGTCGAATGGATACCCCACTTCTGGTGCGGGGTAATGAAGTTGAGCACGATCTGCTTCTCGCCGTTCGGCTTTGAATCGATCACCGGCTTGACGGCCTTGAGATCGACCGGCGGGCGGTAAGCGCAGAGCGCCTCGCCGAAGGCCCGCATCCAGAGATGATCCTGATAGAGCTGCTGGCGGCCGCTCAATGTGCGCCAGGGGATTAGCTCATGCACGTTGGTGTAGCCGGCATTGTAGCAGACCTTCTCGGATTCGAGGCCCGACCAGGTCGGCGCCGAGATGATCTTGCGCGGCTGCGCCACCACGTCACGGAAGCGGATCTTCTCGTCCTCCTTGGCAATGGCGAGATGCTTGTGGTCGAGGCCGGTGGTCTTCGACAGCGCGTCCCAGGCCTTGACGGCGACCTCGCCGTTGGTCTCGGGCGCGAGCGACAGGATTACTTCGGTGGCGTCGATGTCGGTGTCTATGCGGGCGAGGCCCTTGGTGGTCCCCTCCTCCCGTCACCTCGCCGTTGAGGCGCTTCAACAGGTCGACCTCGTGCTCGGTGTTCCAAGCGATGCCTTTCACGCCGTTGCCGATCTTCTGCATCAACGGCCCGAGCGCGGTGTAGCGCTTGTATATATCCGGATAGTCACGCTCGATGACGGTGACCGCCGGCATGGTCTTACCGGGGATCGGCTCGATCTCACCCCTCCTCCAGTCCTTGACGTCGAGCGCCTGCGCGATCTCGCCGGGCGAGTCGTGCTGGATCGGCGTCAGCACCACGTCCTTCTCGACGCCCAGCACTTCCGGTGCCACGCGCGAGAACGCCTTAGCGATCGCCTTGTAGGTCTCCCAGTCGCTCTTGCTTCCCACACCGGGTCCACCGCCGCGGTCAGCGGGTGGATGAAGGGGTGCATGTCTGACGTGTTGAGGTCGTTCTTCTCGTACCAGGTCGCGGTCGGCAGCACGATGTCGGATAGACACAGGGGTCGCATACGGAAGTCGAGCGTGACCAGGAAGTGGAGCTTTCCTTCGGGGCCTCGTCGTGCCAGGCGACCTCCGCCGGCTTCTTGCGGCCGGCCTGGCCCAGGTCCTTGCCCTGCACGCCGTGCGAAGTGCCAAGCAGATGCTTAAGGAAATATTCGTGGCCCTTGCCGGAGGAGCCGAGCAGGTTGGAGCGCCACACGAACAGATTGCGCGGCCAGTTGTCGGGATCGTCCGGGTCCTCGCAGGCCATTTGCAGTTCGCCGGATTTCAGCGACTTCACCACGAAGTCCTTCGGCTCGAGGCCGGCGGCTTCCGCTCTCTTGGCAAGCTCGAGCGGATTTTGTTTCAGCTGCGGCGCCGACGGCAGCCAGCCCATGCGCTCCGCGCGCACGTTGTAGTCGATCATAGCGCCGTCCCATGGGCCAGGCGGCGCGGTCGGCGAGAGGATTTCGTCGACGCCGACAGTTTCGTAGCGCCACTGGTCGGTGTGCGCGTAGAAGAACGAAGTCGAATTCATCTGTCGCGGCGGCGGCTCCAATCAGCCCGAAGGCGAGCGGCAGCCAGCCCGATTGCGGGCGAAGCTTCTCCTGGCCGACATAGTGCGACCGCCCCCGCCCGACTGACCGACGGAGCCACACATCACCAGCATGTTGATGACCCCGCGATAATTCATGTCGCAGTGGTACCAATGGTTCATCGCCGCGCCGATGATCACCATCGAGCGGCCTTTGGTCTTTTCGGCGTTGAGCGCAAACTCGCGCGCGACGGTAATGATCTGGTCGCGCGGCACGCCGGTGATCGTTCCGCCCAGGCCGGTGTGTAGGGCACGTTCTCGTCGTAAGACTGGCAACGTGCCGCCGCCGAAGCCGCGATCGAGTCCGTAGTTGGCGATGAACAGGTCGAATACGGTGGCGACCGTCGCCTCGCCATCCTTCAGTGCCACGCGCTTGTCCGGCACTTTGCGCATCAGCACACTCGGATGATCGGTGCCGGCAAAATGGTCGTGCTCGCGATTGCCGAAATAGGGAAAGCCAACTTCGGCGAAATCGTCCTTGTCGTTGGCGAACGTCAATTGCAGCGACGTTTCGCGGCCGTCGGACTTCTTCTCCTCCAGGTTCCACTTGCCGTTCTCGCCCCAGCGGAAGCCGACCGAGCCACGCGGCGCGACGATCTCTTCGAGGCTTCGTCGAAAGCGACGGTCTTCCATTCCGGATTGTTGGATTCGCCCAGATGCCCGGGAAATCGGAAGCGCGCAGCAGGCGGTCGGGTACCAGCGTCGCCCTGTTCCCCAGCCGCACCAGCATCGGCATGTCGGTATATTGCCGGACATAATCCTCGAAATAGTCAGCCTGCCGGTCGAGATAGAACTCGCGCAGGATGACGTGGCCCATCGCGATGGCGAGCGCGGCATCGGTGCCCTGCTTTCCGAGATCCACAGGTCGGCGAATTTGGATGCTTCCGAATAGTCCGGGCAGATCACCACGCTCTTGGCGCCCTTATAGCGCGCCTCGGTATAGAAATGCGCGTCCGGCGTGCGCGTCTGCGGAACATTGGAGCCCCACAGAATCAGGAAGCCGGAATTGTACCAGTCGGCGCTTTCCGGAACGTCGGTCTGCTCGCCCCAGGTCTGCGGGCAGGCCGGCGGCAGGTCGCAATACCAGTCGTAGAACGACATGCAGACGCCGCCGATCAGCGAGAGATAGCGCGAGCCCGCCGCATAGGAGACCATCGACATGGCCGGGATCGGCGAAAAGCCGATGACGCGGTCGGGCCCATGCGTCTTGACGGTATAGGCATTGGCCGCCGCGATGATCTCGGTGACCTCATCCCAGGTCGCGCGCACGAAGCCGCCAAGCCCGCGCTTCTAGGTATAGGCCGCGCGCTTATTCGGATCCTCGACGATCGAGGCCCAGGCCGCGACCGGCGTGCGCAGCGCCCGCGCTTCGCGCCACAGCTTCAACAGCCGCGAGCGCACCAGAGGATATTTCACCCGGTTGCCGGAATAGAGGTACCAGGAATAGCTGGCGCCGCGTGAGCAGCCGCGCGGCTCGTGGTTGGGCAAATCCGGCCGCGTGCGCGGATAGTCGGTCTGCTGGGTCTCCCAGGTAACGATGCCGCCTTTGACGTAGATCTTCCATGAGCACGAGCCGGTGCAGTTGGCGCCGTGCGTCGAGCGCACGATCTTGTCGTGCTGCCAGCGCTTGCGATAGCCGTCCTCCCAGCGGCGATCTTCGCGTGTGGTCGTCCCATGGCCGTCGGAGAAATCGTCGGTCATGCGTGAAGAAGGTCAGACGATCGAGAAAGTGGCTCATGGATCAATGTCCTTCATTCGGCCGTTGCGCGGCGGGCGACAGCGCGCGGCCTCGCTCGATGTCGTGAAGCAGCCCGCCGCGGCGCGTGTAGAAGAACCAGGTGATGATGAGGCAGGTCACGTAGAAGGCGAGGAAACCCCAGAGCGCAGCTCCGGCCCGCCGGTCAGCGAGATCGAGGTGCCGTAGGCTTTCGGGATGAAGAAGGCGCCATAGGCCGCCATCGCCGAGGTGAAGCCGATCATCGCTGCCGATTCCTTTTCGGCCTGTTTCTGCCGCTGCGGCGCGGTCAGGCCGGGCTCGAGCCGTGGCATCTCCTTGCGCATGATCGCCGGGATCATCTGGAAGGTCGACGCGTTGCCAACGCCGGTGGCGAAGAACAAAACCATGAACATCGCGAAGAAGCCCCAGAACGCGCCCGGCTGGTCCTTGACGCCGAGGAAGTAGAGCACGCCCGCCACCGCCGCGATCATCAGCGCGAAGGTCCAGAAGGTGACGCGGCCGCCGCCATAGCTGTCCGACAGCCAGCCGGTGGCCGAGCGCGACAGCGCCCCCACCAGCGGACCGAGGAACGCGAACTGCAGCGAATCGACCGTCGGAAACTGCGTCTTGGCGAGCAGCGGGAAGCCGGCCGAATAGCCGATGAAGGAGCCGAAGGTGCCGGTGTAGAGCCAGCACATCAGCCAGTTGTGCTTGCGCTTGAAGATCACCGCCTGATCGGCGAAGGAAGCCTTCATGGCGGCGATATCGTTCATGCCGAACCAGGCCCAGGTGGCTGCGATGGCGATGAACGGCACCCAGATGAAGCCGGCGTTCTGCAGCCACAGCTTGGTTGCGCCGGTCGCCGCCTGCGGGTCGCCGCCGACCCAGCCGAAGACGCCGGCGGTAATGACCAGCGGGATGACGAACTGCACCACGCTGACGCCCGAGATTGCCGAGGCCGGCGTTGAGCGCGAGCGCGTTGCCCTTCTCCGCCTTGGGATAGAAGAAGCTGATGTTGGCCATCGAGGAGGCGAAGTTGCCGCCGCCGAAACCGCACAAGCAGCGCCAGCGACAGGAAGACGATGTAGGGCGTGTCGGTGTTCTGCACCGCGAGCCCGATGCCGACCGCCGGGATCATCAGCGACCAGGTGGACACCGAGGTCCACAGCCGCCCGCCGAAGATCGGCGGCATGAAGGAGTAGAAGATGCGCAAGGTCGCGCCCGACAGGCCCGGCATGGCCGCGAGCCAGAACAGCTGGTCGGTGGTGAACTTGAAGCCGACCGCCGGCAGCTTGGCGACAACCACCGACCACACCATCCAGACCGTGAAGGCGAGCAGCAGCGCCGGGATGGAGATCCACAGGTTTCGCCGGGCGATGGCGCGGCCCTTCTCGTCCCAGAAAACCGGGTCTTCCGGCTTCCAGTCCTTCAGCACATGGCCGGCCAGCGCGCCCACGTGCTTTTCCTCGTGGATCGGCTGCATTTCCGGGAACTGCGGCAGCTTTTCCAGCCCGGGCGCCAGCGCTTCGCGCTCCATGCGCTGGATGGCGAGATGCATCCAGATCAGTGAGCCGCCGGCGACCAGGAACAGCAGCATGAAGCAGCTGGTCCAGATGCCGGTGAGATCGTTGAGCACGCCGAAGGCGATCGGCAGCACGAAGCCGCCGAGGCCGCCAATCATGCCGACCAGACCGCCGACCGAACCGACATTTTCGGGGTAGTAGACCGGGATGTGCTTGTAGACCGCGGCCTTGCCAAGGCTCATGAAGAAGCCGAGCACGAAGATCATGCAGGTGAAGGTGACGACGCCGGTCGCCAGATGGAACTGGATTGGGCCGTGCATCCCCTGCACGACATATTCGGTCGGCGGATAGGCCAGGATGAACGTGATCAGCGCGGAGACGCCGAACATCCAGTACATGACGCGGCGCGCGCCGTAGCGGTCGGAGAGATGGCCGCCATAGGCGCGGAACAGGCTGGCGGGGATCGAATAGGCCGCGGCCAGCATGCCGGCGGTTTCGATATCGAGCTTGTAGACCCCGATCATGTAGCGCGGTAGCCACAGCGCCAGCGCGACGAAGCCGCCGAAGGCGAAGAAATAGTAGAGCGAGAAGCGCCAGACCTGCAGGTTCTTCAGCGGCTCGAGCTCGAGCCAGGCGCTGCGCGGGCGCTCGCCCCTGGCGCGCCGCGCCATCTCGACTGGGTCTTCCTTGGTGGTGAACCAGAAGATGACCGCCATGATCGCGATGGCCGCTGCCCAGACCTGGGCGGTCACATGCCAGCCATAGGCGACCAGCACGAAGGGCGCCAGGAACTTGGTGACCGCGGCGCCGACATTGCCGGCACCGAAAATGCCGAGGGCAGTGCCCTGCCGCTCCGGCGCATACCAGCGCGAGACATAGGCGATGCCCACGGCGAACGAGCCGCCCGCAACGCCGACGCCGAGGCCGGCGGCGAGGACCTGCGGGTAGGTGTGGGCGTAAGTGAGCATGAACGTGGCGACCGCTGCGGCCAGCATCACCCAAGTAAAGACGCGGCGGCCGCCGTACTGGTCGGTCCAGATGCCGAGGAAAATGCGGGTCAGGGAGCCGGTGAGAATCGGCGTGCCGACCATGAGGCCGAATTCAGTCTCATTGAGGCCGAGCTGCTCCTAAATCCGAACACCGATGATGGCGAAAATAACCCACACCGCAAAGCAGACCGTGAAGGCAATAGTCGACATCCACAGTGCACGAGCTTGGCCCGGCGCGTCGGTAGCGATTCTCTGGCATGGAAGGGCCCCCTTCGTTCTCGAACGTCGGCGAGAAGTCGACATTCAAGAAACCGGGGATCGAGGGTCGCGGCCTTGAGCTTGATCAAACAGAATTGCAAATACGTTGTGACAATTAGGTTTGCCTATAGTTGAGGACCTATGACATACAACGCTTCTTGACTTTTATCAAGTCGTCGATGCGCTTTCCGAGGCTATAACACTCTCACCCCAGAGCAGGGATAACCGTCATGCGCCCGCAAGAATGGCCGACGATCCGCGCGCTGCCGTTGTTCAAAGACATGAGCGAAGAGAACTTCGGTGCGCTCTTGAACGCGGCATTCCTGCAGAAGTTTCCCGCACGCGTAAATCTGATCACGGAAGGTGATCTACCCGATTTCCTGCACATTGTGGTCGAGGGGCCCGTTGAACTGTATGCCAACCACGATGGTCATGAGACAACTCTCGACATCATCGGCCCGGTGACGACATTCATCCTGGCCGCGGTGATCCGCGACGAGCCCTATCTCAAGTCGGCCCGTACGCTCTCGCCAGCGCAGATCCTGATGGTGCCGGCGCCGACGGTGCGCGACGTCTTCGACCGTGACGCGGCTTTTGCGCGCGCCATCGTCAACGAGCTGGCCGAGCGCTACCGCGGCATCGTCAAGGCATTGAAAAACGCGAAGCTACGCACCAGCGCCCAGCGTCTCGCAAACTGGATATTGACCGCAGAGGCAAAGCAGGGAAGCCAGCGGCAGGTTGACCTCAAATATGACAAACGCATTATCGCATCGAACCTCGGCATGAGCCCCGAAAACCTCTCCCGCAACCTGGCACTTCTATCCGAGCATGGCATCCGCAGCTCCGCCCGCGACATCGTCATCGAAGATCGACCGGCGCTGAAACGCTTCGCCAAGCCAAATCCATTGATCGACGGTTGATCGACGCGAAATTCAAACAGGCATCGGCATTGGGCTGAAAGCGGAAGTGGCGGAAGTTCCACTCCTGGCCCGTCGCGTCATTTTGCTGCGATGCAACGCCACGTTCGTTATTGGCCCTAAGCGTCGTGATCGGCTGACCGCATTGACTTCTGCTATCGGCGGATAAGCCGACGTGCTGCCGACACTACCTAAATGGCGCCCCTGACCCAACTGAGACATTAGGAGAAATGCGCTCAATTAACATTCAAAAAAGGCCGCCGATATAGGGAACCGTCTTCGCGGTCAGGGTGTTGGGTTGTGGGTTAGGGTTGTCTGGCGGGGGACATATGCACGGAGCAGGAATCCGTTCTGAGCCGCCCGGGGGCTTGGACGAGCGGTTCTGCGAGGTGATGAACGCTGCACCGGTGATGATTTGGGTCTCCGGGCAAGATAAACTTTGTACGTGGTTCAATGAACCGTGGCTTGCCTTCACTGGACGCGCCCTGACTCAGGAACTGGGAAATGGCTGGGCAGAGGGTGTCCATCCAGAAGACTTCGACCGATGCTTAGAAATTTACGTCCGGCACTTCGATGCCCGGCAGCATTTTCGTATGCAATATCGGTTGCGGCGGCACGACGGCGAATATCGCTGGATTGATGACATTGGCATTCCCCGCAAAGCTCGTGATGGGAATTTTCTCGGCTACATCGGCTCTTGCACTGACATTCACGAGCAACGTGAGATGTCGAGAATGTTCGATGAGGCTCGTCAGCGACAACGCTCCGAGAAAAAACTCGCCGAGCGAACGCATATACTTGAAATCCTTAATGACACCGGAAGAGCTATTGCAGGCGAACTTGATCTTAAGAATATCGTCCAGGCGGTTACCGACGCAGGTGTGAAGCTCGCGGGCGCTGAATTCGGCGCCTTCTTCTACAACGTAACAAACGAGAGTGGTGAACAGTACACGTTATATACGCTCTTAGGCGTCGACCCATCCGCATTCGAAAAATTTCCAATGCCGCGTAATACAGATGTATTCGCGCCAACCTTTCGCGGAGAAGCAGTGGTCCGATCGGACGACATTACCAAAGATTCGCGGTATGGAAAAAATGCACCTAACCGAGGTATGCCCCCTGGCCATTTGCCGGTGCGGAGCTATTTGGCAGTACCTGTTAAGTCGCGCAGCGGAGAAGTTCTCGGCGGACTTTTCTTCGGTCATTCTAAACCAAAAATTTTCACAGAAATAATTGAGCACACCACCGTTAGCATAGCAGCTCAAGCTGCGATTGCAATGGACAACGCTCGTTTATTTGAATCCGCCCAGCGTGAGATCGAAGAGAGAAAACGAACTGAAGAGGCGCTGCGGCTACGGGGAGAGGAGTTCACCGCTCTCGCAGACAACATTCCAACCTTATGTTGGATGGCTTATCCCGACGGAAATATTTTTTGGTATAATCGACGTTGGTATGAATACACCGGCACGACGATTAAATCCCAAGAAGGGTGGGGATGGGAGTCGGTTCACGATCCTGACGTTCTGCCTCGCGTCCAAGAACGGTGGCGCCACTCGCTCGCCACCGGAGACGACTTCGAGATGGTCTTTCCGCTTAAAAGGGCGGATGGCATATTTCGACCTTTTCTCACGCGCGTCGTGCCTATTCGAGACGGCGCAGGCCAAATTCTTCGTTGGTTTGGAACCAACGTTGATATCACTGAACAGCGCGCTGCCGAGCTCGAACTTGAGCGGCGAGTAGCCCAAGAAGTGGCGGAAAGAAGCCGCATCGAAGCGGCATTTCGTCAATCTCAAAAAATGGAAGCCATAGGCCAGCTTACCGGCGGCGTCGCTCACGATTTCAATAATCTGCTCACCGTTATCCGATCGAGCACGGACCTCCTGCGCGAACCAGATTTACCGGAGCAGAAACGACGCCGCTACCTCGACGCCATAAGTGAAACGACCGAACGAGCCGCCAATCTGACGTCGCAGCTTCTCGCTTTTGCTCGCCGTCAGCCGTTGAAAGCTGTGGTTTTTGACGTCGTGGATGCTGTGCGTCGCACCGTTGAATTTCTGCGGCCGGTCGTCGGTGACGGAATTTCAATTTCCATGAATTTTGAATGTGGCTTGTTTTTAGTCGAAACGGATGCCAACCAGTTCGAAACGGCGCTTGTCAACATCGCAGCAAACGCACGCGACGCGATGACGGGGGAAGGCATGTTGGACATTTCAATTAAACCAGCGTCGCAGGACTTGCCGGGAATTGGAGCAGCTGATAGCGCCGTTGAAATTTCATTCACGGACTACGGAGTTGGTATCGATCCTGCAAATCTCGAGCACATTTTTGAGCCATTTTTCACGACGAAGGAGACCGGGAAGGGGACCGGATTGGGGTTATCTCAAGTGTACGGCTTCGCAAAACAATCGGGCGGGGATGTGCGCGTGGAGAGCGAGTTAGGCCGCGGGACAAAGATAATATTGTGCCTTCCTAGAACCAATGTTGAATTGCCGAATGCAAATAAGCGGGCGCTTCCGAACGAACGGAACAAGGCCGTAATAAGGGGCCGCATACTTGTTGTAGAAGACAATGAGGCGGTCGGAAAGTTTGCGATGCAATTGCTACACGATCTCGGCCACTCGACCTCTTGGGTACAGAATGCTGTAGAGGCTCTCCGGGTAATCGAAAGCGGTCCAACGATGTTTGATCTCATATTTTCCGACGTCGTTTTGCCAGGCGGCATGAATGGCGTGGATTTCGCAGACGAGGTCCGACGCCGATGGCCAACTGTGCATGTGGTATTAACTTCGGGTTATAGTGAGACGTTGGCACAAGGCCGCGGCCGCGACTATGAGTTACTGCGCAAACCGTATTCCGCGGAAGCTTTATCTCGTCATATTCAGAATGCCTTAGGAGCCCGCAATCTGACTTGTAGGATTTGATCTGGTCTTGCACCAGCAATAGATTGCGTGATCCGAAACATGTCGGAAACAGGCGCGCAGTTGACCGTGGAAGGCCTTGTCGGAAACCCCGACGAGTTCAGCCTCTTGATCAAACCGGAACCGACCAAACGAGCCTGCCGCGTTGTCTGGCGCAAGGCAGCTAAGATCGGGGTTCGGTTCATATGCCGCTTAATCCGCACATGAGGCTTGCGCTGCGATGGCCCTAGCGGTTCTCCTTTCTTTGTGGTCGCCGCGCTGGCCGCTTGAGGCCGCCTGAGAGGGATTGCCCTTTGACGGCCGCTTAAAACTGATGCAGCATCATGTCGTGCCGGGTTCCGGCCCTTTTGGCTTGCCCCTTTTGGGCCGCACCGCACAGAGAGCCCCGGTCGCCGGCTGCGTCGGGGCTCTCGTTTTAGGCTGGACTGTCACTTGGAGCGCGTCACGGTCAAAGGACGCGGCGGTGCCTAATTGCGAAAATATCCACGACAGGTTTCGATATCATCTCGACGGTTTTTCTTTGCGTCTCAACGTTCGACTTTTCAACAATATCTGCGGTGAACAGAGCCTACCAGGAGGATCGAGGGGGGTCGTCTGGTGACTCCCTCTAGTCCGAGCAGCGCATGCATTCGACGTCGAAGCGGTCGATCCATTGCTTGAGCGCACTTGTGGCCTGCTCGCCGGTCGAAAGGCCGGCCAGCGCCTTCTCCGGATCGTCCGGCCGCAGACGCGCGATCCAGCCGGCGCCGTAAGGATCGACGTTGATGAGATGGGGGTCGGCGAGCAGCGCCTCGTTGCGCTCGACCACGGTGGCGGCGAAGGGCACGGGGATGCCGCCGACCCACTTGCCGCTTTCCAGCGTGGCGACGTGGCGGCCGGCGGGGATGGCTTTTCCCAGCTTCTTGATATGCACGGCGAGAATGCGCCCGCCCATGGTCTGCGCCGGATCGGTAACGCCGATCGTGATCAGCCCGTCATTGCCGGGCCGCAGCCAGACATAATCGAGATCGTAATAGAGGTCCTCCGGCAGGAGGCAGCCCCGGTATTCCGCCATGCAATCCTCCCTGGCCGCAGCAGGTGGCCTCCGGGTTTTCAGCCGGCGAGCCTTTCGGCCGCGGCCGCGGCCTTTTCCCCGAGCCGCGCCTGCGCGGCCGGGTAAAGCTCGGCCTCTTCCTTCTCGTCGTGTCGCTCGAGCAGCGCCCGCATGGTGGCGGCGATGCGGCGGTACTCCTCCGCGTCGCGCGCCGCGAGCGCGTCGTCGAGCTCGTCGAAGAACACGCGCAAGTCATGGTGGCCCTTGCGCAGGATGGCGGTCAACGGCGTTTCCGCGCCCTGCTCGACCGCCGGGAACAGGACTTCTTCCTCGACCGCCATGTGGCGCTCGATGCCGCGGCGGAAGCGGGCGAAGGCAAGCGCGACCTCGTCCCAGCGCGCGGCTTCGACATGCGCCGCCGAGGCATCCAACGCCTGTTCCAGGCGGCGGTGGTCGTGCGCGAAGGCTTCGCCGATGCTCTGCATCACCAAACCCTAGCGGCGGCACGCCCGCCGGCGCTTGATCGAGATCAAGGCGGGACCCGGCGGCGGCGCAAAGCATGGCCGCAGGAGGACGGCCATGAAGCTGCAATTGCTGGTGTCGCAGTGGTGCCCCACCTGCCCGACGGCGGAGAAGGTGTGGGCGGAGGCCGCCGCGCGCGAAGGGCTTGCGCTGGAAGTGCTCGACGTCGGCAAGCCGGAAGGCCGCCGCATCGTCTCCGACCTCGGCATCCGCACCGTGCCGGCCATGGTGATCGACGGCCGGCTGCGCTCGCTCGGCACCTGCACTCTCGGCCATGCTATATCTCTGTTGTCGCCAAAAGAACCGGAATGAAAACGTGTGAATGTACATTCCAAAATAAAGCGGACCTCCGGTGGACTCCGCATCGTGTCGATCCTGTCCGAGGCGCGACAGCATTCTGCTTTCCTCTGCCCAGTCACTCTTCCGCCTTGGATCCACATCAAGGCCGATGAAATCTTTACCGCAATCATTGTTGAGGAGAGCGACTTAGACAAATTACCGGACGGATCTCCTCGTATCCCCTTACTTTAATTGACAGCCACGCGTGTCAACGATGCAACCTGCGTATCATCGGCTGAGTTGCGCGATCGCCAAAATCAATACTGCTACGCCGAAGAATGTGTCCCTGCTCACCCACGATTAGGCGAGCGCGGCGGCTCTGATAAAAGAAGCTGAGGCGGTAGGTCCCTGCATCATCACCAGTGCCGAGTTCCGACAACGTGGTGATTTTTCCGTCGCGCATAAGCGGCTGCACCAGGCTTTGGTCGATGCCAAGGGCTGTTGCGATGACCTCGGCATCAACAACGATTGCACGATCTTCGACTTGTATTTCGGCCATGTCTATATGTTGGGTCGAAGCCCGGACCTGCAGCTGGGATGAGATGGGAATTGATCGTCAGGCAAATGCCGCAACAGCAATCATACCGATTATGATCAATACCAGCCCGCTGATCAGCATTGGCAACAGGGTGCTAGGCGAGTCGCCGGGGCCGGCGCTCAATTGTCGCTTAATTTCGCCGTTCTGGGCCATAGTTGGCTCCTTCTCATTGCCGACTTCATTAGCGGTATAGTTTGTCTGATTTGTCCTCGGGGGCGACAGCTCGCCGGAATCGCTCGCCACGCGCGAGAAATGCACTGTGATGCCCTGCAACTCCGAGCTCTAAGCTCTCCGCGATCCGACGTGCCCGCTGGATAAAGTGCTGTGCCGCTTGGGGTGGGCAAACCTCCTGGGCGGTAGCTTCGAACAAGCCGAGCCAGCGATCGAAGTATTCGGCATCGATCGGTAACGGCAGATGCTTGGCCATCGGCGTACCATGATAACGCCCGGACATCAGTACGACGGACGACCAGAATGCGCACATCCGTTGCAGGTGCGGTTCCCAATCGCGGATTCGCGCCATAAAGATGGGACCTAGCAAGCCATCGGCACGGACCTTTGCGTAGAAAGCGCGCACAAGGCGTTCGATCATTGCCTCTTTTATGCCGGTCCGCGCCTCGATCTCGGCTGTAATCCTTTCGCGACGCTCAGCTGCTTCCGGTGGCGCTTCGACTGAATGTGCATCCATAATATCTATTTACGCGCTTGAATATGTATTGTAAATACTTATTACTATCGATAACTGACTGCCTTTACCGATTTCGGGCTGCGCGCCCTGATGCGACTGGCGGGCGAACCCGACCGCTCGTTCTCGACTAGCGAGATTGCGGCTGAATTCGGCATCTCGCGCCATCATCTCATAAAAGTGGTCGGCGATCTCGCCCAAGCGGGATTTGTCACGACGCAGCGTGGGGGCGGCGGCGGCTTTCGCTTGGCGCGCTCGCCGCAGGCGATCAGTCTGGGTGAGGTCGTTCGAGCGCTGGAAGCGCGGCATGCCTTGGTAGAATGCTTTCGCGAAGACGGCGGGAATTGCGTGCTGATGCCCCGGTGCCGCCTGAAGGGGAAGCTGGTGTCGGCCCGGGAGGCGTTCCTGCGCGAACTTGAACGGACGACGCTTGCCGATTGTGCCTATCCCAGTCCGCCCAAACGTCAGCGAAGGGCAGCGGCCGCGCAGGCGTAAAGCGGGGCTGCTCGTCTAGCCGACCGCGTTCCGAAGAGAGGGTTGACGATGGAACCTGCCCCAGGGGATAGAGCGAATAGGCAGAACGTGGATTTCGCGGATTTGCTTACCGAAGCTATTCTCTCAACGCGGTCCGACGCAATCATCGCGACCGATAGCGAAGGCATCATTCGGTTCTGGAATCCCGGTGCCGAAAGAGTATTCGGGCATTCTCGCCGAAATGCGGTGGGGCACTCGCTTGATCTGATCATTCCAGAGCGATTGCGGCAGCGGCATTGGCAAGGCTTTACCGATGTCATTCGCTCGGGACAGAGCCGCTATGGCGAAGGTGACCTGCTCTCGGTCCCGGCCTTGCGTAGCGATGGCACGACGCTTTCTGTGCAGTTCACAATCTCCCTGCTGCGGAATGCGGGGCAGATGGTCGGTATGGCCGCGATCATCCGCGACGTGACTAAGCAGTTCCAAGAGACGCGTGCGTTGAAACGAGCGCTTTCAAATCAGCAGCCGCTGCCCGCGGACACCCCTGAGAGACGCGCTACGCGAAAATGAAAAGGGAGCGCGATTTGAACCGGGCACAGCAGAGAGAGCGCACAACGCTCATCCTGGCGCGGCACCGCGCCGGGCGCACGCGTGATTTTTATTGCACATGGTGATGCGCATGTCCCAACGGGACGCTCACAACCGCCTCGTCACCCGATCCGGCATTGGTGAATTTGTCGCTCGGTTCCTTGCCCCTGAGAATTCGCGCTTGGCGAGGCCAGGAACCACTCTGGAAGGTGTTCTGGCTATATGGGGGCGTCATCAGTAGCGTATTGATTGCGGTATACGCGTTCGCTTTTTTTGTCGAGCGTGTCGCGCTTCGACAAATCCTGGTTATTTGCTTTGCTCCCTACACAGCCTGGACACTGGTTTCGGTCTGGCGATGCGCTAATAATACACGTGAACAGTTCTGGGGTATGCTGGCTCGTTTTTTGACCGTCGCTTGGGCGTTCAACACAATCATTATTCTTGTATTCGTCGAGATAAATCTGATTACGCATTACTACCTACGATATTGAAGATAGCGGCTTCACAGATTCAGAACTTCTGATGAAGCATCCGCAGAACCTGCCAAGGCTCAATTGCGCAGATCGAGATTTGGCAGCTGGAGGGCAATATGAGCAGAGTGAGTCCACACCTGTCGGTGCTCGCAGTCACCAAAGATATGTCGCCCGCTTATTTTGCGATGATCATGGCTACCGGCATAGTCTCGCTTGGGGCTTTTGTGCTCGCGATGCCGACATTGGCCAAAGCTCTCTTCGCAATCAATATGGTTGCCTATTGCGTTCTTGCAATTCTTACCGTTGTGCGCATCACCAAGTATTTCCAGCTTTTTTTCTCCGATCTTATCGACCATCAGCGTGGTCCAGGTTTCTTCACCTTCGTCGCTGGCTCTTGCGTGCTGGGCAGCCAATTTATCATCATAGCAGACGACGTCCGCATAGCCTTCGTGTTATGGGCGCTAGCAACAATTTTATGGATCGTGCTGATCTACGCGATCTTTACAGCGTTTTCTGTAAAGGAACATAAGCCCACACTTGCCGAAGGTATTAATGGCGGATGGCTGCTTGCAGTCGTATCGACACAGTCGATTGCAGTTCTCGGCGCTCTCATCGCTGCGCGTTGGCCGCAGCCATATCGTCTGGAGCTAAATTTCCTCGCGCTATCTATGTGGTTATGGGGTGGCATGCTTTATATTTGGATGATCGCGCTGATTTTCTACCGCTACACTTTTTTTGATTTCTCACCAGGAGATCTGTCGCCACCTTATTGGATCAATATGGGGGCAATGGCAATTTCGACGCTCGCGGGTTCCCTCTTGATTACGAATGCATCGGATGCTGCTCCTTACCTTCAGTCGCTGCTACCGTTCCTGAAAGGTTTCACCGTGTTCTATTGGGCGACCGGTACGTGGTGGATCCCGATGCTGCTGGTATTGGGCGTATGGCGTTATGTCTTTAAACGATTTCCGCTTCGTTACGATCCGCTTTATTGGGGAGCTGTATTTCCGCTTGGCATGTATACGGTCGCCACCTGGCAGATGGCCCGCGCGATGGACCTTCCTTTCCTTAACATTGTGCCTGGACTTTTCATCTATGCAGCTCTGCTCGCTTGGGCAGTCACTTTTGTAGGGCTGATCCATGCAATCGGCCGCGATCTAGCAGCTTCGCTGAGAGTTTCCGACTGAGCTCGCCGTTGATGTCTTCGAACGAATATGTTCCGGTCGAGCAATACGGCGCATACCCTCGGTGGAGAAACGGCCAGACCAGACCGCGCGGCGACCTCGTCCTCGACACCGGGCCGAGGAAGACGCAAACCCCTACTGTGTTACCGGTCATACAAAGACGTTGCGCGCTGGTGCGAATGCCGTTGAACTGCTGGAGCGATTTGGGTCACCTCAGAAATGCAGGCGGTGGCGCTTGCGCGCAGTCGGCCGTGATGACCCGGTTGAGGCGAAGCAAGACTGAATTGCTCAAGTCTATTCGAGGCACACCGTGGTGAAATATATTGTTGGCCTGAACCAGAACAAATGCAGCCGGTCGTTAATCGTTGAAGATGACAACGCTCTGCTGGCGGCCCTTAGAGCACAGCACGAATATCCCGATGCAATGATAACTTACGTCCGCAAATCTAACCGCCGCGGTGACCGACGGCACCCGCATCAAACTCTGGCGCGGCGACCAAAGCGCAATGTTGATTGAGTGCAGCGTAACACATAGTGAGAGAGATGAGCCATGGCAAGCACGCTCAAGAGCGCCAGCGTGAAGGTTAAACGCGCGTATGATCCAAAGAAGGAGGACGACGGCACGCGCATCCTAGTCGATCGCTTGTGGCCACGTGGGCTCAGCAAAAGCAAAGCTGCAATTGATGAATGGATGAAAGATATCGCTCCAAGCGATGGTCTGAGAAAATGGTTTGGGCACGATCCTGAACGATGGAGCGACTTCCGGACGCGATACAGGGCGGAGCTCAAGAGCAAGCCAGAACAGATAAAGCGGTTGCGCTCGCTGGCGCGCCGTGGATCAATCACGTTGGTCTATTCCGCGCATGATGAAAGACACAACAACGCCGTCGCTCTACGAAGCATCATTCTCAGATAAAGAGACACGCGGCGTCCAGAAAATCGGATCGGCGACGAGGATTTCGAAGGCGAACTTTTACAGCTGGCGCAAGAAGTAAGCCGGGTTGATGCCATTGGAGACGAAGCGATTGATCAGCTGAAGGATGAAAACAGCAAGCTGAAGTAACTTGTGATCGACCTGTTGTTGGACTAGGAGATGATGCAGGACGGTATCCGCCAAAAGCTTTATCGAGCGGCGGCAATTGGTTGTCATGCTCGCTCGACCGCTGAGCCCATCAAAAATGATTAACCAGAATATAAAAGTTCCCGTTTAGTCCAAGCGTCTTTTCGTACGCGACTTTCGCAAGTCATCTATGGAATCTATGGAAGCTTGGTTGCCTTTGCTTGCGGGCCTTGCCTTGCTGATCGCGGGCGGCGAATTGCTCGTGCGCGGCGCGGTGCAGGTGGCGACGCGGCTCGGCGTCTCGCCCCTGGTGATCGGGCTCACCCTGGTCGGCTTCGGCACTTCTATGCCGGAACTCGTGACCTCCGTTCAGGCCGCCCTCAGCGGGTCGCCGGGCATCGCCTACGGCAACATTGTGGGCTCAAACATCGCCAATATCCTTCTAAATCTTGGACTCGCGGCCTTACTGGCGCCGATCGCCATTGCCTCCGGTGCCCTCAAGCGCGACAGCGCGGCGATGTTAGCGGTCGCGGTCGCCTTTGCCGTCCTGGCGGCATTGGGATTGATAGGACGGACCGCAGGCGCCTGCTTTCTTGCGGCGCTGGTCAGCTACATCTACCTAGCCCTTCGGCAGGAGGTGGGCCACAAACGCAGCGAGCACGGAGCGGTCTACGATAAGAGCGTTGCGGCACAAACTGCCGATCCGGCGTTGATCCCGGCTGCTTCGACGAATGCGATAGCCTTGTCCCTGTTGATCGCGCTCCTCGGGCTCGCCCTCGTGCTTGCCGGCGGCTATTTGCTGGTGGAGGGCGCGGTTGCGCTGGCCCGCGCCATCGGCATCTCAGAGACGGTGATTGGCCTCACCATCGTCGCCGTAGGCACGTCCATGCCGGAACTGGTCACTTCGATAATGGCGGCGCTGCGCCGGCAGCCGGACCTCGCCTTCGGCAACATCGTCGGCTCCAACATCTACAACGTCCTCGGGATCGGTGGCGCGACTGCGCTAATCGCCCCGATAGAGGTCCCGGCTCAGATCGTCAGCTTCGACAACTCTGTGATGATTGCCGGTTCGTTGCTCTTGCTCGTGGTTGCCTTCACCGGCCGGCGGATCACGCGCTGGGAGGGCGGATTGCTGCTCGCCGGCTACTTCGCCTACGTCGCCTGGATATGGCCCTGAGGGACGCCCGCTGGTGTGGCCGGGTCGGGTCACGCCGTCGTTCTTTGCTCCCCGCAAGTACCGGATTTTGGGCCTTCGCGAGCCGTGAGTGCCCAAAATCCACGGCTGCCGTTATTTCGAGGGTATAGTTGAGTTCAACTACACTGGGCCGCTTAAGCGGCATCCGGAAGAATAGGGAACAGCCGATGTTGAAACTCGCTGAGCTGAAACGTGAATGGGGTCAGCTCTCACTGTACGAACGTTTCGAGCAGGTGGTGACCCGGATTATCATGCTGTTGATATCCGCGGCGATAATCAATTCGCTGGCCCTGACGGCAATCCAGCTGATCAACGATTTTCAACTCGGATTCGCATTTACCGAAAAAATATTGCTGCAGGAAATATTCGGTTCAGTGCTAACGATCCTCATTCTGCTCGAATTCAATCACTCAATAGCGCTCGCGCTAACCAACAAATCGGGCGTGCTAAAGGCGCGAGTTGTCGTGTTGATAGCCATTCTGGTCGTCGCCAGAAAGATAATCTTGCTAGATTTTAAATCAGCCGCGCCGGAGAATCTGGCTGGCTATGGCGGGATGGCGCTTGCACTGGGCGCTCTCTATTGGCTGCTGGGGACCGTGCGACGAGGGACGGAGAGCTATGGAGATGGACCATGCCGATCCTCAAGAGCCTCACCTTCACCGCCGTCCCCGCCCGCTCCCACGACCCCGTCGCGGCCCGCCGCGACAAGCTCGCCCAGCGCCTCGAGGAGCAGAAGGCCCTGCTGGCCGACTCCAGCTACGTGCGCGTCGTCCAGCGCTGGGTCGGCACGCAGCGCCGACTTGCAAATGTTGTTGCGATACCGTTGCGACGCTCTGATATCCAAACGGTGTAACAGCCTTAAAGGTCTGAAATAACGTATATTTCTAGATAGCTTGACAGGGCGCATCCAGCCCTTGAACCAGCGCGTGCGCTGCTTGAGCCAGGGGCCGAGCCGGTTCGGCGCCTCCTCATAGGTGGTCGAGCCGATCACGCCGGCGCGGTAGCCGAAGCGCGCCAGCCGCATGCCGAGATCGGCGTCCTCGGTGACGTTGTAGGCGTCCCAGCCGCCCACCTTGCGCAAGGTCTCGGTGCGGAAATGATTGGACGAGCCGCCGAGCGGCAGCGGCAGGTTGAGCGCCGCGATGCCGGGCAGGAACACGTCGAACTGCCCGGCATATTCGGCGGTGAACAGCCGCGCCAGCCAGCCGTCCGCGGTATTGTCGATGCACAGCCGCGCCTGCACGCAGGCGAGCCGCTCGGGCCCGGCGCGGAACGCCGCCAGCGCGCGGCGCAGCTGGTCGCGTTCGGGGCGGTCCTCGGCGTCGTAGATCACCGTGTATTGGCCGCGCGCGAAGGCGAGCGCCACGTTGAGCGCCTTCGGCTTGGTGCGCGGGCCGACCGCCGCCACCGGGATCACCGTGATGGGCAGGCGGCTCGCGCGGCGCTCGAGCGCCGCGCGCGTTTCGCGGTCGTCGGCCTCGACCGCCACGATCACGTCGAGCTTCTCGCGCGGATAATCGAGCCGCCCGATCGCCGCCAGCAGGCCGTCGACGCTCGCCGCTTCGCGATAGAGCGCGGCGATCACGCTGTAGAGCGGCAATTCGCGCTCGGGCGGATCGCCGCCGCGTCCGCGCCAGACCTCCCACGCCCAGTCGACGACGGCGCCGATCAGGCGCAAGGCGAGCCACGCGAGAAATCCGCCCGCCAGCACGACCTCGATCGGGAACATCGTCTTGGGCAAGGCCAGCGCGGCGGCGGCCAGCACGGCGAGGCCGGCGATCGTCGCCGCTACCATGGCGCGCCGGCGCGGCGGCCCGGCCGACAGGTCGGGCCGGCTCTCCTTCAGCCCGTCGGCCGCGCGTGCGGCCAGCGACTTGCCGGCGCAGCGCAGGGCAAAGCGCACGATGCGCTCGTTGCTTGCGAAGCGGAAATGGCACGCCTGCTCCGGATGCGCCCGGATCAGGTCGCCGATGCGCCGCGCCGCGCCCGCGCGCGGGGCGACCACCAGCGTGAGATCCTCGCCGTCGGCGAGCGGCAGCATGCCGTTGGCCGCCGCCTCGATCAGCCGCTCGTCGTCGAGCGGGCAGGCGGTGCGCGGGGTGCCGTCGAGCGGCTCGAAGGCGACGCCGAGCGCCGCGCCGAGGCTGCGCAGATAGTCTTCTTCGTCGAGATGGCCGGCGGCAATCAATATCCTGTCGGCGCCGATTCCGAGCTTTTCGGCGCGCGCTTCGGCCGCGGCGATCCTCTCGCGCGGCAGCAGGTGGCGCACGCAGTCGATCTCGCGAAACGCCCCGGCGACCCCTGCGTCTTTGCCAAAGCCCGCCCGCGCGCGCGCCATGGCCGCTCCGCTACGCACCAGCACAACCGTTCCCCAACCCCACACGCCGAGGCCGATTGTAGTCGTTCTGCAACTTATTCGCGAGGACGAATTGTAGCGCGCGGGCGGCCGCCGGCCGCCGCTTGGCCTGCCGCGCCGGCGGGTGCTAGAAGGCCGGCCATGTCGGGATTCATGTCACATTACGCCGTGCCGGCGGCGGTCATCGCGGTGGCGATCGTGCTGGTGCTCGGGCTCGTCAACATGATGCGCGGCGGCTCGCCCAACCGCTCGCAGAAGCTCATGCGCATGCGCGTGCTGCTGCAGTTCGTCGCCATCATCGTCATCATGGCGACGATCTGGATGATGGGCCGTTAGCGCGCTCGAAAAGCCCGCCGGCCGCGCTATTTTTTCTTCTTCGGCGGCGCCGAGGGCACCGCGCGCATATATTCGACCTTCGCCTTCTTCTTCATCGCTTTCTTCTTGGCGGCGAGGTCGACAGTGGCGGCCTTGGCGCCGGGTGCCGCCATTGCCTTTGTGGAAATTGTGGCCGGCATTGCCGACAGCGCCGCGGCGAGCGCGGTCACGAACAAACGCATGGCTGTATTCCTCGGCTGAGAAGAATGCGGCTATTTCGCCGGAGCCTGCTGACCGGCCTCGGTCTTGTCTTCCTTGGCCGGGGTCAGCGCCTTCTTGGCGGCGGCGGCGAGATCCACCGAGGTCGCCTCGGCGTTCGCCATCTTTTCATGGGCGCCGCAGGCAAAGCTGGGCGTGGCAAGCGGCAGCGCCAGAACGGCGGCGGCGGCCGCGACGGTCAAAATGCGCGTCATCGTCGTCCCCTCCTTATGGGGGTCGGTTCGGTTACAATGGCAGCCTAGCGCGAAACGCTTGCCGTGCGAAGCGGGTTTTGCTGAGGCTGGGGGAGGGAGAACGCCCATGGTGGTATTGAACCGCATCTATACCCGCACCGGCGACGACGGCACCACCGCGCTCGGCTCAGGCGCCCGCCGCAAGAAGTACGACCTGCGCGTCGATGCCTATGGCACGCTCGACGAGGTCAACGCGGTGATCGGGCTCGCGCGTCTGCATACGCAAGGCTCCGACCTCGACGCCGGGCTCGGCCGCATCCAGAACGACCTGTTCGACGTGGAGGCCGACCTGTGCCTGGCCGAGAAGGGCCCGGGCGGCGCCCGCCTGACCGTCACCGAGACCCAGGTGGCCTGGCTGGAAGCCGAGATCGACCGGCTCAACGGCGAGCTTGCGCCGCTCAAATCCTTCATCCTGCCGGGCGGCAGCGCGGCCTCGGCGTACTTGCATCTGGCGCGCACCGTGTGCCGGCGCGCCGAGCGCATCATGGTGGCGCTCATGGACCGCCCGGACGAGACGGTGTCGGAACCCTCGCTCAAATACGTCAACCGGCTGTCCGATTACCTGTTCGTCGCCGGCCGCTATGCCAACGGCAAGGGCGCGCAAGACGTGCTGTGGGCGCCGGGGGAAAACAGGTAGGAAGGCGCCCGGCTCCGCGGCAAGGGCCGACGAGGAGCATACCGGATGGGCAAACCATCCCGGCCCCACAGCGTTGACCCCGCAAATGCCCGCTATTAGGGTGCGCCGCACCAATTTCCGGGCCCATATTCCCAACCGCAGCGGCCCGAGGAGTGCATTCTGACCATGAAAGTTTTAGTGCCCGTCAAACGGGTGATCGACTTCAACGTGAAGATCCGCGTCAAGCCGGACGGCTCTGGCGTGGAGCTCGCCAATATCAAAATGTCGATGAACCCCTTCGACGAGATCGCCGTCGAGGAGGCCATCCGACTGAAGGAAGCCGGCAAGGCGAGCGAGATCGTCGCCGTTTCCATCGGCCCGCAGCAGGCCTCCGAGACCATCCGCACCGCGCTCGCCATGGGCGCGGACCGCGGCATCCTGGTCAAGACCGACGGCACGGTCGAGCCGCTTGCCGTCGCCAAGCTCTTGAAGGCCGTGGTCGAGGCCGAGCAGCCCGGCCTCGTCATCATGGGCAAGCAGGCGATCGACGACGATTCCAACCAGACCGGCCAGATGCTGGCGGCGTTGCTCGGCTGGTCGCAGGGTACTTTCGCTTCCAAGCTCGTACTCGACGGCGACAGCGTCACCGTCACGCGCGAGGTCGACGGCGGCCTGCAGACGGTGAAGCTGAAAGCGCCGGCGATCGTGACCACCGACCTGCGCCTCAACGAGCCCCGCTATGCTTCGCTGCCCAACATCATGAAGGCGAAGAAAAAGCCGATCGACGAAAAGTCGCCGGGCGATTACGGCGTCGATGTTGCGCCGCGCCTGCAAGTGGTGAAGACGGCGGAGCCGTCCGGCCGCCAGGCCGGCGTCAAGGTCGGCTCGGTCGCCGAACTGGTCGCCAAGCTAAGAGATGAAGCGGGGGTATTGTAAATGACCACACTTCTTCTCGCCGAGCACGACAACAAGACGCTCAAGGACGCCACCGCCAAGGCGCTCACCGCCGCCAAGCAGTTGGGCGGCGACGTCCACATCCTGGTCGCCGGCAAGGACTGCAAGCCGGCGGCCGAAGCTGCCGCCAAGCTCGACGGCGTCGCCAAAGTGCTGGTCGCCGACAGCCCGACTTACGAACACGCTTTGGCCGAGCCGGTCGCGGCGCTTATCGTTTCGCTCGCCGGCAGTTACGACGCGCTGGTCTCGCCCGCCACCACCACCGGCAAGAACATCATGCCGCGCGTGGCCGCGCTGCTCGACGTCATGCAGATTTCCGACATCACCAAGGTGGTCGCGCCCGACACCTTCGAGCGGCCGATCTACGCCGGCAACGCCATCCAGACCGTGAAATCGAGCGACGCCAAGAAAGTCGTCACCGTGCGCACCTCGACCTTCCAGGCGACGGGCCAAAGATCAGATGCCGGCTCCGCCCCGATCGAGGACGCCAAGCCGGCCGACGATCCCGGGCTTTCGAGCTTCGTCGGCGAGGAACTGTCGAAGTCCGACCGGCCGGAATTGACCTCGGCCAAGATCATCATCTCCGGCGGCCGCGCCATGCAGAGCCGCGAGAACTTCACCAAATACATCGAGCCGGTGGCCGACAAGCTGGGCGCCGCCATGGGCGCCTCGCGCGCTGCGGTCGACGCCGGCTACGCCCCCAACGACTGGCAGGTCGGGCAGACCGGCAAGGTGGTGGCGCCGGAGCTCTACATCGCGGTCGGCATATCGGGCGCCATCCAGCACCTCGCCGGCATGAAGGATTCCAAGGTGATCGTCGCGATCAACAAGGACGAGGAAGCGCCCATCTTCCAGATCGCCGACTACGGGCTGGTCGCCGACCTCTATCAGGCGCTGCCGGAGCTCGACGCGGAACTGGGCAAGCTCGGGCGCTGACCGCGTCGGCGCATTTGCAACCACCGCCGGTGGCCTTGCCGCGCGGTTGGGCGTAGAAGAGGCAACTTGAAGCGCCGCCGCACGCGGCGCCTTCGCATCGGAAAGCGGACTATGGCGGTCACGATAAAAACGGTCGGGGTGATCGGCGCGGGGCAGATGGGCAACGGTATCGCCCATGTCTGCTCGCTGGCGGGCTATTCGGTCTTGCTCAACGACATCGCCGGCGAGCGCATCAAGGCCGCCATGGCGACCATCAACGGCAACATGACGCGCCAGGTCTCGCGCAAGGCGATCAGCGAGGATCAGAAGAAGAGCGCGCTCGCGCTCATTTCGCCGGCGGAGAAGATCGACGCGCTGTCGAACTGCGACATCGTGATCGAGACCGCCGCCGAAAAGGAAGACGTCAAGCGCAAGATCTTCGCCGACCTGTGCGCGGGCCTCAAGCCCGAGGCGATCATCGCCACCAACACGTCATCGATCTCGATCACGCGGCTTGCGTCCTCCACCGACCGGCCCGAGCATTTCATCGGCATCCATTTCATGAACCCGGTGCCGCTGATGGAATTGGTCGAGGTGATCCGCGGCATCGCCACCGACGACTCCACTTTCAATACCAGCAAGGCCTTCGTCTCCACCCTTGGCAAGACCATCGCGGTGTCGGAGGATTTCCCCGCCTTCATCGTCAACCGCATCCTGCTGCCGATGATCAACGAGGCCGTCTACACGCTCTATGAAGGCGTCGGCAACGTGGAGTCGATCGACACCGCCATGCGGCTGGGCGCCCATCATCCCATGGGCCCGCTCGAGCTCGCCGACTTCATCGGCCTCGATACCGTGCTGTCGGTGATGCAGGTGCTGTACGAAGGGCTGGCGGATTCCAAATACCGCCCCTGTCCGCTGCTGGTGAAATATGTCGAGGCCGGCTGGCTCGGCCGCAAGACCCAGCGCGGCTTCTACGACTACCGCGGCGACAAGCCGGTGCCGACGCGTTAGCCGCAGCAGCCGGCCGCTTTCGGCTCGTCTTCGTACTCGTCGTGTCGGCGCACCCAGGCCATGCTCCAGGGTAGCGCGTCCTCGTCGCGACCCTTCGGCGCGAGGTCGAGCATGTTGTAGGCGCCAACGATGATGTCGAGGCCGCGGCCAAAAGTCGAATAGGTGTGAAACACCGTTCCCTCTTGCTTGATAAAAGCGCTCAAGCCCGGCGCCTCCTCGCTCGGGAAGCTGTCGAGGGCATAGTTATACTCGACCTTGCCGCCCGCCTTTTCCTCCGGCGTAAACGAGACGTGGAAATCGTGGTTGAAGTCGCTGCCGTGCGACGACACCCATTTGAACTTCCAGCCCATGCGCTTCTGGTAAGCTTCGATCTCGACGAACGGCGCGCGGGAGACGACGACGAAGGAGACGTCGCGTTGCGCGAGATGCACGACGGCGCCGTCGAAATGATCGGCGAGGAACGAACAGCTCGGGCAGCCTTCTACCCAGCCGGGTCCGAGCATGAAGTGATAGATCATGAGCTGGCTCTTGCTGCCGAACAGGTCTGCCAGTGTTTCCCTGCCGGCGGGGCCGTCGAAGACGTAGTTCTTCTCGATCTTGACCCAGGGCAGGGCGCGCCGCGCGGCGCTCAGCGCGTCGCGGTGCCGGGTGAATTCCTTCTCCTTGGCGAGCAACGCCTTGCGCGCCACGAGCCATTCATTTTGCGAGACGATCACGTGTTGCATGGCGAAACTCCATTACTCAGGACTGCGCGGGCGTCATCCAGCCGATGCCGGCGCCACCCGGCTCTTTCAAGACGGCGATGCGGCCGACGCCGGGGATATCGAAGATCGGCTTCATCAGTGTGGCGCCGCAGCTTTGCGCTTTCTTCACGCGCGCATCGACGTCGTCGACGGCGATGTAGCTCATCCAGCCCTCCGGGACCGGTCCGAACTGCGGCGCCGTAATATCGAAAATGCCGCCGACCGGCTGGTCGCCGACCTTCGCCACCCAATAGGTGCCACCGTCCGGCATGGGCATGCCGTCGAAGCCCCAGCCGAGCGTGTCGGCATAGAACTTCTTGTCGCGTCCGGTGTCGCGCGACATTAATTCATTCCAGTAGAAGGTCCCATGCATCCAGCTGCGCGCCATCTGCTCCTCCCGTGGTTTAAGCGAGAAACTTTTCCAGTTCGTCCATGATGGCGAGCCAGCCGGCATTGTGACGGTCGCGCGCATCCTCATCGAAGAACTGCTCGTGCAAGAGTGTCATGACCGTGCCGTCGCCGTCCGGCTTGAAGGTGACGGTGACCAGCGACTCGCGCTCCGGCGTCGATTTCCACGCCCAGGTGAAGACGACCTTTTCGTTTGGCACGATTTCGCGGTAGACGCCGCTCACGTCGTGTTCGTCGTTCGGCATCACCATTTTGATGGCGTAGCGGCCGCCGACGCGCAGGTCGCTTGTCGCTTCGACGCGAGTCCGGTCGGCCGGCCCCATCCAGCGCGCTATTTTTTCCGGGTCGGTCCACGCCGCGTAGACTTTTTCCGGCGGCGCGGCGAAGCGGCGCTTGATGGTGAGGCTTGGTTTGGTTGCGGCGACGGTGGACATGATTCTTCCTCCAGGAAAGCGGCAAGGCTGTCGAAACGTTCGTTCCAGAATTTCGCGTAACGCTCGAGCCATTCGGTTGCTTGCTGCATGGGTTTGGCTCGCAAGGCGCAGGAGACGACGCGCCCGTTTTTTTCGCGTGCCACCAGTCCGGCGTCCGACAAGACATCGAGATGCTTCATCACCGCCGGCAACGACATGGCGAACGGCTTGGCCAAATCGCTGACCGACACGCTTCCCGCTTCGCTCAGCCGGGCGAGCAAGGCGCGCCGGGTCGGATCGGCGAGCGCGGCGAAGGTGCGGTCGAGCGTGGATGAATAGTAAACCATTCGGTTAAGTTTACCCGCGCGGCGGACGGAGTCAAGCGCCGCCCTCGCGGGCGGCCGGCCTTGGGCAGAACCGGTATGTTAGCGGGTGATTTTCAGCTCTTGCCGAGCGCGGCCTTGATCAGCGCCACCGCGTCCTTGCTCGCCCATTCCGCCGGTCCGGCGATCGCGCCGATCTCGCAGCCGTGCGGGTCGACCAGCAGCGTGGTCGGCATGCCGAAGGCGCGGCCGATGCTTTTGAGGTCCTGGAACGCCTTGGCGCTCGGGTCGGCATAGAAGGCGAGATGCTTGACGCCGATGTCTTTGAGAAACTTCTTCGGCTTGTCGGGATTGCGGGTGTCGATATTGACCGCCACCACCTGGAATTCCTTGCCGCCCAGCTCGCCTTCCAGCGCATCGAGGGTCGGCATCTCGCGCCGGCACGGCACGCACCAGGTGGCCCAGAGGTTGAGCAGCACGGTGCGGCCCTTGAAGTCGGCGAGCGTCATCTTCTTGCCGTCGGCATTCTCGAAAGGCGAGGTCGGGGATTTTGAGGGGGCTCTTGGCAACGTTAACGGCCGCCACCTCGCCGCGCGCGAAAGGCGCGACTTTCTTGGCCAAAGCCACCGCCGGCCGGCAAGCCGCGTCCTTTGCAGGATCGCCGCCCACATTGCCTCTGAGGGCCGAAAACCCGTATACCCCCGCAAGTCCCAGGCCCAAGCCGGCAATGCCGCCGGCCACGATCAAGGCAAGCCGCCTGTTGCCCGATTTTGACGAAGAAGGCGTGGGATCGGTCATGAGCGGCGAAACCTCGGTGGTTGTGTCATGAGCAACAAGATGTGGGGCGGGCGCTTCAAGTCCGGTCCGGATGCCATCATGGAGGAGATCAACGCCTCCATCGATTTCGACCGGCATCTCTACCGCCAGGACATCGCCGCGTCCAAGGCCCATGCCGACATGCTGGCCAAGCAAGGCATCATTGCGGCGGACGATGCGAAAAAGATCGCTCACGGTCTAGACACGATCCTGTCAGAGATCGAGGCGGGCAAGTTCTCGTTCAGCCGAGCGCTCGAGGACATCCACATGAACGTGGAGGGCAGGCTCGCCGAATTGATCGGGGACGCGGCCGGCCGCCTGCACACCGCGCGCTCGCGCAACGACCAGGTGGCGACCGATTTCCGGCTGTGGGTGCGCGACGAGATCGACGCGATTGACGGCGCGCTGGCCGGTTTCCAGCGCGCGCTGGCCGAGAAGGCGCTTGCCCATGCCGCGACCGTCATGCCGGGCTTTACGCATTTGCAGACCGCGCAGCCGGTGACCTTCGGCCATCATCTGCTCGCCTATGTCGAGATGGCGGCGCGCGACCGCGGCCGTTTCGCCGACGCGCGCAAGCGGCTGAACGAGTCGCCGCTCGGCGCCGCGGCGCTGGCCGGCACGTCGTTCGATCTCGACCGCGATATGACCGCGTACGCGCTCGGCTTCGAGCGGCCGATGGCCAATTCGCTCGATGCCGTCTCCGACCGCGACTTCGTCATGGAGACGCTCGCCGCCGCGTCCATTGCATCTGTGCACCTGTCGCGGCTGGCCGAGGAGCTGGTGATCTGGACCTCGCCGCTCACCGGCCTCGTCAAGCTGTCGGACAAGTTCACCACCGGCTCCTCGATCATGCCGCAGAAGCGCAACCCGGATGCCGCCGAACTGGTGCGCGCCAAGACCGGCCGCGTGATCGGCGCACTCACCGCGTTGCTGGTTGTCATGAAGGGCCTGCCGCTCGCCTATGCCAAGGACATGCAGGAGGACAAGGAGGGCGCCATGGACGCGCTCGCCGCGCTCTCGCTGTCGGTCGCGGCCATGACCGGCATGGTCGGCGACCTCGAGCCCGACACGGCCAGGATGAAGAAGGCTGCCGGCGAGGGCTATGCCACAGCTACAGATCTGGCCGACTGGCTGGTGCGCAGCTTGAAAATCCCATTCCGCCAGGCCCACCACATCACCGGCCGTATCGTCGCCCAGGCGGCCGAGCAGGGCGTCGCCCTGCACCGGCTGCCGCTCGCGGCCCTGCAGGCGGTCGAGCCGCGAATCACAAAAGACGTGTATTCCGTGCTGTCGGTCGCCAATTCGGTCAAAAGCCGGGTGAGCTACGGCGGTACCGCGCCGAAAAACGTGCGTGCACAGGCCCGGAAATGGCTGCGCAGGCTCGAAAAGGAGAAATCCTGACTTCGCCTGGCGCGCGCGGTTTGCTAGTGTCCGCTCAACCCGAGGAGCTCTGCTTGAGCCGTTTTTGTGACCGCCCCTTCCTGCGCCTGGCCGCCATCGGCGTGCTCGTCGCCGCGCTCGGCCTGACGGCCTGCGGCCGCAAAGGCGCGCTCGATCCGCCGCCCGGCGCTGCCCTCAACGATCAGGCGATTGTCGGCGGCGGGCAGGTCATGGGCAGCGACGGCAAGCCGCGGGCGCCGATCGGCCCCGACAAACGCATCCCGCTCGACAACCTGCTCAACTGAGCCTGCGCCGCCGATGCACCACTTCGCTTATCGCGACGGCGTCCTGCACGCCGAGGCGGTCAGCCTCGACGCGCTCGCTCAAGCCGTCGGCACGCCGTTTTACTGCTATTCGACCGCGACCTTGACGCGGCACTACAAGGTGTTCGCCGGCGCCTTTGCCGGCGTGGACGCACTCGTCTGCTACGCCATGAAGGCGAATTCCAATCAGGCGGTGATCGCGACCTTGGCCGCGCTCGGCGCCGGCGCCGACGTGGTGTCGGGCGGCGAGCTGATGCGCGCGCGCCTGGCCGGCATCCCGGCGGAGAAGATCATGTTCTCCGGTATCGGCAAGACGGCCGACGAACTGGCGCTCGCCGTCGACGAAGGCATTCTCTGCATCAATGTCGAATCCGAGCCCGAGCTCGATCTCTTGTCCTCGATCGCCGCCGGCAAGGGTCGGACGGCGCCGATCTCGGTGCGCGTCAATCCCGACATCGATGCCAAGACGCACCACAAGATCGCCACCGGTAAGGCCGAGAACAAGTTCGGCATTCCGATCAGCCGTGCGCGCGACGTCTATGCCCGTGCCGCCAAGCTCGAGGGCGTCAAGGTCACCGGCGTCGACATGCATATCGGCAGCCAGATCACCGACCTCGATCCGTTCGGCAACGCCTTCACGCTGCTGGCCGAGTTCGTGCGGACCTTGCGCGCCGACGGCCACACCATCGGCCATGTCGATCTCGGCGGCGGCTTGGGGATTCCCTATCGCGACGACAACGAGCCGCCGCCGCATCCCGAGCAATACGCGCAAGTCGTCAAGCGCGCGACGCACGATCTCGGTTGCAAGCTGATCTTCGAGCCGGGCCGCCTGCTGGTCGGCAATGCCGGCATTCTGGTGACGCGCGTGCTGTTCGTGAAGCACGGCGAGGCCAAGAACTTCATCGTAGTCGACGCCGGCATGAACGATCTGATCCGCCCGACGCTGTACGATGCCCATCACGCGATTTGGCCGGTCAAGGAAACGGCCGCCGGCGCTGCCCGCATCCGCGCCGACGTGGTCGGGCCGGTCTGCGAAAGCGGCGACTTCCTGGCGCTCGGCCGCGAACTCGCCGAGCCGGCGCCGGGCGCGCTCATGGCCGTGATGTCGGCCGGCGCCTATGGCGCGGTGCAGGCCGGCACCTACAACACGCGGGCCCTGGTGCCGGAAGTGCTGGTCAAGGATGCCGAATGGGCGCTGGTGCGGCCCCGCCTGGAGGTCGACCAGCTTATCGCCCTCGACCGCCTGCCGCCCTGGCTTTGAGGCCGTTTAGGCCGGTCCACGCGGGAGACGGTATCCCGCGCCTGTGACTGCCGGGTTCCTCCGCCATCAATCCGACCCAATGTTTGGCGCTCCTTTTGCATAAACCGCTTGAAGGCGGTTTGGCCACGCCGATGTGAAGCGCGGGATGGTGTGTGGGAAATAACCGCGTGGTAGCGTGTTGATCGAGTTCTGACACCCCGGGCCGGGGGCGACGGAGCGGCTTTTGGACGAGTTGGGCGACAAGCCTCAGGACGGCGCACTGACAACGCGGATCATGCTGGCGCGGGCGCTGCAACGCGCCCGCGGCAGTCTGTTCTGGGAACGCCTGTGGCCGGCGCTCGCGCTGCTGGCCACCGCGCTCGGCCTGTTCCTGGCCTTCTCCTGGGCAGGTCTGTGGCTCGCCTTGCCGGCGTTGGGGCGGGCAATCGGACTTTTCGTCTTCGTGTTCGTCACGCTGGCCGCGGCGCTTCCCTTGGTGCGGCTGCGCCTGCCGAGCGCGCATGACGGCCTGCGTCGGCTCGACCGCAACAGCGGCGAGGGCCACCGCCCCGCCACCGCGGTCGCCGACGAGATCGCCGCCAACCGCAACGACCCGATCGCGCAAGCGCTGTGGCGCGCCCATATCGAGCGTGCGCTCCTGTCGGCGCGCAAGCTCAAGGCCGGCTGGCCGCAGCCGAAATTGTCGCTGCGCGATCCGGTCGCGCTGCGCGCGCTGGTGCTCATTCTGGTGGTTGCGAGCTTCTTTGCCGCCGGCGGTGAGCGCTGGAAGCGCGTCGCCGCCGCCTTCGACTGGCAGGGCGTGGTGCAGCCGGCCAATTTCCGCATCGACGCCTGGGTGACGCCGCCGGTCTATACCGGGCGCCCGCCGGTGATGCTGCCGGGCCTGCGGCCGGGCGAGACCGCGCGCGCGCAGCCCGCGGTCGCGGTGCCGGCCGGCAGCCATCTCATCGTGCGCGCGACCGGCGACGTGCATCTCGACGTCGCCACCAAAGGCGGCCTTGCCGCCGCCAAGGCCGATCCGAAGGAGCCGCTGCCCAAGGGCTCCTCCGAGCGCCGCTTTGCCATCAAGGGCGACGGCAGCGCGACCTTGCGCGGCGTTGGCGGCAATCTGAGCTGGACCTTCACCGCCATTCCCGACCGGCCGCCGACCATCGCGCTGATCAAGGCGCCGGAACGGCAGGCGCGCGGCTCGCTGCGGCTCGACTACAAGATCGACGACGATTACGGCGTGGTCGACGCGCATGCCGAGTTCGCGCTCGATGACGCGCACGCGAAGTCCGGCGCAACGCCGCCGCATCCGCTGTTCAAGGCGCCGGAGATGCGCCTCAACCTGCCGCAGGCGCGCACGCGCAGCGGCAACGGCAGCACCATCCACGATCTGTCCGAGCATCCCTGGGCCGGCGCCGAGGTCACCGTCACGCTGGTCGCCCATGACGAAGCCGGCAACGAAGGCCGCAGCAAGCCGAAGCAATTCACGCTGCCGCAGCGTTTCTTCGTCAAGCCGCTGGCGCGCGCGCTGGTCGAGCAGCGCCGCATCTTGGCGCTCGACGCCCATGAAAAGCCGATCGTGCTCGCCGCGCTCGACGCGCTCACCATCGCGCCCGAGCAGTTCACGCCCGAGGCGAGCGTCTATCTCGGGCTGCGCTCGATCTATTACGACTTGAAGCAGGCGCGCAGCGACGACCGGTTGCGCGAGGTCGTGGCGCGCATGTGGGACATGGCCGTTGAGATCGAAGACGGCAACCTCAGCAAGGTCGAAAAGGCGTTGCGCAACGCGCAGGACGCGCTGCGCCAAGCGCTCGAGCGCGGCGCCAGCGACCAGGAACTCAAGAAGCTGATGGAAGACCTGCGCGCCGCCATGGACAAGTTCCTGCAGGCGCTGGCGCAGCAAATGCAGAAGAACCCGCAGATGGCGCGGCCGCTCGACCGCAACACGCGCATGCTCACCCAGCGCGATCTCAACAGCATGCTCGACCGGTTGGAAGACCTCGCCCGCGCCGGCGACCGCGAGGCCGCGCGCCGGCTGCTCGAACAGATGCAGTCGATGCTGGAGAATCTGCAGACGGCGCAGCCGGGCCAGATGCAACAGGGCGACGACGACATGATGTCGTCGCTCGACGAGCTCGGCGACATGATCCGCAAGCAGCAGCAGTTGCGCGACAAGACCTTCAAGCAGGGTCAGGACATGCTGCGCGAGCGCCAGCGCGGCCAGCGCAATCCGCGCTCGCTTGGCGACCTGCGCAAGGACCAGCAGGCGTTGCGCAACCGGCTCAATCAGCTGCTGCAGCAGCTGCAAAAGCGCGGCCTCGGCAATATGCAGCAGCAAGGCAAGAACGGCCAGAAGGGCCAGCAGGGGCAAAAGGGCAAAGGCAGCCAGCCCGGCAAGCTCGGCGACGCAGGCAAGGCCATGGGCGAGGCCGAGGGTGAGCTCGGCCAGGGCGACGCCGAGAGTGCGGTCGACAGCCAAGGCCGCGCGCTCGAAGCCTTGCGCAAGGGCGCGCAGGGGCTCGCCCAGCAGATGCAGCAGCAGGGCATGATGGGCCCCGGCCCGAATGGGCGGCCCGGGCGCGGCCAGCAGCGCGCGCAGCGCGACACCGATCCGCTCGGCCGGCCGCTACGCGGGCGCGAATATGGCGACGACGTTACCGTGAAGGTGCCGGGCGAGATCGACGCCCAGCGCGCGCGCCGCATCCTCGAGGAGCTGCGCAAGCGCTACGGCGAGAGCTACCGTCCGCAGCTCGAGCTCGACTATATCGAGCGGCTGCTGCAGGGGTATTGATTATCGGCTTGTAGCCCGGGTGAAGCGCAGCGAAACCCGTGGCAGGCTTGTCAATCGCTCCCGGGTTACGCTTCGCTCCACCCGGGCGACGACTAAGACCTCGCGCTCCGCCTACTTCGCCTCCGCTGCCGCCGCCGCGTCATGCGCCGTGAAGAAGCGCACCATGATGTTCTTGGCGTCCGCCGGCGGCGAGGCCAGCCGGCTGCGGAAGTCGAGCTTCTCGCCGGGGCCGAGGATGCTGCGGCTCGGCAGCGCGGTCCAGGTGTAGATCTCCTGCCCCACGGCGTCGCGCGCGGCAAAACGCAGGCGCGGCACCCGCACCGGCTTGTCGGCGGTCGACACAATGGTGCCTTGCACCACCAGGATGTTGACCCCGTCCTGCAATTCCTTGGCGACGCGCACATTCTCGAACGAAAGCTGACGCAGATTGACCGGCAGGCCGATGGCGGCGAACAGCGAGGCGGTCTGCGGCAGATAGCGCACCACTTCGTTGCGGGCGCCGACCACCGCCACGTTGAACGCGAACAGCACCAGAATGACGGCGGTCCAGCGCGAGGAGCGGCGCGACTGTTTGCGGCGCGCCTGCAGGCGCTGGCGGCGCACGGCGTAGCTCTCGACGTCCTCCGAATCGGGCGCGGGCGTGTCCGGCTCGCCGAGCGCGGCATAGTCTTCCGCCGGCGGCACCAGCGAGGGCGCATTTTCGACTTCGACCGGCTCGGCCGCGGGCTCCGGTGCGGCGCCGGTGTCTTCGGCCGCGGCTTCCCCGATCGGCTGCTCGGCCTCGTCGCCGAAATCGTCCGCCCGTTCCGGGATATTGGCGACCGGCGGCATGGCCGGCGTCGGTTCCGGCGCCGGCTGGCCTTCGGCTTCCGCGATCGCGCCGTCCACGAAAGCCTTGGCGTCCGGCGCCTGCCGGCCCCAGCTGACGAACCAGGTGCTCTTGCAGCGCGCGCAGCGCACGGTGCGCCCGCCCGAGCCGAGCGCGGCCGGTTCGACCATGTAGGAGGTGGCGCAATTCGGACAGACGATCAGCATGGCACTCGTGGCTTTTCGTGCCCTGCCAAGCTACCAGCCGTCCGTTAATGGACCGGAAACCATGGGTAGCCTCCGCCAGCGGGGAAAAGCCGCGGTTTTCCGTTCCTTCCGCGCTGGCTCCGCCGCATTATTGCTGTAAAAGCGCTGTTCTCGACCCGGCCCAGGGGCCGCGGGCGGCTTTCACGAGCCTCAACCCGCGGGCGGATAGGGGCTTGGGCCGCCTCAAGCGCCAGGCGACAGATCGGAGAGGGGAGTGGTCCGATTCGAAAATGTGGGCTTGCGCTACGGCCTGGGACCGGAGGTCCTGCGCGACCTCACGTTCCGTATCGAGCCGCATTCCTTCCAGTTTCTCACCGGCCCCTCCGGCGCAGGCAAGACTTCGCTGCTGCGGCTCCTGTTCCTGTCGCTCAAGCCGACGCGCGGCCTGATCACCCAGTTCGGCCACGACGTTGCGACGCTGTCGAAGGACGCGGTGGCGACGCTGCGCCGGCGCATCGGCATCGTGTTCCAGGATTTCCGCCTGCTCGACCACATGAGCACTTACGAGAACGTCGCGCTGCCGCTGCGCGTGATGGGGCGTCCGGAGGACAGCTATCGCGATGAGGTGGTCGAACTGTTGAACTGGGTGGGATTGGGCGAGCGGATATGGGCGCTGCCGCCGGTGCTCTCGGGCGGCGAGAAGCAGCGCGCTGCGATCGCGCGCGCGGTGATCGCGCGCCCGCAACTGCTGCTGGCCGACGAGCCGACGGGCAATGTCGATCCCTCGCTCGCGCAGCGCCTGCTGCGCCTGTTCATTGAGCTCAACAAATCCGGCACCTCGGTGGTGATCGCCACGCACGACATCGCGCTGATGGACCAGTACGATGCGCGCCGCTTGGTGCTGCACGAGGGGCGGCTGCACATCTATGACTGAGCGAGAACGACGATGACCGAAGCCGCCGGAGGCGACCTGACTGCGACGCCGCGCCCGCCGCCCGGGCCGCTGCCGCGTTTCGACACGCCGCTGGTGCCGCGCCATTCGATCTCCGGGCGCGCGCTGGTGGCGGTCGTCGCCATCATGACGTTCCTTGCCTCCATCACCACCGGCGCGGTGATCCTGATCGGCTCGGCGGCGAGCGACTGGCAGTCGGCGGTGGCGCGCGAGGTCACCATCCAGGTGATCCCCGGGCCCGGCCGCGACATGGACGCGCTGGTCGCCAAAGCGGCGGCGCTGGCGCGCGGCGTGCCCGGCATCGGCGAGGTGCTTCCCTACAGCAAGGCGCAGTCGAGCAAGCTGTTGGAGCCGTGGCTCGGCAGCGGGCTCACGCTCGAAGAATTGCCGGTGCCGCGGCTGATCGTGGTCAAGATCGCGCCCGGCGCCGCGCCCGATATCGGCGCGCTGCGCCACGCGCTTAACGAACAGGTGCCGGGCGCCGTGCTCGACGACCACCGCGGCTGGATCGAACGCATGCGCGCCATGGCCGGCACGGCGGTGGCGGGCGGCATCGCCATTCTCGTGCTGGTGGTCGCCGCCACCATGCTGTCGGTCACCTTTGCCACGCGCGGCGCCATGGCGACCAACAAGCCGGTGATCGAGGTCCTGCATTTCGTCGGCGCCAAGAACGGCTTCATCGCGGGGCATTTCCAGCGGCACTTCCTGGCGCTCGGTCTGCAGGGCGGCATATTGGGCGGCGGACTGGCGCTGTTGCTGTTCGCGATCGCCGGCGTGCTGACGCGCGGCCTTGCCGGCACGCCGGCCGGCGAGCAGACCGCCGCGCTGTTCGGCACCTTCTCGATCGGCGTCGGCGGCTATGTCGCGGTGCTGGCGCAGGTCGTGCTGATCGCGCTGGTGACCGCGCTCACCTCGCGCCATACCGTCAACCGCACGCTGGAGGCCATCGATTAGATGTGGTCGGGCTTGGCACGCGGGGTCGGCTTCCTCACCATGCTGCTCGGCACGGCGGCGGCAGTACTGCTGGTCTGCGGCTTCTTCTGGTTCACCTGGCAGATCCCGAACGAGGAGGCGCAATTGAGCGGCAAGGCCGACGGCATCGTGGTGCTGACCGGCGCCGCCGCGCGCATCCCCGACGCCATCGACCTTCTGGCGGCCGACCGCGGCAAGCGCCTGCTGATCACCGGCGTCTACCGCTCCACCCGTACCGCCGCGATCGCGCGGCTGACGCCGGCCAACGCCAAATACGTCAAGTGCTGCGTCGATCTCGGTCACGCCGCGCTCAATACGTTCGGCAACGCCATCGAGACCAAGCGCTGGGCGAGCGAGCACAACTTCACCTCGCTGATCGTGGTCACCTCGAACTGGCACATGCCGCGCGCCATGACCGAGCTGCGCCACCAGATGCCGCTAGCCCGTCTGATCGCCTATCCGGTGATCTCGGAGACCTATAAGAACGATCCCTGGTGGTCGAGCGGTGCCACCGCCAGGCTGCTGTTCGGGGAATACCTGAAATATCTGTTCGCGCTCGCCCGCATGCACATCGATCCCGACAGTATCGTCGCAGGTTGAGGGCCGCATTGCCGTGTTACGCCTTGTCCGTTCGCTCGTCTTCCACGCGCTGTTTTATCTGTGCACGCTCGTGTGGATGCTTCTGGCGCTGCCAGCCTTCTTCATGCCCTACACCGCCACGGTCTGGTTTGCGAAGACCTGGGGACGGATCGGTCTCGTGCTGCTGCGCGTCGCCGGCATCCGCTGCGAAGTCCGCGGCCGCGACAAGATCCCGGCGGGCGCGCTCATCGTCGCGGCCAAGCATCAGTCGGCGTGGGATACCTTCGCGCTGCTGCCGCTGTTCGACAACCCGCTCTACATCGTCAAGCGCGAGCTGATGTGGATCCCGCTGTTCGGCTGGCTCATGCGCAAGGGCCGCATGGTGCCGATCGACCGCCGCGCCAGCCTGCGCGCGGTCGCTTCGATGGTCGACGGCGCGCGCGCCGAGCTCGCCCGCGGCCGCCAGCTCATCATTTTCCCGGAAGGCACGCGGCGGCCGGCCGGCGCCGAGCCGCGCTACAAATCCGGCGTCTCGCTTCTCTATCTGAAGGCAAACGTGCCCTGCCTGCCGATCGCGCTCAATTCCGGCCTGTTCTGGCCGCGCCGCTCGCTCAAGCTCCGGCCCGGCACGGTGGTGGTGGAAATCCTCGACCCGATCGCACCCGGCCTCGACAAGGAGGCGTTCTTCGAGAAGCTCAAGAGCGAAATCGAAACCGCCACCGCAAGATTGATCGAGGAGGGCAGGGCCGGGCGATAATCCGTTCGTCCCGACGCAAGCGGGGACCCAGCGCGTAGGAACTGGATTCCCACTTGCGCGGGAATCAACGGAGAATCGTTGTGCCGTCCCGCTACGCGGTCTTCAGCCGCTCCGCCAGCACATGCAACTGCTTGTCGCGATACCCCTGCCGCTCGATCTCCTTCACCGCGTCCACCACGTAATCGCGGTTGTTGCCGGAGCGGCCGTGGCCCTGGCGCACGAAGTGCAATTGTCTTTCGAGCGTCAGCCGCCCGGCATATTGCACGTGGCCGCGATCGACCACGTAACAAAGGGCCGCCACGCTCTGCTGCGGATCGTCCTCGAGCCAGACCGGCCGCGTGACTTCGCGATAGACCATGGTCACCTGCTCGCGTGCGCGCAGGTATGAAATCGTCTCGGCGCGTTTTTCCGCCGCCACGCGATAGGCGATGCCGCGGCAATTGCCGCCGCGGTCGAGGCCGAGCACCAGGCCGGGCTTCTCCGGGGTGCCACGATGTACGAAGGAATAGACGCAGAGCGCGCGGTGTGCGCCGATAAGCCGCGCCAGCCGGCGCTCGAGATAGTCGAAATCCGGCCGCCACATCAGCGAGCCATAGGCGAAAACCCACAGCTCGCCGGCGCTTTGGTCGATTGTTCCGCGCATTGACGTGGGGAAAGGGAGAAGCCTTAGTTGACAGGGCCCGGCGGCTCGCGTTCGCCTATCAGGCGGCCAATTCTCGCGCAAGCCGATCGGGGCGCCGGCGCAGAAACGCCGCATTCGGCAGGTTTTAGGCTCCCGCATGGTCCGCGACCCGCACAGCTTACAGTCCCGCCGCCGCACCGGCCGCCGCTACACGATCGTCCTTTTCATCGTGTTCGCGCTGATCGCCGGCTGGGCCTGGGCCTGGAAATACGCCGCCGGCCAGGCGCAGGCCGCGGTCGAAGGCTGGCGCGTGCGCGAGGCCAAGGCCGGCCGCGTCTACTCCTGCGGCGCGCAGAGCGTGGGCGGCTTTCCGTTCCGCATCGAGCTCGGCTGCCGGCAGGCCTCGGCCGAATTGCACAACGAGGGCACGGCGCTGGTGATCGCCACCCCGAGCGTGGTGGTGGCGGCGCAGGTCTACGAGCCGCGCACTTTGGTCAGCCAGTTCATCGGGCCGCTTTCCGTGGCGCTCGCCGGGCACGAGCCGTTCCTTTCCGCCAACTGGACCTATGGCGAGTCGCGCGTCACCGGCACGCCGAACGAGCCGCAAAGCGCGTCCCTCACTTTCGAGCGGCCGACCGTGGAGCGCATCGCCGGCGGAAAGCACGAGAGCCTCATCAGCGCCCGGCGCGTCGCGCTAGAGGGGCGCATCGCGCAAGGCTCCGCGCACGATCATCCGGTGGTCGAAGTGAGCCTGCACGCCAAGCGCGCCTCGGCGCCGGGCTTGAGCGCGGCCGCGGCGCCGCCGATCGACATCGACCTCACCGCGGTGCTGCGCGGACTGTCCGACTTCGCGCCCATGCCCTGGCCGCAACGCTTTCGCCAGTTGCAAAAGGCCGGCGGCAGCATCGAGGTGACGCAGGCGCGCATCGTTCAGGGCGAGACGCTGGCGGTCGGCAAAGGGAGCCTCTCGATCGACGGCCAAGGCCAGCTCGCCGGCCAGCTCAACGTCACCGTCGCCGGGCTCGCGCCGTTCCTCAACGCCATCGGCGCCGGAAAGCAGGTCCAGCAGTCGCGCAACATGGACAAGGTGGCGGGCTTCCTCGACCGCCTGTCGCCCGGCCTGGGCGACGTCGCGCGCGAGCAGGCCGGCGCCAATCTCGGTCTCGGCATTGCCATGCTCGGGCAGCCGGCGCAGCTCGAAGGCCGCCAGGCGGTCACGCTGCCGCTGCGCTTTGCCGACGGCACCGCCTATCTCGGGCCGATCCCGCTCGGCCCGAGCCCGCCTTTGTTTTGAAGCGCGCGAACGTTAAGCGCTATTTCGGCTTTACCAGCTTGAGCGTCATGTTGTCGGCTTCGCCGATCGCCGCGAATTTCTCGCGCTCCTGTTGCGGCCCGTGCAGCGCGGGCGGCAGATACCACACCGGCATGCTGCGCGGGTCCTTCGGATTGGCGTTGATCTCCGACGTGGTGACGCGAAAGCCGGCGCGCTCTGCCTCGCGCACCAGGAACGGCTGCGGCAGCCGGCCCAGTTTGAAGCTCTTTTCCGCCGGCATGTCCGGATTGGCGCGATGGGCCACGATACCGAGCGTGCCGCCCGGCTTGAGCACCTGATAGACGTCGCGCAGGAACTGCATCAGCATCGCGTCGGTGGCCACGCCGTGCACGTTGGCGAACATCAGGTCGTGCATGTTGCGGAAAGTGAGCACCATGTCGGCGCTATCGGGCGCGCCCAGCGCCATATAGGCGGGCAGCTCGAATGGCTTGAGTGTCACTTTGCCGTAGACAGCCTGATTGGCGGCGAGCTTTTCTGCGTAGCGGGCCGCCCTCTTGCGCGAGAACGGGCTGCCGCTGCTGCGCGGCGCGGTCGCCTCGATGAGCCGGCCCTGGTCGTGCAGGAAGGGCGCCAGAATTTCCGTGTACCAGCCGCCGCCCGGCAACACCTCGATCACCCGCATGTCGGGGCGGATCCCGAAGAACTGCAAGGTCTGCGCGGGATGCCGGAAATTGTCGCGCGCTGCATTCGCAGGCGTGCGCTGCGGTCCCTTGATGGCCGCCTCGAGTTTCTCCAGCACGGCCGGCGGCGTCGCGCTTTGCGCTACGGCGGTCGCGCCAAGCGTCAGAACAATCGGCAGCCATATAGCCGTTCGCGTCTTCATGATCGGGCTCTGTAATTGGCGTCGCCGGCCGCGCGCCTATGAGGCGTCACGACCGGCGCGCGCTCATGACTTTTCGCGCTCAGCGCCCGTAACGGCCGGTCAAGGTCGCCTTCGCCAGCGTGTGGAAGTGCAGGTCGAAGCCGACCAGCGCCGCCGAGGCCTGGTCGTTCTGCGCGTCCGGCAGCTTGTCGACGTCAACGGCGAAAACCGTGATGTGATAATGGTGCGGCTTGTCGCCTTTGGGCGGGCAGGGGCCGCCATAGCCATCGGAGCCGAAATCGGTGCGGCTCTGGATGGCGCCGTCAGGCATCGTGTGCTTGCTCGGATCGCCCGCGCCCTTGGGCAGCGAGGTGGTGCCGGCCGGAATATTGAACACCACCCAATGCCACCAGCCGCTTCCGGTCGGCGCGTCCGGGTCGTGCATCATGATGGCGAAGCTCTTGGTCTTGGCCGGCGCGCCGCTCCATTTCAGCGCGGGCGAGATGTTGTCGCCGGTGCAGCCGAAACCCTTGAACACCTGTTCGTTGGCGATCTTGCCGTGGTTCTTGATCTGCGGGCTGGTGAGCTTCATGCCTTTGCCGCTGGCGGCGGTCGCCGCCAAAGCGCTCACGGCGAGCGCGGCGATAAAGACGGACTTTCTTGCCATGGCCATTCCTCCCTGTTCGGTGTCGGCCGACGGCCGCCCCCGTCTTAGCGGTTGAACTCTAGGTCGCGGCCGGAATGGCGGCAAGGAGGGAGACGTTAGTCGTCCGCCGCATACGGCTTCGGCAGCGGCGTGTGCGGCAGGTCGGGATGCGGGCGGCCGAAGTCGGGCGCGGGCGAATCCTGGCCGATATCGACGATGCCCTTGCGGATCGCGCGCGTGCGCTCGAAATGCGCAAACAGCGCGTCGCCGTCGCCGTTGCGGATCGCCTTGGTGAGCACGGAAACGTCCTCGTTGAAGCGGCCGAGCATTTCCAGGACCGCGTCCTTGTTGGCGAGAAACACGTCGCGCCACATGGTCGGATCGGACGCCGCGATGCGGGTGAAATCGCGAAAGCCGCCGGCGGAGAACTTCAACACTTCCGAGCGCGTCACCGTCTGCAATTCATCCGCGGTGCCGACGATGGTGTAGGCGATCAGATGCGGCAGATGGCTGGTGATGGCGAGCACCAGGTCGTGGTGATCGGGCGCCATCGGTATCGACATTGGCGCCGAGCAGCCGCCAGAATTGCGCGAGCTTGTCGGTTGCCGCCGGGTCGACGCCTTGCGGCGGCGTCAGGATGCACCAGCGATTGACGAACAACTCGGCAAAGCCCGCGTCGGGTCCGGAATATTCGGTGCCGGCGACCGGATGCGCCGGCACGAAATGCACGCCTTTCGGCAGATGCGGGCTCATGTCGCGCACGACCGCGCCCTTGACCGAGCCGACGTCGGAGACGGTGGCGCCGGCGGCGAAATGCGGCGCGATCTCTTTGGCGACCGCACCGCAGGCGCCGACCGGAATGCAAAGAATGACGAGGTCGGCGCCCTCGACAGCGGCGGCATTCGTCTCCACCACCTGGTCGGCGATCCCGAGCTCGGCCACGCGCCGGCGCGTTTGGGCCGAGCGCGCGGTGGCGACGATCGAGCCGACCGCGCCCTGCAGCTTGGCCGCGCGCGCGATCGAAGAGCCGATCAGCCCGACGCCGATCAGCGCGAGGCGGTTGTAGAGCGTCTTTTGCGTCACGCCGCCTGCCCCAGGAAGTCGGCGAGCGCCTGCACGACCAGCCGGTTGGCCTCTTCCGTGCCCACCGTCATGCGCAGCGCGTTGGGCAATCCGTAGCCCGCGACGCGGCGCAGGATCAGCCCGCGCTGCGTGAGAAAGGCGTCGGCGTCGGCGGCGGTGCGGCCCTTCATTGTCCGGAAAATGGATCAGCACGAAATTCGCCACGCTCGGCGTCACCTTCAAGCCGAGCTTGCCGATCTCCTCCTCCAGCCAGGGCAGCCAGCGCGCATTGTGCGCAATCGATTTCTCGACATGCGCGGCATCCTCGATCGCGGCGACGCCCGCCTTCATCGCCGGCGTGCTGACGTTGAACGGATTGCGCACGCGGTCGAGCGCGTCGACGATGGGCGCCGGCCCGTACATCCAGCCGAGCCGCACGCCGGCCAGGCCGTGGATCTTCGAGAAGGTGCGCGTCATCACGACGTTCTCGCACGTCGCCACCAGCTCGATGCCGGCTTCGTAGTCGTTGCGCTGTACGTATTCGGCATAGGCGGCGTCCAGCACAAGGATGACGTTACCCGGCAATTCGCGCTGCAGACGCTTGATGTCGTCGAACGGCACATAGGTGCCGGTCGGGTTGTTCGGGTTGGCGACGAACACGATGCGCGTGCGCTCAGTCACCGCGGCGAGTATCGCATCGACATCGGCGGTGTAATCCTTCTCCGGCGTCGCGATCGGCTTGGCGCCGTGGCCGCGCGCGTAGATCGGGTACATGAGAAAGCCGTGCGCCGAATAGATCGCCTCGTCGCCGTCGCGCAGATAGGCGGTGGCAAGCAGATTGAGCAGATCGTCGGAGCCGGTGCCGCACAGGATGCGCCTGGGATCGAGACCGAACGCGCGCCCGATCGCTTCGCGCAGCTCGGTCGCCGCGCCGTCGGGATAATCCTCCAGCCGCGCGGCCGCCTCCTTGTAGGCCTTGACCGCATGCGGGCTCGGCCCCAACGGGCTTTCGTTGGAGGAGAGCTTGATCACACGGGCAACGCCCGGCGCCTTGCTCTTGCCCGGCACGTAGGGCGCGATATCGAGCACGCCGGGGCGCGGTTGCGGTCGGGTCGCAGTCATTTCAACTCATTCCAGCTCTTCGAAGCACTTGACCCCCCACCTCGTTCCTCCCCGTTCAAGGGGAGGATGACGGTGCCGCGCGTCCTCCCTCCCCTTGAAAAGGGGAGGGATGGGGAGGGGATCACCCACAACAAATGTTGAGGGTTTAAGCCTGTTCGGCGGCAACCGTATAGCGGGTTGCGTGGCTGCCGACGAGGGCCGCCGAGCGCACCGTGGCGCCAGCCTTAACCAGCGCCTCGCTCACCGCATCCAGGGTCTGACCCTGCGGCAGTGTCACCAGCAGCGCCGCCCCGTCGAAGGCACGGTCGGGCACGGCGATGAAATTGGCCAGCATGGTGAGCGCCTCGGCCGCCGGCGCCCCCCAGCCCGCCACCCGCACGCTCCACACCTCGGCTTCATTCGCCATGGCGTCGGGCGCCACGCGCGAGATCACGAACACCGGCAGCGCCGCCGGATGGTCGGCGCGCTCGACGAAGGGCAGGCGGGCGATGATCTTGGGCGCGGCGTCGAATTCGAGCGCGCTCCACCAGGCACCGGCCGAGGCCAGCGCGAAGGCGGGCACCAGCCCAAGGTCGCCCTTGGAATCCGATACCGCCGCCACTACCGCCGACGCGCCCATATGCGCGACGAACGGCACGGTGAAGCCGAAATGGAAGCGGGCCGAATCCCGCATCAGCGCGTCGCCCGCCGACAGATCGGCATGCAGCGAGAACGGCGCCTGCACATAGGTAAAAGTCGAGATGATCACGCGCCAGATGCTCTCGGCGGTATCGAGCGGCAGAATGCCTTTGTGCCGTTTGACCAGGCGCCGCATCATCTCGGCTTCGCGCGCCGGGCGGAAAGCGGAGCCGGTCTCGGCCGAGCCCTTGACCGCGATCAGCCGGTCGATGATCTCGCCGCGCTCCATCAGCAGCCGATGCATCGTTTCGTCGATACGGTCGATCTCCTTGCGCAGATCGGCGAGATTGGGCTTTTCGGGTGCTTTTGCCATGGCGGCATTGATAGGTGGGCCGTCAATCGAAATCAAACGCGACGTTTTCCGCTCGCCCGGCGTCCGGATGGCGGCCCTGCTCGCCGCCTGCTTGACGCCAAGCCGCCCCGGGACTAAGTTTTTACGAACATTCGTGGTCATTTGAGCCGGCCGGCTTGCAGCCACGTTAAACAACTCGCTAAACAGGCCGGGGAGCTTTGGTCCCGGCCGAACCTAATGTTCAGGCCGGGTTTTTTGTGGCCTGTCGTCAAGCGTCCGGGAGACCTCCTGCGGGAGGCCATGGTTCGATGGTGACAGTTCAGCCGCTGCAAGGCGCAGCCGTGCGCGAGTCGATCGTGCGCGACGCGGATAACCCGCGCGACTCCGAGATCGTTCGGTTCGGCGCGGACAAGCCGCTCAAGCTTGACGCCGGCGTCGCGCTCGCGCCGTTCCAGATCGCCTACAAGACTTACGGCACGCTCAACCCCGAGCGCTCGAACGCCGTGCTGGTGTGCCACGCGCTCACCGGCGACCAGCACGCGGCGAGCAAGAATCCGGTTACCGGCAAAGGCGGCTGGTGGGACACCATGGTCGGTCCGGGCAAGTCGATCGACACCAACCGCTATTTCGTCATCTGCCCGAACGTGGTGGGCGCCTGTCTCGGCACCACAGGCCCGGCCTCGATCAATCCGGCGACCGGCAAGCCGTGGGGCCTCGCTTTTCCTGTCGTCACCATCCGCGACATGGTGCGCGCGCAGGCCATGCTGCTCGATCATCTCGGCATCGAGACGCTGTTCGCGGTGGCCGGCGGTTCGATGGGCGGCATGCAGGTGCTGCAATGGGCGGCAAGCTATCCGGAGCGCGTGTTCGCCGCGCTGCCGATCGCCTGCGCCACGCGCCATTCGGCGCAGAACATCGCCTTCCACGAGGTCGGCCGCCAGGCCATCATGGCCGATCCGGAATGGCGCGGCGGACGCTATCTCATGGAGGACACCAATCCGCGCCGGGGCCTGGCGGTCGCCCGTATGGGCGCGCACATCACCTATCTGTCGGACGCGGCGCTCCACCGCAAATTCGGCCGCAAGTTCCAGGATCGGCAGAATCCGACCTTTTCGTTCGACGCGGATTTCGAGGTGGAATCGTACTTGCGCCACCAGGGGATTTCGTTCGTCGAGCGCTTCGACGCCAATTCCTATCTCTATCTCACGCGCGCCATGGACTATTTCGATCTGGCGGCGGACCATGAGGGCAAGGTGGCGACCGCCTTCAAGAGCACGCCGACGCGCTTCTGCGTGGTCTCGTTCAGCTCCGACTGGCTGTTTCCGACCGTGGAATCGCGCGCCATCGTGCACGCGCTCAACGGCGCCGGCGCGCGCGTGTCGTTTGCGGAGATCGTCACCGACAAGGGCCACGACGCTTTCCTGCTCGACGAGCCCGAATTGTTCGCCATCGTGCGCGGCTTCCTCGATGGTGCCGGCGCCGCGCGCGGGCTGCCGCCGAATGGTGGGAAGTGACCATGCTCGACCGCGGCAAGGCCGGCCTCAATCTCGCCAAGATCGCCCGCACGCCGGGCGGCGCGCGTGTCGACTTGGTGGTGGTGGCGGACATGGTCGACTACGGCGCCAAGGTCCTCGACGTCGGCTGCGGCGATGGCGAATTGCTGCGGCTCTTGGGCGAGACGCGCAGCGTCGACGGGCGCGGCATCGAGTTGTCGCGCGAAGGCGTCAACGAGTCCGTGGCCAAGGGCCTGGCGGTGATCCAGGGCGACGCCGACACCGACCTCGCCGATTACCCGGACCACGCGTTCGACTTCGTGATCCTGTCGCAGACGCTGCAGGCGACCCGGCATCCGCGCGAGGTGCTCGAGCACATGCTGCGCATCGGCCGCTACGCCATCGTTTCGTTTCCCAACTTCGGGCACTGGCAGGTGCGGCTGCAATTGCTGTTCGCCGGTCACATGCCGCATACCGACATGCTGCCCTACAGTTGGTACGACACGCCCAATATCCACCACTGCACGATCAAGGACTTCGTGACGCTGTGCACCGAGATCGGGGTGAAGATGGACAAGGCGGTGGCGCTCAACGCCTGGGGCAGCCCCTTGCGGCTCAATGCACCCTGGTGGTTCTGGAACCTGTTCGGCGAGCAGGCGGTATTTCTGCTGAGCCGCCGCGACTGATGCGGCTGACCGGCGCGCCGCCTTAATTGCTGCGGTGCACATTAACTTTGTTGCAACTGCACACTAACTTCGTGTTTAAGTATTAGTTCTTATGAAAACTGTATTGGGAACATAAATACAGTATTCGCTCTTAGGATGAGCGCATTTATTTAAAGTCACACGTATTAATCGCGTATGACGGCCATGCGCTGCACGAGATAATCACGTCATCATCACAAAATTGCCACGTGGAACCGGCGAATAGCTCACTCTGTCGCCTTCGATTCTAATCGAATCGGAGGCGTTGCTTTAACGACAGAGGACAAGAGCGAATGAGAGTTTCGAAAAAGCGGGCGACACTTTTGCTGTGTTCGGCAGTGCTGGCGCTCGCCGCCGGTTCCGTTGCCGCAAGACCCGTGAACAAGCACCATCAGACCGCGCAGGCCGCCACGCGGCCAACGGGCGCCGAGCGCGACATCCGCTACGACTTCCTGCGTGCTCAGTCGGCCTCACGCCATGCCGCGCGACCGCAAAACGCCAAACGTCACCATGCGCACGACGCTTACGGCGGCTACACCGCCAACGGGCTGGTGGCGGATGCGCGCAAATATATCGGCACCAACCCGACCGGGCGCAAAAGCCTGTGGTGCGGCGCCTTCATGGACAAGGTGCTGCGCGACACCGGCCATAAGGGCGGCGGCAATCTGGCGCTCGGCTATCTGCACTACGGCCGCCGCGTGTCCGGCCCGCAGGTCGGCGCCATCGCGGTGATCGGCCGCCGCGGCGGAGGCCATGTCGGCGTGGTCAGCGGCATCGACGCCAACGGCAATCCGATCATCGTCTCCGGCAACCACAACCACACGGTTGCCGAAGCGGTCTATCCGCGCAGCCGCGTGGAAGCCTACGTCGTGCCGTAATACTTGGCGTCACGGCATTGCTCTGAAAAGCCGCGCCTCGCCGCATCGGGGCGCGGTTTTTCGTTTCGCGACATGCAATCGCGCTTTGCCGCCGCCGCCCGCGTTAAGGTTACGCGCGCGCCGTAAACCATTTCACCGTTAATTCAATCCGCGCGTTTCGAGCAAATATCGGCGTGCTACCCGTTGATCGCCGGCCGAAAAAGAGTCGGCCCGACAAGAAGACTGGGACAACGGGGACCCACCATGCGTCACGTCGCGCGCACCGCGCTAGCCGCCGCCTGCCTGCTCATCGCAAGCATGCCCGCCTGGAGCACGCCGCAAACTTTCACGCGCGAAGAGATCGCCGAGCGCATCGCCGCCGCGCAGAGGCCGCCCGCCGGCTGGCCGGCGCTGGTGGTGGAAGCGCGCAAGTACATGGGCACCAATCCGACCGACCGCGATCGGCTGTGGTGCGCCACTTTCATGAACCTCATTCTGGGCAAGCTCGGCTATGCCGGCACCAATTCCGACGCCGCCAAGTCGTTCGCCTATTACGGCCGGCGCATTTCCAAGCCGAGAATCGGCGCCATCGCCGTGCTCACGCGCGGCAAGCGCGGCGGCCACGTCGGCGTGGTCTCAGGCGTCGCGCCGGGCGGCAATCCGATCATCATCTCCGGCAATCACAACGACCGCGTGGGCGAAGGCATCTACCCGCGCGCGCGCGTGATCGCCTATGTGATGCCGACCGAGCGGCGGAACGGCGCCACGGTACAGCTCGCCGCCCGCAGCATTTCCTCGTTCATTTCCGACGCCGCCATCAATTCGCCGATCACCGAGCTGATCGCGGCGATCGAAGCCGAGCACGCGCGCGCCGAAAAGCCGGCACGCGCGGCGCCACACCGCCGCGCCGCGCCGCGTCCGCCCGTGCGCGAACTCGTGGTGCAGCAGTTGCCGGATCAGGACGCGCCGCCGCCGCGTCCGCGCGCGCAAGCGCAAGGGGATTCGCCGCTCGAGCCGCTGCTGACCTCGCTGTTCGGGCCCGACGATCGTCCGGGCGCGCAAAGCTCGCGGCGCGCGCCGGTCGCTCGGGTGCGTTATGTGCCCGCCGGCGGCCTCGCCGACATCAGGCGCTGAGCGCTTCAGCTCTCGCTGAGCGGGTCGCCGACGGCCACCTCGCCGCCGGCGACGACCTCGGCATAGATGCCGCAATCGGCGTGGCCGAATTTGTCCATCAGCGTGCGTGGAACGGCGAGGTCGCGCAGGCCGGTGTCAGGGTCCACTTCGGTCGCCGCGCAGCGCACGATACGCTTGACCACTTTCAGCCGCGCGCCGCCCAGGGCGATTTCCTGACCGAGCAGATCGAATTCGTGCCAGGCCGGCCAGCCGGCGACATAGACATTGCCGCGGAAGCGTAGAGGGTCGACCGGGGCGCCGATCGCGGTCTCCAGTTCCGCCACCGAGGCCAGATTGATGATCGACACCACCTTCTTGGCCACGTCCGAAAAGCTGTGGCCCGCGCCGTAAAGCACGCGCGGGGGCCCGCGCAATTCGTCGGCGCAATAGTCGGCCAGAAAACGCTCGATCGCTGCGCGGCCTTCCTCCTTGCGCAGATCGCCGCGCGCGGCCTCGCGCCCCTGCCAGGAGATCGTCAGCGTGTGGCTTTGCTCGTCGTAGTCGGTGCGCAAGGACGCCAGCCGCTCGTTGCGCATCAACATCAGGAAGCGGATCTTGGGGAAATAGGCGGGATGCGCCGGATCGAAGCCGCTGGGGCCGTTCTCGACGGCATAGAGCCGGTCGGCCGGCAGGGTCTGGCCCGGTTCCAGCCGTACCCTTTGCATGGCCTGCGGCGAGAGACCTTTGACCGGGTAGCGGTAGAGCGACTGGACCGACGGCTGCGCAGGCATTGGACGGCTTTCGGCGGAATTTCCGGGCCAAACGGCTCCTTAACCTGACCTATATCAAGCCGCCCGGCTCTTCAAACTGCCAAAAGGAACCCAATATATGCCCTGAGGCGGGCCGCCTTCGGGGGCTCGCCAGAGCATGATCCCGAAAAGTGGGAACCGGTTTTCGGACCAGATCATGCTCAAGAAATGTCCGGTGCCATAATGGGCCGAGGGAGTAGACGATGAATTTCGAGAAATACACCGACCGTGCCCGCGGATTCGTGCAGTCCGCGCAGTCGCTGGCCCTGCGCGAGGGCCACCAGCAATTCGCCCCCGACCATCTATTGAAAGTGCTGCTCGACGACCCGGAAGGCTTGGCCGCCGGGCTGATCGACCGCTCGGGCGGCAACTCTCGCCAGGCCTTGCAGCAGGTCGAGGCGGCGCTCGCCAAGCGCCCCAGTGTGTCCGGCGGTGGCGCCGGCCAAGTCTATCTCGATCCGGCGCTGGCGCGCGTGTTCGACGCCGCCGAAAAGGCCGGCGAAAAGGCGGGCGACAGCTTCGTCACGGTCGAGCGCCTGCTGTTGGCGCTAGCGATCGAGAAAGACAGCGAGGCCGGCAAGATCCTCAGCAAAGCCGGCGTGACTCCGCAGAATTTGAATGCGGCCATCGAGGCGCTGCGCAAGGGCCGCACCGCCGACTCCGCTTCCGCCGAGAACGCCTATGACGCGCTCAAGAAATACGCCCGCGATCTGACGCAGGCCGCGCGCGAGGGCAAGCTCGATCCCGTCATCGGCCGCGACGAGGAAATCCGCCGCACCATCCAGGTGCTCTCCCGCCGCACCAAGAACAATCCCGTGCTGATCGGCGAGCCCGGCGTCGGCAAGACCGCCATCGTCGAAGGGCTGGCGCTGCGCATCGTCAACGGCGACGTGCCGGAGAGCTTGGCTGACAAGAAGCTGCTCGCGCTCGATCTCGGCGCCATGATCGCCGGCGCCAAATACCGCGGCGAATTCGAGGAGCGCCTCAAAGCCGTGCTGCAGGAGGTCACGTCCTCCAACGGCGGCATCATCCTGTTCATCGACGAGATGCACACGCTGGTCGGCGCCGGCAAGGCCGACGGCGCCATGGACGCCTCCAACCTGTTGAAGCCGGCGCTGGCGCGCGGCGAGTTGCACTGCATCGGCGCCACCACGCTCGACGAATACAAAAAGCACGTCGAAAAGGATGCCGCGCTCGCGCGTCGCTTCCAGCCGGTCTATGTCAATGAGCCTTCGGTCGAGGACACCATCTCGATCCTGCGCGGGCTGAAGGACAAATACGAGCAGCACCACGGCGTGCGGATCGCGGATTCGGCGATCGTCGCCGCTGCCACGTTGTCGAACCGCTACATCACCGACCGCTTCCTGCCGGACAAGGCCATCGACCTGGTCGACGAGGCGGCAGCCCGGCTGAAGATGCAGGTCGATTCCAAGCCCGAGGAGCTCGACTCCATCGATCGCGAGATCGTGCGGCTGAAGATCGAGCAGGAGGCGCTCAAGAAGGAAAGCGACCCGGGCTCGAAGGACCGGCTGAAGAACCTGGAAGCCGAGCTGAAGTCGCTGGAAAAACGATCGGCCGATATCACCAGCCGCTGGAAGTCCGAAAAGGAAAAGCTTTCGGACGCGCAGAAGCTCAAGACCGAGCTCGATCATCTGCGCGGTGAGCTCGCCAATGCCCAGCGCAAGGGCGAATACCAGAAGGCCGGCGAGTTGGCCTATGGCCGCATTCCCGAGCTCGAGAAAAAGCTGAAAGAAGTCGAGGCCGGCGAAAGCAAGGGCGCCATGGTCGAAGAGACCGTGACCGCCGATCACGTGGCGCAGGTCGTTTCGCGCTGGACCGGCGTGCCGGTCGACAGGATGCTGGAAGGCGAGAAGGAAAAGCTGCTGCGCATGGAGGACGAACTGTCCAAGCGCGTCATCGGCCAGAAGGAGGCGGTGCGGGCGGTCTCAACCGCGGTGCGCCGCGCGCGCGCCGGCCTGCAGGATCCCCACCGGCCGATCGGCTCGTTCATGTTCTTAGGGCCGACCGGTGTCGGCAAGACCGAGCTGACGAAAGCATTGGCGGAGTATCTGTTCGACGACGAGAACGCGCTCATCCGCATCGACATGTCGGAATACATGGAAAAGCACGCGGTGGCCCGCCTGATCGGCGCGCCTCCGGGCTACGTCGGCTACGAGGAGGGCGGCGCGCTCACCGAAGCCGTGCGGCGCCGGCCTTACCAGGTCGTGCTGTTCGACGAGATCGAGAAGGCGCATCCGGACGTGTTCAACGTCCTCTTGCAGGTGCTCGACGACGGCCGCCTGACCGACGGCCAGGGCCACACCGTCGACTTCCGCAACACGCTGATCATCATGACCTCCAACCTGGGCGCCGATTTCCTGGTCAACCAGCCCGAGGGCCAGGACACCGATGCGGTGCGCGATCAGGTGATGGCGGTGGTGCGCTCGGCCTTCCGGCCCGAGTTTCTCAACCGCGTGGACGAGATCATCCTGTTCCACCGGCTCAAGAAGACCGAGATGACGCGCATCGTCGACATCCAGATGGTGCGGCTGCAAAAGCTGCTCGACGACCGCAAGATCGTCATCACGCTGGAGCCCAGCGCGCGCGAGTGGCTGGCCGACAAGGGCTGGGACCCGGCCTATGGCGCGCGGCCCTTGAAGCGCGTGATCCAGAAGTCGGTGCAGGACCCGCTCGCCGAGATGATCCTGGCCGGCACGGTCAAGGACGGCGAGAAGGTCGAGGTCTCCGCCGGCCCGCAGGGGCTCAGCTTCAACGGCCACGCGGTCAAGCAGGCGGCGTAAGCACTCCGCAACAACCGACGCTGTCATGCCCCGCACTCGGGTCCGGCCTCCGGCCGGCCCGAGCACAGGCTCCAGCGGGGCATCCAGTATTCACGGTCGTCGCAAATTAGAGAAACCCCCTGATTACTGGATCATCCGCTTTCGCGGATGATGACGGCGGAGGGTGGATCGGCATTCGCGTAACTGCCGCGATCGGTCGAGGCATAGGCTGAGATGCTGAGTCGACCTCCGCTTTCCGGCAGCAGCGGACATTGACGGTCGTGCCGCCAACTACCGCCCGGTTGAAAATGACCCGAAGCTGACGTCGGCTCGATTCATGTTGCGCCGCCCCGCTGGACATTATCCAACGGGGCCACGCCCGGAGTTTATTACAGCACCTTGCAGTCCATCTCGGGGCGCAGAACGACACTTTCCTGGGCCGTCGCTTCGTTGCGCGAGCCGATGAAGACCGCGGGTTGCGAACTTCGGTTCACCGCAACGTGCAACATATTCGCAGGAATGAAAATGTAATCTCCTGGCCGCACGATATCGCGATATTGAAGTTGATCGCCAGTCCACAGCTCCATTTCATCGCCCGTAAGCATATAGAGCGCGGTTTCATGATGCTCGTGCACGTGCGCACGCGTTCGCTTCCCGCCCGGGAGCGTGATCATCCCGAGCCAGAGCGATTTTGAACCGACGGTTTCGGCGCTCACCCCGGGTTCATAATCGCTCCCTTGTTCTGCGCGGTGGCCTGCGCCGCTTCTGACCACAGAAGCTTTCCGCTGCATGGAAGTAGTGGTGTCATCAGGTCCATTGGCCTCCAGGATCGTCATCGAAACCTCCTTCGGTGAGTGGATCGAGGCACTTAGATTCGGCTGTCGGCTGCCTAAAAGTCTTAAATCAGCCGCCTAAAAGTTCCGAAATTTTGCAAAACCTCGTATGCTCTGAGCATGCCCGATGACCTGACCTTCGGCCCTTTTATCCTCGATAGGCAGAGCGGAAGGCTTCTTCGGGAAGGCCTGCCGGTCGCTGTCAGTAGCAGGGGGCTACGGCTGCTTGAGGCGCTAGTCAGTTCACGGGATCGAGTGCTGACCAAAACCGAATTGATGGAGGCGGCATGGGGTGACGCGACGGTCGAAGATAGCAATCTCTCGGTTCAAATTGCCGCACTCAGAAAGCAACTGGGCCCGACCACCGATGGTGGAGATTGGATCATAACGGTACCGCGCGTCGGGTACCGCTTCGTCGGCGCATCCCTAAAAGAACCGATTGAACGGATAACCGAACCGACCGCGTCGCCTATCCGGGGTGAGCGCCGTTCGTCGATTGCTGTCTTGCCGTTCGCCAATTTGAGTGGCGACAAAGAGCAGGAATATCTGGCTGACGGTATCACCGAAGATATCATTATCGCGCTGACGCGGTTCCGCTGGTTCTTCGTCATCGCCCGCAATTCGAGCTTTGCCTACAAGGACAAGTCGCTCGAAACCAAGCAAGTCGCGCAGGAGCTTGGTGTGCAGTATTTGCTCGAAGGAAGCGTCCGCAGGTCGGGGCAGCAAGTTCGGATTTCTGCCGAGCTGATTGACGCGCCATCAGGCAAGTACATCTGGGCCGAACGCTACGACCTTGAGCTGACCGAGGTCTTTGCGGTTCAGGACGAAATCGCAGAACGTGTGGCGGGCGCCATAGAACCGGAGCTGCTCAAGACCGAAGGGGCACAAGCGGCGGCTCGACACACCGGAAACATGACGGCTTGGGACTTGGTGCGGCGCGGAACTTGGCACTTTCATCAGGTCACTCGCGAGCACCATTTGAGAGCTCGGGAGTTATTTCGAGAATCTTGCAAGCTCGATCCCGAACTGCCGGAAGCGTTCCTCTGGGTAGGGAGGGTCAGTGCCGGCGTGGTTGCATATGGCTGGAGTGAGAATCCGGATGCAGATTTGCGTGAGGGAGTGGAAGCGGCGTTAAGGGCCATCCAGCTCGACGAGCGAAATCCCTATGCACATTATTCGCTGGCGATTGTCAGCGTGATATCAGAACAGTTCAGCCAATCGATCAGCGCAGCAAGGAAGGCTGTCGAGATCAGTCCCAGTTTCGCTTTAGGCCATCTGGTTTTGGGAATGGCGCTTCTCTTTGCCGGTGGCGCGTCAGAAGCAATAGGGCCGCTGGAATACGGCCTACGATTAAACCCTTACGATCCGCAAAATTTCGTTTGGTTCAATGTTCTTGCACTCGCACGTCTTTTCTCCGGTCGAGCAGAAGCGGGACTTGAGGCGGCTGCACGCGCTCTCCAGATTCGCTCGAATTGGCGGACCAGCCTGGAAGTTCTCGTCTGCTGCTACGCCGCACTCGAAAAATGGGATGAAGCGCGGCGATTCGCGCAGCAAATGACCGCAGCCGCAAATCAGCCCGGCGATGTACTGGCCCCGCTGAAAGCGCACAATCGCGCGTGGGCTGAGCGGATGAGCAGCGCTCTCCAGAGCGCGCGCGTTTAGCGGAACGACTGCATGTTCTGATGTCCGTTCCTGGCCATTCGCGCCATGTCGCGCCGCTGCATGACACCGTCGCAAACGATGAGAAGCGGACATGCACCGGATTGATGAGTGCGCGCCCCGATTAAAGGATTCCGCTGGTTACTGGATCATCCGCTTTCGCGGATGATGACGGCTGAGGTCGGATCGGCGCACGCACCCCGGCGATGACAGCCGAGACAGTCCTACCGCTCCGCCACGCGCGCAGGCTTGCGCGCCAGTATGCCGTCGATGCGCGCGCGCTCCTGCTCGAAGGTGGCGAGCATACGTCCACGCAGTTCGCGCCCGTGCGGCAGCTTGATGCGCATGGGGTCGACGAAACGGTCGTTGATGCGGATTTCGAAATGCAGGTGTGAGCCGGTCGACAGGCCGGTCGAGCC
>CAVZAR010000001.1:65000-655201 GCA_963773305.1 uncultured Pseudomonadota bacterium
GGTGAATGAACCTAATAGGGGCCCGGCAAGCGGCATGAGCCGCGCAGCCGGGACAAGGAAGCTCAAATCCTACCCCCGCAACCATCGTGAGCGCACGATCTTAGGCCCGACCATTTGCCCGGGCCTAAGTCGTTCTTGCGCGAACGATGGCCCCGCGCATGCGGGCACCCAGGCTGAAAAAAAGCGCACGATCTTGAGCCCCGACCATTTGCCTGGGCCTAAGTCGTTCTTGCGCAACGAGGTCTCTGCGCTGGCGGACACCTGCGCGCGACGTAAAAAGAACGCGTGCAAACGTTTTTGTGCGTCTCGCCGACATCCGACCCATCGCTTCATGCCTCTTCTCGCGGTTTTCCACGGATTGGGCCCATGCTCTTGTGCGACGCAATAAACACAGCACGCGCAGCGAAAATATCTGATGACCGTCCCAACATTTTTGTATTAAGTATACCAACCTGCCGTCCGGCTGCGCTTTCCTTCCAGCCGATCGCGCAAAGCAAATTAAGCTGAAGCCACGCTCGATCCGACCTAAGATCGGACGGCGGAAAATAAAACCAATTCACGGGAGGATTTATGCGAACCGCGATCCGGAAACTTAGTTTGGGCGCCGCCGTGTTGGGCGGCCTATTTGCATTGGCGGCAGCGCCGGCGCAGGCCGCGTGGAAGCCGACCCGCAACATCGAGTTCATCGTGCCGGCCGGCATCGGCGGCGGCGCCGGTCAGATGGCGCAGCTGATCCAAGGCATCGTTCAGAAGCACAAGCTGCTGCCGGTCTCGATGGTCGTCATCAGCAAGAAGGGCGGCTCCGGCGCCGAGGGCTTCCTCTATGTGAAAAATCACAAGGGGGACCCCCACAAACTGATCATCACGTTGTCGAATCTTTTTACCACGCCGCTGGCGACCGGTTCGCCGTTCTCGTGGAAGGATTTCACGCCAATCGCCATGATGGCGCTCGACGAGTTCGTGCTCTGGGTCAACGCCAAGACGCCCTACAAGACGCCGCAGGAATATATCGACGCGGTCAAGAAGAACCCGAACGATTTCAAGATGGGCGGCACCGGCTCCAAACAGGAAGACCAGATCATCAACGTCGAACTCGAGCAGAAGACCGGCATCAAGCTCAACTATGTACCGTACCATGGCGGTGGCGCGGTTTGCACGCAGCTGGTCGGCGGGCACATCACCAACAGCGTCAACAACCCGATCGAGTGCGTGGCGCACTGGCGCGCGGATAATGTGCGTCCGCTCTGCGTGTTCGACAGCCAGCCGATGCCTTATCCGGCCAAGATCACCAAGACCATGTCCTGGCAGGATATCCCGACTTGCAAGTCGAAAGGGCTCGACGTTGAATATCTGATGCTGCGTGGCATCATGACGGCGCCGGGCGTGTCGCAGGACGCCGTTGCTTACTACGTCGATCTGATGAAAAAGGTCCGCGCGACGCCCGAATGGAAGGCGTTCATGAACAAAGGCGCCTTCAATCAGACCTTTATGACCGGCCAGAAGTTCCATGAATGGTTGGTCAACGCGGCCGCGCTCCATCACACCCTGATGGAAAAGGCCGGATTCATGCACAAGGGGTCCTAAGCTCTCCTTGCGATTGCGGGGGCGTCGGTTTAATTCGGCGCCCCCGCAATTTGCTTGTTCGAGGAGCCGCGGCCCGCTATCTGCGCCGTCCTTAAAGGGCGGCGTTGTCAAAAGAGTTGCGAGTTCTGTGCAATGTCCGAACCCTCGAAAAACCAAGATCCGGAAAATTCTGTTACTTCAAACCGGACGATGAATATCGCGGTGTCGCTCGCGCTGATGACGGTAGCCGCCATCGTAATGGTGTCGAGCGAGCGTCTGGGTGCCGGCTGGGCCAAGGATGTCGGCCCGGATTCCGGCTATTTCCCCTTCTACGTCTCGCTGATCATGTTCATCGCCAGCGGCATCACGCTGGCGCAGAACGTCCTGTCGCGCGCGCCCGACGGCAGCGGCTCCTTCATCGCCCGCGGCGAGATGATGATGATGCTGCAGGTCCTCATTCCGATGACCATCTTCGTCGTTTTGTCGATCTATATCGGCATCTACATCTCGACGTTCCTGTTCATCGGCTTTTTCATGACTTGGCACGGCCGCTATCCGATCTGGAAGACGCTCCCGGTCGCGGCGCTGGTTCCGGTCGCGTTGTTCATCATCTTCGAAATCTGGTTTCTGGTGCCGTTGCCCAAGGGTCCCTTGGAGTATTGGCTCGGCTATTGAGCGCACCGACGGCATGAACGTGAAGAAAGAACAATAAAGGGCGCTTGCAGCGCAGAGAAGTTGACGGGAGGCACCGCTTGGACGCGTTCTTTTCACTGCTGCACGGCTTCGATGTGCTGCTGACGCCCTTGAATATGGGCTACATGGTCGTTGGCCTGCTGTTCGGCGTGCTGCTCGGTTTTCTCCCGGGAGTCGGCGGCGCCAACGGCATCGCCATCCTGCTGCCGCTCACCTTTTCGATGGATCACACCACCGCCATCATCATGCTGGCGGCGATCTACTGGGGCGCGCTGTTCGGCGGTTGTATCAGCGCCATCCTGTTCAACATTCCGGGTGAGCCATGGTCGGTCGCGACGACTTTCGACGGCCATCCGCTGGCGCAGCAGGGCCGCGCCGGCGAGGCGCTCACCGCCTCAATGTCGTCGTCTTTCGTCGGCGCGCTGGTTGCAACGGTCGTGCTCACCTTCCTCGCGCCCATCGTCGCCAATTTCGCGCTTGCCTTCGGTCCGCCGGAATTCTTTTCGGTCTATCTGCTGACGTTCTGCTCGTTCGTCGGCATGGGGCGGCAATCGCCTTGGAAAGTCATATCGAGCATGATGCTCGGCTTTGCCTTCGCCTGTGTCGGCACAGATGAAATCACCGGCGGCGTGCGCCTCACATTTGGCACCGAGACGCTGCTCACCGGCTTCCACTTCCTGATCGCCGTCATAGGTTTGTTCGGCATCGGCGAGATCCTGGTGACCGTCGAGAAGGGTCTGCACTTCGAGGGCCGCAGCGCCAAAATGAATCCCTTTGTCGTCTGGCAGACCTGGAAGCAGCTGCCGAAATTCTGGATCACCATCCTGCGCGGCATCGCTGTCGGCATCTGGCTTGGGGTCACGCCGGGCGGCGCCACGCCGGCCTCGTTTATGAGCTACGGCCTCGCCAAGCGCTTTTCCAAGAACGGGCCGAACTTCGGCAATGGCGAATTGGAAGGGGTGGTGGCGCCGGAAACGGCCGCCCATTCGGCCGGCACCAGTGCGTTGTTGCCGATGCTCACCCTCGGGATTCCCGGTTCGCCGACGGCGGCGGTGCTGCTCGGCGGCCTATTGATTTGGGGCATTGAGCCGGGGCCGCTCCTGTTCGTCGAGCAGAAGGACTTCGTCTGGGGCCTGATCGCGTCGATCTATCTCGCCAATGTAATCGGTCTCGCCATTGTGCTGTCGACGGTTCCGATTTGGGCATCGATCATGCGGATTCCGTTCTCCATCATCGCGCCCATCATCATCGCGGTCTGTGCCATCGGCTCCTATACATTGTCGAATGCGCCCGCCGACCTGATCTTTATGGTGATGTTCGGCGTCATCGGCTACCTGTTCAAGAAGCTCGACTATCCGCTCGCGCCGATGGTGCTGGCGATCGTGCTGGGCGGCCGCGCCGAGAGTTCGTTCCGCCAGGCGCTGGTCGGATCTCACGGCGACCTGTCCGTGTTCTGGTCGAACCCGCTGGTCGGCAGCATTACCGGGCTCAGCATGATCATGCTGTTCTGGCCGCTGATTTCCATACTGCTTGGCAAGGTGATGACGCATCTGCGCGGCGGTGGGTTGAAGCCGGCCGAATAGACGAAAAACGCCGCCTATGCCGGGCGGCCGACGGTGAAGGAGCCGGGCTGAGCGCCCGGGTTGCGCCTGTGGGGGCTTTCTGGAATAATGTATACCAGTCATGAGTAGCCGCGACCGTCCCGCCCGCCGCGCGCCCGCGCGCAGCCGCACAGCCCCCGCCGCCGTCCGCGCACCGGTCGCTCCTCAGCCGACGCTGGCGCCGATCGACGTGACGCCGAGCTTCAAGCAAAAGGCCTATGCGGCCTTGAAGAACGCCATCGTCGGCATGGACATCTACCGCAGCCGCGACGACATCCGGCTCGACGAGCGCAAGCTGGCGCAGGATTTCGGCATCAGCCGCACGCCGGTGCGCGAGGCCATGGCGCAGCTCGAGAGCGAGGGCTTCGTGCGCTCGGTGCCGCGCCGCGGCATCTACGTGGTGCGCAAGAGCAAGCGCGAGGTCATCGAGATGATCGAGGCCTGGGCCGCGCTCGAAAGCATGGCGGCGCGCCTGATCACGCAAGTCGCAAACGACGAGGAGATCGCAGGCCTTCGCCGCATGTTCGCCACCTTCAAGAACGGCAAGCTGCACGCCCATCTCGACGAATATTCCGATGTCAACATCGAGTTCCACCAGACCATCATCCGGCTGTCGCGCAACGATGTGCTGATCGACCTCGCCGAAAACCTGTTCACCCATATGCGCATGATCCGCCGCAAGACCATCGGCGAGAAGGATCGCGCGGACCGCTCGATCCGCGACCACATGAACATCATCGAGGCGCTGGAGCAACGCGCAACCGACCGCGCCGAGGATCTGGTGCGCGACCACGCGCTCGGCCTCGCCGAGCACGTTGCCAAATTCGCCGACTACCTGGACTGACGTTCGCTTAAGCAATTCAAGGGAGGGGGCCCTATGGCCGAAGCAGCGGTAAAAGAAAATCGCGCCGCCGAAGCCGAGCCGGAGTTGACCGACGGCTTCCATCTGATCATCGACGCGCTCAAGCTCAACGGCATCGAGACCATCTACGGGGTGCCCGGCATTCCGATCACCGACTTCGGGCGGATGGCGCAGGCCGCCGGCATCCGAGTCATGTCCTTCCGTCATGAACAGAGCGCCGGTTACGCCGCCTCGATCGCCGGCTTCCTCACCAAGAAGCCCGGCATCTGCCTCACCGTATCGGCGCCCGGCTTCCTCAACGGCCTGACCGCGCTGGCCCACGCCACCACCAACTGCTTCCCGATGATCCTGATCTCCGGCTCCTCGGAGCGCGAGATCGTCGATTTGCAGCAGGGCGACTACGAGGAGATGGACCAGCTCGCCATCGCCAAGCCGCTGTGCAAGGCCGCCTACCGCGTTCTGCACGCCGAGGATATCGGCATCGGCGTCGCGCGCGCTATCCGCGCCGCGGTGTCGGGGCGGCCGGGGGGCGTCTATCTCGACCTGCCGGCCAAGCTGTTCGGCCAGGTCATCGACGCGGCCAAGGGCGAGAAGTCGCTGGTCAAGGTGATCGATCCGGCGCCCGCACAAATACCGGCGCCGGAGGCGGTTGCGCGCGCGCTCGACGTCTTGAAAGGCGCCAAGCGCCCGCTCATCATCCTCGGCAAGGGCGCGGCCTATGCGCAGGCCGACGACGCCGTGCGCTCCCTGGTCGAAAAGACCGGCGTTCCGTTCCTGCCCATGAGCATGGCCAAGGGCCTGTTGCCCGACACGCATCCGCAATGCGCCGGCGCCGCGCGCTCGACCGTGCTGCGCGACAGCGATGTCGTCATGCTGATCGGCGCCCGACTCAACTGGCTGTTGTCGCACGGCAAGGGCAAGGCCTGGGGCGACGCGCCCAAGAAATTCATTCAGGTCGACATCGAGCCGAAGGAAATGGACTCCAACGTCGAGATCGCCGCGCCCGTGGTCGGCGATATCGGCTCCTGCGTGAGCGCGCTGCTCGACGGCATGGGCGCGAAATGGCCGGCGCCGCCGGCCGACTGGATCGCCGCCGTCAGCAAGAAGCGCGAGGACAACATCGCCAAAATGGCGCCGCGGCTGCAGAACAACAACGTGCCGATGGACTATCACGGCGCGCTCGGCGTGCTGCGAAACGTGATCAAGGAGCGGCCTGACGCCATTCTGGTCAACGAAGGCGCCAACACGCTCGATCTCGCGCGCGGCATTATCGACATCTACAAGCCCCGCAAGCGCATCGACGTCGGCACCTGGGGCATCATGGGCATCGGCCAGGGCTACGCCGTCGCCGCGGCGGTGGAGACCGGCAACCCGGTGCTGGCGATCGAGGGCGATAGCGCCTTCGGCTTTTCCGGCATGGAGATCGAGACCATCTGCCGCTATAGCCTGCCGGTCTGCGTGGTCGTGTTCAACAATGACGGCATCTATCGCGGTACCGACGTCAATTCCGCGGGCGACGATCCGGCCACCACCGTATTCGTCAAGGGCGCGCGCTACGACAAGATGATCGAGGCCTTCGGTGGCGTCGGCGTCAACGCGACCTCGCCGGACGAGCTCCGGCGCGCGGTCAACGAAGCGATGGATTCGCGAAAACCCACGCTCATCAATGCGGTGATCGATCCGGCGGCCGGCTCGGAGTCGGGCCGCATCGGCAATCTCAACCCGCAGAGCAAGCTGAAGAAGAAATGAGTCGAAACGTAATCTCGGTTGCGGCGCGCCGCCGATCCGGGATCGCAGGGATTATTGAGTTCGGAGGATCACGAGATGGCCAAAAAGAAATCAAAGGCGAAGAAGGGTAAAGCCAAAGCCGTCGCTCGCAAACCTGCGCGCAAAGCGGCGAAGCCGGCCCGCAAGGCGGCGAAGCCGGCCGCCAAGAAGGCGAACGGCAACGGCAAAACCGGCAATTTGCCCCGCGTCAGCAGCAAGCCCTACGGGCAAGACGGCAAGGCGCTGACCGGCGTGCGCATCCTCGACTTCACGCACGTGCAGTCCGGTCCGACCTGCACGCAATTGCTCGCCTGGTTCGGCGCCGACGTGATCAAGGTCGAGCGCCCCGGCATCGGCGACATCACGCGCGGCCAGTTGCGCGACGTGCCGAACGCCAACTCGCTCTACTTCACCATGCTCAACCACAACAAGCGCTCGATCACCATCAATTCCAAACATCCGCAGGGCAAGCGCGTGCTCGACGCGCTGATCGTGACCTGCGACGTGCTGGTTGAGAACTTCGCGCCCGGCGCGCTCGACCGCATGGGGCTGACCTGGGAGCACATCCACAAGCTCAACCCGCGCATGATCGTGGCGTCCGTGAAGGGCTTCGGCCCCGGGCCTTACGCCGACTGCAAGGTCTACGAGAACATTGCGCAGTGCGCCGGCGGCTCGGCCTCCACCACCGGCTTCCGCGACGGTCCGCCGCTCGTCACCGGCTCGCAGATCGGCGACAGCGGCACCGGCCTGCATCTCGCGCTCGGCATCGTTGCCGCGCTCTATCAGCGCACGCGCACCGGCCGCGGCCAGAAGGTGCTCGCCGCCATGCAGGATGGCGTGCTCAATCTGTGTCGCGTGAAACTGCGCGACCAGCAGCGGCTGAAAGCGGGCCCGCTGAAAGAGTACAGCCAGTACGGCGAGAACATTCCGTTCGGCGAAGCCACCCCGCGCGCCGGCAACGATTCCGGCGGCGGCCAGCCCGGCTGGATTTTGAAGTGCAAGGGCTGGGAGACCGATCCCAACGCCTACATCTATTTCATCACCCAGGCGCCGGTGTGGGAGAAGATCTGCGACGTCATCGGCAAACCGGACTGGAAGACCGATCCCGATTACGCCACGCCGCCGGCGCGGCTGCCGCGACTGCGGCACATCTTCAATACGATCGAAGAGTGGACCATGACCAAGGACAAGTTCGAGGTCATGGAAATCTGCAACCCGCTCGACATTCCGGTCGGCCCGATCTTGTCGCTCAAGGAGATTGCCGAAGAAAAGTCGTTGCGCGATACCGGCACCGTGGTCGAGGTCGATCACCCCACGCGCGGCAAATATCTGACCGTCGGCAATCCGATCAAGCTCAGCGATTCGATCTCGGAGGTGAAGCGCTCGCCGCTGCTCGGCGAGCACACCGACGAGATCCTGACGGACGTGCTCAAGTTCTCGGCCAAGGAGATCGCCGAGATCAAAGGCTCCGGCGCGCTCTCGGCGCCGCCGAAGAAGGAAAAGGCGGCGTAGTTCCCTCTCCCCGCGCATGCTGCACCTCTCCCCATCGGGGAGAGGTCGACCGAGCGAAGCGAGGTCGGGTGAGGGGGAAAGATCGAGCGAGGGGACCGATTCCCCTCACCCGGCTCGGCGCGTTCCGCGCCTCGCCGACCTCTCCCCAGAGGGGAGAGGTGAAGCAGGGAATTTGGGAGGAATTGCTATGCGTATCGTCGTCCACGGCCAGCAGGCGTTCGGTAAGGCCGTGCTGGAAGCCCTGCTCAAGCGCGGCGAGGACGTGATCGCGGTCTATGTCGCGCCCGAGAAGGAGGGCGCCAAGGCCGATCCGCTGAAGGAAGCGGCCGTCGCCGCCAAGCTGCCGGTCTATCAGCCGACATCGTACAAAGACCCCAAGGTCTGGGAGGAGTTCAAGGCGCTCAAGCCCGATCTCCAGGTCATGGCCTTCGTTACGCTGTTCGTGCCTGAAGAGTTCTTGAACATCCCGACGCACGGCTCGATCCAGTATCACCCCTCGCTGCTGCCGGCCTATCGCGGCGCCTCCGCCATCAACTGGCCGATCATCCTGGGCGAGAAGGAAACCGGTCTGTCGATCTTCTGGCCGGACAACGGGCTCGATACCGGCGACGTCCTCCTTCAGAAAAAGACGCCGATCAGTGATACCGACACGCTCGGCACGGTCTATTTCGACCGCCTGTTCCCCATGGGCGTCGAGGCGATGCTGGAGTCGGTCGATCTCGTCAAAGCCGGCAAGGCGCCGCGCATCAAGCAGGACGAGTCGAAAGCGACCTACGAAGGCCGCTGCGGCCCCGGCAATGCCAAGATCGACTGGGGCAAGTCCTGGCGCCAGATCGATCCCTTGATCCGCGGCTGCAATCCGGCGCCCGGCGCCTGGACCACGCTCGACGGCAAGACGCTGAAGATCTTCGACGCCAAGCCGCTGCCGGCCAAGGACCCGAAAGGTATCGCCGGCAAGCTCGGCGAGATCGTCGCGGTCGACGCCGACTCGTTCACCGTCGTCTGCGCCGACGGCCGCTTCAAGATCACCCGCGTGCAGCCGGAAGGCGCCAAGAAGATCGACGCCGCGGAATTTATCTCGACCACCAAGCTCGCAACGGGGGCGCGCTTCACCTGAGTCACTGCCGTCATGGCCGGGCTTGTCCCGGCCATCCCGATTAGGAAGGCACGGTGCCCTCCTAAGCGGGATGCCCGGCACAAGGCCGGGCATGACGAAGCTGAGACTGTCTGCCGGCTCACCACTCTTTATATTGAACGGATCATCCCCATGCCCGCCTCGCAACACCAAAATCCGAAATCCGACATCGAAATTGCCCAGGCCGCCAAGAAGCGGCCGATCCTCGAGCTCGCCAAGGAAAAGCTCGGCATCGCGCCGGAAAACCTCGATCCCTATGGCCACTTCAAGGCCAAGGTTTCGATGGACTACATAAAATCGCTGAAGGACAAGCCCGACGGCAAGCTGATCCTGGTTTCCGCGATCACGCCGACGCCGGCCGGCGAGGGCAAGACCACCACTACCGTGGGGCTGACCGACGCGCTCAACGTGATCGGCAAGAAAGCCATGTGCTGCCTGCGCGAGCCCTCGCTCGGGCCCTGTTTCGGCGTGAAGGGTGGCGCGGCCGGCGGCGGCTATGCGCAAGTCGTGCCGATGGAGGACATCAATCTGCACTTCACCGGCGATTTCCACGCCATCGCCGCCGCCAACAACCTGCTCTGCGCGCTCATCGACAATCACATCTACTGGGGCAATGCGCTCGGCATCGACGGCCGACGTGTCACCTGGCGCCGTGCCGTCGATATGAACGACCGCTCGCTGCGTTCGATCGTCTCTTCGCTGGGCGGCGTCGCCAACGGCTTCCCGCGCGAGGACGGCTTCGATATCGCCGTCGCCTCCGAGGTGATGGCGGTGTTCTGCCTCGCCAAGAATCTCGAAGATCTCAAGAAGCGCCTTTCCAACATCATCGTCGCCTATACCCGCGACCGCAAACCCGTGCGCGCCGGCGACCTCAAGGGCCACGGCCCGATGACCGCGCTGCTCAAGGACGCGCTGGCGCCCAACCTGGTGCAGACGCTGGAAGGCACGCCCGCCTTCATCCACGGCGGCCCCTTCGCCAATATCGCGCACGGCTGCAATTCGGTGCTCGCCACCACCACCGCGCTCAAGCTCGCCGATTACGTCGTGACCGAAGCGGGTTTCGGCGCCGATCTGGGCGCCGAGAAATTCCTCGACATCAAGTGCCGCAAGACCGGCCTGAAGCCCGACGCCGTGGTGCTGGTCGCCACCATCCGTGCGCTCAAGATGCATGGCGGCGTCAAGAAGGACGACCTGAAGAAAGAAGATCTCAAGGCGCTCGCCGCCGGCATGGCCAATCTGCAGCGCCACGTCGAGAACATGCAGAAGTTCGGCCTGGTGCCGGTGGTTTCGATCAACCGCTTCTCCGCCGACACCGACGCCGAGATCGCGCTTGTAAAAGAATCCTGCAAGAAGCTCGGTGTCGAGGCGCTGATGGCCGACCATTGGGCGATGGGCGGGGAAGGCGCCGCCGACGTCGCCCGCGCCGTGGTCAAGGTGGTCGAGAGCGGCAAGTCGAACCTCAAGCTGCTTTATCCCGACGACATGCCGCTGCTCGACAAAATCCGCACTATCGCCAAGGAGGTCTACCGCGCCAAGGACATCGACGCGTCCAAGGCGGTACGCGACCAACTCGCCAATTTCGAAAGCATGGGCTTCGGCCACCTGCCGGTCTGCATCGCCAAGACGCAGTATTCCTTCTCGACCAACGCCGACGCCAAAGGCGCGCCGGAAGGTTTCACGATCCCGGTGCGCGAGGTGCGCCTCTCCGCCGGCGCCGAATTCGTGGTGGCGATCTGCGGTGAGATCATGACCATGCCCGGCCTGCCGCGCGTGCCGGCCGCCGACTCGATCGACGTCGGTCCGGACGGGCGGATTACCGGGTTGTTCTGAAGAGATCGTCGTCACGTTGCGGCTTACTTACCTCCCCTTGAAAAGGGGAGGTCGGCGCCCGCGGTTATAGCCGCGGGTGCCGGGTGGGGATCAGAGTCCGGGCAGCAAAGCGATCCCCACCCCAACCCTCCCCTTTTTAAGGGGAGGGAGCGCGCCGTGCCTGTTGCATCTGTTTCGATCTCACATCCACGCGAGGGTCATGGCTTTGTGTGAGCGACCCCGCTTGCGCCCGTCTTCGTGCAGTGATGCTATGCGCGGCTTCGAAATTCAGAGGTCTCCCCAATGATCAAATTCTACTACTCCGGCGCGCCCAATCCGATGAAGGTCGCGCTCATGCTCGAGGAATGCGGGCTCGAATACGAGCCGGTGCCGGTCGACACCCGTAAGGGGCAGCAGCACACGGCCGAATTCCTGGCGATCAATCCGAACGGCAAGGTGCCGGTGATCGTCGACGGCGACGCCACCGTATTCGATTCCAACGCCATCCTGCTCTATCTCGCCGATAAGACCGGCAAGTTTCTGCCGCCCAAGGGCGACAAGAACCGCGGCGAATTGCTGTCCTGGCTGATGTTCATCGCGTCCGGCGTCGGGCCGTTCTCCGGCCAGTCGGTGCATTTCCGCCATTACGCGCCGGAGAAGATCCACTACGCCATCAACCGCTACATGTACGAGGCGCAGCGTCATTACACGATCTGCAACGAGCGCCTCGGCACGCACAAATACATGGTGGGCGAGGCCTACGGCATCGTCGACATGGCGCTGTGGGGCTGGGCGCGCCTCATCCCGAACGCGCTTGGCGAGGAGCATTGGGCCAAGTTCCCCAATCTCAAGCGGCTGGTCGACGAGATTTCGGCGCGGCCGGCGGCCAAAGCGGCGCTCGGCATGCGCGAGAAACACCAGCACACGTTCAAGACCGACTTCGACGAGGAAGCGCGCAAGGCCATGTTCCGCCACCAGGACGTGAAGGTGGCCTAGACCGGCTGGACGGTCTTCTCCCGCTGGCCGACAAAAAAGCGCCGCTTCGCAACGCGCGAAGCGGCGCCCTTCTTTCGTCGAAGCTAGTGGAACAGCTTCATCGCGTTGGATGCGGTCTGCAGCACGCCCCAGAGCAGGGGGATGCCGACAAAGCCCCAAGCGAGCAGCACCTTCACTTTGACATTGCTTTGCTGACTGTTGGCCATGGTGTGATCTCCTATACGCCGGCCGGCTCGCCCACCGCGGCAACTTCCGCCTGGGCGCGCTCGGCCTCGTGGTCCGGCTTCATGTGGAAGCGGTGATGCACCGCCTTGACGAAGAAGTTGCAGATCAGGCCGACGATCAACAGGCCCGCCATGATGTACATCGTGGTGTTGTAGGCCTGCGCCTTCGCCACGCCGTGGTCGATCTGGTACTGGCGGATGTAGTTGACCAGCACCGGGCCGAAAATGCCCGCCGCCGACCAGGCCGTGATCAGCCAGCCGTGGATGGCGCCGACGTAGCGCGTGCCGAACATGTCCTTCAGATAGGCCGGCACGGTGGCGAAGCCGCCGCCATACATGGAGATGATCACCAGGAAGGCCAGCACGAACAGCGCGACGCTGCCGATCGAGCCGGTGTGCGGCACCAGGGCATAGAGCACGGTGCCGATCACGAAGAAGCAGAAGTAGGTGTTCTTCCGCCCGATATAGTCGGAGGTCGAGGCCCAGAAGAAGCGGCCCAGCATGTTGAACAGGCTGAGCAGGCCGACGAAGCCCGCCGCCGCCACCGGGGTGACGTGGCCGGGGAACATCTCCTGGCTCATCGCGGACGCCTGGCCGAGCACGCCGATGCCGGCGGTCACGTTCAGGCAGAGCACCCACCAGATCAGCCAGAACTGCGGCGTCTTGATCGCGTCATAGACGTAGACGTCGTCTTTGGTGATCAGCTTCTGCGCCGTCACCGGCGGGGTATAGCCTGCCGGCTTCCAGCCCGGTGCCGGCACGCGCACGATCGCCGCGCCCACCCACATGAAGATCAGGTAGACGATGCCGAGCACGATAAAGGCTTCCGCCACGCCGACATGGGTCGCGGAAGAAAACCGCGCCATCAGCCAGACCGAAAGCGGGGAGGCGATCATCGCGCCGCCGCCGAAGCCCATGATGGCCATGCCGGTCGCCATGCCCGGGCGGTCGGGGAACCACTTGATCAGCGTCGAGACCGGCGAGATGTAACCGATACCGAGGCCGAGGCCGCCGAAGAAGCCATAGCCGAGATAGACCAGCCACAACGCGTGCGAATAGATGCCGATGGCCGAAATGAAGAAACCGCCGGCCCAGCACAATCCGGCGGTGAACATGGCCTTGCGCGGGCCGCCTTCCTCGACCCAGCGGCCGAGCAGCGCCGCCGACACGCCGAGCACGAAAATCGCTATGGAGAAGATCCAGCCGAGCTGCGTCAGTTTCCAGTCGCCCGGCCCCTGTTGCGTGATGCCGATCAGCTTGGTCATCGGCAGATTGAACACGCTCAGCGCGTAGGCCTGTCCGATGCAAAGGTGGATACACAAAGCAGCCGGCGGAACCATCCACCGGCTGAAACCCTGTTCCGCGATAGTTCGTTCGCGGTCGAGAAACGGAAGCAAACTCATTGCGCGACTCTCCCCTTGAGTTTTCGTTCTTCTCGCAGATCGCGCAAACACGTTGATCGCCCCCGCGCGCCTGGATCGGGGAGACTGATGACGGTGAGAGGTTTAATCAATCAATCATTTCGTATGACGCGATAGCAAATACCGATCTCGCAACTGCGAAGAGTAGATTTGAATTGGAATAAGGAAAGAGATTTCGTATAAGAATTTTGCCGCGTTTATGTGGGCAAGGCGGGCGATCAAACGTCAAAAGCGGTCGCGCTGCGCGTCTTTCAGCCCGACAGCCGCGGCGCGATGCGGCGCGCTTCCGACACCAGCGCGGCCGTGATCGGCGTCATCGGCTCGCGCGGCGGAACCACCAGTCCGATGGTCTGCACCGCATCCGGCTCGGTAATCGGAATCGCGCGGATGGTTTCGGTCAGGCCAAGCGTCTCGGCGATCTTGGCCGGCATCACGCTTGCCCAACGCCCGGTGCGTACGTGGGAAAACAGCAGGATCATCGAATCCGATTCCAGTGTCGGGCGCGACTCCGCCCCGGCCGACTTCAGCAGCCGGTCGATGATGCGACGGTTCTGCATGTCGGGCGTGAGCAGGCAGAGCGGCACCTGCGCCACTTCCGCCCAGGTCACGGTCTCGCGGTTGCCGAGCGGCGCGTCGGCGGCGGTCAGCAGCCGGTAGTGCTCGCGGTAAAGCGGCACGGGTTTGACACGGCCGACCGGCTCGTTCTCGATGTAGGTGATGCCTGCGTCGACCTCGAGGTTTTCCAGCAGGTTCAGGATTTCGATGGAATTGCGCGAGTAGATGGTGAACTGCACGTTGGGATGCTTCTCGCGATAGGGCGTGGTGATCGCGGCCACCATGGCCAACGCCGTCGGGATCGCCGCGATGCGCAGACGCCCGCTGAGGCCGTGGCGCAGCGAATTGATTTCCTCGCGCATGTTGCGGGTGTCGCCGACGATGCGGCGCGCCCACTCCAGCACGCGTTCGCCCTCCGGCGTAAAGCCGCGGAAGCGCGAGCCGCGGTTGACCAGCAGCACGCCCATCTGCTGCTCCAACTGCTTCACCCCCGCCGACAGCGTCGGCTGCGTCACCCCGCACGCCTCCGCCGCCTTGCCGAAGTGCTTTTCGCGGGCCAGCGCGATGATGAATTCCAGCCTGTCCAGCACTTGAAAGCTTGCCTTATGATATCAACGGCTTAGCGGCCGGAGTCCAGGATGTTTGTTAAAAAAATTTCTCGCAACACGTTTAGCATTGATAGATAAACCCTATCAAGCTTTACCGCCGGCCGGCCTGCGCGCCACGCTTGCATGGCCAAAAGGCGAGCCAACGCACGCTACGCCTAATGCAGCGTCGGCCGTTCCTCCACCACGCGAAGCTTGAGTTGACCGATCCATTCCGCGCGCATGGCTTCGCTCGCGCGCAAGCTCGCCTCTGTCTGGTTCCAGGTCGTTGCGTTGGAGCCGAGCAGCACCACACCGCCGATCGCGGCGGCGAGCGCCGCCACCCATAGCAACGGCAGGAACGGCGCCAGTCCCAGTACGGTCAGCGCGAGCCAGGCGAGCCCTGCGCCGATCGCAACCTTGGCGGCGACCGATAGCTTGGCGCAGCGCGCGGCCCTGTCGCGCAAAGCCTCGATGCGGTCGTCTATGCGCGCAATGTCTTCGTGGGTGATGTGGCGATCGGTGGCTTCGTTCATGGGCGGCCGCTCGGGCGCGCATTCTTGCGCGGCCCGACCGTAGCTCGGATGAGGTTCAAGCGAAATGCGCTTTCGCCGGCGCCGGGGGCCGCAACCGCCGTCGAAAAGGGAGGTGAACTAGGCTGCGCAAACTCGCGGACTTACCGCATATTCGACCAGGGGTCGATGTGGGTCGGCGCTTTGCTCTGGTCGGTGGCGCGCAATGTACGCTGATATCGCTGCTCGATCTCCGCGTTCTCTTTCTGCTTCTCGTGGTAGATGCGCAGCAGCGGATTTTTCTCTTCCGCCTTTTGCTCCGCCGCTCGCTCCTTGGCGTCGTGCGCCCTGTCCTGGTCGCTGTTCTGCGCCCGCACGAGCGCCGGCGCGGCGAAATAGGCGAGCAGCACTAATCCAATTGCGATGCGTTTCATTGCCGTTACCCGACGAATACTGGCCGGTCGCACGGTAGCACGCCGGCCGTCGCCGCCTCAATCGGATGGAATCGTGGCTTAAATTGGCCATTTTTCGGCCGTCCGCCGTCCGCCCCGCCGCCCTGGCGCCGCTACGTGTCGTTCGCGCCTGGAGCGCCGTATTGCAGCACCTGCACTCTTTCCAGCGTGACGAGGCCGCTCGACATCATGCCGTCGAGCACCGGCAAGAAGGCGTCGATCTTTTCCTTGTCGTCGACGATCTCCACCACCATCGGCAGGTCCTGGGAGAGCCGCAAAATCTTGGTGGTATGGATGCGGCTGGAATGGCCGAAGCCGGCATTGCCGCGCAGCACGGTGGCGCCGGCCAGATGCATCTCGCGCGCTTTCAGCACGATCGCCTCGTAGAGCGGCAGCCTCCCGGACTTGTCGTCCTCGCCGAAATAGATGCGTAGCAGTACTGCTTCGTGCGGGATCTGCATTGTCACACCCATCTCATCGTGTTCAGGCTCACCGCGAGCGCGTAGCCGGCCCAGACCGCGGCAAGGCAAAGCGCTACCGACAAGCCGATGTTGAGGCCGGCATAGGTCCATTCGCCGTCCTGTATCAAGTTCAGGGTCTGCAGGCTGAACGAGGAGAAGGTCGTGTAGCCGCCGCAGAATCCCACCAGCACGAATTGCCGCGCGCTCGAGCCGACGAAGACGCGGCCGTCCGGCCCGGTCAGCGTGGCGAAAAAGCCGATGACGAAGGAGCCCAGCACGTTCACGATCAGCGTGCCGAAGGGGAAGGTCTCGCCTATCAGCCGCGCCGCGACGCCCGAGCAGAAATAGCGGCCCATGCCGCCGAGCGCGCTACCGATGGCGATCCAGAAATATTCAGCGATCATCGCCTGGCGTCCTGTCGGGCCTGCGCGAATCGAAGGGACCATAGCAGACCGCCTCGCCAAGGCGCGCGGCGCGTGCCGGCAAAGCCGTCGATGTTGTATGAACCGTGAAACAGAAAACCGTCCTGCATGGAATCCTACCACTCCGCTTGTGCGGTAGGAGTCATCAGCCCTCGCAGGCGGTTGTCGGGGGACCCCATCCCCATCGCCGCGCAAGCTATCGGCCGCGCGCCGCCCGGTCAACCGCGCGGCAGACAGAACGCGTCCGGTCGGCTAGCATGGCGGGAAGGCCCGCCGAGCGCGAAGGAGAAGGCCGATGTGCCATCACGTCCACGTCCCGTTGTCGGCTGAGGACAAGGCGGCCGCGCGCAAGATTACCGGTGCGATGGTGCCGGTCTTTGCCGCGGTCGCGCTGGCGATTGCCGCCTTGCTCACGCTCGGCGCGGGCGCACACAAAGGCGATCTGGTCGCCTCGGTTTCCCAGCCGGCCGTACGGCGCTGAACGGACGTCTCAAAGCTCGAGCTTGCTGAAGATCGTGACGTCCAGGTCGACTTTATCGTTCGACAACGTCACCGCGGTGGTGAGTGTCTCGCCGTTGTGCAGCTTGCCGCTGGCGAACGCGCTGCGCACGACCTTCTCGATCTCGCGCCGGGCGCTGAAATTCACGTTGGCCAGGAAGCCGTCGACCGCTTTTTTAAGGACCGCGTCGTTCATGGGCGCTAGCTTAAACCCGCGCCCAGGTGCCAATTCAAGTGCGGCTGCCGAGGGCTTGCGGATTTAGTTAATGGAGCCAAGCCCGCGGGCGCGGAGGCCGTCCGCGTTATGGATAATTTCCGAAACCGTTTTGCGCTGTCGGGCTCCGATGGGATCATCATACGTGAGTTCAATCGAGTGGGCGGCGGCGCGGCGCCGGTGTGGCGGCGCCCGCAGTATGAGGAGGAACGGCCTTGAATTACTTTTCGCAACCGAAAATCCCGCGCGAGCCGGTCAAGGCGAGCGCGCCCGAGCCGAAAATCGCCGGGCGCACGCCGATCACGGCGTCGCCGGACATCGTCTCCACCTTCGGCAACGGCATGCTGATCGACGGCAACATCAGTTGCCCGGGCGCCCTGCAGATCTACGGCCGCGTCACCGGCGAGATCCAGGCCTCGCATCTGACCGTCTGCGAAGGCGCCAAGGTCGAGGGCAAGGTCATCGCACAGGAAGCGATCGTGCAGGGCATCTTCAACGGCACGATCCACGCCAACACCGTCAAGCTGCAGGGGGCCGCCAAGGTCGACGGCGAGATCTTCAACAAATCGCTGACGATCGATCAAAACGTCCAGTTCGAGGGCGTGTCCCGCCGGCTGGACCGTCCGGTCGACGCGCCGAAGGTCGATCAGGCGGCCAAGACCGCGGCGGCGTCCGCGCCGCTGGATCTCACCGATCCGATCGCCGACGTACTGGCCTGAGACGACGGATTACACAAGCAAGCGGCCCGCGACTTTGCAAGCGCGGGCCGTTTCGATTTTCGCCGTTGCGCGGCATCGCGCTATTTGGTCAGGCGCGCTTCCTGCACGGCCTTGTTGAACAGCGCGTTCATGGCTTGCGCGATGCCGTCGGTCGGGCTCACCTCGAAGTAATAGCCCGGCGAGGCGCAGGTCTGCATGTTCTTCGCGATCTCGCTGTTGACCGAGGGGCCGTAAGGTCCGGGATTGAACGGATCGACCCAGGTCATGTACCAGGCGTTGGTCGGCAGCGACAGATAGGTCGTGTAGAGCACCGCGATCTTGACGCCGCGATTTTTCAACGCGGTGCAGGTGGCGACCGTCAGCGGCTCCTGGCAGCGTCCGCTTGTGGTCGGCTTGCTGCAGGTCGAGGGATAGTAAGCGTCGCTGACGCCGTCGGAGACCAGAAACAGCATCTTCATCGGATGCGAGGGAGTGCTGCCGTCGCCGGGGGTGTCGATTTCGCTGTTCATGCTCGCCAGCACGCCGTCGAAATCGGTGTCCTGATCGTTGTTATAGCCTTGATACTGCACACTCATCAAATCGATATTGTTGGCGGCCGATTTCGCGCTCGTCAGATCGGATGACAGCGAATAGATCTTGGTCAGGGCGCGGCTCTTGTCCGTACTTCCGAAGGTATAGAGCGCCATACGGTACTGGTCCGGCGTGATCGCCGTCGCGGCAGCGGTGTCCATCAGCTCCTGCGTCGCGCTGCGCACAACGTCGATGCGAGTGGTGACGCCGAGCTTTTTTGCCAGACTGTAGTAATCGTTGGGTGCGGTCGATAGGTCGTGGCAAGCGAAGGCGCACTGATCGGGCGTGTTGGCGACCATGGTATCGACGTCGCCGGGCGTGGCGCCGACGCCCATCGACGGCGTATTGTCGAGCAGCAGATAGAAATCCATGTAGGTCGGAATGCCGGACGAGGCGGTCGAGGAGCCGGAAATATCGATGGTGTTGATCGAGAAAAGGCCGAGGAAAGTGGTGGGCACGCTGGCGGTGTAGCTGACGGTGGCGGTGCGGCCGTCGGAGCCGTCTTGCACCTTGACCTTCACCGACGTGTACGCGCCGCGCTTGAGCGTTTCGGCCTGCGCCTTGAAAAACGTCTTGGCCTGCTTCTTGGCTTCGGACGTGGACATTTGCATCGATGCGCGGTTGACCGCCGAAAGCGCGGCCATGTCGGCATAGCCGTTGAGCGTGACCCAGTCGCGGTTGGCAAAGCTGTAGTCGATCGCGGCGCCGACTCCCATCATGATCGGTACGGCGGCGAGGCAGAAAGTGATCGCTACGTTCGCGCGTTGGTTCGCATAAAATCCGCCGAGAAATTCTCGGGCCTTTCGACACGCTGCCGCCGCGAACATGATCTTGCACCCCACAAGTCGCCGCGGGTGTCTTAGTGGAAAGGTATAAAAGTGCGGTAAAGTGCGATCGCGTGGACCGCCCGCCGCCGATACGGATTTTTGAGGTTAATGATCGGTAGCAGTGCCGACGCTAATGCACCGCCGCGCCGGCGCGCGGCATGATCGCGCCTGGGTGGCGGATGACCTGCCCCGCAAGCCTGTGGGCGGCATCCGCCGCCTCGAGCGCCCTGCTGCCGGCCAAGCGTGCGGCGAGATAGCCGGCGTTGAAGCCGTCGCCGGCTGCCGTGGCATCGACCGGCACCACGACTTCCGGCACCGGCGCCGCCTCGCGCTTGCCCGCGGTCGCGATCAGCGCGCTGTTGGGGCCGTTCTTCACCACCACTTCGCCGACGCCAAAGGCCTGCAGCCGCTCGATGGTGGCTTCCGGCGAGGGGTCGCCCCACAGCACCGCCTCGTCGTCATAAGCCGGCAGCGCGATGTCGACGCGCTTGAGCGCTTCCGCGAACACGGTACGCGTGCGCGTCAGGTCGCCCTTCCAGTCGCGCGGGCGGAAATTGCCGTCGAAGGCGATCTTGGCGCCGTTGCCGCGCGCAAGTTCCAGCGCCGCCAGAAAGCGGCCGAGACCCACATTGGAATAGAGCGACAAGGTGATGCCCGAGAAATAGACGAGGCGCGCGCCGAGCAAGACCTTCCGCGATGCGGCTCCAGTTCGGCAGCTCGAACAATTCGCGCGCCGGCGCCGCCTCGCGCCAAGTATGCGGGCGGCGGGCGCCCTGCGCGTCGGCGTCGATCAGTGCGACGGCCGGCAGGCGGCCGGGCACGCGCAGAACGAGATCGGTGGCGAGCCCGTCGGCCTGCGCCAGCGACACGATGGCGTCGGAATAAGGATCGTCGCCGAGCGCGCTGGCGAAAGCGGCCGGCTGGCCGGCGCGCGCGAGATAAACCGCGGTATTGAAGGTGTCGCCGCCGCTCGCCAGCGCGTAGCGCCCGTCGGCGCCGCGCGCCAGCTCAACCGTCGCTTCGCCGACGCAGATCGCGCGTTTCAATTCGCTCATGCGGCGTCTTCTAGCACGGCGGCGCCGGCATGTCGCCCGCGCGCGAGCGCGGCGAAATAGAAGCCGGCGCTCAACAGCGCGATGCAGAAGCTGACCGGCCAGTCGGTATAGTAGGCGAGCGTCAGGCCGAGCCAGGCGGCAGCGAGCGCGATCGTCGCCGCGGCGGCAAGCCCGCTCCACAGGCCGCTGGTCAGCCGCTGCGCGGCGGCGGGCGGTCCGACCATCAGCGTGAACACCAGCAGCACGCCGACGATCTGCGCGCACTCCGACACCGCGATCGCCACCACCGCGAGGAAGGCTGTGGAGACAAAGCGCAGCGGCACGCCCTTGGCTTCGGCGAGTTCCGGCTGCAGGCTGGCGAAAATCAGCGGCCGCATGATGAGGGCGAGGCCGGAGAGCGTGACGGCGGCAAGCGCAGCGAGCGTCGCGATCATCGTCCGGTCGACCGCCAGCACATTGCCGAACAGCAGCGCCGTCGCTTGGGTCGCGAAGGCCGTGTAGTAGTGCAGGAACAACAGGCCGAAGCCGAGCGCCAGCGCCAGCACCACGCCGATGGCGACGTCGCGGTTGCTGATGCGCTCGCTCAATAGCCCCATCGCGATGGCGGCAACGAGCGTGAAGCCGATCAGGCCCCACAACGGCGAAAACCCGATCAGCACGGCGCCGGTCGCGCCGGCAAACCCGACATGCGAGAGCGCGTGGCCGGCGAAGGTCTGCGCGCGCATCACCAGGAAATAGCCGACCACGCCCGACACCACCGCAACGATGCCGGCGGCGGCGAAGGCGTTGGACATGAATTCGTATTGGAACACGACAACGCCTTTCTTCACCTCCCCCTGGAGGGGGGAGGTCGCCAGCCGAGTGCAGCGAAGGCTGGCGGGAGGGGGTGACCCTTCGCACCGTTCACCCCACCCCGATCGGCCCTCCCCCTCCAGGGGAGGGTGAAGCGGAATTCGCGGTGCGGCAGCCGCAAAGTGGATGCGCCCTCAATGATGATGCCCATGTCCGTGCTCGTGCTGGTGGTCGACATGCTCGACATTGTGCCCGCGCGCCATCACGAAGATGTGGCCGTCGGCGCGCACCACGTGGATGGCGGTGCCGTAGAGCTGCGAGAGCACCGGCGCGGTGATGACCTCGTCGACGGTGCCGAGCGCGGCGCGGCCATTGCCGAGATAGAGCACGCGGTCGAGCGCGCCGATGAGCTGGTTGATCTCGTGCGCGGTAAACAGCACGGTGACGCCGCGCTCGCGGCAGACCTTGCGCACCATGGCGATGGCGCGCTCCTGATAGCGCGCGTCGAGGCTGATCAGCGGCTCGTCGAGCAGCAACAGGCGCGGGGCGCCGACCAGCGCCTGCGCCAGCAACAGCCGTTGCCGCTCGCCGCCCGACATGTCCGAGAGCGGGCGCCGCGCCAGATCGCGCGCGCCGGTGAGCGCCAGCGTCTCGTCGATCATGGCGCGGTCGGCGCGGCTGAGGCGCGGCAGCCCCCAACGCTCGCCGTTGAGCGAGGAGGCGACGAAGTCCAGGCCGCGCAGCCCGAGGTCGGGCAGCACGGTGCGCACCTGCGGCAGATAGCCGATGCCGGCATCGCCGCGCCGCGCCGCATGGCCGAACACGCGCAAGGCGCCGCTGCGCGGCGTCAGCAGCCCGAGCACCGCGCGCATCAGCGTGGTCTTGCCGGCGCCGTTCGGTCCCAGCACGCCGACGAACTCGCCGGGGCGGATGGCGAAGCTCACGTCTCGCAATACCTCGCGCGTGCCGACGCGCAGCGTGGCGCGCTCGAGCTCGATGGCGGGCGTGCCGCTCACGACGCCGGCCCCTTGAGCGCCTTGTCGAGCGCGGCAAGCTGCGCCAGCATCCAGCCGGCAAAGCTTACGCCGGCCGGCTGCGTCTCGGTCACCGCCACCACCGGCACCTTCGCCTTCTCGGCGATGGCGATCAGCCGCTCGGTAAGCTTCTCCGACACCTGCTTGTTATAGATCAGCGCCTTCACCTTGTGCTGCTTGAGGTCGTTCTCGAAGGCGGCGAGGTCGCGCGCGCTCGGTTCGGTGTCGTTCATCATTGCGAGCTGAAAGCGCTCGTTGCGCATCTTGAGGCCCAGCGCCGCGGCCATAGGGCCGAACACAGGCTCGGTCGCGGTCACCGGCTGGCCGAAATACTTGTCGCGCATTTCATAGACGCGCGCCTTGACGCGCATGAGCGCGGCGAGCGTTGTCTTGAGCCCCTGCGCATAGTCGCGGGCATGGTCGGGATCGGCCTTGGCGAGCGCCGCGGCCAGCGCCCGCGCCGCCATCGGCATGGTCTCGGGCGCGTACCACACATGCGGATTGTCGCCCGGCCGCCAGCCGGCGAGCTCGGCGACGTCGATCACCGTGCGGCCCGGCCGCGGCGCGGCGCTCAGCAGCTTGCCGATCCAGGGATCGTATTCGGCGCCGTTGAAGATGACGATCTGCGCGTCGGCAACCTGGCGCGCCACCGTCGGCGAGGTTTCGAACAGGTGCGGGTCCTGGTCCGGATTGTTCAGGACGCTGACGACTTCGACAAGCAGGCCGCCGACCTGGTGCGCGATGCCGCCGTAGAAATTCTCCGCCGCCACCACCTTCACCGGACCTTCGGCGGCGCGGGCCGCGGAGATTTGCGCCAGGGCGAGGCAACAGCCGAGGAGAAAGGCAAAGATGAGCCTTGCGCGGGTGTTCATGGCGGCACTCCTCATGCGTTCCGGGCCGGCCGGTCCGTGTATGTAATACTATAACATTTAGATCTGGCAAAGGATCTCTGGCCCGCCAGCCGGGCCGGGGCGCCAAAATTCTGTGGGCATGTGATGCCTGTCACAGGCCTTGGCCGGGCGCGGTCGTAGATTGAGGGTCGCGTTTGCGCCATAGGATGGCGGGGAGGAAAGTCTGTGCGCGTGTTTTGTCTGGTGGTGTTTTGTGCGGCCCTGTGTCTGCGCGTCGTGGCTTATGCCACCGCCGATGCCGATCCGGCCTATCTCGGCACCTGGCAATTCACCGCGGCCGCTCCCGCACATGAACGCGCATCCGCGCCGGCGGCGCGGGATCGTTTGATCGGCAGTACCGTCGTGTTCTCGGCCAAGGGGATTGCGGGACCCGCGCCCTTTGCCTGCCGCGGGCCGCACTACGCCCTTACCGGCGCAGCCGCCGGACGTACCTTGCAAACCGGCTGCGCGTTCGATGTTCGTTTTGTGAATGCGTCGACCGCACAGGTCGGTCTCGGCGACGTTATCTACACGCTGACCAAGCGCTAGCCGGCGAAATAATAAGCCGCCAGCACCACGAACCCGCTCACCGCGATCATCGCATGCACGGCGATCAGCCCGCCCGGCACCTGGCCGCGGCGCAGGCGCGCCGACAGCAGCGTGGCGCCGACCAGCGCCGCCAACGCGAGGATTGCGGCGGCGCCGGCCCCGAAGGCCGCGGCGCCCTGTTCCAGCCCGCGCGCCGGTCCGCTCAGCGCAAGCGCGAGCAGTGCAAGCCCGCCGAGCGCGGCGAGCCCATGCAGCGCGGGAAACGGCCAGGCCGGCAGCCGCGCGTTTTCGCGCATGTGCAGCACCGCCAGCAGCGAGCCGGCCAGCACGGCGACGGTGATGAGGATGAATGCGGCGCTCAGCATGGCGTAACAACCGATGTGATGCGCCCTTGGGAAGCGATCATGCGGCGGAACCCGTCCGGGTGGCAAGTGTTACCGCGCGGCCAAAAACATTTTACGCGCGCGGAACCGCCGTCACGCCCTGACGTTGGATTTTCGCCGGGGGGAACCTGGAACGCTAAGGAGAGCATGATGCGTAAGATGTTGACGCTTGCGGCCGTTCTTTCGGCCTTCGCGCTCGCGGTGCCGGCCGCCTCGGCTGCCGGCATGAGCGGCAAATATTGCCTGAAGGGTCCCGGCTCCAAGATGAGCTGCAAGTACCAAACCATGGCCTCATGCACCAAGGCCAAGAAGGGCACGCAGACCTGCGTGGCGAGCTCGACCAGCACCACCGGCGCCGGCATGAGCCACAGCAAGACCAAGATGAAGAAATAGCGCGCCTGGCGCTGCGGCACGGCCCGCACGCCCGCGTGTAATTGGATATCGACAGGCGCCCTTGCGGCGCCTGTCTTTGTTTTGCGCCAAGGCTCGGCGGGCATAGGCCCTATCGGGGGCTTTCTGGCATTGGCTAGTATGCCGCCGCGGGGAGATTTGCGCTTAGCCGGCCCCACGAGACGGCGGGCGCGACGAATGGGGGAGTGCCGGAGCGTGGCCAAAACGATCCGCGCCGAGTGGTTCCTGGGCGTCAGCCTGGCGACCGTGCTGGCTTTCGCGCTCGCCGGCAAGGCGATGTTTTCCGCGCTTTCGCATCCGCTCGCGCTGGCGCTCATTTTCATCTGGCTGTTCGGCGTGGTGCTGGGCTCGGCGCTTTGCGTGGTGCGCCACGCCGACCGCGTCGCGGAGGCGCTGGGCGAGCCCTACGGCACGCTCGTTCTCACGCTCTCGGTCACGGCCATCGAGGTGATGAGCATCTCCGCCGTCATGTTGCACGGCGCCAACAACCCGACGCTGGTGCGCGATACGCTGTTCGCCATCGTCATGATCATCCTGGGCGGCATGGTCGGCGCTTCGCTTCTGATCGGCGGCTGGCGCCACCGCGAGCAGACCTACAATCTGCAAGGCGCCAACGCTTATCTCGGCGTGATCATCCCGCTTGCGGTGTTCACGCTCAGCCTGCCGAATTTCACCGTGACGACCGCCGGCCCGACGCTGTCGACGGCGCAGCAGGTTTTTCTCGTCGTCATGTCGCTCGGCCTCTATGGCGCCTTCCTCGCCATCCAGACCGGCCGTCACCGCGGCTATTTCATGCTTGAGGAAGAGCACGAGCGGCCGGTAAGCGACAAGCGCGACAAGCAGGCGCCGCTTTACCACCACGCCACCTTGCTGATCCTGTACATGGCGCCGGTCGCCTACCTTGCCGAGCAGCTTGCCCATCCAATCGACTATCTGATCGAGACGCTGAAAGTGCCGACGCCGCTCGGCGGCGTCGTCATCGCCATGCTGGTAGCGACGCCGGAAGCGCTCGGCGCTATGCGCGCCGCGCTCGCCAACCGTCTGCAACGCTCGGTCAACATATTCCTCGGATCGGTGTTGGCGACGATCGGGCTGTCGGTGCCGTTCATGCTGGCGATCGGCTACTATACCGGCCGCACCGTCGACCTCGGCCTCAGCGGCGCCAACGACGTGCTGCTGTTGCTCACTTTGGCCGTCAGCGTCGTCACCTTCGCCAGCGGCCGCACCAACATTTTGCAGGGCGTGGTGCACGTCATGCTGTTTGCGGCTTTCCTGATGCTGCTGTTCCAGGCCTGACGAAACGATGTCGACGCGCATCATCGAAGTCATCGTCGCCAAGCAGAACCTCGATGCGGTCATGCGCGTGGCGCGCGCGCCCGAAGTCGCCGACGTCTGGTGCGTGCCGGGTGCCGAGCCGGGACAGATGGTCGTGCGTATGCTCGCCCCAACGACGCATTGCCAGGCGCTGATCGACAAGCTGCACGGCATCCTCATGGACAACAGGCACCGCATCGTGCTGCTGTCGACGCTCGCGGTGATCCCCGAGCTGGAAGAAACCGAGAAGCCCGCGCCGGCCGAGCCGCGGTCGACCACCGCGGCGCGCGAGGAGCTCTACAACACGGTCGCGGAGGGCACGCATGTCGACAGCACCTTCGTCCTGCTGATCGTGCTGTCGACGCTGGTCGCCGGCATCGGTTTGGTGGAGGACAATATCGCGGTGGTGATCGGCGCCATGGTGATCGCGCCGCTCTTGGGTCCGAGCCTCGCCTTCGCCTTCGGGGTCGCGCTCGGCGATCATGCGCTGACCGGACGCGCGCTGCGCGCCAACGCGATCGGCCTCGGCCTCGCGGTCGGCACCTCCGCGCTCGCCGGGCTGATGCTGCCGGTGGCGCTCGACAGCGGCGCGCTTCTGGCGCGCACCAGCGTCGCCTATGACAGCGTCGCCATCGCGCTCGCTTCGGGCGCGGCCGCCGTGCTGTCGCTGGTCTCGGGCCTGTCGAGCGTGCTGGTCGGCGTCATGGTCGCGGTGGCGCTGTTGCCGCCGGCCGCCGCGCTCGGCCTCATGCTCGGCGCCGGCCAGTGGGCGCATGCCGCGGGCGCCGCGACTTTGCTCGCGGTAAACCTGGTCTGCGTCAATCTCGCCGCCCAGGTGGTGCTGGTCAGCCGCGGCGTGCGTCCGCGCAGCTGGTGGCAGAAGAAGGAGGCGCGCCAGTCGTTGGTGCTGAATCTCACCGTGTTGGGCGTACTGCTGGCGATCCTGCTGGGGATCATCTATTTGCAAAGCGTCGGCCGCGCAGTCTAGGCCCCGCCCTCCGGCGTGCTCTTGCGCAGGCCGCGCATGATCGAGGTGACGAGCGGGATCAGGATTGCCGGCAGCATGGTGTCGAACGGATCGCGCGCCGCGCGGCCGAGCCAGGCGAAGCGCTCCTGCAAGGGGCCGAGCTCCGCTTCCAGCCCCTCGATCGACATGTCGCGCAGTTCGAGCGCGGCCGGCAGCTCCGGCCCGGGCCGGATGGCGAACGCTATCAGCACGACGGTAAGCGCGATGACGAGATCGCCGAGCCCAGCGGCGAGCGCCGCCCAGATCGGCCCCCACAACCCTCGCAGATAGAAATAGGCCGCCACGTTCAACATGGCGAGGCCGAACACCGCGATCAGGCCGGCCAAGGCGTAGAGCATCGAGCGGCGCAGCAGCACACGCGCGCGCGTCTCCGCGATGATGCGCTCGGCCCGCCAGAGCACGCGTAGGTGACGAAGCACAGTCTGCACGGGCGAAGGTCCTCTCCGATGCTCTATCTGGTCAGCGCGCGCCCGATCAAAACGCCGAGCACCAGCGCGCCGAGCACGCTGGTCAGCGGATGGGCGACGACGCCCTTTTCGGTCTCTTCGGTGAGATCGGCGATCTCGCGCGCGAGACCGCGCAATTGTTCCGTCAAACTCGCGGCTCCGGCTTCGATCGCTTCTTCGGCCTTTGCGGCACCGCTCTTGCTAGCGGCCTGCTCGGCGCGCATGGCGGCGATCTCGCGCCGCAGCGCTTCGATTTCGGCATGTAGATTGGCGTCGCTCATGACTGCAATGCCCGAGAGCATGATCCGCTATCGCGGACGAAATTCTAGCAGATGCACGTTGCCCGACCAAGCTAGGGGTGGAAGACCTTGGGCGCACCTTTACCCGCATCTCCGGCGGGTGCCGGAAAGTGCTGCAGCCGCAGCACGCCGTGGCGGATCGCGGCGACCAGCGGCGTCGCCACCGCGACGCTCATCACGCCGAACAGCGCGCCGAACAAGACGAGACTGGCGAGCGTCAAGGCCGGCGGCAGGTGCACCGCCTGTTTCTGGATCAGCGGCATCACCGCATAGCCGACGCCGATGTGGATCACGGTATAGAGTGCGAGCACGATCAGCAGCGTGGTGGTGCCGAGCGGCAGCGCCATCAGCAGGATGGGTGCGGCCGCGACAACGGCGCCGAGATAGGGCACGAAATTGAATAGGCCCGCCTGGATGCCGAGCAGAACCGGGTTCGGCACGCCGAAGATAGCCAGCATGATGACGGTCAACACCGCCAGAAGCAGCATGGCGGCGATCTGCCCCACCAGCCAGCGCCTGAGATAAAGCGCGGTCTCGTCGAGGATGAGCGCCACGGGCAGGCGGCGGCGCTCCGGCAACAGCTCGACGATGCCGCGCCGGTAGGCGGCGGGATCGATGGCGACGAACAGGCCGATCAGCACCACGATGACCGCCTGGCCGATGCCGCCCACCGCCAGGGTGAAGGCGCTGCGCGCCTCGCCGAAAAGCTGATGCGGGTTGGGAAACAGCAGCCGGCTGAGATGACCGATCGGCGAGGCGCCCGGCCCCGCGCTCGGCGCCAGACCGAGATTGGCCATGCCTTGTTCGACTATGTGCAGCTGTTGATTGAGCGCGCGCATCAGATCGTTGATCTGCTGGGCGAAGCTGAAGCCGCTCCAGAACAGCAGGCCGACGACGACGATGGTGATGGCGACGCTGACGATCGCCAGGTTCCAGGCGCGCGACAGCGGCAGCTGCGTCGACAGCGCGCGCGTGCAGGCATCGAGCAGCGCCGCGAACAGGAGGCCGGCAAAGATCAAGAGCAGCGTGCCGGCCGCCATCCAGGCGAGGAAAAGCCCGGCGCCGCCGGCAAGCCCCACCAGGACGGCCTTGACCGCGCCGGCACCGAAGGCCTCCGACGAGACCTGCTCTTTCGGGGGCGGCCTGTCGTTGCTCATGATGGACATTCTCCGGGCGCGGAAAGCAGCATGCCCGCTAATCTAGCCTTTTTGGGGGGATCGCGGGCAAGCCCGGGCGCGGCCGGTCGACGCCGGCCACGCGTGCGGTGAAGGCTGCGAATCGGCCCGCGTCCTAAGGCGTCAGTACGATGAAGCCGGTGGAGTCGTCGACCTCGTCGCTGAGCGCATTGTCCGACACGATCAGCGAGGAGCCGGGGACGAGCAATTCGTCGATGCGCTGCATCGCCTCCGGCGGCAGCGCGATGCGCGCCAGCGCCTCGGACGCGCTCGCGGCGGCGTCCTCGTCGGCGTCGCCCTTCTTGTGGTGCCGCCGGCTATGATGACGGAAGCCGCTCGGGACCGACATCGCCGTCCAGCGCATCGCCTTGCCGTCCTCGGTGAGCCCCATGGCCGTGTAGATATGGGTGCCGATCGGGCGGTCGGGATCGGCGATGGTCGCCGGCATGTCGAACAATTCGTTGAAGCCCTGCCGCACGAACACTTTCTTCTGCTTGAGGCTGACGAAAACCGAGACCGGCGGGTTGCGGGTCTTCGCCAGGATCGCCGGCAAGGTCGGCGGCAGCCGGATGGTGCCGGTCATGACTGGGTTGAGTGCGCCGGCCAGCGCTGCGTCGGCCGATGGCGTGGTGTCGCCGGGTTTCGGATCGGCCGGCGGGTCGCTCGCGGCCGCGGCCGCGGCAGGCGCGTCGCCGGAAGGCATGGCGTCCGGCGCCGCCACCTCGGGCGCGGCGGTATTCTTGGCCGCGGCTTCATCGGCAACGGACGAAGTGACATCCGAGGCTTTGGCGCCCGACGACCTGGCCGCCAGCGTCATCGCATGCTTACCGGCATCGGCGACGATCACCGTCGCGGGGGCGGCGTCCGCCGTCGGCTTTGCTTCCGGCTCCTTGGGCACGAACAGCTTGTCGCTCGCGATCGGCACCGGCGCGACGGGCTCGCGCGTCACCACCACGCGCGCGCCGAGCTTGGTCGTGTGATAGAGCCGCACGGCGAAATCCTCAGGCAGGCGGATGCAGCCGTGCGAAGCCGGATAGCCCGGCCGCGGTCCTTCGTGCATGGCGACGCCCGACCAGGTGATGCGCTGCATCCACGGCATGGGCGCGCCGCTGTAGATGTTCGACTCGTGCCATCGGCTTTTGGAGATGACGGTGAACACGCCCTTCGGCGTCGGCTTGTCCGGCCGGCCGGTGGAGATCGGCGCCTTCGCGATCAGCCCGTCCTGGCCGTAGAGCAGCGCCTCTTGCGTGGCGATGGCGATAACGATCTGGAACGGGCCCTTCACTTCCTTCGGGTCCCAGGTGCGCGGGCCGCTGTCGTGCCGGCGGCGCTCGCGCCGGACTTCGTGACGCGTGCGGCGATGCGATCGGCGCGGCTCGTAGACGCGCGGCGGCTCCGGCGCGGAATACTGCGGCTGCGGCGGCGGGTTGAAGATGTCGAAGAAGAATTGCGCCTGTGCCGGCACGGCCGAGCCGAGCGCCAGCGCGAAGCCTGCCGCCGGCGCCGCCCCGACCAGCCATTTCGTGACAGAGTTCCGCAAGCGAGCACCCCGGTTAAGAATCGTTAACGCCATTCTATAGCAGACGCGCGGCGCGTGAAGGTGTTGTCTGCGCGTGTCACGCACTCGTCATGAACCGGAACCGATAAACTTAGCGGCGGTTTTTCGCAAAATTGTCTGCATAGACTTTAGGCATGACGCGCCGGCCGCTTGCCTTAACGAAAGGTTAAGACGGCGCGGCCAAGGCTAGACGGCCATGATTCGGGGAGCCGGCGAGCCTGCCGTCCGCCAACCTTCGAGAGCCCTCGGTGAAATCGCCGAAGCCCAATTTCGAAACCGAGATCGCGAGCGCCGCCATGGGAGCCGTTCTGGGCGCCGTCGGGCGGCGCACGACGCCCGGCAATCGTCCGCCGCCCATCGCAACCGCTTCGCGACCGACGGCTCCGCCACGCGGCCCCGAGCCGGATCCCGAACTGTTCGACGTTCTGCTCGACGAGGTGCCGCCGGCACGCGACGCCGACGGCCGGCTCTATCCGCGTCTCGGCGACTTGCCGCAACCCGGCAAGCGCGAGCTCGAATTGGCGCTCAAGCAGCAATGGACGGAATTGTCCGCGCGCTGCATCCAGATCGCCGACCTATGCAATGTGCAACAGCAGCAGGCGGCCGAATTGCAGAGCGCAAGCAACGCGATCGCCGATCTCGACAAATCGGTTGCGCTGCTGCACGCGGCATTGTCCGCGCAGGAAAGCGAGACGGCCGCGGCAAAAGACGGGCTCGCGCGCGCGGAGCAGGACCGGGCCGTGCTGCGCGCCGAACTCGAAAGCACGCAGGAAAGTCTTGCCCAGTCGCACCAGCATGCAAGCGCGTTGACGGCCGCCTTCGACCAGCGCGGCGCCTTGCTGGTGGAAGCCCGCCAAATGATCGAAACGCTCGCCGCGCAGCTTGCCGCCAAGACCGCGGAAGCCGAGAAGCTGGCGGCGCCGATCGACGAGGAACGGCGCCGGCATCGCGACGCGCTCACCCAGCAGGCCGTGCGTTTCGAAATCGAGATCGCCCGTCTCACGCGACTGCTCGATGAGCGCGAGCGTGCGTTCGGCACGCTGCAGGACGCGCACACGCGCGTCGCCAAGCGCCATGAAGAGCTGTCGCGCAGTGCCGCCGGCTTCGAGGCCGCGCAGCAGACCGCGCGCGACCACGTCAAGTCGCAAGGAGAGCTGATCCAGGTACTCGAAGCCCTGCTGAAAGTGGAGCGCGACACCGCCGCCGGCAAGATCGAGGAATTGACCGCGGCACTCGACGCCGAACGTGCCGCGCGCGCCGAGCTGGAGAAATCATCGGCCACCATGCGCCGGGACATCGTGCACCTGCTGCCCAAGCTGGTGGCGCGCAACGGCGAAACACCGGCGTCGCGCGAGGACGCGGCCTGACGCCTTCGCTGCGCTCGCGCCGGCGGGCACGCACTTAATGCCAATAGGGCGGGTAGCCGGTCGTCTTCTGCTCGGCGTCGAGCAGGCGCAGCATGGCCGGCCATTCCAGGATGCCGTAGGGCCGCCGCGTACCCGGCTGATAAAGATGCGCGGTGTGGGCCAGCACATTCTCGCCCGGCATGGTGAGCTCGGTGCGCGCCGCCATGGCGTCGACCTGCGAGCGGCACGACAGTTCGAGCTGATACATGGTGTTGAAGGCCTGCTGCACGGTGGCGCCGCAGGTGAGCAGGCCGTGGTTGCGCATGATCAGCGCGTCGTGCGGCCCCAGGTCCTCGACGATGCGCTCGCGCTCGTCGAGATCGACCGCCGGGCCCTCGTAGTCGTGATAGCCGATGTGGCCGACGAAGCGGATCGCGGTCTGCGACAGCGGCAACAGCCCGCATTGCATCGCCGACACCGCCATGCCGGCGCGCGTGTGCGTGTGCAGCACACAGGCAACGTCCGGCCGCGCCTTGTGGATCGCGCCGTGAATCACGTAGCCGGATTTGTTGATGTCGTAGTCGGTCTCCGGCTTCCAGAGTATGTCGCCGTCGACATGGATCCTCACCAGGCTGGAGGCGGTGATCTCCTTGTAGAGCAGGCCGTAAAGATTGATCAGCAGCGCGCCTTCTTCGCCCGGAATGCGCGACGTGATGTGGTTATAGATCAGGTCGGTCATGCCGTAGCGGTCGACCAGCCGGTAGCAAGCGGCGAGATCGAGCCGCGCCTGCCATTCCTCGGGCGCGACCTTGTCCTTGATTGAGGGAAAATCGGTTGCGTAGTTCATGGCGTTCCTCGCCCCCATCCGCGCTCAACGCCGCGCTTGCGGGGGCAGCATAGCGTCCGGCACTGTGGTGAGCCAAGAAGGGGCGCTCAGTTCTGGTCGCCGTACCGTTCCTTCACCGCCGCGGCGATGAACGCTTTGCGTCCCTGCCTGCCGGGCGTGATGCCGTGCGCCGCGCACCAGGCCGGAAAGGCCGCCGGATCGATGCGCACCTTCATCACCGGGTGGCCGTAGCTTTCCAGACCCTTCTTCATTTCTTCCGCCATCTTCAGCCATGCGCCCCAGTTCGGCGGCAGCGTGGCGCCGTCTTCGAACAGCGCGCGCACGGCCGGATAGTCGGCCTCCTCGATCCAATAGACGCCGACGGCGGGGAGCGGCTTTTCTTCCGAATGCGGCATGCAGGCGAGACTATCACGGCGCCGCCATTCTGCTATAGAGAGGGCCGCCGCGGGTGCGGCAACAAGCAAAAAAGGACGCCATGTCGAAAGAGGAAATGCGCGCGGAAACCGAGCGGCTGGTGCGCGAAGCGCTGGAGCGCAAATCCGTGACGGTGACGCAAGGCGACACGCGCATCGAGACCAAGTGCGGCAAGTGCGGCGCGCCCAACCGCGTCAAGGCGCCGAAAGGCCAGACCCGGGTCGAGTTCACCTGCAAGGAATGCGGGGCGAAGCAGCGGACGCTGTGAGGGCGCGGCGGCCGCCGGCGCCGGCCTCACGGACGATGGCGAATGACGCGGAGTTTACCCATGGGCCGCGCGCAGCGCGGACCCGAGGGCTCATCCGCCGCACGGTCTCCCGCAGTTGGGTGGATCGTGCCGCTACACCCGCTTGCGCGCGAGATAGACCGTCTGCGTGAACGGCTTGCTTTGCAGCGGATTGTGAAACGTCACGGGCTCGGCGCGCGCCTCCGCGAACACGCGCGCCAGCCGCGCGGTGAAGGCATCGTCGGCACGCTCATTCGACCACAGACCGAACACGCCGCCGGGCTTTAGATGCGCGGCCAGCCGGGTGAGGCCCGCTTCGCCGTAGAATGCGGCGTTGCCCGCATCGAGCAGCGCGTCGGGCGAATGGTCGATGTCCGCCAGCACCGCGTCGAACGCGCGCCCGGGCGCGGCCGCATCGAAGCCCGCTTGCGAAGCCGCCAGGGCGAAGAAGTCGCCGAGCACAAAGCGGCAGCGCGGCTCGGCGGCAAGTTCGCGGCCGAGCGGAACCAGGCCCGCAACGTGCCAGTCGATGACCGGCGCCAGCGCCTCGACCACGATGAGCGATGACACCGTCCGGTGCTCCAGCACGGCTTGCGCCGTGTAGCCCAGCCCCAGCCCGCCGACCACGACATCGAGGGCCTCGTTGGAGTCTTGGCCGACCAGCGCAGCCAATGCCAGCCGCGCCAGCGCGATCTCGGACGCGGTGAACAGGCTCGACATCAGGAATTCATCGCCGAGCTTGATCTCGAACACATCGACGCCGAGGCTCAGCTCACGCCGCCGGCGCAGGCTCAGGGCGCCGATCGGCGTCTGGCGATAGTCGAGTTCTTCGAACAAGCGGCTCATGGGACGCTACCTCTACGCTCGTTTCGGCCAAAATGAAGATCGAATTCACCAACCGCGCGACACCATCAAGGCGACCGGCGCGCCGGCCAAAAGGCCGATCGAGAGCCCGATCCGCATTTTATGCCCGCGCGGCAATCCGCAGGCGAAAAATCTCTTCGCCGTCATCGGCTATCTGCAGAAGAAGGCCGGGCTGCATCTGCGCGTGGCGGCTTAGGGCGAAGGCGTAGGGCGGGTTAGCCGAAGGCGTAACCCGCCGATCATTTGGAGAATGGCGGATTACGCTACGCTAATCCGCCCCACGGGCTGCGGGCTGCGCGAATTGGAAGCGCGCATCCGCGGCATCAATCCTTACGCCTTCGATCTCCAGCGCATATGATCCTGGACGGCGATCATCAACGGCCTTTGCGTTTAGACTTCCGCATGCGGTGGTTTGATATCAAACGAATTTGCCGGAGGGGCTTGAAAAACTCAGTAAATTTGGGATTATTCCTTGCTATTTCTTTGTTTTGTCTGGTGCTTCAAATAACTCGTTCCAGGGGAGGCGATAATGACGACGCTCAGCGCGCGGTCCACATCTGGGATTTTGACGCGGCGCCGATTGCTCGCGATGACGGGCGCAGGCGCTGCGGCGGCCGTCGCCGCAACGCCCGCATTTGCACAATGTCAAATCGGGCCAAAACCGCACGAAAAGGGACCGCTTGTTTTCCTAAATTACGATCAAGTGGAACTGGATGCTGCTTATTCTCAACCTGCTTATGAACCCAATTTCCTTGAAGTCGTGAAACGTTATGGGACCAATAGTGAAATTGCACGCGCTAGGCTTGGTCAGCCGCAGCGAGTTGCCTATGGTTCAACCGAGGTTGAAAAGCTGGATATTTTCCGGACGAAGCGATCTAAAGCGCCTATTTTCGTTTTTATTCATGGTGGTGGCTGGAGCGTCGGATCGGCGAAGAGTTACGCCTTTCCGGCCGAGGCCTTTGTCAAGGCTGGCGCGCATTATGTCGTCCCTGATTTTGGATCGGTTAAGCACACGGGTGGCAACCTGCTCCCAATAGTTGACCAGGTGCGGCGTGCTGTCGCCTGGGTATACAAGAATGCTGAGAGCTTTGGTGGTGACCCAGGCCGTCTTTATGTTTGTGGTCACTCCTCGGGCGGCCACTTGGCGGCCGTCGTTCTAACAACAAACTGGCAGAAGGATTTTGGCTTGCCTGCGGGCATGATCAAGGGCGGTATATGTTTGAGCGGCATTTATGACCTTACGCCGGTACGGCTTTCGTCGCGAAGTAAATTCGTTCACTTCGATGACGCCACGGTCGAGGCGCTTAGTCCACAGCGACATCTTGATCAGCTCAACACATCGCTCCTCGTAGCCTATGGCACCTACGATACGCCGGAATTTCAGCGTCAGGGTCGAGAATTTGCTGCCGCTCTGAAAACGGCCGGCAAGCCGGTCCATCTCGTCGTCGCCGAAAATTATAGCCATCTGGAGATGCCCGAGACCCTAGCAAATCCCTACGGCGTCACCGGATATCCAACATTGCAGATGATGCAGCTCGGCTGAATCTGGCGCTTGTAGAGCCGTCAACGCGCCTGTCGAGACGAGCGGATCGAAGAAATTTATGGTGGCTTCCTGGCAGCTCCGATTTATGAGCATGGCAGTAACGCGGCCGACGAAAATATCGTAACCGCGGGCCATCGTAGCGAGCATTCGCCTCGCATTCGCCCCGGCGCAACTTCGAGTAGAGTCCGCTGCGGACTCGAAAGCCGACTTCGGCTAGTCCCCGCCGGATGCCGAAGTCCCTCGAAAAATGCCCATTCTCGGCTCCACTGAGGTGGGGGATCTAAGCTTTTGCACCCCGCCGCCCGACCCCCTATATCTCCCCCATCACGGAGCCCCATTGCCCCCCATGCCCCCAGAAGCCGCCCCCCAGACCGAAAAAATCCCCGTCACGGTCCTTACCGGCTATCTCGGCGCCGGCAAGACGACCCTGCTCAACCGCATCCTCTCCGAGCCGCACGGCAAGAAATACGCCGTCATCGTCAACGAGTTCGGCGAAATCGGCATCGACAACGAGCTCATCGTCAACGCCGACGAAGAAGTGTTCGAGATGAACAACGGCTGCATCTGCTGCACCGTGCGCGGCGACCTGGTGCGCATCATCGACGGCCTCATGCGGCGGAAGGGCAAGTTCGACGCCATCATCGTCGAGACCACGGGCCTCGCCGACCCCGCGCCGGTGGCGCAGACCTTCTTCATGGACGAGCAGGTCGGCGCCAAGACCAAACTGGACGCGGTCGTCACCGTGGCCGACGCCAAGTGGCTCAAAGATCGTCTCAAGGACGCGCCCGAGGCCAAGAACCAGATTGCGTTTGCCGACGTCATCATCATCAACAAGACCGACCTGGTCGAGCCGGAAGAGTTGCGCGAATTGGAAGCGCGCATCCGCGGCATCAATCCTTACGCCACGCTGCACCGGACCCAGCGCGCGCAGATCGACATCGCCGAGGTACTCGGCCGCAATGCCTTCGATCTCGACCGCATCCTCGACATCGAGCCCAAGTTCCTGGAGGCCGACGATCACGACCATCACCACGACCACGATCATGGCGACGGCCATCACCATCATCATCACGGCGGCGGGCTGAAGCACTATCACGACGAGGACATGCAGTCGGTGTCGCTTTCGACCGACAAGCCGCTCAACCCGGACAAGTTCTTTCCCTGGATCCAGGACCTGGTGGCCACCGAAGGCCCCAACATCCTGCGCTGCAAGGGCATCCTCTCTTTCAAGGACGATCCCGAGCGCTTCGTGTTCCAGGGCGTGCACATGATCCTGGACGGCGATCACCAGCGGCCCTGGAAGGACGGCGAGCAGCGGCAAAGCCGTATCGTGTTCATCGGCCGCCATCTGTCGGAAGAAAACCTCACGCGCGGCTTCGAGGGCTGCGTGGCGTGAACTTCAATCGGCCTTATGCTGAGGAGCCCGCGCAGCGGGCGTCTCGAAGCATGAGGCCGCCCCATCCTTCGAGACGCGTCGTTTTGCGACGCTCCTCAGGATGAGGCGGAGAGAAGCATGACCGACACCTTCGTCCCCACCGCTTCGCTCGCCGACCGCATCCGCCCGCTCGCCGCCGGCTCACCCGTCGTGGCCGCGCACTTCCTCGGCCAGACGCCGGTCTTCGTGCTGGGCGAGGAGTCGCTGCTGTTTGCGGCCGAGCGCGCCGAGCGCCGCGTCAAGGCGCATGCCGGCGCCATCCTGTGCTCGACCAGCGACGGCGCCCGCATCGTCACCGGCGGTGACGACGGCACGCTTGCCGAGACCAATGCCGCGGGCGAAACCCGTGTGCTCGCCACCGACGACAAGAAGCGCTGGATCGACCAGGTGGCGCTGGCGCCCGACGGCTCGGTCGCCTGGTCGGCCGGCAAGACCGCGCATGTGCTCACCAAAAAGGGCGAGGCGCGCAGCCTGGACGCGCCCTCGACGGTGGCGGGACTTGCTTTTGCGCCCAAGGGCTTCCGTCTCGCGCTCGCGCACTACAATGGCGTCACGCTCTGGTTTCCCAACGCGCCGGGTACCGCGCCGCAGAAGTTCGACTGGAAGGGCTCGCATCTCGCCGTCGTCATCAGCCCGGACGGACGCTTCGTCATGACCGCGATGCAGGAGCCGATGCTGCACGGCTGGCGGCTTTCCGACGGCCAGCACATGCGCATGTCGGGCTATTCGGCGCGCGTGCGCTCGCTCGGCTTCAGCGCGGACGGCGACTTCCTCGCCACCTCGGGCGCCGAGGCGCTCATCCTGTGGCCGTTCGATGGCAAGGACGGTCCCATGGGCCGGCAGCCGAAAGTGCTCGCCCGCTCGGAAGCCCGCGTGTCGGCGGTCGCCTGCCATCCGCGCGAGCCGGCGGTGGCGGTCGGCCATGCCGACGGCGCCGTGCTGCTGGTGCGCATCGACGACGGCGCGCTGGTGCCGGTGCGGCCGACCGGCGGCCAGCCGGTCTCGGCGCTCGCCTGGGACGCGACCGGCCAGCAGCTCGCCTTCGGCACCGAGGCGGGCGCGGCCGGCGTGCTCGCCTTTTAGGCTCGATCACGGAACCGCCTCATTCGTCCGGCTCGCTGGTCGCTCTGCCAGAGGAGTCGCCGACGATGACCGCTGTCCGCCGCCTGCTGCTCGGTTTCATCGCGAGCCTTGCGCTCGCCGCCGCCGCGCTCGTCGCGCCGGCCGGCCCCGCCGCTACGTCGGCGCAGGCGCAAGTCACCGCCGAGTTCCAGGAGGCGCTCTCGCCTTACGGCCACTGGGAGCGCCTGGCGCGCTGGGGCGAGGTCTGGGTGCCTGACGGCACGCCGCCCGACTGGCAGCCTTACCGCTACGGCCATTGGGTCTATACCGACGAATGGGGCTGGTACTGGATCTCCGATCCCGAGGAAGAAGACTGGGGCTGGGTGGTCTATCACTACGGCCGCTGGGCGCATGACCGCCGCGTCGGCTGGTTCTGGATCCCGGACGACGAATGGGCGCCCGCCTGGGTCGACTGGCGCTATGGCGACGGTTATGTCGGCTGGGCGCCGCTGCCGCCCGATCCGCTGATCTACGTCTACGACGACGATCCGGCCTACTGGCTGTTCGTCGGCTTGCGCTTTCTCACCGCGCCGCGGCTGCACGCCTATTACCAGCCGCACCAGCGCCGCGCTTCGATCTTCCGCCGCAGTCACGTGATCAACCGCACGCTGCGCTACGAGCGCAACCGCGCCGCGGTCAATCCGGGCCTCTCGCCGGCGCTTGCCGCGCGCGGCGCAGGGCGTGCGCTGCCGACCTACCGGGTCAGCCCGCACGTGCTCACCGGCACGCGTGGCGTTGCCGGCGCGGTGCGCATCAGCCCGCAGGAGGCGCGCGCGCGGCGCGGATCGCATCCACGCGCCGTCGCCGTGCAGCCGAGCAGCGTCACGATCAAGCCGGCCGCGACCGCAAGCGCGCCGCCGCCGCTCACGCGCAACGAGCGCGGCCGCCTCGGCAGCCACCCGCCGCGCGCCGCGCAAGGCGGAGCAGCGCAGCCGCTGCAACAGACGCAGCCGGCGCAGCCGCAAACGAAGCAGCCGCAGATCAGGACGCCGCAGGTGCAGCCCTCGCGGCCGGCGCCGGCCCAGCCGCAAGTCAGAACGCCGCAACGCGTAACGCCGCCACCGCAGCCGACGCAGCCGACGCCTGCGCGGCCGACGCCACCCGCCGTGCGTCAGGCGCCGCCGCCGCATCAGCCGCAGGTCAGGCAGCCTTCGCCGCAACGGCCGCCACAGGCGGCCAGGCCGCAACGTCCGCCGCAGGCGGCACATCCGCAACGCCCGCCGCAGGCGGCCAAGCCGCAGCCGGGCAAGCAGCCGCAGCAGGGTGGCCGCAAGCCGCCGGAGAAAAAGGGAGACGGCAAGAAGCCCGAGCCGCCCAAATAGCGGCCGCGCAATTCATCTAGAGCGCTTCAGGATCAAATAGAAACAGAGCCGCAAAAACGGGCGCGCTCCCTCCCCTTGAAAAGGGGAGGGTCGGGGTGGGGATCATTGGCGAATGCGACCCCACCCGGCTCCCCCGGCTCAAGGCCGGGGTCGCCGACCTCCCCTTTTCAAGGGGAGGTGAAGGGCTGCGGCCAACGGCAATTCAATCCAAACCAAAATCGCTCTAGATTGAATCACGGCGCGACCCTGAGATTTTGCGTTTGCGCTATCGCACCAGCACGTTCTTGAACTGCCAGGGATCGCGCTTGTCGATCTCTTCCGGGAACAGGCCGGGCCGGCCGGCCAGCGGCGTCCAGTCGGTGTATTTGCCGATCACCGGGCCGAGATAGGGCATCTGCACTTCCAGGCAGCGCCGGAAATCCATCTCGTCGGCTTCGACGATGCCGGCCGTCGGGTTCTCCAGCGCCCACACCATGCCGGCAAGCACGGCGCTCGTCACCTGCAGGCCGGTGGCGTTCTGAAAGGGCGCCAGCGCGCGCGTCTCGTCGATCGAGAGCTGCGAGCCGTACCAGTAGGCGTTCTTCTTGTGGCCGTAGAGCAGCACGCCCAATTCGTCGATGCCGTCGGCGATCTCGTGCTCGTCGAGAATGTGCACGTCCTCCTGCCGCTCGCCGGCCTGGCCGAACATCTCGTGCAGCGAAAGCACCGCGTCGTTGCAGGGGTGATAGGCATAGTGGCAGGTCGGCCGGTAGCTCACCTTGCGGCCCGTGCGCAGCGTCAGGTAGTCGGCGATCGAGATCGACTCGTTGTGGGTGACCAGGAAGCCGTATTGCGCCTGCGCGGTCGGCGTCCAGGAGCGCACGCGCGTGTTGGCGCCCGGCTGCAGCATGTAGATCGCCGCCTGGCTGCCGGTCTTGTGCCTGCGCGCATTGGCCGGCATCCATTTCTCGTGCGTACCCCAGCCGAGCTCCGCCGGCTGCATGCCCTCGGAGATGAAGCCTTCCACCGACCAGGTGTTGACGAACACATCCTGCGGCTTGGGCTGCTTGGCGCGCTGGGTGTCGCGCTCGGCGATATGGATACCCTTGATGCCCAGGCGCTTGGCAAGCCGGCTCCAGTCCTCGCGCGTCTTCGGCTCTTTGATCTTCACCCCGGTATCGCGGGCGATATTGACCAGCGCCTGCTTGACGAACCAGGACACCATTCCCGGATTGGCGCCGCAGCAGGACACGGCGGTCGTGCTGCCGGCTTTTCGCTTGCGCTTGGCGGCCATCGTCATTTCGCGCAGCGCGTAGTTCGAGCGCGCCTCGGGCCCGAGCTTGCTGTCGAAGTAGAAGCCCAACCAGGGCTCGTTCACGGTGTCGATGTAGAAGGCGCCGAGCTCGTTGCACAGCTCCATGATCTCGACCGAGGAGGTGTCGACCGACAGGTTGACGCAGAAGCCCTGGCCGCTGCCGGCGGTCAGCAGCGGCGTCAGCAAATGGCGGTAATTGTCCCTGGTGACCTCCTGGTGGACGAAGCGGATGCCGCGCTCGTCCAAGAGCTTGCGGTCCTTGTCCTCCGGGTCGACCACCACGAAGCGGCTCTTGTCATAGGCGAAGTGCCGCTCGATCAGGGGCAGCGTGCCTTTGCCGATGGAGCCGAAGCCGATCATCACGATAGGCCCGTCGATGCGGGCGTGAACGGGCCATTTCGCCATTCTTTTGCTCCTCCCCAGCCAGGGGCCGGTGATATCCGGCATGGCACATGCATGGAAGGCTTGCCGCGCCGAAAAACGGCGCGGCGTCCACGATTTTCTGCCGATTTTGCTGGGCCGGTGGTCGTTAGCCCCACGCGATCGGCAAACTCGGCATCACCCTCCCCTGGAGGGGGAGGGTCGGCGCCGAGCCAAAGCGAGGCGCCGGGGTGGGGTGACAGCAGCGCAATATCATTCCGGCTCAAGCGTTTCGCTTCGCGATTCACCCCCTCCCGACCGCCGCCGCTGTGTGTCGGCGGTCGACCTCCCCCCTCCAGGGGGAGGTGAAGCGTGCCTGTGGGGCGCGGCCTAATCCGACCTCAAGCGAAAATGCATCAGGCGGCCGCTGCGATGGCAGGTTGCGGCAGTTTTTCACCGCTGGCGCGGATCATGCCGCGCGCGCCGTCGAGCGCGCCGGCCGCAAGCTCGAGCGCCAGCAGGCGGTGGCGCTCGAACGGGCCGGGCATGCGCAGCTCCGCGGTATTCTCGGCAGTGAAGCCGAAGCGGCCGTAGTAGGGCGCATCGCCCACCAGGATCACGGCGCCGTGGCCCCGCTTCTTCGCCTCGGCGACGGCGCGGCGCACCAGGGCTGCGCCGATGCCGCGGCTGCGGCTTGCGGCGTCGACCGCCACCGGCCCGAGCAGCAAGGCTGCGTGTCCGGAGGCGCACGCGACGTGCCACAGCCGCGCGGTGCCGACCACGCGGCCGCGTTCGGCGGCGATGAAGGAAAGCCCCTCGGCCGGCAGCCGGCCCTCGCGCAGGCGCTGCGAGCTCTTGCGCCGGCGGCTCGCGCCGAAGGCCTGATCGAGCAGCGCCTCTCGGGCGTGGAGGTCGGCGGGGCGTTCGTGACGCAGTGTGATCATGGTCGTGGACCTCGTGCCCCGGACGCGGCGCAGCATGGAGCGAAGCGGAATGGTGCGCCGCAGATCCGGGGCCTTAGCGAAGAATGGCCTTGGTTTGTCGCGGTCCCGGGTCTGCAGCGCAGCACTTCGTGCCGCGCAGCGCCCGGGACACGCCGGGAGGTCGAGACCTCAGATGTGATACGTCTTCAGCGGCGAAAAGCCGTTGAAGGCCACCGACGAATAGGTCGCCGTATACGCGCCGGTGCCCTCGATCAGCACCTTGTCGCCGATCGCCAGGCTGACCGGCAGCAGATAGGGGTCCTGCTCGTACAGCACGTCGGCCGAATCGCAGGTCGGCCCGGCCAGCACGCAGGCGCCCATGGCGTCGCCGTCGCGGGAAGTCTTGATCGGGTAGCGGATCAACTCGTCCATGGTCTCGGCCAGGCCGCCGAACTTGCCGATGTCGAGATAGACCCAGCGCACGTCGTCTTCCTCGCTCTTCTTGGAGACGAGCACGACCTCGGCCTCGATCATGCCGGCATTGCCGACCATGCCGCGGCCCGGCTCGATGATGGTCTCCGGGATGCGGTTGCCGAAGTGCTTGCGCAGCGCCTTGAAGATGGCGTTGCCGTAGGTCTTCACCGTCGGCACGTTCTTCAGGTACTTGGTCGGGAAACCGCCGCCCAGATTGACCATCGACAGGTTCATGCCGCGCTCGCCGCACTCGCGGAACACCGCGGCCGCCGAGGCGAGCGCGCGGTCCCAGGCGTGCTGGTTGCGCTGCTGGGAACCGACATGGAAGGAGACGCCGTGCGGCTCCAGCCCCAGCTTGAGGGCGTGCTCCAGCACGTCCACGGCCATGGCCGGCTCGCAGCCGAACTTGCGCGACAGCGGCCATTCGGCGCCGATGCAGTCGGACAGGATGCGACAGAACACCTTCGAGCCGGGCGCCGCGCGGGCGACCTTCTCGACCTCCGGCTGGCAGTCGACCGCGTAGAGGCGCACGCCGAGCTCGAAGGCGCGGGCGATGTCGCGCTCCTTCTTGATCGTGTTGCCGTAGGAGATGCGGTCGGGGGCGGCGCCGGCCGCCAGCACCATCTCGATCTCGGCGACCGAGGCGGTGTCGAAGCTGGAGCCGAGCCCCGCCAGCAGGCTCAGGACCTCCGGCGCCGGGTTCGCCTTCACGGCGTAGAACACGCGCGTGTCGGGCAGGGCCTTGGCGAAGGCGGTGTAGTTGTCGCGGACGACCTCGAGGTCGACCACCAGGCGCGGGCCCTCCTCGGGGCGCGTGCGCAGGAATTCACGGATGCGCTCGGTCATTGGCGCATACTCCCAGCCTCGGGGCGCTACGCGCCCCTGATGTCGCGGGATCTTGAGAGGCTTGCGGGCGCGCGATGGGGACGCGCCGGCGCTTCGCGCTCTTCAGACCCGCTCATGCTGCCTAGGTGAGGAAGGGGAGCTCCCCTCCGCACGGCCGGCAATGATGAACAAGCCTCTTCGGTGCGCCGGCGGTGGAGACCGGCAGAGACCAGAGAAGCCCGATCGTCGTTGCTTTAAGCCGCGTCCCCTGCTGAGAGCAGGCTGTGCTGGTTTCGCCTCCAGCTGCCGGTCAGATTTCTTGGAGAGCTTTGGCTCTTCTCTCCAGGCGGCTGGCGGGCCTCTTGTCCCGCTACCTACCGACCGACACACGGCCACAGGCACGTGCGAAATTGGGCAAGAGTGAAATAACAAATTTCTCGCGCGACGCAAGGGATTTAGTTCGCGCGAAGCAAAATCTTCGTTAACTTTTTTCGGCGGCGGTGTCGCTGGGCGCTTCAGCGGCGCGCGGTGAACGGCTCGATGCGATGCGCGGTGCGGATGAATTGCGCCATGATGGCGGCGCCGCACAGCACGAACAGGATGTCGAGGATGCGCGCGCCGAGATGGCCGAGGCCGAACAGCGTGGCGATCGCCCACGAGGAGGCGAAGGCCGCGCCGAACACCTCGGCGCCGATCAGGATGGCGGCGCTGACGACGGTGAGCACGTGTAGCCAGACGATGCGGCGGCCTTCGGCCATGAGACGCTCCCTTTGCAACGCCCGCAATCAAGCCGAATCCAGGCGTTGAATCAACCCTGTAGAGGGACGTCATGGCCGGGCTCGTCCCGGCCATCTCGCTTAGGAGGCCGCGGCGCCGGCCTAAGCGGGGTCACCGGGACAAGCCCGGTGACGACAAGATGGTGTTTGATCTTGCGCATGGCGATGGCGCCATGATGGCGCCAGTTAACCGGCATGGACACCGCCCGCGCGCTCAAAGCTGCCCGCCCCTACCTCGCCGGCCTCGCCGCCGCCGGGCTGGCGGCCGGCTTCGCCGTGCAGCTCGTGAGCCTCGGCGGCTGGTCGCAGACGATCTGGGCGGCGGCGACCGTGCCGGTGCTGGCGGCGCTCGTCGCCGAGATTGTGACCAGTTTGCGGCGCGGAGAACTCGGGCTCGACATCGTCGCCGCGCTGTCGATGTCGGCGGCACTCGCGGTCGGGCAGGAGCTGGCGGCGGCCATCGTCGCGCTGATGTATGCCGGCGGCCAGTACCTGGAGAGCTTCGCCGAGCGGGCCGCGCGGCGCGAGATGACGGCACTCTTGGCACGCGTGCCGCGGGTGGCGCTCCGGCACCGCGACGGCGCGCTCGAGGAGGTGCCGCTCGATCTGGTGATGCCCGGCGACCGGCTGCTGGTGCGCCAGGGTGACGTGGTGGCGGTCGACGGTACGGTGGCGTCCGGCGCGGCCGTGCTCGACCAGTCGGCGCTGACCGGCGAGGCGCTGCCGGTCACGCGCGCGACCGGCGAGCCGGTCATGAGCGGCTCGACCAATGCGGGGGAGGCCTTCGATCTTATGGCCTCGGCGCGCGCCGAGGAGAGCACCTATGCCGGTATCGTGCGGCTGGTGGAGGCGGCGCAGGCCTCGCGCGCACCCATGTCGCGGCTGGCCGACCGCTACGCCATCGTCTTCCTCGCCGTGACTGTGGCGCTGGCGGGCGCTGCCTGGGGTCTCACCACCGACCCGATTCGGGCGGTGGCGGTGCTGGTGGTGGCGACGCCCTGTCCGCTCATCCTGGCGGTGCCGGTGGCGCTGGTCTCCGGGCTCTCGCGGGCGGCCCGGCTCGGCATCCTGATCAAGGGCGGCAGGGCGATCGAGGCGCTCGCCGCCGTGCGCGCGCTGGTGATCGACAAGACCGGCACGCTCACCCGCGGCGAAGCCCGGCTGGTCGAGACCCGCCTGGCCGACACGTTCACGGCGGACGAGCTGCTGCGGCTCGCGGCCTCGCTCGATCAGGCCTCCAAGCACGTCATCGCACAGACCCTGGTCGGTGAGGCGCGCAGCCGCGGCCTGACGCTGGCGGTGCCGTCCGAGGTCGCGGAGACGGCGGGCGAGGGCGTCAGTGGCAGGGTCGACGGCCGCGCGGTGACGGTCGGCGGCCTGCGCTATGTCGAGAGCAAGACCGGCCAGAACTTGCGCGCGCTCGCCGGCGAGCGCCAGCCGGGCGCGTTGGCCGTCGCGGTGGCGGTCGACGGCAAGCCGGCCGGCCTGCTGATCCTGTCCGACGCGCTGCGCGCCGGCACCGAACAGCTCCTGCGCGCGTTGCGCGATCTCGGCATCGCCCGCATCGTGCTGGCGACCGGCGACCGCCGCGAGGTCGCCCGCTTCGTCGCCGCCGGGCTCTCCATCGACAGCGTGCGCGCGGAACTCACCCCCGACCAGAAGATCCTGGTGGTGGTGGCCGAGCGCAAAAACGGCCCCGTCATGATGATCGGCGACGGCGTCAACGACGCGCCTGCGCTCGCCGCCGCCGACGTTGGCCTCGCCATGGGCGCCAAGGGCGCCGCCGCTTCGGCCGAAGCCGCCGACGTCGTGCTGCTGGTCGATCAGCTCGACCGCGTGCTGCCCGCGGTCCGGATCGCGCGCCGCTCGCGCCGCATCGCGCTGGAGAGCGTGATCGCCGGCATGGGGCTGTCGATCGCGGCCATGATCGCGGCCGCCTTCGGCTACCTGCCGCCGGTGCAGGGCGCGCTCTTGCAGGAGGTGATCGACGTGCTGGTCATCTTCAATGCGCTGCGGGCGCTGCGCGGCTAGCCAAGCTCCGGGTTCGTCGCTAGATGGACGCCATGAACCAGCCCTATCCCGCGTCTCCCGCCCAAAACCCGCTGCTTGCCGACTGGACCGGCCCGTTCGGCCTGCCGCCCTTCGCGGCCGTCGCCCCTGAACATTTCCGCCCGGCCTTCGACGCGGCGCTGGCCGCCGACCGTGCCGAGATTGAGACAATCGCCGCCGACCCCGCGCTGCCGAGCTTCGACAACACCATCGCGGCGCTGGAGCGCTCGGGGCGCGCGCTCGAGCGCGTCTCGAACCTGTTCTGGGTGCTGGCCGGCGCCGACACCAGCGACGCCATCGAGGAGATCGAACGCGACGTGTCGCCGCTGCTCGCCCGCCATGCGACCGCCACCTATTTGAACCGCGCGCTCTTTGCCCGCATCGCCGAGCTCTACGCCCGGCGCGACGCGCTGGCCTTGAGCCCCGAGCAGGCGCGCGTGCTCGAGCGCTACCACACCCGTTTCGTGCGCGCCGGCGCGGCGCTGGAGAAGCCGGCGCAGGAGCGCCTGGCGGCGATCAACGAGCGGCTCGCCAGCCTCGGCACCCGCTTCGGGCAGAACGTGCTGGCCGACGAGAAGGCCTACGCGCTCATGTTGGAGGAGGACGATCTCGCCGGCCTGCCCGACTTCGCCCGCGATGCCGCGCGTCAGGCCGCCGAAGAGCGCGGCGCGCCCGGCCGATACGCCATTACGCTCGCGCGCTCGTCATGCGAAACCTTCCTGCAGTTTTCCGCGCGCCGCGACCTGCGCGAAAAGGTGTTCCGCGCCTGGACCGGCCGCGGCGAGAACGGCGGCAAGACCGACAACCGCGCCATCGTCGCCGAGACGGTAGCTTTACGCGCCGAGCGCGCGCGCCTGCTCGGCTACGATTCATTCGCCGACTACCGGCTGGCCGACCAGATGGCCAAGACGCCGGCGGCCGCGCGCAAGCTGCTGGAAGAAGTGTGGAGCCGCGCGCGCGCCAAGGCCGCCGCCGACCGCGACGCCTTGCAGGCGATGATCGCGGCCGAGGGCGGCAACTTCGCGCTCGCCCCGCACGACTGGCGCTACTACGCCGAGAAGCGGCGCAAGGCCGAGTTCGATTTGGACGAGGCCGCGATCAAGCCTTACCTGCAGCTCGACCGCATCGTCGCCGCCGCCTTCGAGACCGCGCGCCGGCTGTTCGGCCTGACCTTCACGCCGCTCGACCTGCCGCTCCATCACAAGGACGCGCGCGGCTACGAGGTGAAGGACGCGGGCGGCAAACCGATCGGCCTGTTCGTCGGCGATTACTTCGCGCGCGGCTCCAAGCATTCCGGCGCCTGGATGACCTCGCTGCGCGACCAGGAAAAGCTCGACGGCGCGGTAACGCCCGTCATCCTCAACGTGTGCAATTTCGCCAAGCCCGCGGCGGGGGAACCCGCGCTATTGTCGTTCGACGACGCCCGCACGCTGTTTCACGAGTTCGGCCACGCGCTGCACGGGCTCCTGTCGAACGTCACCTATCCCTTGCTTGCCGGGACGTCGGTGGCGAGCGATTTCGTCGAGCTGCCTTCGCAGCTTTACGAGCACTGGCTGGAGACGCCGGAGATTTTGCAGCAATACGCGCGCCACTACCGCACCGACGAGCCGATGCCGCGGGCCTTGCTCGACAAGCTGCTCGCCACGCGCAATTTCAACCAGGGTTTCGCGACGATCGAATACACGTCGTGCGCGCTGGTCGATCTCGATCTGCACGGGCTTGCCGACGCGAGCGCCCTCGACGTCAGCGAATTCGAGCGCGAGGACCTTGCGCGCATCGCCATGCCGGCGGAGATCGTCATGCGCCACCGCCTGCCGCATTTCCAGCATCTGTTCTCGGGCGGCGGCTACGCGGCGGCCTATTACTCCTACATGTGGTCGGAGGTGCTCGACGCCGACGCCTTCGCGGCCTTCGAAGAAACCGGTGACGCGTTCGACCCCGCCACCGCCAAGAAGCTGCGCGAGTTCATCTACGGCGCCGGCAATCTGCGCGACGCGGCGGAAGCCTATAAAGCGTTTCGCGGCCGCCTGCCGTCGCCCGAGGCGCTGCTCAAGAAGCGCGGGCTCGCCGATGCGGCGGCATAGGCCCGTGCGCATGCTCCACGCTCTCTTCACCTCTCCCCTGGGGGGAGAGGTCGACGCGCGAGGCGCGTCGGGTGAGGGGGCAAGTGACTATCGAGTGTCATTTCCCCCCTCACCCCAGCCCTCTCCCCAGTCGACGTCGGAAATATCCGACTTCGACCACTCAAATATTGCCCGAACTCGGGCAAACCCGAGTTCGGAGGGAGAGGCAGTCCTGCCGTGCGCGCTGCGCGTCATTCATTCCATCGCGGTCGCGGCATGAACCTCCACACCGCCGGCCACCGCCGCGGCGTCGTCTGCGCGCCGCATGCCTTGGCCGTCGAGGACGGCCGGCAGATCCTCGCCGAAGGCGGCAACGCCATCGAGGCGATGATCGCCATGGCGGCCTCGATCGCCGCGCTCTATCCGCACATGAATCACGTGGGCGGCGACGGCTTCTGGCTGATCCGCGAGCCCCGCGGCCATGTGCGCGCGCTGATGGGGGCAGGAAGCGCCGGCAGCAAAGCCACCATCGCGCTCTATCGCGAGGCCGGCTACGACGAGATCCCGGCGCGCGGGCCGCTCGCCGCGCTCACCGTGCCGGGCGCGGTCGCCGGCTGGATGCTTGCCGCGGAAGCCGCGCGAGCGCTGGGCGCGCGGCTGCCGCTCGACGTGCTGCTCGCGCCCGCCATCAAGCACGCGCGCGAGGGCTACACCGTCACGCGCAGCCAGGCGCGGCTGACCGCCGAGAAGCTGCCGGAGATGACGGACGCGTCCGGCTTTCGCGAAAATTTCCTGCTCGACGGTAAGCCGCCGGAGGCCGGCGCCACGCTCAAGCAGAGCGCGCTCGCCGCCACCCTCGATCATCTCAGCCATGCCGGGCTCGACGATTTTTATCGCGGGGATGTCGGCCACGAGCTCGCCGCCGATCTCGCGCGCATCGGCAGTCCGGTCACGCGCGCCGATCTCGAAAACTACCGCGCCTGGGTTGACGCGCCGCTCTCGGTCGCGATTTCTGCCGGCACGCTTTATAACGCGCCGCCGCCGACGCAGGGGCTCGCCTCGCTCATTATCCTTGGCGTTTTCGACCGCCTCCGCGTGCAAAAGCCGGAAACCTTCGAACACGTGCACGCCATCGTCGAGGCAACCAAGCGCGCCTTCCGCGTGCGCGACAAGGTCGTCACCGATCCCGATCGCGCCGGCGATCTCGCGCGCTATCTGTCGTCCGCCTTCCTCGACGGCGAGGCCGGCAAAATCGACATGAAGAAAGCCGCGCATTGGCCGGCGCCTTATGGCGAAGGCGACACCATCTGGATGGGCGCGGCCGACGCGTCCGGCCTCGTCGTCTCCTATATCCAGTCGCTCTATTGGGAGTTCGGCTCCGGCTGCGTGCTGCCGGCGACCGGCGTCCTGATGCAGAACCGCGGCGCCAGCTTTTCGCTCGATCCAAAAGCGCTCAACGCGCTCGCGCCCGGCCGCCGCCCGTTCCACACGCTCAATCCCGCGCTCGCCGCGCTGAAGGACGGCCGCGTCATCGCCTACGGCACCATGGGCGGCGACGGCCAGCCGCAGTCGCAGGCCGCGCTGTTCACCCGCCACGTCATCTTCCGCCAGCCGCTTGAGCAAGCGCTCGATGCCCCGCGCTGGCTGCTCGGCCGCACCTGGGGCTCGACGCACACGAACCTGCGCATGGAGCCGCGCTTCGACGAGGGCCTGATCGACCGGCTGATGTCGGCCGGCCATGACGTCGCCGTGCTCGACCAGCCCTATTCCGACACCATGGGCCACGCCGGCGCTGTGGTGCTGCATCCGGACGGAACCCTGGAAGGCGGCCACGACCCGCGCGCCGACGGCGGCGCGGCGGGTGTGTGACCCCTCGGTGGTCATGCGCGGGCTAGACCCGCGCATCCATCTTTCTTGCGAAAACTGATGGATTGCCGGGTCTCGCCGCTACGCGGCGGCCCGGCAATGACGGCGAACTGTTCTAGTATTCACTTTGCCACCCATTACCTTCCCGGCATGCACGGCGGCCACGACCACAGCCACTCCCACGCGCCGGAAAACTTCGGCCGCGTTTTCGCCATCGCCACCGGCCTCAACGTCGTGCTGGTGATCGCGCAGGTGGTTTACGGCCTGATGACCAATTCGCTCGCGCTGCTCGCCGACGCCGGCCACAACGCCGGCGATGTGATGGGCCTGTTGCTGGCCTGGGGCGCCTTCGCGGTGGCCGACTGGCGGCCGAGCGCGCGCTTTACCTATCGCCTGCGCGCGGCCTCGATCATGTCCGCTTTCGCCAACGGGCTGATCCTCCTGGTCGCGGTCGCGGCCATCGCCTGGGAGGCGGTGCACCGCATCATGCATCCTGAGCCGGTGGCGAGCATCACGGTGATGATCGTCGCCGCCGTCGCGGTGGCGGTGAACGGTCTCTCCGCCTGGCTGCTTGCGCGCGGCAGCCAATCCGACATCAACATGCGCGGCGCCTTCCTGCACATGCTGGCCGACGCCGGCGTCTCGGTGGCGGTGGTCGCCGCCGCCGGCGGCATCATGCTGACCGGCTGGCAATGGCTCGACCCGGCCGCCAGCCTGTTGATCTCGGCGGTGATACTGGTCGGCACCTGGCGGCTGCTGCGCGAGGCGCTGCGGCTGTCGCTCGGCGCCGCGCCCGAGAAGATCGATCCCGCCGCGGTGCATCGCTATCTGCAGGGCCTGCCGGAAGTCACGGAGGTGCACGACCTGCACATCTGGGCCATGAGCACCACCGAGACCGCGCTCACCTGCCACCTGGTCACGCCCGCCGGCCATCCCGGCGACGATTTCCTGCAGCGCGTGGCGCACGACCTGCAGCACAAATTCGAGATCGGTCATTCGACCGTGCAGATCGAATTGAGCGACGGCGCCGATTGTGCGCTCAAATCGGCGCACGCCGTGTGACATTGTATCCGCGCCGGCCTGCCACCTTTCCGCCGCAGACCGGGATATAGTCGCGGTCCTCACGGGGGGCCGAGCGCGCGCCATGCCGCTCAATCGTTTGCTTTTTCCTGTCCTGCTGTTGTGCGCGGCCATCGGCTTTGCGCGGCCGGCCGCGGCGCATCCGCACGTCTGGGCGACGGTGACCAGCGAACTCGTCTATGCGCCGGACGGCAGCATCGCCGGCATCCGCCAGCACTGGGTGTTCGACGACATGTTCACCGCTTTCGCGGTGCAGGGGTTGCAGGGCAAGGAGAAGGGCAAGTTCACGCGCGAAGAGCTGGCGCCGCTCGCCAAGACCAATATCGAGTCGCTGAAGGAGTTCAAATATTTCACCTTCGCCACCGTCGACGGCAAGAAGGCCGAATTCGGCGAGCCGCTGCCGGACTATTGGCTCGACTACAAGAACGCCGTGCTCACGCTCAACTTCACGCTGCCGTTCGCGAAGCCGATGAAGGCCAAGGACGTCAGGATCGAGATCTACGATCCGACCTATTTCGTGGCGCTCGAACTGGACAAGAAGCAGCCGGTCCATCTCATCGGCGCGCCGGCCGCGTGCAAGCTTGCCACCGAGCTGCCGCACGAATTGAGCTATCAGGAAGGCAAGCGGCTGTCGCAGAACCCCGAAGGCTACGTCAATTGGGGCTCGCATTTCGCCAACAAGATCATGGTGACGTGCCCGTGACGGCGCGGCGGCAATCGGTTCGGGCGGCCGTCGTCGTCGTTTGCTTGTTGCTGCTCGTCTGCGCGCTCGATCCTGCGCTGGCGCAGTTGGGCCTGCATCGTCCGGCAACGCCGGAGCCGGCGGGCTTTGCCGGCTGGATCCTGGCCGAGCAGGCCAGGTTCTATCGCATGCTGTCGGCGCTGATCCGCGAATCGAAGGCGGACGGCAGCGCCGCCGTTACGCTGATCGGCATCTCCTTCATCTACGGCATCTTCCACGCCGCCGGCCCCGGCCACGGCAAGGCGGTGATCTCATCTTACTTGGTCGCCAATGACGAGACCTGGCGGCGCGGGGTCGTTCTGTCTTTCGCCTCGGCGCTCTTGCAGGCGCTCACGGCCATCGGCATCGTCGGCGTCGCCGCCGTGCTGCTCGGCGCCACGGCAGCGGCGATGGGCTCCACCGTGCGTGTCGTCGAGACCGTGAGCTACGCGCTAATTATTCTCATCGGCCTGCGGCTGTTATGGGTGAAGGGCCGCTCCTTCCTCAATCTGCTGCACCCGCAGGCGGCGCACGCGCACGATCGTCATCACGGTCATGCGCACACGCACGACCATGCGCACCCCATCCGTCACGGCCACGATCATCATCACCACCACGAAGAAGAAGCCTCCGCCTGGGGCCACGCCCATGCGCCGGAGCCGCAGGAACTGAAAGGCCCGCACTGGCTCAGGCGCGGGCTCGCCGCCATCGTCGCGGTGGGCTTGCGGCCCTGCTCGGGCGCCATCATCGTCCTGGTGTTCGCGCTGGCGCAGGGCCTGTTCTGGATCGGCGTCGCTTCCACGCTGGTGATGGGGCTCGGCACGGCGATCACGGTCGCCGGTGTCGCCATGCTGGCGGTCGGCGCGCGCGGCTTTGCCGGGCGCGTCGCCAAGGCCAAGCCCGGCGCCGGTCTCTTGCTCGTGCGCGGGCTGGAGACGGCCGCCGCCGCGGCCATCGTCGTTTTCGGCGCCGCCTTGCTCGCCGGCTACATGGCGAGCGAGCGCATGGGGCTGTTTTAGCGCACGGCATCGTCATGGCCGGGCTTGTCCCGGCCATCCCGCTTAAAGACGCATCGCGCCCTCCTAAGCGAGATCGCCGGGACGTTCCCGGCGATGACGGTCAGTGGAAATCTTCGTCTGTCAGCTCGATCGGCTGCCCATGCGGCGTGCGCTCGCAGGCGTGCTCCCAGGCGTGCTTGGTGCGATGAAGCGTCTCGCTTGAGGTCACGCCTTTCTCCGCCACCAGCCGCTCCAGCGCGGCGAGCCAGTGCAGATAATAGGTCTCGCCGGTGTCGGGATCGCCGGCACCTTGCGCGCGCTTGATCTCGGCGGCGAGCGTCGCCGCCCATTCCTTCCACGAGAACAGCCCGCGCTCGTGCAGCGCGAGCGTCATGGCAAAGGCCTGCGCCTCCCACGGCTCGCGGAACACCGGCCCGTCGGCATCGTGCGGGATGCTCGGCACTTCTTGCGTGGCGCGGGCGGCGGCGGCGCGGTCAACCATTGTCATGTGCCCACGGACCTAGCCGTTCGTCCCCGCCAAAGCGGGGACCCAGGCGACAAAACAAAGGCCGTAGTGATGGTCCTGGATTCCCGCTTGCGCGGGAATGAACGGAGATTGTCGCTGCCTTTCGCCACTATGCCGGCTCCAGATACGGCTCCCAGGCGTCGACCGAAACTTTGCTCGTCGGATCGCCGTCCGGTCCCCACAACTCGCTGCCGGAGAACACCACCGTGTAAAGCCATTGCGGGTTCTCGCCCTGGAAGTGCGCATTGCTGTCGGGAAAGACGTGGCAGCCGATCACGCGCTCCACCGTGCCGACATGCCCGCGCACATAGCGCGGCAGCCGCGTGTGGGTGAGGGGGTTGATGTTCTTGGCGCGCACGCGAGCGCCCGGCTTGAACAGCGCATGCGTATTGGTCTCGCGCTCGGTCGGCCCACCGCGATGCAGCACCTTCAGCACGTCGCCGGGCGACAGCACGCGCTTGACCGGCGTGGGCGAACCCGCCGCATGGCCGGCTGCGATCTCGTCGTCGGCCACCAGCGCGCGCTCCTTCAGCATGGTCTCCAGCGCGGCGAACCAGATCTGGTAATAGCTCATCGCCAGATATTCGGCCGGATCGCGGTTCTCGCGCGCAAAGCGCGAGGCGTCGATGTTCCACTGGCCCGGCATCGCCATGGCGAGCGTCAGCGCGAAGGCGCGCTTTTCCCATTCGGCGTGGAACACCGGCTCGTTCGGCTCCGGCTCGACCGCGCCGAAGCCATGCATGCCGCCTAGGTCCTGCGCGCCGTTCATGGCTTTTTCGCCAGCCCCGTCCCGATCATCGAATCGCGCGTCACCAGTTCGGTAAGTTGCTCCTCGCTCCAGCCTTCGGTGCCTGCCGGCCGCATCGGGATCACCAGATAGCGGATTTCGGCCGTCGAATCCCACACGCGGATTTCGGTGTCGGCCGGCAGCGTCACGCCGAAGTCATTCAGCACGCCGCGCGGGTCGCTCACCGCGCGCGAGCGGTACGGCGCCGACTTGTACCAGACCGGCGGCAGGCCGAGCACCGGCCAGGGGTAACAGGAGCACAGCGTGCACACGACCATGTTGTGCCGCTGCGGCGTATTTTCCAGCGCCACGATGTGCTCGCCCTGGCGTCCGGCAAACCCAAGCTCCGCGATCGCCGGTGTCGCATCCTTGAAAAGCCGCGCGCGGTAGGCGGGATCGGCCCAGGCCTTCGCCACCACGCGGGCGCCGTTGCGCGGGCCGACTTTCTTCTCGTAGGTCTCGATCAGCAGATCGAGCGCGGCCGGGTCGACATAGCCCTTCTCGGTCAACACCGTCTCCAGCGCGCGCACGCGCAGCTGGGTGTCGGACAGCTCGGAGTGGTCGTGATCGTGGTGGTGCTCGTGGGAATGTGCCATGCCCCCAATTTAGCGGAAGGCGGCGCTTTATGCCATCATCGGGCATGGCCATTGCCGCAACGCTCACCGGCCTCGCCGACCGCATCGACCGCCTCACCACCGCGGTCGGCCGCGCCGTGGCCTGGCTGGCGCTGGCGATCGTGCTCTTGCAATTCGCGCTGGTTCTGGCGCGTTACGTCTTCGGCTTCGGCTCGATCTGGCTGACCGAAACCGTGATCTACGCCAATGCCGCGCTGTTCCTGTTGGCCTCGGCCTGGACGCTGCGCATCGGCGGCCATGTGCGGGTCGACGTGTTCTACGCCCACGTTTCGGCGCGCGCCAAGGCGGCGATCGACCTGATCGGCGCGCTGCTGCTGCTGCTGCCGTTCATGCTGACGCTGCTGTGGCTGTCGCTGCCTTACGCCGCGCGCTCCTGGGCCGTCCTCGAGCGCTCCCAGGAAACAAGCGGCCTGCCGCTGGTGTTCGTGCTCAAGACCTTCATCCCGCTGTTCGCTTTGCTGATGGCGCTGCAGGGCGTGGCGCAGGCGATCCGCGCGCTCGCCGCTCTCGGGGGGGAGGGCGGCGATGCCGCTCGCTGAAGCCCTCGCCGTCCTTCTCGTCGCCGCCGTCATCGCGGCGCTGATGGCCGGCTACCCGGTGGCGCTCACGCTCGCCGGCATCTCGCTCGCCTTCGCCGTCATCGGCGATGCAACCGGCACGATGAGCTTGAGCATCCTCGGCGCGCTGCCCGACCGCATCTTCGGCATCATGACCAATCCGGTGTTGCTGGCGGTGCCACTGTTCATCTTCATGGGCGTGATGCTGGAACAATCGCGCATCGCCGAAGACCTGCTCGAGCGCATGGGCCGGCTGTTCGGCACGTTGCGCGGCGGGCTTGCCATCTCCGCGGTGCTGGTCGGCGCATTGCTCGCGGCGTCGACCGGCATCGTCGGCGCCACCGCCGTCACCATGGGCCTGATCGTGCTGCCGGCCATGCTGCGCCACGGCTACGATCCGCGGCTCGCCGCCGGCACGGTGGCGGCCTCCGCGACGCTCGCGCAGATCGTGCCGCCGTCGACCGTGCTGGTCGTGCTCGGCGACCAGCTCAACAATGCCTATCAGGCGGCCCAACTCGCGCAGGGAACGTTCTCGCCCAATGTCGTGTCGGTGAGCGATCTGTTCGCCGGCGCCGTGCTGCCCGGCCTGCTGCTGGTCGGGCTATATCTCGCCTATCTGATCGTGATCGCGCTCGCGCGCCCCGCCGCCTGTCCCGCGGTCGCTGCGAAAGAAGCGCCGCGCGGCAGCCTGATCGAAGCGCTGCTCGCGCCCATCGCGCTGATCGCGGCGGTGCTCGGCTCGATCCTGTTCGGCGTGGCGACGCCGACCGAAGCGGCGAGCGTCGGCGCGGTCGGCGCCATCCTGCTCGCCGCGCGCAAAGGCGGCATCGGCCGCCACATGCGGCCCGTCCTCGACAAGACCACGCAGAGTCTCGGCGATGATCTATCTGATCCTGATCGGCGCCACCGTGTTCAGCCTCGTCTTCCGCGCGCTTCGAGGCGACCTGCTGGTCGAACGCGCGCTGACCAGCCTGCATGGCGGCGGCGCGCTGCTCGCGGTCATGCTGGCGATCTTCCTGCTCGGCTTCGTGATGGACGCTTTCGAGATCATCTTTGTGGTGGTGCCGATCGTCGCGCCGGCGCTGTTGAAGATGCCCGGCGTCGATCCGGTCTGGCTCGGCATATTGATGGCGGTGAACCTGCAGACTTCCTACATGCACCCGCCGCTCGGGCCGACGCTGTTCTACCTGCGCGGCGTGGCGCCGCCGGAGATCACCACGCGGCACATTTACGTCGGCATCATCCCGTTCGTCGCGATCCAGCTGTTCGCGTTGGTCGTGCTCTGGTTCTTCCCTGCGCTCGCTACCGCGCTGCCGCACGCGCTCTATCGCTAATGTATCTTCGTCATTCCGGGACGCGAGCGAAGCGAGCGGACCCGGAATCCATACGCCGCAGCACTGGGGGTTATGGATTCCGGGTTCGCGGCCTTCGGCCGCGCCCCGGAATGACGGGGAGAATCGATCAGGTCCAGAACCGCTCCGCCAGCACCCACAGCCACGTCACCCCCGCTGCCGTCAGCGACAGGAAGATGGCGGCCGAGCCCATGTCCTTCACCCGCTTGATCAGCGGATCGGTGTCGCGCGTGACCCGGTCGGCGAGCTTCTCGATCGCGGTGTTGAGCAGTTCGACGATCAGGATGAAGAACAGCGTGCCGATCAGCGCGAAGCGCTTCCCCGTGTCGCCCGTCAGATAGAAGGCGAGGGGAATGCCGGCCACCAGGAGGATGAGCTCCTCGCGGAACGCCGCCTCCGAGCGCGTGCAGGCGACGAGCCCGTGCCAGCTGTTGACGGTCGCCTGCCAGATGCGTTTCACGCGACCCCCGAATCGATTGTCCCGTTCCGGCCGCACGCTACGCGGGCGCATCCCGCTATTCCATAGGGCGCCGCCTCATGTGTATAAAGCGGGCCATGAAAGCAGCAGACATGTTCAATCTCGAGGGCCGCGTCGCGCTGGTGACCGGCGCCTCCAGCGGCCTGGGCGTGCAATTCGCGCTTGCGCTCGCCGACAACGGCGCCTCCGTCGCGCTGGTCGCCCGCCGCGCCGAGCGCCTTGCCGCGCTCAAAAAAGACATCGAAGCCAAGGGCGGCAAAGCTTTGGCCATCGAGGCCGACGTCACCGACCGCGCCGCCATGACGCGCGCCTTCGACGAGGCCGAAAAGGCCTTCGGCACCGTCACCATCCTGATCAACAACGCCGGCGTCGCCATGGCGCCCGGCCGCGCCGTCGAGGTGCCGCCGGAGGAATGGCGCCGCGTGCTCTCGGTCGATCTCGACGCTCTGTTCTACTGGTCGCAGGAGGGCGCGCGCCGCATGCTGGCCGCCAAGCAACAAGGGCGCGATCGTCAACATCGCCTCGGTGCTGGGCATCGGCGTCGCCAAGGGCGTCGCGGCCTACGCCGCGTCCAAGGCCGCCGTCATCCAGGTGACCAAGGCGCTCTCGCTCGAGCTCGCCTTCAAGGGCGTGCGCGTCAACGCCATCGCGCCCGGCTGGTTCGTCACCGAGATCAACGACGACTATCTGAACGGCGAGGCCGGCGACGCCATCAGGCGCGAGGTGCCGATGGGCCGCTTCGGCGCCGCGGGCGACCTCGACGGCGCGCTTTTGCTTTTGGTGTCGGACGCCGGCAGCTACATCACCGGCCAGACGCTGGTGGTCGACGGCGGCCAGGTGGTGCAGATCAAGGGGTAACCAAATCCATGAATACCATTGTAAATGAGTTTGGGAACTATTTGGTGTCAGTTGAGGAACGAGATATTGATCTTCTCTTGATGGAAGAATTTCATGTTACGGCCCAATTCGTGCAATGGTTCTGCCGACAAACGAAACTAGGTGGCCAGGTTTCTTTTTCAGGAGCGTGGCACAGCGTATCGAGCGCAGATGGTGAGACTGACTTATTGCTAATAGTTCACATAGATGGTCGCCGCGTTGGTATTCTGATTGAAAACAAAATCGCTGCGCCCGAGCAGCCAACTCAAGATGAGCGCTACCACATCCGGGGTGCGCGACTTCAGAAAGAAAATGAGTTTGACGAGTTCATTACTTGTATCTGTGCGCCGCTGCCGTACCTGGACGGCCTTGGATCAGACAGCTTGTATCAATATCGCGTTTCATATGAAGCGATGGTCGAATGGTTTGGACAACATGGCGATCCGCGAAGCGTCTGGAGAGAGAAAATAATTCAGCAAGCCATCCAACAGAGTCGCCGCGGTTACAAGATGATCGTCAATGAGACGATTACTGCTTTTCACAGGGCTTATTGGGAATATCTGCGTGAACATCATCCGCGACTCCTGATGGCGAAGCCAACGGTGAAAGGAAGCAAATCAAATTGGATCATTCTCAAGGGGCTGGACTTTCCTAAGGGCGTGAAGCTTCATCACAAGTTTGATCAATTAGTCTTAGAATTAGGATTTGAAGGCCATCGGGTTGAAGATCTATTGGCTATTAAAACCGATTGGTCGCGCCAAGGAATGGTAATTGTTCAAAAGAACGGTACGGCGGCAATATCGGTCAACATTCCTGAGATCGATATGACGAAAAGCGTTCAATCTCAGGCCAAGGCTTTAGAACAAGTTTTTGCCGCTGCGTACCAGTTAGTCCCTTACGCCAAAGTACTGAGCTTACCCAATACATCTCACAGTTAGAGATTCGTCATGGACTTCACCCTCTCCTCCGACATCGAAGACCTTCGCCTGCGCACGCGCGCGTTCATCGCGGAAAACGTGCTGCCGCTGGAAGCCGACCCGGAAAATTTCGCCGACCACGAGAACATCCCGCACGCCCGCCTCCAGCCCGTGCGCGAGAAGGCGAAGGCCGCCGGCCTGTGGGCGCCGCAATCGCCCAAGGAATATGGCGGCATGGCGCTGCCGATCGTCGCCTGGGCCGCGCTCTACGAGGAAGCCGCGCGCTCGATCTTCGGGCCGCTCGCCATCAACTGCATGGCGCCCGACGACGGCAACATGAACCTGCTGTCGAAAGTCGGCACACCCGAGCAGAAAGAAAAATTCCTCCGTCCCATCGTCGAAGGCAAGGTGCGCTCGTCCTTCGTGATGACCGAGCCCGATCCCGGCTCCGGCTCCGATCCCGGCATGATGCTGACGCGCGCGGAGAAGCGCAACGACCGCTACATCGTGCGCGGCCGCAAATGGTTCATCACCGGCGCCGACGGCGCCGAGCATTTCATTTTGATCGCGCGCACCTCCGACGATCCGCGCCGCGGCCTCTCGGCGTTCCTCTATCACAAGGACCAGCCCGGCTGGCGCATCCTGCGCCGCATTCCGATCCTCGGGCCGGAGGAGCATGGCGGCCATTGCGAGATCGAATATGACGGGCTCGAAATCCCGCTCGAGAACCGGCTGATGGACGAGGGCGACGGCTTGCGCGCGACGCAGATCAGGCTCGGCCCCGCGCGGCTGACGCATTGCATGCGCTGGCTCGGCTTCGCCAAGCGCTGCATGGAGATCGCGCAGGAATACGTCGACCGCCGCGCGGGCTTCGGCATCAAGCTCGCCGACCGCGAGAGCGTGCAGATCAAGATGGGCGAAGTGGCGCAGCAGATCGAGATCGGCCGCCTGCTCACCATGCACGCGGCCTGGAAGCTCGACCAGGGCGGCCGCGCGCGCAAGGAGGTGTCGATGGCCAAGGTGCACGTCGCCGACACGCTGCATCTGGCCTCGGACGTCGCGATCCAGCTGCAGGGCGCGCGCGGCTATTCCAAGGACACGGTGGTGGAATGGATCTACCGCTACGGCCGCTCGGCGCGCCTGGTCGACGGCGCCTCGGAAGTGCACAAGATGGTGCTCGCGCGCTTCATGCGCGAGGAGGGCCGCGATTTCTGGAAGTGGGGGTAGTGCGGGGCGGGGCTACATCACCCGTTCGTCCCCGCGAAAGCGGGGACCCAGCGCTTATTCGCCCTGGATGCCCGCTTGCGCGGGAATGGGCGAAAGGGGCGCCCCTCGCATTTTCTTCCCTAGGATCATAATCCAGCCACAATCTAGGACCATATTCCACCCCGCCTTGCTCTTGCGAGGGGCGTCTACGCGGGACGCTGCGAGATGGAGCAACGGGAAGGCGAGGGTGGCGGAGATGCGCCATTTGCGCCTTCCAGGGCCTCGTTCCGGGCAATTCCCGGGACGTAAAGGCTGGCGCGGCGCCCGCGGGCGCGGGGGAACGTTCCCCGCGCACTCGGGCTGTGCCGGGGCTCCGCCCGGCCCCACTATCCGGGGGCCTGCCAGGAGCTGGCTGACGGCGGACGCGACGCAAAGTCCGAAGCGGCGAAGGAGCGGTTGACCCGAGAAGGCGCCGCGAGATCGCAAGCCGAAGATGGCGCGAAGCGCTCAGCGGGCAAAGCGCGGCCCGGCACAGCAGTGAAAACGCCGCAAATGAGCCCGGACGGAAATGTCCGGGTGGCGCGCCGAAAGGCGCCGCACCTTCGCACAGAAGGTGCGCACTTGACCAAAGGCAGCGCCTTCTCGGCGCGCCATCCCCTCGCATTGAGCGGGGGACGACTCCCCCGAGCCCCCTGCGCCGGGGCAACAAGACCCGCACCAAGCGGGCAGGGACTGCGGCCTACCCCGGGCCGGCCAAAGAACAGGGGCGGCGGAGCGTTGGCTTCGCGGGCTGTTTGAAAATCGAATAGGCAGGCGTATCGCGCGGGCAGGAAATGCCACCCGCAATGCTACGGCGCGTCCTTCGGCGCCTGGTGCACTTCCACCACATTGCCGTCCGGGTCGTAGAAGAAAATCTGCTTCCAGCCGGCCATCGCCCAATCGCCGAAGTCCGAATATTGAATGCCCTTCTCGTCCAGCCGCTTACGGAACGCGTCGAGATCGTCGGTGCGGAAGGCGATGTGGCCGCGCTGCACCGGATTGACCACCTTGCCGGTGCGGAAGCCGATCTGCATATCCTTCTCGGCGATGTGCATCTGCAGGGCGCCGTCGGTGATAAAGGCGACGTCGCCGGGGTAGCCCTGGTCGTGCCGGCGGTTGGCGCCCATGTTCGGGATGGTCTGCATGTCGAGCACGTCGCGATAGAACTTGTCCATCGCCGGCACATCCGTGGTGGCGAAATTGACGTGATGCAGCTTGAGCTTCATGGGACTGCCGCCTTTCGGATCGCCGCGACTTCGTTGCGCGCGGCCATCATCATATATTGCACATCCGAGCCGGCGATCACAAAGCGCGCGCCGAGCTTGACCAGCTCGGCCACCTGATCGACGTCGCCGCGGATACCGCCGACGCCCAGCACTTTCTTGTGCATGCGGCAGGCCGCCGCCGTGCTCTCATAGGCCGCGCGGATTTTCGCATGTTTCAGCTCGCCCGGAATGCCGAGCGCGGTGCACAGGTCGTTGGAGCCGATCAGCAGCACGTCGATGCCCGGCACGGCCGCGATCGCCTCGGCATTGGCGATGCCTTCGGGGCTCTCCAGCATGGGAATGAGCACGGTCGCGGCATTGCCTTGCGCGTTCGCCTCGCCGAGCGGCGTCGCGCGGTAGCCCTGCAGGGCCCCGGGGCCGGCCACCGAACGCTCGCCCTGCGGCGGGTAGCGGCAGGCGCGCACGAACTCTTCGGCCTGTTCGCGCGTCTCGACATTGGGGCAGACGATGCCGAGCGCGCCCATGTCGAGCAGCCGCGTGGCATCGTGGAAATTGTGGCCGGCGATGCGCACCAGCGGCGTAATGCCGACCCCGAGCGCCGCCATGCAGATCTGCGCCGTATCGTCGAGCGAGATGGTCGAATGCTCCATGTCGACGAACAGCGCATCGAAGCCGCAGGCGTCCGCCATCATCGCGATCTCGGCGGTGCGCGCGAGCCTTGTGGCCATGCACAAGGCGACCTCGCCGCGCGTCAGGCGTGTTCGCAGGCGGTTGGTAGGGGGAAGCATGGTTCGCCATGTTCTCACCTCGTCATCCGGCGCGCGGCCGAAGGCCGCGTGCCGGGAATCCATGACCCTGCTGTTGCGAAGACGTGGATGGCCGGGCCCGCCGCTTCGCGGCGTCCGGAATGACGAGGCAACGTTTAATTCCGGTAGCTTCTGTCGATCTTGTCCATCATGCGCAGGAAGGCCGCCCAGTCGGCCGAGCCGCGCCCGGCGTCGTGCGTTTCGTATTGCTTGGCGGTCTTCGCGCACACCTCCGGCGGAATCTCGATCAGCTCCGATCCGGTCGCTTCCAACATGAGCTGGATTTCCGCCGCCTCGATCAAATGCTGCATCAGCACGAAGGCCTCGCGCGCCGACTTGCCGACCGTGAGCAGGCCGTGATTGTGCATGATCATGGCGCGGTTGTTGCCGAGGTCCTTGTTGATGCGTGCGCGCTCGCCGAAATCCTCGGTGATGCCTTCATAAGCGTGATAGCCGATGCGCTGGTAGTAGCGGATCGCCTGCTGCGACACCATGCGCAGGCCGTGCTTCAGGCCGGCGATCGCCATGCCGGTCGCGGTGTGCACATGGATCGCGCAGTTGACGTCGTCGCGCCCAGCCAGCACGCCGCCGTGCAGCGTGAAGCCAGGGCGGTTTACGCCCGCCTGCTCGTCGAGGTCCTCGTCCATCGACACCTTCACCAGGTTCGACGCCGTCACCTCGGTGTAGAGCAGCTCGTGCCGCTTCATCAGGAACATGCGCGGCTCGCCCGGCACGCGCATGGAGGAATGATTGTAGATCACGTCGTCCCAGCCGTAGTGCGCGACCAGGCGATAGACGGCGGCGAGATCGACCCGCGCCTCCCATTCGGCATCCGACACCGTGCCCTGGGACGTGGCCATGGCCAGCTTGCTGGGCTTGTTCATGGGCTTTCCTCCTGTTTGCGTGAGCCTAGCACAAGGCGCGGCACGCCGGTATAGACAGCGCGCATGACGATCCAAATCCGCATGGCAGGCTACGGTCCGCCCACCACCGGCTTTTCCAAAGCGCTCAAATTCATCGGCGACCGGCTGACGGCCCGCTTCGGCGACGGCGTCGCCGTCGATTACGTCTGGAACATCATGGAGCGCGGCCACAAGGCCGAGGACATTATCGCGCTGGTCGAGAACGGCGAATTCACGCTCGGCTATCAGTCGTCGAGTTACCTGACCGACCGCGTGCCCGAGCTCGGCTTCGTCGACCTGCCCTTTCTGTTCGCGAACAACGCGCAGGCGCGCGACGCCATGGACGGCGCGCTCGGGCAATTTCTCGCGCGCAAGACGGAAGAGCGCGTCAACTACCGCATCCTCGGCTGGTTCGAGAACGGCTTCCGCCACATCTCCAACCGCCTGCACCCCATCCACAGGCCCGCCGACATGAAGGGCATGAAGATGCGCGTGCTGCCGAGCGAGATCCATCGCCGCACCTTCGAATTGCTCGGCGCGGTGGCGATGCGCATGGACCTGACCGAGGCCATCGCCATGATCAAGGCCGGCACGCTCGACGCGCAGGAGAACCCGTTGGCCAATACCGTCACCTACGGCGTGCACAACTTCCACAAATTCCATACGCTCACTTCGCACTTCTATATTTCGCGGCCTGTGTTCCTGCACCGGCCGACTTTCGACGCATGGCCCGGCGATCTGCAGCGCGCGATGCAGGAAGCGGTCGCCGAAGCGGTCGCCTTCCAGCGCGGACTCGCCGAAGAAGAACACGTCGCCGCGCGCCAAGCGATCGAAGACGCCGGCTGCGATATCGTCGAATTGCGGCCGGCCGAACACGCCGCCTTCGTCGATGCCGTTCAGCCGCTCACCGCCGACGCGCGCAAGATGTATGGCGACGAGATGTTTAAGATGCTGCCGCGCGCCTGATTAAGCGTACGCCTCCCGCATCATGCGCGAGCGCATCACCAGCGTTCCCACCACCAGAATATTGAGAATGTTGGAGCCGATGCCCGCCGCGAAGGCCGGCGCGTAGTAGCCGTAGTGGTCGTACATGAGCCCGGCAAGCCAGCCGCCCAGCGCCATGCCGCCGCCGCTGAATAAAAGTAGCGTCGGGATGCGCCAGGAAGCCTGCGCGGCCGGAAAAAGTTCGCGCAAGGCCAGCACGTAAGCCGGGATGATGCCGGAAAAGCCGAGCCCGAAGGCGCCGGCCACCATGAACAGGCCGGTCTCGTCCTGCGTCAGCAGGAAGGCGGTGAGCGCGCTGCATTGCCAGGCCGAGCCGATCAGCACGGTCGACAGGCCGCCGATGCGGTCGGAAATCGCGCCCCAGAACTGCCGCGACACGAATGCGGTCCCCAACAGTGCCGACAGCATCATCGCGCCGACCGAACTGGCGATGCCGAGATCGCTGCAGAAGGCGACCAGATGGCCCTGCGGCATCGCCATCGGCACGCAACATAAGACCGCCGCGCAGCACATCATGCCGAACACGACATTGGGCGGCCAGCCGAGCACGGTTGCCGTCCGTGCGGTGCGCGTCTCGGCGCCGCCATGGACCGTTTCCGGCGGCGCGCGAAAGAAGATCGCCGCCAGCGGCACGATGACGACGACCTCGGCGACTGCGTACCACAACATGGTCTGCCGCCACCCGGCATAGGCGATCGCGCGCTCGAACAGCGGCGGCCACATCGCGCCGGCGAGATAGGAGCCGCTCGAGATCAACGCCAGCGCCGAGCCGCGCCTGCGGTCGAACCAGCGGCTGACGTAGATGTAGAGTGGGGCATTGATGCCACCGAGCCCGAACGCGCCGATAAACAGTCCGTGCCCGATCCATAGCGGCCAGGGCAGCCCGAGCGTCGAGACGGTCAGCCCGGTTCCGATCATCAGCGCGCCGCAGATCACGGTCCAGCGCGTGCCGACCTTATCGGCGACGCGGCCCATCAAGATGCCGCCCGCCCCCGAGCACAGCCAGGCAAGCGCGCTCGCCAACGCCGGAACGGTACGGGCGCCGTCCGCCTCGGCGGCGATGTCCTTGAGCGCCACCGCGGTGATCCAGGCGGCGCCGAACGCCATCATCATGGTGACGAGCGCTGCGCTCGCGGTCACCCAGGACGACCGGCTCTCGACCGAAACGAAGGGGGATTGCAGCATTCAAAAACGACCCGGCGGCCCGCCTCTATTGCAGGGCGCGGGTGATTTGACCAGCCACCCCGGCGCGGGTCTGCCTTGCGTCTACACGCCGAACGGATAGGTGTCCGGCATTGCCTCCAGCTCCTGCGTCTTGAACGGCGTCACGGCTTTCGTCTCGTCGAACCAGATATATTCGTCAAACTGGCGCGGCAGCACCGCCTCGAAATAATGGCTCGCCCGCTCGCTCTCCGGCCGGTAGATCACGCCGATGGCGCGCTCCAGCCGTGGCGTCATCAGCCCGCGCGCAGGCGCGCTTGCCCCGCGCAGCGGCAGCAGGAAACGGGCAACGCCCGCTTCGTGGCAGAGCCGCTCATAGCTTCCCTTGAGCGAGGGCCGCACCTGCTTGATCTCCATCGGCTCGTCCCAATCGCTGGCGGCCGCCACCGTGCCGTGATCGGTGCCGAAGCCGATGGCGTAGCATTGGTCGCCGAACGCCTCGCGGCACAATTGCCCGATATTGTGCTCGCCGCGCGCCGACATCTCGGTCGCGGCGGCGTTGCCGATGTGCGAATTGTGCGCCCACACGATGGCCTTGGCTCGCGGCCCTTTATAGGCGAGCAGCGTCTTCAGCGTCTCGAACATGTGCTGGTCGCGCAAATTCCAGGAGGCGCGCGAGCCGTAATACATGATGCGGTAATAGCGCTCGGCGTTCTGCACGAGCTTGGCGTTCTGCACGGCGTCGAGGAAGCGCTCGCCGTCCTGCGCGGCGTAGGCCGCGCGCTTGGCAACAAGGTCGGTGAGCGTGCGCGCAACGTCGTCCTCGCACGTTCGGTAGCTGCCGGTGAGCGCGGCGTGGCCGTAGGTCGCCGGATCCGCCTGCCAGGGCGTGAGACAACCGTAGCGCTTGCGCGCGACATTGGCGGATTGCGGATCGACCGCGTCGAGATAGTCGAGCACCGCTCGGATCGAGGAATAGAGGCTGTAGAGATCGAGCCCGTAGAAGGCGACGCGCTCGGTCGGCTTTAGCACCGCGTTATGGCCGCGCAGCCAGTCGACGAAGCCGCGCACTTCCTTGTTGCGCCACATCCAGGTCGGAAAGCGCGCAAACGCCGTCCATTCCGACGGCGGCGTCTCGCGGTGGCGCACGTAATGGTCGATGCGGGCGGCGTCAGGCCAGTCGCCCTCGATGGCGACGAAATTGAATCCTTTGCGGATGATCAGCTCGCGCGAAATGCGCTCGCGCATCCGATAGAATTCGGAGGTGCCGTGCGAGGCCTCGCCCAGCAGCACCACGCGCGCATCCCCGATGCGGGACAGCAGCGGGTCCAGATCGGCGCCGGCGATATCGTCGAACGGCTCGGCGGCACCGGCGATTGTCTGCGCCAGCGGCTCGCCGCGCGGCCGGACGACGCGGGCTTGCGCCTGCGCCGGCGTTTCGAAGCCTTGCGCGCCGAGCAGGGGCACGAAACTGACGTCGGCCAGGTCCTCGGTCTTGTAGACGTCTTGCGAGACGCGCGTCACCAGCGTCAATTCCTGCGCGCGCGCCTCGCTGCCGACCGGGATAACCAGCCGCCCGCCCACCTTAAGCTGTTTGCGCAGCGCGTCCGGCACTTGCGGCCCGCCGGCCGCCACCACGATGGCGTCGTAGGGCGCGTGCTCCGGCCAGCCGCGCGTGCCGTCGCCGTGCAGGACGTGGACGTTGCGGTAGCCGAGCCCGCTCAGCACCGCGGCGGACCTCTCCGCCAGCTGCCCGATGCGTTCCACGGTGTAGACATCGCCTGCGATCTCGGCCAGCACCGCGGCGGCGTAGCCCGAGCCGGTGCCGATCTCGAGCACCTTTTCGCCGCCGGTCAGCCCCAGCGCGTCGAGCATTAAAGCGACGATATAGGGCTGCGAGATCGTCTGCTCCGCCGCGATCGGCAGCGGGGTGTCCTCATAGGCGAATTCGTGCAGTTCGTGCGGCAGGAAGGCCTCGCGCTGAACCTTGCGCATGGCGGCCAGCACAGGCTCGGAGCGCACCCCGCGCGCGCGGATGTGCTTGTCGACCATCTCCTCGCGGAGCTTGGCGAAATCGGGCAGTAGGTGTTGTCGCGCCGGCGCCATGGCCGGAGAACATGCCAGTTCCGGTCCCGGTTGCCTTGATCGGCGTCAAATCGCTAGGCTTGGCCGAAGACCGGAGGCTTCGCCCATGCACGACTACATCATCGTCGGCGCCGGCTCGGCCGGCTGCGTGCTGGCCGCGCGGCTGAGCGAAAAGCCGGACACGCGCGTGCTGCTGCTGGAGGCCGGCCCTTCCGACAACAAGACCGAAATCCGTATCCCCGCCGCCTTCTCCAAGCTGTTTCACGGCCCGCTCGATTGGGACTACCGCACCGAGCCCGATTCGAACACCGCCGACCGGCCGCTTTACTGGCCGCGCGCCAAGGTACTCGGCGGCTGTTCCTCGATGAACGCCATGATGTATGTGCGCGGCAACGCGCGCGACTACGACCGCTGGGCGCAGGCGGGCAACCGCGGCTGGGGTTTTCAGGACGTGCTACCTTATTTCAAGAAGAGCGAAGGCTTTCACGGCGCCAAGGGCGATCCCGATTTCCACGGCCGCGACGGCCCCTTGCACGTCTGCGACCAGCGCTCGCCCAATCCGCTCACCGCCGCCTTCGTCGCCGCCGGCCATCATCTCGGTCTCGCGCGTCTCGACGACATCAACGGCGCGAGCCAGGACGGCGTCGCCTTCACGCCGGTGACGCAGACGAACGGCGCCCGCTGCAGCGCCGCCGACGCCTTCCTTAAAGGCGCGATGAAGCGGCCGAACCTGCGCGTCGAAACCGGCTGCCTGGTGCACAGAATAAGGTTCGACGGCACCAAGGCGGTCGCCGTCATTTACGAGCAGGGCGACCGGATCGTCAGCGAGCGCGCCGCGCGCGAGATCGTCTTGTGTGCCGGCGCGGTCGGCTCGCCGCAGCTTCTCATGCTGTCCGGCGTCGGCGCGGGCAAAGCGCTGTCGCAACTCGGCATTCCAGTCGTCGCCGATCGGCCGGGGGTGGGGCAGAACCTGCAGGACCATCTCGCGGCGGGCATCGGCTTTCACTGCAAGCAGCCCGTCAGTCTGGCGAGCGCGGAGACGCTCGCCAATCTGGCGCGCTATCTGCTGCTGCGGCGCGGGCCGCTCACCTCCAACGTCGCCGAAGCGCTCGGCTTCATCCGCACGCGCGAGGGCCTCGACGCGCCGGACATCGAGCTGCTTTTCGCGCCGTCTTTCTTCGTGGAGCACGGCGCGGCCAATCCGCCGGGTCACGGCTTCACCATCGGCGCGATCCTGCTGCGGCCGGAGAGCGCGGGTGCCGTGACCCTCAAGAGCAGTGACCCGCGCGCACATCCCGCCATCCGCCCGAACTATCTGTCCACGCCCAACGACGTCACCGCGCTGCTCGCCGGCTTGCGCTTCGCCCGGCGGCTCGCCGGCGCGCCGCCCTTCGATGCCTATCGCGGCGAGGAATTCCTGCCGGGCATCGACGCGCAGAGCGACGAAGCGCTCACGGATTTCATGCGCGCCCGCTCCGAGACGCTCTATCACCCGGTCGGTACCTGTAAGATGGGCTCCGACGACAAGGCCGTGGTCGACGCCTCGTTGCGCGTGCGTGGGCTGGAGAACTTGCGGGTCGCCGACGCCTCCATCATGCCTTCCATCATCGGCGGCCACACCAACGCCGCCGCCATCATGATCGGCGAAAAGGCAGCGGATTTGATTCTGGCGGCATCGTAGATGGGGTGAGCGAAGCGAACTTGGGCCTCGCTCGGTCATGGCGGGTAACCGGGGCCGGCCTTCGGCCGGCCCGGCTGTAAACTTGTCCCGGCCATCGCGCTTATGAAGGCATACGCTACGCTAGCAGGCTGTAGCCCCATCGAGCGCAGCGCAATGCGGGATAGGCTGGCTCGGATTTCGCTATTCGCTCCATCCGCGCTACGCCTGCTGCATTGCGCCAAAATGCGCGCGCGCCGTCCCCGGCGAAACTTCCTTCCAAACCGCGCCGATGCCACGAAATTCTCCGCAGGCTGTTGACCGGCTTGAACAAATCCGTATTGCCCGGTTTTAACTCTCGCCGGTCTGGCCTATATGATAGGGGTCCGCCGGAAGCTCCTCAGCGCGAGCACGCCCCATGACGCTCCATTCCGTCTCCCTCGACGACAAATACGATCTCACCAAAGACCGCGTCTTCGTGACCGGTTATCAGGCGCTGATCAGGGCGCTGCTGATGCAGAAGGAGCTGGACCGCCGCTCGGGGCTCAACACCGCGGGCTACGTCACCGGCTATCGCGGTTCGCCGCTCGGCGGCCTCGACCAGCAGATGATCCGCGCCGGCAAGTTCCTCGCCGCGCAGGACGTCAAGTTCCAGCCCGGCATCAACGAGGAGCTGGCCGCCACCGCGCTCTGGGGCACGCAGCAGGCCGAACTGCGCGGCGAAGGCAAGTTCGATGGCGTGTATGGCATGTGGTACGGCAAGGGACCGGGCGTCGACCGTTCGGGCGACGTGTTCCGCCACGCCAATCTCGCCGGCACTGCCCGGAACGGCGGCGTGCTCGCGCTGATGGGCGACGACCATACCGCGGAATCCTCCACCACCGCCCACCAGTCCGAATTCCATTTCGTCGACGTCATGATGCCGATCCTCAATCCGGGCGGCGTGCAGGAGATGATCGACTACGCGCTCTACGGCTGGGCGCTGTCGCGCTATGCCGGCGTCTGGTCGGCGCTCAAATGCATGCACGAGACGGTGGAATCGACCGGCGTGGTCGAGGCCGGCCTCGACCGCTTCAAGCTCGTGATCCCTGAGGACTTCGTCATGCCCGAGGGCGGGCTCAATATCCGCCTGGTGGACACCATCCTCGGCCAGGAAGCGCGCCTGCACGACTTCAAGCGCGACGCCATGCTCGCCTTCCTGCGCGCCAACAAGCTCAACAAGATCATCACGTCAGGTGGCCGCAATCCCAGGATTGGCATCGTTACCACCGGCAAGGCCTATCTCGACGTGCGCCAGGCTTTCGACGAGCTCGGCATCGACGAGATCAAATGCAACGCGCTCGGCATTCGCCTGTTCAAGATCGGCTGCCCCTGGCCGATCGCGCGCCAGGAATTGGCCGACTTCGCCGCCGGCCTCGATCTCATCATCGTGGTCGAGGAGAAGCGCTCGCTGATCGAGGTGCAGGTGCGCGAGGAGCTTTACGGCACCGCCAATCAGCCGGTCTGCATCGGCAAGAAGGACGAGCAGGGCAACTGGCTGTTCCCGATCAAGGGCGCGCTCGATCCCAACGATGTCGCCATCTGCATCGGCGAGCGCCTGCTGCGCTACGGCGACAACGAGGAGATCGCCGCCAACGTCTCGCGCCTGAAGGAGGCGCAGAAGGCGCTGGCCGAGACCGCCGACGTCGCCCAGCGCATTCCTTATTTCTGCTCAGGCTGCCCGCACAACACCTCCACCCGCGTGCCGGACGGCAGCCGCGCCTATGCCGGCATCGGCTGCCACTTCATGTCGCAGTGGATGGACCGCAAGACGCTCGGCTTCACCCAGATGGGAGGTGAGGGGGTCAACTGGATCGGCGAGGCGCCGTTTAGTAAGCGCGAGCACGTTTTCCAGAACCTGGGCGACGGCACCTATAACCATTCCGGCTATCTCGCCATCCGCGCCGCGGCCGCCGCCGGCGTGAATATGACCTACAAGATTCTGTTCAACGATGCGGTTGCCATGACCGGCGGCCAGACCAACGAGGGCGGGCTGAACGTGCCGCAGATTGCCCGCCAGGTCGCCGCCGAAGGCGCCAAGCGCGTGGTCGTCGTCACCGACGAGCCGTGGAAATATCCGAAAGACACCGACTGGCCGCGCGGCTTGACTGTGCACCACCGTGACGAGCTCGACCTCGTGCAGCGCGAATTGCGTAAAGTTCCGGGCCTCACCGTGCTGATCTACGATCAGACCTGCGCCGCCGAGAAGCGCCGCCGCCGCAAGCGCCACACTTTCCCGGATCCGCTCAAGCGCGTGGTCATCAACGACCTCGTCTGCGAAGGCTGCGGCGACTGCGGCGCCAAGTCAAATTGCGTCTCGGTGCAACCCTTGATGACCGAATGGGGCCGCAAGCGCACTATCGACCAGTCGAGCTGCAACAAGGACTACTCTTGTCTGAAGGGCTTCTGCCCCTCCTTCGTCACCGTGCACGGCGCCAAGCTCAAGCGCGGCGAGACGGTCGCGCAGCCCAAGGAATGGGCGGCGCTGCCCACGCCCAGCCTGCCGCAGGCCAATCACCCTTACAGCATCATCGTCACCGGCGTCGGCGGCACCGGCATCGTCACCATCGGCGCCGTCATCGGCATGGCCGCCCATCTCGACGGCAAGGGCGCCGGCATCATCGACATGGCCGGCCTCGCGCAGAAAGGTGGCGCGGTCTACAGCCATATCCGCATCGCCAATACGCCGGACGACATTCACGCCATCCGCGTCGCGGCCGCCAGCGCCGACCTCGTGCTCGGTGGCGACATCGTCGTGCTCGGCTCGAAAAAGGTGCTGGGCGCCATCAAGCAGGGCCACACCCGCGTCGTGGTCAACACCGCCGAATTCCTACCCGGCGATTTCACCCGCAATGCCGACTTCTCGCTGCCGACCGAGCGTCTCAAGCGCGCCATCACCGGTCACGCCGGCGTCGAGCAGAGCCATTTCGTCGACGCCGGGCGTCTTGCCGTCGCGCTGCTCGGCAACTCGATCGGCGCCAACATGTTCATGCTCGGCTATGCCTATCAGCTCGGCGCCCTGCCGCTCTCGGCCGAGGCGATCGAGAAGGCGATCGAGATGAACGGCGAGGCGGTGCCGATGAACTTGGCCGCCTTCAGTTATGGGCGCCGCGCCGCGGTCGATCCGAAAGCGGTCGAGGCTCTGGTCAAGCCGCAACAGGGTCTGGAAAACGACTCGCTCAAGCTGTCGCAGTCTTTCGACGAGACGGTCGAGCGCCGCATGGCCTTCCTCACCGACTATCAGAATGCCGCTTACGCGCGGCGCTATCGCGATCTGGTCGAGAACGTGCGCGCAGCCGAAGCGCAGAAGGCGCCGGGCGAGTGCGGGTTGTCGGAAGCGGTGGCCCGTTACCTGTTCAAGCTCATGGCCTACAAGGACGAGTACGAGGTGGCGCGGCTCTACAGCGACACGTCATTTGTCGAGCGCGTCATGGCGAGCTTCGACGGCGATCTGCGCCTCGAATTCCATCTGGCGCCGCCGCTGCTGGCGCGGCGCAATCCGGTGACCGGCGAGCCGAAGAAAATGTCGTTCGGGCCGTGGATGCTGAAGGCGTTCGGCATGCTGGCGAAGTTCAAAGTCCTGCGCGGCACCCCATTCGACCCGTTCGGCTACACCAAGGAGCGCCGCATCGAGCGCAAGCTGATCGCGGACTATGAGGCGATGCTCAACACGGTGATCGCCGAATTGACGCCGGCCAACCATGCTGCCGCGGTCGGGCTGGCTTCGCTGCCGGAGAAAATCCGCGGCTACGGACCGGTGAAGATGCGTAGTCTGGCGGTTGTCAAAGCCGAGGAATCGGACTTCTACGAGCATTTCCGCTCTGCGACACAGCCGTTTCTCAAAGCGGCGGAATAGGTTAAAGACGCATTCTGCGACCTTTTTCCGGCCCGCAAAGGCTTGACCGGTTCTTCCCGGTGTTTTCATATCCAAACAAACAAGTCCGCCCGTCCTAGGGTGGCGAGGGGTACGGACCGACAATCGGGTCGGCGGACCGCGACGGGGGTTTGCGGTCTTCTAGTGGGAGGAACGGGCAGTGGCGACTACCGCCGCCGCGTCAGCGGATACATTTCCTAAGCTGTTGATTCGTAACGCGCAACTGTACGGCTCGCGGCCGTCCATGCGGCACAAGGACCTCGGCATCTGGCAGACCTGGACCTGGGCCCAGGCGCTGGAGATCGTGCGCGCCTATGCCGTCGGCCTGAACCGGCTCGGGCTCAAGCGCGGCGAGACCATCGCCATTGTCGGCGGCAACCGGCCGAGGCTCTACTGGTCGGTGATGGCGGCGCAAATGCTGGGCGCGGTGCCGGTGCCGGTCTATGCCGACGCGGTCGCCGACGAGATCGCCTACGTGCTGGCGCATGCCGATACGCGTTTTGCCGCCGTCGAGGACCAGGAGCAGGTCGACAAGATCATCTCGGTGAAGGAGCGCCTGCCCAAGCTCGAAGAGATGGTCTACGACGAGAAGCGGGGCTTGCGCGATTACGATCACGGCCATCTGCATCCGATGGATGAAATTATCGACGCAGGGCGCAAGGCGCTGCAAGACCCGGCGGTTGCCGCATGGCTCGATACGGAAATTGCCGCCGGCAAGGGCTCCGACCCGTCCATCATTCTCTACACCTCAGGCACCACCGGCACCTCCAAGGGCGTCGTGATGACCTATGAGCGGTCGATCAAGGCGACGACCGACACCGTCGCATTCGATCATCTCACGGCCGACGATGTGGCGCTCGCCTATCTGCCGCTCGCTTGGGTCGGCGATCATTATCTCAACTACTGCCAGGGCCTGGTCGCCGGCTTCTGCACCGCCTGTCCCGAAAGCGCCGACACCGTGATGCAGGACCTGCGCGAAATCGGCCCGACCTTTTATTTCGCGCCGCCGCGCACCATGGAAGCGCTGCTCACCGGCGTGATGATCCGTATGGAGGATGCGGGCTTCCTCAAGCGCAAGATGTTCCATTTCTTCATCGGCGTAGCGCGCAGATACGGCGAGCATATCCTCAACAAGGAGCCGGTGCCGCTCATCGGCCGGCTGCTCTATTGGCTTGGCAATATTCTGGTCTATGCGCCGCTGAAGAACGTGTTGGGCCTCACGCGGGTGCGCGTGGCCTACACCGCAGGCGAGGCCGTCGGCCCCGACCTGTTCACCTTTTACCGCTCGATCGGTCTCAACCTGAAGCAGCTCTACGGCCAGACCGAGGCCTTCCTCTATCTCACCGCCCATCGCGACGGCGAAATCTACAGCGACACCGTCGGCCCGACCTTCCCGAATGTCGAGATCAAGCTCGCGGACAACGGCGAGGTGCTGTTCAAGTCGCCGGGCATGTTCTCGGGCTACTTCAAGGACGAGGCCAAGACCGCCGAGGTCATGACGGCGGACGGTTATGTGAGGACGGGCGACGCCGGCATCATCGACGAAAAGACCGGCCACCTGAAAATCATCGACCGCGCCAAAGACGTGGGCAAGCTCAATGACGGCACGCTGTTCCCGCCCAAATACATCGAGAACAAACTCAAGTTTTTCCCCAATATCCGCGAGGCGGTGGCTTACGGCGACAAGCACGACTTCGTCGCCGTGATGATCAATATCGATCTGACCGCGGTCGGCAGCTGGGCCGAGCGCAACAATGTCGTCTACGCCTCCTACCAGGAGCTCGCGCAGCACCCGCAGGTCTACGATTTGATCGCCGAGCACGTGGCCGAGGTTAACCGCTCGCTGGCCGCCGACCGGGTGATGGCGGGTGCGCAGATCAGGCGCTTCCTCATCCTGCACAAGGAGCTCGACGCCGACGACGGCGAGCTCACGCGCACCCAGAAGGTGCGGCGCGGCTTCATCGCCGAGCGTTATGAACCGCTGATCGACGCGCTTTATAACGGCTCGAACGAGGCCGATATCGCGACCGAAGTCACCTTCGAGGACGGCCGCAAGGGCGTCATCAAGGCGCGCGTGAAAATCCGCGACATGAAGACCGAGCCGGTCACGCCCGCCATGGAGAAGGCGGCATGAGGGCAAAGCGCTTGCCACACACTTTCTTCACCTCCCCCCTCCGGGCGAGGTTGGGCGCTGGTTGCGGGGCTGCGCCATGAGGGCGCCGAGCGGACCCGACGTCGCCGTCGGCGACGTGTTGCTCTCGGTCGAGAGCGTGTCGCTGTCGTTCGGCGGCGTCAAAGCGGTCAGCGACGTCTCCTTCGACATCCGTAAAGGAGAAATCCGCGCGATCATCGGGCCGAACGGCGCCGGCAAGACGTCGATGCTCAATATCATCAACGGCTTCTACCATCCCCAGCAGGGCCGCATCACCTTCAAGGGTCAGACCCGTTCGCGGATGAAGCCCTATGAAGCGGCTTTTGGCGGCATCGCGCGCACTTTCCAGAATGTCGCGCTGTTCCGCGGTATGACCGCGCTCGACAACATCATGGCCGGCCGCTCGCTCAAGATGCACAAGAACTTCTTCTGGCAGCTGTTGCGCTACGGGCCGGCGATGCATGAGGAAGTCGAACACCGCCGGCGGGTCGAGGAAATCATCGACTTCCTCAAGATCCAGGAAATCCGCCGCACGCCGGTCGGCCGGCTGCCCTACGGCCTGCAGAAGCGGGTCGAGCTCGGCCGCGCGCTCGCCATGGAGCCGGAGCTTCTGCTGCTCGACGAGCCGATGGCCGGCATGAATCTCGAAGAGAAAGAGGACATGTCGCGCTTCGTGCTCGACGTCAACGACCACTACGGCACCACGATCGCGCTGATCGAGCACGACATGGGCGTGGTGATGGACCTGTCCGACCGGGTGGTTGTGCTCGATCACGGCATCAAGATCGCCGATGGCACGCCCGACGAGGTCAAGAGCAATCAGGCGGTCATCGACGCCTATCTCGGCGTCGCGCATTGAGGACGATGCGATGCACCTCCTCTACATGATCTTCATCGACCCCTTCGTGCAGATGGTCACCGCGCCCGATCTTCTGGCGCAGACGTTGTGGGAGGGCCTGGTCGGCGGCATGCTCTATGCGCTGATCGCGCTCGGCTTCGTGCTGATCTTCAAGGCCTCCGGCGTGTTCAATTTCGCGCAGGGCATCATGGTGGTGTTCGCGGCGCTGACGCTGGTCGGCCTCTACGAGGCGGGCCTGCCGGCTTACATCGCGCTCGCGCTCGCCGTTGCCGCCATGTTCGTGCTGGCCTGGACCATCGAGCGCACGGTGCTCAGGCCGCTGGTCAACCAGCCCGACATCATCCTGTTTATGGCGACATTCGGCATCACCTATTTTCTGATCGGCTTCGGCGAACTGATATTCGGCGGCGATCCCAAGGTCATGATCACCTCGCAACTCTATCTGCCCAAAGGCTCCCTGACCTATCACACGCTCGGCGGCGTCGTGCAGTTGCAGAAGCTCGACATTGCCGCCGCCATCGTCGCCTCCGTCACGGTGGCCGGCCTGGCGGTGTTCTTCTCAAAAACGCGCATCGGCCGCGCGCTGCGCGCCGTGGCCGACAGCCATTCGGCGGCGCTGTCGGTCGGCATCTCGCTCGAGCAGATCTGGGTGATCGTGTGGTTCGCCGCCGGCCTGGTGGCGCTGGTCACCGGCGTCTTCTGGGGCGCGCGCTCGGACGTCTCCTTCGCGCTCGAGGTGATCGCTCTGAAGGCGCTTCCCGTCCTCATTCTCGGCGGCTTCACGTCGATCCCGGGCGCCATCGTCGGCGGCCTGATCATCGGCGTGGGCGAGAAGCTTTTCGAGTTCTACTGGGGCCCGCTGATGGGCGGCGGCACCGACGCCTGGTTCGCCTATGTAATCGCGCTGGTCTTCCTGCTGTTCCGCCCGCAAGGGCTGTTCGGCGAACGGATCATCGAGCGGGTGTGAGGACGGAAAGATGCTTTACCGCGAGGCAGGCCAGTTTAAGACCGATTACGCCAGCGACCAGGCGATCTTCCCGATTTTGCAGGACCGCCTCGGGCTCGCGGCGATCGCGCTTATCGCGTTTTTGATTCCGTTGACCCACAACGACTTCCTGATCAATGCGGTAATGACGCCCTTCCTCATCTTCTCGCTGGCGGCGATCGGGCTGAACCTGCTCACCGGTTACACCGGCTTATTGTCGCTTGGCACCGGCGCCTTCATGGGCGTCGGAGCCTATGCCTGCTACAAGCTGACGTCGATCTTCCCGGGCGTGAACATCATCATCTGGATCGTCGCGTCCGGTTTTGTCGCCGCCGCCGTCGGCACCGTTTTCGGTCTGCCTTCGCTTCGCATCAAGGGATTCTACCTCGCGATCGCCACGCTCGCCGCTCAATTCTTTCTGGAGTGGTGCTTCATCCGGATCCCCTGGCTGTACAACTACAACACATCGGCCGCCATCGAGGTCCCGCAGCGCGAGCTGTTCGGCCTCATTGTCACCGGCCCGCGCGCCACCGCGGAGGTACGCTATTATATTGTGCTTTGCATCGTCATCGCGATGACCTGGGTGGCTTCCAACATCGTGCACAGCCGCATCGGGCGGAGCTGGATGGCGGTGCGCGACATGGACATCGCCGCCGAGTTGATGGGCATCCGCCTGCTGCCGACCAAGCTGCTCGCATTCGCGGTGTCGTCGTTCTACTGCGGCGTCGCCGGCGCCATGCTGGTCTTTCTCTGGTACGGCGGCTCGGAAGCCTCGGTATTCAACATCAACCAGAGCTTCACCACCTTGTTCATGATCATCATCGGCGGTTTGGGCAGCCTGCTTGGGGCGTATCTCGGCTCGGCGCTGATCTTTATCCTGCCGATTGTGCTCCGCTTCGTGCCGGAATGGCTGGGTATTCCGCTGCGCCCAGACACGATCGAGCACATCACGTTCATGCTGGTGGGAAGCCTCATCATCTTCTTCCTGATCGCCGAACCGGCGGGTTTGGCGCGGCTTTGGCAGATCGGGAAGCAGAAATTGAGGGTGTGGCCGTTTCCGTATTAATGGGGCAAGATAGGACCTAATTTCCGACCGCGGCGACGTTGGCCGCGGATCCGAAAGCGCCCCTCGAAACGGGGTGAAGCGAGACCAGAGGCGCGCCATCACCGGCGCGAACCAAAGGGAGGAACGATATGAAGGCAAAACAACTGTTTGTCGCGATTGCCTGTGCAGGTCTGGTGACGAGCGCGGTGCTCGTCAGCAAGGCCCAGGCGCAGGACACCATCTACGTGCCGCTGTTCACCTATCGCACCGGCGCTTATGCCAATTCGGGTATCCCGATCGCCAACGGCATGCACGACTACCTCACCATGCTCAACGAGCGTGACGGCGGCATCGGCGGCGTGAAGCTGAATGTCGAGGAATGCGAGACCGGTTACGACGTCAAGAAAGGCGTGGAGTGCTGGGAGTCGATCAAGGGCAAACACCCGACGGTCGTCAATCCGTTCTCGACCGGCATCACCCTGCAGCTGATTCCGAAAGCGGCAGTCGATAAGATCCCGATCCTCTCCATGGCCTACGGCCTTTCGGCCTCGGCGGTCGGCAAGGACTTCCCGTGGATCTTCAACCCGCCGGCCACCTATTGGGACGGCATGTCGCAGTCCATTAGCTATATCGGCGGCAAGGAAGGCGGTCTGGACAAGCTCAAGGGCAAGAAGATCGGCTTTATTTACCTCGACGCTGGTTACGGCCGCGAGCCGATCCCGCTGCTCCAACAGCTCGCCAAGGACTACGGCTTCGAGGTAAAGCTCTATCCCGTCGCCGGCAAGGACATGCAGGACCAGTCCGGTACCTGGCTCGCCGTGCGCCGCGATCGTCCGAACTGGATGATCATGTGGGGCTGGGGCGCCATGAACCCGACCGCGGTCAAGCGCGCCGCCGAGAACGGCTTCCCGATGGATCACTTCATCGGCGTGTGGTGGTCGGGCTCGGACGACGACGCCCGTGCCGGCGGCGCGGCGGCGAAGGGCTATCTGGCGATGAACTTCAACGGTCTCGGCGCGAACTATCCCGCCATCCAGGACATCAAGAAATACGTCGTGGACAAGGGCAAGAGTCAGGTCGAGAAGGACAAGTTCGCGGAGAACCTCTACAACCGCGGCGTGTTCAACTCGGTGCTGATCGCGCAGGCGATCCGCAACGCGCAGAAGCTCTCCGGCAAGAAGGTCGTCGACGGCGCGGATGTGCGGCGCGGCCTGGAGACGCTCAACATCAGCCTCGACGACTGGACCAAGCTCGGCTTCCCGAATTTCGGCACGCCGATCCATGTCACTTGCACCGACCACAACGGTCACAGCGCGGTGTACATGCAGCAATGGGACGGCAAGAAGTGGGTCAAGGCCTCCGGTCTGATCAAGCCCATGAACGACAAGGTCGAGCCGTTGCTGCAGAAGGCGGCCGCCGACTACGTCAAGAAGAACACGGGCTGGCCGAAGCGCACCGAGCCTTGCGACAAGTCGTCGTAAGCTGAACAAGAAGACCCTCGTCCTGAGGAGCGCGGTAACACGCGTCTCGAAGGACGAGGGGCCGCTTGAGAAACGCCCTCATCCTTGAAGACCGGGATGAGGGCGCCCTCAATGGAGTGATGCAATGTCCGCCGTCGAGCATGCAACGCCCGCGCCGAGCGCCAGGGCCGACAAGATCCTCACGGTCAACAATATCGAGGTGATCTACGATCACGTCATCCTGGTGCTCAAGGGCGTGTCGCTCGACGTGCCCAAGGGCGGCATCGTCGCCCTGCTCGGCGCCAACGGCGCCGGCAAGACCACGACGCTGAAGGCGATCTCCAACCTGCTGCACGCCGAGCGCGGCGACGTCACCAAGGGCTCGATCGTATTCGACGGCGACCAGGTGCAGGACTTATCGCCCAATGAATTGGTGCGGCGCGGCTGCATCCAGGTGATGGAGGGCCGTCACTGCTTCGGCCACCTCACCATCGATGAAAATCTGCTGACCGGCGCCTTCACGCGGCGCGACGGCAAGGCCGCCATCAAGGCGGATATGGAGATGGTCTACGGTTATTTCCCCAAGCTCGCCGAGCGTAAAGATTCGCTCGCCGGCTACACCTCCGGCGGCGAGCAGCAGATGTGCGCCATCGGCCGCGCGCTGATGTCGCGCCCCAAGATGATCCTGCTCGACGAGCCGTCGATGGGGCTGGCGCCGCAGCTGGTCGAGGAGATTTTCGAGATCGTCAAGTCGCTTAACGAGAAGGAGGGCGTCTCCTTCCTGCTCGCCGAGCAGAACACCTATATGGCGCTGAAATTCGCCAGCTACGGCTACATCCTCGAGAACGGCCGCGTGGTGATGGACGGTGAGGCCAAAGCGCTGGCCGAGAACGAGGACGTCAAGGAATTCTACCTCGGCACCTCCGGCGGAACGCGCAAGAGCTTCCGCGACGGCAAGCATTACCGGCGCCGCAAGCGGTGGCTGGCGTAATCTTTTTCTGTCATTCCGGGGCGCGCCGAAGGCGCGAACCCGGAATCCAGAGCCACAAGTAAAATTCGTCGTATAGCCCTGGATTCCGGGTTCGCTCGCTCCACTCGCGCCCCGGAATGACTCGGAGAGAGAGATGACCGACCACTACGACTCGCTTGAAACACGCAACACCACGCTGCGCGACAGCGAGGAAATGGCGGTGTTGCCCAAGATTATCGCGCATGCCATGGCCGCGCCGGGCTGGGCCAAGCATCTTGCCGGCGTCGACGTCAAGCACGTCAATTCGCGCGAGGCGCTCGCCAAGCTCCCCGTTCTGCGCAAGTCCGACATCGCCGCTTTGCAGAAGGAAAACCCGCCCTTCGGCGGCCTCAACGTCACGCCGCCCGGCAAGGTGCGCCGGCTCTTGATGTCGCCGGGGCCGATCTTCGAGCCGGAAGGCGAGGGCAAGGACTGGTATGGCGCCGCCCGCGCGCTCTACGCCGCCGGCTTCCGGCCGGGCGACCTGGTGCACAATTCGTTCGCCTATCACCTCACGCCCGGCGGCTTCATCCTCGAATCGGGCGCGCATGCGCTCGGCTGCGCGGTGATCCCCGGCGGCGTCGGCAATACCGAGCTGCAGCTCGACGCCATCGCGCACTACAAGCCGTCCGGCTATGTCGGCACGCCGGACTTCCTCAAGATTCTGCTCGACGCCGCCGCAAAAGCCGGCAAGGACGCCTCTTCGATCAAGCGCGCGCTGGTCGGGGGCGCGGCGCTGCCGGGCTCGTTGCGCGCCGAGCTCAAGGAGCGTGGGGTGGCGACGCTGCAGACCTACGCCACCGCCGAGCTCGGCGTGGTCGCTTACGAGAGCGAGGCGATGGAAGGCATGATCGTCAACGAAAGCCTGCTGGTCGAAATCGTGCGTCCCGGTACCGGCGATCCCGTCCCCGAGGGCGAAGTGGGCGAGGTGGTCGTCACCACGTTCAACCACGATTACCCGATGATCCGGCTTGCCACCGGCGACCTTTCCGCGCTGCTGCCCGGGCGCTCGCCGTGCGGGCGCACCAATATGCGCATCAAGGGCTGGATGGGCCGTGCCGATCAGACCGCGAAGGTGAAGGGCATGTTCGTGCATCCCAAGCAGGTCGCCGAGGTAGGCGCGCGCCATCCCGAGCTCGGCCGCCTGCGGCTGGTGGTCGGGCGCGCGCGCGAGCAGGACACCATGACGCTCGTTGCCGAATGCGCTTCGCCTGCCGCGCCGCTGGAGACGGCGGTCGCCGCCACGCTGCAATCTGTGACCAAGCTCAAGGGCGCGATCAAATTCGTCAAGCCCGGCGAGCTTCCCAATGACGGCAAGGTGATCGCCGACGAGCGGCCGGTGGGGTGACGGCGTGTAAGGCTTGACCCCGCCCGCCATTTCCCGCTCATAACGCGCCATGAGCGATACTCCACGCAACTCCCAAGCCCAACCGGCGCCCCGCATCGGCGTGCTGCTGGTCAATCTCGGCACGCCTGACGCCACCGACTACCGGTCGATGCGGCGGTACTTGAAGGAGTTTCTCTCCGATCGTCGCGTGATCGAGGAGAACCGGCTCAAATGGTGGCTGGTGCTCAATCTCATCATCCTGACCGTGCGTCCCGGCCGCAAGGGCCGCGACTACGACAAGATCTGGAACCGCGAACGCAACGAGTCGCCGCTCAAGACCATCACCCGCTCGCAATCCGACCAGCTCGAGGAAACCCTCGACAAGGTCGACAAGCGCATCCGCGTCGACTGGGCCATGCGCTACGGCAACCCGTCGATCGCTTCGCGCCTGGAGGCGCTCGCCGCGCAGAGCTGCGAGCGCATTCTCTTGGTGCCGCTCTATCCGCAGTACGCCGCCGCCACCACGGCGACCGTGTGCGACGAAGCCTTCCGCGCGCTGAGCACGATGCGCTTCCAGCCCAGTTTGCGCGTCGCCGCGCCCTATTACGCCGAGCCCGTCTATATCGACGCGCTCGCCACTTCGCTCAATGCTGCGCTCGCCAAGCTGCCTTTCAAGCCGGAGGTGATCGTCGCCTCCTATCACGGCGTGCCGGAGACCTATGTCGCGCAGGGCGATCCCTACGCCGAGCAATGCGCCGCCACCACGCGGCTGTTGCGCAAGAAACTCAAGCTCGACGACGAGCGGTTGATAATGACCTTCCAGTCGCGCTTCGGCAAAGCCGAGTGGCTCAAGCCCTATACCGACGCCACCATGGAGCGGCTCGCCAAGAGCGGGGTCAAGAGCGTCGCCGTCATCACGCCCGGCTTCGCCGCCGACTGTCTGGAGACGCTGGAGGAGATCGGCATGGAGAATGCCGAGATTTTCAAGCACGCCGGCGGCGAGAACTTCGCCGCCATCCCCTGCCTGAACGACGGTCCCGGCGGCATGGCGGTGATCCGCGACCTTGCGCTGCGCGAGCTGAAAGGCTGGATTTGAGGCGTCCGGGAGCCGGCAACGTCTCGTTAACCATGCCCCTTTAACGTCCGTTAACCACTTCCCGCCGTTTCCGCGGGTGTGCGCCTATGCGCGCACCCGCGTGGAACGCGCGTCATGGAGGCTTTCGAGACGGACGTGCCGCGCCTTCGTCCCTCCCGCTTCGCTGCGCCGCAGGCCGTCTGCCTGCTGCTGGCCGCTTGCCTTGCCGGGGGCCAGGCGCGGGCGCAGACGGCGCTGGTCAATCCCGATCCGCTCGCCCCCACGCTCGACAGCGGTAACGGCACCCCGCCGCGCTTCCAAAAATTCACCCGCAAGAAGCCCGCGCGCGCCGACGCGCCCACGACCTTCTCGCAGCTGTTCGCGCCGCCGCCTTCCGGTGCGGGCGCGACCGGCTTCGACGCCGGCAATTCGCCCGATCGAGCGGCCAAGGCCAAGGAGCAAGCGCAATCGGTGGCGGCCGGCCGGACGCAAGCGCCGCTGCCCGGCCGCGCGCTTCCGTCCGAGCCGCGGCCCTTCGGCATCCAGGCGCCGCCCGCGACGCCGCCTTCGCCTTACGACCAACCGCAGACCGGCGAGACGCCGCAGTCCGAGGAGGCCAATGCCGCCTACGCCGCCATGCCGCCCGGCACGCCGCCGGTGCCCGAGACCGGGCCCGTCCGCAAGAAGCCCAAGCGCAAGGCGCACACCGAGCCCGAGGACCCTTACGCGCCGCTCGGCATCCCCGTCGGTGGCTTCACCTTGTTTCCGGCGGTCGAGTTTATCGGCGGCTACGACACCAATCCCGGCGCGGCTACCGAGCAGCCGCAGGCCGCCTGGCTCTACACCGTGCAGCCCGAGCTGCGCGTGCAGTCGAACTGGTCGCGCCACGAATTCACCGCCGACCTGCGCGGCAGCTACACCGGCTTCAGTCCCGACCAGACGCCCTCGCTCAGCCGGCCCTACTTCAAAGGCAAGGCCGACGGCCGCATCGACGTCACGCACGACACCCGCATCGACACGGAGAGCCGCGCGCTGGTCTCGACCGACAACCCCGGCAGTCCCAATTTGCAGGCCGGTCTCTCCGAACTGCCGGTCTACTATTCGCTGGGCAGCACACTCGGCATCGGACACCATTTCGGCCGTCTCGATCTCTCGCTCAAGGGCGACTACGACCGCACTACATATGAGGAGTCCCACCTCACCGACGGCACCACCGCGAATAACAAGGACCGTGACTTCGATCAATTCGGCGGCCGGTTGCGCGCCGGTTACGAGCTTATTCCGGGCGTGGTGCCGTTCGCCGAAGTCGATGCCGATACCCGCAAGCACGATCTCGCTGTCGATTATTCGGGCTATCAGCGCGACTCGAACGGCATCGTCGGCAAGGCCGGCACCACGTTCAAGATGCCGGGCTCGCTCACCGGCGAGATCGCGCTCGGCTACACCACGCGTCACTATGAGGACCCGCGGCTCGCCGACAGTGCCGGCCTGATCGGCGAAGCCTCGCTGGAATGGACGGCGAGCGCGCTCACCACCGTCAAGCTCACCGGCACCTCGACGGTCGGTGAATCGACCGAGCCCGGCGTCTCCGGCGTGCTCTATCGCGATGTCGGGGTGCAGGTCGATCACGCCTTCCGGCGCTGGCTGATCGGCACCGTCAAGGCCGGCTACGGCAACGACGACTATGTCGGCCTGTCGCGCGACGACAACCGCTATTCGCTCGGCGTCGGCCTCACCTACAAGTTCAACCGCACGCTGTCGCTCAAGGGCGAAATCGACCAGTATTGGCTGCGCTCGAGCCAACCCAACAACAACTATAACAACACGCTGTTCCTGCTGGGAATCCGTTTACAGCGGTGAGACGGCTTTAGCGTCCATCAATCGTTCAGCGCGTAGCGCGCCTTGTCGCCGAGCACGGCGCGCGCGAGCTTGCCCGTCATACGCTTGACCACTACCAGCCGCTCGACCTTGCCCTTGAGGTAAGCGTGCAGGAATTTGGGGTAGTGCCTGAATGAGACGCAGCCGTTCGATTGGCCGCTCGAGCCGAGCATGTAGGTATGCGCGAGCATGCCATCGCGGCCGAACATCTTGTCTTCGTCGACTGGAGTCAGGCGGATGGCGCGCACGCCGTGGAACAGCCGTTCGCGCAGGGAAAGCTTGTAGACATTAGGCGGGGTCGGGCCGCGGTTGCGCCGGTCGACGTAGCGCGGATTGTCGCGCCGGTAGCCGATGCCCGAATGCGCTTCGAGCCGTTCGCCATCGGGCATGTAAACGGTTGCCGCGGCGATGTCGTAGATCGCCGTGAGGCCGTCCGAGGCGCCCGCTTCGTCGCGCTGCGGCTTCGGCGTTTCCGGCGGCGGCAGGCTGGCCGTGGTGAGCGGGGGCGTGGCGCGGCCGGCGCCGGCGCGGGCGATTTCATGCGTGGCGACGACTGGCGGCGCGTCGGCCGGGCGGTGCGGCGGTAGCGGCAGTTTGTCCGCTTCTTTCGGCGCAGGCTTCAGCGCCGGTGCGGCGGCGAGCGCGGCCGGCACTGGCATAGGTGCCGGCCTCGGCGCGGGTTCGGGCAATGGCGCGAGCTTGGCGACTTGCGTGGGCCGCTGCACCGCTTGCGGCGCCGGTACGGTCTTGACAGGCGCGATTGCCGGCGGCGGCGCCTGACGCTCAAGGCTTGCCATCGACAGCGCGGCGGCGCGGCGCGCGGCCTTTGCGGCCGCAAGCCTCGCGCGATGGAATTCCGCCTGCATCGCGATATCGCGCGCGTAGGCCGGCCGGGTCATGGCCGGCGCCGCGCCTGCGAACTGCGCCGTGCCGGCAAGCCGCAAATGCGGGCGGCCGGCCAGCGCCCTCAATTCCGGCACCAGCGGCGCGCGGCCGTGGAAATGCGGATTGGTCGACAGTGCGACGCCCACGAGCCAGGCGGCGGCGAAGATGGTCGCGGCAACCACGGCCACAACGGCCACAACGGCCGTAATTGCCGCGGCGAGCGGACCGAGAACGGCGCGCCGGACATCGCCGAGCGCGACGATCGGCCCGTCGAAAGAACGTACGTCGGCAACCGCCGCACCTGCACTGATCATGGCACGCAACGCCCGAAAGGAACCGCCTTAACGGGGCGTCGCGGCCGCGCGTGCGCGCGCCGGCTCGGCCGGGTTTGTCCGCTGGAGGAATAAGGAAATTGTCATGCTGACCCCACGCCTTACGCCACTGACGAAGGGCCCAACAATGCAATGGATATGGTTAAGCGGCTGTAAATGCCGCAGGCCGAACCGCTATTGATCGCCCAGCACGCGCGCGAGCTCGGCGCGGAAAGCCGGCGCGATGTCGGGACGCTCCAGCGCGTAGGCGACATTGGCCGACAGGAAGCCGACCTTGGAACCGCAGTCGAAGCTCGTCCCCTCGAACTTCAGTCCGTAAAACGGCTGCTCACGCGACAGCGCCAGCATGGCGTCGGTGAGCTGGATTTCACCGCCGGCGCCGGCCGACTGCTTTTCCAGGAGCTCGAAGATTTTCGGCTGCAGGATGTAGCGGCCGGTAATGGAGAGGTTGGAGGGAGCGTCCTCGCGCTTGGGCTTCTCCACCATGCCGGTGACGCGGAAGGCCTTGCCCTTGGGTTCGCCGACCCCGACCACGCCGTACATGTGGACGCGCTCGGGCGGCACTTCCTCCACCGCGATCAGATTGGCGTTGGGGTCGAGATCTGCCATGGCGTCGATCATCTGCGCCAGGCAGCCGCGCGGGTGCTGCACCAGCACGTCGGGCAACAGCAGCGCGAAGGGCTCGTTGCCGACCAGTTCGCGCGCGCACCACACCGCGTGGCCGAGCCCGAGCGGGGATTGCTGGCGGGTGAAGCTGGCGGTGCCGGCCTCTGGCTGGTCCTGCGAAAGCTGGTCGAGCTCCGTCTTCTTGCCGCGCTCCTGCAAGGTGATCTCCAGTTCGAACTGGCGGTCGAAATGGTCCTCGATCACGCTCTTGTTGCGGCCGGTGACGAAGATGAAATGCTCGATGCCGGCCTGGCGGGCCTCATCCACCACGTGCTGGATGAGCGGCCGGTCCACCACCGGCAGCATCTCCTTGGGCATGGCCTTGGTCGCCGGCAAAAACCGGGTTCCGAGACCGGCGACGGGAAAAATCGCTTTGCGGATACGGGTCATGGCGAGCGGTATATCTCACGAAGTTGAGGAAAATGCACGGGGGCCACGGCGTGGCCCAAATGCCGCGGTTGAGTTTATTCCATTAACGTCCTCGAAACGATATCGGGGCACCCATGGGGCCCGGAGAGGGTGTAGCAAACCAAACCGGCATCGGCATGCAAAAGTCCATTCTCGTCGCAGGGATCCTGCTCGCCGCCGCAAGCGGCCTGGCTGCGGCGCAGGGCGGCCGCGGCGCTGGCACTACCGGCACGATCGCGCGGGATGAGCCGGCCTGGAGCGGCGAGAGCGGCGCCTCGGGCGACCCGCGCATGAGCGTGCGCGCAATCCGCACGGACGCCGCCGGCTTCCACCGCTGCCTGGCGGGCATGTGGCCCTTGGCCGCGCGGCGCCATGTCTCGCGCGCGACCTTCGAGCACTACACCCGCAACCTTACGCCCGACCTGCACATCATGGACCTGCTGGACAGCCAGCCGGAATTCACCAAATCGCTGTGGGACTATCTCGACATCCTGGTTACCGACGAGCGCATCGCCAAGGGCCGCGCGCTGCTCGCGCAATACCGCGCCGACTTCGAGCGCGCCGAGCGCATCTACGGCGTCGACCGCTACACCATCGCCGCCATCTGGGGCGTGGAGAGCAATTTCGGCACGCAAGGCGGCGACCGGCCGGTGCTGCGCTCGACCGCGACGCTCGCCTGCGTCGGCCGCCGGCAGAAATATTTCCGCGACGAATTCGTCGCGGCGCTCGAGATTCTCCAGCATCACGACGTGCGTCCGGACAAGCTGGTCGGCTCCTGGGCGGGCGCGTTCGGGCCGACGCAATTCATGCCGACCGCGTTCCTGCGCTACGCCGTCGACTTCGACCGCGACGGCCGCCGCGACGTGGTCGACTCGGTGCCCGATCTCATCGCGTCGACCGCCAACAATCTGCGCAAAGTCGGCTGGGCGAGCGGACAGACCTGGGGCTACGAAGTCGTGGTGCCGGCGAACTTCAATTTCATGCTGGCCGACCATCACCGCAAAATGCCGATCGGGCAATGGCAGCGCCTCGGCATCGCGCGGCCGCACGGCAAGCCGTTTCCGCGGCCCGGCGACGAGGCCTATCTGCTGGTGCCGGCCGGCGTGCAGGGCCCCGGTTTCCTGATGCTGCACAATTTCCGCGTCATCATGCGCTACAACCCGTCGGAGGCCTATGCGCTGGCGATCGGCCATCTGGCCGACCGCTTGCGCGGCGGCGGCCCGTTCGCCCAAAGCTGGCCGCGCTACGAGCCGGTCTTGTCGCGCGGCGACCGGCTGGAGCTGCAGCGGCTGCTCGCCCGGCACGGCTATGACGTGGGCGAGCCGGACGGCCGGCTGGGCGCCAAGACCCGGGCGGCGGTCCGCCAGTTTCAGGCCAGAAACGGCAAGATTCCGGATGGCTTCGCCTCCATGGTCATCCTCAAGCAGCTGCGCGGGCGCTGACGGTTAACGCCCCGGGCGACCTTCGAGTTGACATTTTTTTCGGGCTATTGACCCATGGGGCGGGCGGCGGTGGCCCTTGCTTTGGGCCGCCCGGGCGCTCGCGCCAGGTGCTTGGGCAATCGTCATGTTCGGTCATTTACGGATTTCGCGTTGGCTCCTCGGGGCGGTCATGCTGGCCGCGCTCGAATGCGTGAGCCTGGCCGCGTTGCAGACCGTATGGCCGTCGAGCGCGCAGGCGCAGTTTTTCGGCGACCAGCGCTATCCGTTCCTGCAGCGCCGCCAGCGCTCGCACGGCTTTTTCCAGGACCTGTTCGGCAATCCCCGTCGGGGCGACAACGAGCGCTATAACAATGCGCCGCGCGTCGATCATTCGCGTGCCCCGGCGCCGCGCAAACAGGCGAAGGACGCGCCGCCGCCGACCACCAGCGTCGTGGTGCTGGGCGACGGCATGGCCGACTGGCTCGCCTACGGGCTCGAGCAGGCCTTCGCCGATACGCCCTCGGTCGGCATCGTGCGCGACACCAAGCTGCATTCCGGCCTCATCCGCTACGAGGCCAAGGGCGATCTCGACTGGTGGCACCAGGCGCGCGACATTCTTACGAAGGAGAAGGCGAATTACGTGGTCATGATGCTCGGCCTCAACGACCGCGAGAACATCCGCGAACGCGACCTCGAGAAGGAAGCGGAAAAGCAGAAATCCGAAAAGGAAGCGGCGGAGAAAAAGAAGGCCGAGAAGAACGGCGACAAGAGCGCGGACCAGAACAAGGACAAGGACAAGGGTAAAAAGGAAGCCGAGAAGAAGGCCGAAGAGTCGAAACCAAAGCCGAAGCCGTCCAACGGCGTCATCGATTTCCGCAGCGCGCGCTGGGCCGCGGTCTATGCCAAGCGCATCGACGAAACCATCGCGGCGCTCAAGAGCAAGGGCGTGCCGGTGTTCTGGGTCGGCCTGCCGTCGATCCGCGGCACCAAATCGACCGCCGACGCCGTCTATCTCAACGATCTGTTCCGCGCGCGCGCCGAACGCGCCGGCATCGTCTATATCGACGACTGGGACGGCTTCGTCGACGACGGCGGCAAATTTTCGAGCTACGGCCCCGACTATGAAGGGCAGACCCGGCGGTTGCGCTCATCCGACGGCGTGTTCTTCACCAAGTACGGCGCGCGCAAGCTCGCGCACTATGTCGAGCGCGAGATCCGCCGCTACATGAGCAACCGCTCCCTGCAGGTATCGCTGCCGAGCGCGCCGGTGAACGTGCCCAAAGCCGGCAAGTCGACCGAGCGTCCGGTCGTCGGCCCGGTCGTTCCGCTCACCGCCACCACCGGCGTCACCGACGAACTGCTCGGCGGCGCCGACAGAGCGTCGCCGCACGGCGATTCGATCGCCACCCGTGTGCTGGTCAACGGCGAGCCGGTGGCGCCGCGCGCCGGACGCGCCGATAATTTCGCCTGGCCCCCCGGCAGCGCCCCGAGCCAGCCGCAGCCGGCCGATCAAGGATCGAAGCCGAAGGCGGAACGGCAATCGTCGCTGCAGCCGGCTACGGCGCCGGGACCCGCCAAGCGGCCGATCCGGGTCATCAAGCAGGGGCAGTCGAACCCGCTTCCCGGCGAGAAAAAACCGAAGCCCGCGCAGGCCGACGGCAAAGCGAAAGCGACCGCGCAGAACGGCGGCGGCGCGAAGCCCACGCCGCCAGCCGCCGAGAAACCGCAGCCCGCGCATACGGCGCGTCATCGCGAGCGCGGCTTCCCGTTCCATTTCAATTTTAAGGATCCGTTCGGCTTCCTGCGCTGAGGCACGCGAGGCTTGCAGCGTCGTCAGCGCGGCAGCGCGGTCGCGCCCATCAGGAATTTGTCGACCGCGTGCGCCGCTTGCCGGCCTTCGCGGATCGCCCACACCACCAGCGACTGACCGCGCCGCATGTCGCCGGCGGCAAACACCTTGGGCACCGAGGTGAGATAGGAGTCGGTGTCGGCGCTGACATTGCCGCGCCCGTCGAGCGCGAGGTCGAGCGCCTTGAGCATGCCCTCGTGCAACGGATGCACGAAACCCATCGCCAGCAGCACCAGGTCGGCCTCGATCTCGAATTCGGTCCCCGGCACCGGCTTGAACTTGGCATCGACGTGCACGCAGTGCAGCTTCTTCACCCGGCCGTTCTCGCCGGAAAATTTCTGCGTCAGCACGGCGAATTCGCGCTCCGCGCCTTCCTCGTGGCTCGACGAGGTGCGCAGCTTGAGCGGCCAGTCCGGCCAGGTGAGCATCTTGTTCTCGTGCTCGGGCGGCTGCGGCATGATCTCGAAATTGGTCACCGAAACCGCGCCCTGGCGGATCGAGGTGCCGATGCAGTCGGAGCCGGTGTCGCCGCCGCCGATCACCACGACCTTCTTGCCCGTTGCGAGAATAGGCTCGCCGGCGACGGCCGGCTCGCCGGAGACGCGCCGGTTCTGCTGCGGCAGGAATTCCATCGCGAAATGGATACCTTTCAGCTCGCGCCCCGGGATCGGCAGGTCGCGCCCCTTTTCGGCGCCGCCCGCCAGCACCACGGCGTCGTGCTCGGCGGTGAGCGTGTCGACGGGCATATTAACGCCGACATCGGCGCCGTAATGGAAGATCACGCCCTCGGCCGTCATCTGCTCGACGCGGCGGTCGACGTGGACTTTCTCCATCTTGAAGTCGGGAATGCCGTAGCGCAGCAGCCCGCCGGCTTTCGTCCAGCGCTCATAGACATGCACTTCGTGGCCGGCGCGCGCCAATTGCTGCGCGCAGGCGAGCCCGGCCGGCCCCGAACCGACCACGGCGACCTTCTTGCCGGTCTTGGGCGCAAAGTTCTCCGGCTTCAGCCCCTGCGCGATGGCGCGGTCGGCGATCTCGCACTCTATCGTTTTGATGGTGACCGGGTTCTCGTCGATGTTGAGCGTGCAGGAGGCTTCGCACGGCGCCGGACACACGCGGCCGGTCACCTCGGGAAAATTGTTGGTCGAATGCAGGTTGCGCGCGGCCTCCTGCCAGTGGTTGCGATAGACCAGGTCGTTCCAGTCCGGAATCTGGTTGTTCACCGGGCAGCCGGTAGGGGCGCCGGTAATGCGGTTGGTGCCGTGGCAATAGGGCACGCCGCAGTCCATGCAGCGCGCGGCCTGGTCGCGCAGCTCCTGTTCGGGCAGCGGCAGCACGAATTCGTGCCAGTGCTTGATGCGCTCATCGACCGGTTGATATTTGCGATCGTGCCGCTCGATTTCGAGAAAGCCGGTGACCTTACCCATTCTTACTCAGCGGCCTGCATGGTGGCAGCCTTCTCCTTTGCCAGCTCGGCGAGCGCGCGGCGATATTCGACCGGCATGACTTTCTTGAACAGCGGGCGGTAGCGGCCCCAGTCGGCGAGAATTTGCTGCGCGCGCTTGGAATTGGCATAGCGCGCGTGCAGCCCGATCAGCATGCGCAGCCGCTCGGCGTCCCGGGCGGTCAGATCCGCCATCACCTCGACCAGGCCGTGGCTCTGCAGGTCGTGGTAATGCCCGTATTCCTTGTCGGAAACCAGCTCCTCCTCCGGCACTGGCTCGAGCTCGACCATCGCCAGATTGCATCGCGTCTTGAAGCTGCCGTCCTCGTCCAGCACATAGGCAATGCCGCCCGACATGCCGGCGGCGAAATTGCGCCCGGTCTGGCCGAGCACGACCACGACGCCGCCTGTCATGTATTCGCAGCAATGGTCGCCGGCGCCTTCGATCACGGCGATGGCGCCGGAATTGCGCACGGCGAAGCGCTCGCCGGCGACGCCGCGGAAATAGCACTCGCCTTCGATGGCGCCGTACAGCACCGTGTTGCCGACGATGATCGATTGCTCCGGCACAACGCCGGCATCCGCCGGCGGCCGGATGATCAGCCGGCCGCCCGAGAGACCCTTGCCGACATAGTCGTTGGCGTCGCCGTCGAGCTCGAAGGTGATGCCGCGCGCAAGCCAGGCGCCGAAGCTCTGCCCGGCGGTGCCGGTGAAGCGCACATGGATGGTGCCGTCGGGCAGGCCTTCGTGGCCGTAGCGCTTGGCGACTTCGCCCGACAGCATGCCGCCGACGGCGCGGTCGGTGTTGTGGATTTCGGTTTGCAGCCTGACCGGCGCGCCGCGGTCGAGCGCGGCCTGCGATTCGGCGATCAGCTTGCGGTCGAGGACAGTCGCGATCTTGTGGTCCTGCTCCTCGCAATTGTAGATCGCCGTGCCTTTGTCGGCCTTCGGCTTGAGGAACAGCTTGGAGAAGTCGAGGCCCTTGGCCTTCCAGTGCTCGACCACGCGGCGCTGATCGAGCATCTGCATCTGCCCGATCATCTCGTCGAAGGTGCGGAAGCCGAGTTCGGACATGATCTCGCGCACTTCCTCGGCGACGAAGAAGAAATAATTGATCACGTGCTCGGGCTGGCCGCGGAAGCGCTTGCGCAGCACCGGGTCTTGCGTCGCCACCCCGACCGGGCAGGTGTTGAGGTGGCACTTGCGCATCATGATGCAGCCGGCCGCGATCAGCGGCGCGGTGGCGAAGCCGAACTCATCCGCCCCCAGAAGGGCGCCCACCACCACGTCGCGGCCGGTGCGCACGCCGCCGTCGACCTGCACGGAGATGCGCCCGCGCAGGCGATTGAGAACAAGCGTCTGGTGGGTTTCGGCGAGGCCGATCTCCCACGGGGAGCCGGCGTGCTTGATCGAGGTGAGCGGGGAGGCGCCGGTGCCGCCCTCGTAGCCGGCGATGGTGACGTGGTCGGCGCGCGCCTTGGAGACGCCGGCGGCGACGGTACCGACGCCCACTTCCGAGACGAGCTTGACCGAGACGTCGCCCGCCGGGTTGACGTTCTTCAGGTCGAAGATGAGCTGCGCCAGGTCCTCGATCGAATAGATGTCGTGGTGCGGCGGCGGCGAGATGAGGGCGACGCCCGGCGTGGAATGGCGCACCTTGGCGATGGTCTTGTCGACCTTGTGGCCGGGCAATTGGCCGCCCTCGCCGGGCTTGGCGCCTTGCGCCATCTTGATCTGCATCATGTCCGAGTTGACGAGATACTCGGCGGTGACGCCGAAGCGGCCGGAGGCCACCTGCTTGATGGCCGAGCGCATGGAATCGCCGTTCGGCAGCGGCTTGAAGCGGTCGCTCTCCTCGCCGCCCTCGCCGGTGTTCGACTTGCCGCCGATGCGGTTCATGGCGATGGCGAGCGTGGTGTGCGCTTCACGGCTGATCGAGCCGAACGACATGGCGCCGGTGGAGAAGCGGCGCACGATGTTCTTGGCGGGCTCGACTTCCTCGAGCGGGACCGGGCTGCGGCCGTCCTCCTCCGCCTTGCCGATGCGGAACAGGCCGCGGATGGTGGTGAGCCGCTCGTTCTGCTCGTTTACGATTTTCGCGAAGGCGCGGTAGTGGTCCTGCGAGTTGCCGCGCACGGCGTGCTGGAGCTGCGAGACGGTGGTCGCCGTCCAGACGTGGTCCTCGCCGCGCACGCGCACGGCATAGTCGCCGCCGACGTCGAGCATCGACTTGTAGATCGGCGCGTCGGAGAAGGCGTCGCGGTGACGGCGCGCGGTCTCTTCGGCGATCTCGGGCAGCCCGACGCCTTCGATGCGGCTGTGGGTGCCGGTGAAATAGCGGTCGATGAATTCCTGGCGCAGGCCGACCGCGTCGAAAATCTGCGCGCCGCAATAGGACTGATAGGTGGAGATGCCCATCTTGGACATCACCTTGAGCAGGCCCTTGTCGATCGCCTTGATGTAGCGCTTGACGACTTCCTTTTCGTCGAGCTTCTGCGGCAGGTCGTCCTTGCCCGCGACCAGCGTCTCGAAGGCGAGATAGGGGTTGATCGCTTCCGCGCCGTAGCCGGCGAGGCACGCGTAGTGATGCACTTCGCGCGGCTCGCCCGATTCCACGACCAAGCCGACCGAGGTGCGCAGGCCCTTGCGGATCAGATGATGATGCACCGCGGCGCAGGCGAGCAGCGCCGGGATCGGAATGCGGTCGGCGCCCGCCTTGCGGTCGGACAGGATGATGATGTTGCAGCCCTGGCGCACTTCTTCCTCGGCGCGATCGCACAATGCGTCGAGCGCCCAGTCCATGCCGTCGGCGCCGTGCTCGGCCGGGAAGGTGATGTCGAGCGTCTGCGACTTGAAGTGATCGTTGCTCACCTGCGAGATCTCGCGGATCTTCTCCAGGTCCTCGTTGGCGAGGATCGGCTGGCGCACCTCCAGCCGCTTGAGCGTGGAAGCGCCTTCCAGGTCGAACAGGTTAGGGCGCGGACCGATGATCGAGACGAGGCTCATCACCAGTTCCTCGCGGATCGGGTCGATCGGCGGGTTGGTGACCTGCGCGAAGTTCTGCTTGAAATAGGTGTAGAGCGGCTTGGCCCGGTCGGACAGCGCCGAGATCGGCGTGTCGTTGCCCATGGAGCCGACCGCTTCCTCGCCGGTGGTCGCCATCGGCGACATCAGGAATTTCACGTCTTCCTGAGTATAGCCGAACATCTGCTGGCGATCGAGCAGCGCCAGGTTCGATTTCGCCGGCTCGTTTTCGGCGCCCGGCAGTTCCTCCAGCACGATCTGCGTGTTCGCCAGCCACTGCTGATAGGGATGGCTGCGCGCCAGCGTTGCCTTCAATTCCTCGTCGGGAATGAGCCGGCCTTCGTCGAGATCGACCAGCAGCATTTTGCCCGGCTGCAGCCGCCACTTGGTGACGATGTCCTTTTCCGGAATCTTCAAGACACCCATTTCGGACGCCATGACGATGCGCTCGTCGCGCGTGACGAGATAGCGCGCGGGGCGCAGGCCGTTGCGGTCGAGCGTGGCGCCGATCTGGCGGCCGTTGGTGAAGGCGATCGCGGCCGGGCCGTCCCACGGCTCCATCAGCGCGGCATTATATTCGTAGAAGGCGCGCCGCTCCTCGTCCATGAGCGGATTGCCCGCCCAGGCCTCGGGGATCATCATCATCATGGCGTGGGCGAGCGAATAGCCGCCCTGCGTCAGAAATTCGAGCGCGTTGTCGAAGCAGGCGGTGTCGGACTGTCCTTCGTAGGAGATCGGCCACAGCCGCTCGATGTCCTTGCCGAACAGCGGCGAGGCGACGGAAGCCTGCCGCGCCGCCATCCAGTTGACGTTGCCGCGCAGCGTGTTGATCTCGCCGTTGTGCGCGATCATCCGGTAGGGATGCGCGAGCGGCCAGGCCGGCAGCGTGTTGGTCGAGAAGCGCTGGTGCACCAGCGCCAGCGCAGACTCGAAATCCGGGTCGTGCAGGTCGGGATAATAGGTTTCGAGCTGGTCGGCCAGGAACATGCCCTTGTAGATCACCGTGCGGCAGGAGATCGACACCGGGTAATAGTCCGACACGCGCCGGTCGCGCCGGCGGTAGATCGCGTTGGAGACCGACTTGCGCAGGATGTAGAGCCGGCGCTCGAATTCGTCTTCGGTGATTTGCTTCGCGCCGCGCCCGATGAACAGCTGCATGTGCTTGGGCTCGGTCGGCTTGACCGACTCGCCGAGCGTGGAATTGTCGGTCGGCACTTCGCGCCAGCCGAGCAGCACGAAGCCCTCGCGCGCGATTTTCTCCGCATAGATGTCGCGGATGATCTCACGCCAGCCGCGATCGTGCGGCATGAACAGTTGCGCCACCGCGTATTCGCCGGGTGCGGGCAGGGTGAAGCCGAGGCGCTTGGCCTCCTTGACGAAGAACTTGTGCGGGATCTGCACCAGAATACCCGCGCCGTCGCCCATGCGCGGATCGGCGCCGACCGCGCCGCGGTGCTCGAGATTGCACAGGATGCTCAAGCCGTCTTCGACGATCCGGTGCGATTTGCGGCCTTTGATGTCGGCGACGAAGCCGACGCCGCAGGCGTCCTTGTCGAGCGTGGGATCGTAGAGACCCTGCGGCGCGGGCGTGCCAGGATCGGCGGTCGGGCAGGCGCGCAACGCCGCGCGCATTGGCGCGTGCCCGATTGCCTTCCTGCCGTGCCTGCCTTCGCCCATCTTGCCCTCGCTTGCCGGGTGCCTTGAACTCAAGGCCTCCGGCGCACCTTCCGCGTCCGCAGCGTCCGAAGACGTCGCAGTTGACGTGCAACCGATCTCGAGAAGGGCAGCCTTGCCAGTCGTCGCCGTGGCTGCTCCCGTTGGGCGCCGCCAGCGTCAGCCCCGCCTCAAAGGGCCGTCACCGTGGCAGCCTGCCATTAGGACAGCATTGCTGTCCTAATGGACATTGCCAAATTTTGCCCTGTCGCACAAGGCTGGTCCACGCTGGAATCGGCGGAACCGGCCGTTTTGTTGCGGCGCCGGCGTTTCCCAAGCACGAAGAGGAACACGGGGTTCGCTTCCGCGCAATGCCGTTGCGCCGCTTTCTCGATCCCGGGGCGCCCCCGGGTTAACCGATTTACCGTGGTGACGGGAAATAGCCGCATCAAGACCCGTCTTGGCTAAGCTCCGAAAAAAATCGGGACGGAGTGGGCGTCATGACGGAAACTTTCGCGGCCGCCCCCAGGGCGGCGGGCAGTAGCAATGAGGGGGTCGCGGCGCTGTCGCGGCTGACGGAGCGGCTCAACTCTGTCGCCCCGCCGCCGGCGGCCACGCCGCTCGCGGCGCCGATCAATCATCGCTTTTCCCCGGCCGTGACGGCGGCCCTCAGCCACTCGCAGGCGCTCGCCGCGGAGGCCGACCGGCGTGCGCGCCGCTCGCGCTCGATCAGCGGCACGCTGGTGCGCGGCTTCGTTTCGGCCTGCGCCTTCATCCCCTATGCGGTGGTGGCGCTGGTGCTGCGGGTCGCGATCGCCCGCGTGTTCTTCCTTGACGGCCAGATCAGGGTCGACGGCATGCCGGTTTCGCTCGACCTGCACGGCTTTGACTTCTCCTTCGTCGTGCCGCTGCAGGTGAAGGCGCTGACCTACACCTCGTTCCTCACCGGCTATCTGCCGCTGCCGGTGCCGGCCGGGCTCGTTGCTTATGCGGTGGCGGGCGCAGAATTCCTGCTGCCGATCCTGCTGGTGATCGGCTTCGGCACGCGCATCGCCGCGCTCGGCCTGCTCGCCGTCACCGCGCTGATGCAGATCTACGTGATGCCGGAGGCCTTGTGGAGCGCGCATATCTACTGGGCGTCGATCCTGCTGGTGCTGATCTCCTGCGGGCCGGGGCAGTTGTCGATCGACCATTTCATCAAGCTCGCAACGCGGGACTAAAGGGGCGGGGCATTGCGCAAGCTTTCCATCGGGGTGATCGTCGCGGCGATGGCCGCCACCGTGACGCTGGTGGCGGCCGGGCCCTATTACCGGCACGAGCGTGGCGCCGAGCGCCATGAGCGGGAGGCGGCGCTGCCGCCCGAGCGGATCGTATCCGCGGTGCAGAGCTTCGGCCTGGTGCCGACCACGCGGGCGGAGCGGCGCGGGCCGTTCTACGTGCTGCACGCGCTCGACCGGCGCGGCACCGAATTGCGCGTGGTGGCCGACGCCGCCTGGGGCGACATCGTCTCGGTGACGCCGCTTTACGCGCCGCGCTACGACGCCGGCCCGCGCATCATCCACGTGCCGCAGCCGGGCGATTACGAGCGCGACAGCGCCGCCGTGCCGGATGAGAGCTATCGCGAACCGCCGCGCCGGCGCGCCGCGCCGCCGCCGCCGCGCAAACGCGTGCGTCAAATCACCAGCGCGCCGCCGTCGCCGCCGTCGGCCGACGACAAATTGACGCCGCTCTATCCGACGCCGAAATACAAGGACGCGATCAAACCGCGCGAGGAAAGCGCGCGCGATGGCGGGCGCGAGGCCGAGGCCGACAACCGCGACGATGCCGACGCTGCCGAAAAATTCGGCCGCGAAAACGACAATTCCGATGCGCGTGAGGAAGACCGATACGGCGCTCCGCAGGCCGATCGCTCGCGGCTGCCGCCGCCCGGCTTCGGCCCGCCGCCGCGGGATTAATGCGTCGATTAAAAAATTTTTCTGGATTCTCGCTTACGCGGGGCGAACGGTTGGGCGGACCCCAAAACAAAAGCGCCCCGGGGCATCCGGGGCGCTCTCGCGTTTGAAGGCTGAGGCTTTGCGTTAAGCCGCGACCTTGGTGTCGACCACCTGAGCCTTGGCCTCGCCGTTGCCGATCGGAATCTGGCGCGGCTTCTTGGCCTCGGGGATCTCGCGCACGAGGTCGACGTGCAGCAAGCCGTTCTCGAGCCTGGCGGCCTTGACCTGGACGTGGTCGGCGAGCTGGAAGACGCGCTCGAAGGCGCGCGCGGCGATGCCCTGATAGAGCACCTCGCCGTTTTCCTCTTCCTTCGCCTGCTTGGCGCCGCTGATCTTCAGCGTGTTCTCTTTGGCTTCGATGCTGAGATCGTTCTCGCCGAAGCCGGCTACCGCGACGGTGATGCGGTAGTCGTTCTCGCCGGTGCGCTCGATATTGTAGGGCGGGTAGCCCGGCGCGGCGTCGAAGCCGTTATCGAACATCGAGAACAGCCGGTCGAAGCCGACGGTGGAACGATAAAGGGGAGCAAGATCGAAAGTACGCATGGCATATCCTCCATTTGAGCGACATGCGGGCGGGTCCGCCGTCTGGCCGAACCGATTGCCCGTTGCGCAGCCGGTATTGGCCTGCGCAAAATTGATATGGGAATGGCTTTTTTGACCCGCAAGAGGTGGCGGATGCGGCAATTAAGTATCTGATTTTACTTGATAATAAGACACGGCGCCGAGCGCGATTGAACGCCGGCAGCGCGCTTTTCCGCTCCGAAAACCGGTCCCACTTTTCGAGATCATGCACTATAAGGCCCTTCCCAGGCCGCCGCCGGCACCCGCCGTTCATGACACTCATCTCCATCCCCGCCAATCCGGTGCCCGACAATGTGGTGACCGGCACCATCAAGACCCCGGACGGGGTCGATTTGCGCTATGCGCGCTGGGCGCCGCCGCCGGGGCGCAAGGGCACGGTGGTGGTGCTGCAGGGGCGCGCCGAGTTCATCGAGAAATATTTCGAGACGGTGCGCGACCTGCGCGCGCGCGGCTTCGCGGTGGCGAGCTTCGACTGGCGCGGGCAGGGGCTGTCGGACCACGCGCTGAAGGATCGGCACAAGGGCCACGTGCGCCATTTCCAGCAGTACGAGATCGACCTCGACGCCATCATGGCGCAGGTGGTGATGCCGGACTGCCCGCCGCCCTATTACTGCCTGGCGCATTCCATGGGCGGGGCGGTGTGCATCCGCGCCTGTCATGCCGGCAGCCGCTGGTTCGACCGCTGCGTCTTGTCGGCGCCGATGATCGCGCTGCCGCCGGGGCGCTTCATGCGGCTTGCCGGACCGTTCGCGAAGCTGATGCGCGCGTTCGGGCGCGGCTCGGCCTATGTCCCGGGCGGCGGCCCCGGCGTGATCGGCACCGAGGATTTCATCGGCAACGTGCTCACCACCGATCCGGTGCGCTTCGCGCGCAATCAGGCGGTGCTTGAGGAGGACCCGCGGCTCGGCCTCGGCTCGCCGACGATTGCGTGGGCCGACGCGGCGCTGCGCCAGATGAAGCAGTTCACGGAAGCCGGCTATGCCGGCCATATCCGCCAGCCGATGCTGCTGGTGGCGGCCGGCCGCGACGACATCGTGTCGACGCCGGCGATCGAGCAATTCGGCAGCAACCTGCTGGCCGGGCGCCATCTCATTCTGGCGGGCGCGCGGCATGAGCTGCTGCAGGAGCAGGACCACTATCGCGCGCAGTTCTGGGCGGCGTTCGACGCGTTCGTGCCGGGTACGCCGCGGTATTAGCACGCTGGCCTCTCCATTCTTTACCCTCCTCCTCCAAGGGAGGGTGAACCGAGTTCGGTGCGCGGCTCGAGGCAATTTGCGGCATCGTGCGCTAACCCGCCTTGCCCCTGAGACTTTCGAAGGCCTGCTTGATGCGCATCGGCGCGTGCTGGCGCGCGTACATGCGCTCAAGATAGGCGTCGAGCACCGGCAAGCCGTCGAGCAGTTTGACGAGCTTTGCCCAGTCGAGCGTGTAGGCCAGCACGAAATCGGCGACCGTGACGCGATCGCCGACGACGAATTCGCGGCCGCGCATGTGGTCCTCGACGACCTGCGCCATCGGCGGGAAATCGCCGCGTGCGAGCTCGATCTCGGCCGGCAGGCGCTTCTCCGGCGGATAGATGTTCGAGTGGCGCGCGATGCGCCAGAGCGGCTGCTCGAGCTCGGTGATCGTGAACAGCAGCCAGCGGTAGGCTTGCGCGCGCTCGCGCAGGTCGGCCGGCATCAGCTTCTTGTCGGGATATTTCTCCGCCAGATAGAGCACGATGGCGACCGACTCGGTCAGCACGACATCGCCGTCGACCAGCGCCGGCAGCTTGCCGGCCGGGTTGATCTTGAGGAATTCCTCGCTGCGGTGCTCACCGGCGCCGAGATTGACGGTCACCGTCTCGAACGGCACGCCCAGTTCCTGCAGGGTCCAGCGCACGCGAATCGAGCGGGTGGGAGCGAATTCGTAGAGCTTCATCGTCGCCTCCTCGTCGTTGTGGCGGCGAGCCGAATTTCGGGCATGCGCCGCCGCCCCTATTATTAGCGGCCCGGGGTAGGCCGTATTCCAAACCGCCGCCTTCGGAAAGAGCCGAGGGCGCGCGGGACGCCAGTGGGTCCGGGCGCATTCTGGTTTACGCGAAGTGCGCAAACGAAAATGCTCGGACCCGCGGGCCTCGGTGCCTCGCGGTACCGAGGCTTACCGAAGTCCGTTTTGCTCCCCTTGGGGGAGCAGCCGCAAGTCCGCCAGTCCCAAGGCGTCCCGCGCGCGGTGTTTTAGGTTTGCTCCGCATCGCCCCCGGTGGACTTCCCGTTTCAGGCGCCACGCCTTTCGGCACAGGCGCCTATCCACCGCTTTGAGCCCGGACCGATGCCCGCTCGCCTGTGACCGGCAGCGAGCCTCGGCCATCACGGGGACCCGGCGGCGCACGGCCGGTGCGCCGGGACGTCTGCGGCTTGGACCGCCGGGCCCTTGCACCGCATCTCCGATGCAAGGTCATTCCCCGGCCACCGCTGCCCGCCCCGTGTCTGAAGATGCTTGCGCAGACACCCCTCGGTAACGAGGCGGGATAAACGGACTATGGTCCTAGATTATGGCAAGATTATGATCCTAGGATAAAAAAGAAAGAGCCGGGGCGAAACGCGGATCGCGCCGGACAAAGGGAGACAAAGGGAGGAGGGAAGGGGCGTGCGGCCCGCGCCCGGCGCTCGATTCGCCCCCGCCGCAAGCGCTTGATCCAGAACAAAAGAACACGCGTCCGTGAATGGTAGCCATGCGTCCATGAACGGCAGCGTGAGTTGCAAGTCGGGCCGGACGGCCTATTTATGGCAGGCGGTTTGAGCCCAGGAGAGCCTCGATGGCAGCGAGCGAGCAGACTATTTTGGAGCCCAATGAAAGGGGCCTCGACCGGGTCATCCGGGCGGCAGTCGGCGCGGCCATGTTGACCGTGGCCATTATTACCTTCACCGGGCCCTTTGCCCTGGTGGAAGGGGCGCTCGCGCTGGTGCTCGGCATCGCCGGCGCCATCTCGCTCGGCACCGGGCTGCTCGGCTGGTGCCCGTTTTACGCCATGCTCGGTTTCAGCACCTGCGAGGCCCGCGTGCAGCGCCGCGTGGCGCGGCGGTAAGTTACTTCCTGGATCAGAATTACAAAGCGTGACCGCGTGATGCTCGGCTGAGCCAGCAAGCGCGGCAGTGGTAATTGCGCCCTCTCCCCTTGTGGCGCGGCCAAATCAGCCGTTCAGCATCTCGAGCGCGGCCTGGTGCACGCGCGCGTCGCCGGCGACCACGATGCGGCCGCCCTGCTGCGGGGCTTCGTTCTCCCAGGTGGTGACGATGCCGCCGGCGCCGGTGACGATCGGGATGAGCGGCACGATGTCGTGCGGCTTGATCTCGGTCTCGATGACCAGATCGATCTGACCCGCCGCCAGCATGCAGTAGGCGTAGCAGTCGCCGCCGTAGCGCGACAGCTTCACCTTGTCCTCGACCTTGCGGAAGGTCGCGCGGTCGGCCTCGTTCATCAGCAGAGGACTGGTGGTGAACAGCAGCGCGTCGGCAAGCGAGGCGCATTCGCGCACGACGAGATCGCGGTCGCCGGCCGGGCCGCGGTAGCGCGCGGCGCCGCCGTCGCCGGAGAAGCGCTCGCCGATGAAGGGCTGGTGCATCATGCCGAACACCGGCTCGCCGAAGCGCATCAGCCCGATCAGCGTGCCCCAGGCCGGCATGCCGGCGATGAAGGACTTGGTGCCGTCGATCGGGTCGAGCACCCAGACATATTCGGCTTCAGTGCGCTCGGATCCGTATTCCTCGCCCAGGATGCCGTGGTCGGGGAAGGTCTTGCGGATGAGCGCGCGCATGGCGTTTTCGGCGGCGCGGTCGGCGGCGGTGACCGGATCGAAGCCGCCGGCCTGCTTGTTCTCGACGGCAAGCGCGGTGCGGAAGAACGGCAGGATGGTCTCGCCCGAAGCGGCGGCGAGGCGATCGACGAAGCTGGCGAAATCGACGGCCGTCATGGGTGTTGTGCTCGCCTGTCACGCCGCGCCGCGGGCGGCGGCGCCTGGCTCCCCGCTGGCGCGGGGAGAAACTGGAGGCGCCGCGCGGGCGCAGGCCACTCTTGCATGAGATGGGACCTATCGGACGACGCCGGGGGCGGCAACTGGAACCAGGGATAAGCCATGCAAACAACCCCTGTGTGCACCGCAAAAATGTCGGAAAATCGTGCCATTTTGGCAACGAGCCAGGGTCAAGCCGCGAATTTGCTTAGCAATTTCCGCGTAGAGCTATGCAGAATTTGCATGTGAATTGGGCTTTGCGGTCTTGATTTTTGTGCGTCGCGGTGTAACTTATTGCAATGCGGTAGCGATACCGCTGCCCTCCTTGGGCGTTTCCTCCCTAGACTTGGGCCGCTCTCACGTAGAGCGGCCCTTTTTTTGGGGGTGAGGCATGATGCGTTATGAGGACCGGCCTAGTTACCCCCACCCTAACGCCGCTATCGGATAGGTATCCGATACTCGCCCGATACCGGGTTTCGGGCGCGACCCTGGCTATTCCGCCGCCGCCCGATAGGGCCGCAGCTCCTCCAGCGGGATCTCGCCGAGCCGGCGGGCCAGCGTCTCCAGGTCGGCGGCGAGCGCCGCGAAGTTGCGCGAGCGCTCGTAGCGCTTCTCGTCCATGTAGAGCGCCCGGTTGATCTCGAGCTGGATGGCATGCAGGCCGGCGGCCGGGTTGCCGTAATGCTCGGTGATGAAGCCGCCGGCGTATGGCTTGTTGCGCGAGACGCCGTAGCCGAGCGCGCGCAGCGTCTGTTCCACCGTTTCCGAGACCGGGCCGACGCAGCTCGTTCCGTAGCGGTCGCCCAGCACGAATTCGGGCCGCGGGCGCTCGTCGCGGTGGCCGGCGCTCGACGGCATGGAATGGCAGTCGACCAGCATGGCGGCGCCGAAATCGCGGTGCAGCCGGGAAAACAGGCGCCGCAGCGCCCGGTGATAGGGCTTGTAGAGGGTCTCGATGCGGGCGAGCGCCTCGTCGACCGGGATGCGCTCGCCGTAGATTTCCTGGGCGTCGCCCACCACCCGCGCCACGGTTCCGAGGCCCCCCGCTACCCGCATGGAGCGGGTATTGGCGAAGGAGGGCAGCTTGCCCTCGAACATGCGGGGATCGAGCTCGTAGGGCTCGCGGTTCACATCGACATAGCAGCGCGGGAAATGGGCGCGCATGAGCGGATAGCCCTGGCGCACCACCCCGGCGACCAGCTCGTCGACGAAGCTGTCCTCCGAGCGGCGCAGCGTGGCGATCTCGAGCCGGGAGACGGCGAGGAAGGCGCGCGGGTAGATCGAGCCCGAATGCGGCGAGTTGAACAGCACCGGCCCGGCGAAGGTGTCGGGCTCGACAATCTCGAAGGGCGGATCGAGCTCGTCGCGGACTTCACTCATAATGCTACTCTCGATGCTGCCTCGGGACGCCCCGGGGGCGAAACCGGGTTTGGACTATACGCGGGGGCGGCGGTTTCGGTTTCCGGTTGGGCGGCGGGGCGCCGGAATTGCCGGCTGGCGGACTTAAGACCTAGTTTACGGCGTTATTGTCCATGCCGGGCGGATAAAGCCAAGTCATGCTTTGGGTTCACGCGTTATTTACCCGGTATAAGTCTTAATCCGCCGGTGGAACCGGCCGCGGGGACAGTGTGGTGCGGTGTGGCGTGGGGACGTCTGAGTAATGTCAAAAATCCTGCTGGCTGAAGACGACACCGATATGCGGCGCTTTTTAGTCAAGGCGCTGCAGAACGCGGGCTTCGAGGTGACCTCCTACGACAACGGGCTGTCGGCCTATCAGCGGCTGCGCGAGGAGCCGTATGAGCTGTTGCTCACCGACATCGTGATGCCGGAAATGGATGGCATCGAGCTCGCCCGGCGGGCTTCCGAGCTCGACCCCGACATCAAGATCATGTTCATCACGGGCTTTGCGGCGGTCGCGCTCAATGCCGACTCCAACGCGCCCAAGCACGCCAAGGTGCTGTCCAAGCCCATCCACCTGCGCGAGCTGGTCAGCGAAGTGCAGAAAATGCTGGCGGCGGCGTGAAGGGGCAGGAACCGTCGGCGTCATGACCCGCGCAAGCGGGAATCCAGCGCTTGGAGAGCCATTGGTTTGCTGCCCTGGGTCCCCGTTTTCGCGGGGACGAACGGGGAATAGGGCATCTTGCCTCCCTCGGGCGGAGCCGATAGATCATCCCGGCGCGTGACCCCGAAAAGTGGGTACCGGTTTTCGGACAAGGTCACGCGCAGGCGAAAAACGGGCGCGTAGCTCAGCGGAAGAGCACCTCCTTGACATGGAGGGGGTCACAGGTTCGATCCCTGTCGCGCCCACCATCCCGCGCGCTGCGGGTCACCCCGCAAACGAAAACGGCCCCGGATCGCTCCGGGGCCGTTTCGCGTTTGCGCAAAAAGCTGCGCGCTCTACTTCTTGGTCAGCTCCTTCACCAGATCGGCATAGGCCTTGTCCTGCTTCATGCGCAGCGCCTCGTATTGCGAGCCGTCCATGAAGTCGTCGTTCTCGTCGAGCTTCTGCAGCAGCTTCTTGTAGGTCTTGTCCTCCGACATCTTCTTGAAGCCTTCGCGCAGCTTGGCGAGCCGGTCCTTCGGGATGCCGGCCGGCGCCAGCACCACGCGCTGCATGGTGGCGATAGTCGCGACGTCCGGATAGCCGATCTCGCCGACTGTCGGCACGTCCTTGAACACGCGCTTGTCGGCGAGCGTCACCAGCGTGCGCACCTTGTCGCCCTGGCTGGTGATCACCGAGGGGAAGGCCACGGTCCAGTCGACGTCGCCGGCGAGCACGCCGCGCATGGCCGGGCCGCCGCCCTTATAGGGCACCAGCGTCATCTTCACGCCGGCGGCCTGCAACAGCGCCGCGCCCGGCACCATGGCGGCGCCCCAGTTGCCGCTGTGGCCGAACTTCACTTCGCCCGGATGCGCCTTGGCGTAGTCGAGCATGCCCTTCATGGTCTTGAACTTGCTGTCGGCGCGCACGACGATCGAGCCGGGTGCGTAATTGGTGCGCGCCACCGGGACGAAGTCCTTGTTCGGCTGATAGGGCAGCTTGGTGACGTGCTGCTGCAGCTCGTCGAAGAAGTTGTGGGTGAACAGCAGCGTATAGCCGTCCGGCTTGGCCTTGGCGGCGGCCGCGGTGCCGATGCGGCCGCTGCCGCCCGGCATGAGCTGCACCACCACCGGCTCGCCGAGATATTGCGGCAGCACCGAGGTCATCACGCGCGCGTTGAGATCGTGCGAGCCGCCGGCGCCGAGCGGGATGATCATGGTGATCGGCTTGTCGGGATACTTGTCGGCGGCGATGGCCGCGCTGCCGAGAGACACGGCGGCGGCGACGGCCGCCGCGGCGATGGCTCGTCTGGTCAGTTGTGACATTTCTCCTCCCTTTCCTGCGTTTTCGCGAAGGTCTTGTGTGGCGCCGCCTTTGTCGGCCGGCGGCGCTCGTTATTCGACCGGCGCCGGTTCTGCGCCGCCGGCCGGCGCGGGTTCCCGCAGCTTGCGGGTCCGGTACCACATCAGCCAGGTCAGCACCGGGGTTGCCAGAATAATGCCGAGCGCGAGCGGGCGCTCGACCACGATGTAATGGAACAGGTTGCCCTGCGACAGCAGGATCGACTGACCCAGAGAATATTCGAGCACGGGGGTGAGGATAAAGGCCATCACCATCGGCGTGACGTCGAAGCTCAGCTTGCGCGCGCCATAGCCGATGAGGCCGAAAAAGATCAGGAAATAAAGGTCGATGACGTTGGAGCGGAACACGTAAGTGCCGACGAAGGCGAACACCACGGTGAGCGGCACCAGATAGGCCTTCTTGATCATCACCACCTTGGAAAACAGCGGGATCAAGAGATAGCCGAGCACGTAGAGCAGCACGCAGGCGAGCAGCATGCTCAACAGGATGGCGTAGATCAGCGGCGCCTGCTGGGCGAACAGTTGCGGCCCGGGGCGCAGGCCCTGCACCACGAAGGCGCCGAGCAGGATGGCGGTGATATTGTCGCCGGGGATGCCGAGGGTAAGCAGCGGCACCATGGTCGGGCCGTTGACCGCGTTGTTGGCCGATTCCGGGGCGGCGACGCCTTCGAGAAAGCCGGTGCCGAATTTCTCCGGCGTGGGAGAGGCGGTCTTGGCCGCGGCATAGGCCATGAGCGCCGCTACCACCTGGCCGACGCCGGGGATCATGCCGATGACGCCGCCCAGCACGGTCGAGCGCGCGATGGTGCGTTTGCAGGACGACAGCTCGGCCAGCGTCAGCCGGTCGCCCTCCGGCCGCACGGACTTCTCCACGAACGGTTTGGCCTTCTCTTCGATCGCCAGCAGTACTTCGGGAATGGCGAACAGCCCGATCAGCATGGGCAGCAGGTTGATGCCGGATTCGAGCGGGAAGAAGCCGAAGGTGAAGCGGCTGAGCGCGCCGATCGGGTCCTGGCCGACCATGGCGAAGAACATGCCGACCAGCAGCATGACCAGGCTCTTGATCACCATGGCGGTGCCGGAAAAGGCGATCACCAGCATGCTGAGCAGCATCACGGCGGCGAGCTCGGGTGGGCCGAACTTCATGGCAACCAGCGCGATCGGGCCGATGAGCACGATGGTTGCGAGGCTGCCGATGAAGTCACCGATCACGGAGGCCACCAGCGCCATGTCGAGCGCCTTGCGCGACATGCCCTTCTTGGTGAGCGGCAGCCCGTCATAGGTGGTGGCGACGGAGGCGCCGGTGCCGGGAATGCCGACCAGCACGGCGGGAATCGAGCCGCCATAGATGCCGCCTTTGTAGACGCCGATCAGGAAGGGAATGCCGACCACCGGGCTCAAGAAGAACGAGATCGGCAGCAGCACCGCCATCGCCATGGTGGTGGTGAAGCCGGGCAGCGCGCCGATGAAAATGCCGAGCACGAGGCCGAGGCTGATCATCGCCAGCGTGTCGACGCGCATGAGCAGCACGATGCTGTGAAGGATGGCGTCGAACATGGGGTTAGAAATCCGGAAATTCGGGCAGGGCGACCGCGAGCACGCGGCGAAACACGACGTAGACGACGGCCGGCACGCCGAGCGCGACGAGAAGAATAGTGAGCCAGTGGCGCGCGCCGTAGAACACGCTGAGCGCGGCGACGACGAGCGCGCTCGCCAGCACGAAGCCGAGCGGCACGAGGATCGCGGCATAGACCACGAACATCACGACGGTGAAGCCGACGCTGAAGTAATTCTCGCGCTTGAGGCCGCGGAAGCCGTTGGCGTCGTTCAGGCTGAGACTGGCGGCGGTGTACAACAGGCCGACCAGCAGGAAGCAGGCCGCGACCAGATCGGGAAAAAAGGCGGGATCGAGACCGCCCGACTTCACGCCGAACAGCAGCGGCGGCCGCTCGACCTCGCTCGGGATGACGGCGAACAGGAAGATCGCGAACAGCACGCAACCCGCGGCCAGCACGGTGTTGAAATTGACCCGGCGGCCGCGCTGATGCTCGGCATCGGCGCTCACGGCCTTTCCTCCCCGGGACGGTTGCCGCTTAGCGCGGCTTATCGCGATGTCGTCCCGGCGCTTCTTACCAGTCTTTCCGGGTGCGCGCCCAGGTGGGTGCGAGCGCGGCCGCGGTTTGCGCCGCTTGCCCCGCCTTGCGGATCAGCCGTCGCGCCGCACCGCGGCCCAGGCGGCGAAGGCCGCGCCGAGCGCCAGCACGGCGACCGCGATATAGGCGACGGTTCCCGTCCAATCTTCACCATGCGAAAGCGCGAAGTCGAGCAGGAACGGGATCGGGAACAGAAAGAAGACGGTCGTGCGGAGGATGAGGCCGAGGGTGTCCATGATCGTTACTTGTCAGTCATCGCTGGCATTCGACGCAAGCACGGCGCGCTCCCTCTCCCGCATGGCCCGTCGAAGACGGGCGTGAACGCCCTGATGGGGAAAAGGGTTGGGGTGAGGGGGCTTCGAGAACTCTCGAGAGGCCGTAACCCCTCACCCGGCGCTATCGCGCGCCGACCTCTCCCTATGGGAGAGGTGAAGAGCGCGTGTTGCAGCGTCTTGCCTACTTCCAAAACCGCTTGGTCGCGATATCGGCGCCTTCGCGCATCGCCGCAAGCTTGGCGAACACGACCTCGGGATCGACCGCGGCCTGTCCGACCCAGGTGCCGAAGCCGCAGTCGCTGCCGGCGATGACGTTCTCGCGCCCGACCAGCTTGGCGTAGCGCGCGATGCGCTGCGCGATCAATTCGGGATGCTCGATGAAGTTCGACTTCGATTCGATCACGCCGGGAATGATCACCTTGCCGTCCGGCAGCTTCACCGTCTCGAACAGCTTCCATTCGTGCGCGTGGCGCGGATTGGCGGCCTCGAACGAGATCGCCGCGGGCTTGGCCGAGAACACGATGTCGATGATGTCGGCAAGCGCCACATCGAAGTGATGCGGGCCTTCGTAATTGCCCCAGCAGACGTGAATGCGCAATTGCTCGGCCGGGATATTGGCGACGGCGTGGTTGAGCGCCGCGACATGCAAGCCTGCGCGCTTGCGGAAATCTTCCAGGCTCAAGCTTGCGTATTGGATATGGCGGCCCATGGCGAGATCGGGGCAATCGATCTGCAGCACGAAGCCGGCCTTGGCAACCGTCTCGTATTCGTGGCGCATGGCTTGCGCGATGGCTTCGAGATATTTCTCCTGGCTCGGGTAGTGGTCGTTGCGAAAGAACAGCCCGATGACGCCGGGGGAGGCCGCGCTCATGAAGCCGCCTTTGGCGGCGACGCCGGCGAGCGCGGCTTTCAAGTTTTCCGCGTCGGCGACGGGCGCCTCCTTGTCGCGCACCGAGATGGCGGCGTTGCAGGCCGGCGTCTTGCGGCGCGAGCGGCCGGGATCGCCGAACACGCGCTGCTCCAGCCGCGGAAACTCGTGGATGTCCTGGTAGACGAAGGTGTTGCCGGTGCCGCCGAAGCCGGCGAGCCGGTCCTTGATATAGGTGGCGTAGCTCGGCTTCGACATTTCGCCGTCGTTGATCAGGTCGACGCCGGCCTTAGCCTGCTTGCCGACCACCTCGGCCACCGCCGCCCGCACCATGGCGGCGAGCGCCGGCGGATCGACCGGCACGCCTTCCTCCTTGGCGTACATGGCGCGGATCAGGGCGTCGGGCCGTGGCAGGCTGCCGGTATGGGTGGTCAGAAAGCGTTCGGTGCTTTTTTGCATGGATTTCCTCCCCGGCGACGGAGCTTAGAGCAGGGCAGGGCTGGTAACCACGGGCGGGGCGCTTACGTTGACACTGGCCCGAGCGGCCACTAGAACGCCCGCCAACGAGCCATTCAGAGACCGTCATGAAAGTCCGTAACTCATTGAAAAAATTGCGAACCCGCCACCGGAACAACCGGCTGGTGCGGCGCAAGGGTCGCGTTTACGTGATCAACAAGACCAACCGCCGCTTCAAGGCGCGCCAGGGCTGATCCGCGCCCCCTGAAAGCCTAAGCCGACCCAGCCGGGCGCCCCATGCGGGCGCCCTATGCTTTGCCGCATATTGGCCTTATCCGGCGGTGAGATTATCCTTCAATCATGCGCGCGCAATTCCTCAGTCTGGCCTTTGCCGCTCTGGCGGCCACGGGCCTCGTTGTGCCGGCGGCGGCCGCGCCGCCCGACACTGCGCCCAAAATCGCGCAACCCGAGACGGCGCCGCCAAGTGTCGCGCCCCAGATACCGCCCACGATACAGCCCAAGGGCAAATGGGTGGAGCCGCCCAAGGCGCTGCCGCGCCCGGCCATGCGCGACGACGTCAACAGCCTCGATTTCCTGTTCGGCGCCTTGAAGGCGGCGCCCGACGACGACACCGCCAAGGCGGTGGAGAAGCGCATCTGGGCGCTGTGGATGCACTCCAAGAGCGACACCACCAATCTCCTGATGGCGCGCGTGCAGAAGGCGATCGAGGAAAAGGACGTCGATCTCGCGCTCAAGCTGCTGAACGCCATCGTCAAGATCAAGCCGGACTATGTGGAAGCCTGGAACCGGCGCGCCACCATCTATTACATGAAGCACGACTACGGCCATTCGCTCGACGACATCCGCCGCGTGCTGAAGCTGGAGCCGCGCCATTTCGGCGCGCTCACCGGCCTGGGGCTGATCCTGCAGGACATCGGCAGCGACGCGCAGGCGCTGGAAGTCTATCGCCGCGCGCTCAAGGTCTATCCGCGGCTCGAGCGCGTGCCGGACATCGTCAAGACGCTGGAAAAAAAGGTCGAGGGGCGGGATATCTGAGCCGGCGCTGATCGGCTCGTCATTCCGGGACGGCGCGGAACGCGCCGGGCCTGGAATCCAGAGCTGCGAGCGCGGCGTTTGCGGCCCCTGGATTCCGGGCTCGCTCGCTTTGTTCGCGCCCCGGAATGACTGGGAAGAGCTCCTGACTCTCACTCCCCGATGGCGTGCGTGACTTCGTCGAGCGCCTTGCGACACGCCTTCTCGTCTCCCGCCTTGTCCGCTTTCTGCGCGCGATCCATCGCGGCGTTGACCTTGGCGATGGTGTCGGGCGACAGGTCGCCCAGCTTACGCTCGGCATTGGCCATCGAATTGGGCGTCGGCTGACGGTGCATCTGCGCGCCGACGCTCTGCTGGCCGCTCGGCCCGGTGGCCGCCAGCGCGTGCATGTGCGCTTCGATGCGCGCCTGCATGCCGGCGATGTCCTTGGTGCAGGGGCCGGCGCGGGCCGCCAGCGTCGCCAGCATAAGACAGGTCATGCCGAGCAGCAGCTTTTGCGCGATGGTCATGGCGGCGCCCCCAGTAATTGGCTCGGGCAGTATTCAACCGGGCGGGCAAAGGCGGCAAGCGCATAGTGGCCGCAATCCGGTGTGATTCGGATCATATGGCGGCCCGCGCGCCGTGCGCTATAGGGACCGCCGGAATCATCGTGAGGAATTGCGCCATGAAACGCCTGATCGCGCCGGCCGTGCTGGCCGGCCTGTTGGCCGCGCCGCTCGCCGTCCTGGCCCAGGGCGGCATGCAGCATAACCCACAGATGCACCGGATGACGCCGGCTCCCGCCGCGCCGGCCATGCAGCCGCCCGGCGGCGGCGACGATCCGCGCCAGCTCGTCAAGCTGCCCGAGATGATGCAGGAGCACATGCTCGGCAATATGCGCGATCATCTCGTCACCTTGAACGGCGTGATCGGCGATGTTGCCGAGGGCAAGTTCGATGACGCGGCGAAACTGATCGAGGCGCGGCTCGGCATGAGCTCGCTCGGCCTGCACGGCGCCGCGCAAATGGCGCCTTATTTCCCGAAGCCCATGCAGGACGCCGGCACCGCCATGCACCGCGCGGCCAGCCGCCTCGCCATTGTGCTGCAGGACGCCGGCGTCACGCCGAACGCGCAAGCGCTGCGCAAGGTCAACGGGGCGCTGCACGAGGTGACGAGCGCCTGCATCGGCTGCCACGCAAGTTATCGGATCAGGTAAAACGCCGTGCCCCGGACGCGGTGCAGCGCGCAGCGGTGCACCGCAGATCCGGGGCCGTTACGCATGCAGACTCAGGAACGATCCCGGGTCTGCAGCGCACCGCGAGCGCGCTGCGCTGCGCCCGGGACACGAGTCAGAAATCACTCCCCCGCCTCACTCCCCACATAGGCAATGCGCAGCATGTTGGTCGCGCCCGGCGTGCCGAAGGGCACGCCGGCGACCGTGATGATGCGCTGGCCGGCGCGGGCGAAGCCTTCGCGGAAGGCGATGCGGCAGGCGCGGTCGACCATGTCGTCCTGGTCGCGCGCGTCTTCCGTCACCACGCAATGCACGCCCCACACCACCGCCAGCTTGCGGCCGGTGACGATGTTGGGCGTCACCGCCACGATCGGCGGGCGCGGCCGTTCGCGCGCCACGCGCAGCGCCGTCGAGCCGGAGGCGGTCCAGCACACCACGGCGGCGAGATCGAGCGTGTCGGCGATGTGGCGGGCGGCATCGGCGATGGCGTCGGCGCCGGTCGCCTCGGGCGTCGCGCGCTGCGCGCTGATGATGCCGCGATAGACCTGCTCGCTTTCGACTTCCTCGGCGATGCGGTTCATGGTGGTCACCGCCTCGATCGGATATTTGCCGGCCGCCGATTCCGCCGACAGCATCACCGCGTCGGCGCCTTCGAAGATGGCGGTGGCGACGTCGGAGACCTCCGCGCGCGTCGGCACCGGCGAACTGATCATCGATTCCAGCATTTGGGTTGCCACCACCACCGGCTTGCCGGTGACGCGGCCGAGCCGCGTCATCTGCTTCTGCACGCCCGGCACCTTTTCGAGCGGCATTTCCACGCCGAGATCGCCGCGCGCCACCATCAGCGCGTCGGCGTGGTCCATGATCTCGTCGAGGCGGCTGACGGCCTGCGGCTTCTCGATCTTGGCCATGACGGCGGCGCGCCCGCGCGTGAGCTTCTTGGCTTCGGCCACGTCCTCCGGGCGCTGGATGAAGGAGAGCGCCAGCCAGTCGACGCCGACATGCAGCGCCGCTTCCAGATCCGACAGATCCTTCTCGGTCAGCGCCGAGGTCGGGATGGTGGTGTGCGGCAGGCTCACGCCCTTGCGGTCGGAAAGCTTGCCGCCGACGTCGACGCGCGTGACCAGCCGCTTCGATTCGGCTTCGGTAACGGTGAGCTTGATCTTGCCGTCGTCGATCAGCAGCACGTGGCCGGGCTCGACCGCCATGAAGATTTCCGGATGCGGCAGGTAGACGCGCTTGGCGTCGCCCGGCTCGGAATTGGAATCGAGCACGAAGGTATCGCCTTTGGCGATCGTTGCCTGGCCGCCGAGGAAGGTGCCGAGCCTGAGCTTGGGGCCCTGCAGGTCGACCAGCACGCCGATCGGGCGGCCGGTGTTGCGCTCGACGCCGCGGATCATGCCGATCAGCTCGCGCATGCGCTCCTGGCTGGTGTGGCTCATGTTGATGCGGAACACGTCGACGCCGGCGTCGAACAGGCGCGCGATCATCTCGGCCGAGGAGGAGGCGGGTCCCAGAGTGGCGACGATCTTGGCGCGGCGCAGGCGTCTCATTGCTTGTTGCCTTTGCCGGTGGGCGGGGGCGCGGCCGGCGGGTGAGCGGCCGGCGCCTGGGCGGGGGGCGGCGCGTGCGGCGCTGGCGCGCGCGGCGCCTCGGCGGTGTCGGTCAGCTGCACCGTCCAGGAGCGCTGCTCGCCGGTGTCGACCTCGAAAAAGCCGGTGCGATCATAGCCGCGCGCGAGACAATTGTGGATGCCGCGAATGGTGAACTCCTTTTCGCGCGAGCACATATAGGCGTGACCGGACCATTCGCCGCCGCGGTCGTAATCTACGGCATAAATGTAATAGTAACGTGCGACCAGGGCGCCGCGCAGCAAAGTTTCGCAGGTGCGCGGGCTCACGTTCCACCAGCCCTCGGTGGTCCAGCCCTCGGCGTCCTTGTAGCCGAGCGCGATGCCCGCCCGGCTGCCGGTGTTGTTGCACAGCCGGAAGTCGGCATGGGCCGCCGGCGCCGAAAAAAGCACCGCCGCGATCGCGGCGAGGACGGAGACAAGGCGCCGGGCGGCGATCGGAGGCAAAAGGGTCACGTCGTTTCGGTATCGGAGCGCTTTTAAGGTTGTGGCGCGGGCGCTCACGGCCTGTCAACGACGATGGCCCGGAAGTCGTTCACATTGGTGAAGGTCGGGCCGGGACGCAAAAGGTCGTCGAGCGCGGCGAAAAAGCCGGTGGAATCGTTGTCGGCGAGAAAGGCGGCAGGATCGAGGCCGAGGGTCTGGGCGCGGGCCACGGTGTCGCCGTCGATCAGGGCGCCGGCAGGGTCGGTGGCGAGGCCGGCGCCGCCGTCGGTGCCGTCGGTGTCGCCGGCGAGCGCGGCGACCGCCGGCATGCCGGCGAGCGCGATGCTCAAAGCGAGGGCATATTCCTGGTTGGGCCCGCCGCGGCCGGACCCGCGGATGGTGACGGTGAGTTCCCCGCCCGACAGGATGACCGCGCGGCGCCCCTGCGCGCGCAGGTCGCGGGCAAGCCGCGCATGTTCCTTGGCGACCTCGCGCGCCTCGCCCTCGACCCGGTCGCCGAGCGACACGCACTCATAGCCCGCCGTGCGCACGGCGCGCTCGGCCGCGGCGAGCGCATCCGCCGGCCGCGCCGCCAGCGCGAAGCGGCTGCCGGTGAAAACCGCGTCGCCCGGTTTCGGCGTCTCGTTGGCCGGGTCGGCGAGGGCGCGCGTGACGCTGTCCGCGACGTCGAGCTTGTACTTGGCGAGGATCGCGCGCGCCCCGGCGAGCGTGGAAGGGTCCGGCACGGTCGGGCCGGAGCCGATCACGGCCGGATCGTCCCCCGGCACGTCGGAGATAGCGAGCGTCACGAGCGCGGCCGGGTAGGCGTGGCGCGCCAGCCGCCCGCCCTTGATGCGCGAGAGATGTTTGCGCACGCAATTGATCTCGTCGATGGCGGCGCCCGAGCGCAGCAGCGCGCGCGTCACGGATTGTTTGTCGTCAAACGATATGCCGGCCGCCGGCGCGATCCAGTTGGCCGAGGCGCCACCCGACATCAGCACCAGGATGAGATCGTTGGGACCCCCATGATCGGCCAGTGCGAGCGCGCGGTTTGCCGCTTTCAGGCCGCCGGCGTCGGGAATCGGGTGTCCGGCCTCGATCATTTCGACGGCGCGAGTCGGCCTGCCATAGCCGTGGCGCGCGACGGCGACGCCGCTTAAACGCGCGCGCGCGAGCTTGAATCGCCCGAAATATGTTTCTTCCGCGGTTTCCGCCATCGATCCGGCGGCTTTTCCGGCGGCGAGCAGAATCACGCGGCCCTGCGGCGGTTCGGGCAACAGCGGCGGCAGACAGGTGATCGGATGCGCAGCGGCTACCGCAGTGCGGTAAAGGCCGACGAGAAATTCGCGCAAAGTGGTCGGCATTTGGGAATCCCAGGCTGTCACCGCTCACGGAAATCTGCTTATAATTATTTTCGATACAATCTACCCGTCCCGTCGGGTGAATAGCACAATGGGAGGGGAATTTGCCGCGGCCGCAGATGTGCGGTACACGGCCAATAACGGGGCGGGTCAACCGCGTTCCAACAACAACCGGACTCTCGTGGGAGAGAAACACATGGCGATCAAATTCAAGATTAATGGAAAGACGGCGCACGTCGATGCCGCGCCCGACACGCCGCTGCTCTGGGTGGTCCGCGACCACCTCAAGATGACCGGCACCAAGTTCGGTTGCGGCGCCGGGCTGTGCGGCGCCTGCACCGTGCATATCGACGGCAAGGCGGTGCGCTCGTGCCAGACCGAAGTGTCTCACGTCGCCGGCAAGCACGTCACCACCATCGAGGGCCTGTCGCACGACGGCATGAGCCATCCGCTGCAGAAGGCCTGGCTCGAAGAGCAGGTGCCGCAATGCGGCTACTGCCAGTCCGGTCAGATCATGCAGGCGGCGTCGCTGCTCAAGGAGCATCCGAAGCCGACGCGCGAGCAGATCGTCTCCGCCATGAACGGCAATATTTGCCGCTGCGGCACCTATACCCGCATCATCGCGGCCATCCAGAAAGCAGCGGGGGCCTGATCATGACCACGAACATCCAAGCGCTTTCGCGCCGCAGCTTCCTGGTCTCCTCGGGGGCCGCCGGTATCGCCGTCACCTTCGGCAGCTTCGAGACCATGCTGCCGGCCGACGCGGCCGGAAACTTCATGGCCAATGCGTGGGTCTCCATCGGCAGCAACGGCGTCGCGACCATCATGTCGCCGGCGGCCGAAATGGGCCAAGGCACCATGACCTCCCTGCCGGCCTGCCTCGCCGAGGATCTCGACGCCGACTGGGGCAAGGTCCATGTCGTGACCGCGCCCGACAACGAGGCGCTGTACGGTAATCCGAAATTCTTCGGCCACATGGTCACCGTCGGCAGCCGCGCCGTCACCGGCTACTACGAGATCGTGCGCCTCGCCGGCGCGCAGGCGCGCATGATCCTGGTCGCCAATGCCGCGCGCATGCTGAAAGTGCCGGCGGGTGAGCTCACGACCGAAAACGGCACGGTCGTGCACAAGAAGTCGGGCCGCAAGCTCGGCTACGGCAAGATCGCCAAGTCGGCGAAGATGCCGGACCCGATGCCGAAGGCGACCAAGGCGGACCTCAAGCCGGCCGCGCAGTTCCGCTTCATCGGCAAGGACCTGGCGCGGGTCGACATCCCGCTCAAGGTCAACGGCAAGGCGAAATACGGCATCGATACGCAAGTACCGGGCATGCTCTACGCCTCGGTGCTGCACCGTCCGGTGCAGGGCGAAAAGCCCGACAAGATCGACGACAAGGCGGCGCGGGCCGTCCCCGGCGTCATCGACGTCAAGCCCTTGCCGAACGGCGTGGCGGTGATCGGCCACACGCTGGAAGCCACGATGAAGGGCAAGGCGGCGTTGAAGGTCACCTGGACCCATACCTCGCCGGCGCGCAAATGGAGCAACGACTCCCTCGCCGGGGAATACACCAAGATCGCCGGCGACAAGTCGCAGGCAGGCGTCGACATGCTCAAGAACGGCGACGCCCCGGGCGCCATCGCCAAGGCGAAGAAGGTGGTTTCCGCGGACTTCGTCGCCGACCACGTCGCCCATTGTTGCATGGAGCCGCTCAACGCCACCGCTCTGGTCGAGGGCGACAAGGTGCACTTGTGGACCTCCAACCAGTCCGTGATCGACATGGAATTGGCCGGCTCGATCGCCGGCGGCACCAAGCCGAACATGGTGAAGGTCGAGCGGCCGTTCCTCGGCGGCGGCTTCGGCCGACGCACCGACTGGGACGTGGCGTTCGAGGCCACGCTGCTCGCCAAGCAGATGCCGGGCAAGCCGATCAAGGTGGTGTGGAGCCGCGAGGACGACGTGACGCAGGACATGTACCGCCCGTTCGCGGTGCAGCGCATCGAGGTCGGCCTCGACGACAAAAACGAGATCGTGGGCTGGCATCACCGCATCGTCGCGGCGTCTTATCTCGCCCGCGCCATCCCGCCGCTGTTCAAGAAGATCGGCGGCAGGGATCTCGTCTCGGCCGGCAACGGTGAGTTCCGCTATGCCGTCCCGGCGCAACAAGTGGACTACGTCCGCGCCCAGAACGGCTTCGAAGTCGGGGCTTGGCGCGGCATCTCGGCCGGCTACACCAAGTTCGCCATCGAGACCGTTATCGACGAAATCGCCGGCGCCAAAGGCGTCGATCCGGTCGACCTGCGCGTCGCGCTGCTGCAAAAGCATCCGCGTGGGGTTGCGGTGATCAACGAGGTCGTCGCGATGTCGAACATGAAGCAGAAGCCGGCGGAAGGCCACGCGTTCGGTCTTGCCTATTCCGACGCGCTCGATACCCACACCGCCGCGGTGGCCGAAATCTCGCTCGACGAGAAGAGCGGGACCATCAAGGTCCACCATGTGTGGGCGGCGGTCGATCCGGGCACCGTGTTGCAGCCGAAGAACGTGGTGGCGCAGATGGAAGGCGCCATCCTGTTCGGGCTCGGCTCGGCGCTCAAGGAGCAGATCCACATCAAGGACGGCGTGCCGCAGGAGTCGAACTTCGACACCTATCTCGTCAACCGGATGGCGGACGTTCCGCCGATCGAGGTGAAGGTGATCTCCACCGACAACTACCCGACCGGCATCGGCGAGGCCGGCGTGCCGGTGGTGGCGCCGGCGATCGCCAACGCTTTCGCCAAGCTCACCGGCGGCAAGCGGCTGCGCCAGCTGCCGATGTCGCCCGACCGCGTCAAGCAGGCGCTGCGCGGCGCCTGAACCGCGGCCCGACACACGATCGAAGCCCCGCCGGCCCATGTCGGCGGGGCTTTTTCGTGCCGGTGGAAATGGCGTGCGCGCCGCACTATGTTCGATGCGTTACGGCAAGGAGAAATGGGGCCATGGATCCCAAGACCCGCACGGAACTGGAAGCCGCCGTCTACCGGCGCCTGGTCGATCACCTGCGCGAGCGCACCGACGTGCAGAACATCGACATGATGAATCTGGCCGGCTTCTGCCGCAACTGCCTGTCGAACTGGATGAAGGATGCCGCCGACGCGCAGGGCCTCGCCATGACCAAGGACGAGAGCCGCGCGATCGTCTACGGCATGCCCTACGAGGAATGGCGCAAGAAGTACCAGAAGGACGCCTCGCCGGAGCAGAAGGCGGCGTTCGACAAGGCAAGGCCGCAGCATTAGCCATCGTTCCGGTCATTCCCGCGCAAGCGGGAATCCAGCCGCAATTTTCCAGGCGAGCGAGCCTGGCCCTGGGTCCCCGCTTGCGCGTGGACGAGCGGGAGGTATCGGTCACCGATCCCCTTAGACGGCAAGCGCTTTTTGCCGACGCTGTGAACAGCGTGGATGACGGCGGCTCTTGCTTGACCTGAGGGCGTCCAACTCCGAATGCTTTCGGTGGGCGCATGATCCCGATTGAGGCCGTCCCCGGCTCGCCGGGCGCCGGCAGCTTCGGACGAGATCATGCGCCACCGAATTCCGCGTGAAGGAGACGTCGATGTCAGCCAGCGCCGCAGCCGAAAAAGAACAACAGCCGGCGACCCGCTTCGCCAAGGACCAGCTCAAAGCCATCATCGAGCGCATCGAGCGGCTCGAGGAGGAGAAGAAGGCGACCAGCGACGACATCCGCGACGTCTATGCCGAGGCCAAGGGCAGCGGCTTCGACATCAAGGCGCTGCGCTCGATCGTGCGCCTGCGCAAGCTCGATACCGACGAGCGCCGCGAGCAGCAGGAAGTGCTGGAAACCTACATGCACGCGCTCGGGATGCTGCAGTAGGGGCGCGAAGCGGCACGTGCGGCGTCATGCGCGGGCAACCGGGTCCGGCCTTCGGCCGGCCCGGGTGTAAACTTGACCCGCGCATCCATCGTTTTTCGCTGGAAGGTGGATTGCCGGGTCAAGCCCGGCAATGACAGCGGATACGCCGTACCCGCGCATGACGCCGAAGGTGTTGCGCGGATGTCGCCCTACCGCAGCGTCAGCGCGGTCTGCGGCGCGAAGGTGGCGGTGGCGAGGAACACCACCGCGTGGCCGGTAAATCGGTCGCTCACCATGCCGAGATGCGGATCGGCCGAGAAGGTCATCATCACCGCCTGCTCCGGCTTGTGCAGCATCGCGCGCATCCAGGTCGGGCTGAGCTTGGCGAGCCGCGTCGCGGTCATGTAGTGCATCACGCTCGGCGTCAGGATGGCGGCGCGCAGCCACGGGCTGTCCGGCCGCTGACCGCCGGCCGCCAGGTTCGGTTGCGGCGGCTTCACCGCCACCGTCGTATGGCCGGCCTCCGGCGTCACCGCCGCTTCGCGCGGCAGCTTCGGCACGATCTCGCCCATCGGGCGCACGCGCGCGACCGGCGTCGGGTCGCGCTCCGGCGCATAGGCAAGCGCCTCGTGCCCGGCGCTATCGGTCGTGTCGGCCGCGGCGACGGCGAACGGCGTTGCGGCGGTGCGCGCGCCGGGACCTGAGCGGATCAGGTCGCCCCAGATATTGCGGGTGTCGCCCCAGGCGTCGCGCCGGACGGTGCCGCCGGTGAGCGACGCGGTCTGCACGAGAGCCGCCGGCGCCTTGCGCTTGGCGGCAATCGCGACGGTGTCGGGACGCGCCGCCGGCAGCGGCACCGCGTCATGCCTGGCATGCCTTGAAGCGGTGCGCGTGAGGGCGACCGGGTTCACCATGGCGGCGCTGGCGACCTTAATTGGCGCAAGGCCCTGCCGGTCGGCCCTCGGCGCCATCATGGCGGCGGCGGCATCCACGCTCGCCGTCGTGCGGCCGGCGTCATTGCTGGCGAGCAGCGAGCGGGCGCCGTCCGGACGCGCCACGATCAATTCCGCCTCTTGCACCTGGCCCTCGGTGATCGCGCCGGCGGCGAGCGCCGCGTTGAGCGAGCGCGCGTTCGGCGCATTGCCGCGGCGCTCGACGGCGGCGAGCGCGGCCGCGTAGTTCCTCAGCGGCTTGCCGTCGGAGGGGATATGCACGGTGCGCCCGTCCGGGAAGATCTTCTGCAAGTCGTTGCGCGCGATGTTGGGCCAGTGGCGCACCAGGCCGACATCCATGTGCACGAAGGGCGAGCCGGAGCGCGGATAATAGCCGACGCCGCCCCATTCGAGGTGCAGGCCGAGCGCGCGCAGCTTGGCCAGCGGCACGCCCGGAATGAAGTAATCGATCGCGCGCCCAAGAATGTGCTGGCTGTATTCGGCGACGCCGCTCGAGGTCCGGCGCAGCATGGCGTTGGTGCCGGGCGAGCGGTAGCCGCAGATGATCTCGATCGGCTGGGTGGCGCCGGTTTCGCGATAGACCTGCCATAAGAGGTCGAACAGGCGCGGGTCCATGTTCGTCTCTTTTTCCTTGCGCCAGTCGCGCATGAGCCAGTCGAGCTTCTTCAGCGCGGCCGGAACGTAATGGCCGTCGCGCTTGAAGGTGACGGTCAGGTTTTCGCCGGTATGGACGTGGTGCAGCGTAAGTGTGCGGGTGTCGCCTTCGGCGGCGGCGTTCTGCAAGGCGTTGCCGGCGATCAGCAGCAACAGGCCCGCCACCCCCAGCCGGGAGCCGGTGCGCGCCAAAGTCCATCGCAGAGGACGCTCGCGCGAGCGCTCGGAAACCACCGCCGCTTCCTTTGAATTCTTCCGTCCCACGTCGTCGCTACGCCCCAACGGCCGCCGCGACGACGGCCCGTAGTGTTTCCCCGGCACGGGTTAACGTGCGCTTAACTTTGAGCGGCGGTGAACGCCCCCGCGATGATTTGAACTATCGGGCGAACATGGCCGAAAATGAGGCCGAACCGCCACAGGCAAGCAGATTCGTCGAAAATCGGGCCATTAAATATCGGCGGCCCGGAGCGAACACGCCCCGGGCCGCGGTATTTTCATGCCGGCCGCGCTAGCGGAACAGCTTTTCGAAGAAGCGGAAGGGATTGAGCGCCTCGCGCCGCTCGACCCGGCGCAGGATTTCCTGGGCGTTGGCGACGGTCGCTTCGTCGCGCTTGGGATCCGGCGGCGGCTCGATGTCGGCGATGCGCCGTTCCTTGCCGTGCATGATGTCGCGGATGCGCGCGTCGAAGCCGTAGATGTCGTCGCGGAACTGCAGGTGCCCGGCCTCGTCGACGAAGGCGGTCCGGTAGGTCAGGTGCACCATCGGGCGCGTGGTGAAGCGGAAGATGCGCTCTTCCTTGCCGAACATGGCGTCGAGCTGGCGCTCGGTCGGCGTCGGCCCGCGCATCGCCAGATGCAGCAGCACCTCGCCGAAATGCGTCGGGTTCTGCACGCGCATGCAGCCGTGGCTGAAGGCGCGCCGGCCGAAGCGGAACAGGTTCTTCTCCGGCGTGTCGTGCAGATAGACCTGGAACTTGTTGGGGAAGTTGAACTTGATGCGGCCGAGCGCGTTGGCGGCGCCGGGCGGCTGCACCACGTTGATATGGCCGTCCGTGCCCTTCTGCACTTCCAGGCCCATGCGGTCGAAGATGTTCGGGTCGGACTTGTAGGCCGGCAGCAATTCGTTCTCGATGATCGATTGCGGCACGTACCAGGACGGATTGACCACGACGTCGTCCATCGCGGCGGTGAGCAGCGGCGTCGGCGTCTGCGGCTTGCCGGCGACGATATTGGTGCGCCAGACCACGCGGCGATTGTCCACGACCTTGAGCGTGAAGTCGGGGATGTTGACCATCACGTAGATTTCGCCGAGATCGCGCGGCAGCCAGCGCCAGCGCTCCATGTTGGCGACGACGGTGTCGACCTTCTGGCTCGGGGTCAGCGGCTGCGGCCCGTTGATCGCGGCGATGACGTTGGCGCCGACGATGCCGTCGGGGCGCAGGTGGTTGGCGCGCTGGAAAGCGATCACCGCGTTGACGAGCGCGCGGTCGTAGGTGGCGTCGGGCCGCGCCCGAAGGCCGAGCCGCTTGCGCAACAGCGGCACGCGCGGGTCCTGGGCGCCGAGCTTGAGCGCGGGGCCGGCGGGGATGCGCTCGGCCGGCGCGGCGGGGGCGGCGCCGGCTTCGCCGCTGCGCAGTTCGGCGAGCTTGGCCTTGAGCGCGCGGAAACCGGCGTGCGGCGGGTCGAAGGAGTCGAGCGCGGCGTTGACGTCGCGACCTTGCGTAATCGTCTTCAGCACGGCGGCCGGATCGGGCGTGTGGTCGGGATAGAGCACCTGCGCGTAGACGCGGTGCGGCGCGATGCGCCCGGTCTGCATATGGCGCGCGAAGGTCATGGCCGAAATCGTCAGCGCAATGTCGCCGTCGGCGAGCGTGCCGGCGTCGCTGAAGCTTGCGAAGGCGGGCACCGGATAGTCGGCGGCAACGAGGCCTTCGCTGGCTGCATCTTTCAGCCGCGCGATCATCTCTTGTGCGCGCGCGGTGAGGCGGCCGTCATGGATCCAGATCGGGTCGTCGTTGCGCGCGGCGTAGAAGGCCTGGATCGCCTTGCGGTCGGTCAGCCGCTCGACCCGGCGGTCGAACTGCCGGGCGGTGACGATGGCGCGCAGCTGTCGGCCGATGTCGGCGTCGCTCGCCGAAAACAGCCGCTCGATCCTGCCCTTGATATCGAAGCCGCCCTGCGAGGCGCGGGCGGCCGGCGGCGCGGCGGTCGCAGGGGGTTGAGCGGCGCGCGCGGTCTCGGCCGGCGCGGAATGTTGCGGCGCCGCCTGATGCGGCACGGCCTGATGCGCCGGCGCGGGCGGCGGCAGCGGTGCCGGCGCGCGCTCGCGCATCGCACGCTCGTCGATGCGCGGCGGCGGCGTCTGCACGCGGTAGCGGATGGTGCGGTCGTCGCTGCGCGCGGGCGGCGGCGCCGGCTGGTTCTGGTCCATGCTGTCGCCGCCGAGCGAAGGCGGCGGCGGCATCGCGGATTCGACGCGTGGGCGCGCCTGCGATGAAAGCGGCGCGGCGATGATCAGCGCCAGCGCGGTGCCGGCGATGAAGCGCTCGAATCGATTAGGCATTTACTTAAACTCCGTCACGCGACTTCACCTATTCACATATGCACGGTGCGCGTTTTGACGAGTCCGCTTCGCGCCGTGCACGGCTTTACGCCGGCATTATGCGACGGGCGGCGCGTGCAGACGAACGAAATCGACCCCGCGGCGCCGTTAACTTGCCATCAGGGCTAACGCGGCGGGCGAATAGTTAAAATTGAATCTTTCTTGGTTACTCCGCCGCCGCCTTTTCCTTAAGCGGCGCGACGCCGTCGTCGAGGCCGAGGCTTTCCAGCTTGCGATAGAGCGTGGAACGCCCGATGCGCAGACGGCGCGCGACCTCCGACATCTGGCCGCGATAATGCGAAATGGCGAAACGGATGGCTTCGCGCTCCAATTCATCGAGCGGACGCATATTGCCGCGCTCGTCGAGCAGCACGAGCGAGGGCATGGTAAACGTCGGCATCGGCCGCGCGAGCTCCTCGCGCTCGGGCAGGGCCGCCGCCATGGCCGGCGAAGGCTCGATCGTCACCGGCGCGGCGCCCGCGTGCGCGGTAATCTGCGGGAATTCGTCGACGCCGATCTCCTCGCCTTCCGCCAGCACCACGGCGCGGAACACGGCGTTTTCGAGCTGGCGCACGTTGCCCGGCCAGCGATAGGCGGAAAGCAGCGCCAGCGCCTCGCCGCTCAGGGCGCGCACGCGCTTGCCTTCCTCCGCCGCGATGCGCGCCAGGAAATGGCGGGCAAGCTCGGGTACGTCCTCCGGCCGCCGGCGCAACGGCGGCACGGCGATGGGAAACACGTGCAGCCGGTAGAACAGATCTTCGCGGAAGCGTCCCGCCTTCACGTCGGCGATCAGGTCGCGGTTGGTGGCGGAGACGATGCGCACGTCGACCTTGACGTTCTTGCGGCCGCCGACCGGCTCGACCTCGCCTTCCTGCAAGGCGCGCAACAGTTTCACCTGCGCCGGCAGCGGCAATTCGCCGACCTCGTCGAGGAACAGCGTGCCGCCGTCGGCCTCGACGAATTTGCCGGTGTGCTTTTCGGTGGCGCCGGTGAAGGCGCCCTTTTCGTGGCCGAACAGGATCGACTCGACCAGGTTTTCCGGCAGCGCGCCGCAATTGACCGCGACGAAGGGCTTGGCGCGGCGCGCGCCCGAGCCATGGATGGCGCGCGCGATCATTTCCTTGCCGGTGCCCGATTCGCCTTCGATCAGGACGGCGATGTTGGAGGAGGACGCCTTCTCGGCCGCGCGCAGCACCGGCCGCATGGCGGCCGAGCGGGTGATGACGTCGGACAGGCTGAGCGTGCCGTCCTGCTTGCGCTTCATGCGCTGCAATTCGCCGGCGAGGCGCCGGGCGGCGATGGCGTTGCGTAACGATACTTGCAGGCGCTCGGGGTTGGCGGGCTTGACCACGAAGTCGGCGGCGCCGGCGCGCATGGCCGAGACCACATTGTCGATGCCGCCATGGGCGGTCTGCACGATCACCGGCACGCCGCAGCCGGCCGCGCGCATGCGCGCCAGCACGCCGAGCCCGTCGAGATCGGGCATCACCAGGTCGAGCACCGCGCAATCGATGCGTGCGCCGTCGGGGCCGGTGAGCAGGGAGGCGGCGGCATCGCCGCCTTCGGCGAGCAGGGTCCGGTAGCCGAAGCGCTGCACCATGGCTTCAAGCAGGCGGCGCTGAACCGGATCGTCGTCGACGATCAGCACGGTCTCGGACATGGAACCCCCTCACGCTGTACCGATTTGGTGCAATGTCGCCGGTCTGGCTTAACGGCCTGTTAAAAGGACGGGCGAAAACAGGGCCGCCGGCGGACCTGTTGAAAAATTCAGGCCTCGCCATCGCATCGCCACGCAGGGCGGACTAAATGGAACCTCAGCCGTCCCGATTTCCTCCTCCTGACAGAATTGCAAAGACCCCATGACCAAACGCTCTTCCGCGCGCAAACCCCGGACCACCAAGACCTCCGACAAGACCTCCAACAAGGCGACCAAAAAGGCGGCCCGCGAGCTCGGGCGCCTGCCGCAATGGAATCTCGACGATCTCTATCCCGGCATCGGCAGCCCGGAGGTGGAGCGCGACCTGGCGGCGGCCGATGCCGGCTGCGCGGCCTTCGCGCACGACTTCAAGGGCAAGCTCGCCGAGCTGGCCGCGGGCGAAAATGCCGGGCAGCGGCTGGCCGAGGCGGTGAAACGCTATGAGGCGCTCGACGATCTGCTCGGCCGGCTCTCCTCTTACGCCGCACTCAACTATGCCGGCAACACCGGCGATCCCAAGATCGCCAAGTTCTACGGCGATGTGCAGGAGCGGCTGACCACCGCCTCCATCCACGTGCTGTTCTTCACGCTCGAATTGAACCGCGTGGACGACGACGTGCTGGAGGCCGCGATGGCCGACCCGGCGCTCGGCCATTACCGGCCGTGGCTGGAGGACGTGCGCAAGGAAAAGCCCTATCAGCTCGAAGACCGCGTCGAGCAGCTCTTCCACGAGAAATCCGTCACCGGCTATTCCGCCTGGAACCGGTTGTTCGACGAGACGGTGGCCGGCCTGCGTTTCAAGATCGGCAGCAAGCAGATGGCGATCGAGCCTGCGCTCAATCTGCTGGTCGATAGCGACGGCAAGAAGCGGCGCATGGCGGCCGAGGCGCTGGGCAGGACCTTCAAGGAGAACCTGCGCCCCTTCACGCTGATCACCAACACGCTCACCAAGGACAAGGAGATTTCCGACCGCTGGCGCGGCTTCAAGGACGTGGCCGATGCGCGCCACCTATCGAACCGCGTAGAGCCGGAAGTAGTGGACGCGCTGGTAGAAGCCGTGCGCGCAGCCTATCCGCAGCTGTCGCACCGCTATTACGCCTTGAAGGCGAAGTGGTTCGGCAAGAAGACGCTGCCCTATTGGGACCGCAACGCGCCGCTGCCCAAAGTGGCGCAGCGCACGATTTCATGGCCCGACGCGCGCAAGACCGTGCTCAACGCGTTTGGCGCATTCTCGCCCAGGATTGCCGAAGTGGCCGACGATTTCTTCGAGAGGCGCTGGATCGACGCCGGCGTGCGTGACGGCAAGCAGCCGGGCGCCTTCTCGCATCCGACCGTGCCGTCGGCGCATCCTTACGTGCTGCTCAACTACATGGGCAAGCCGCGCGACGTGATGACGCTCGCGCACGAGCTCGGCCACGGCGTGCACCAGGTGCTGGCGGCGCCCAATGGCGCGCTGATGGCGCCGACGCCGCTGACGCTGGCCGAAACCGCGAGCGTGTTCGGCGAGATGCTCACCTTCCGCAAGCTCCTGGCCGAGACGAAAGACAAGACGCAGCGCAAGGCCATGCTCGCCGCCAAGGTCGAGGACATGATCAACACGGTGGTGCGGCAGATCGCGTTCTATACGTTCGAGCGCAAGGTGCACCTGGAGCGCCGTAACGGTGAATTGACCAGCGACAAGATCGGCGAATTGTGGATGTCGGTGCAGGCGGAGAGCCTCGGGCCGGCGATCGAATTGAAGCCGGGCTACGAGACCTTCTGGGTCTATATCCCGCACTTCATTCATTCGCCGTTCTACGTCTACGCCTATGCGTTCGGCGACTGCCTGGTGAATTCGCTCTATGCGGTCTACGAGCAGTCGGAGACGGGCTTTGCCGAGCGCTATCTGGCCATGCTTTCGGCCGGCGGCACCAAGCATCATGCGGAGCTGCTGGCGCCGTTCGGGCTCGACGCGCGCAAGCCGGAGTTCTGGCAGGGCGGATTGCGGGTGATCGCGAATTTGATTTCAGAGCTGGAGGCGCTCGGATAGACGGGGTCGCGCCTCGTGTTATCCTCTGTCCGTTCGTCCTTGTCGGGATGCGGACCCATGCCCAAAGTCTGGATCGAAGCGGCGGTCAACGGCGCCTGGACGCGCGAGCGCCAGCCGACCATTCCCATAACCGTCGAGGAGATCGTCGCCGACGGCGTGGCCGCGGTGCAGGCCGGCGCGGCCATCGTCCACCTGCACGCCTACGATGCGGCTACCGGCCGCCAGCGCGACGATTACGACATCTACGCGCCGATCATCGAAGGCATCCGCTCACGAGTTGACGCTATCGTCTATCCGACCTTGCCGATTGCCGCCTCCGGCTATGCCGGCGATCTGCGCTCGGCAAAGGAGCGCTACGCCCATGTCGAGCGGCTGGCGCAGAACGGCCTGCTCGAATGGGCGGTGATCGACCCGGGCTCGGCGGTGTTCACGCGCTTCGACGAGATCAAGCGCGGGGAGGCCGGCTTCACCTATCTCAATCCGGACGACCATTTCCGCGAAGGCATGCGCATCGCGGCCGAATACAACGTGCGGCCGAGCTATGCGCTCTACGAGGCCGGCTGCACGCGGCTGGGTGCCGCCACCGCCGCCGCCATGCCGGCGGTGCCGACGCCGGTCTACCGTTTCATGTTCGCGGACGAATTCTGCTTCGGCTTTCCGCCCAAGCCCGCCTATCTCGACGCGCATCTTAAGCTGCTCGAGGAATACGCCGCCGGCGCGCCCTGGATGGTGGCGGGCCTTGGCGTCGACATCCGCCCGCTGATCGCGCCGGCGATCGAACGCGGCGGGCATATTCGCGTCGGGCTGGAAGACCGGCCCTGGGGCGTGCGCGAGACCAACCGCGCGCTGGTCGAGGAAGCCGTGAAGCTGGTTCAAGCCGCGGGCGGCGAGCCGGCGACGGCTGCCGAGGTGCGGGCCGCTTGCTCAGGCGTCGATGTGGCGCTTCAGCGCGGGCGTACATAGATGTCGCCCTGACGATGAAAGACAGCGAAGCCAACCGGTTCTCCGCCCGCGCGCGCCGCTACGCTAATGTCGGCACGCGCGTGGGCGGCGTTGCGGCGCGCATGGCGACGTCGCGGGCGCTTGGGCGCAGCCAGGACCGCGGCGGCAATGCGGTCGCGCTCGCCGCCGCGCTCGGCGGCCTCAAGGGCCCGCTCATGAAGGTGGCGCAGCTGCTCGCCACCATTCCCGACGCGCTGCCGCCGGAATACGCCAACGAGCTGATCAAGCTGCAGAGCCAGGCGCCGCCCATGGGCTGGGCTTTCGTCAAGCGCCGCATGCAGGCCGAGCTGGGCGCCGGCTGGGAGAATAAATTTTCCGACTTCGAGCATCGTCCGGCGGCCGCGGCCTCGCTCGGCCAAGTGCACAAGGCGCGCGCGCTCGACGGTTCATTGCTGGCCTGCAAGCTGCAATATCCCGACATGCAGTCGGCGGTGGAAGCCGACTTGAGCCAGCTCGGCCTGCTGTTCTCGATCCGCAAGCGCTTCGATCCCGCGATCGACACCTCCGAGATCGCGGTGGAGATCGCCGCGCGCCTGCGCGAGGAGCTCGACTACCTCCGCGAAGCCAAGCACGTGAAGCTCTACAGCATCATGCTGGCGGACCGGCCGGCCGTCCGCGTGCCGAAGGTGTGGCCTGAATTGTCGACCCGGCGCCTGCTGACGCTCGACTGGCTCGACGGCAGCAGGATGCTCGAGCATAAGGGCGACGCGCTCGAGGTGCGCAACCGTCTGGCCACCGCCATGTTCACCGCCTGGTGGCTGCCGTTCTCCCGTTTCGGCGTCATCCACGGCGACCCGCATCTCGGCAATTATACGGTTTTCGCGGAGCAGGGCGCGCCGGCGGGCATCAACCTGCTCGACTACGGCTGTATCCGCATCTTCCCCGAGAGCTTCGTGGCCGGTGTGGTCGATCTCTACCGCGGCCTGCTCACCGGCGACGACGAGCGGGTGGTGCACGCCTACAAGACCTGGGGCTTCAAGCGCCTCAGCAAGGAGATCATCGAGGCGCTCAATATCTGGGCCCGCTTCATCTACGGCCCGCTGCTCGACGACCGGGTGCGCTCGATCGCCGACGGGGTCAGCCCCTCCGAATACGGCCGGCGCGAGGCCTTCCGGGTGCACCGGGCGCTGAAAGAGCTGGGGCCGGTGACGGTGCCGCGCGAATTCGTGTTCATGGACCGCGCCGCCGTCGGCCTGGGCGCCGTCTTTCTGCATCTGGCGGCGGAGCTGAATTTCTATCGCCTGTTCAACGAGGCAATCGAAGACTTCGACGCCGCCACGGTGGCCGCGCGGCAAAGTGCCGCGATGCAGGAGGCGGGGCTGGAGCCGGGGGCGGGCTAAACCCGTCAGCGCCGTTGCCCCAAGGCCGCAATTGCGCTAACCCCTTGCGCGGCCCGTCCGCGGCCCCGATCCTGCTGTTCCTGGAGACCCACCCCCCATGGCCGACCACGGCACCGTCGAATACGCCACCGCCGCCGGTAACGACTATCCGGCGCACGAGCAAAGCTACGAGCGCTTCATCCAGTTCACCTTCGTCGGCATCATCCACATCGTGAACCTCCTGCTCGGCCTGGCGGTCGGCGGGGTCCTGGGGCATTGGTTCGCGGCGCTGGCGATCTTCATCATCGCGGTGGCGGGCGCCATTCCCGGCCTGCTGAGCGGCGGCAAGACGTCGAGCTATGTCGCCTTCGTGCTCTGCTTCGGGATTTTCGTCTTTTTCGGCGTCCAATAGAGCGCCGCTCCGGAGGCCGGAATGCGTGTAGCCGTCGCGCGTGAAGTGGACGCCAACGAGCCCCGCGTCGCCGCCACCCCGGAAACCGTCAAGAAGCTGAAATCCTTCGGTGCCGAGGTCGCCGTCGCGCGCGGCGCCGGGATCGCGTCCGGCATTCCCGACGCCGAGTTCGAGGCGGCCGGCGCCGAGATCGGCGAGAACGTCGAGAAGAACGCCGACGTGGTGCTGAAAGTGCGCCGGCCGGAGCCCAACGAACTCGCCGGTTATAAAAAGGGCGCGCTGGTCGTCGCCATCATGGACCCCTACGGCCATGAGGCGGAGCTGAAGAAGATCGCCGAGGCCGGTTTGACCGCCTTCGCCATGGAGCTGATGCCGCGCATCACGCGCGCGCAGTCGATGGACGTGCTTTCCAGCCAGGCCAATCTCGCCGGCTATCGCGCGGTGATCGACGCGGCGGAACAATACGGGCGGGCGCTGCCAATGATGATGACCGCGGCCGGCACGGTGCCGGCGGCGAAAGTGTTCATCATGGGCGTCGGCGTCGCCGGCCTGCAAGCGATCGCCACCGCGCGCCGGCTGGGCGCAATCGTCACCGCCACCGACGTCCGTCCCGCCACCAAGGAGCAGGTGGAAAGCCTGGGCGCCAAGTTTATCGCGGTCGAGGACGAGGAATTCAAGAACGCGCAGACCGCCGGCGGCTACGCCAAGGAAATGTCGAAAGAGTACCAGGCCAAGCAGGCGGCGCTGACCGCCGAGCACATCAAGAAGCAGGACATCGTCATCACCACCGCGCTGATCCCCGGGCGGCCGGCGCCGCGGCTGATCACCAAGGAGATGGTCGAGTCGATGCGGCCGGGCTCGGTGATCGTCGATCTGGCGGTCGAGCGCGGCGGCAATGTCGAGGGCGCGCGCGCGGGCGAGGTGGCGCAGGTGGGTCCTGCGCGGATCGTCGGCTATCTCAACGTGGCGGGAAGGCTGGCGGCTTCGGCCTCCGCGCTCTACGCCAAGAACCTGCTCACCTTCCTGGAGACCATGATCGACAAGAACGAGAAGAAGCTTGCGGTCAACTGGGACGACGAACTGATCAAGGCCACCATGCTCACGCGCGACGGCGCGGTGGTGCATCCGAATTTCCAGCCCAAGACGGCGGCGTGAATGATGTCCGCGGCGATGCCACGCACTCTCTTCACCTCTCCCCGCGTGCGGGGAGAGGTCGGCTTCCGCGCGGAAGCGATGAAGTCGGGTGAGGGGGCGTTTCCATTCGCTGGGCCGTTCGCAAGAGCCCCTCACCCCACCCCTCTCCCCGCAAGCGGGGAGAGGGAGCAGGCTGCGGCCTGACGGAGAATCCCATGGACCACATCGCAAGCGCGGTCGATCCCTTCGTGTTCCGCCTGTCGATCTTCGTGCTGGCGGTGTTCGTCGGCTATTACGTGGTGTGGTCGGTGACGCCGGCGCTGCACACGCCGCTGATGTCGGAAACCAACGCCATCTCCTCGGTGATCGTGGTCGGCGCGCTGCTGGCGGTCGGCGTCGGGCTGGTCGCCAACGACCAGGGACCGATCTGGTCGCGCGCGCTCGGCTTCTTCGCGCTGGTGTTCGCCTCTGTGAATATCTTCGGCGGCTTCCTGGTTACCCAGCGCATGCTGGGCATGTATCAGAAAAAGAAGAAGTGACGACGGCGATGTACGCTTCGCTTCGCAAAATGCTGTCGTCATGGCCGGGCTTGTCCCGGCCATCCACGCCTTTTTTGTCGCCACGTCGTAAAGACGTGGATGCCCGGCACAAGGCCGGGCATGACGAGGTATAAGCATGTCAGCCAACCTCGTCGCGCTACTCTATCTCGTCGCCGGCGTGCTGTTCATCCTGGCGCTGCGCGGGCTGTCGAGCCCGGAGTCGAGCCGGCGCGGCAATCTGTTCGGCATGATCGGCATGGCCATCGCGGTCGCCACCACGCTCGGCGCGCATCCGCCGGCGGACGCCGTGTCCTGGGCGCTGGTGGTCGGCGGCATCGCCGTCGGCGGCGGCCTCGGCGCGGTGATCGCGCGCCGCGTGCCGATGACCGCCATGCCGGAACTGGTGGCCGCCTTCCACTCGCTGGTCGGCACGGCGGCGGTGCTGGTGGCGGCGGGCGCCTTCTACGCGCCGGCGGCCTTCGGCATCGGCGCGGAAGGCCACATCCATCAGGCCAGCACCATCGAGATGTCGCTCGGCGCGGCCATCGGCGCGCTCACCTTCACCGGCTCGGTGATCGCCTTCCTCAAGCTCTCCGGCCGCATGAGCGGCAAGCCGATCATCCTGCCCGCCCGCCATCTCATCAACATCGCGCTGGCGCTGGCGCTCATCTATTTCTTCTACAGCTTCTACACCTGGCAGACCGCGGTCGACTTCTGGGTCATCGTCGCGCTCGCGCTCACGCTCGGCGTGCTGATCATCGTGCCCATCGGCGGCGCCGACATGCCGGTGGTGATCTCGATGCTCAATTCCTATTCGGGGTGGGCGGCCGCCGGCATCGGCTTCACGCTCGGCAATTCGGCGCTGATCATCACCGGCGCGCTGGTCGGCTCCTCGGGCGCGATCCTGTCCTACATCATGTGCAAGGGCATGAACCGCTCGTTCATCTCGGTCATCCTCGGCGGCTTCGGCGGCGAGGTGGCGGGCCCGGCGGGCGGCGGCGCGGAGCAGCGGCCGGTCAAGCTCGGCTCGGCCGAGGACGCGGCTTACATCCTGAAGAATTCGTCGAAGGTGATCATCGTGCCGGGTTACGGCATGGCGGTGGCGCAAGCGCAGCATGCGCTGCGCGAGATGGCCGATCATCTGAAGAAGGAAGGCGTCGAGGTCAAATACGCCATCCATCCGGTGGCCGGCCGCATGCCGGGCCACATGAACGTGCTGCTCGCCGAAGCCAACGTGCCCTATGACGAGGTGTTCGAGCTGGAGGACATCAATTCCGAGTTCGCCCAGACCGACGTCGCCTTCGTCATCGGCGCCAACGACGTGACCAACCCGGCCGCCGAGGACGATCCCTCCTCGCCGATCTACGGCATGCCGGTGCTGCAGGTGTGGAAGGCGGGCACGGTGATGTTCATCAAGCGCAGCCTGGCGTCGGGCTACGCCGGCATCGACAATCCGCTGTTCTACCGCGACAACACCATGATGCTCTTGGGCGACGCCAAGAAGATGACCGAGAGCATCGTCAAGGCGATGTAGCCTTTTCACCGTTCGTCCCCGCGAAAAGCGGGGACCCAGGGCAATAAAGAACAGTATTTAGGTTGTTGCTGGATTCCCGCTTGCGCGGGAATGAGCGGGGACGAGAGTCAACCCGTCGCGCCGTCCCCCCTGAGCGGCACGGCGCAGTGCACCTGCACGCCCTCGCGGCGGTAGTCGATCTGGCTGCGCGCCTGAACCTGGCCGGGCAGCACGAAATCGATCAGCCGCGAGCCGAAACCCTGCCGTGTCGGGGGCGTGACCTGCGGGCCGCCGCTCTCCACCCAGTCGAACTCAAGGGTGCGGCGCGTCGCCTCGATGGTCACGCGCCAGGTCACGTCAACTTTGCCGCCATAGACCGACAGCGCACCGTATTTGGCGGCGTTGTTGGCGAGCTCGTGGATCGCCATGCCGAGCGCCACCGCGAGCCGCGAGCCGATTTCGACCTCGGGACCCTCCAGGCGGATGCGGCCCTCGCTGCCGTCGTCGAAGGGGTCGAGCTCGTTGTGCAGGACGTCGGCGAAGGAAACCGTGGCGCCATCCTCGCTCAGCAACAGATGCGTGCGCGCGAGCGCGCCGATGCGCCCGATCATCGCTTCTTTGAAATCTTCTACGGTCTCGGCGGAGCGCGCGGTCGAGCCCATGATTGCCTGCACGGTCGCCAGCATGTTCTTGACGCGGTGGTGCAGCTCGCGCACCAGCATCTCCTGGTCTTCCTCGGCGCGCTTGCGCGCGCTGATGTCGACCAGCATGTTGACCGCGCCGGTTAGCCGGCCGGCTTCGTCGTAGAGGGGGGTCGGATAGGGGATGAATGGCGTCAGCGTGCCGTCCGGCCGCTCGGCTATCGCCTCCATGCCGCGCACCGGGCGCTGCTCCCTGAGCGCCAGCGCCATCGGGCAATCCGCGTGTGCCATCGGCGTGCGGTCCGGCCAATAAAGCTTCCAGGAGCCGCACCATTCGATGGCGCCGAGCGGCGGGCGGCGGCCCCAGAACTCGGCCGCGGCCTCGTTGTAGTAGGTGATGCGGCCGGCGGCGTCGGTGGTGTAGACGGCGGCCGGGAGCGCGTCGAGCAGCGTGTGGAAATGTCGCTCGCGCTCACGGCGGTATTCCTGCCCGCGCAGGGCGCCGTCGATGGGGATGACGTTTCCGCTTCTGCCGGCCTGGCCGCGAGCCTCAATGGCCCGTTCGAGTTTGCCTTCGAGTGATCCGGTCGCTTGTTCCATGTCTTCCGGCCCCACCTTACGCGATACTCCAGCCCCGTCTCGGCGCGCGTTACCCCTGCCGTAGGGGCCAAACGCGTCGGGCGCCGATTGGTTGCAGCGCGCACACAGATTTTCCATGTGCGCGCCGTATTTTCCTTAAGGAATTTCAACCGGTTCGGCGGGAACCGGGTTCCTGCCGCGTTGCGGTCATCGGATTGCCGGGCAGCGTCCGGAACCCGACTTTGCGCGCCGCGGCCCTGGCACGGGCCGGCAAGGGGCGCGGGGCGAGCCGTCAAGATCGGCAGTAGCGCGCTTACTCCGCCGCTTCCGCCGGCGGCGCGCCTTGCGCCAGCCGTGGATCGAGCGCGCAGGCCTCCTCCCAGCTGACCACGTTGAGCGACTTGACGAACTTGCCCACGCCGTCGGTCTGCGCGCACAGCATGCCGAGCTCGATGATCTCTTCGTCGCTGAAATGCCGCTGCAGCTCGCGATAAACCTCGTCCTTGTCGATGGCGTGCTCGCCCTGCTTGAACAACTCGGCATAGCGCAGCGCCGCCTTCTCGCGCGGGGTGAACTTGTCGGAGGCCGCGAAGTCGTTGAGCGCCTCGATCATGTCCTCGGTCAGCCCCTCCGCCTTGGCGACGTTGGAGCGCACGGTGGAGCAATAACCGCATTGGTGCGCGACCGAAATCTTGATGCGGCACATTTCCTTCAGCTTGTGCGGCAGCACGCCGTCGTACAGCACCTTGTTCCAGCACTCGACCCAGGCGCTGCCGACCGCGCTACGCGTCATGATGGAGACCACGCGCGGGTCGGGCGCGCCGGTTTTCTTGGCGCTTTCGATCATGGCGTGGGCTTGCGGCGTCTTCTCGCCGTCTTCGATATAGCGCAGGCGCGGCATGGCGATTTCTCCCCGTGATTATGGGCGGAACGCTACGGGCCGGCGGCCGCCTGGGCAAGCCCGCGCCGCTCACGCTTGTGTTATGAGGGGTCATGACCGTCCTTGAATGGCTGCTCATCGTCGTCGCGCTCGGCTACGCGCTTCTGCTGCTGCTGATGCTGCTGTTTCAGCGCAAGCTCATGTATTTCCCCGACCGCCGCCGCCACGCCCCGGCCGCCGCCGGCTTCCCGCAGGCCGAGGAAGTGCCGCTGCAATCTTCAGATGGCGAAAAGCTCACCGCCTGGCACGTGCCGCCGCGCGGCGACAAGCCGGTGGTGCTCTACTTCCAGGGCAATGCCGGCGCGCTCGATCTGCGCGTCGGCCGCTTCGCATGGGTGGTGGCCGACGGGACCGGGCTGGTCGCGCTCAACTATCGCGGCTTCGGCGGGTCGACCGGCAAGCCGAGCGAACAGGGGCTGATCCGCGATGCGGTCGCGGCTTACGAATTCGCCGTCGCGCGCTATGCACCGCATCGCCTCGTGGCTTGGGGTGAATCGCTCGGCACCGCGGTCGCCATCGCGCTCGCCGCGACGCACGAAGTGGGCGGGCTCATTCTCGACGCGCCCTTCACCAGCGCCGCCGACGTCGGCGCTGCCGCCTATCCCTTCGCGCCGGTGCGCTGGCTGATCCGCGACCCTTTCCATTCGCATGAGCGCATCGGCAAGGTAAAAGCGCCTATTCTGGCGCTGCATGGCGAACGAGACCGTGTGATTCCGATTCGTTTCGCTGAAAAGTTGTATGCGCTGGCGCCCGAGCCGAAGCGCATGGTGCGCTTTCCGCTCGGCGCACATGTCGATCTTGACGACCACGGCGCCGTGGAGGAGGTGCGAGGCTTCCTCGCCACGCTGCCGGACTGACCTTTGCTATTCCGATAGGGAGCCGGATTGCGTAGAGTTGGCGGCGCCACGAGGGGGGAACGTACGATGTCGAAGCCCATTATGGCGCTTGCGATCGCGACAGGACTGCTTCTGCAGACCGGCGCGTTCGCCGCCGAGCCGATCCGCAATCTTGAAGTTCAGGTGCCGCCTTATTTCGAAGCCGCTTCGCTCACGCCCGGCTCCGCTCCGCACATCGCGGTCAGCAAAAAATATAACGCGCTGCTCAAATCGGAACGGTCGGTCGACATCCTCAAGGTGCGCGACAGGATCAAGACCGACTCCAAGATGGTCACGCCGATGAGCATGATGGTGCTGGCCATCCGCCTCTACGACGTCGGCCTGCGCGACGAGGCAGTGTTCTGGTTCTACGCGGCCCAGGATCGCTATCTCGAATTGACGAAGGTGATCGATCTGAAGGCCTCCGGTCTCGACAAGGCCGAGCAGGCCATGCACGGCTTCACCACCGCGCTCGGCCCGGTCATTGAAGGCTATGCGTTCTGCGACCTCGCCAAGCAGCAGGTGCAGCGCGAAAAGGCCGTCAAGTGGCTCGAAAGCAATCCCTACAACGCCGTCTTCGTGGAGCGCTTCACCGCCAAACCCGGCGACCGCACCGCCAATCTGCAGCACGCCGTCGCCGAGGTTAAGCGCAACGCCGCCAAGGAGCGCGCCTATTTCTCCAATGCGCGTAAGCGCCGGGTCTTCTACGCCAAGCGCAGGCTTGCGCAGGACGACGTCAAGTATTGTTGGAAATAGCCGACGCTGCCCGTAGTCGCGGGCGCCGGGCATGACAGCAAGCGCGTGGATGCTATGATCCCGGCAAGACTGGGGGATGCATCATGCTTTTCAATCTCTGCAACTGTGTCGCGCCGTCGGCTTTGGCCGTCGGCTCGCTCGGCGCCGGCGGCGCCGGCTTCGTCACCGCCATGATGGCGACGCTGGCCGCGAGCGGCCGCACGCAAGCCGCCAAGACCTTGCGCGGCGAGGTGCCGGTGGTCGACGAGCTTGCCGTGCGCGTCGTCACCGACAACGTCATCGTGCAGTTCGTGCCCGGCCTCAAGCGCGAGGGCCTGACTATCGAGCGCAACAACGGCAATACCCATTCCGACCGGCCGCCGCGCACGGTGCTCAACGGAGAATGGGGCCTGGCTATGGTCGCGCAGTCGAAGCGCGGCAGCGAGACACGCCATCTGCTCATCGATTTCGGCTACACGCCGGAAACGTTGCTCAACAACATGGCGATCCTCAATGTCGATCCCGCGCAGTTCGACGCCATGGTGCTGAGCCACGGCCATTACGATCATTTCGGCGGCATGGTCGGCTTTTTGCAGGCCAACAAGGGCAAGCTCAAAAAGGACCTGCCCTTCTACGTCGGCGGTGAGGACTGCTTCTGCATCCGCCGCAATTCCGGCGGCCAGTTCGGCGCGCTCGACCGCAAGGCGATTATGGACAGCGGCGTTTCGCTGATGATGGCGGCGGAGCCGGCCATCATCGCCGATCACGGCTTCACCACCGGCCGCATCGGGCAGCATTCGTTCGAGAAGCCGCTGCGCGCCACCAACGAGATCGTCGGCATTTTCGACGGCTTCGGCTGCTATCCCGACAAGATGCCGGCGGAGAAGAACACCGGCGCCTACATTCCCGACGACTTCGACCACGAGCTGGCCACCAGCTATCTCGTGAAAGACAGGGGCTTGGTGGTGCTCACCTCGTGCAGCCATCGCGGCGTGATCAACACCGTGCGTCAGGCGATAGCCGCCTCCGGCGTCGACAAGGTGTTCGCCGTGCTGGGCGGCTTCCACATCGTGCCGCCGCTCGACGACGATTACATCCGCGGCACCATCGAAGAGTTCAAGAAGATCGATCCCACCTATCTGATCGTCGGCCATTGCACCGGCGATCGCTTCTACGATCTCGCCCGCGAGGCGCTGGGCGACAAGGTGATCCACTCGGCGGTGGGCTCGCGGTTTGTGTTCGGCGGGGGCTGATTGGCACGACCAATCTTCCGCTCATTCCCGCGCAAGCGGGAATCCAGGTTATAACTGCGAGCGTAGAGGACTACCCCTGGGCCCCGCTTTCGCGGGGACGAGCGGATCAAATAAATCCAGGCAAGGAAATCACGCTAAAACGTCTGATACGCCGTGCCGTATTCGCCGCCGACGCGGGCGAAGCCCGCGCGCGCGGGCTGATAGTTCTCGTCGATATTGATGCCGCGCGCGTAGGAGCCAGCCGCCTTCTGCTTGTTGCCAAGCTTTTCGTACGCGAGCCCGCGCGCCACCCAGGCCTGCAGGTTCTGCGGATCGATATTGACCGCCTGATCGAGATCGGACGCGGCGTCTTTGTAGTTCTTCACAGCGATATAGCTCAAGCCGCGCGCAATATAGGGCGGCGCCTGATTGGTCGAGAGCCCGATGGCAGTGGTGAAATCCTCGATCGCGTAACTGTGCTGGTTCTGCGCCTGATAGAGCAGGCCGCGGTTATAGTAAGCCTGCGCGCTGTCGGGACGGATGCCGATCGCCTTGTTGAAATCGTTGAGCGCCAGCCGCGACTTGCTTTCGGCGCGATAGACCATGCCGCGGCCGAGATAGGCGTTGGAATAATGCGGGTCGATCCGGATCGCCTTATCGTAGTCGGCGAGCGCCAGGCCGAGCTTGCCGGTCTCGCGATAGACCAGCCCGCGATTGGCATAGGCTTGCGCGTAATTTGGATCGATCGAGATCGCCTTGTCGAAGTCGGCGAGCGCCTCCTCGTAGCGGTGCGCCTGACCGAACACGGTGCCGCGCATATTGTAGGCCTGCGGGTCGTGCGGGTTGCGCCGCACGACTTCAGTCAGCGAGGCGATATTGGCGGGTGAGGAGGCGTAGGTCGCGTCGCCCGATTCCGGCGCCCCGGCGGTGAGCGCGTTGCTGCCCAGGCTCGAGCAGCCGGCGAGCAGCGCGATCAGCGGCAGCGCGAGCGCTAAGCGGCGGTAGGGTCTCGGCGCGCGGCTCATGCGCGGTCTCGCTCTTTGCGTCATCGGCACCATCGGCCCCGCGATTGCGGCGAAGGTTCGGCGCCCCCTAAGGACTTGGCCTTAAAACAATAGCGCGGGCGACAAAGGGCCCGCGCCACCGGTCGGTTCTGAAGCGGCCGCTTTGCGGGAACCGCAGAGCTCAGCCCATGCGGCGCGCCGCCGCCGCCGCCGCCGGTGCCGGGGGCCGGGCGTGGCTTGGACGGAAGCAGGCCCTCGCGCTGCATCTTTTTGCGCGCGAGCTTGCGGGCCCGGCGGATCGCTTCCGCCTTCTCCCGCGCCTTCTTTTCCGACGGCTTTTCGTAATGGCCGCGAAGCTTCATCTCGCGGAAAATGCCCTCGCGCTGCATCTTCTTCTTCAGCGCCTTCAGGGCTTGGTCGACATTGTTGTCGCGAACGAGAACTTGCACGCTGTCTCCTAGCTGTTGATCGGCCGGGTTTCGCCCAAAAGCCCCGCAATGGCGCGGGCTTTTGAGTCGGGCGGCTCTAGCAGAAAAGTGCCAGAGAGTCCACCGGAACCGGTCGGCGAGGGCCGTTTTGGGGGCGGTTTCCAGCCTATTCCCTATATAGGGACGGGTTTTGGCCGATGCCAGCCGGGACGCTAAGGGCGCGGCTACTTCGCCCACACGCGCGTCACATGCCCCATCTTGCGGCGCGGGCGCGCTTCGCCCTTGTGGTAGACGTGCAGCGACGCACCCGGCACGCTCAGCCAGCGCCTGGCCTCGTCGATCTCCGTGCCGATCAAGTTGATCATCTCGACCTTGCGGCCGAGCCGTACTGGCTTGGCGAGCGGCAGGCCGGCGATCGCGCGGATGTGCTGCTCGAACTGCGAGACCGTGCAGCCGTCGATCGTCCAGTGGCCGGAATTGTGCACGCGCGGGGCGATCTCGTTGACCAGCACATGCTGCTTCTTGCCCTGGCGCACCACGAACATTTCCACCGCCAGCACGCCGACATAGTCGAACGCCTTGGCGATGCGGGTGGCGACCCGGCGCGCTTCCGCCGCCAAGGCCGGCGTCACGCGCGCCGGGACGCGCGAGATGTGCAGGATGTGGTCGCGGTGCTCGTTCTCCGTCACCTCGAAGCATTCCACTTTGCCGTCGGCCGCGCGCGCCGCCACCACCGAGACTTCGCGCTCGAACTTGATGAAGCCTTCCATGATGCAGGGCAGGGTCTGCACCGTGCGCCAGGCCGTCATCGGATCGGCGCCCTTGTCGATCCTGGCCTGGCCCTTGCCGTCATAGCCGAGCTTGCGCGTCTTCAGGACGGCGGGCAGGCCGATCATCTCGACCGCGTCGGCAAGCTGCACGGCGCTATGCACGGCGGCGTAGGGCGCGGTGGCGATCTTCAAGCCGGCGATGAATTCCTTCTCGATCAGCCTATCTTGCGTGATCTCCAGCACCTGCGGGTCGGGCAGCACCGGCTTGCGTTTCGCCAAGAATGCCGCGGTTGCCGCCGGCACGTTCTCGAACTCGTAGGTGATAACGTCGACGCTTCCCGCGAAGCGTCCGAGCGCGGCCTCGTCCTCGTAAGTCGCACAGGTGCGTGCATGCGCCACGTCGAAGGCGCAGGAATTGTCCTCCGGCGAATAGACGTGGCAGCGAAAGCCGAGGGGCGCCGCCGCCAGCGCCAGCATGCGGGCGAGTTGCCCGCCGCCGAGAATGCCGATGGTCGCGCCGGTCTTCAGCAACACACTCTCCGCTCATTCCCGGACTCGGGTCCAGCCTTCGGCTGGCCCGAGCACAGGCTCCAGCGGGAATCCAGAATCACGATCTCGAAAACCCGCTGCCCTGGGTTCCCGCTTTCGCGGGGACGAGCGGGAGAGTGGGGTACCATGACTAGTCCTTCGGCTTCTTGGCGACCGACTTGGTCTGCCGTGCGCGCCAGGCGTCGAGCCGCTTGGCCACGTTCTTATCCGACAGTGCCAGCACGGCGGCCGCCAAGAGCGCCGCGTTGATCGCGCCCGGTTTGCCGATCGCCAGGGTGCCGACCGGCACGCCGGCCGGCATCTGCATGATCGACAAAAGCGAATCCTTGCCCTCCAGCGCATGCGTGTTCATCGGCACGCCGAACACCGGCAGCGGCGTCATGGCGGCGGTCATGCCGGGCAGGTGGGCGGCGCCGCCGGCCCCGGCGATGATCACCTTGAAGCCGGCCGCGCGCGCGCTCGCTGCGAAGTCGTAAAGCCGCTTGGGCGTGCGGTGGGCGGAGACGATTTTGGCCTCGAAGGGGATCTTGAGGGCGGCCAGCGTGTCGGCGGCGTGCTTCATGGTAGCCCAGTCGGACTGGCTGCCCATGATGATCGCCACCGGTTTTGCCGCCATTTCGCTCCCCTGCTACCGCGCCGCCGCCCAGGAAAGCGGCGAATTATAGGTTGAGGCTCCCCGCTGGCAAGGCAGAACGCTATGATCGGGACCACGAATCGGGGACAGCGGCATGAGCGCCGAGCGGGCCGAAGCGCGTATCGACGAGAGCAGAGGCGGCGCCATCGCCAATCTGGCGCCGTCGGTGATCTTGCGCGCCGAACTCGAGCGGCTCAAAAGCGAGCTTGCCGCGGCGCACGCCAAGATCGCCGAGCTTGAGCGCTGTGCCGACGTCGACCCGCTGCTCGACGTGCTCAACCGGCGCGGCTTCGAGCGCGCGCTTGCCCGCGCCCTCGCTTATGTCAAACGCTACGGCACGCCGGCGGTGCTGGTCTATATCGACCTCGACGGCTTCAAGGGGATCAACGACCAGCACGGCCACGCCGCCGGCGACCGGCTGTTGGAGGCGGTGGCGCGCGAACTGGTCGCGCGCGTGCGCGCCTCCGACGTGGTGGCGCGGCTGGGCGGCGACGAATTCGGCGTACTGATGTGGAACGTGAGCGGGGCGCAGGCCGGCGTGCGCGCGCGCGAATTGGAGAACCGCGTCGAGTGGCTGAGCCTGGCGCAAGGGCCGGCAAGGCTCGGCGTCGGCGCCAGTGCCGGCGTGGTGGCGCTTTCGCCCGAGCTGGATGCCGCCCAGGTGATCGAGGCGGCGGACCGCGCGATGTATGCGCGGAAGAAGGAGAGGCGGGGGTAGCCTCTTCTTACCTCTCACCGGCGCGCGGGGCGGGGAAAAAGGCCTTACGCAATAATATCCGGCGTGAGCTGGTCCTCGATGGCGCGGATGCGGTCGCGCAATTGCAGTTTGCGCTTCTTCAGCCGCTGTACCTGGATAAGGTCGGAGCCGGGAGCCATGGCGAGCGCCGCGATCGCGGCGTCGAGATCGCGATGCTCCTGTTGCAGGCGCGCCAATTGCTCGCGCAACGCGCGTTCTTCCTCTTCGGTCATCGCCACCGCAGGTTCGTTTTCCCAAGGGGCGGGAGGGTCCCGGCCGCGGGCTAGATTGCGCATTTTAATTATCCCGTTTTCCACAAGCTCGTTCAAGGCTGACGAAAAACGGTACCCGATCAATGGCTTTGGGTTCCATTTGCCTGAGGTCGGCGGCGGGTGTAGCGTCGCTCTTGCAGGATAACTGCGCTAGACTTAGCTCGTCTTTAAGAGCCACTGATTGAGGAGACATGCTGCATGTCGATGCAATCTCATCTCGCGGAGCTCGAAAAGAAGCATCAGGCACTCGAGCAGGAACTCACCGAATGCCTGACCCATCCCGCGGTCGATGACCTGAAGATTGTGGAGCTAAAGCGTAAGAAATTGCAGGTGAAGGACGAGATCGAACGGCTCAGGCATAACGGCACCGCCAGCGTGCACTGAGCGTCTCGGTTTCGGGACATCCCAAGACTTGAAAACCGCCGGCTCGCTAGGCGCGAGGCGGCGGTTTTGTATTGTTCGGTCTTGTATTGTTCGGTCTTGTATTGTGCGGTCTCGGATTGTGCGGTCTCGTCGGGGCGCTTCAGCGGCGCGCGCAGGCATAGGGCCAGACCAGCTTGCTGCCGGCGGGGTGCACGCTGCCGTCCGCCAGCATGTAGGGGATCGGCACTTTCTTGCCGCGGGCCGGCAAGGCCTTCATGGTCGTAAGCCGCGTTGCGCGGCATCGTCGTCCCGCTCGACGGGCGTCTATTACAGCGCGAGCCCGCAATATGGCTGTCGTAGACGCCGACCACCGTGCGGGCCGCCGCCGCGACGATCGGCGTGCCGAAGGGCGCCGGCATGTCGATGCCGCCGTGATAGGTCTGCCGGTTGCGCTTGTAGGCGTAATCGATGGCGAAATGCTCGTCGATGCCGCGGCATTTCACCCCTGCGGCGAACTGCGGCGTGAGGCCGGTCGGAAACAGCCCGTGCGAAACGGGATATTTGGCCGGGCAGGGAGCTTTCTGCGTGATCGCGCAGAAGGTTTCCCGGCCGAGCGCCTCCTTGTCATTCGGTCGCCGGCTGCGCCGGCCGGCCCCGCCAATGCCGCTCCTGCTACCGCGATGAGAGTAAGCGTCGCTGCCCTTTTCATGCCCGCCTGCGTAAGCCGGCGCGCCCCTTCAAAATTGATACCATTTTTAGGCGCGTTGCGAGCGCGGCGGCCGCTCGCCGCCGTGCCGCCACATTGTTCTGGCGTGCTGGCGTCGAAACGAGTAGGGTTCGATCATGACATTTGACACCCGGCGTCTCGCAATCTTGACCGCCCTGGCGCTTGGCGCCGCGCTTCTCGCCGCGCCTGCGGCGCAGGCCTTCACTTTCGAGCGCAACGCGCCCGGCGACAATGGGCAGGCGCTCAACTACACCGACCCGATGGAAAACCTGGCGCCGAAGCACGACGGCGGCGCGGGCTTCAACAGCGGCAAGGGCACGCTCTACCAGAACGGCGGCCTCTCGGTTCAGATGCGGCAATTCAACGGCGGCGGCTCCTTCGACCAGCGCTACAACGCCAACAACCTGTTCGATCCCATCGCCCGCGACGGGCGATAGTCCCGCTTACGCGGGGACGAGCGGACAACGGCCCGTCCTAGCGCTTCCTTTCCAGAAACGCCTTGAACGCGGCTTTCGCTTCCGGCGACGACAGCCGCGCGCCGAAGATCGCGACTTCCTCGTCGATGCGCTTGACGGTCTCGTCGACCGCGCCGCGCATCAGCCGCCGCGCGATTCCAACGCCCTCCGGCGGCAGCGCGGCGATCTCGCGCGCGGCCGCGAGCGCCGCTTCCTCCAGCTCCGCCGGCGCCACCACGCGGTTGACGATGCCGGCGGCCTTTGCCTCCTCGGCCGAGAACGGCCGGCCCATCACGAACAATTCGAAGGCGCGCGCATAGCCCATCCGCTGCGGGCCGAGCAGCGTCGAGGCCGCCTCCGGCAACAGCCCGAGCGCGACGAACGGCGTCGACAGCCGCGCGTCGCTCGCCGCCACCACGTGATCGCAATGCAGCAGCATGGTGGTGCCGATGCCGACCGCCACGCCGTTCACCCCCGCCACCAGCGGCGTCTCGCAGCGCGCCAGCACGTGCAGGAAATTCGAGGTGCGGCCGCCCAGCGCGCTGCCCGCCTGCGCCGCCGCCATGAAATCGGCGATGTCGTTGCCGGCGGTGAAGCCGCTCTCGTTGCCGAGAATGACGATGCAGCGCAAGCCTTCGCGCTTTTCGGTAAGCGCCGCGCTGATCGCGTCGTACATCGGGCGCGTGAGCGCGTTCTTCTTCTCCGGCCGGTTCATGCGCACGGTGCGGATCGGGCCGTCGTCGGCGACGAGGATGAGGGACATGAGACTCTCTCTTTCGGTCATCGCCGGGCTTGTCCCGGCGATCTCGCTTAGGCAGGTGCCGCCGAGCCTCCCTTATCGGGATGGCCGCGACAAGCCCGGCCATGACGATGCCGCTGGGAATCGGGTGGCTCGCAAGCGGCGCGGCTGCCAGAACCGGCCGAGACCCGCCAGGGAGCCTAGCATGGCCGAAGTCCAATACAGCACTGTGCCTCGCGCCTCTCCGGCAACGGCCGCCGAGGCGCGGGTTGCCTCCCGGGTTGCCGCTTACGACTGGCCGGCGGTCACCGGCGAGCTCGACCGCTATGGTTGCGCCGTCCTGCCGACGCTGCTCGCGCCCGAGGAATGCCGCGCGCTCGCGGCGCTCTATCCCGACGAGAGCCGCTTCCGCAGCCACATCCACATGGCGCGCCACGGTTTCGGCAAGGGCGAGTATCGCTACTTCAAATATCCGCTGCCCGATCTCGTCGCCGGCTTGCGCACGGCCCTTTATCCGCGCCTCGTCGGCGTCGCCGATGCCTGGAACGCGCGCATGGGACGCGACGAGCGCTATCCGCAAGACCACGCGGCGTTTCTCAAGCGCTGTCACAAGGCCGGCCAGACGCGCCCGACGCCGCTGCTGTTGCAGTACGTCGCGGGCGACTTCAATTGCCTGCACCAGGATCTCTACGGCGCGCTCGCATTCCCGATCCAGGTCGCGATCCTGCTTTCCGCGCCCGGCCAGGATTTCACCGGCGGCGAGTTCGTGCTGACCGAGCAGCGGCCGCGCATGCAAAGCCGCGCCGAGGTCGTGCCGCTGCGGCAGGGCGACGCCGTAATCTTTGCCGTTCATAACCGGCCGGTGCAGGGAACGAAGGGCAACTACCGCGTCAACCTGCGCCACGGCGTCAGCCGCCTGCGCTCCGGCATGCGGCATACTCTCGGCATTATTTTCCACGATGCGAAATAGCCGGTCCATCGAGGCGGCATTTGTATCGGCAGGCGCCGGTGGCGTAGAAAGCGCCGTGCATCAGTGGGTTTATCATGCGGTTTGCGACGATGCTTGTGGTCCTGACGTGCCTTGTGGGCTGCGCGCAATACGATGCCACGCGGCAGGCAAACCTGAAGGCGGCGGCGCAGGCGAGAGTGGCGGCCGACGACGCGAACTGCCGGTCATCCGGCGCACCGCCCGGCTCTCCGGCGTACGAAGATTGCCGGAAAAGATTGGAAAGCCAGCACGCCCAAGGTTCGCGCGGCCAGCAAAACCTCATCAACGAAATGTTGCAACCGCCTACAACTGGCGGCCCGGTCGGCCAATAGCGCCGGCAGCGCTTCGTTGAAGTTGCGCTCGGCCTAAACCCCCTTCGCCATCTCCCGAGCTTGAACTTCTGGATCTTCCCCGTGCTGGTCTTCGGCAGCTCGGTGAACACCACGTGGCGCGGGCATTTGTAGTGCGCGAGATGCGTGCTTGCACCATTGCATCAGTTCGTCGCTGGTCGCCTTGCCCTCGGGCTTCAGCTCGATGAAGGCGCAGGGGGTCTCGCCCCATTTGTCGTCCGCTTTCGCCACCACCGCGGCGGCGGCCACCGCGGGATGCTTGTACAAGGCGTCCTCGACTTCGATCGACGAAATGTTCTCGCCGCCGGAAATGATGATGTCCTTGGAGCGGTCCTTGATCTGGATATAGCCGTCGGCGTGCATGACGCCGAGATCGCCGGAATGGAACCAGCCGCCGGCAAACGCCGCGTCGGTCGATTTTCTGTTCTTCAGATAGCCCTTCATCACCACGTTGCCGCGGAACATGACCTCGCCGATGGTGGCCCCGTCGCGCGGCACCGGCTTCATGGTTTCGGGATCGATCACGTCCAGCGCTTCCAGCGCGCCGTAGCGCACGCCCTGGCGCGCCTTCTTGGCGGCCTGTTCGGGACCGGCGAGCGCGCTCCATTCCTCGTGCCAGTCGTTCACCACCGCCGGTCCGTAAGTCTCGGTCAGCCCGTAGAGATGCGTGACGTTGAAGCCCGCCTCCTTCATGGCGGCGAGCACGGCCTCGGGCGGCGGCGCCGCGGCGGTGAAAAATTCCACGACATGCGGCAAGGGCTTCTTCTCAGCGGCCGGCGCGTTGAGCAGCGTCGCCATCACGATCGGCGCGCCGCACAGGTGCGTCACCTTGTGCGTGGCGATGGCGTCATACATCGCCGCGGCCCGCACCGCGCGCAGGCAGACATGCGTGCCGGCCGCGACCGAAATCGACCAGGGAAAGCACCAGCCGTTGCAGTGGAACATCGGCAGCGTCCACAAGTACACCGGGTGCTTGCGCATGGCGCAGGTCACCACATTGCCGACCGCCAGCAGATGCGCGCCGCGATGATGATAGACCACGCCCTTGGGATCGCCCGTCGTCCCTGATGTATAGTTGAGCGAGATGGCGTCCCATTCGTCCTGCGGCATCAGCCAGTCGAACGTCGGGATCGCCTTGCGCGATGAAATCCTCGTACTCGATCGCGCCCAGCCGCTCGCCGTCGCCTGTGTATTCCGGGTCGTCGTAGTCGATCACCAGCGGCTTCACCTTCGCCAGCGCCAGCGCCTCCTTCATGGTCTTGGAGAATTCGCGGTCGAGGATCACCACCTTGGCGTCGGCGTGGTCGAGCGAGAAGGCGATGATCGGCGCGTCCAGCCGCGTGTTGAGCGTGTTGAGCACGCCTTGCGTCATCGGCACGCCATAGTGGCATTCCAGCATGGCCGGCGTATTGGCGAGCAGCACCGAAACGCTGTCGCCGCGCTTGATGCCGCGTTTTGAAAGTGCCGAAGCGAGCCGCCGCGCCCGCCCGTAGAACTCCGCATATGTGCGCCGCAGCGGCCCGTGAATGATCGCGGTGTGCTGAGGGAAAACGCTCGCCGCCCGCTCCAGGAAGCCGAGCGGGGTCAGCGGCTGGAAATTGGCCGGGTTGCGGTCGAGGTCGGTGTCGTAGGGCGTCGTAGTGGTGGGCGTTTTCGCCATGGGTGGTTTCCCCCTCGTGGCGAAAACGTTAGCGGCGAAATCCGGCGTTGTCATCGCCGGCTTGCTAGCCGCCCAGCACCTTGCTCGCGCCGGTATAGACGAGCTCGATCCCGATCAGGAAAATCAGCAGATAAACTACCTTGTAGAAGAACTCGGTCGGCGTGCGCCGCACCAGCCAGACGCCGGCGACGTTGGTCGCAATTGCGAGCGGCAGCAGCACCGCGGCCGTGCCCATGTTGACCGGGTTGAGCTGGCCGAGCAGGAAATAAGGCACCACCTTGAGCGCATTGCCCGCCGCGAAAAACAGCGAATAGGTGCCGACGAAGGTCTCCTTTTCCAACCTTTGCGGCAGCACGTAGATCTGGAACGGCGGCCCGCCGGTATTGGCGATGAACGAGGTGAAGCCGGCGACCGCGCCCCAGACGCGGCCGGCGATCACGCTCGGGTGCTCGCTCGCCACCTTGCGGGCGAGGCCGAACCACTGGCTAAGCGCGAAAGCGACCGCGATCACGCCCACCACCAGCCGGATCGCCGAATCCGGCACGTAGGCCGCGATCGCCCAGGCTACGCCAGCGCCGGCGATCTGCCCGGGGATCATGATCTTCAAGATACGGGTGTCCCACCGCCGCCAGTACGACCACACCGTCACGATATCCTGCGTCACCAGGATCGGCGTCAGAATGCCGATCGCCTGCACCGGCGGGATCACCAGCGCCATCAACGGCGCCGACAGGGTCCCCAGGCCCGAAAAGCCGCCCTTCGACAGGCCGAGCGCCGTCACCGCCGGGATGGCGACCAGGTAGAACAAGGGGTCGGAGATGAAGGGCACGTCTATCCTGCGTCATTCCGGGGCGCGAGCGAAGCGAGCGAGCCCGGAATCCAGGGCCCACGGCAACGCTTGCATTTGTATCCCTGGATTCCGGGCTCGTCCGTCTTCGCCCTTCGGGCTGCGGCGGACGCCCCGGAATGACAGTGAAGGGGCGCCGCCTGCCTTACGCAAAAGGCCGCAGCCGCGCCACCCTTGTTTGGGCATGGCAAGCGTTCCACAATTGGGAAAACCCACGCAAAAAGCCGGAGGAACCCGCCCATGGACGCCCGCGCCAGCCGCTATCAGGAAGTCTACGCCCAATGGCAGCGCGATCCCGAAGGCTTCTGGGCCGAGGCGGCCAAGGAAATCGACTGGTACGAGCCGCCCAAGAAAATCTTCGACGCAGGACGCCGGCATCTACGGCCGCTGGTTCACCGGCGCCTCCTGCAACACCTGCTACAACGCGCTCGACCGCCACGTGCTCGCCGGCCGCAACGAGCAGGCGGCGCTGATCTACGATTCCCCCGTCACCAATACGAAGCAGACCTTCAGCTACGGCCGCATGCTCTCCGAGGTGCAGCTGCTCGGCGCCATCCTGCGCGACTTCGGCGTGGAAAAGGGCGACCGCGTCATCATCTACATGCCGATGGTGCCGGAGGCGATCTTCGCCATGCTTGCCTGCGCGCGCATCGGCGCGGTGCATTCGGTGGTGTTCGGCGGCTTCGCCGCGAAGGAGCTCGCCACCCGCATCGACGACGCCAAGCCGAAGGTCATTCTCTCGGCGAGCTGCGGCATCGAGGGCGCCCGCGTCATCCCCTATAAGCCGCTGCTCGACGGCGCCATCGACCTCGCCCAGCACAAGCCTTCGGCCTGCATGGTGCTGCAGCGCCCGCAATGCGAAGCCTCGCTCGTCGAAGGCCGCGACCACGACTGGCGTAAAGTGTGGGAGCACGCGGTCGAATACGCCAAGACCAGCGAATGCGTCCCCGTTCTCGCCACCGACCCGCTCTACGTCCTCTACACCTCCGGCACCACCGGCATCCCCAAGGGCGTCGTGCGCGACAATGGCGGCCACATGGTCGCGCTCAAATGGTCGATGCAATATCTCTACGGCGTCGATCCCGGCGAGGTGTGGTGGGCGGCCTCCGACATCGGCTGGGTGGTCGGCCACTCCTACATCGTCTACGGCCCGCTCATCCACGGCGCCACCGCGATCCTGTTCGAGGGCAAGCCGGTCGGCACGCCCGACGCCGGCGTGTTCTGGCGCATCATCGCCGAGCACAAGGTGGTGTCGATGTTCACAGCCCCCACCGCCTTCCGCGCCATCAAGAAGGAGGACCCGCAGGGCAAGCTGCTCGGCCAGTACGACCTCGCCCGCTTCCGCACGCTGTTCCTCGCCGGCGAGCGCGCCGACCCGCCCACCATCCAATGGGCCGAGGACATGCTGAAAATTCCCGTGCTCGATCACTGGTGGCAGACCGAGACCGGCTGGTGCATCGCCGGCAATCCGGTGGGCCTCGGGCAACTTCCGGTGAAATACGGCTCTACGTGCGTGCCGATGCCGGGCTACCAGGTCGACATCGTCGACGAGGCCAACAAGGTGCAGCCGGCCGACACCATCGGCTCGATCGTGGTCAAGCTGCCGCTGCCGCCGGGCGCGCTGCCGACGCTGTGGCACCAGGACGAGCGCTTCAAGGAAGCCTACCTCACGGAGTTTCCCGGCTACTACAAGACCGCCGACGCCGGCTTCAAGGACGAGGACGGCTATCTCTACGTCATGAGCCGCACCGACGACATCATCAACGTGGCGGGCCACCGGCTGTCGACCGGCGGCATGGAGGAGGTGCTGGCCGCGCACCCGGACGTCGCCGAATGCGCCGTGCTCGGCATCAAGGACGATCTCAAGGGCGAGGTGCCCTGCGGCTTCATCGTGCTGAAAGCCGGCGTCAACCGCCCGCCGAGCGAGATCGAGAAGGAGATCGTGGCGCTGGTGCGCGAGCGGGTCGGGCCGGTGGCGTCGTTCAAGCTCGCCATCACCGTCGCGCGCCTGCCCAAGACGCGCTCCGGAAAAATCCTGCGCGGCACCATCAAGAAGATGGCTGACAAGGAGCCGTGGGAGATGCCGGCGACCATCGACGACCCGGCGATTTTGGATGAGATCGGGGAAGCGCTGAAGGGCAAGGGGTTGGGGAAGTAGCGCGCGCGCGCTCGCACAGCGCCGTCATGGCCGGGCTTGTCCCGGCCATCCACGCCTTGCTTAAATGACTCCATGGCGGGCGGCTGGGTCTATTTCATGACCAATAAGCGCAACGGCATTTTGTATGCCGGCGTCACCAGCAGTCTTCCGCGCCGGACATTCGAGCATCGTGAAGGGCTGGTCGCCGGATTCTCAAAGCGCTACGGTCTGAAACGGCTCGTCTATTATGAATACTTCGACGACATCCGCGATGCCATTCAACGCGAGAAGGCGATCAAGCACTGGCCGCGCGCATGGAAGGTGCGGCTTCTGCATGGAATGAACCCAGCTTGGGACGATCTCTACGACACGCTTATTTGATTGCGAGACAGAAAAGGCGTGGATGGCCGGGACAAGCCCGGCCATGACGTAGCAAGCGTAGCCGGATGAGCCGGCGTCTCGAAGGATGAAGGCGGCCACCGGACTTCATGGTTCTAGAAGCGCCGCTCACGCGACGTTCCTCACCATGAGGGGCAAACCACTCGGCAAAGCGCCTTTTCCTCCCTTTTGGAGGCGCCGGCGAGAGCAATTCAGCTATATCAATCTCCGCTTCAAACGCGCATAGTCACCTGATGGAAAGAGCGATCACCTATTCCTTCTGGGGGTTGGGAGTTCTGGCCCTCGGCGCGATAGCGCTCGCCGTGCTGGTCTGGTGAGCGCGCCGCTCGGCGCCTCACTTCCTCCGACACCCTGCCATCGAGGTCGCGGCCGATGACGCGCACAAAACGCGTGACGCTGACGTTTCGGCATCCTTTCACGCTTCATGGCGCGGGCCGCGAGCTTGCGGCCGGCCGCTATGAGATGGTGCGCGACGACGAGCTGATCGGCGAAGTGTTCGTCCCGGTCTATCGCCGGGTCGCGACGCTGATCCTGCTGCCGGCGCAGGCGCATCGGCAGTCGACCATCGCGATGGTCGATGTCGATCCGGCCGATCTGGCGGCGGCGCACGCGCGCGACCGGGCCATGCTGCCGGCGGCGGCGCCCGCCGCGCGAGGCGCGCCATGAGCAAGGTTATGGACTCGATCGATTATTTCGTGGTGGTGAAGAACCGCGCCCGTCTGCCGAAACCCTGGCGCTGGGAAATCCACCGCTCCGGACGGCAAAGCCCGGTGGCGCAGTCGCCGGGGTTTTTCGAGTTGCGCGGCGCGGCGATCATGGACGGCCGGGCGGCGCTCGACGTGCTGCTGAAGAAGCCGAAGCGTTGACCTCAAAACGCTCACGCCTCGCGTAGGCGGCAAAAAGCCCGGCGCTTGGCCGGGCTTTCGCTTTTTAACGGCTGCGGCGCAGCTTACTTCTGCTGCGGCTGACTGGCCGGCTTTTCGGTGCTCGGCTTGTTGCCGCTCTGCTGCTGTTGCTGGTTGCCCTGGTTCTGCTGGGGATTGCCCTGCGTCTGCTGCGGATTCGACGCCGGCTTCTGCTGTTCGGGCGACTTCGGAGTATCGGTCATAGTATTCATCCTTTTAAATGGAACTCAATTACGCATGAGGTACACATTAGAGCTATGGTCGCGCGCCGCGATAACAAGGCGTGGCGATCGCCAGCGGCGGATATATTTTCGGCGCTGCCTTATTTGATCGCTTCGCGCGGCGCGCCGGAGATTACGGCGCAGCGTGGCCGCTTGCCCGCATCCACGCCCATTCGCTATCTTCCGCCTGGGCGACGAAGCACCGGCCTCAACAGTTACGCTCATGCCCGAGAAGCGCTACCTCCTCGCCACCATCGTCATCATCGCGATCGTCCTTATTCTGGCGTTCGTGCGGCTGTAAGCGCGCTTAAGGCGGTTTCGGTTTAGATTGAATCGCCGTTCGCCGCGGGGCTTTACCTCCCCTTGAAAAGGGGAGGTCGGCGACCCCGGCCTTGAGCCGGGGGAGCCGGGTGGGGATCGCATTCGCCAATGATCCCCACCCCGACCCTCCCCTTTTTAAGGGGAGGGAGCGCGCCTGTTTTGGCGGCCCTGTTCGTATCTAAACGTAAAGTGCTCCCCAAAATCAAAAGCCCGGCGCGGGGGCCGGGCTTTCGCTTCTTGATTGGCTTGGCGTCGCGCTTCTCGACGCTCGGCGCGCCAGTAGAATTTTTTCCAGAACCGCAGGTGCTTTCGCCACTCTTTCAATGCGGTCAGTTGGCCTTTCTTGACGTGTGTCATTGGACGCCTCTCTTGGCTCTCGTCCACGAGGCTTTTGGATGCGTCCAATGGCGCGTCGGGTCAAGGCCGGCCCCCGCTCACTTCGCCAGCAGCGGCTCCAGTCTGTCGCAGGCCAGGCCCGGGTCGCTCGCCGGCGCGCAGGCGATGATGCCGTGCAGGCGCAGCGCCGGCGTCGGCCGGGCAAAGCTCTCGTGCGGCGCGCTGCCGGTGGTCGCGCGCGGCGCGGTCTCGCGCTGCGTGGCGCCCGGCGCGGCATTCTGCTGCGCATGCGTATTTTGCGCGGGCGCCGCGGTGGCGGCGAGGGTCGCGGCCAGGAGCGCCGCCGAAAGGATGATGGCTCGCTGTTTCATGGGTCTTGCCTTGCTTCGTTTAAGTTTCTTTTCCATATCGCGGCCAGGTAGCCATTATATTGCGGCGCACAAGAGGCGCCCGCTTCACGTTAAATTGTCCTGTTATAGTAACAAGGTATGGGAATATTGCATCGCAGCGTGCGGGCTGCCTGCCGGAGCGGGCGCGGAGCCGCGCATCCACACGTTGCTCACGGTGCGTTAAAGGCGTGGATGGCTGGGAAAAGCCCGGCCATCACGGAGGCGATCGATGCCCCACTTCATCTGCACCGCCTGCGGCATGCAATATGCCGAGAGCGCCGCGCCGCCCGCGCAATGCACGATTTGCGAGGAGGAGCGGCAATACGTGCCGCCGCGCGGGCAGACCTGGACGACGCTTGCCGCGCTCGCGCAAAGCCACATGATCGCCGCGCGCGAATACGAGCCGGGCGTTATTGGCCTCGGCGCCACGCCTTCCTTCGCCATCGGCCAGCGCGCGCTGCTCGTACGCACCGAACGCGGCAACGTGCTGTGGGATTGCATCGCGCCGCTCGATGCCGCCGCCGTCACCATGATCGAGGGCCTCGGCGGCATCGACGCCATCGCCATCTCGCACCCGCATTTCTACACGACGATGGTGGAATGGGCGCACGCCTTCGAGGCGCCGGTCCATCTCAACGCCGCCGACCGCCAGTGGATCATGCGGCCCGATCCCGCGATCCGCCTGTGGGAGGGCGACACGTTTCAGCTATGGGACGGCGTTACGCTGGTGCGCTGCGGCGGCCATTTCGAGGGCGGCACGGTGCTGCATTGGGCGGGCGGTGCGGGCGGGCGCGGGCTGGTCTGCTCCGGCGACATCCTCACCGTCTGCGCCGACCGCAAGTGGCTCACCTTCATGCGCAGCTATCCGAATTTCCTGCCGTTGTCGGCGGCGGCCGTGACGCATATCGGCGAGGCGCTCATCCCCTTCGCCTTCGAGACAATCTACGGCCACTATTTCGACCGCGTCATCGCGCACGACGGCAAGAACGTGCTGGCGCGGTCGGTCGCGCGCTACATCGCGGCAATCGAGGGGAGGCGGGGGTATTGATGATGGCTGTCATTCCGGGTTGCGCCGAAAGGCGCGAGCCCGGAATCCAGGGGCCAAGTCCGCGAGCGTCGCTCTGGATTCCGGGTCCACGCGCTTCGCGCGTGTCCCGGAATGACCAAGAAGAGTCACTCGCCGCCGCTGCCGCTTTCCTCGCCCTTGCCGCCGATCTGCTTGAGCTTGGCGAACACGGCGGAAACGTCGAGGTCGCCCTGCCGCTTCTGCTGGCCTTCTTCCGCCGCGCTGGCGGCCTCTTCGGCTTCCTTGCGCGCGGTGGTCTCGGACGCCGGCAGCAGCGTCGCGCCGGTGTCGGCCGGCACCGGCTTTTCCTTGTTGGCGCGCTGCACTTCGAGATCGAGGTCGATCTGCGTGGCGAGGCCGAGCGTGACGGGATCGAGCGGCGTCAGGTTGGCCGAATTCCAATGCGTGCGGTCGCGGATCGCCGTAATGGTCGACTTGGTGGTGCCGACCAGCCGCATGATCGCGCTGTCCTTGAGCTCGGGGTGATTGCGCACCAGCCACAGGATGGCGTTCGGCCGGTCCTGCCGGCGCGACACCGGCGTATAGCGCGGGCCCTTCTTGCCGGTGCGCTCGGGCGAAGGCACCGAAACCTTCTGGTCGGCCAGCTTCAGCTTGATGTCGTGGTTCTTCTCGCCCTCGGCGATCTGGTCGCGGGTCAATTGCCCGGTCTGGATCGGGTCGAGGCCCTTGATGCCTTGCGCGGCGTCGCCGTCGGCGATCGCCTTCACCTCGAGCGGGTGCAGTTTGCAGAATTCCGCGATCTGGTCGAAGCTGAGCGCGGTGTTGTCCAAGAGCCAGACGGCGGTCGCTTTCGGCATTAAGGGGGCGGCGGTCGCCATGGGCAAAATCTCCTCAAGGCTTCGCCCGCCTTTTCCGGGCGAAGCAGTAGATCATCGGCGATGATCGAAAGTGGCCGGAATATAGGGGGAGACCCCGATTCCTGCAACCATGCCGCCTTGACAGGGTGGGGCGGCGCGGCCCATCTCGGGGGCATGGCTATGCCGGGAATTTGCCGGGCTTTGCGGGGGTAACGAGGGCCGGAATGGCGGAAAAACCCGAGCTCCAGGTGCTGATGTGCTCCCCGCGCGGCTTCTGCGCCGGGGTGGTGCGCGCCATCGAGTCGGTGGAGCGGGCGCTCGCCATTTATGGCGCCCCGGTCTATGTCCGCCACGAGATCGTCCATAACCGCTATGTCGTCGAGAGCTTGAAGAAAAAAGGCGCGATTTTCGTCGAGGAACTGGCGGAAGTTCCCGACACCGGCGCGCCGGTGATCTTCTCCGCCCACGGCGTGCCACGCTCGATCCCGGACGAAGCCGCCCGCCGCGGCCTGTTCGCCCTCGACGCCACCTGCCCGCTGGTCACCAAGGTGCACCGCGAGGCCGAGATTCATAACCGCCGCGGCCGCGAGATCGTGCTGATCGGCCATGCCGGCCACCCGGAAGTGGTCGGCACCATGGGCCAGTTGCCGCCCGGCTCCATTACCCTGGTGCAGAACCTTGAAGAGGTGGAGACTTTCACGCCGCGTGACGAGAGCAAGCTCGCCTATGTGACGCAGACCACGCTGTCGGTCTCGGACACCGCCATCATGGTGGAGGCGCTCAAGCGCCGTTTCCCCGATATCGTGGGGCCGCACAAGGAGGACATCTGCTACGCCACCACCAACCGGCAGGATGCGGTGCGGCGGGTGGCTCCTATTGTCGACGCCATGATCGTGGTCGGCGCGCCGAATTCGTCGAATTCGCAACGGCTTAAGGAAGTGGCGCTGCGCGCGGGCTGTCCGCGGGCCGCGCTGGTGCAGCGCGCCGCCGACATCGACTGGAGCCTGCTCGACGGCGTTTCCCGCCTCGGCATCACCGCCGGCGCCTCCGCCCCCGAGATATTGGTGGAGGAGGTCCTTGGCGCCTTGTCCAACCGCTTTACGCTCGACATTTCGACCGTCTCCGCCGCCGAGGAGCAGATGTTCTTCCCGCTGCCCCGCCCGCTGCGCGAGGAGCAGGCGGCGGAGTGACGCTTACATGGCGGTCTACACCGACGTTACCGCTGACGAGCTCGGCGAATTCCTGAGAACTTACGACATCGGCGACTTGCTCGCTTACAAGGGCATCGCCGAGGGCGTGGAGAATTCCAATTTCCTGCTGCACACCGGGGCCGGCCATTTCATCCTCACGCTTTATGAGAAGCGCGTCGCCGAGGACGACCTGCCGTTCTTCCTGGCGCTGATGGAGCACCTGGCTGCGCGCGGCATCACCTGTCCACAGCCGGTCAAGAACCGCCAAGGCGGCATGCTCGGACGGCTGGCCGGCCGGCCGGCGGCGATCGTCACTTTTCTCGAAGGCCTGTGGATCCGTCGCCCGAGCGCCGTGCATTGCGCGGGCGTCGGCGACGCGCTTGCGCATCTGCACCGCGGCGGCGCCGATTTTGCGATGAAGCGTGCCAACGCGCTCGGCATCGAAAGCTGGCGCCCGCTCTACGATTTCGCCAAGACCGGCGGCGACGACGTGCGCGCGGGGCTATGCGCGGAGATCGCGCGCGAGCTCGGGGCGCTCGAGGCCGCCTGGCCGCGCGCGCTGCCGCAGGGTGTCATCCATGCCGATCTGTTTCCCGACAACGTATTCTTCCTCGGCAACGAGCTGTCCGGCCTGATCGACTTCTATTTCGCCTGCACCGATACGCTCGCCTATGACATCGCGGTCTGCCTCAACGCCTGGTGCTTCGAGGCCGATCATTCCTACAACGTCACCAAGGGCCGCGCGTTGGTGCGTGCTTATGCGAACGTGCGACCGCTCGCGCGCGAAGAGCTGGCGGCGCTGCCGGTGCTGGCGCGCGGGGCGGCCTTGCGTTTTTTGCTGACGCGGCTGGTCGACTGGCTGACGGTGCCGGACGGCGCGCTGGTCAAGCCGAAGGACCCGCTTGAATATTACCACAAGCTGCGTTTTCACCAGTCGGTGAAGGGCCTAACGGACTACGACTTTCAATGACGAGCGGCGGCGAGCAGCGGGTCACCATTCACACCGACGGCGCCTGCTCGGGCAATCCGGGGCCGGGCGGCTGGGGCGCGATATTGAGCTTCGGCGGTCAGGAGAAGGAGCTCAAGGGCGGCGAGGCGCACACCACCAACAACCGCATGGAATTGACCGCGGCGATCTCGGCGCTGGAAGCGCTCAAGCGGCCGTGCGTCGTCGACATTCACACCGACAGCCAGTACCTGCGCAACGGCATCATGAGCTGGATCCATTCATGGAAGCGCAACGGCTGGCGCACCGCCGACAAGAGCCCGGTCAAGAACGTCGATCTTTGGAAGCGGCTCGACGCGTCGCTCGGCCAGCACAAGGTGCACTGGCACTGGGTGAAGGGCCACGCCGGTCACGCCCTGAACGAGCGCGCCGATGAATTGGCGCGCGAGGGCCTGGTCGCCGCGCGCGCCGGCGCCAAAGGCGCGATGAAAATCAAATAGTCATTCCGGGGCGCGGCGGCAGGCCGCGAACCCGGAATCCAGAAAACATATGCGGTGCTCACATCTGGTTTCCGGGTCCGGCGCTAAAGCGCCGTCCCGGAATGATGGAAAATCAAACGTCCTTCAGCAGCGCCTGCCCGCTCGTGACCTCGCATTTGCCGGGCGCGTCCTCGACATGGACCGACTTAACCACGCCGTCGTCGACCAGCATGGAGAAACGCTTGACGCGGGTGCCGAGGCCGCCGGCCGCCCCGTCCATGACGAGATCGATGCCCTTGGCGAATTCGCCGTTGCCGTCGGCCAGAAAATCGACCTTGCCGTCGGCGCCGGTAGCCTTCTTCCAGGCTTCCATCACGAACACGTCGTTGACCGCGGTAACGGCGATCGTGTCCACGCCCTTGCCTTTGAAGGCGTCGACGTTGTTGAGGAAGCTCGGCATGTGCAGGTTCGAGCAGGTCGGCGTAAAGGCGCCGGGCACGCCGAACAGCGCCACTTTCTTACCCTTGAACACTTCGTCGCGGGATTTCCAGGCGGGACCTTCTTTGGTCATGACCCGGAACTTCGTATCGGGCAGGTGATCGCCGACCTTGATGGGCATGGTTCGTTTCCTCTCGTACTGACTGCGGGGCGCTCCCGGAGGCGCAAAAATAGCGCAAGCTGCGGATTAGTCGAGACGGGTGGTGACTTGAATCGGCCGCTTGCCGTCCTCGACGATGGTGAAGGTCAGATCGAAATGCCCCTTTGGATCGACGCCGGGCGGCAGGCCGTCGAGCTGGAAGGCGAATTGCCGATGGCCGGACGGCGCGCTCCGCACGGATTTCGGAATGGGCAGCGCCCACTCGGGCGTGGGGCCCTCCACAAACATCTGGATTTTCTCGCCGGCCGGCGCCTTGAGATCGACCATGACCAGCGGTTTGGCGTCATGGCTTTCGCGCTTGAGGGTGAGGCCGGCCTGCTCGGCCGAGATTTTTTCCGGCACGCGCGCTTCGGCGGCGGCAAGGCTGGCGTCCGGCGCGCCCGCGCCGGGTGTAAGCGTCAGCGCCGCGCTGGCTTCCACGGGCACGCACAGCTTGTCGCAGACGGCGTAAAATAGCTTGAGGTGCAGCTTGACCGGCCTGCCGGGCTCGCGCGGCGTCACTTGCAGCGGAAAAATCACGCTGTCCTTATAGCCGAGCGTATTGCCGGTCTCATCGCTGTAGAGATGCGGCGCGGGAAAACGCACCTTCGCGTCAGCCAAATTTTCCGAACCCGAAAAATCGAAGCGCGGCGGCACGCCCGAGTCGCCCGGATAGCGCCAATAAGTGTGCCAGCCCGGCTGCATCTTGATTTCGATTCCGGCCTGCAGATGCGGCGCGCCTGGCTTGTTGGCGCCGGCAATCAGACGAAAGGCGGAGTGTGTATCTTGCGCCCAGGCCGAGGTGTCGTCGGCGCGCGTTGGGCCCGCGAGCGCCGCGGCGAGGGTGCAGGCTGCGATTCCGGCGAAAATTGCTGAGCGGACGTTTGCCATGGAGACCCGTCTAAATGGTAAGTCCATGCCGCGCTACTGAATTCATTGTGAGCAGCCCTTGAGCAAGATCGGGGCAATGCGGCCATTTCGCCACAATTTCCGGCTTGAATATGACGCTGGGCTGGTCGAACTTTCCGCATCATGCGTCGTTTGCAAAGGCGGAGCGATTGGGTAACCTTGCGCCATGAAATTTCCACTGGATACGGATGAGCCGACGTCGGCGCGCGGCTATCTCGACGGTCAGATGTTGATCGCGATGCCGGCGATGAATGACGAGCGTTTCGCGCGCACGCTGATCTATGTTTGCGCACATTCGAGCGAAGGCGCCATGGGCATCGTCGTCAATCAACCGGCGGCTAACATAGAATTCCCCGATCTACTGGTGCAGCTGGAAGTCATTCCGGCGAGCGAGCGCATCGAGCTGCCGACCAGGGCGGAAGGCGTCAAGGTGCTCAAAGGCGGTCCGGTCGAGACCGGCCGCGGCTTCGTGCTGCATTCGGCCGATTATTTCATCGAGAATTCGACGCTGCCGATCGACGAGGGCATCTGCCTCACCGCTACGCTCGACATCCTCAAGGCGATCGCGCGCGGCAACGGTCCGGCCAGTGCCATCCTCGCGCTTGGCTATGCCGGCTGGGCGCCCGGCCAGCTCGAGAACGAGATCCAGGCGAACGGTTGGCTGCACTGCGCCGCCGATCCGGAGCTGATCTTCGGCAACGATGTCGGCGCCAAGTACGAAATGGCGTTGCGCAAGCTCGGCATCGATCTCGGCATGCTGTCGAGCGAAGCCGGCCACGCGTAGACATTCAATCGCTTGAAAAATTGGCTCAGCGCGCCGCTTCCATATGGGCGGCACTGAGCAGGCCCCCCGCCGCCTGCGCGCTCATCGGCTCGCCGAAAGCGAAACCTTGCGCGTATTCGCAGCCGAGCTGGTAGAGCTCGACGGCGTCGCTGTCGGTCTCGGCACCCTCGGCCACAACTTCCATGCCGAGGTCGTGAGCGAGCGAAACGATCGAGCGCAGGATCACCGGCCGCTTGCCGTGCGGGGCCGGTCGCACGAAGGACTGGTCGATCTTGAGGGTGTCGAACGGAAAGCGCTGCAGGTAAGCGAGCGATGAATGGCCGGTGCCGAAATCGTCGAGCGAGAGGCCGGCGCCCAGCTCCTTGATGCGGGTGAACATCTGCGCGGCGTGTTCGGGGTTTTCCATCACCAGCGACTCGGTGATCTCCAGCTTGAAGGTGCCGCGCGCGATCGCCGAGCGCGCCAGCACGCTGCGCAGGTCCTGGATCAGGTCGTGGCGCAGCAATTGCCGCGACGACACGTTGACGCTCGCGGTGACCGGCTCGCGCCCACGATTGGCGGCCTGCCAGGTGGCGAGCTGGCGCGCGGTGCGGTCGAGCATGAACAGGCCGAGATCGACGATCAGCCCAATCTCCTCGGCGATGGAGATAAATTCGGCCGGCGACAGCCGCCCCAGCTTGGGATGATCCCAGCGCGCCAGCGCCTCGAAGCCGGCGATGGCGCGGTCCTCCAGCCGCACGATCGGCTGGTACAGCACCTTGATCTCCTCGCGCTCGATGGCGCGGCGCAATTCCGACTCGATGGTGAGCCGATCGGTCTTGCGCGAGCGCATGGCCGGCTTGAACACCTCGATGCGGTCGCCGCCGATGCGCTTGGCGTGATACATCGCGAGTTCGGCGTCCTTTAGGACTTCCTCGGTACGGTGCGGCTGGCTCTCGGCGAGCGCCAGGCCGATCGAGGCGGTGAGGAAGATCTCGCGGTCGTTGAAGGCAATCGGCGCACGCAAGGTGCGGCGCAGGGTTTCGGTGAAGGCGACGATGCGCGCGGGCTCGCGCTCCGACATCAGGATCAGCGCGAACTGGTCGCCGGCCAGGCGCGCCAGCGTGTCGTGCGGCTTGAGCAGGCGCGTGAGTCTTCGCGCAATGGTGAGCAGCACGGAATCGCCGACCGCCATGCCGACCGAGTCGTTGACCTGCTTGAAACGGTCGATGTCGATCACCAGGACCGACGGCCGGATCTGCGGGTCGGATCGGGAATAGGCGAACGCCGCCTCCATGCGGTCGAGGAACAGTTCGCGGTTGGGGAGACCCGTGAGATTGTCGTGCACGGCATCGAATAAGAGCCGCTCTTCGGACTTCTTGAAGTCGGTCACGTCGGTGAGCGTGCCGACGAGGCGCACCACCTCGCCGTCGGATCCGACCACCGGCCGCGCCTTGAGCGTGAACCAGACGTAATGGCCGTCTTGCGCGCGCAGGCGGAAATCCTGCGTCAGGCGGCCGCGCCGCTGCTCGACCGCGCTGTCGAGCGCGGCGCGGAAACGGTCGCGGTCGAGCGGATGCAGCACCTCGAGCCAGGCGGCGGCGGCGCCTTCCAGCGCGCCGCGCTTGAAGCCGAGAATGTGCTCGGTTTCCGGGCTGGTGAAGACCTTGTCGGCGGAGACGTCCCAGTCCCAGATCATGTCGCCGGCACCGGTCAGCGCGAGCGCGCGCCGCTCGACGTCGGAGACAATGCCGTGGGTGATGCCGCCGGCGAACGCGTGCTGCATCACCGTGAAGCCGATCAGCATTACGATCAGGACCAGGCCGCCGAGCAAGGCGGGGCCGATGATGTCGTTGGTGACGGCGCCGGTGACGGCGAGGCCGGCGCCCAGCGTCCACACCACCAGCAGGAGCCAGGTCGGGATCAACAACACGGCGCGGTCGAAGCCGTGGGTGGAGAGATAAATGACCAGCGCCAGGCCGAGCACCGCGATGCCGGCGAGCGAGACGCGCGCGATGCCGGAGGCAACCGCCGGGTCGAATAGCGCCAGGCCGACGATGGCCGCGAGCGCCGCGAGCCAGGCGATGGTGATGTGGATGTAGCGAACGTGCCAGCGCGAGAGATTGAGATAGGCGAACAGGAAGACCAGCAGCGTCGCCGCCAGGATCGCCTCGCCGCAGGCGCGCCAGATGCGCTCGGGGCCGGCCGACATGTCGAACACCTTGCCCCAGAAGCCGAAATCGATGCCGATATAAATGAGCACCGCCCAGCCGAGCGCGGCGGCGGCCGGGAACATGATCGAACCCTTCACCACGAACAGGATGGTGAGAAAGAGCGCGAGCAGGCCGGCGATGCCGATGACGATGCCGTAATAGAGGGTGAAGGAGTTGACCTTGTCCTTGTAGGCGTCGGGCTCCCAGAGATAGAGCTGCGGCAGCTTGTCGGTGCGCAATTCGGCGACGAAGGTTATGACGGTGCCGGGATCGAGCGTGACGCGGTAGACGTCCGCCGTAGTGCTCGCCTGCCGCACCGGGCGGTCGCCGGTCGAGGGCGTAATCGCGGCCACGCGCGAAAGGCCCAGATCGGGCCAGAACAGGCCGGAGCCGACCATGCGGTAATGCGGCACGACGATCAGGCGGTCGATCTGCTCGTCGGAATTATTGGTGAGGGCGAACACCGCCCAGTTGGTCGAGCCCTCGCGCGCGCGCACCTCGATGCGGCGCACGATGCCGTCGGGGCCGGGGGCGGTCGAGACCTGGATGCGGTCGGTCTCGGTCTTCTTGACCTCGGTGGCGGCGGTGAGGTCGATGGCCGGGGCGTCGAGCCGCACGTTCACCGCTTCGACCGCGCGCGCCGGCGCTGCCGCGGCAAGGGCGGCTACAATTGCCACAAAGGCAGCGGCGGCCGAAAGCCAGCGTGTCGCGGTCAAAACGAAACCCCCGGCCGCAATAGCGTGGGCCATTTGGCCGGTCCGGCGCCTGCGACGGTGAAAGAAGCGAAGTTCCCCAATACCCTGCTCACTTTAGGCCCGACATTGCGCCGATTTCGCGGCTCGCGGCGGGCAGGATAACATTTGCGGCATCAAACGGTTAGCACGATTTTGCCGATGTGGGCGCTGGTTTCCATGAGTGCATGCGCCTTATCGGCCTGCTTGAGCGGGAAGGTCTTGTAGATAAGCGGCTTGACCTTGCCGGCCTCGATCAGCGGCAGCACCTTGGCAGCGAGCGCCTGCGCGATCGCCGCCTTGTCGGCGACGGCGCGTGCGCGCAGCGTCGAGCCGGTGTGATGCAGACGCTTGAGCATCAGGCGCGTGAAATTGACTTCCGCCTTCGGCCCGCCCTGGAAGGCGATCTGCACGATGCGGCCTTCAATCGCCGCCGCTTCGTAATTGCGCTCGATGTAGGAACCGCCGATCATGTCGAGGATGACGTCGGCGCCCTTGTCGGCGGTCGCCTTCTTGGTCTCGGCGACGAAATCCTCAGTCTTGTAATTGATGGCCGTGTCGGCGCCGAGCTTGCGGCAGGCTTGGCATTTCTCGTCGGAGCCCGCAGTGACGATGACGCGCGCGCCGAAGGCCTTGGCGAGCTGGATCGCGGTGGTGCCGATGCCGGACGTGCCGCCGTGCACGAGCAGCGTCTCGCCCGACTTGAGCGCGCCGCGCTCGAACACATTGTGCCAGACGGTGAAGAAGGTTTCCGGAATGGCGGCGGCTTCCACCATGGTGAGGCCGTCGACCGGGAGCGCGTGGCTTTCGTGCGCGATCGCATATTCGGCATAGCCGCCGCCGATCACCAGCGCCATGACACGGTCGCCGACTTTCCAGCGCTTCGCATCGGGGCCGAGCGCCGCGACCTCGCCGGCGATCTCGAGGCCGGGAATGTCCGGTGCGCCGGGGGGCGGCGGGTAAAGTCCCATGCGCTGCATCACGTCGGGGCGGTTGACGCCGGCGGCCGCGACCTTGACGAGGATTTCGCCGCTACCCGGTCGTGGGACGGGGCGCTGCTCCGGCGCCAGCGCGTCCGGCCCGCCCGGGCTCTTGATGCCGATTGCGGTCATGGCTTCGGGAAGGGCGGCCATCGGGACCTCGTGTGTTGAAGGGGACAGCATTTCCTTTAGGCGCGCGCTGCGGGTGTGACAAGGCGGGCCGCCAACGCTAGTTTCTCTGCGTCATTCAGGGACGGCCCGAAGGCCGGGCCCGGAATCCATAATCCGCAGCGCTGGGGTTATTGATTCCGGGTTCGCTCGCTTCACTCGCGCCCCGGAATGACAAGAAAGATGGAGGCCCGCACATGCCGGCAATCGACGACGACGACAGGCCGAAGAAGAAGATCGCGCACGAGATCGGGCAGGATCTCACCTTCCTGTCGGTCGAGGAGCTTTCAGCGCGCGTGCAACTGATGCACGACGAGATCGCACGGCTTGAAGCCGACATGCAGAGCAAGCAAGCCTCGCGCTCGGCCGCGGATTCCGTGTTCAAGCGGTAACACGCTGCCGGCAGCGTTTAGAAAAAATCCAGCAATTGCCTTGATTCAGTAAGGTGTCGTTAAGCTTTCTCGATCATTACTGGTCGCGTCCATCTTCATGGACATTGAGTGGCTCCTGTCCACTCTGTTTGACGCCTCCCTGTTATCACCTTCGAGCCGCCGGCGTTCGGCGGCTCCTTTTTTTGTGCCATTTCGGGGCAGATCGCGCGGATCGGCGCGATTTACGCGGGCCTTCTTAATCTCGGCTGGAAACTATGTCGCAATCTTCGCCTGGACAGGGCGGGGGCGGACGCGTCATGCTTACCCAATCGTTTACGGGGTACGGGTCGGGTTAGTGAGGCGTAGCGTCATGTCGGAAAAGTCCAGCTTGAGCCATGCGCAACCGGTGTCTTTCGGCGAGCGGCTCGCCAACAGCCAGGCCTTCGCCGAGCTGTTCCGCAACGGGATGGCGCTGGTCGAGGAAACCGCCACATATCTAGACGGCCCGGGTCGTGCCGAATCCAAGACGCTGCCGCGATCCGGCGCGCTCGCCTACGCCACCGAAAGCATGCGCCTGACCACGCGGCTGATGCAGCTCGCTTCGTGGCTTTTGCTGCACCGCGCGGTGAAGGAGGGCGAGATGTCGCTTGCGCAGGCGGGCAAGGAAAAGGCGAAGGTCAAGATCGCCGCCGCGGACCGGCACGACGCCGAGAATATCGATCTGCTGCCCGAGACGCTGCGCGATCTGATCGCGCGCTCGCAGACGCTGCAGGCGAAGGTGAGCCGGCTCGACGCCACCATCCATAACCGCGCCGACACCGAGCCGGTGATGACCGTCAACCCGGTCGAGCGCCAGCTCGGGCTGTTGAAGGCGGCGTTCGGGGCGGAGACCGTTTAGCTCTTAAGCTGCCGCAAATTCTGCTGCGTCATGGCCGGGCAACCGGATCCGGCCATCGGCCGGTCCGGTCGTAAACTCGTTCCGGCCATCCACGTTTTTGGAGGCCCTAAGACGTGGATGCCCGGCACAAGGCCGGGCATGACGCCGAATTTCGCTGAGAGCGTGGCGCCTTACTTTTTCTCGCCCAGGAAGCCGGAGAACTTCTTCTGGAAGCGCGAGACACGGCCGCCGCGGTCCATGAGGTGCTGCTGGCCGCCGGTCCAGGCCGGGTGCGACTTGGGGTCGATGTCGAGATGCATGACATCACCCTCCTTGCCCCAGGTGGAGCGGGTGGTGAATTCGGACCCGTCGGTCATCTTCACCTTGATGCTGTGATATTTCGGATGAATCTCGGCTTTCATGGCCTATTCCGTCAGGGATTTCCGTTGAGGACGCGCGCCTATTTGGCGCAAGCGCCGCATTTGCATTGGATTTCGCGGCTCTATACAGGAGGCGGGTGCGGGCGGCAAGTCGGCGCCGGTTGGACGCCTCGGGCGTCCCCTTCGGCCCAGCCTGTTGGGAATAGATAGGATGGAAAGGCAAGAATTGCGAGCCGCCGGCTCGCTCGCGGCCGTATTCTCGGTCAGGCTGCTCGGCCTGTTCATGATCTACCCGGTATTTGCCGCCTATGCGCGCGGCCTCACCGGGGCCAACCCCTACCTGATCGGAGAGGCGCTCGGCATCTACGGGCTCTCCCAAGGCCTGTTGCAGATTCCGTTCGGGCTGTTGTCGGACCGGGTCGGGCGCAAGGTGATGATCGTGCTCGGGCTCCTGCTGTTCGCGGCCGGCAGTGCGGTGGCGGCGATGTCCACTTCGATCGGCGGCGTGATCATCGGCCGCGCGCTGCAAGGCGCGGGCGCGGTCGGTTCGGTGATCCTGGCGCTGGTCGCCGACCTCACGCGCGAGGAGAACCGCACCAAGGCGATGGCGACGGTCGGCATTTCGATCGGCGCCTCGTTCATGGCGGCCATCATTGCAGGTCCCATTGTTGCAAGCTTCATCGGGGTCGCCGGCATCTTCTGGCTGATGGTGGGGCTGGCGTTCGTCGGCATCGCGATCACGCAATTCATCGTGCCGGCGCCGCGCCGCGTGCGCGTGCACCGGGACGCCGAGACCGTGCCGGGCATGATCGGCGCGGTGCTGCGCAACGGCGAATTGCTGCGGCTCGATTTCGGCATCTTCGCGCTGCACGCCATGCTGACCGCGAGCTTCCTGGTGGTGCCGGGCCTGTTGCGCGGCACATTGGGCGTGACGGTGCACGATCAGTGGATCGTCTGGCTGCCGATGATGGTCGTGTCGGTCGCCGTCATGGTGCCGGCGATCATCGTCGCCGAGAAGCACCGGCGCATGAAGGGCGTGTTCGTCGCGTCGGTCGCCGCGCTGGTCATCAGCCAGGCCATGCTCTATTTCGGCGCCGGCAATCTCATCGTGCTGCTGGCGGGGCTGCTCGTGTTCTTTTCCGCCTTCAACATCATGGAGGCGAGCCTGCCTTCGCTCATCACCAAGGCGGCGCCGCCCGACGCCAAGGGCACCGCCACTGGCATCTATTCGAGCGCGCAGTTCCTCGGCATCTTCGTCGGCGGCGTGGTAGGCGGCTGGGCGCATCTGCACGGCGGCATCGACGGCGTGTTCGCGCTCACCATCGCGGTGTCGCTGCTGTGGCTCATGGCGGCGGCGAGCATGGCGCAGCCGAGCTATCTCACCACGCGGCTGGTGCCGATCGCCGACGGCAAGGCGGGCGACGCCGACGGGCTCGCCGCGCGCCTGCGCCAAGTGCCGGGCGTCAAGGAGGCGGTGGTGATCGCGGAGGAGAAGCTCGCCTATCTGAAGGTCGACTCGAAAGCGTTCGACGCGGCCAAGGCGCAAGCCGTGACGGGCGCGGCGTGAGGCGCTTTGCGCCGGCGGCCGCGCGGTAAACGAGGCGAGGGTGCATTCAATGGATCGTTATCTCGAGCCGACCATGGAGGCCGGCCGCGCCTTCATGGCGCGCGGCCTTACCGGCAGCGTCGTCATGCTCAACCTGCTGCGGTTTCGCGCGGTCGCGGATTATTCCGCCGCGCCTGCGCTGGCGCCACCCGCGCCGATCAGCGGCGCCGAGGCGTTCCAACGCTATATCGATCACACCCGGCCGTTTCTGAAGGAAAGCGGCGGCGAGCTTCTGTTTCTCGGCCACGGCGGCGATTTTCTGATCGGTCCCGCGGACGAGCGCTGGGACATGGCGATGCTCGTCCGGCAAAGCAGCCCGCAAGCATTCGTCGCCTTCGCTTCGAACGCGGCGTATCTGGCGGGCCTCGGCCATCGCCTGGCGGCGCTGGAGGATTCGCGGCTGCTGCCGCTCGTTGAAGACGCGGGGCGCCTTGAGTAGCGCAAGGGCTTTTCAGCGCGAGACACTCTGCGCGCGGCCTTGTCGTCTCTTATTCGATTGTCAAACAGCCTGCGTCACGTTTAGCCAACGCTCCGCCGCCCCTGTTGTTTGGTCGGCCCGGGATACGCCGTAGTCCCTTTGCCGCCCGCTCCCGGAAAAAGAACCGAGGGCGCGCGGGACGCCATGGGTCCGGGCGCACTCCGGTTTACGCGAAGTGCGCAAAACCAAATGCTCGGACCCGCGGGCCTCGGCGCCTCGCGGTACCGAGGCTTGCCGAAGTCCGTTCGCTCCCCCTTGCGGGGGAGCAGCCGCAAGTCCGCCAGTCCCAAGGCGTCCCGCGCGCGGTGTTTTAGGCTTGCTCCGCAATGTCCCCGGTGGTCGCCCACTCTTCCAGGGTGCCCTCACGGGTCAGCGTTGAAATTGCAGGGTTATCGCCCGGCAAAAGGGATAAATCCGGCGCGCCGCTAACCGCCCGCCCATGCCATCCAGTTCACCGGCCGGCCGGACACCGGGTTGTTGCCCTCGCGCGCATAGGCGAAGCCATTCTTCTCGTAGAAGCGGATGGCGCGGGCGTTGTCCTTGTTGACCATCAATTCGATGCCGCGCGGGGACAGGCGCTTGGCCTCGTCGAGCAGCGCGCGCGCGACGCTCGAGCCCCAGGCTTCCGGCGCCACCACGATCTGGTCGAGATAACCGCTGTTCGGCTCGATGGTGACGAAGCCGACGAGCTTGCATTTTTGTCCGGTGTCTTTCTCCGTTCGTCTCCGCGAAAGCGGGGACCCAGGGCTGCTTTCACCGGCGTTACGATTATTTCTCTGGGTTCCCGCTTGCGCGGGAACGAACGGGGAGGTTGGCGGCGCCTGATCGCTTTCGGCCAGCACGATCTCGGCCTTCGGCACGATTTCCTTGCGCCAGCGCTCGCGCCACCAGGGCGTGCGCGCGGTGAAGTCGATGTGTGGATAATGCAGCGTCCAGGTGCGCCGCCACAGCTCGATCGCCGCGTCCTCGTCGGCGGCGGTGTAGGGGCGCAGGGTAACAGGGCCGCTCACATCGATGCCCGCACCGCCAGCGCATTCGCGCGGCAACCCGAATTCCGCTCATTCCCGCGCAAGCGGGAATCCAGAGCGGGAAATGCAGGCCTTGCAGCTTGGCCCTGGGTCCCCGCTTGCGCGGGGACGAGGGGATAAATTGACGCGCGCGGCGAGCGCTCTTGTCTCACGCGCGCCCGCCGGAACACGGCGACAATCGCATTGCGGTCGCAGGCGACGGCGCCCAGGCGCAGCGCGCGGTCGCGCTCGAAAGCGGTCAGGTCGTAATGCGGGCAGGAGGTCTTGGGCGGGCCCTGATAGGAGGTGCGATGCAGGCCGAGCGCGCGCGCGAAACGGTGCAATTCGTCGATGTCGTCGGCCAGCAGGTGGCACCACTTGCGGCCCTGCCAGTCCCAGATCGCGTCGTCGACGTAAGCGGTCATGAAAGGCGGCTCCACATACCTTTATCCGTCATCCTGAGGTGCGAGCGAAGCGAGCCTCGAAGGATGACAAGCCCGAGCCGTCGCCCTTCGAGGCGCGCCTTCGGCGCGCACCTCAGGGTGACGGTGTGAGGCTGTGGCTATCCTACCGCTCCGTCAGCTTGAACTCGATGCGGCGGTTCTTGCTGTAGGCTTCGGCCGTGTCGCGCGGGTCGATCGGCTGGTATTCGCCGAAGCCGGCCGCCATCAGCCGCTTGGGCTCGACGCCCTTGCTGATCAGATATTCCACCACCGAGATGGCGCGCGCGGCCGACAATTCCCAGTTCGATTTGAACTGGCCGCCGGGGCCGATCGGGCGCTTGTCGGTGTGGCCGTCGACGCGCAGCACCCAGGGGATGGTCTTGGGGATCTGCTGCTCCAGGCCGACGAGCGCGCTCGCCACCTTGTCGAGCTCGGCGGTGCCTTCCGGCTTGAGATTGGCGTTGCCGGTATCGAAGAACACTTCCGACTGCAAGACGAAGCGGTCGCCGACGATGCGCATGTCGGGCCGGTTGCCGAGGATCGTGCGCAGCTTGCCGAAGAAGTCGGAGCGGTACTTGGTCAGCTCCTGCACCTTGTGCGCCAGCGCCACGTTGAGGCGCTGACCGAGATCGGTGATGCGGCCCTGCTGCTCCTTGTTCTTCTGCTCGGAGGCGTTGAGCGCGGTCTCGATCGCGGCAAGCTGGCGGCGCAGCGCGGCGATCTGCTGGTTGAGCACCTCGACCTGGGCGAGCGCCTTGGACGAAATCTGCTTCTGGCTCGCGAGCTGGTCGGTGAGCGCGGAGACCTTGCCCTTGGCCTCGGCAATGCCGGCGCCGGCGCCTTCGGCCTGGCCTTTAAGTTTGTCGCGCTCGCTCTCGGCGGATGAGAGCGTTGCGCGCAATTCGGCCAGCTGGTTCTGCAGGTCTTCCTTGCCGCTCTTGGCCATCGACAACAGGTCGGTGAGCTGGGCGATCTGCGCGTTGAGCCGCTTGAGCGCGGTGTCCTTGCCCTGCACTTCCTGCTGCAGATAGAACTGCACCACCACGAACACGGTGAGCAGGAAGATGATGCCGAGGATCAGCGTCGACAGCGCGTCGACGAAGCCCGGCCAGTAGTTCATGCCGCTTTCGACGCGGCGGGTGCGTGCAAGGGGCATTCACATTCCTTTCCGCTCGTCCCCCGCGAAAGCTGGGACCCAGCGCGGTCTTGCGGTGTCGCTCCTGGGTTCCCGCTTACGCGGGAATGAGCGGAGCGCGCGGGACGGTGCTAGCGGTTCACGTTCTCGCGCACCATGATCTCCAGCAGCCGCTTGATCTCGCGCTGCTGCTCGGCCTGGCTGTCGACCCAGTCGCGGATCATCTGCTGCTCGGTGCGCATGTGGTGCACAAGGCCCTGGATCGCTTCCGCCAGGTTCGACATGGCGGCGGAGGCGGCTTTCGAGCCGCCGGCTTCTTCCACCGCCTCGCGCAGGCGGTCCATGGCGCTGCGCACTTCGCCGGCGCCGCCGGTCGCGGCCATCGGCTCGACCGCCTGGTCGTAGACGGTGGTGGACAGCCAGTCTTCCAATTCGGTGTAGAAGCGGTTCTGCGCCTGGCTCGACTGCAGATCGAGGAAGCCGAGCACCAGCGAGCCGGCGAGACCGAACAGCGAGGACGAGAACGAAATGCCCATGCCGCCGAGCGGGGCGGCGAGGCCTTCGCGCAGCGAGTCCATCATGGTGCCGGCGTCGCCGGTCGCCTTCAGTCCCTGGATGACGCCGCCGACCGAGCTCACCGTCTCGATCAGGCCCCAGAAGGTGCCGAGCAGGCCGAGGAAGACAAGCAAGCCGGTCATGTAGCGCGAAATGTCGCGCGCTTCGTCGAGACGGGTGGCGATCGAATCGAGAATGCCGCGCATCATCTGCGCCGAGATCGCCATGCGGCCCATGCGCGAGCCGAGGATCGCCGCCATGGGGGCCAGCAGCACGGGGGGCTTTTCGACCGCGAGGCCGGGATCGGCGAGGCGGAAATTGTTGACCCAGGCGATCTCGGGATAAAGCCGGATCACCTGGCGCAGCGTCATGATGATGCCGATGACCAGCACCGAGATGATCAGCGTGTTGAGACCGGGATTGGCCATGAAGGCGGTCTCGATCTGCTTGTGCAGCAGAAACACGATCAGTCCACCGAGCACGACGAACACCAGCATCCGGAACAGGAAGATGCGGGGGGAGGAGAGCTTGAGCGGATCGAGTTCTTTGGCCATGAGCTTGAACAAGTTAATGCCGGCGCGGGTTCTGCCTGCAATATGGCACAGACCCGTGACAAGGAAAAAGCAAACCTGCCGGAACCCTTAAAGGGTTAAGCGGGGGAATGCGTTGAAATTGCGGTGGGCTGTACCCTCCCCGGCGAAGCGAAAGCGGTCGGGACGGGGCACTTTGCCGAAGCTCTCACGCGAATTCCGCCCACCCCTGACCCCTCCCCACCACTCGCTCCGCTCGCGGGGGGAGGGGAACAGTCACGCCTTGCCCGCCTCCTTGAGCACGCGCAGGATTTCCCTGTGGATGGCGTCGTTGCCGACGGCGATGGCGCCGCTTTTCATGATGGCGTCGCCGCCCTCGCAGTCGGAGGCGAAGCCGCCGGCCTCGCGCACCAGGATGAGGCCGGCCGCCATGTCCCAGGCTTTGAGGTCGCGCTCCCAGTAGCCGTCGAGCCGGCCGGCCGCCACCCAGGCGAGATCGAGCGCGGCGGCGCCGAAGCGGCGCAGGCCGGCCACCTGGGTTTGCATCAGGTTGGTTTCCTTCGCCGCCAGCTGGAGGTCGCCGCGGCCGATATGCGGCAGGCCGCAGGCGATGACCGAGTCGGCGAGCCGCTTGCGGCCGGCGACGCGGATGCGCTGCTCGTTGAGGAAGGCGCCCTTGCCGCGCTCGGCGGTGAACATTTCCTCGGTGGCCGGATTGTAGACCAGGCCGGCCACTACCGTGTTCTCGCGCTCGAGCGCGATCGAGACGGCGAATTGCGGGATGCCGTGCAGGAAGTTGGTGGTGCCGTCGAGCGGGTCGACGATCCAGGTGTGGGTCTTGTCGGCGCCTTCGCGGGTGCCGCCTTCCTCGCCGAGGAAGCCGTAGCCGGGGCGCGCCTTGGTGAGCTCGGCATAGAGCGTCTCCTCGGCGCGGCGGTCGGCGGCGGAGACGAAATTTGCCGGGCCTTTGAGCGAGACCTGCAGCTTCTCGAGCTCGCCGAAGTCGCGCTTGAGCGAACGCGCGGCCTTGCGCGCGGCGGCGATCATGACGTTGAGCAGGGCGGAGCGGAGCATGGCGCGTGCGGTCTGCCCGTGCGCGGGCACAAGGTCAAGGGCGCGGGCAACATTGCTGTCGTTCGGGGACCCCTCACCCGGCGCGCTAACGCGCGCCGACCTCTCCCTATGGGAGAGGTGAAGAGAGATCGCGGCACGTTATGAAGACAAACTCACGAGGGCGGCGCCGCGGTCGACAGCCACTTCTGGGCGCGCTTCTGGGCCTCGTCCTGCACCGACTTCGGTTGCTTGGATTGGAAAATGTCGAGATCGGGATCGGAAGCGCCGCCGGCCTTGGCGATGATATGCCATTTGATCGCTTCGGTCGGATCGGCCGGCATGCCGCGCCCCGCCATCAGCACGCGCGAGAGGCGGTCCTGCGCCACCGGGTTGCCGCGGCGCGCCGCCTTGAGGAACAGCTCGGCGGCGGCGGCCTCGTTCTTCTTCACGCCGGTGCCGTTGAACTGCGCGATGGCGTATTCGACCATGGCGTCGACATTGCCGGCGACCGAGGCGAGCGCCATCAACTGCATGGCTTCATGCATGTCCTTCGGCACGCCGTGGCCCTGCTTGTACAAGGTGCCGAGCGCGTATTGAGCCTGGGCATTGCCGGCGGCGGCGGCCGAGCGCAGCAATTCGGCGGCGCGCTTGTCGTCCTGCGGGAACTGCTTGCCCTGCATGTACAGCAAAGCGAGATCGTATTCGGCGATCGGGTGGCCGAGCTTGGCGGCTTCGCTGAGATACTTGGCGCCCTTGTCGGGATCGCGCGGGCCGCCGCGTCCCTCGAAGGCGAACATGGCGAGCGCGAACATGGCGTTGCGGTCGCCGTGATCGGCGGCGCGCTTGTACCAGTCAGCCGCCTTGGCATCGTCGTGCGCAACGCCGAGGCCATTGGCATAGAGCTGGCCGAGCAGCGTCATGGCGGCGGGGTCGTTATGCTGGGCGCGCCGGGTCGCTTCGGAGAAGGCGGTCAGGAAGTGCCCGCGCTGGAAGGCGCCGTAGGCGAGATCGACATTGCCGCTCGGCGCGGCAGGCGCCGGCTCCGGCAGCGGCGCGTTCTTGGCCGGCTGCGCCAGCGCGGGCAAGCCGAGCGCGAGCGCGGCGAGTGCGAGAAGCGTCTTGCGGCGCAGGCTCATGACGCCGGCTCCGGCAGCTTTAGGTCGCGAACGGCGGCGGCGATCGCGGCCGGCGCATCGCGCCACAGCCAATCGCCGAGCGCGATGAAATCGGCGCCGGCTTGCATGAGGGCTGCGACCTCCTCCGGCGCGGCGGCGTAAGCGACGCAAGGGATTTCGAACACTTCCGCCCACCAGGCGACGCGCTCTTCGATCGCCGCAAAGGCGGGACGATGGCCGTGTTCGTCCGGTTCGCCGAACATCACATAGTCGGCACCGGCTTCGGCCGCGGTCATGGCGTCATGGCGGCTGGCGAGGCCGCCGACGCCGACGATGCGCTCGGGCTTGAGGGTTTCGAGTGCTTCGGTGAAGGCGGCAAGGCCGGTGAGGTGGGCGCCGTCGGCGCCCGCGCGCGCGATCAGGTCGGCATGGCCGTCGATGAGGAGCGCCGCGCCCTTGTCCTGCACGACGGGGCAGAGCGCCTTGGCCCGGTTGATCAGGCTGCGCTCGTCGGCAGGCTGAAGGCGCAAGAGCACGGCGGCGACGTCGCCGGCGCTGAGCGCGGCGGCGAGTTGCGGGGCGAAGCCCGCAGTGTCGCCGAGTTGCGGCGTCACCAGAGTGAGGCGCGGGGCCGGGCGCGGGTCGGCCTGTTTCGGTCGCGATGCCATGGTTCCCGCATGCTAGCGCATTCGGGCGGAAGATTGACCAGGGTAGCGTCTGCGCGCTTGCCCCGCGCCGTGCCGATGCGGTGCAGCGATGCGCGGCGCACTTCACCCTCCCCTGGAGGGGGAGGGTCGGCGCGCGGAGCGCGCCGGGGGTGGGGTGAAAGCTTTTTCGAATGCGAGAAAGATCACCGCCTCCGGCCCGCCTCCGCTTCGCTGCGGCGGTCGACCTCCCCCTCCAGGGGGAGGTGAAGAGAGTTTGCGGCGCGCGCGTCGCGCCACTTACATCACGGCATCGGGATCGGGCCCATGTCTTTGGGTACCTGATAGCCCTTCTGCACGGCCGGGCGCTTGGCGATGGTCTCGTACCAGCGCTTGACGTTGGGGTACTGCTTCATGTCGATGGTCTGCCATTCGAAGCGCGAGATCCACGGCCAGATCGCGATGTCGGCGATGGAGTACTGGTCGGCCACGAACTCGCGGTTTTCCAGGCGCGCGTTGAGCACCTTGTAGAGGCGGTTGCCTTCCTTCAGGTAGCGCTCCTCGGCATAAGGCGCCTTGCCGGAATTGTATTTTACGAAGTGATGGATCTGGCCGAGCATGGGGCCGGGGCCGCCCATCTGCCACATCAGCCATTCGATGACCCGGTAGCGCGGCTCGCCCGAGTGCGGCAGCAGCTTGCCGGTCTTGTCGGCGAGATAGATCAGAATGGCGCCGGATTCCATGAGCGAAATATTGGTGTTGCGGTCGACGATGGCCGGGATGCGGTTGTTGGGCGCGATCTTGAGGAATTCCGGCTTGAACTGCTCGTCCTTGGAAATGTCGACCGGGTGGACGGTGTAGGGCAGGCCGAGCTCTTCCAGCGCGATGGAAACCTTGCGGCCGTTGGGCGTGGTCCAGGTGTAGAGATCGATCACGGGCGGTGTCCTGTTCTTGGCAATGAATGGGACGGGGCAGCGTCTTCCACTACTCAGAAATCGCGCGCTTGGCTACCGTGGCGGGACCCGACACGCGGTTTTCATCGCGGTGGGCGGCTGCCCTTTTGGCGATATGAAAGCCCGCGCCGATATGTCTCAGAACGCACAGTCTGAATCGGCGTATAGCGGTTGACGCGGGGGGTGGGGCAGCGTCATGGGGAGCGTAATGCACACCCGCCTTGCTTCATTATCGGCTGCCGTCCTGCTTGCGCTCGCCCTGATGGCGCCCGCGCCGGCACGGGCGTGGAATTCGACCGACATGACCGGCGCGCTGCCGGCGCTCAAATTCGCCATGACGCGCGCGAGCGACGGCAAGAGCGTCACGGCGGCCGACTTCAAGGGCAAGATCGTGATGCTGTATTTCGGCTACACGTTCTGCCCGGACGTGTGCCCGACCACGCTGCTCAACATTGCCGACATGCTCAAGTCGATGGGCAAAGAGGCCGGCGACGTGCGCGTGCTGTTCGTCACCGTCGATCCCAACCGCGACACGCTGGCCGTGCTCAAGCAATATACCGAAAGCTTCGCGCCGCAGATCGTGGGCTTGCGCGGTACGCGCGATCAGTTGGAGACGCTCGCCAAGCGCTATCGCGTCGCCTATTCGGTGTCGCCGGCGCATGACGGGCACGCTTACGAGGTGACGCACAGTTCGGCGGTCTATGTGTTCAACCGGCAGGGCGCGGTGAAGCTTTTGTTCACGGGGCTCTCGTTGCAGAAGACCAAGCTTGCGCCGATGACCGACGATCTGCGCCGCATGGTGGCGGGCGCCGGCGGCAGCAGCTGGTGGCGGCGGTTGTTGGGGCTGCTCTAGCTATTTTCCGCCGACGCCCTTGACCGGAAACTGCGCGGTGATGCTGTCGCCGCCGGCGAATTTGAGCGTCACCGGCACGCTCTGGCCGATCGCCATGTTCGGCTTCATGCACATGACGTGATAGCTGCCGGGCTCGAACATGAGCGTGCCGTGCGGCTGCACCGTGACGCTCTTGACCGGCAGCATTTTCTCGACGCCGTTCACTTCCTTCGATTGGTGCAGCATGGCCATGCCGCAGGCGCTCGAGGCCGCGCCGGTGAGCGTGACAGGCTTGTCGCTTTCGTTGTGCAGGGTGAAGTAGCCGGCGGCGGGCCGCGCCTTGATGATCAAGCGCATCCAGGGATGCTCGACGGTGACGCCCTGGGGCGCGGCGAGCGCCGGGGTGGCGAGTGCAAGTGCAAGGGCGAGCAGCAGCGCGGCGCTAACCGCCGGTCCAGCGGCTGGCATCGATGATCGGGCGGGTGTCGTCTTGTTCGTCTGCATCGGTAACGGTCCTTTCCTCGTGACGCCGCAGCAAGTTGAGCACCAGCACCAGCGCCAGTACGCTCATCATGCCGGGTGGAATCCAGGTGATCAGCCCGCCGATGATCTGGTCATAACGCGCGCCCATGCCGGGATAGATGCGTCCGCACAGGTCGTAGAACGCGTAAAGATCGTCGGGGATGAAGGTGATGAGCGCGCCGCCGGCGATCTGCGGGAACATCACCAGCACGGCGAGCGCGGCGCGCCCGCCGAACGAAACGCGCGCCGGCGGCTTCGGCCGCGGATCGAGCACCAGGCACCAGAACAGAATGCCGTCGGCCACCATTGTCCAGTTCATCAGCGCGAACAGATGCGGGTCGATCATGGCGCGGAAGTGGATCGCCGGAATGAGCCAGAAAAAGAACGAGCCGGAGAACAGCACGGCCGCGAGCACCGGCTGCTGCAAGACGTAGACCGTGCGCGTCGGCACCGGGTGCAGCACGGCGCGGCGCACCCATGGCGGCATGCCGCGCATCAGCGTCGCGCCCGGCCAGGCGAGCGCCAGCAGGAACGGGCCGATGTGGTGCATGACCACGTGCTGGATGCGGTTGAAGAAGAACTGGTGCTCGGCGAGATACTCGTAGCGCGTCTCCAGCACGGCGTAGACGATCAGAACGCCGGCGAAGAAGGCGATCTGGCGCGCAAGCGAGGGCCGTTCGGCGACAGGCGTGCGCGATAAGCCGCGCAGATACCAGAACACGGCGAGCCAGCCGGAGAGGAATTCGACGAAGGAGAAGTCCCAAGGCGCGAACGCCGGCAACAGCGAAGAATGCTCGCCCGCCAGCCACCACAGCGCGACGGCTGCGCCGAAAATGACGGCGTAGACGAGCGCGTCGCCCGCGCGCGCGGCGCCGAGAATGGCGTGCGGGTCGGCTTGGATGTCGGTCTGGGCCAATGACTCGGTCAATGCGTTGCGCGCGCCGGACATGTCCGCCCGGCTCGCTTGAGTGTCGCCCTTGCGCTGCTTACTACGCGGCCGCTGGGGCGTGAATAGGGCGCCGCGCCGCAGCGCTTTCACCCTCGCCTCCAGGGGGTTAAGCGCGCCTCGCTGCGCGGTGCGTGTCCGCGTTGCCGGCTATGCCGCCTTCTTTTCCATGTCGGCCTTCCACTGGCCGAGCGCGGCGAGGCCGTTCATCTGGGCGCGGTGGGTGAAGGCGCGCTGCGCGGCCGGCACGTTGTCCGCCTTGCCGCTCCAGGCCTTCTGCGGCGCGGCCTGCAGCGCGCGGCCGTAGGAGAAGGTGAGATGCCAGGGCAGGCCGCCGATCTTGTTCATGGCGTCGAGATGGGCGGTCGCCTGTTCGTCAGACTGGCCGCCGGACAGAAAGGCGATGCCCGGCACCGTCGCCGGCACGCAAGATCTCAACAGCTTCACGGTCTTCTCGGCGACTTCTTCGACGCCCGCCTGTTTTTTGCTCTTCTTGCCGGCGATCGCCATGTTGGGCTTCAGCACCATGCCTTCCAGCTTCACGCGCTGGTAATAGAGCTGCTGGAACGTCTCCTTCAGCACGAACTCGGTGACCTCGTAGCAACGGTCGATGTCGTGGTCGCCGTCCATCAGCACTTCCGGCTCGACGATCGGCACGATCTGGTTTTCCTGGCAGAGCGCGGCGTAGCGCGCCAGCGCATGCGCGTTGGTGTGGATGCAGGCGTAGCTCGGGATGCCCGCGCCGATGTCGATCACCGCGCGCCATTTGGCGAAGCGCGCGCCCTGCTCGTAATATTTCGGCAAGCGCTTGGGCAGGCCGTCGAGCCCCATGGTGACGGTCTCGCCGGGGCAGAACGGCAGCGGCTTGGCGCCTTCGTCGACCTTGATGCCGGGAATGGCGCCCATCTTCTTGATGATGTCGACCAGAGGCGTGCCGTCCTTGGCCTTCTGCCAGATGGTCTCGTCGTAGAGGATGACGCCGGAAATGTGCTTCATGCCTTCGGCCGAGCGGAACAAGAGCTCGCGATAGTCGCGGCGGCTGTCCTCGGTCGATTCCACGCCGATGGCGTCGAAGCGCTTCTTGATGGTGCCGGTCGATTCGTCGGCCGCGAGAATGCCCTTGCCGGGCGCGACCATGGCCTGCGCCACTTTGTTCAGTTCGTCGAGATCCATAATCGCTCTCCCTCTCAACCCGTCATTCCGGGGCGCGCCGCAGACGCGAACCCGGAATCCATAACCCCTGTCTTTCGATAGAATATACCACCCGGGTTATGGATTCCGGATCGCCGCACCTAATCTCGGGTATACCCGAGATCAGGATATTAAGTTGCCCAAGTCGGCTCTAGCCGACTTGGGGTGGCGTCCGGAATGACATTCACAACTATCGTACCCGCAACACCTCGACCCCTGGCAGGGTCTTGCCTTCCAGCCATTCCAGGAAGGCGCCGCCGGCGGTGGACACGTAGGTCAGCCGGTTGCCGACACCGGCGGCATTGAGCGCCGCCACCGTGTCGCCGCCGCCCGCCACCGTGACAAGTTCGCGGTTGCCGGTGAGTTCCGCGGCGGCTTCGGCGACTTCGATGGTGCCGGTGTCGAAGGGTTCCATTTCGAAGGCGCCGAACGGGCCGTTCCAGACGAGCGTCTTCGTGCGCGCCAGCACCGAACAGACGAATTCCACGCTGCGCGGGCCGATGTCGAGGATCATGTCGTCGGCACCGACGGCGTCGAGTTCCACGGCGCGCGAGGGCGCGTTGGCCTTGAATTCCTTCGCCACCACGACGTCGACCGGCAGCACGATCTCGCGCTTTTGCGCCTTTGCCTCGTCCATGATCTTGCGCGCGGTGTCGACCAAGTCCTTTTCGACCAGCGACTTGCCGACCGGCCGCCCTTGCGCGAGTAAAAACGTATTGGCCATGGCGCCGCCGACGATCAGCGCGTCGACTTTCTTCAACAGGTTGGCGAGCAGATCGAGCTTGGTGGAAATCTTGGCGCCGCCGACGATGGCCGCAACCGGATGCTCGGGATGCTCGAGCGCCTTGGCCAAGGCTTCGAGCTCGGCCTGCATGGTGCGCCCGGCGTAAGCCGGCAGCACGTGGCCGAGGCCTTCGGTGGAAGCGTGCGCGCGGTGGGCGGCGGAGAAGGCGTCGTTGACCCAGATGTCGCCGAGCTTGGCGAGTTGCTTCACGAACGCCGGATCGTTCTTCTCTTCGCCCGGATAGAAGCGCGTGTTTTCCAAACAGATAATGTCGCCCGGCTTCATGGCGGCGACGGCTTTTTCGGCTACGTCGCCGATGCAGTCGTCGACGAACTTGACCGGGCGCTTGACCACGTGCGCGACTTCCGCCGCGACGGGTTTCAGCGAATCCTTCGGCTCGCGCTTGCCCTTGGGACGGCCGAAATGCGAGAGCAAGATGACCTTGCCGCCGGCGTCGGCCAGCTCGGTGATGGCGGGGGCGGCGCGCTCGATGCGCGTTGCGTCCGTGACGACGCCGTTTTCCAGCGGCACGTTGAGATCGACGCGCAGCAGCACGCGCTTGCCCTTCACGTCGACGTGGTCGAGGGTGCGGAATTGCGGCATGGATGTCTCTCACCTGTCATGGCCGGGCTTGTCCCGGCCATCTCGCTGAGGAAGGCAGTGTGTCCCTAAGCGGGATGCCCGGCACAAGGCCGGGCATAACGAAATCAAGGTTGGTTTAAATCAGCTTCCCCATCGCCACGGCGGTGTCGGCCATGCGGTTGGAGAAGCCCCATTCGTTGTCGTACCACGACGCCACGCGCACCAGCGTGCCCTCCATCACCCGGGTCTGCTCCATGTCGAAGACCGAGGAACGGCTGTCGTGGTTGAAGTCGATCGAGACGTTGGGCGCGGTGTGATAGCCGAGGATGCCTTTGAGCTGCTGCTCGGCCGCGCGCTTGATGGCGCCGTTGATCTCGTCCTTGTCGGTCGACTTCTTGGCGATGAATTTCAGATCGACGATGGACACGTTCGGCACCGGCGCGCGGATGGCGACGCCGTCCAGCTTGCCCTTGAGTTCCGGCAGCACCAGGCCGACCGCCTTGGCGGCGCCCGTGGAGGTCGGGATCAGCGACATGGCGGCCGCGCGCGCGCGGTGCAGGTCCTTGTGTACCTGATCGAGGACGTGCTGGTCGTTGGTATAGGCGTGCACCGTGGTCATGAAGCCCTTGTCGATGCCGACGGCGTCGTTGAGCACCTTGGCGACCGGAGCGAGGCAATTGGTGGTGCAGGAGGCGTTGGAGACGACCTGATGGTCCTTGGTCAGCTTGTCGTGGTTGACTCCGTAGACCACGGTCAGGTCGGCGCCGTCGGAGGGCGCGGAGACCAGCACGCGCTTGGCGCCGGCGGCGAGATGCACCTTAGCCTTTTCCTTGGCGGTGAAGATGCCGGTGCATTCCAGCGTGATGTCGATGCCGAGGTCCTTCCAGGGCAGCTTGGAGGGGTCGCGCTCGGCCAGCACCTTGATGGCGCCGTTGCCGAGGTTGATCGTGTCGCCTTTGACGGTGACCTCGCCGGGGAAACGGCCGTGCACCGAATCGAAGCGCAGCAGGTGGGCGTTGGTTTCGACCGGGGCCAAATCGTTGATGGCGACCACTACGATGTCGCTGCGCTTGGCTTCGGCGATGGCGCGCAGAACGTTGCGGCCGATGCGGCCGAACCCGTTGATGGCGACGCGGACGGACATGGCAGGCACACTCCTTCGGAAAAGCGCGCAATCAGGCGGAAATTTTAACGGTCCGTCGCGCGGCTGTGCGGCAAATGGCTCTCAATCGAGCGGTTATGTAGAACTCATTCGGGTAACTCTCAAGCCGCCGCGCCGGTTCATGGCGTCGCGGGGTGGGCTCGCCGGCCGGGGCCGGATCAGGCGTCGCCGCCCGGAGAGTTCAGGCAAATTAATGCGCCCTCAAGCCAGTTTGTCGAGCGCGGCTTGCGCGACCGCCTCGGCCGTGATGCCGAAATGCTTGTAGAGGTCCTTGTAGGGCGCGCTGGCTCCGAAAGACGACATGCCGACGAAGGCGCCGTGCTCGCCGATGATCGCGTCCCAGCCCTGGCGTACGGCGGCTTCCACGGCGATCTTGACCTTGGCGTCGCCGATCGCCGCGCGGCGGGCGGCTTCGGGAGTTTCGGCCAGCAGTTTGAAGCAGGGCACCGAGACCACGCGCGCGGCCACGCCCTTGGCGGTGAGCAGCTTCTGCGCCTCGACGGCGAGCGAGACTTCCGAGCCGGTGGCGAACAGCGAGACGTCGGCGCGGCCGTTGGCTGGCGAAATCTCATAGGCGCCGGCGGCGCATTTGTTTTCCGCGTCGAGCGTACGGCGCAGTTGCGGCACGTTCTGGCGGGTGAGGGCAAGAACGCTCGGGCGGTTCTTGTTCTGCAAGGCGAGCTGCCAGCATTCGGCGGTTTCGACCGCGTCGGCCGGGCGGAACACCAGCAGGTTGGGGATGGCGCGCAGCGCCGCCAGATGCTCGACCGGCTGATGCGTCGGGCCGTCTTCGCCAAGGCCGATGGAGTCGTGCGTCATCACGTGGATGACGCGCACGCCCATCAGCGCGGCGAGGCGGATCGCCGGGCGGCAGTAGTCGGAGAACACCAGGAAGGTGCCGCTGTAAGGGATGATGCCGCCGTGCAGCGCCATGCCGTTCATGGCCGCCGCCATGCCGTGCTCGCGCACGCCGTAGTGAATAAAGCGGCCGGAGAAGTCGGAAGGCGTCATCGCCTGCATCGATTTGGTGCGGGTGTTGTTGGAGCCGGTCAGGTCGGCCGAGCCGCCGACCATGTCCGGCAGCGCCGGCACGAGCGTTTCCAGCGCCAATTCGGAGGAGGAACGCGTGGCGATGTCCTTCGGCGTGGCGGCGAGCGACTCTTTGATCTTGCGCACGGCCTCGTCGAGCGCCGCCGGCACGCCGCCCTTCACGCGGCGCTCGAAGTCGGCGCGCGTCGAGGCACCGAGCCCGGCGAGCCGCTTGTTCCAAGCATCATGCGCCGGCTTGCCGCGCGTGCCGGCCTCGCGCCACGCACCAAGAACATCGTCGGGGATTTCGAACGGCGGGTAATCCCAATCGAGCGCTTTGCGCGCGCCCTTGATCTCTTCCGCGCCCAAGGCCGAGCCGTGCGAGCTCGCCTTGCCGGCCTTGGTCGGCGCGCCGTAGCCGATTTGCGTCTTGCAGGCGATCAGCACCGGCCTGTCCGACGATTGCGCTTTGGTGAGCGCGTCGGCGATAGCCGCTTGATCCTGGCCGTCGATGCGCCAGGCGTTCCAGCCGCAGGCCTCGAAGCGTTTCACCTGGTCGACATTGTCGGCGAGCGACAGCGGCCCGTCGATCGAAATGCCGTTATCGTCGAACAGCACGATCAGCTTGTTGAGCTTCAAGTGTCCGGCGAGCGCGATGGCCTCGTGGCTGATGCCTTCCATCAGGTCGCCGTCGCTCGCGATCACATAGGTGTTGTGATCGACGAGATTGTCGCCGAACACGGCGGCCATGTGCTTCTCGGCGATCGCCATGCCGACCGCGGTGGCGAGCCCCTGGCCGAGCGGGCCGGTGGTGGTCTCCACGCCCGGGGTGTGGCCGTATTCCGGATGGCCGGGCGTGATCGAGCCGAGCTGGCGGAAGCGCTTGATCTCGCCGAGCGTCATCGCCGGATAGCCGGTGAGGTAGAGCAGCGCGTAGAGCAACATGGAGCCGTGACCGGCCGACAGCACGAAGCGGTCGCGGTCGGGCCAGTGCGGGTCGTGGGAATCGAATTTCAGGAACTGCATGAACAGGACGGTGGCGACATCGGCCATGCCCATGGGCATGCCGGGATGGCCGGACTTGGCCTGCTCGACCGCGTCCATGGCCAGCGCGCGGATGGCGTTGGCCATGCGTGCATGGGACACGGCGGAACCCGCGGCGGCTGCCGCGCGCCGCCCGGAAGGTGCCACGGCTGCCGTCGACGAAGCGTTTGCGCTCATGGAAAAAAGCCTGTTCGTCGCGGGTGGATAGCATGTGCCGTCCTTGAGTCAATGTGAGGCGCAAACCGGGCGCGCGCCATGCACAGGGCGCGCAAAACAACGGGGCATATCTTTCTGCCGGCGTTGACGCGCTTATCGCGCAGCACGTAAGATTTTGCGCCTAAGCTTTTGCGGTCCAAGGCTTTTTTGTGGCGCGCGATCATTAGGTCCTTGCAGCGATGAGCGACCAGAACGCAATCGACTCGGCGGTCAAGCGCCTTGCCATGGCGCTCGATGGGCTAGACGCCGCGGTCGAGCGCCGGCGCGAGGGCGACGGCCGCGAGGACGACCTGGCGCACCAGGTGCAGGCGCTGGGGGTCGACCGCACGCGGCTGGCCGCCGCGCTCGACGGCGAGACCGCGCGCTCGCGCAGACTGGAAACCACCAACCGCGAGATCGCGGGGCGGCTGGACGCGGCCATCGCCTCGATCCAGTCGGTGCTGGACACCAACGAATGAGCGCGCAACCGCAACGATCGCGTGCAAGGGATGACGCCATGAACGCCATGACCCAGGTGAACGCCACCATTGCCGGCCGCCAGTTCCGGCTCGCCTGCGAGGATGGCCAGCAGGACCACCTGCACGCCCTGGCGAGCGATATCGACACGCGCATCGAGCAGTTGCGCCAGAAATTCGGCGAGATCGGCGATACCCGGCTGACCGTGATGGCGGCGCTGATGGTGGCCGACGAGCTCAACGAAGCCCACCGGCGCATCCGAAGGCTGGAGGAGGAAGTGGCGGCCTTGCAGGACGCCCGCGTGGTGGCGGCCGACCGGGCGAAGCAGGCCTCCGCCGCGGTGGTCGGCGCCTTCAACTCGGCGGCCGAGCGCATCGAGGGAATCACCCGCAAGCTCAACGCCACGGTCGGCAACGGCAACGGCGTGGCGATCGGGTGATTCTTCTTTCACCTCTCCCCGCTTGCGGGGAGGGGTCGGTCCGCCGAGCGTAGGCGGACCGGGTGAGGGGCATCGCCGCGAGTTTGAGCGCTTCGGGAACGCCCCCTCACCCGGCTCGCGCTTCGCTTGACGCTCCGCGCTCGCCACCCTCTCCCCGCAAGCGGGGAGAGGGAGCCTGTAGCGCTTGCCGCGGACACACACTACATTCCGCCCCGCGGGGCTGCGAGGTGCGTCAGGAGACAATACTCTCGGGGCCTTATCGATCTCAAAGGGAGCTGTCCCTGACCGGGCTCGTGGGTCCGGACATATGGCGCCCACCTACTTAGGTAGGTTCCCGGGATCGAGCTCTCCAACGGCCGTTGTGGCTCCGCACTTATTTTTCGATGCCCGATCTCGCGCAACAGGAATCCCCTAAAGCCAAGCTGCGCGCCGAAGCGCTGGCGCGGCGCGATGCGCTGCCGGCGGCAATGCGCAGCGCTGCCGCCGAGCAAATCGCCGCGCGCGGGCTGCCTTTCGATGTGAAGCCGGGCGCCATCGTCTCCGGTTTCATGGCGATGCGAACCGAGATCAATCCGATTCCTCTCATGCGGAAATTGGCGGAGACCGGCGCGCAACTGGCGCTGCCGGCGATTGCCGGGCGCGGCAAGCCGCTCATCATGCGCACCTATCAACTCGGCGACGAGCTTGTGCGTGGGCAGTGGGGCATCCGCGAGCCGGCGCCGCAAGCGACCCAGGTCGCGCCCGATATCCTGCTGGTGCCGCTCGCTGCTTTCGACCGCGCCGGGCACCGCATCGGCTATGGCGCGGGCTATTACGATATGACGATCCATGCCCTGCGCGCGCAGAAGCGGATTATCGCGGTCGGGCTCGCCTTCGCCGCGCAGGAAATTGCAGAAATCCCAGCCACGCCCCGCGACGAGCGGCTCGACTTCGTGCTAACGGAGCGCGAGGTGATCGATTTTCGGAATTTGATTCAACAATGACAGTGGTGCCCGCGCTTTCCACCCCCCTCCCTAGCCCTCCCCCACAAGGGGGGAGGGGACAGTCACTGCCTGGGGCGCTCGCGTGCGCACCGCGAGAGTGAGCGCATGCGCATCCTCTTCATCGGCGATATCGTGGGACGGGCCGGGCGCGCGGTGGCGCTCGAACATATCCCGAAGCTGATCGCCGATTGGAAGCTCGACCTGGTGGTCGTCAATGGCGAGAACGCCGCCGGCGGCTTCGGCATCACCGAGACGATCTACAACGAGTTGATCGACGCCGGCGCCGACGCGATCACGCTCGGCAACCACTCGTGGGATCAGCGCGAGGCGCTGGTGTTCATCGAGCGCGCGCCGCGTCTGATCCGCCCGGCCAATTATCCGCCCGGCACGCCCGGCCGTGGCGCGGCGCTGGTCGACGCCAAGAACGGGCAGCGCGCGCTGGTGATCAACGCCATGGGCCGCATTTTCATGGACGCGCTCGACGACCCCTTCGCCGTGGTCGACCGCGAGCTCAACGCCTGCGCGCTCAAGCGCGAGGTCGACGCGATCGTGCTCGACATGCATTGCGAGGCGACCAGCGAGAAGCAGGCCATGGGCTATTACTGCGACGGGCGCGCGAGCCTGGTGGTCGGGACGCATACGCATTGCCCCACCGCCGACCACCGCATCATGCCGGGCGGCACCGCCTTCGTGACCGACGTCGGCATGTGCGGCGATTTCAATTCGGTGATCGGCATGGCGAAGGACGAGCCGCTCACCCGCTTTCTGCGCAAGATCCCGGGCGCAAAATTCGAGCCGGCCATGGGGCCGGCGACGCTCTGCGCCGTCGCCGTCGAGACCGACGACAAGACCGGGCTGGCGGCCAAGGTCGGCCCGGTGCGGCTCGGCGGCGCGCTGGAAGAGGCGCGGCCCGCTTTTTGGGCGTAGCTGCCTTTTCTTTCGCAGTTGACCGCGACTCCCCGCGATGATTCGTTGGAGAGGTTGATTCGCCGGCCCGTGCCGCGTCCGGCAAGTTCCGACAGCACGGGTCCTTGATGACGCTTCACATCCAAGCCGAGCGCGCGCAGGCAGCCGACGTTGCGCGCTGGTCCACCCGGCAGGCCTCCGAGCCCGCGCGGGAGCCTGCATATGACGCGCGCGCCCAGTTCGCCGCGCAGTTCATTCCCGCCGGCGCGCGCGTGCTCGAACTGAATTGCGGACGCAAGGCGCTTGCCCGCTACCTGCCGAACGGTTGCGAATATTCCGGCTGCGATCTGATCGCGCGCGACGAGGACACGACCGTCTGCGATCTCAACGCCGGCGAGTTTCCCACCGCGCAAGCCGCCAATGCCGACGTCATCGTGATGCTGGGCGCGCTCGAAACCATCGTCGACGTGGAGAGCCTGTTCACGCACCTGCGCTTCTGCAAGCGCGACGTGGTGTTGAGCTATTGCGCGCGCGACCTGACCGGTAAATGCGACGCCGCGGCGCTCGGCTGGGTCAACCATTTCAGCTATTTCGAGCTGGCGCGGTTGTTCGACCGCTTCGGCTTTCGCATCGAATGTACGGCACCCGTCGACAGCGCGCAGGCGTTGATACGGCTGGCACCGGCCGAGCGCATACTGGCGTCGGCGCCCTGCCGAGTGGCGGTGGTTTCGGACGGTGGCGACACGTTCGGCGGCCGGCTGCGGCTTGCCATGATCAACGCGCTGCTGCCGGGCGAGGCGGAGGTCGAGCACCTGAGCTTCGCAAATTTGAGCGCGGCGTGCGGGCCGTACGATCTGGCGGTGATCGGCACCGGCGGTGGGTTGTTCCAGCCATTGCTGGACGACGCGCTCATCGACTTCCTCGGCCGCGCCAAGGCTTCGATCGGGATATTCGGCACGCAATACCGCGAGCTGATCCCGCGCGCGCGCGCCGCGCGGCTGATCGAACGGCTCGATGCCTGGTTCGCCCGCCACCAGGACGACATGCTGATGTATGGGCGCGGGCACGCGCATGCCGCGCATCTGGGCGACTGGCTGATCGATTGTTTCCCGCTCGCGCGGGCAAGCGACGATGCGCCGCTCGCCCTTGGCGACGAGACCGGGGGCGCGTGCGCCATCGAGGATATCCAGCGCCACAAGCGCGTGTTCGCGACCGAGCCGGAGGCCTTGCTGTGCGCGCTCACCGCGGCAGAGACGGCGGGCTTTGCCGACCGGCCGTCGGCGCAGGCACCGGGAATCGTTTCCGGCGCCTTCCGCAGCATGCTGGTCGATATTTTCGGCCGCAGCTATCCGGAGCGGGACTACTTCCTGGTCGACCGCGACGCCGTCGCCCGCTACAAGGCGCGCGTGCACGGCAATGTGGCGGCCTTGCGCCGGCGCGTCGACGCCATCCTGCGCAACGTCGCGGCGGCATAGTTGCCGTCATTGCCGGGCTCGACCGGGCAATCCATCGTTTTTCGCATAAGGAAGGATACGCGGGTCAAGCCCGCGCGTGACGGCCGAAAGGTCAGGTAGCCACGTTTCCGATATTTATTTTCCCCGCCGCCCGGCCTATATAGCCGCGGTCATCAACCGATAGTTCCCCGTCATGGCCGGCCATTCCCAGTTCAAGAACATCATGCACAAGAAGGGGCGCGCGGATAAGGCGCGTTCCAAGCTGTTCTCCAAGCTCGCGCGCGAGATCACCGTGTCGGCCAAGCTCGGCTTGCCCGATCCGGCGTTCAACCCGCGCCTGCGCGCCGCCATCCTGGCGGCCAAGGCCGAGAACATGCCGAAGGACAATATCGAGCGCGCCATCAAGAAGAGCCAGGGCGGCGACGCCGAGAATTACGACGAGATCCGTTACGAGGGCTACGCGCCCGGCGGCGTCGCGGTGATCGTCGAAGCGTTGACCGATAACCGCAATCGCACCGCCGGCGAAGTGCGCGCGATCTTCTCCAAGAACGGCGGCAACCTGGCGGAAACCGGCGCGGTATCCTTCATGTTCGACCATGTCGGCGTGGTGGAATACGATACGGGGGTGGCGAGCGCCGACGCCATGCTGGAGGCCGCGATCGAGGCGGGCGCCGAGGACGTCGTCTCGCATGCTGACGGCCATCAGATCTTCACCACGCCGGACGACCTGGCCGAGGTCGCCAAGGCGCTGGAAGCGAAGTTCGGCGAGCCGCGCAGATCGGCGCTCACCTGGAAGCCGCAGAACACGATTTCGGTGGACGACGATTCGGGCGAGAAGGTCATCAAGCTGATCGAGTCGCTCGACGACAACGACGACGTGCAGAACGTCTACGCCAATTTCGAAGTGTCGGACGTGCTGGTGCAGAAGATGAGCGCGTGAGCGGTCACCGGTATGCGTCGAGGAAATTAGGCACCGCGATCCAATCCAGCATGGCGCCGTCGCTTTGCAGCAACGCGTGCATGCGGCGGTCTTCGTCGGTCTCGAGGTTGACGCCCATGTGCGTGCCAAGCTTGCGCCCGTGCATGACGATCGTGTTGCCGATCGGCTGGCGCTCCGCATTGTAGGCTTCGAGTGCGTCGTCGATCTCGTCGTAGGCTGCGAGATGCTTGGCCAGAGCCTGAGCGTCCGTCGCCGCCTTGGCCATGCCAAAACCCATATGCGGACGTGCGTTGGCGGCGGCGTCTCCCACCATGGCGACGCGGCCGAAAACGATCGCGGGCGCGGTGAAGTCGTAGATCGGCGTGATGAATGGCTGCTCGATGGCCAATAGCGCGTCAAGCAGCGCCGGCGGCATGATGTCGCGCGCGTCCGTGTGCATTTCCGCGATCAGGTCTTTGCGAATGAGCGGCGGCGGCACCGAATAGTCGTGCTGAACGCCGTTCTCGTCGACGTTCATTTCGCGCAAGCGCGCTGCGTCGGCGACGCGATACCAGATGAAATTGAACCGCCGTCTGCCTGGCGTCAGATCGTCGTCGAACCCTGCGATGGGGTAAGTAATGACTTCCTGCCGCGGCGGCAGATAAAACGTAAAATAAGGATATATCTCGCGCAGCGTCCGGTCCGAAAGGTCGGCTTCGTTGGGCGCGCCGCGCCAGATATAATAGCCCGCGTAAATCGGCTGCACTTCAGGCGCCATTTGACCACGCACGCTGGAGCGGATGCCATCGCCGCCGATGAGAATGTCGGCGTGCTCGACGCTCCCGTCGGCGAATTGCACGCGCACGCCGCGCTCGTCCTGGTCCAGGCGTTCGAAAGTGCGGCCGAGATGGTAATGACCCGGATCGATCGTCGCGCGCAGCAGGCGCTGCAGGCGGTCCCACGAGGTGAGGATCTGCCGCAGGGGTCGCTCGTCGGTCACGCAGCCGTTTCGGTCGATGGCGATGCGCTTTTCCACCTCGACGCCGAGCGTCTCGGTTCCGGCGCCGCTAGCTTCCAGCGCCTCGAACAATTCGGGATGGCCGGTGATGCCGGCGCCGCGCCCGACCAGTTCGACGCGCGAGCGCTCATAGACATCCACGTCCCAGCCGATCCGGCGCAGGAATGCCGCGGCGAACAGCCCGGACATCGAGCCGCCGATGATGACGGCGCGCCGATTGGCCTTGGCACCGGACCCTCGCATGGGCGCGAATGCTAGACGGAATAGCGGTTCGAACAAGCGGGGGCTCGTGCCGTCGCCATGGGCGGACGGTTTTCCCCGCTAGGCGGGGGCGGGCGCCGGGGTTATCAACGGGAGCATGCGCCCCCAACCGATTCGCATTCTCGGCATCGATCCGGGGCTCCGCCGCACCGGCTGGGGCCTGATCGAGGCTGACGGCAACCGGCTGATCCATGTCGCCTGCGGCTCGCTTGCCACCGCCGAGCGCGCGCCGCTTGCCGAGCGGCTATTGGCGATCCATGACGGCCTGCTGGCGGTGATCGAGCGCTACCGTCCGCACGAGGCGGCGGTGGAGGCGACCTTCGTCAACGCCAATGCGGTCGCCACGCTCAAGCTCGGCCAGGCGCGCGGCATCGCCATGCTGGTGCCGGCCCGCGCGGGGCTGACGGTGGCCGAATACGCGCCCAACCTGGTGAAGAAGTCGATCGTCGGCGCCGGCCACGGCGAGAAGGCGCAGATCCGCATGATGATCGGCGTGCTGCTGCCGCAGGCCGCGCCCGAATCGGAAGACGCCGCCGACGCGCTGGCGATCGCGGTCACGCACGCGCATCATCGGACGAGTTTGATGATGAAGGTGGCGGCGGGATGATCGGCAAGCTCAAAGGCATCATCGACTCTTATGGCGAGGATTACGTCATCCTCGACGTGAACGGCGTCGGCTATCAGGTGCACTGCCCGACGCGCGTGCTGCAGGGGCTGCCGGGCAAGGGCGAGCCCGCGACGCTGTCGATCGAGACTTACGTACGCGAGGACCAGATCAAGCTGTTCGGCTTTGCGAGCGATACCGAGCGCGAATGGTTCCGCCTGTTGCAGACGGTGCAGGGCGTCGGCGCGCGGGTGGCGCTGTCCGTGCTCGGCACGTTGAAAGTGTCCGAGCTCGCCAATGCGGTCGCCATGCGCGACAAAGCGGCGGTGGCGCGCACGCCTGGCGTCGGGGCCAAGGTTGCCGAGCGCATCGTCGGCGAATTGAAGGACAAGGCGCCGGCCTTCTCCGACATCGAGCCTGGCGTGGTGCATCTCGCAGGCAGCGTCGACGAGAAACGCGCGCCGCGTCCGGTGATGGACGCGGTGTCGGCGCTGGTCAATCTCGGTTACGGTCAGCCGCAGGCGGCCGCGGCCATCGCCGCCGCCGCGCGCGCGGCCGGCGAGGGGGCCGATACCGCGACGCTGATCAGGCAGGGGCTGAAGGAGCTGGCCCGATGAGCGGGCAGACTGTGAGCGGGCAAGGCATTCGCGAGGATTTGCGCGAGCCGGCACCGCAAGAGCCGGAACTCGACGAGCAGGCCTTCGACGCGGCCGCGCTCGAAATGCAGGAGGATGCGGCCAGCGACGAACTGCCGGTCGTGCTGCGCACGCTCGGCATCGTCGGCGTGTTCCTGTTCTTCGGGCCGCCGATTGGCGGCTATACGCTGCTCGTCATCATCTTTGCCATGGGCGTCGCCGATCACGGCATCGACTGGACGCGGCTCACCGACGCCTTCGCCGGTGCGATGTTCTTCACCCTCGTGTTCTCCTACGTGTTCGGCGGCATGCTGGCGCTGTTGACCGGGCTCATGGTCGCGGCCGCGCGCGCGGTCGGCGGGCGCACCACCTTACTGTCGCCGATCTTTGCCGCGTTGGCGGCGAACGGAGTCACGGTGCTGCTCAACATGGTGGTCGCGACGCAATCGCTCGAGCCGAGCCTACCCGGCGAACTGCCGTTGACCGCCGGCCTGCTGCCGAGCTCGGTCTTCGCCGCGATCCTGTGCTGGCTCTTGGCCAAGAAATGGAAACTGGCATGAGCACGAACCCGCGCCTGGTGTCCGCGCAAAGCCGCGACGACGACGTGGACGCCTCGCTGCGGCCGCAGCGGCTCGACGAATTCATCGGCCAGGACAAGGCGCGCGCCAATCTGAAGGTGTTTATCGAGGCTGCGCGCGCGCGTAAAGAAGCGCTCGATCACGTGCTGCTGGTCGGGCCGCCGGGCTTGGGCAAGACCACGCTGGCGCAGATCGTGGCGCGCGAATTGGGCGTCAATTTCCGCGCCACCTCCGGCCCGGTGATCGTCAAGGCCGGCGATCTCGCCGCGCTGCTTACCAACCTCGAGCCGCGCGACGTGCTGTTCATCGACGAAATCCACCGGCTCAACCCGGCGGTGGAGGAGATCCTCTATCCCGCCATGGAGGATTTCCAGCTCGACCTCATCATCGGCGAAGGCCCGGCGGCGCGCTCGGTCAAGATCGATCTTGCACCGTTTACGCTGATCGGCGCCACCACGCGCGCGGGACTCTTGACCAATCCGCTGCGCGACCGTTTCGGCATTCCGATGCGGCTGAACTTTTACAGCGAGGCCGAGCTCGAGCAGATCGTCAACCGTGGCGCGCGCGTGCTCAAGCTCGCCATGACGGCGGACGGCGCCAACGAGATCGCGCGCCGCGCGCGCGGCACCCCGCGTATCGCCGGCCGGCTGCTGCGCCGGGTGCGCGACTTCGCGCATGTGCAGGGCGCCGACAAGGTCGACCGCAGAACCGCCGACCGCGCGCTCGGCGAACTGGAGGTGGACGCGGCCGGACTCGACGCCATGGACCGGCGCTATTTAAAGACGATCGCGGAGCATTACGGTGGCGGCCCGGTCGGCGTCGACACGCTGGCCGCGGCGCTTTCCGAGCCGCGCGACGCCATCGAGGACATCATCGAGCCTTTCCTCATCCAAAAGGGATTCATCCAGCGCACCCCGCGCGGGCGGCTCTTGACCGGCGCCGCGTTCAAGCATCTCGGACTGCCGGAGCCGGCGCGCGATGCGGCGCAGTTCGGGTTGTTCAACGGCGAAGACGAGTAGTGTTCATGAAAACCATGCAGGGCGGCTGTCATTGTGGGCGCGTGCGCTTCAAGGTCACCGCCAGCCTCGACCGCGTCACCTATTGCAACTGCTCGATCTGCTCGAAGAAGGGCTTTCTGCATCTGATCGTGCCGCCCGAGCAGTTCGAACTGCTGAGCGGCCAGGACGATCTTGCGACCTACACATTCAATACCGGCGTTGCCAGGCACAGCTTCTGCAAGACCTGTGGCATCCATCCGTTCTACGTGCCGCGCTCCGACCCCGACAAGATCGATGTCAACGCGCGCTGCATCGACGGCGTCGATCTCGAAACGCTGGCGGTCCACACTTTCGACGGCAAGCACTGGGAGGAGGCGATGGGGAAGAAGGTGCCGTGGCGATGACCGTGTTCGCTTCGTCATGCCCGGCCTTGTGCCGGGCATCCACGCCTTTATCGCTTTCCGTTGGTCAAGGCGTGGATGGCGAAGTCGGGCTTGCCCGACTTCCGCACTGAATAAGTGCCGCAAGTCGGGTAAACCCGACTTGCGGTGACAAGCCCGGCCATGACGATATAGAGGTTTTCGAATGAGTAACCCCCTCGACGGCGAAATCCGCAACGGCAAGCACCATCTGCCGGTGCGCGTCTATTACGAGGACACGGACTTTTCCGGCATCGTCTATCACGCCAGCTATCTGCGCTTCATGGAGCGCGGGCGCACCAATTATCTGCGGCTGCTCGGCGCCGACCACCGCGCGCTGTTCGAGGCGGCCGAGCAGGAGGCGCCGAGCTTCTCCTTCGTGGTGCGGCACATGGGCATCGCCTTCAAGAAGCCCGCCTTCATGGACGACGTGCTCGACGTGGTCACCACGCCGGAGGAGGTGAAGGGTGCCTCGGTCACGCTCAATCAGAAGGTCATGCGCGGCGAGGATTTGATCGTGGAGGCGCATGTGCAGGTCGCTTTCGTCTCGGGCGGCAAGGCCAAGCCGATCCCCAAGCCGCTGCGCGTCGCCATGGCGGCGGACCTGGAATCGGGTGGCGGCGCGGGCTAGAGAATGCTTCGCTACGCGGAAGCCAGGTTCCGTTCATTCCCGCGCAAGCGGGAATCCAGGGATGTAATCGCAAGCTCTGAGATTGCCGCCCTGGGTCCCCGCTTTCGCGGGGACGAACGGTTGATGTCATGCATGCGGCTCAAGCCGCGCAACAGCAAGCCATGAACGATTATCGCTTTGCCCTGTTCGACAGCGCCATCGGCGCTTGCGCCGTGGTGTGGAGCGCGCGCGGCATTGCCGGCGTGCAGCTGCCGGAGAAAGACGTGGACGCGCTGCGAGGGATCGTTGCGCGACGCTTTGCCGGCGCGCAAGAAACGCCGCCTCCGCAAGACGTGCGGCGGGCAATCGACGGCATGGTCGCTTTGTTGCGCGGTGAGCCGCGCGACCTGAACGACGTCACGATCGACGACGAAGCGTTGTCCGCCTTCAACCGCAAGGTCTACGCCGTCGCGCGCGCTATTCCGCCCGGTGCAACGCTTACCTATGGCGAGATCGCCGAGCGGCTCGGCGACAAATTGCTGGCGCGCGCGGTCGGCCAGGCGCTCGGCGAAAATCCCATACCGCTGATCGTGCCGTGCCACCGCGTGTTGGCCGCCGGCGGCAAGGCCGGTGGGTTTTCCGCGCCAGGCGGGGTGGTCACCAAGCTGCAATTGCTCACCATCGAGGGCGCCGAACCAAGCGGGCCGACACTGTTCGAACGCTTGCCGCTCGAAGCCGCGCCGCGGAGGCGGTAGCGCGCCGGACTGTCATTCCGGGGCGCCCGGCGACGCGGCAGGCGGCGACGGGAGCCCGGAATCCAGGGGTCATTCGAAAGGCCACGGCGTGACGGTCGGGATGCGGGGTCCCGCGCTTCGCGCGGTCCCGGACTGACGGGTGAGGTGACGCCGCCGTCAAACTCATGTAAATGCCCTTAACATGAGGCATTCCCCATGAGCTGGCACAGGCGAGGGCCCGGCCCGCGCGGCTATCACCACGGCAATCTGAAAGAAGCCCTGGTGCGGGCGGCGCTCGAACTGATCGCGGAGAAAGGGCCGGCCGGCTTCACCTTCGCCGACGCCGCGCGCTTTGCCGGCGTCAGCCCGGCGGCGCCCTATCGCCATTTCCGCGACCGTGACGCGCTGCTGGCGGACGTTGCCCGCCGCGGCTTCGACGAATTTGCCGTAGCGCTGAGCAAAGCCTGGGACGAGGGCCGGCCGGACGTGCTCACGGGTTTCGACCGGCTCGGCAAGGCCTACCTCGCTTTTGCCAGGAGCGAGCCCGCCTATTACTCGGCCATGTTCGAGGCCGGCGTGCCGGCCGACGCCGATCCGCAACTGCGCGAGGCCGGCGAGCGCGCCTTCGGCGTCCTGCGCGGCGCGGCCGAACACCTGGTGGCACTGATGCCGGCCAACGGCCGGCCGCCGGCGCTGATGGTGGCGCTGCACATCTGGTCGATGACGCACGGCATCGCTTCGCTGTTCGGCCGCGGCGACGCCGCCCGCAGGGCGCTGCCGATGCCGCCCGAGGAGCTCCTGGAAGCGGCCGTCCTCATCTATCTGCGCGGGCTGGGCCTGCCCGAGAAGGCTGCGCGCGGCTGAGCGCCGAACCGCACCCCCTCGCGGGCGGCTTTCGATTTCCTATGTAAAGGGTGTTGACATTCGCCCTGACCGCTTCTACTAATGTAAATGTTATTTACATTCACGCGAGGCCGACCATGCCTATCACCGCAAAGCTCGACGAATTCGGCAAACCCGCCTGGATCGCCCTGATCGTTCTCAGTTTCTGGGCTTGGTGGCCGCTCGGTCTGGCCGTCCTCGCCTTCACACTATGGAGCGGAAGAATGGGATGCGCATATCGCCACGCCTACGGGGCCTACGGGCATGACCGCTGGCAGCACAAGATGGAGCGCCTGCAGCGCCGGATGGATCGGATGCGCTCGCGCATGGCGGACGGCCATACCCCCTGGGGCGGCCCGGGCCCGAGCGGCAATCGCGCCTTCGACGAGTACCGCATGGACACGCTGCGGCGCCTCGAGGAAGAGCAGCGCGAATTCCGCGATTTCCTCGACCGGCTGCGCTTCGCCAAGGACAAGACCGAGTTCGATCAGTTCATGGCAGAGCGGCGCGACCGGCCGGCTTCCGAAAACGCGCAGCCGGAAAACCCGCCGCCGCATAACTGAGTGCCCCCTCGCGCGTGAGCCGGCCGTCCGCCTTCCCCGAGGCGGGCGGCCGTTTTCATTTCTGTTGCGATGCGGTACTGGAGGCCCGCTCGGTTAACGGCTCCTTAACCACAATCGGCGCTGTTTAGGCCGGCAAAGCCGCGGCTTCCCGCCCGGCCGCGCCCAAGTTCGGCCAAGTTTCGCAGGGATTTCCTGAACCCGCCGGCGGCGGGATTTTGGGGTTTCGCGAACGACAACGGTTTTGGCGAAGCGCCACGCGGTGGCTTTGCCGCGGCGTTCTTTTTGGTCCGACGTTCGTATTGGAGCGCCGCGCCGGGCCCGATCCGGCGAAAGCCGGGTCAAGCGGAAAGGACCTACCTTATGCATCCAGCCGACGTCGCCCAGTCGGTTCTGCCGGTCACCGCCGACCTCTCGCTGTTCACGCTATTCTGGAACGCCAGCTGGATCGTCAAGGTCGTCATGGTCGGGCTCCTGATCGCCTCGATCTGGGTCTGGGCCATCGCCATCGACAAGACCGTGCTCTATGCCCGCACCCGCCGCGGCATGGACGCCTTCGAGCAGGCCTTCTGGTCCGGCCAGTCGCTGGAGGAGCTTTACCGCTCGCTTGCCTCGCGGGCGAACCATTCGATGGCGGCGCTGTTCGTGGCGGCCATGCGGGAATGGAAGCGCAGCCTGGAGGGCAATCCGCGCTCCTTCGCCGGCCTGCAGATGCGCATCGAGAAGGTGATGGAGGTGACGATCGCGCGCGAGGTCGAGCGGCTGGAGCGCCGCCTCCTGGTGCTGGCGACCGTCGGCTCGGCCGGCCCCTTTATCGGCCTGTTCGGCACGGTTTGGGGCATCATGACCAGCTTTCAGTCGATTGCGGCCTCGAAAAACACCTCGCTGGCGGTGGTGGCGCCGGGTATCGCGGAAGCGCTGTTTGCCACGGCCATCGGCCTGGTGGCTGCCATACCGGCGACCATTTTCTACAACAAGTTCATTTCCGAGGTGAACAAGCAGACCCAGCGGCTCGAGGGGTTCGCCGACGAATTCGCCGCCATCCTGTCGCGGCAGATCGACGAGCGCGGGTAGGGGACGGGCGCATGATCCCGAAAAGCATGAAGCGGTTTTCGGACAAGATCGTGCGCCGTAAAAAATTTCGGGGACGTACGGTGACTCAATGTAGACGGATTGTTCTCTGATGGCAGCAGTCAACGTCGCAAGCCCCAGGGCCGGTCGGCGGCGGCGGCATCGTCGGCCCGTGATGAGCGAGATCAACGTCACGCCCATGGTGGACGTGATGCTGGTGCTGCTGATCATCTTCATGGTGTCGGCGCCGCTCCTCACCGTCGGGGTGCCGATCGACTTGCCGCAGAGCCAGGCCAAGAGCCTCGAGCAGGACAAGGCGCCGCTGACCATCTCGGTCAACGCGAAAGGCGCGGTCTATCTGCAGAATTCCGAGATCGAGCTCCCCGCGCTGATCCCCAAGCTGACGGCTATCGCCGAGGCGCGCGGCGGCAGCGAGGCGCGCATCTATGTACGCGGCGACAAGGACGTCAATTACGGTACGATGATGAAAGTCATGGGCCGGCTGTCGGCGGCCGGCTTCCATCGGGTCGCATTGGTGACCGAATTCGAGCAAAGCTCGGAAACCAAGTAATGCAGTTTAAGACGGCGTCAGTGATCTCGACCGGGCTCCACGCGGCGGTACTGCTGTGGGCGCTGCTGTCGTTTTCATCGTCGCCCTTCAAGGTGACGCCGGCCGAATCGTTGCCGGTCGATCTGGTGAGCGAGAAGCAATTTTCCGAGCTGACCAAGGGCGTCAAGGACGCGCCCAAGCCGGTCAAGAAGCCGAAGCCGGTGGTGGAGAAGGTCGACACGCCCAAGCCGACGCCGGAGGACCTGAAGGCCAAGGTCACCGAAAAGAAAGAGATCAAGGCGACGGAGCAGAAGCAGGCGGAGTCCGCTCCCGCGTCCAAGCCCGACGCGATCGCCAAGGAGATCAAGAAGGACGAGCAGCAGCACGTCGCCAAGCAGGAGCCGCTGCCGCCGCGCCGCCCGCCGCGCCCGCATCTCAAGAAGGAGCCGAAGTTCAATCCCGACAAGATCGCGGCCCTGCTCGACAAGCGCGACCCGCAGCGCAATTCGATCGCCGGCGCCGAGATCAACAGCGCGCCCACGCTCGGCACCGCGCTCGGCAACGCCTCGCAGCTCTCCCAGTCGGAGCTCGACGCGCTGCGCGCGCGCCTGATGGCGCTGTGGAATCCGCCGGTCGGGATCAAGAATCCGGAAGAGCTCATCATCCACGTCCGCATTCTGCTCAGCCGCGACGGCCGCCTGCGGGCGCCGCCGGTCGTTCTCACGCGCGGCCAGGGCCCGCTGTTCAACAGCGCGCGCGACAGCGCGGTGCGGGCGGTCTTCCGCGGCCAGCCCTTCGACATGCTCAAGCCCGACCATTACGAAACCTGGAAGGACATCGAAGTGACGTTCGATCCCAGGGACATGTTCCACGGCTGAACGCTCTCCATAATCGCGAAAGTCCAATGAACAGACCGATCCCCGCCCCGACCCCCGCTTCGCGCCCGCGCCGCGGATTGCTCCTCGACCGCCGGCGCCTGCTCGCAGGCGCAGCCGCCGGCGCGCTCGCCGCTTTCGGCGCGCGCCGCGCCGGCGCGGTCGTGCATCTCGACATCACGCAGGGCAATATCCAGCCGATGCCGATCGCGGTCACGCAGTTCGTCGGCGGCAGCCCGGGCGACGGCGAGACCGCGCAAGGCGTGACCGACGTGATCGCCAACAATCTCAGGCGTTGCGGCCTGTTCGCGCCCATCAACCCGCAGGCCTTCATCGAAAAGATCGGCAACACCGACCGCGTGCCGCATTTCGCCGACTGGCGCGCGATCAACGCGCAGGCGCTGGTCACCGGCCGCGTCACCAGGCAGCCGGACGGCCGCCTGAAGGCGGAATTCCGCCTTTGGGACGTCTTTGCCGGCCAGCAGCTCGACGGCAAGCAGTACTTCACCACGCCCGACAACTGGCGGCGCATCGCGCACATCATTTCCGACGCGATCTACGAGACGCTCACCGGCGAGAAGGGCTATTTCGACAGCCGCATCGTGTTCGTCGACGAGACCGGCCCCAAGAACAAGCGCGTCAAGCGGCTCGCGCTCATGGACCAGGACGGCTACGGCGTGCGCTATCTCACGCGCGGCGACGAGCTCGTGCTGACGCCGCGCTTCAACCCGTCCACGCAGGAAATCACCTACATGGCCTACGGGCGCGGCCAGCCCAAGGTCTACCTGCTCAATATCGAGACCGGCCAGCGCGAGATCGTCGGCAATTTCCCCGGCATGTCGTTTGCGCCGCGCTTTTCGCCCGACGGGCAGAAAGTGGTCATGAGCCTGCAGCAGGGCGCGAACGCCAATCTGTTCGTCATGGATCTGCGCTCCAAGCAGACGACGCGGCTCACCGATACGCCGGCGATCGACACCGCGCCGTGCTATTCGCCGGACGGCCGCTTCATCTGCTTCGAGAGCGACCGCGGCGGCACCCAGCAGGTCTATGTGATGCCGGCCGCCGGCGGGCCGGCGCAGCGCATCAGTTTCGGCGAAGGCCGGCACGCCGGTCCGGTCTGGTCGCCGCGCGGCGACTACATCGCATTCACCGGTCTGATCGGCAGTCAGTTCGCCATCGGTATCCTGAAACCGGACGGCTCCGGCGAGCGCATCCTGACCGAGGGCTTCCACAACGAAGGCCCGACCTTCGCGCCGAACGGGCGCGTCATCATGTTCTTCAGCGATCCCGGGCCGGGGCCGCATCTGTTCACCATCGACGTCACCGGCCGCAACAAATTGCAGGAGCCGACGCCGAGCTTTGCATCGGATCCCGCGTGGTCGCCGCTTCTGTCCTGAGGCTCGGCCGCACGCCCGCCTTATTCACCGGCTCTTAACCATCAACGAAGGTTTAGCGCCTTGCCGTCACTTGCAAGGGCTCCCGCAAGGTTCCATCAAGGTTGACGGAACGTTCGATTAACTCACGGCCTGCTAGACACTGCCGCGGTCCGGTCTGTGCGCATGTGAATGGAGTAACCGGAATGATCGACACCAAACATCTTCTGCGCGGCTTCCGCGTAGCGGCCGTGCTGGCCGTGGCGCTGGCAATCTCGGCCTGCGCCAACCAGCAAACCGCGCAGAACGGCGAGGGCGCGGCGGCGACGCCGGGCAGTCAGCAGGACTTCGTGGTCAATGTCGGCGACCGCGTGTTCTTCTCGACCAACTCTTCGGAGCTTTCCGCGCAGGCACGCACCACGCTCGACAAGCAGGCGCAGTGGCTCAACCATTATACGCAATACGCCCAGTTCACCGTCGAGGGTCACGCCGACGAGCGCGGCACGCGCGAATACAATCTGGCGCTCGGCGCCCGGCGCGCGCAGACCGTGCGCGACTATCTGGTCTCGCGTGGCGTGGCAGCGAGCCGCGTCCGCACCATCTCCTACGGCAAGGAGCGGCCGGTGGCCTTGTGCGACGACATCTCGTGCTGGTCGCAGAACCGGCGTGCGGTCACCAACTTGAACGCGGGCGCTTCGTAGAGCCGCGGTTAAAGCCGGATATCCACCGATACCGACCGGGCGGCGCCGTCATGGCGCCGCCCGGTGTTTTTTCACGGCTGCCTCGCTTGCAAATCCGCCCAAATACGGGATGCTTGGCCGGCGGAAGGTAAGGGGGCATGGGGATGGCTGGGCCGCTGGCGACCGGACGAAACGGGTGTATCGGTGCTGCCACACTGGCGGCGCTCATCGTGCTTGCCGGCTGCGACGAGAAGAATGCCTATGTGCCGCCGCCGCCGCCCAAGGTGACGGTGGCCCCTCCCGTCAAGCGGACGGTCACGCTCTTTCTGCAATCCACCGGCAGCACCGCGGCGGTCAATTCCGGCAACCTGGTCGCGCGCGTCTCCGGCTTCGTCGAGACGATCGGCTACAAGGACGGCGATTACGTGAAGAAGGGCAAGGTGCTCTTCACCATCGAGCCCGAATCCTACAAGCTCAAGCTCGAGCAGTCGAAGGCGGTGGAGGATGCCGCCCGCGCCACGCTCCAGCAGAACCAGGCCGATTTCGAGCGGCAACAGAATCTCGTCAAGAGCAATGCGGTCTCCAAGTCCGCTTATGACGCCGCGCTCGCCACCCGCGACATCGCGCAGCAGACCGTCAAGCAGGACGAGATCGCCACCAAGCTCTCCGCCATCAATTACGGCTACACCAGCGTGACCGCGCCCTATGCCGGCGTCGTCACCGCGCGCCAGGTCTCGGTCGGAGATTATGTCGGCGGCAGCGCGACGCCGACCGTGCTGGCGACCATCGTCCAACTCGACCCCATCTACGTCAATTTCAACGTCGACGAGCAGGACGTGCTGCGCATCCGTGCCGAGATCAGGAAGCGCGGGATAACCCAAGAGGACCTCAAGAAGGTGCCGGTGGAAATCGGGCTGCAGACCGAGCAGGGCTACCCGCACAAGGGCCATCTCGATTACGCCTCGCCCACGGTCAACTCCTCGACCGGCACCCTCGCCGTGCGCGCCGTCTTGGAAAACCCCAAGCAGGTGCTGCTGCCCGGCCTGTTCGTGCGCGTGCGCGTGCCGACCGGCAAGCTCGATGACGCGCTTATGGTGCCGGAGACGGCGCTCGGCACGGACCAAGCCGGGCGCTACGTGATGCTGGTCGGCAAGGACGACGTGGTCGAACAGCGCAGCGTCACCGTGGGCCCCGGCGAAGGCACCATGCGGGTGATCGAGAAAGGTCTTAAAGCCGACGATCGCGTGATCGTCGCCGGCCTGTTGCACGCGGTGCCCGGCCAGAAGGTCGCGCCGCACATGGCGAGCGCGTCGCCGGCAGCGCACTGAGCGCCGCGCCATGTTTTCCAAGTTTTTCATCGAGCGACCGGTCCTCGCCAACGTCATCGCGATCCTGATCGTGGTGATCGGCGCGGTGGCGCTCTATGCGCTGCCGGTCGCGCAGTATCCCAATGTGGTGCCGCCCACCGTGCAGGTGACCACACGCTATCCCGGCGCCAGCGCCCGCACCGTCATCGACACGGTGGCGCTGCCGATCGAGCAGCAGGTCAACGGCGTGGAAGGCATGATCTACATGCAGTCCTACGCCGCCGCCGACGGCTCCTATTCGCTCACCGTGACCTTCAAGATCGGCACCGACCTGAATTTCGCGCAGGTGCTGGTGCAGAACAAGGTGCAGGCAGCGCTCTCCTCGCTGCCGGACGCGGTGCAGACGCAGGGCGTGGTGGTCGAGAAGAAATCGACCTCGATCCTGCAGATCGTCACGCTGACCTCGCCCGAAAAGCGCTACGACAGCCTTTTCCTGGCGAACTACGCCACTATCAATCTCAAGGACGAGATGTCGCGGCTGCCCGGCGTCGGCAATGTCGTGGTGTTCGGCGCCGGCGATTATGCCATGCGGGTGTGGCTCAATCCGCAGAAGATGCAGGCACGCGGGCTCAACGTGCAGGACGTGATCAACTCGCTGCAGCAGCAGAACGAGCAGGTCACCGCCGGGCAGATCGGCGCGCCGCCGGCGCCGGCCGACGTGCCGTTTCAATATACGCTCAACGTCGCCGGCCGCCTCAACAACGCGGCCGAGTTCGGTAACGTCATCGTCAAGACCGGCTCGAACGGCCAGATCACGCGCGTGCGCGACATCGGTCAATGTCACGCTGGGCGCCAAGAGCTACGGACAGGTATTCACGCTCGACGGCAGGCCGGCCGCCGGCCTTGCCGTGTTCCTGACGCCCGGCGCCAACGCCCTCGACGTCGCGACCGAGGTGAAGAAACGCATGACGACGCTGGGCGCGGCCTTTCCGCCCGGTCTCGTCTACGACGTTCCCTTCGACACCACGGTGTTCGTGAAGGCCTCGATCGACGAGGTTTACAAGACGCTGTTCGAGGCGGCGTTTCTGGTGCTGATCGTCATCCTGGTATTTCTGCAGGACTGGCGCGCCATGCTGGTGCCGACCACCACGGTGCCGGTGACCATCATCGGCGCCTTCGCCGCCATGTGGGCGCTCGGCTTCACGGTGAACTTCGCCACCTTGTTTGCGATCGTCCTGGCGATCGGCATCGTGGTCGACGACGCCATTATCGTGGTGGAAGGCGCCTCCCACAATATCGATCACGGCATGGACGGGCCGCAGGCCTCGATTGCCGCCATGCGGATATTGTTCGGGCCGATTGTCGGCATCACGCTGGTGCTGCTGGCGGTGTTCCTGCCGGCCGCCTTCCTGCCCGGCCTGACGGGGCAGATGTACGCGCAGTTCGCGCTGGTGATCGCGGCCACCGCGTTGATCAGCGCGATCAACGCGGTGACGCTGAAGCCGACGCAATGCGCGCTATGGCTCAGGCCGACGGTGCCGATGGAGCGCCGCAATTTCTTCTACCGCGGCTTCAACGCGACCTATAACGTGTTCGAGCGCGGCTATGCCGGGCTGATGCGCCGCCTGGTCGGCATTGCCGGCATGATGGTGGTGGTGGCGCTCGCGATCATCGTCGGCACCTTCTACGAGTTCACCCGCATTCCGACCGGCTTCATTCCGATCGAGGATCAGGGCTACATGCTGGCGACCGTGCAATTGCCCAACGGCGCCTCGCTCGCGCGCACCCAGAAGGTACTCGACGAAGTGAGCAAGCGTGCGCACGGCGTGGGCGGCGTCGACAAGGTCATCACCATTGCCGGCGTCTCCGCGCTCGATAACAATTCCGCGCTCTCCAATGCCGGCATCGCCTATCTCATCCTCAAGGACTGGTCGGTGCGCGGCAAGAAAGAGGGCCTGCTGCCGATGCTCACCAACCTCAACAAGGCGATGAGCGGCATAGAAGCGGCGGTGGTGCGCGTGCTGCCGCCGCCGCCGATTCAGGGCATCGGCTTCGCGGCCGGCTTCACCATGCAGGTCGAGATGCGCGACAACAGCTACGATTTCGTCAAGCTCGGCAACATCGTGAACACGATGCTGGCGGACGCCGAGCCGCAATCGACGCTGCGGCTGGTGCTGAGCTCGTTCCGCGCCAATTCCCCGCAATATACGATCGACGTCGACCGCGTGAAAACGCAGGCCGTGGGGCTCACCGTCGACCAGGTGTTCAGCGCGCTTTCCGGCTATCTCGGCTCGTCCTACGTCAATCAGTTCACCAAGTTCGGCCGCACCTTCCAGGTGTTCGTGCAGGCCGATTCCGCCTACCGCCTCAATCTCGAAGACCTGCGCAATCTGACGGTGCGCAACAGCGCCGGCGAAATGATACCGATCGGCACGCTGATCCGGATCGAGCCGGCGGCCGGGCCGCCGCTGATCAGCCTGTACAACCTCTATCCGTCGGCCAGCATCCTCGGCATTCCGAACCGCGGCTATTCATCCGGCCAGGCGACCGACCTGATGGAGCAGATCGCGGCGCGCACGCTGCCGCCGCATGTGAACTACGAGTGGTCGGCGATGTCGTATCAGGAGAAGCTGGTCGGCAATCAGATGTACCTGGTGTTCGCGATGGCGCTGCTGCTGGTGTATCTGGTGCTGGCCGGGCAGTACGAAAGCTGGTGGCGTCCGCTGGCGGTGCTGCTGGCGGTGCCGATTTCGCTGATCGGGCCGGTGGCGGTGCTGCGCGGCCTGCACATCGACAACAATCTCTATACCCAGATCGGCCTCGTGCTGTTGATCGCGCTGTCGGCCAAGAACGCCATCCTGATCGTCGAGTTCGCGCGCGAGCTGCGCGCCGACGGCAAGGAGATCAAGGAGGCGGCGGTGGAAGCCGCGCGCGCCCGCTTCCGGCCGATCCTGATGACCTCGTTCGCCTTCATCCTCGGCGTGCTGCCGCTGGTGCTGGCGACCGGCGCCGGCGCCAATGCGCGCGCCTCGATCGGCATCACCGTGTTCAGCGGCATGCTCGCCTCCACCTGTCTGGCGATCCTGTTCGTGCCGTCGTTCTTCGTGATGACGCAGCGTTTCGAGGAATGGCTGCTCGACCGCAAGCAGAGGCGGAAGGCGGCCAAAGCCCCGGCCGAGTGAGCGGGGCCACGCGGGAGGCGATTTCGCACCATTTTTGCCGGCAAAAGCAGCCATAATCTGGTCGTACTCGCCGGGCTATGCTAGCAAGGCGCTGAGATCACCCCGAATTTCCCTGGCATTTTGGCACCGAACCCGCCGATGACACGTTTCCGTCTCTGCGTGCTGACCGTTTGCACGCTTCTCACCGCCGCGCCGATGCTGGCGCCACGCGCCGCATTGGCGCAGCAGTCGGGCAATTTCCTCGATAATTTGTTCAATCGGGGCCAGCAGCAGCAACAGCAACAGCAACAACAACCGCAGCAACAGCAACAGCAACAACAGCAGCAACCGCAGCAACAGCCGGCGCAGCCGCCGCCCGCAATGGCGCAGTCCGGCAGCGGCGACCCCAACGACGTCGGCGTGCGCATCGACCGCATCGAGAACGCGCTGCGGCAATTGACCGGCACGGTCGAGCAGCTGCAGCACCAGAACCAGATGCTGCAGATGCAGCTCAAGCGCATGCAGGACGATACCGACTATCGCTTCCAGCAATTAGGCAGCCGCGGCGGCGCGCCGGCGCCGATGGCGGCGCCGGGCAACGCGCCGGGCAAAGCGCCGGCCGGCGTTCCGGACAATGCGCCGCCGCCGAACGCGGCTGCCTCGGGCCGGCGCTCCGACGCCTTCAATCCGAATACGCACCCCGATGCACCGGGCTCCCCGCACGCGCTCGGCAATTCGCAGGCGATCGCGGCGCCCGAGCGGCAGGGCGCCGCCGACGGTCAACAGATGGGCGCGCCCGGCGGGCAAGCCGCCGGTGCCCCGCTCGATCTGTCGACGGCCGCCGGCAACGCGCCGCCGCCGCAGCAACAGCCGCCCGGGCAGGTCGCCAATGCCGCGCCCGGCGCACAAGGCGCGCCGCTCGCTGCCCCGCAGGATGCGCGGCAGGGCGGGCAACTGCCGCCGCCGCCGCCGCGCAATCCGAGCGCGACCGGCGCCACCCAGCTCGCGACGCTGCCGCCGTCCGCCTCGCCCAAGGACGAATACCAGCTCGCCTACGGCTACGTGCTGCACAAGGACTACGGGCTGGCCGAGCAGGCCTTCCGCGATTTTCTGCGCCGGCATCCGCACGAGAAGCTGGTGTCGGACGCGCAATATTGGATGGGCGAGAGCCAGTTCCAGCAACAGCACTATCGCGACGCCGCCGAATCCTTCCTGGCGGTTTCCACCAAATACGCCCATACCGGCAAGGCGCCGGACGCGCTGTTGCGGCTCGGCCAATCGCTCGCCGCCCTGCACCAGAAGGAAGCGGCCTGCGCGACACTCGCCGAGGTCGGCCGCAAATATCCGCGCGCCTCCGCCAAAGTGAAAAGCGGCGTCAAGCGCGAGCAGAAGCGCACGCACTGCTAGGGCACGCCACCGAAAGGTGCTAATCGGGCGGATCATGCCCGCGCCTCACGTCAAGCCGGTCACGCTCGCGGAAGCCGACGCGCTATTCGCCGACTTCAAGCGTTTGCCCGTGCTGGTGCTGGCGGTGTCGGGCGGTCCGGATTCGACCGCGCTCATGGTGCTGGCGGCGCGCTGGCGCGCGGCGCGTAAAGGTCACAAGCCGAAGCTCGTTGCCGTCACGGTCGATCACGGCTTGCGTGAGGAATCGAAAAGCGAGGCGGCGCAAGTGGCGCGGCTCGCGCGCAAGCTGAAGATCGCGCACCGTACGCTGCGCTGGATCGGCAAGAAACCTGCGACCGGCTTGCAGCAGGCCGCGCGCGCGGCGCGCTATCGGCTGTTGGCGCAAGCCGCGCGCAAAGAGCGTGCGACGCACGTGCTCACCGCCCACACGCGCGACGACCAGGCCGAGACCGTGCTGATCCGCATGGCGCGGGGCAGCGGGCTGACCGGCTTGGCGGCGATGCAGCGGGTCGCGGCGTTGCCGGGAACGGGGCAGGGCGAATTGGTGCTCGTCCGCCCGCTGCTCGACATCGCCAAAGAGCGACTGATCGCCACGCTGAAGGCCGCGGAAATCCCCTATGCCGAGGACCCCTCCAACCGCGACCCGCGCTTCACGCGCGCCCGGCTGCGCGGGCTGATGGGCGCACTCGCCGCCGAGGGGCTGACGGCCGCCCGGCTGGCGCAGCTTGCCGGCCGGCTGCGGCGGGCCGAGGGAGCGCTCGCCGCCGCCACCGACCGCGCCGCGGCGGAGCTCGAGCGCCCGGGGGCGGTAGCGGGCGGCCTTGCCTATGACGCGGGTGGGCTGGCGCGGCTGCCCGCCGAAATTGCGTTACGGCTGATCGGGCGGGCGATCGCCCGGCTGGGCAACGAGGGCCCGGTGGAGCTGGCCAAGCTCGAATCCCTCAAAACGGCGCTCGATAGCGCCCAATCGGCCGGCGCCAAGCGCTTTCGGCGCACGCTCGCCGGCGCGCTGGTCACGTTGACGCCTACGCAAATCGCGATCGAACGGGCGCCGCCGCGGCATGGCAGACCCTTAACCACGGGCGGAGCCAAGACGCCGAAACTGCGCTAGAAAGCGTAGAATATAAAGATTCGAGGCCTTTTCCTTGCGGCTGCTGCTGCCTACATTGGGCTGAAGCCAAGTGGGCGTGAGCAAGTGGACGTGAAGTCGCCACGAACTTAGGGCATAGGGAACTTAGGCCGCGGCGCCGACGCGGCCGTTCAAGGGCAACCGATGAACGCCAACTTACGCAATTTCGCCCTCTGGGTGATCATCGTCCTCCTGCTTCTGGCGCTGTTCACGCTGTTCCAGAACCCCGGTCAGCATACCAATTCGCAGGAAGTCTCGTTCTCGCAATTGCTCAGCGAGGTCGACCAGGGCCACGTGCGCGACGTGGTGATCCAGGGGCCGAACATCCACGGCACCTTCACCAACGGCACCAGCTTCCAGACCTATGCGCCGAGCGATCCCGGCTTGGTGCAGAAGCTCTACAAGAAGGGCGTCTCGATCACCGCGCGGCCGCCGTCGGACAATGTGCCGTGGTTCGTGTCGCTGCTCGTTTCCTGGCTGCCCTTTATCGCGCTGATCGGCGTGTGGATATTCCTGTCGCGCCAGATGCAAGGCGCCGGCGGCAAGGCGCTCGGCTTCGGCAAGAGCAGAGCGAAATTGCTGGCGGAAGCGCATGGCCGCGTCACGTTTGAAGACGTCGCCGGCGTCGACGAAGCGAAACAGGACTTGCAGGAGATCGTGGAATTCCTGCGCGATCCCGGAAAATTCCAGCGCCTGGGCGGACGCATTCCGCGCGGCGTGTTGCTGGTCGGCCCGCCGGGCACCGGCAAGACGCTGATCGCGCGCGCGGTCGCCGGCGAAGCCAACGTGCCGTTCTTCACGATTTCGGGCTCCGACTTCGTCGAAATGTTCGTCGGCGTCGGCGCCAGCCGCGTGCGCGACATGTTCGAGCAGGCCAAGAAGAACGCGCCCTGCATCATCTTCATCGACGAGATCGACGCGGTCGGCCGCCATCGCGGTGCCGGCCTCGGCGGCGGCAATGACGAGCGCGAACAGACGCTCAATCAGTTGCTGGTCGAGATGGACGGCTTCGAGGCCAACGAAGGCATTATCCTGATCGCCGCCACCAACCGGCCCGACGTGCTCGATCCGGCGCTGCTGCGCCCCGGCCGTTTCGACCGCCAGGTGGTGGTGCCGAATCCGGACGTGGTCGGCCGCGAGTCGATCCTGAAGGTGCACGTGCGCAAGGTGCCGCTGGCGCCCGACGTGAACCTGAAGACCGTCGCGCGCGGTACGCCCGGCTTCTCGGGTGCCGACCTGATGAACCTCGTCAACGAGGCGGCGCTGATGGCGGCGCGCCGCAACAAGCGCATGGTGACGCAGGCCGAATTCGAAGACGCCAAGGACAAGGTGATGATGGGCGCCGAGCGCAAGTCGCTCGTCATGACCGAAGAAGAGAAGATGCTGACCGCCTATCACGAAGGTGGCCACGCCATCGTCGCGCTCAACGTGAAAGCCACCGATCCGGTGCACAAAGCCACGATCATTCCACGCGGCCGCGCGCTCGGCATGGTCATGCAACTGCCCGAGCGCGACAAGCTGTCGATGTCGCTCGAGCAGATGACCTCGCGGCTCGCCATCATGATGGGCGGGCGCGTGGCGGAAGAAATGGTGTTCGGCCGGGAAAAGGTCACGTCGGGCGCGGCTTCCGATATCGAGCAGGCGACCAAGCTCGCGCGCCTGATGGTGACGCGCTGGGGGCTGTCGTCCGAGCTCGGTACCGTGGCCTATGGCGACAACCAGGACGAGGTGTTCCTCGGCTATCAGGTGGCGCGCCAGCACAACATCTCGGAAGAGACCTCGCGCAAGATCGACGCCGAAGTGCGCCGCTACGTCGAGGCCGGCTACTCCGAGGCCACGCAGATCCTGACCGACAAGCGCGCCGATCTGGAAACGCTGGCGCGCGGGCTCCTGGAGTTCGAGACGCTGACCGGCGACGAGATCAAGGACCTGCTGCAAGGCAAGCGGCCGGTGCGCGAGAGCGTGATCGAGCCGTCCGGCCCGCGCACCTCCGCGGTGCCGCCGTCCGGCAAGCCGCGCCCGCGGCCGGAGCCGCCGACAGGCGAGGTGGCCCCGCAGCCGCAGGGGTAAGGGCCGCGCGACAAGGATTTCATGGACGCCCGCCGCATGGCGGGCGTTCGCATTTGTGGGTTCACGGACAAGACGTGTCACGCTAGGAAAACCGAGCAGCGTTACCCATCTCGCTCATGCCCGTACCGGGGTCCAACCTTCGGCTGGCCCGGGCACAGGCTCCAGCGGGCATCCAGCGCATTTCAACGAGCCAAAGAACTGGGTCCCCGCTTGCGCGGGGACGAGCGGCTGAAAGGCGTATGACGATCGCACCTCAACAGGCTCAAAGCCCGCCGCGCTGGACGTTTGACGGCTTCCGGCTCGGCGCCGTCGCCACCCTGCCGCTCTTGCCCGGCGTGTTCGCGTTCGGCGTCGCCTTCGGCACGGTGGCGGCACGCAACGGCTTGACGCTCGTCGAAACGCTTCTCATGAGCGCCACGGTCAACGCTGGCACGGCGCAAATCGTCGTGCTCGAATCCTGGCCCGGTCAACTCACGTTTGCGGCCATCGCCGGCATGGCGCTGATCACCGCGGTCGTCTGCATGCGATTTCTGATGATCGGCGCTTCGCTCAGGCCCTGGCTCGGCGGTTCGGCGGCGCCGAAAGTCTACCCGTCGCTCTTTGTGCTCACCGAGCCGAACTGGATTTTATCCATGCGTTATCGCGCCCAGGGCGGCAGCGACGCAGCTTACTTCACCGGCGCGGGCGTGGTGATCTGGTGCGTCTGGGTGCTGTCGGCTGCGCCGGGTCATTGGCTCGGCACTTCGGTCGATCCGCATCGCTTCGGGCTCGATCTCATCGTTCCGGCGTTTTTTTCCGCCATGTTGGTGTCGTTGTGGCGCGGCGCGGGCGGCGCCATCAGTTGGGCGGTCGGTGCGGCCGTCGCTGTGGCGGTCGATCAGACAATCGGCGGGTCTTGGTCCGTGCTGGCGGGTGCCTTCGCCGGCATGGCGAGCGCGGGGGTCATCGATGCTGACAAGTGATCCGCTCGGTTTTGCTGCCTCGCTCATGGCGATGGCCATGGCGGCCTACGCAACTCGCGCCGGCGGTTATTGGCTGATCGGCCACTTTCCGATTGGGCCTCGGCTTCGCCGCATGCTCGACGCCCTGCCCGGCGTAGTGATCGCCTCGATCGTGGCGCCTGTTCTGGTGCGCAACGGCCTGAGCGCCGGCTGCGCGGTGGTGGCCGCGATGGGAACGATGATCGTGCTGCGTAACGACTTCGCGGCAGTGGTGGCGGGCATCGCCGCGGCGGCGCTGGCGCGGATGGCGGGGCTCTAGCAGCAAGCGGGTGGGCGCATAGGTGGGCGGCATGCGATGATGCAGCATGCCTTTGCAAAACCGCGTTACACCCTTCGGCGAATTGATTGCCGTGCCCGCGCGCGGGACGCTGCTAGGCAATCGCGGCGGGCGGTTTCATGCGGACGACCGCACGCTCGGCACGCGCCGCTGGGCCTCGAAGCAGTGGATCTGCTGCGAACTGCACTTCAAGAACCGGCAGCGGAAAGTGTGGGGCGAGGGCTATACCGAATTGTTCTTTCTCGACGAGGTGACCGGCTTTGCCGCCGGCCACCGGCCCTGCTTCGAGTGCCGGCGGGCGGAGGCAGAGCTTTTTGCGCGTCTGTTTCGCGGCAACGATCCAGGGTCCGCTCGTCCCCGCGCAAGCGAGAACCCAGAGCTGGATTCCCGCTTGCGCGGGAATGAGCGGATTGGTGATCGTGCCACCGCCAAAACGATGGACGACATTCTGCATGCCGAGCGGCTCGACGGCAGAAAAAAGCGCACGCACCGCCGCGCGCTCGACGATCTGCCGGACGCGGCCATGATCGTGCTCGATGGGCAGGCTTACGCGCTGCGGGGGCGAAACCTGCTGCCGTGGACGCCCGCCGGCTATGGGCGCGCAGTCCCGCGGCCGCGTGGAGTCGAAGCGGAGATGCTGACGCCGCCCGCGATCCTGACGGTATTGGCGCGCGGCTATACCCCGCGTTGGCATGACAGCGCATGATCCCGAAAAAGCCTGTCCCCGACTTGATCGGGGATGGGAACCGGTTTTCGGAAAAGATCATGCGCACGTAAAACGCGCGCCGACTGAGACATCGCGCCGCACAAAACTATGCGCCAGATCAAAGAAGGCGGGCGGGGAGGGCGCTATACGGCCGGCTGGAGGTGTCCGCCATGTCCATGCCCGCCGCTCTGGCCCGCCGCCGCGACTACGCCGGCCCGGCGCTGTTTTCCTACGGCTTCCGGCCGTTCTTCCTGGCCGCCGGCGCCTGGGCGGCCTTCGGCATCCTGCTCTGGCTGCCGCAATATCTGGGCCTGTTCGCGCTGCCGACCGGCTTCGGGCCGCTCGACTGGCACATCCATGAAATGCTCTACGGCTATGTGGCGGCGGCGATCGGCGGCTTCCTGCTCACCGCCATCCCGAACTGGACCGGGCGGCTGCCGGTCTCCGGCTGGCCGCTGGCCGCGCTCGCCGCGCTCTGGCTGGCCGGGCGGGTGGCGATCCTGTTCTCGGCCGACATCGGCGGGGTGGCCGCGGCGGCGATCGATGTGAGTTTTCTCGCGACGCTTGCCGCCGTCGCCGCGCGTGAGATTATTGCCGGCAAGAACTGGCGGAACCTGCGCGTGCTTGCCGTGCTCGGCGTGCTGGTGGCCGCCAACGTGGTCTATCACGCCGAGGTGCTGACGAAGGGATTTGCGGATTACGGCGTGCGTATTTCGATCGGCGCGGTGGTGCTGCTGATTTCGCTGATCGGCGGGCGCATCGTGCCGAGCTTCACCAACAACTGGCTTTCGCGCAACAATCCCGGCCGCAAGCCGGCGCCGTTCGCGCGCTTCGACATGGCGGCGATTGCGCTGAGCGCGCTCGCGCTGATCGCCTGGATCGCGGCGCCGGCGCATGGCGTGACCGGCGCGCTGATGCTGTGCGCGGGCGCGATGCAGACGGCGCGGCTTTCGCGCTGGGCCGGCGACCGCACCCTGCGTGACCGCCTCGTGCTGGTGCTGCATGTCGGCTACGCCTTCGTGCCGCTCGGCTTCTTGGCTGTCGGCGCTTCGGCGCTGACCGAGGCGGTGCCGGCAAGCGCCGGTATCCATGCCTGGACCGCCGGCGCCATCGGGCTGATGACGCTCGCCGTGATGACACGCGCGACGCTCGGGCATACCGGGCGCACGCTCAAGGCGGGCGCCGGGACGCAGGCGATCTACGCGCTGGTGCTGGCGGCGGCGCTCGCGCGCATCGTTGCGGCTTTCACCGGCTCGCCGATGCTGATCGAGGCGGCGGGCATCGCCTGGATCGCCGCGTTTACCTGTTTCGTCGCGCTCTACGGCCCGCTGCTGATCTTGCGCAAGCCGGCCTGGGCGGAGGCAAGCTGCTAGCGCGTGATCCCGAAAAGTGGGGACCGGTTTTCGGAAAAGATCACGCGCCAATGGATAATGCTCATGGCGGCTCGATCGCCGGCGTCTCGGCCGTCGCCGGCACGCGGCGCGCCCAGCCGAAATAGACGATGCTCGCCATCACGGCCAGCATCGCCACCACCAGCGCGACGCAGGCCGGCCATTTGCCGAGCGTCCAGCAGACGCCGCCGAGCGCGGCGCCGAAGCTGCCGCCGGCATAGAAGCTGGTGACGTAGAGGCCGACCGCCGAGGAGCGGCCGGTCTTGGCGGTGATGGTCACATAGGCCGTCGAGATCGCCTGGCAGAACAGCCCGCAGGCCGCGCAGATCGTCAGGCCCAGCACGATCAGCCAGAGCGACGGCGCCAGCGTCAGCGCGATGCCGAAGGCCCAGACCGCGATCATCCGCACCACGAAGCGCCGCCGCCCGAAGCGGTTGACCGCCCAGCCGGCCCAGGGCGTGAGCATGGAGCCGCCGAGATAGGTCACGAAGATCGCGCCCAGCCAGGTGGCGGAGAGATTGTAGGGCGGGGCGGCGAGGTGGAAGCTGACATAGGTGAAGCTGGCGATGAAATTGAACAGCACGCCGAAGCCGACCGCGAAGGTCGCAACCAACTGGCCGTTGCGGAAATGCGACAGCATGTGCCGCATGGACGCGACGAAGCCTTCCGAGCGCACGAACTTGCGCTCGTGCGGCAGCAGCGCCATCACCACGAACGCCCCGGCAAACGCGACCGATGCGAGCGCGACGAAGCCGTAGCGCCAGCCCACCCAGTCGGCGAACAGGCCGGTGACCAGCCGGCCGGAAAAGCCGCCGATCGATGAGCCGGACGAATAGATGCCGGCGGCGGTGGTCGCCTCGTGATGGGGCCATTCGTCGCCGATATAGGCGACGGTCACCGCGAAGATCGGCGGCAGCACCAGGCCCTGCACGCCGCGCCAGAAGATCATCCAGGTGAGGCTGCTCGACAGCCCGACCATGAGCGTCGGGATAACAAGCGCGAACATGGCGGTGACGATCATCCGCTTGCGGCCCAGCACGTCGGCCACCGCGCCGGTGAACGGCGCGGTCAGCGCCACGGCCAGCGTGCTCACCGTGATCAGGTAGGAGACCTGCGCCGCGCCCGCGCCGAACTGCTCGCGACAACAGCGGCAGGATCGACTGCGGCGAATAGAGATTGATGAAGCAGCAATAGCCGGTGATCCCGACCGCCAGATGGCGCGCGGAAAACTTGGAGCGAAGCGCTGCGTTCATTATCGGACCCGGCCAGCTTCGAAGGCTCAAGCTATGCATTGCTTTGGCGTGCTTCGCCAAGGGGCGGTGCGGCGGGGCAGCGGGGCGCCCGGCGCATGGCTTGGCTCACGGCTTGGCGCATGGCTGGCTCACGGCAGGCCGAGCGCCTCGCGGGCGCGGCGGAGCGTGTCCTCGGGGGCGCTGGAAGCGTTCACCGTCTCCCAATCAAGCGCGCCGAGATCGTATTGTTCCTGCGCCCGCGCCACCGCTTCGTCGGCATCGGAGGCATCGGCACGGCGCGCGCCGACGCGGCCCAAGCGGACGCTCAATTCCGCGGTGAGGAACAAGCCGCGGAAGGGCGCATCGCCGGCGGCCGCTCTGATCGCCGCGCGCTCATCTTTGTCGGCGAACACGGCATCGGCGACGGCCGAATGGCCGGCGGCGAGCACGCGGCGCGCCTTGTCGGCGAGCGCGTCGTAGACGCGCTGCGTCACTTTCCGGTCATAGGCTAGTTGCGGGAGACGCTCGGTCTCGGCCAAGCCGAACAGCGCCTTGCGCTCGACGTCGCTGCGCAAAATGACCGCGCCCGGCGGAGGCGCAAGCTCGGGCGCCAGCGCACGCGCCAGCAGCGACTTGCCGGTGCCGGACAGGCCGCCGACCGCGACGAGCTGCGGCTTTGGCGGCGCGATCAGCGTCTGCGCCAGCGCGAAATAGTCGCGCGCGCTCCGCTCGATTGCGCCGCGCTCATCGCTCAGCTTGGCGCGCGCCGCGGTCACCTTGGCGCGGATCGCCGCGCGCACCGACAGAAACAGCGGCAGCGCGGCAAGCGCGTCGAGATCGTCGGGCCGGCGGGTCTCGCCGAGATAGCGGTTGAGCACGATATTGGCCTGAACGCGCAGGCCGCGCTCGATCAGGTCCATGAGCAGGAAGGCGAGATCGTAGAAAATATCGATGGTGGACAGGCGCGGATCGAATTCGATGGCGTCGAACAGCGTCGGCTGGCCGTCGTGCAGCACGATATTGCCGAGGTGCAGATCGCCGTGGCAGCGCCGCACCAGGCCTGCGCGCGCGCGCGTTTCGAGCAGGGGACGCAACCGGTCGAATGTCGCGCGCGTCGCCTCGCCGAGCGTCGCCACCTGCGGCGCCGCAAACAGGTCGGGACGTTCGGCCAGCTCTGCCTCGTTCTGCGCGATGATCTCCCACAGCGTCTCGGCAAAGCCGGCCTCGTTTGCCGCAGCCGCCGCCTCGTGTGCCGTTGCGACCGCGCGCCCGAGCGCGTCGGCCAGCGCCTCGTCGAGCGCGCCGCGCTCGGCCAGATGATCGAGCGTGGCGTTCTCGTCGAAGCGGCGCATGTCGACCGCCCATTCGACCGCTTCGCCTTCGCCGCCGATGGCGAGGCGGCCGTCCGCTTCGCGGGTGATCGCGGTCACGCCGCGATAGATGGCCGGCGCGAACGGGCGGTTGACCGCGATCTCCGCCTCGCAGGCGGTTTTGCGTTTTGCGAGTGTCGAATAGTCGAGAAACGGAAAGCGCACCGCCCGCTTGACCTTGAGCGCGCGCTCCCCGGCCAGAAAGACGCTCGCCGCGTGGGTGTCGATGCGCGTGACCTTGGCGCCCCCGTGGGTCGCCGGGTCGGCCAGGAAGTCCATGACGGCTCGTTGGGTATCGTCGGGCACGATATTGGCGTCCTACAGGGGCGTCATGCGCGGGCCTGACCCGCGCATCCATCTTCTTGATGCGAAACATGATGGATTGCCGGGTCAAGCCAGGCAATGACGGGGGAGGGCCCATCTGATCCATATCAATACCCGGGTTTGCCGGGTCGCCATGATGTGGCAAAACCACGCCCCAGTTTGACGACCGGAGATATTCCCCGTGACCACGCTGCCGCACGCCTTCAAGCGCATTCGCCTCAATCTCGCCCGCTCCAAGGAGTTCCCGCAAGGCTCTCCGCAACGTGGTTACGAATTCGTCGCCCCGCTCGACGACAAGGGCCATATCGACGAGACGCTCTGGCGCCAGCACCGCGACAATTGCCGGGTGCGCCGTTTCTGGGAGGGCGAGGACGACGAGGTCGGCTTCCTGGTGCATCGCCCGGGCGGCTCGGAGCACGCGCGCTGGGTGTTCGACTACAACCCGAAGCGCGCCGACGACGACGAGAGCGGCTATCGCTTCGGCGCCCACGCCTTCCGCCCGGGCGAATATGTCTCGATCAGCGGCGCCGACGGCGAGATGCACACCTATCAGGTGGCAACGGTGCAGGACGCGACATAAGCCAATCGGTACGCGAGCTTTCGGCCGTCATTGCCGGGCTTGACCCGGCAATCTATCCATTTCGAAAAGGATGGATGCCCGGGTCAAGCCCGGGCATGACGCCGCGTGTCTGTGTGGGTTGATTCCGCGCCGTAAATCGCCATGTTAGCGGCCAGGGGGACGGTCACGGAAGTCCTTCCCCATGCGCGCCCTCACCGTCGTCCCCGGCCAAGCTCATTCCATCCGCCTCGAAGAAGTCGCGCCGCCGTCGCAAAGCGAAGGCAGCGTGCTGGTGCGCTCGCTGGCGCTCGGCATCTGCGGCACCGATCGCGAAATCATCTCCGGCGCCTATGGCTGGGCGCCGCCGGGTGCGCAGCGGCTCATCATCGGTCATGAATCGCTCGGCCGGGTCGAGCAGGCGCCGCCCGGCTGCGGCGTGAAGCCCGGCGATCTGGTGGTCGGCATCGTGCGCCGGCCCGATCCGGTGCCGTGTCCCGCCTGCGGCGCCGGCGAATGGGACATGTGCCGCAACGGCCGCTACACCGAGCGCGGCATCAAGGAGCGCAACGGCTACGGCGCCGAGCAATTTCGCCTCGAGCCCGAATTCACCATCCCGATCGATCCCGCGCTCGGCCAGCTCGGCGTTCTGATGGAGCCGACCAGCATCGTCGCCAAGGCCTGGGAGCAGATCGATCGCATCGGCTCCCGCAGCACCTATTGGGAGCCGCGCGTGGCGCTCGTCACCGGCGCCGGCCCGGTCGGCCTGCTGGCGGCGATGATCGGCAAGCAGCGCGGCTACGAATTGCACATCCTCGACCGCCACGCCGACGGGCCCAAGCCGGAACTGGCGCGCGCGCTCGGCGCCACCTATCACGCCGGCAGTGTCGGCACGCTCGAGCCTGACATCGTGATCGAATGCACCGGCGCCTCCTCGGTGGTGCTCGACGTCATGGGCCAGAACGCGCCGCAGGGCATCGTCTGCCTCACCGGCGTCTCCTCCGGCGGGCACAAGCTGAAGTTCGACGTCGGCGAGCTCAATCGCTCCATGGTGCTTGAAAACGACGTGGTGTTCGGCACGGTCAATGCCAACCGCCGGCACTACCGCGCCGCCGCCGAAGCGCTGGCCAAAGCCGACAAGGACTGGCTTTCCCGCGTGATCACCCGGCGCGTGCCGCTGGCGCGCTGGCAGGAGGCTTTCGAGCCGCGCCCGGACGATATTAAGGTAGTGCTGGATTTCGCGGCGTAGCGATGACACTTAGGCCGTGCGGCATACTCTGTTCACCTCTCCCCTGGGGGGAGAGGTCGGCGCGCGCGAGCGCGCCGGGTGAGGGGGATCGGGCCAACGAGATTCATTTGCCCCCTCACCCCAACCCTCTCCAGTCGAAGTCGGATATATCCGACTTCGACCATGTTAAGTGCCGAACTCGGGTAAACCCGAGTTCGGATGGGGAGAGGGAGTACGCCGAGCCCGTCGCGCGGCTGTACGCATTTTCAAGGTAGGAAACGCAATGCCGTCCCGCATCGAAGACTATGCCATGATCGGCGACCTCAACACGGCCGCACTGGTCGCACGAGACGGCTCGATCGATTGGTTGTGCTGGCCGCGTTTCGATTCCGACCCGTGCTTTGCCGCGCTGTTGGGCACGCCCGAGCATGGCTGCTGGAAGATCGCGCCGAAGCACGGCAGCGTCGGCATCACCCGCCGCTACCGGCCGAACACGCTGATTCTGGAGACGCATTTCGAGACCGCCGAAGGCGCGGCCACCATCATCGACTTCATGCCGCCGCGCGAGAACGTGTCGCATCTGATCCGCATAGTTCGGTGCGAGCGCGGCACCGTGTCGTTCCGCAGCGAGCTCACGCTGCGCTTCGAGTGCGGCGCCAACGTGCCCTGGGTAACGCGGGTCGACGAGCACACGATCCGCGCCATCGCCGGGCCGGACATGGTGACCTTGCGCTCGCCCGCGTCGATGCACGGTGAGAACTTCAAGACGGTCGGCGACTTCATGCTCGAAGAAGGCCAGCGCGTGCCGCTGATCCTGTCCTATTCGCGCTCGCACGCGCCGCTGCCGGAAACGGTCGATGCCGAAGAGCGGCTGCAGGCGACCGAGAAATTTTGGACGGACTGGGCCGGCAAGAACAAGATCACCGGCGGGCCCTGGGACCAGGCGGTCACCCGCTCGCTCATCACCTTGAAGGCGCTCACTTACGAGCCGACCGCGGGGCTCGTCGCGGCCCCCACCACCTCGCTGCCGGAATCGATCGGCGGCGCGCGCAACTGGGACTACCGCTATTGCTGGCTGCGGGATGCCACGCTCACGCTTCTAGCGCTGATGAATGCCGGCTATTACGACGAGGCGCAGCGCTGGCGCGAATGGCTGCTGCGGGCGGCGGCCGGCAGCCCGTGGCAGATCCAGATCATGTACGGGTTGCGCGGCGAGCGCCGCCTGACCGAATGGGAAGTGCCCTGGCTGCCGGGCTACGAGAATTCCGCCCCGGTGCGCATCGGCAACGCCGCGCACAACCAGCTGCAGCTCGACATCTTCGGCGAGGTCATGGACGCGCTGCACCAGGCGCGCGCCGGCGGGCTCGGCGGCTACGCGGCCGGCTGGGACCTGCAGCAGGAATTCCTCGTGCATCTTGAGCGCATCTGGCCCGAGCGCGACAACGGCATCTGGGAGGTGCGCGGCGGGCGCGAGCACTTCACCTATTCCAAGGCGATGGCCTGGCTCGCCTTCGACCGCGCCATCAAGAGCGCCGAGAGCTTCGAATTGCCCGGGCCGGTCGAGCGCTGGCGCAAGGTGCGCGAGCAAATCCATAGCGACATCTGCGAGCGCGGCTTCGACGAGGAGCTCAACAGCTTCGTGCGCTCCTACGGCTCCAAGGAACTCGATGCCAGCCTGCTGCTCTTGCCGGCGATCGGCTTCCTGCCGCCGGAGGACCCGCGCATTCGTTCGACCGTCGAGGCGGTCGAGCGCGAGCTGCTGGTCGACGGTTTCGTGCTGCGCTACGACACCGGAAAATCCGACGACGGACTGCCGGCGGGGGAGGGCGTTTTTCTCGCCTGCTCGTTCTGGCTGGTCGACGCTTATCTCATGCTCGGGCGGCGCGACGACGCGGTGCGGCTGTTCGACCGGCTGTTGGCGCTGCGCAACGACGTCGGCCTGTTGAGCGAGGAATACGACCCGCATGCCCGCCGGCTGGTCGGCAATTTCCCGCAGGCCTTCTCGCATCTCGCGCTGGTCAATTCGGCGAGCAATCTCACCAATTACCGCAAGCCGTCCGAGCAGCGCGCCGAGCCGAAGGTCGAGAGCGCGCCGCCGCGGCGGGAGGGGGCCGAGCAGATTTGAGGCGGCTTGCGCGGCGGGCGCCTTGACCCCGCCGTAGCGTCTGCGGAAAAGTGCGCCCCTCGCCGCCATGCGGCCAAGCAAGAGACAAGTAAGGGAGGCGCGCGTGCTGCTAGACGTCCGCACTTACACGTGCAAGCCGGGCACCGTCCCGGCGCAACTCGAGCTCTACCAGAAACACGGCTATCCGGTGCAGCTTCGCTACATGGGCGAGCCGCTCTGCTACGCGGTCGCCGAAACCGGCGCGCTCAACACCTTCACGCATATCTGGGTCTACGAGAACGCAGCCGACCGCGAGGACAAACGTTCCCGCATGGCGAAAGACCCGGACTGGGCGGTCTATCTCGCCGAGAACCGCAAGGCCGGCAATATCGTCGCGCAGCAGAACTGTCTGATGAGCCCGACATCCTTCGCGCCGCCGATCCCGATGCCGAAGATACACAAGTAAGGTCCCGGCGTCCTTTTCCGGCGCCTTGCGGCGGCGAGGGGCGCTCGCCGCCGCGCGCGGCATCGTCTATAGCTTCCCCGTTGCAAACGGAGTTTGTCAGTTCCATGCGATCCAACGACGGCACGCGTACCGGGGGCGAAATTCTGGTCGATCAATTGGCGATCCACGGGGTCGGCCACGTATTCTGCGTGCCGGGCGAGAGCTATCTCGCCGCGCTCGATGCCTTCTACGACCGCAACGTGAAACTGACGATCTGCCGGCACGAAAGCGCGGCGGCGATCGCGGCGGAAGCGATCGGCAAGGTGACCGGCCGGCCCGGCGTCTGCTTCGTCACGCGCGGGCCGGGCGCCAGCAATGCCTGCGCCGGCATCCACATCGCGCAGCAGGATTCCTCGCCGATGATCGTGTTCGTCGGCCAGGTGGCGCGCGAAATGAAGGAACGCGACGCCTTCCAGGAGCTCGACTACCGCGCGGTGTTCGGCTCGATCGCGAAATGGGCAACCGAGATCGACGATCCCGCGCGCATCCCGGAGATCGTGGCGCGCGCCTTCCATGTCGCTTGCCAGGGCCGGCCCGGGCCGGTGGTGATCGCGCTGCCGGAGGACATGCTGACCGAGCGCCTGGTGGTGCCGGACGCGAAAGCCTTCGAACCGGCCGAAACCTGGCCGGGACTGACCGACATGAGCCGGCTGCAGAAGCTGCTGTGGGCGTCGAAGCGGCCGGTGGCGATCGTCGGCGGCAGCCGCTGGTCGGAGCAAGCGACCGCCGCGCTGATGCGTTTTGCCGAACGCTTCGAATTGCCGGTCGCTACCACCTTCCGCCGCGGGCAATTGTTCGATGCGCTGCATCCCTGTTACGCCGGCGACCTCGGCATCGGGCCGAACCCGAAACTGTTGGCGCGCATTAAGGGCGCCGACCTGGTGCTGCTGATCGGCAGCCGGCTCGGCGAGATGCCTTCGCAAAGCTATACGCTGTTCGACATCCCCGAGCCGCAGACGACGCTGGTGCACGTGCACCCGGCGCCCGAGGAGCTCGGCCGCGTCTATCATCCGGCGCTCGCGATCAACGCTTCGCCCACCGCCTTCTGCTCGGCGCTCGAAGGCCTGCAGCCGCCCAACGATCTGCCCTGGCACGGCGAGAGCGACACCGCCCATGCCGATTATCTGGCCTGGACCGGCAAGGCGACGCCGCAGCCGGGCGCGGTCAATCTCGGTGAGATCATGGTGTGGCTGCGCGAGAACTTGCCGGAAGACGCGATCCTGACGCAAGGCGCCGGCAATTTCTCCGGCTGGGTGCACCGCTTCTATTACGTGCGCAAGTTCAACGGGCTGATCGGCGCAACCTCCGGCTCCATGGGCTACGGTCTGCCGGCCGCGCTCGCCATGCAGACGCTTTATCCCGACCGCACCGTGGTGTGCATGGCGGGCGACGGCGACTTCCTCATGACCGGCCAGGACTTCGCCACCGCCGTGCAGTATGGGCTGCCGCTCATCGTCGTCATCTACGACAACGGTCTCTACGGCACCATCCGCATGCACCAGGAGCGCGAATATCCCGGCCGCCCGATCGCGACGCAATTGCACAATCCCGATTTCGTCGCCTACGCGCAGGCCTTCGGCGGCTTCGGCGTCAAGGTGGAAAAGACCGCCGACTTCCCCGCCGCCTTCGAGGCCGCGCGCAAGTCCGGCAAGCCGGCGATCGTCCAGCTTAAAGTGGATCCGGAAGCGATCACGCCGACTTTGAGCCTCACGCAGATCCGCGAGAAGTCGCTCGCCGGCGGCGGCGGCAAGTCAGGCACGCATCGGAGCTAGCCTCGAAGCGCTTGCCTCGCGCGCGTGAATCAGCATTCACTCGTTGGCCATGCCCTACCGGCGCACCGAGAACGTGGTCCGGCGGCTCGCCGCGCGCGAGCGCGCCATCCTCGGCGCCGCCACGGCGATCGCGCGCGAGCGCGGCATGGCGGCGGTGCAGATCGCGGCGGTGGCCGAGCGCGCCGGCATCGCGGCCGGCACGGTCTACCGCTACTTCCCGTCCAAGAGCGAGTTAATTGCGGAAATTATAGCCGCCGTTGCCGCCCGCGAGCTCGCCGCCCTGCGCACTGCCGGCGATGCGGCACCCGGGCCGCTCTCCGCACTGGCTGCCTGCGTCGCGACTTTGGCCGGCAATGTGCTGCACGCTCGGACGCTCGCCTGGGCGGTCCTGGCCGAGCCGGTCGAGCGCGAGCTCGAAGCCGGGCGGCTCCAATTCCACCGCGCGCTCGCCGCCGAACTGGGAAAGCGCATCACGGCCGCCATCGACGCCCGGCTGCTGCCCGAGCAGGACGCGCAGCTTGCCGCCGCCGCCGTGATCGGTCTGCTGGTGGAAGGGCTGATCGGGCCGCTCACCGCCGCGCCGCCGGACGAGGCGTCCGCGCGCGCGGCCGTACAGACGGCGACCTTGCTGGCGCTGCGCGGGCTCGGCGTGGTCGACGCGCGCGCCCGCGGCCTGGTGGCGCAGTGCCGCCTGCCGGCGCTCAGTGCATCGCCTCGGCCGGCACCTCGTCCATCGGCAGCGTGACGCGCTTGACGCTGCGCTCGTCGCCGTCGTCGGCGACGTGAAAGCCGAGTTCCTCGCACATCTGCAGCATGGTGGCGTTCTCCGTCAGCACCTGGCCGTGCACGGTGCGCAGGCCCTTGTCTTTGGCGTAGCCGATCACGTGCTTCATCATCAGCCAGCCGAGCCCGTGCCCTTTCAGGCGCGAGCGCACCAGGATGGCGAATTCGGCGTCCCTGCCGTTCGGATCGTCGTGCAGCCGCACCACGCCGAGCATCTTGCCGCTCGGCTCCTCGATGGCGATGAAGGCCATGGCGCGGGCGGGATCGTAATGGATCAGCTTGTCGATGAGCGCGTGGCTCACCTCGCGCATGGGCGCGAAGAAGCGCAGCCGCAGGTCGTCGCCGGTCACCTCGGCGAGGAAATCGGGATAGAGCTTGGCGTCTTCCGGCTTGAGCGGCCGCAACAATACCGGCGTACCGTCGCGCAAGCTGACGTGGCGCTCGAGCAATGTATCACCCTTGTCATGCGCGGGCTCGACCCGCGCATCCATCTTCTTACGAAATGATGGATTGCACCAGAACGCGGGCTCGCCCATGTTCTGCAATATAAAAGGCCGCAAGTCGGGTAAAGCCGACTTGCGGTGTCAAGCCCGGCAGTGACCAGATCGGATCAATGCGCCGTCAATGCGACATCAGCACCGGCACCGTCATCAACTCGAGGATCGCGCGGGTGACGCCGCCGAGCACGAATTCGCGCAGGCGCGAATGACCGTAGCCGCCCATCACGATCAGGTCGGAGGCGGCATCCGCGGCGTAGGACAGGATCGTGGAAGCGACGTCGATGTCGGGCGAGGTGATGCGCTTGACGTCCACCTTGACGCCGTGGCGGGCGAGATGCTGGCCGAGATCGGCGCCGGACACTTCGTCGCTCTTGGGCGGCTTGGCGCCGATCACCACGACCTCGATCTGCTTGGCTTTCTCCAGGAACGGCATGGCGTCGCCGATGGCGCGCGTGGCGGCGCGGCCGCCGTCCCAGCACACCATTACGCGGTCGAGCTTGAGGCCGGTCTTCTGGATGAACGGCACGATGATGACCGGCCGCCCGGCATCGAACAGCACGCCTTCGTCGACCAGGTCTTCCGGCGTCGGCTGGTCGCGGGTGGCCTGGCCGACCACCGCCAGGTCGAAGCGTCGCGCCATGCGGGCGAGCTGGTCGGAGGCGCCGGCCACGCTCGCGCTCAGCATGTGGGTCTCGTAGGAAATGCCCTCGCGCTTGGCGGCCTGCTGGAAGCGGGCGATGGCGGCTTGCGCGCCTTTTTCCAATTCCACGCGCTGCGTCTCGAGGAACTCCGGCGGGATGCCGCCCATCACCGAGCCCGGCACGACCGGCTCATAGGCGAAGGCGACGCCGAGCACGTGCGCCTCGAAGGCCTCCGCCACCGAGATCGCGAAACTGCCGGCCGGGTCCTTGTCGCCCAGTCCGAGATTGACGATGAGATCCTTGATCATGACGTTAGTCTCCTGACCGAGCGGGTCGCTCTTTGTTCGAACAATGCGCGGCCGGTCCGGCCGCCGCCTTGACGGAAGTCAAATGGCTTGTCGGGTGCCCGCGCTCCTCCCGTGACCGGCCATTCACCATTATCGCGGCTACTTCTTCTTTCCGTCGGGGCCGAACTGCTTGAGATAGGCCCACAGATCGTCGACCTGCTTCGCGTTCTTGACGCCGGCGAAGATCATCTTGGTGCCCGGGATCATGGCGCGCGGGTCGTGGATGTATTTCTCGAAGGTCTGCTCGTTCCACACGATGCCGGATTTCTTGTTGGCGGCCGAATAGCTGTAGTCCGGGGCCGTGCCGGAATGGCGGCCGTCGAGGCCGTTGAGTTCCGGCCCGACCTTGTTCTTGGCGCCAGGCCCGACCGAGTGGCAGGGCAGGCACAGCCTGAACACGTGCTCGCCGGCGGCCGCATCGCCATCCGCCCGCGCCGCCTGGCTCATGAGGGCTGCGGAGACCGCCAGCGCGGCTACGGCCATGATCGCTTTCATCCTCTCCCTCCCTGTCGCGTTTTTTTGATCGTTTCTTAGGGCCTTTTGGGCGCATTGGGACCGATCGAACTAAGTCCCCTTGGTCCCTCTTGCCGGTTTTGGGAACCTTCTGCCAGCCCTATGTGTCGGCCGTCAAATGGCTGATAACGTGGGGCCGAGCCGAGGCCCCGGGAGCTTGTGACGACATGACGGTGCGGATGCCCGAAGTGGACGGTGCGGTGCTGGCGCGGCGCGCCCGAATCGTCGCTGCGCTGCGCCAAATCGTGCCGGGCGAGGGCGTGATCGCAGGCGAGCGTGAGATGCGCCCCTACGAGAGCGACGGCCTGACCGCCTACCGGCAATTGCCCATGGTGGTGGTGCTGCCGGAGACGACCGAGCAGGTCTCGCAGGTGCTGAGCTATTGCCACCAGGAAGGCATCAGAGTGGTCCCGCGCGGCGCCGGCACCTCGCTGTCGGGTGGGGCGCTGCCGCTCGCCGATGGCGTGCTGCTCGGCATGGCCAAGTTCAACCGGATCAAGGAAATCGACCTCGACAACCGCATCGCGGTGGTGGAGCCCGGCGTCACCAATCTGGCGGTGTCGAATGCGGTGGCGCACGCGGGCTTCTACTACGCGCCCGATCCGTCCTCGCAGATCGCCTGCACCATCGGCGGCAATATCGCGGAGAATTCCGGCGGCGTGCATTGCCTGAAATACGGCATGACCACCAACAACGTACTCGGCTGCGAGATGGTGCTGATGACCGGCGAGGTGCTGCGCATCGGCGGCAAGCACCTGGACGCACCCGGCTACGACCTGCTCGGCCTGATCACCGGCTCGGAAGGCCTGCTCGGCGTCGTCACCGAGGTGACCGTGCGGCTGTTGAAGAAGCCGGAGACTGCGCGCGCGTTGCTGGTCGGCTTTCCCTCCTCGGAAGACGCCGGCGAATGCGTCTCCCGCATCATCGGCGCCGGCATCATCCCCGGCGGCATGGAGATGATGGACAGGCCGGCGATTCATGCAGCCGAAGAATTCGTGCACGCCGGCTATCCGCTCGAGGTCGAGGCGCTGTTGATCGTCGAACTGGACGGGCCCTCGGCGGAAGTCGATCACCTGATCGAGCGGGTCGAGCGGATCGCCAAAGAATGCAAGGCGGTGTCGGTCAAGGTTTCGAATTCGGAAGAAGAGCGCAACCTGTTCTGGGCCGGACGCAAGGCCGCGTTCCCGGCAGTGGGGCGCATCTCGCCGGACTATTACTGCATGGACGGCACCATCCCGCGCGCGCAATTGCCGCTGGTGCTGCATCGCATGAAGGAGATGTCGGAGAAATACCGGCTGCGCGTCGCCAACGTGTTCCACGCCGGCGACGGTAATCTGCATCCGCTCATCCTCTACGACGCCAACAAAGAGGGTGAGCTCGACCGCGCCGAGCAGTTCGGTGCCGACATTTTGAAGCTGTGCGTCGAAGTTGGCGGCGTGCTGACCGGCGAACATGGCGTCGGTGTCGAAAAACGCGACCTGATGGGCGCGATGTTCTCGGAAACCGATCTCGACCAGCAGCAGCGCGTCAAATGCGCCTTCGACGAGAAGGGCCTGCTCAATCCGGGCAAGGTGTTTCCCAAGCTGCACCGCTGCGCGGAGCTGGGGCGGATGCATATCAGCGGCGGCAAGCTGCCGTTTCCGGATATTCCGAGGTTTTGATACTAAGCGGTACGCAGGCCGGCACCGCCAACATCTTCGCCGATCTCGGCCTGCCCGACGCCGGACCGCATTTCCTCAAGGCGCAGATCGTCGCCGAAATTTACCGGCTGGCGAGCGCCAAAAAGTTGACGCAGGCCCAGGTCGGCAAGCGGCTCGGCATCAGCCAGCCGGAAGTGTCGCGCTTGTTCAAGGGTCATTTTCGCGAATACTCAATCGAGCGCCTGATAGCGTTTCTCACCAGCTTCGATCGCGACGTCGAAATCGTCGTGCGCCCGCGCAAAAAATCGTCCAAGTCCGGCCGCATCACCTTCAGAAGCGGACGCGAGGCGGCCTGACATTCCCGGCCGGCCTCCGCTATTCGGCCTGAACCTCAAGCACCGCAAACCCCTCTTTGTGCGCGGCCGTCGCCAATCTCTCATCGAGTACGACAAAATCCAGCGTCGAAGGACGTCCGCCCGCCGCCACGAATGCGGCCGCAAGCTGCAGGGCATCGCCCGCGCGCAGTGGATGAACGCGAAGCAAACGGGACGCCGTTTCCCGCACTTCATCGTGAGGATCGACTTCCTGCCAGTTGGCAACCAGTTGGCTTAAGCGCTTATGGCCAGCTTTGAAGTTCTGGGCATCAAGAAGCCCCTCGCGCTCGAGCCTCGCCAGCGCCGAGGCACATTCGATTTGCGTCGTCCACCAGACGAGCATGAGCGGATCGTCCGCGACGATTGCTCGAAGCGGTGCGCTGCTGCGTTCCACGATCAACAGCGGTACGATCGCGGACGCGTCCCAGAATTTCATCGGCCCTCGCGCCGCTCTTCCAGCAATGCGTCGAGAATGGATAGGCCGGGTTTGGAGCGCGGCAGCGGCTCGGTGAAGAAACTCTTGGGAAGACCCGGGCCGCGGGCTGGCCTCACCACTCCTTCGCGGATCAACCGCGCCAGGCGGTCGCTATCGTCGGCACCGGCCCCGGTGACGGGCTCAAGCCGCGCCACCGGATGCCCGCGGTCCATGATCAAGACCGGCGTGCCGGCTTTGACCCCGTCGATCAGCTTGCTGAAGTTGTTCTTGGCTTCGGTAATGCTGGCTCTTTTCATAAGGCTATAATAGCCTTTTCATCAAGGCTATTCAAGCCGTTTCGGTATGCGCGCGCTTATCCGGCGGGTGTCGCGCTTATTCACCGGGTGTTATGCGTAGCTATGCAATTCGGCCTGTTCTGCTCCCCCAAAGCCGACGCGCCCGGGTTCGGTCCCGAGACCGGCCAGGGCTTCCGCGACTTCATCGACTTCAATGTCGAGGCGGAAGCGCTCGGCTTTCATGCCAGCTTCTCGGTCGAGCATCATTTCAGCGGCTGGAACCAGGCCTCCGCCACGCTGATGCTCTTGATGGCGCTCGCCATGCGCACCACGACGCTCAGGCTCGGCACCGCGGTGATGGTGCTGCCCTGGCACAATCCGGTGCTGCTGGCGGAGCAGGCCGCCACGCTCGATTCTCTCTCCGGCGGCCGCTTCGATTTCGGCATCGGCAAGGGCTACCGGCATTCGGAGTTCAACGGCTTTCAGATCAAGCCGGAGGAGGCGGAGGCGCGCTTCGAGGAAGCGCTCGACGTCATCACCCGCGCCTTTACGACGCGCGAACGCTTCTCGCACCAGGGGCGCTTTTTCCATTTCGAGGACATCGTGGTCGAGCCGCCGCCGGCGCAAAGCCCGCATCCGCCCTTCTGGGTGGCGGCCGGCAATCCGCATTCGATCGCGCGCGCGGGCGCGCGCGGCTTCAATCTCATTCTCGATCAGTATGCCTCGCCCGCGACGCTGGCCGAGCGCATCGCCGTTTATAAGCAGGCGCGCGAAAAGGCGGGCCTTGGCTTCGATCCCATGCAGGTGACGGTCGCGCGCCAGCTCTATATCGCCAAGGACAAGGCCGACAAGGAAGAAGCGCTCCTGCGCCAGGCGCAGTACACAAAGCGCACGGTCGACGTGGCGCGCCGGCCCGACGCCCAAGGCGGCTCGCACGTGCTGGCCTATGCCGACAAGCCCGGGGCGACGGAAGAGCACGCGCTCTACGGCACGCCCGACGAAATTGCGCGCATGCTGGAAGGCTTACGCGATGCCGGCGTCGGCTATATCCTGCTGACCATCGCCGGCGGGGGCGATCAGCTTCGGCAGTTTGCGCGCGAGATCATGCCGGCTTTTGCGGGCGAGCGGGCGGCTGCGGCGGAATAAACATGGTCGACACCATCAAACCGCGCGACGCCAAGGAGGTCGAGGAAGCCGTGCGCTGGGCGCTGGGCGAGGAAAAGCCGTTGGAGATCGTGGGGCAGGGCTCCAAGCGCGCCATCGGTCGCCCGAGCCAGACCGATCTCACGCTCGATCTCTCCGGCCTCACGGGCGTCACGCTTTACGAGCCGGCCGAGCTGGTGCTGTCCGCGCGCGCCGGCACGCCGCTGGCCGAGATCGAAAAGCTGCTCGACGACAACAATCAGCAGCTCGGCTTCGAGCCGATCGATTACGGCCCGTTGCTCGGCCGGCCGGCCGGGCAGGGCACCATCGGCGGCGCGATCGCCGCCAATCTCTCCGGCCCGCGCCGCGTGAAAGCCGGCGCCGCGCGCGACCACTTTCTTGGCGTTGCCGCCGTCACCGGGCGCGGCGACACCATCAAGTCGGGCGGCCGCGTGGTGAAGAACGTCACCGGCTACGACCTCTGCAAATTGTTCGCCGGCTCCTGGGGCACGCTCGCCGTCATGACCGACGTGACGATCAAGGTGTTGCCCAAGCCGGAGACCGAAGCGAGCGTCATCGTCGCCGGTCTCGACGACGCGCGCGCCTGCCAAGCCATGAGCGCGGCAATGGGCTCGCCCTATGACGTTTCGGCCGCCGCGCATCTGCCCGACCACGTCGTCTCCTGGTTCGACGGGTTGCCCAAGGCGGAAGCAACCACGGCGCTGCGGCTGGAAGGCCACGCGCCTTCGGTTGCGCACCGCAAGGAGACGCTGGCCGCGTTGATGGCGCCGTTCGGTCCGGTCGAAATTCTCGACGAAAAAAATTCCCGCGCACTGTGGCAGAGCGTGCGCACGGTCAAGCCGTTCGCGAACGAGGCCGCGCGCGCGCGCCCGCTCTGGCGCATTTCGGTGCCGCCGGCGAGCGGGTCGGCACTGTCGGCCGCAATTACACCGGCGGCGCAGATGTTCTACGACTGGGCCGGCGGGCTCGTCTGGGTCGCCATGCCCTATGCGGAGGAGCCGGACGCCGCCGCCGTGCGCGGCGCGGTCGCCGAAATCGGCGGCCATGCCACGCTGATCCGCGCGCCGGCTTCGGTGCGCGCGAGCGTCGACGTGTTCGAGCCGGAGCCTGCGCCGATCGCCGCGGTCAGCCGCCGCGTGAAGGAAAGCTTCGACCCCAAGGGCGTGCTCAACCCGGGCCGCCTGTGGGCGGGGGTGTGAGCCCATGCAGACCAATTTCACCTTGGCCCAGCTCGCCGATCCGCAGATCAAGGAATCGGAAAAGATCCTGCGCGCCTGCGTGCATTGCGGCTTCTGCACCGCCACCTGCCCGACCTATGTGCTGCTGGGCGACGAGCTCGATAGCCCGCGCGGGCGCATCTACCTGATCAAGGAGATGCTCGAGCAGGACAAGCCCGCCACTCGCGACGTGGTCAAGCATATCGACCGCTGCCTCTCCTGCCTGTCCTGCATGACCACCTGCCCGTCCGGCGTCAACTACATGCACCTGGTCGACCACGCGCGCGAGCGCATCGAGAAGACCTACAAGCGCCCGCTCGCCGACCGAATGTTGCGCGGACTGCTGGCGCGCGTGCTGACCGACGCAAGCCTGTTCCGGCTGGCGGTGGTGGGTGGCATCCTCGGCCGGCCGTTTGCGCCGCTCCTGCGCGTCATGGGCCTGAAGCGGCTCGCCGCCATGCTCGCGCTCACCCCGCGCCGCACGCCGGCCCCGCCGGCCGAGCGCACCGGCAAGACCTATGCGGCCTTCGGCCGCCGGCGCGGGCGGGTGGCGCTGCTCTCCGGCTGCATCAACCCGGTGCTGGCGCCTTCGACCGACGAGGCCGCCATCCGCGTGCTCAACCGGCACGGGGTCGAGGTTGTGGTGGCGGCGGGGGAGGGCTGCTGCGGTTCGCTGGTGCATCACATGGGCCGCGAAAAGGAAGCGCTCGCCATGGCGCGCAACAATATCGACGCCTGGACGCGCGAGATCGAGGGCTCCGGCCTCGACGCCATCCTCACAACCGTGTCCGGCTGTGGAACCACAATGAAGGACTACGGGTTCATGTTACGCACCGACACGGCCTATGCCGCCAAGGCGGCGGCGGTGTCGGGCCTGGTCAAGGACGTCAGCGAGTACCTCGCGACGCTCAGATTGCAGGGACAGGCGCCGGAGGCCTTGACCGTCGCCTATCACGCGGCCTGCTCGCTGCAGCACGGTCAGAAAGTTACGCGCGAACCGAAAGAATTGCTTTCCAAGTGCGGGTTCATCGTCAAAGATGTGCCGGAGGGGCATTTGTGTTGCGGCTCGGCCGGCACTTACAACATCCTGCAGCCGGCGCTGGCGGAGAAATTGCGCGACCGCAAGGTCGCCAATATCGAAACGCTGACGCCGGACGTGGTCGCCGCCGGCAATATCGGCTGCCTGACGCAGATCGCCGCCGGCACGGAAATTCCGGTCGTCCACACCGTCGAGCTCATCGACTGGGCGACCGGCGGACCGGTGCCGGAGCCGTTGCGGCGGCGGCTCGCCGGCGCGCCGGCGGCCGCGGCTGCCGAGTGAGGGGAAGACCGTTACGTCTTGCGGCTGCGGCATCCTGCCGTAGCGCGCGCAGTGAGCAAGCTTGATTGAACCGATCGGGAGGACGATCATGGCGAAATCAAAGAAGCGGAAGAAGGCGAAGACCAAGAAATCGAAGGCACGGCGCGCCGCCCCGGCGCGCAAGAAAAAGAAGGGGCTGAGGAAGGCGAAGAAGGCCGCCCGCACGACCAAAAAGACGAAGAAAAAGACGGCGCGGAAAGCGGCGAAGAAGCGTGCCGCGCCCAAGCGTGCCGCGCCCCCGAGCGCTGCGCCGCCGCGGCCGGCGCCCGCGCCGCAAGTCCCGCCACCGGCCGGACCCGGCTCCGTCATCCCGAGCTTCGGCGGCCTGTTCAGTGGAAGGACGAATGAGGGCGACTAAACGCAAGAAGCGTCGAGCGGCCGCCGCGCGAACGGCGGCCGCCCGCAAAACCGGGCGAAAAAGTCCGGGCGCAGAAAGACCAAGCGCGCAAAGACGGGGCGCAAATCCGCCGCGGCGCGCCGGGCGAGCCGCAAGCCCGTCCGGCGGACGGCGTCCAAAACGGCATCCAAGTCGGCACCCAAGACGAAGCGCGCGCGTAAAACGAAAAAGCGCGCGGCGCCGGCTAGGTCGAAAGCCAAGTCGAAGCCCAACCCGAAGCCCAACCCGCAGCCCAAGTCGAAGGTGAAGTCGAAGGCCGCGGTCGCCGGCGTCACGGTGCGCGGCCGCATGGGCCCGCGCTATGGCGAAATCCTTTCCCGCGACGCGCTTGCCTTCCTGGCCGCGCTGCACCGCCATTTCGACGGCAAGCGCCGCGAACTGCTCGCCGCCCGCGCCGCGCGGCAGAAGCGCTTCGACGCCGGCGAATTGCCCGACTTCCCGCGCGAGACCAAGCAGATTCGCGACGACAATTCCTGGCGGGTGGCGTCCGTCCCGGCCGACCTGCAGGACCGCCGGGTCGAGATCACCGGACCCGTCGATCGCAAGATGATCGTCAACGCGCTCAATTCCGGCGCCACCCACTACATGGCCGATTTCGAGGACGCCAACTCGCCCACCTGGTCGAACAATCTCGAGGGCCAGATCAATCTGAAGGACTTGTGGGCCGGCAAGATCGACTTCACCGATCCGGGTAACAAGAAGCGCTACGCGGTCGGTCCCCATCCGGCGGTGCTGATCGTGCGCCCGCGCGGCTGGCACCTGCCGGAAGCGCATCTCACGGTCGATAACGCGCCGATCTCCGGCGGCCTGTTCGATTTCGGCCTCTACGTCTTCCACAACGCCAAGGCGCTGCTCGCGAGGGGCACCGGGCCCTATTTCTATCTGCCCAAGCTGGAAAACGCGCGCGAGGCGCGGCTGTGGAACGAGGTGTTCGATTTCACCGAAGGCCAGCTCGGCCTGCCCAAGCGTTCGATCAAGGCCACGGTGCTGATCGAGACGCTGCCGGCCGCCTTCGAGATGGAGGAAATCCTCTGGGAGCTGCGCGACCACATCGCCGGCATGAATGCCGGGCGCTGGGATTACATCTTCTCCTTCATCAAGACCTTCGCCAAGAATCCGAACTACGTGCTGCCCGACCGCTCGCAAGTGGTGATGGGGGAGGCCTTCCTCGGCGCTTACGCGTCGCTGCTGGTGCGCACCTGCCACCGCCGCGGCGCGCATGCCATGGGCGGCATGGCGGCGCAAATCCCGATCAAGAACGACGAGGCCGCCAACGACGCCGCCTTCGCCAAGGTGCGCGCCGACAAGGAGCGCGAGGTGCGCGAGGGCTATGACGGCACCTGGGTCGCGCATCCCGACCTGGTGCCGGTGGCGAAAGAAGTATTCGACCGCATGATGCCGCAGGCGAACCAGGTCAGCCGCCAGCGGCTTCATGTCAATGTATTGCGCGACGACCTCTTGAAGATACACGACGGCAGCAAGACCGAAGCCGGCTTCCGGCTCAACATCCGCGTCGGCGTGCAATATATCGAGGCCTGGCTGCGCGGGCGCGGCGCGGTGCCGATCTATAACCTCATGGAAGACGCCGCCACCGCCGAGATTTCGCGCGCGCAGATCTGGCAATGGCTCAAATACGGCGCCGCGCTCGAAGGCGGCGTCAAGGCGACGCCCGATTTCTTCGAGCGCGCGCTCATCGAGGAGATGGACGTGGTCAAGGGCGAGGTCGGCGCTTCCAATTATGCCCGCGGCCGCTTCCCCGAGGCCGTCGCGTTGTTCCGCGAACTGTCGCTGTCCAACGAGTTCGTGCCGTTCCTCACTATTCCGGCCTACGAATTGATCGGGTGAGCGGGGCCCCGCCGCCGGCCCGCGCGCCGCGGTCATGGCCGCCGCACCCATTCCTGTGCCGCCATCGGCTCCGCGTGCTTCAGGTTTGGATGGAAACAGGGCCGCAAAACGGGCGCGCTCCCTCCCCTTGGAAAGGGGAGGTGAAGTGCTGCGGCGGACGGTGGCCCCCGGTGGCTTGCGCTGGGCCGCCCGCGGGGGTTGAATACACGCATAATGCTCTCGCATCGTCACTCACTCGGCAAGGCTGTCCGCCTGCCTTTGCGCGCCATACCGCGCGACGCCGTATTACCGGTCCTGTCCGGTCCGAACTGCGGCCTGCGCTGGATTGCCGGGAGCTTCGCGCACGGTTGCTGGATCGGCTGGTACGAGCCGCGCGTCGCTAAACTCCTGGCGCGCGTCACCGAGCGCGGCATGGTCGCTTTCGATATCGGCGCCAACGTCGGCTATTTTACGCTGTTGCTGGCGCGTGCGGTCGGGCCGCGCGGCAAGGTGTTCGCCTTCGAGCCGGCGCAGCGCAACGCCTCCCTGCTGCGACGGCATCTCGCGCTCAATGGATTCCGTAACGTCGAAGTCGTGCAGGCGGCCGTGAGTGACCGCGCCGGCACCGCGTCGTTTGCCGCCGGCCACGGTCCCGCCGGAGGCCACATAAGCGAAGCGGGCGAGACGGTCGAGACGGTCATCATCGACGATTTCCCGCGGCCGGCGATCATCAAAATGGACATTGAAGGCGGCGAGATCGCCGCGCTTGCCGGCGCGGGCGAATTGCTGCGAGCGCGCGCGACGCGATGGGTTGTCGAGCTGCACGGCGACGAGCGCCGCCGCATGGCCTACGATATCTTTCGCGACTACCATATTGAGCCCGTGACCAACCTCGTAATCAGTGCGGCGCCGGCCGCTTGATCAAGCCCGCGCTTAGGGTAGCGCTATCTCCCGCAAGCCCCGCGCCGCCGGCCCGCGCGCCGCGGTCATGGCCGCAGCACCCATTCCTGTGCCATCATCGCCTTAGGCCGCGCAGCGCGTGCTGCGCCGCCAAGGAGGGATCATGCGTGCCGTCGTCTGCGCCGTTGTCGCGGCGATCGCTCTGGCCGCGCCGCCGGCGCTCGCCCAGACCGATAAGAGCGCGGCGGCGTTCTGGAAAGCCGTGCAGGCAAAATGCGACGCCACCGCCCGCGGGCCCGCGCGCGAGATCGGCCGGCGCATCGCCCGCAACGCCATCGACGAGTTCTACCGTTTCGGCGGACACGCGATCGATTCCACCGGCCGTCTGTTCCACTTCGGGGTGACCGAGGCCGAGCACGACGAGGAAAGCGAGATCCCGCGCAAGGCGCCGCTCGGACAGCTCGGCTGGTGGCGGGTGATGAAGTACTGGCGGGCGCTGTACGGCGACGACGCCGCGGCCAAGCTGGAGGCGCGCGGCTACCGCGACGCCTCGACCTCGACGCAGGCCGGCGCCGTCGGCTCCCTGCTGCGCACCAACGCGGCCCAGCTGCTGCGCGACGCCGACGCCACGGCCGATCCGGCCGAGCGCGAAATTCTGCGCGAGGCGGCCTTGCGCGCGGCGATCGTCGACACGCCGTGGTCGGCGGCCTTCGTGAGCTACGTGATCAAGGAGGCGGGCGTGACTTCGGATCAGTTCCTATTTTCCAACGCCCATCGCGCCTATATCTACGACGCTTTCGCCACCAGCACGGCCGAGGTGGACGGCAACGATGCCGGCAAGCGCCTTTACCGCGCCTGCCCGCTCACGGCGACCAGGCCGCGTGCGGGCGATCTGATCTGCGGCGAGTACCAGCGCGGGCTCGCCGGCACGCCGGCGCGCACGCTGCGCGAGCGCATCCGTTCGGAACTCGGCGCCGCTCCGGCCGCGCGCACGGTGCGCCGCACCCATTGCGACGTGGTCGCCTATGTCGATAAGGCGGCGCGCAAGCTGTATGCCATCAGCGGCAACGTCTATCAGTCGGTCACCGCGCGCAAGCTGAACCTGCGCGGCAATTTGGAATTCTCGCCCGCGCAGGAGGGCCACTGCGGCGGACCGGGCACGTGGACCTTGCCGCTGCCTCCGCCCGGTATCGCGCACCCGGCCGACCTCACGAAAAAGTGCTCGCTCAACGACGAGAACTGGTTCGTGCTGCTGCAAGTGCGGTGAAGTCTGCGCGCGGGTTCCACGGCATCGCCACACTCGGCCGCTATGGACTTGAAGCCACGCTTTCGCGATACTTGTTTGCGGTCGAGGGCGGCAAGGGGCCTTCATTGTTTCCAGCGCGCCGAAAAACTGCCGTCGCCTCGGTCTTGCCGCTGATCGCAGCCGCATTGTTCGTCGTTCTGTTCTCGGCGGCTTCGCGCACGCGCCGAAAGCTGCGAGCAGGCTGCCGGCTTCACCTTCCTGCCGTCGCCGATGTCGCCATGGACGGGCGCGCCCTTGCGCGTACTCTTCGTCACCGACAAGCCGCTCGCGGGCGAATTTTCGCTGATCGCGCCCGACGGACACGTCGCCGCCAAGGCGCGCAACCGGCACGGCGGGCCGCCTTACTACTGGTACGCCGAGGTCAAGTCGCCGGCCGCCGGTACGTGGCGCGCGGTGCTGGAAGGGGAGGGCGGGCACGCCGGCTGCGGCAAAATCGCGCGCGCGATCGCGGTGCGCGCCGAGCGGCCGCCGCCGCCGCAAGCAACCGAGGCAAGCGTCTGGCCGTTGCGCCGCTCCTGGAACCGCGCGAGCGAAGACCTGTTCTCGGCCTGGATCGCCAAGCTGTTCGATGGGCCGCCCGGCCAGGAAGAGTCCTGGAAGGCGCTGCAATTCGTGCTGCGCGATCGTTCGCGCAATTTCCTGTTCGACTATCTCGGTCTGCGCGAGGACCAGGCGGGGCTGGTCATCCGGCCCGACTGCGCGGATAACCCTTACTTCCTGCGCGCTTATTTCGCGTTCAAGCTGGGCCTGCCGTTCGGCTTTTCGTCGTGCTCGCGCGGCGGCCACGGCACCGCGCCGAAATGCTACGGCTGGGCGAATATTCTCAACACGTCGGGCATGCAGCAGGAAGGGCTCACCGCGCGCTTTGGCCATTACCTGCACGTCCTCGCCGACGGGGTGCAAACCGGTAACGCGCGAGCGCCGGCCGCCGCCGACAATACCGATTTCTATTCCGTGCCGCTCACGCGCAATTCGCTGCGCCCGGGCACCATCTATGCCGATCCTTACGGGCACGTGCTGATGCTGGTCCAGCGCGTGCCGCAGGTCGGCGGCACGCCGGGCGTCTTCCTTGCGGTCGACGCGGAGCCCGACGGCTCGGTCACGCGCAAGCGTTTCTGGCGCGGCAACTTCCTGTTCGCGCAGGATCACAGGCTCGGCGGCCCCGGCTTCAAGCGCTTCCGGCCGATCGTGCGCACCGCAAGCGGCTTGCGGCGGCTGAGCAACCGCGAGATCGCAAGCGATCCGCAATACGGCGATTTCTCGCTCGAACAGTCCAAGCTCGGCGTCGAAGAATTCTACGATCGCATGGACGACGTGATGTCGCCCGAGCCGCTCGATCCCGTGCGCGCCATGAAGGACGTGATCACCTCGCTGGAAGAGCAGGTGGAGACGCGCGTCACCGCGGTCGAGAATGGACGCAAATACATGGCCAAGACGTCGGGCGAGATGAGCATGCCGGACGGGCCGGCGATTTTCCAGACCAGCGGGCCATGGGAGGATTTCTCCACGCCGGCGCGCGACTTCCGCATGCTGATCGCGATCGACGTGGTGCGCAATTTTCCCGCCCGCGTGGCGCGCCGCGCCAAGCACTATACGATTCCGGAGGGCCAGAGCGGCGCGGACGTCAAGGCGGAGTTGCAGCGCGTGCTCGGCTCCGAGCTTGCCAAGCGCAAGTTCGCCTATACCCGCAGCGACGGTTCCAAGTGGACGCTCACGCTCAAGGACGTGGTCGATCGCGCGCAGAAGCTGGAGATGGCATACAATCCGAACGACTGCGTGGAATTGCGCTGGGGCGCGCCGCCCGGCAGCCAAGAGGCTTCGACCTGCCGGCAGCACGCGCCGCAGGCGCAGCGCGCGAAGATGCGGCAATACCGCGGCTGGTTCGTCAAGCGGGAATGGCCGCAGACCTGACGCGGCCCTGCGCGGCAAAACGCAATCACGCATTCGAATATGTCGATACGGGCGGCGCCGATTGCATCGCCGTGCGGGCGCGCCTAGCATGCTTGCTGCGCGAAAGTGATCGGTGTCAGGAACTTTCGCGAACTTCCACAACGTGAAAAATAACAACCTCACGCTAGGAGTGTATGGCCATGCCGCACAAGATTCTGCTGATGGGCGCGTCCTACGGATCGCTGCTCGCGTCGAAACTGCTGTTCGGCGGCCACTCGATTCATCTCGTTTGTCTGCCGGCGGAAGCCGATCTGATCAATGCCGAGGGCTTCTCGGTCAAGATGCCGGTGCGCGGGCGCAAAGACCCTGTGTTGCTCGAATCGCGCAAGCTGCCGGGCAAGGTGACGGCAGGGCCCGCGACCGGCGTCGATCCCAAGCAATACGATCTCATCGGCCTGTGCATGCAGGAGCCGCAGTACCGCTCGCCCGGCGTGCGCGAATTGCTCGATCTGGTCGGCAAGTCGGGCAAGCCTTGCATGTCGATCATGAACATGCCGCCCTTGCCTTACGTGAAGCGCATTCCCGGCCTCGATTACGAGCCGCTGAAGGCGGCCTATACCGACGCCTCGGTGTGGGACTCGTTCGATCCCAAGCTGATCACGCTCAACAGTCCGGACCCGCAGGCGATCCGCCCGCCCGACGGCAAGGCCAACGAGCTTCTGGTCACACTGCCGACCAATTTCAAATGCGCGCGCTTCGACGACGACAAGAACACGGCGATGCTGCGCCAGCTCGAAAAGGACGTGGAAGCCGCGCGCTTCGACGCGCCGGAAGGCAAGATCGAATTGCCGGTCAAGCTGAAGATCTACGACTCGATCTTCGTGCCGCTCGCCAAATGGGCGATGCTGCTCGCCGGCAATTACCGTTGCATCACGCGCGAGGGCATGCGCACCGCCAAGGAGGCCGTGCATGCCGACATCGAGACCTCGCGCTCGGTGTACAATTTCGTCAACGACCTGTGCGTCAAGCTGGGCGCCAAGCCCACCGACCTGGTGCCGTTCGAGAAATACGCCAAGGCGGCCGAAAGCCTGTCGCGGCCGGCCTCGGCCGCGCGCGCGCTCTATAACGGGGCGCCCAATATCGAGCGCTGCGACAAGCTGGTGCAGCTCATCGCCAAGCAGAAGAATATGAGCAATCCGGTGGTGGAGGACACCGTCGCCCTGGTCGACGAAATGCTCGCCGCCAACCGAAAGAAGGCGGCGGCTTAGACGCATCGCCTCCGGCTCAACGCCGCGCAGCAGCCGCCCGCCGGCTCCCCGGCGGGCGTTTGCGATTCTCCTTCGCGCGCAAACGAACCGCCGTTAAATGGCAGCGATACGGGATTCCGCTTGTGGACAACACGCGGATTCGCCGCCTAAGAATTTCGGAATGCGCCATCGCAACACCTTTTGGCGCGACAGCTATGTGACAAACCGGCAACAGCTGCGCGGATTTTATCCGCAGCGGCGGTATTCGCCTAAAAAGGCAGCAACTGCCGAAGTTTTCGCCTTGCCGCAAAGCGATGCTGGATATGAAACTTCACCCCTAATACGCGTCAATTTGCGTACGGGTCGATCGCAGCCGGGGTTTTTTCGAGTTTCCGTACGCAGGAGTGACGCGCGACAGTATCGGCTGCATGTCGATCGAACCGAAAAAAGGGGCAGGGTCAATGAAGAAAGTTGTTTTGTCAGTTGTTGCGGCGCTCGCGGTTGCTGCTGTTGCGGCGCCCACTTTTGCTGCGGACATGGCAGTGAAGGCACCGAAGGCACCGCCGCCGCCGCCGAGCCCATGGGACATCTCCTTCGGCGGCGGTCTGATGACGGATTATGTCTGGCGCGGTGTGACTCAATCGGGCCACAACCCGTCGGCCACGGCCTTCTTCGAGCCGCGCTACAACATCAACTCCAATTGGCAGCTCTACGCCGGCGTGTCCGGTGAGAGCATCCACTTCGCCAATAGTGCGGCGGCGGAAATCGATTTCTACGGCGGCGTACGGCCGACCTTCGGCCCGCTCGCGATGGATTTCGGCATTTGGGAATACTACTACCCGGGCGGCACCTGTTACGGTAACGGACCGTTGCAACCGGCCGCCGGCTTGCCCGGCACCTCGTGCCTGGTGCCGCCGTGGATCAGCGGCAACGTCGCCAAGAAGGATGCGAGTTTCTACGAAATCTACGCCAAGGCGACCTACACGATCGGCGCTTGGTCATTCGGACCAACCTTCTATTATTCGCCGAATTTCCTGAACACCGGTGCCGACGGCGAGTATTTGTCGGGCATCGTAACGTTTACGGCGCCGGCGTCGTGGTCACTCTTGAACGGTCAGGTTGGCTGGTACGTTTCCGGTGAATACGGTCGTCAGTGGTTCGGCACCTCGGATGCGTTCTATGGCATCGCCGGCGCGCCCGCGCCCGCTTCCTATGCCAACGGCATTCCGGAGCCCGACTACAACACCTGGAATGTCGGCCTCGGCTTCACCTGGAAGGTTTTCACGCTTGACCTGCGATACAGTGACAGCGATCTGAGCAAGGAAGCGTGTTCGGCCTTCACCAGCGATCCGGGCGCCATTCCGGGCGGCACGGCTACCGCGATCAATCCGGGAGGCTTCACGTCGGATTGGTGCGGCGCGACGTTTATCGCCAAGCTTTCCACATCGCTGACCCTGGACAGCCTGAAGTAAGACCCGAACCTGTCCCTTCACGAGGGCGGCAACGAGCCGTTGCCGCCCTCATTTTTTGCAGGCCGCAAAGCGCCCGCTATTCCGCCGGCGCCAAATTACCCTCGCGCAGCGCGTAAGCGTCGCCCTCGCGGGCGAGATCGAGCCGGCGGTCGTGGAAGGCGGCAAGCGTCGAGCGGTGGCCGATCGAGACGACGGTCGCATTGGGAAGCCGCCGCTTCAGCAGTTCGTAAAGCTGAGCCTCCGCTGCTTCGTCGAGCGAGGCGGTCGCCTCGTCCAGGAACAGATAATCCGGCGCGTGCAGGATGGCGCGCGCGATGCCGAGCCGCTGCTGCTCGCCAAGCGACAGCATCCGGTTCCAGTGCGCTTCCTCTTCGACGCGGGCGGCAAGATCCGGCAGGCCGACAGCGGCCACCAATTCGGCCACCTGCGCGGCTTCGAAGCGCTCGGGCGCGGCCGGATAGACGACGGCCTCCGCGAGCGACGCGATCGGAAAATAGGGGCGCTGCGGCAGGATCATGACCCGGGCGCCTTTCGGCACCGTGATGGTGCCGGCGCCGAACGGCCAGACACCGGCCATCGCCCGAAACAGCGTGGATTTGCCGGCGCCGGAGGGACCGCTGACCAGCACGCGCTCGCCCGGCGCGATCGTAAGATCGTCGACGTTGACCAGCGGCACGCCGTTCGGCAACCGCACCGCCAGTTGCGCGAAGGCGATGGCGGACGCTTCGCCGGACTTGACCGAGATCGAGGGGGCGGCGACCGCCACCGCGCGTGCGGCCGCCACCGATTGGTCGAAGCCCGACAGACGCTCGATCACTGCGCGCCATTCCGCCAAGCTCACATAGGCGTTCACGAACACCGAAAGCGCGTTCTGTACCTGGTTGAAGGCGTTGGCGGTCTGCATCAGCCCGCCGAGCTGGATGACACCGGCGAAATAGGCGGGGCTGACGACCAGGTAGGGAAAGATGATGGAGACTTGCGAATAGCCGGCGGTGAAAAAAGTGAGCTTCTTCTGCCGCGTCATGATCGCGTACCAGTTCGCCACCACATTGCCGAAGCGCTCGAGCAGGCGCCCGCGCTCGGCCCGGTCGCCATCGAGAAGCGCGATCTGCTCCGAGTTCTCGCGCACACGCACCAGATTGAAGCGGAAATCGGCTTCGTAGCGTTGCTGCTGGAAATTGAGCGCGATCAGCGCGCGTCCGATCAGATGGGTGAGCGCGGTGCCGATGCCGGCATAGATCACGGCGGCCCACAGCAGGTAGCCAGGAATGCCGACCGGCACGCCGAAAACCGTAAGCGGCGCCTTGGCCGACAGCGCCCACAGGATCACCATGAAGGAGGCAAGCGTCACGCAGGCATTGAGCACCGAAAGCCCGATGCTCAGCGTCAACTGGATGAACTGGTTGATGTCGTTGGCAATGCGCTGGTCCGGATTGTCGGCGGCGTCGCCGAGCAGCTGCATGCGGTAATGGTTGGCGTCGCCGAGCCAATGATCGAGATAGGCCGCGGTCAGCCAGCGCCGCCAGCGGATCTGGAGCCATTGATTGAGATAGAGTTGATAGACCGCCAAAACGATATAGGCCGCCGCCAGCACGCAGAAAAAGCCGAGCTGATAGATGAAGGCGTGCCAGTCGCGATTCTGCAGCGCGTTGTAGAAACGGTTGTTCCACTCGTTGATCAACACCGTGATTCCGACGATTGACAATTCGATGGCGATGACCGCCGCGAGCAGGATGCGGCCGCGCCAGCGGTCTTCCGAGCGGAAATACGGAATGGCAATTCGCCAGACGGTGGCGAGGGTGGCGAGGATGGCTTGCACGAGGGCAGTCTCCTGTGGCGAGGCAAATCGGGCCGGTTGCGCGACCCGCTATCGGCTGATGGCTGATCGTACTGAATCGGTTCTATTTTTGTGCTTCCCACTTAAAAAGGGCCAAGGGTGGGCAACCCGTGCTTTGGCGAGGTCCCCATGTTGCGTCCGGTCGCCGTAACTCGTACCATTGTACGCAAGGGGTTTCGCAACTCGGGCAAAAAGCCGGGGTTCGGAATAAAACCCGGCAAAAACTGTTCTGGGAAGAAGCAAGGGAGGAAAACCACATGAGCGACAAAAAGCCGACCGCGGTGGCGAGCCGCCGTAAGTTCTTGAAAGGGGCAGCGATTGCGGGCGCCGCGACCATCGCGATGCCGCAGGTTTCGCGCGCCCAGACCGTCACCCTGAAAATGCAAGGGTCATGGGGCTCGGGCGACATCATCGACGATTATGCCAAGCAGTACGTCGCAACCGTGAACGACATGGGCGGCAGCCGCCTGAAGATCGACTATCTCGAGGCCGGCGCCGTCGTGAAGGCGTTCGAGGTGCAGGACGCGGTCTCCAAGGGTGTGCTCGACGGCGGCCATCTGGTTCCGGCCTACTGGTACGGCAAGAACCGCGCGGCATCGCTGTTCGGCACCGGCCCCTGCTATGGCTGGGACGCCCACCAATTCCTCGCCTGGTTCTATGGCCCTGGCGAAGAGCTCTACAAGCAACTCACCCAGAAGGTCCTTGGCCTCAACGTCGTCGGCTGGTTCCTTATGCCGATGCCGACCCAGCCGCTCGGCTGGTTCAAGTTCCACCCGAAGACTCCGGCCGATATGAAGAACCTCAAGTATCGTACGGTCGGTCTTGCCACCAACGTCATGCAGGCGATGGGCTGCAAAGTGACGGCGCTTCCCGGCGGCGAAATCATTCCCGCCATGGAAAAGGGCGTCATCGAAGCGTTCGAATATAACAACCCGACTTCGGATATGCGCTTCGGCGCCGCCGACGTCGCCAAGGTCTACATGCTGAGCTCGTATCACCAGCCGTCCGAATGCCTGGAGATCGAGTTCAACAAGACCAAGTTCGAGTCGCTCGCCAAAGAGCAGCAGATGATCCTCAAGCATGCGATCACCTCTGCCTCTTCGACCAACTTGTTCATGGCCTATGCGAACTATCCGCGCGATCTGGGTGCCCTGAAGAAAAAGGGTGTGCAGGTCTATCGCACCTCCGAGTCGATTCTGGCTGCCCAGCTCAAAGCCTGGGATGAGGTGGTCGCGCATTACGACAAGGAAGAGTGGTTCAAGAAGATCTCCGAAAACCAGAAAGCCTGGGCGCAGCCCGTGGCTTACTACCAGCTCCTCAACGCGCACGACACGAAGCTGGCTTACAACCATTTCTACGGCAAGGAACATCCGCTCGGCTACTAAGCCGTCGGCTGTTCGGGCGTAGACCCGGACAAAGCGTGGGGACGGCGTCGTTCCGCCGTCCCCGCCTGCTTGTCTGAGACGTTAAGCGGGTAATCCAATCATGCTTGCCTATATTGGGCTCGTCGATCGCTTCAGCACCGCGATCGGGAAGGCCTTCGGCTGGTTCATTCTGATCATGACCTTCGGCACCAGCTACGAGGTCTTCGTGCGCTACGCGCTCAATAATCCGACGGTTTGGGCCTACGATCTTTCGTACAACATGTACGGTGCGCTGTTCTTCATGGCCGGCGCATACACGCTGTCGCGCAATGCGCATGTGCGCGGCGACGTGATCTATCGCCTTTGGCCGCCGCGGTGGCAGGCCGGCGTAGACTTGACGCTTTACATCCTGTTCTTTTTTCCAGGCGTTCTGGCGCTCACCTTTGCCGGCTACCGCTATGCCGGCGAGTCCTGGCGCTACCACGAGGTCAGCGTTTACAGCCCGAGCGATATTCCGATCTTTCCGCTCAAGACCTTGATCCCAATCGGCGGCGCGATGCTGCTGGTGCAAGGCCTTGCCGAAGTGTTCCGCTGCATCATCTGCCTGCGCACGGGCGCATGGCCGCAGCGCGCCCAGGACGTCGAAGAGCTTGAGACCGCCATCATGCATGAGCGCGAATTCGCCGCCAAACACGAGGCCGAGGTCGCATCGCGCGCCGCCGGCCAGGGGAACGAGCCATGAGCGGCGGTGAAGTCGGCCTCTTGATGATCAGTCTGTTCATCATTACGGTCTTGCTGGGATTTCCGATCGTCTTCACGCTCATGGGCATGGCCGTGTTTTTCGGCTACTACGCCTATGCGCCGCCGGACTGGTACCATCACGTTTTCGACAATCGAATTTTCGATCTTCTGGTCCAGAACACGTTCAGTATCCTCAGCAACGATACGCTGACGGCGGTGCCGCTGTTCTTATTCATGGGCTACGTGGTCGAGCGTGCCAATATTCTGGACCGTCTATTCTACAGCATCCAGGTTGCGGCGCGGCGCATTCCGGGTTCGCTGGCTGTTGCGACCCTGATTACCTGCGCGTTGTTTGCCACCGCTACCGGTATTGTTGGCGCCGTCGTCACGTTGATGGGATTGCTGGCCTTTCCCGCCATGCTTAAGGCCGGCTACGACACCAAGTTGGCAGCCGGCGTGATCTGTGCCGGCGGCTGCCTCGGCATCATGATCCCGCCCAGCATCCTGCTGATCCTCTACGCAGCCACCGCCGGCGAATCCGTAGTCAAGCTCTATGCCGGCGCCTTTGTGCCCGGTTTCGTGCTGGCCGGCTTCTACATCGCCTATGTGGTGATCCGCGCGATCATCAATCCGAAACTGGCGCCGCCGCTGCCCGAAGATGAGGGCAGAATCCCGTTCGGCGAGATTATGCTGGCGCTGCTCACCTCGTTCTTCCCGCTGGCGGTGCTGATCATGTCGGTGCTCGGCGCGATCTTGCTCGGACTTGCTACGCCGACCGAGGCGGCGGCGGTGGGCTCCTTCGGAAGTCTGGTGCTGGCGGCCGCCTATCGTGAGCTTGACTTCCAGCGCCTGAAAGAGGCCGTTTACCTCACCGCGCGCACCACCGCGATGGTGACCTACCTGTTCGTCGGATCCTGGACCTTCGCTTCGGTGTTCGCTTATCTCGGCGGGCAGGGCGTGGTGGAGGACCTGATCAAGAGCCTGCACATGAACCGGGTCGAGTTCTTGATGCTCACCCAGTTCATCATCTTCCTGCTCGGCTGGCCGCTGGAATGGACCGAGATCATCATCATCTTCGTGCCCATCTTCCTTCCGCTGTTGAAATACTTCCACGTGGATCCGATCGTGTTCGGCATCCTGGTGGCGCTCAATATCCAGACCTCGTTCAACACCCCGCCGATGGCGATGGCGGCCTACTATCTCAAGGGGGTGGCGCCCCCTCAGGTTCGGTTGACGCAAATCTTCGGCGGGGCATTGCCGTTCGTGTTCATGGTGTTCATGACCATGGCGCTGCTCTACATATTCCCGAACATCGCGCTCTGGCTGCCTAACCTGCTCTATAGTCACTAAGGCCGGTCGCGGCTCCCAGCCCTGTGTGTTGCGAGAGCCGCGGCGCACCGTCGGCCGAGAAGGAATTGCGGACATGGCTGATGGGCCGAGCTTGTCGAACACCATGGCGGCGTTACGCGACGGCACCGTCAGCGCGCTCGACGTAACCGAATCCTGCCTGGCGCGCATCGCGGAAGTCGACGGCAATATCCAGGCATGGACCTTCCTCGATCCCGAACACGCGCGGGCGCAAGCGCGCGCGCTCGACGACGCGCATCGAGCGGGACGGCCGACCGGGCCGCTGCACGGCATCCCGGTTGGGGTGAAAGACATATTCGACACCGAAGATATGCCGACCGAGGACGGCACCGTGCTGCATGCCGGCCGCCAGCCGATGCACGATTGTACGGCGGTTTCCCTGCTGCGGCAGGCGGGCGCGGTGATCTTGGGCAAGACGGTGACGACCGAACTTGCCTTGTTCACACCGGGCAAGACGCGCAATCCGCACGATCCCGAGCGCACGCCCGGCGGCTCTTCGAGCGGTTCGGCCGCCGCCGTCGGCGCCGGCATGGTGCCGCTGGCGCTCGGCTCGCAGACCAACGGCTCCGTAATCCGCCCCGCTTCCTATTGCGGGGTCGTCGGCTACAAGCCCACGCACGGCCTGATCTCGCGCCGCGGCGTGCTGCCGCTGTCGCGCACGCTCGATCACATCGGTGTCTTTGCTGGCAACGTCGAGGACGCCGCGTTCCTGGCCGAAGTCTTGATGCAATACGACTCCGCCGATGTCGACATGCGGATGCAGTCGCGCCACGAGCTCAGCCGGATGGCGGCGGAAGAGCCGCCGCTGCCGCCGAAGCTCGCCTTCGCCAAGACGCCGGCCTGGGGCGAGGCAGAGCAGGACACCCAGGAAGCCTTCGCCGAACTGGTCGACATGCTGGGCGACAGCGCCGTCGAAGTGGAACTGCCCTCGGTGTTCGAAAATGCGTGGGAATTACACCGAACCATACAGGATGCCGAGGTGGCGGTGAACTTCACGCCGGAATACGAGCAGGGCCGCGACCAGCTCAGCGAGCGGCTGCGCGGCATCATCGAGCATGGCTATGAGGTGACGGCCGCCGACTACATTCGCGCGGTCGCCCGCATTCCTTTGCTCAATCTCACGCTTGACGAAATTTTCAGCCACTACGATGCGATCCTGACGCCGGCGGCGCCCGGCGAGGCGCCGCTCGGGATGGCCACCGGCAACCCGGTCTTCTGCACGCCTTGGTCGCTGTTGGGCACGCCGGCGATAACGCTGCCGCTGCTGCAGGGCTCGAACGGCATGCCGATCGGCGTGCAGCTTGTCGGGCTGCGCGGCAATGACGGCCGGCTGCTGCGCACCGCGCGCTGGCTCGAGCGGCTCGCGGCCGAGCAGGACTAGAGGGCCGGCTCAAAAACGGCGGAAACGGATCAGCGGCGGGCGTGCTCGTCCAGAATGCGCGCCTTCGCGCGCTCGCCTCGCAGATCGTCGATGAACGAATAGGCCATCAGCAGGAGGCACAGCGTGACGATGACGGTCAACGGTAGCTGCTCCACCTTGTAGGCGAAGAAGCCGACGAACACCGCGGCGCCGACCGAGCCGATCGTGTAACAGATGAGATTGACGAACATTCGTGTGCTCCGCGAGGGCCTGGCGCCGCTTATAGAAATTAAAGCACGGCGGCGCCCCCGCCGCAACGGCTAGCCGAGATTGGCCTTGAGAAAGGCGAGCGTGCGGCTCCAGGCAAGGCCGGCTGCCTGCTTGTCGTAGCGATTGCCGGTGTCGTTGTTGAAGGCGTGGTTGACGCCCGGATAGACGTACAGCTCGTAGCGCTTGTGGTTGGCCTTCAGCGCCGCCTCGTAGGCCGCGATGCCGGCGTTCACGCGGCTGTCGAGGCCGGCATAGTGCAAAAGCAGCGCGGCCTTGATCGACGGCACCTGCGCGGCCGGCGGCTGCACGCCGTAATAGGCGACCGCCGCCTTCAGGTCGGGCGACTTGACCGCCAGGCGGTTGACCATGCCGCCGCCCCAGCAGAAGCCGATCGCGCCGACCTTGCCGGTCGATTCCGGATGATGCTCGAGGAACGGCACGGCGGCGTCGAGGCGGCGCGCGGTATCGTCGGCGTTCAGCGTGCCGATCATCTCGCGCGCCTTGTCCTCGTCGGCCGGCGTGCCGCCAAGCGGCGAAAGCATGTCGACGGCGAGGCTGAGAAAGCCGGCGAGAGCCAGCCGGCGCGCGATATCCTCGATATGCGGATTGAGCCCGCGGTTCTCGTGGATGACGATCACGGCCGGGTGCCTGGCCTTGTCGTTCGGTCGGGCCAGATAGCCGGCGATGCGGGTTCCCTCAGCGTCGTAGGAGGCTTTGCTGGTGACGAGCCGCGCATCGTCCGGCGCGACGGTCGCCGCGCGCGCGTAATCGTTCTGCAGCAGCGGCAGCAGCGCCAGCGCCGCGGCCGACGAGCCCGCGAGCTCCGCCAGCCGGTCGAGGAATCGGCGGCGGCTCAGGGCCCCGTGGGTGAAGCCGTCATAGAGGTCGATGATGCGTTGGTCCATGATGCGTTTGCTCCATTGGCGCACGCTCCGGGTCATGCGGCATTCTAGCACGCCGGCGCCGGCCGTTATTCCACAGTCCGGCTTGACGGGTCACCGCGCAGCCGGCATGTCGGTACCGTCCATGGCGGTCGCGGCCGCGACCGCCTCGTCCGGAGCAACAGGATGACCGCCCTTCGCCTGCGCCCAGGCGGCAAGAGCCTTTTCGGCGCGCTCGCGCTGCTGCTCGCGGCTCTTGCTGGCCCGGTCCCGGCCGCCCAGCCATTCCCCTTCGACCAGACGCTGCGGCTCGACGTTGCGCCGATACGTCCCGTCAAGCGGGTGCCGATCCTGACGGTTGGGCGCAACGGCGAGGCCACCATCGGCCTGTGGTGCAAGACGCTGCGGGCGCGCGTGCAGCTTTCCGACAGCGATATCCGCATCGAGCCCGGCCCGCTCCCGCAGGACCTGCCGCGTTACATGGTGGACGGCCAGTGCAGCGACGCCCGCCTGCAGGCCGATCTCGATACGCTGACCGCGCTCATCCAGGTGACCGGCTGGCGCGCGCGCGGCGACGCGCTGATGCTCATCGGGCCGAAGACGTTCCGCTTCCGCACATCGAGCAACTAGCGCGCGGCCGCGCCGCGGACAGCGCCGCGCCGCCCGAACAATAGCTGCGGGCTAGCCGCCGCTTCCGGTTTGACGAAGATCGCCACCACCTCCGGATGCTCGTTATGGATCAGCCGCTCGAGCTCTTGGGTCGCCTGCTCGATCTCCGGCGTGGCGAGATCGTCGCGAAATGCAAGGCTGAGCGCGACGATCACCTGATCGGGCGCAAGATGCACCGTGAACGCGATTTCGCCGCGCGCGATGTCCGGCATCTTGCGCACTAGCCGCATGATGGCCTCGCGCAAGGCGGGGCTCGCCGGTTCGCCGATCAACAGGCCCTTGCTTTCCCGCGCCAGCGCCAGCGCGGTCGCGCCCAGCAACAGGCTGATGCCGAGCGAGGCGGCGCCGTCGAGCGCGGGCATCGCCAGCCGTTCGGCGAGGAACGTGCCGAGCGCGGCGATGGCGAGCCCGAGGAGCGCCGCCGAGTCCTCGAACAGCACGATGAAGGTCGGTGGGTCCTTGCTGCGCCGCACCGCCTCTAGATAGCCGACGCCGCCCTTGGCCTTGCGGAATTCGCGCAGCGCCACCGCCCAGCTCGTGCCTTCGAACACGGCGGCCGCGGCGTAGACGGCGTAGCTGACCATCGGTCGTTCGATCGCTTGCGGGTTGAGGACATGCAGCACGCCTTCATAGCCGGCGACGCCCGCGCCCATGGTGAACATCACCATGGCCACGACGAAGCTCCAGAAGTAGAGCTCGCGGCCGTGGCCGAGCGGATGCATCGCGTCGGGCGGCTTCTGCGCGCGCTTGAGCCCGTAGAGCAGCAGCAATTGATTGCCGGTATCGACCAGCGAGTGGATCGCCTCGCTCAGCATGGCCGAGGAGCCGGTCCACCATGCCGCAAAGAATTTGGTGAGCGTGACCAGCGCGTTGCCGGCGGTCGCAGCGTAGACGACGAGCTTCGATCGGGGCGCGGCCATGCGGCGTCAACGCTTCAGGGGAGTGCGGGTTTCACGCCAAAAAGAAAGGGCGCGGCCTCAAGCCGCGCCCTCTGTTCGTTTGCGGTTGTGCAGGTCGATTACATCATCCCGCCCATGCCGCCCATGCCGCCGCCCGGCATGGCGGGCGCGGCGGATTCGTCCTTCGGCAGCTCGGCGACCATGGCTTCGGTGGTCACCAGCAGGCCGGCGACGGAGCCCGCGTCCTGCAGCGCGGTGCGCACCACCTTGGCCGGGTCGATGATGCCGGCGCTGACCATGTCGACATACTTCTCGGTCTGGGCGTCGAAGCCGAAAGTCTCCGACTTCTCCTCCAGGATCTTGCCGACCACGATCGAGCCTTCCACGCCGGCATTTTCGGCGATCTGGCGGATCGGCGCTTCCAGCGCCTTCAGCACGATATTGATGCCGGCCTGCACGTCCGGGTTCTCGTTGTTGATGCGGCCGACCGACTTCTTGGCGCGCAGCAGCGCCACGCCGCCGCCCGGCACGATGCCTTCCTCGACCGCGGCGCGGGTGGCGTTGAGCGCGTCCTCGACGCGGTCCTTCTTTTCCTTCACCTCGACCTCGGTGGCGCCGCCGACATGGATCACCGCCACGCCGCCCGCCAACTTGGCGAGCCGTTCCTGCAGCTTCTCCTTGTCGTAGTCGGAGGTGGTCTCTTCGATCTGCGCCTTGATCTGGCCGACGCGCGCCTCGATGTCGGCTTTCTTGCCGGCGCCGCGCACGATGGTGGTCTTCTCCTTCTCGACGATCACCTTCTTGGCGCGGCCGAGCATCTGCAAGTTGACGTTTTCGAGCTTGATGCCGAGGTCCTCGGACACCAGCTGGCCGCCGGTGAGGATCGCGATGTCCTCGAGCATCGCCTTGCGGCGATCGCCGAAGCCCGGCGCCTTGACCGCCGCGACCTTCAGGCCGCCGCGCAGCTTGTTGACGACGAGCGTGGCGATCGCCTCACCCTCGACGTCCTCGGCGATGATAACGAGCGGCTTGCCCGCCTGCACCACCGCTTCCAGCACCGGCAGCATCGACTGCAGGCCGCTAAGCTTCTTTTCGTGCAGGAGGATGTAGGCGTCCTCCAGCTCGGCCAGCATCTTCTCGGCATTGGTCACGAAATAGGGCGAGATGTAGCCGCGGTCGAACTGCATGCCCTCGACGATCTCGACGTCGGTCTCCAGCGCCTTGGCTTCCTCGACGGTGATGACGCCTTCGTTGCCGACCTTCTGCATCGCCTGCGCGATCATCTTGCCGACGGCCTCGTCGCCGTTCGACGAGATGGTGCCGACCTGGGCGACCTCGCCGGAGGAAGAAACCGGCTTGGCGCGCTTTTCGATGTCCTTGACCACCGCCTGCACGGCGATGTCGATGCCGCGCTTGAGGTCCATCGGGTTCATGCCGGCGGCCACCGCCTTGGCGCCTTCCTTGACGATCGCCTGCGCCAGCACGGTCGCGGTGGTGGTGCCGTCGCCGGCCAGATCGTTGGTCTTCTGCGCGACCTCGCGCACCATCTGCGCGCCCATGTTCTCGAAATGATCTTCGAGCTCGATCTCCTTGGCGACGGTGACGCCGTCCTTGGTGATGCGCGGCGCGCCGAAGGTCTTGTCGAGCACGACGTTGCGGCCCTTGGGGCCGAGCGTGACCTTCACGGCATTGGCGAGCACGTCGACGCCGCGCAGCATGCGATCGCGCGCGTCGCCGGCGAATTTCACTTCCTTGGCAGCCATTTCAAATTACTCCGATTGATGATCGTTGAGCATTTATCCGTCACCCTGAGGTGCGAGGCGCTGGTGCGCCGAGCCTCGAAGGGTGGCGGCCGCTGTTGCGCGCCATCCTTCGAGGGCCGGCTTCGCCGGCCGCCTCAGGATGACGGTCTGAAGCGTCAGGCGATCACGCCCATGATGTCGGACTCCTTCATGATCAGGAGGTCCTCGCCGTCGAGCTTCACCTCGGTGCCCGACCACTTGCCGAACAGCACGGTGTCGCCGGTCTTGATATCGATCGGGATCAGCTTGCCGGCCTCGTCGCGGCCGCCGGGACCGACCGCGATCACTTCGCCTTCCTGCGGCTTCTCCTGAGCGGTGTCGGGGATGATGATGCCGCCCTTGGTCTTCTCCTGGGCTTCGATACGGCGCACGACCACCCGGTCGTGCAGGGGACGGAACTTGGTTTTGGCCATGGGCTCCCTCGTCGGCGCTTGCCGCGCGTCTTGGCGGAAATTGTAGGTGCAACAGACCCTTAGCACTCCGTTGCCCGGAGTGCCAAAAGCTGCCCGGGAGATATGGCCTTAAGGTTTGAGTGTCAAGCTTGCGGTCGAATCGCGCTTTTCAGGGTTAACGGGTGTGCTTGCGCCGCCCGCCGATGCCCCGCAAAGTCCTTGTCCAGGCCGCCCGAGACCCCGAATGAGCCCTATCCGTCACCCCTTCCTTGCCACAGGCTTCGCTCTTGGGCTGATCGCGCTCGTGCTGCCCGGCTGCGAAACCACCGGCATGCAGCAGCCGCGGCCGGCCGAGCCGCCCACGCCGGCGGTCGTACCCACCCTGCCGCCGGCCTTCCCGGCCCAGGAGCTGGTCGGCCGCTGGGGGCTCGCGGCCTATCACAACGCGGCCGACCGCGAGCGCACCGTGACAGCCGCCGCCCAGCAATGCAGCAATCCTTACGTCATCACGCTCGGTCCGGCTGGCGGGGTGATGATGCATCTCGCCGACCAGTCGGCGCCCTCCGAATTGGCGCTGAAAGGTGCGCCCGGCGGCAAGACCTATATCGGGCCCAGGGACGAGCCGCCCGGCGCGCTCGCCGACCGCGAAGTGGTCTCGTTCGACAAGCGCGTGCTGATCCTGCGCTGGATGGACCCGGAGGTGCAGACCCGCTACGGCACCATGGTCTATGTGCGCTGCACGCCGGAAGGAAAACCGCGCCACGCGCGCCACCGCACCAAACCCAAATCCAAACCGAAGCCGAAGCCGGCGGCGACAAAGCCGATCCAGCCCCCGATCCAGCAGCAGCGCTGAGCGGTCCGTGCATGGCGGCATTCTATGCGCTGTCATTGCCGGGCTCGACCCGGCAATCCATAATAAACACACATGTACTCTCGTAAGGCCCTTGTCCGCAGCGACACACGACGGATGCGCGGGTCAAGTCCGCGCATGACGCTGCGGGCGTAGCCATGACCGCTGCCCGCGATTTCATCGACGGCCCCTGGCGCGCCGTGCCCGTGCTCGGCGTCACGCAGATCCTGTCCTGGGGCACGATCTTCTACACGCCGGTGCTGATCGTGCCGCTGATCGCCGCCGACCGCGGCTGGTCGATGGCGTTCGCGATGGGCGGCTTCTCGGTCGGCCTGCTGGTCGCCGGCCTCGTCTCGCCTTACGTCGGCCGCTCGATCGACCGCTATGGCGGCCATGTGGTGATGACGATCGGATCGCTGATCTGCGCGCTCGGTCTTTTCCTCCTGGCCGAGGTCCGCAATCCGATCGCCTATTACGGGGTCTGGGTGGTGCTCGGCGTCGGCATGGGGTCGAACCTGTACGACCCCGCCTTCGCCACGCTCGGCCGCATCTTCGGCGTCGGCGCGCGCCGCCCGATCACCGGCCTCACGCTGATCGCGGGCTTTGCCTCCACCGTGAGCTGGCCGGCGACGCATTTCCTGCTCGAAGCGCTAAGCTGGCGCGGCACTTATCTCACCTATGCCGTCGTCATGGCGCTGGTGGCGGCGCCGCTGCACGCGCTGGCGCTGCCGCGCATGCGCGCCGAGGCGCACGTCAAGCCGCAGGATGGCGCGGCGCAACCGGCCAAGGTGCTGCCGTCCTTCGGGCTCGCCTTCGTCCTGGTGGCGATGGCGTTCACGTCCTATGCCTTCGTGCCGTCCGGCATGTCGGCCAATCTGCTGGCGATCTTCCAGCGCAACGGCATCGACGCCGGCACGGTGGTGTGGATCGGCGCGTTGTTCGGTCCGGCGCAGGTCGGCGCGCGGCTCATCGAATTCGCTTTCGGGCGCGACGTGCATCCGCTCTGGGTGGCGCGCTTCGCGCTTGCCGCGCTGCTCGTCGCGTTCGTGATGCTGGCCGTGTTCGGCATATCGACGGTGACGGCGGGCGCCTTCGCGCTGATGTTCGGTGGCGCCAACGGGCTCATCACCATCACGCGCGGCGCGGTGCCGCTGGCGCTGTTCGGCGCAACGGGCTACGGCCGCCTGATCGGCCGGCTGGCCGGCCCGTGGCTGCTGATGCAGGCGGCGGCGCCGGTCGCGATGGCCTTCGTGATCGACCGCGCCTCCGACAAGGCCGCGCTCGCGCTCGCCGCCGGCTTCGGCGCGGTGGCGCTGGCGTGCTTTGTCGCGTTGAGACGCCCTAACTAAACAGCGCGTCGACGTCCTGCTGGCTGGCGTGTCCGGTATCGCCGTCGAGCTTGGGGCCGTTGATGAGTCCGCCGGTTTCGGCAGCCGCCGCCGCGGCCTGCGCCGGACTGGGGAGCGCGGCGGTGCGCGCGAGCATGGCCGAAAGCCGCTCCTCGAGCGCGCCCATGATGCCGATCACCTTGGCGATGCGCTGGCCGGCGAGGTCCTGGAAATTGCAGGCCTCGTAGATCGCCAGGCTATGATCCTGGATGTCCTGCGCCAGGCCGCGCTCGAACGTCGCTCTTGAGCGCGACGCCGAGCGCGCGCGCGTTGTCGTCGATCGCCTCGGCCGCCTGCAGGATCCTGTGCGTCGCCTTTTCCATGCCGTCGGCTGCGGCGCCCAGCTCGCCGGCCGCGCGTGTCAGGCGCGGCGCCTTGTCCGTTCCGATGAGCGCGCCGAGCTCCGCGCGATTGCGGGCGACCGCTTCCCGCACCAGCGCGAGCTCGCGCGCGAGCGCATCGCCTGCGATGCCGGGCTGCGCGCCGAGCGCATGCAGCGCCTTGAGCCGGTCGACCGCGCCGGGCTCGCCGCGATTGGCCGCCTGCGGCGCCGCGCGCCGCTCGCCGAACATCTGCTCGACGCGAAAGACCTTGCGCTGCACGTGACTGCCCCTTGCGACCCCGGTGGCAACTAAGTACCGCATCGCGGATTAACGCCGCGTTTGCGCGCGCCCGCGTTAAACCGCGCGTTTACCATGACGGTCGCGCCTTTTACGCAAAATAAACGCTAATGCGACGAAGCGCGCATGCAGGCGCCGCCGCGGGGCGCGCGGCGCGCGATGGTTTACAAATCGGTTTCTCTTTCGGCCTTTACTGCGCGGCGTGTAGTCAGCGTTTTTCGAGTGCCCGTTATGCTGCGTCCCGCCGTCCCGCTTCTCATCGGATTGCTCGCCTGCTCGCATGCCTGCTCGCAAGCCTGGGCGCAGACCGCATCCTATGGCAATCCGGGGCAGGCGATGACGCCGCCGATGGTGGTGACGGCGCCGCCGCCGCCGCCGATGCGCTCCGACATGGGCGGCGGCTTCATCGAATTCCTGTTCGGCGGCAGCGGCCGCCATGCGCAGCCGCAGGCCTATTACACGCCGCCGGCGCCGCAGCCGCGCTACGTCAACGTGCCGATGGCGCCGCCGCCCATGGTGGAGGCGCCGCGGCAGAGCCGGCAGTTCGACCCGCGCTTTCGCCGCAGCGAGGTCGACTACCGCGGCCCCGAAGCCGCCGGCACCATCATCGTCGATACGCCGCACCACTTCCTCTATCTGGTCGAGAGCGGCGGCAAGGCGCTGCGCTACGGCATCGGCGTCGGCCGCGAGGGCTTCACCTGGTCGGGCACCCACCACATCTCCGCCAAGAAGGAATGGCCCGACTGGACCCCGCCGAAGGAAATGCTCGAGCGCCAGCCGTACCTGCCGCATTTCATGGCGGGCGGTCCCGACAATCCGCTCGGCGCGCGCGCGATGTATATCGGCAAGACGCTCTACCGCATCCACGGCTCCAATGAGCCCTGGACCATCGGGCACAACGTGTCGTCCGGCTGCATCCGCCTGCGCAATGTCGACGTCATCGACCTCTATTCGCGCGTCAAAATCGGCGCCAAGGTGGTGGTGCTGCCGGCTCACCCGACCGGCGTGGCGAGCGCGATTCCCCGATCGGCGAGCAGCGCGGCGAAGGCATCGGAATTCAGGTAGGCGAATTCGCGCGCGCGTTGGTCGGTGAGCGGGTCGAGCGCTCTGAGCGCGTCGTCGATATGGCCGGGATGCACCATCACCAGGGCGCCCTCGGGCAGGCCCGCGAGGAAGCGCGGGAAGATCTCGGCGAACGGCATCCTCGTGGCGAAGTCGTAGGCGCCCGCGAAAGCGGGATTGGTGGCAAGGCCGCGCCGCGCCGCCGCGCGCCGAAAACCCAAGCTCAAGATATCGAGCCCGAGCGCCTTGGTGTCGTGCAGCGAGCGCGCCGCGCGCGCCCGCCCGCATTGCCGCACCCAGGCGGACGGCGCCGTCTCCGCTACCACCTGCAGGAACGCCGCGCGCACCTGCGGCAGCATGTGCATGTGCTGATGGCCGTCGACGAAGTCGGGCAGGCGGCCGAACGTATCGACAAAGGCGCGCAGTTGGGTGGCGATCTCGATCGCCAGCAGTTCCGGTTTCAGCCTCCGCGCGAGCGCGAGCCGCGTGAACTCCGGCTGCAGCAGGAAATGCCCGTCGTGCACCGGCGCGAAACCTTCGCTCAGCGGGCGAAACAGCCCCGTGAGCGTCACATGCAGGCCGATGGCCGCGCGCGGCTCGCCCGCGTTGAGCGTCATGAGCGCGTCGGCCTCCTCGGCGGACAGATGCGGCGCCGCTACCATGACCGAGGTGGCGTTGAGGCGGCCGCGCAGGATCAGTTCGCGGATGCCGGCATCGACCGCGGGCGAGATGCCGTAGTCGTCGGCGCACAGCCAGATGCGGCGCAACGGGGAGGCCCCGCTCACTCGGCCGCCTGCGAGGCGCGCGGCTTGGGTGCGGGCTTGGGTGCGGGCGCGGCGCCGTCGTCGGCGCGCTTTTCGACGTGCTCGGCGACGAAATAGACCGGCCGCGCCTTCGCCTCGGCCAGCAGCTTGCCGATATATTCGCCCAGCACGCCGATCATGATGAGCTGCACCGAGCCCAGCACCATCATGCCGACGAACAGCGACGGATAGCCGGGTACGTCCTGGCCGTAGATCCAGGTCTCGATCAGAATCTGGATGCCGAAGATCAGCGCCAGCACCGCGAGAGCGAGGCCGAGCAGGGTGGCCGCCCGCAGCGGCGCCACCGTGAACGAGGTCAGCCCCTCGATCGACAGCCCGATCAGCGTCCACGGGCTCCAGCTGGTGGCGCCGTGCGCGCGCCGCGCCGGCTCGTAATCGACGCGCACCTGGCGGAAGCCGATCCAGCTCGACAGGCCCTTGAAGAAGCGGTTGCGCTCCGGCATGCGGCGCAGCGCGTCGGCCGCGCGCGGCGACAACAGGCGGAAGTCGCCGGCGTCCTCCGGAATGCGCTGGCGCTGGCCCCAGTTGATCAGCGCGTAGAAGGTGCGCACGCCGGCGCGGCGCAGCAGCGTCTCGTTTTCGCGGTTCGCCTTGGCGGTGAACACCACATCGTAACCGTCGTCGAGCCAGCGCTTGACCAGTGTGTCGATGAGATCGGGTGAATGCTGGCCGTCGGCGTCCATGAACAGCACGGCGTCGAGCCGGGTGTGATCGAGGCCGGCGAGCAGCGCGGCCTCCTTGCCGAAATTGCGCGACAGCGTGACGATCTGCAGGTCGGCCGCGCCGGCCGGCAGGCCGCGCAGCGCCTCGCCGCTGCCGTCGCGGCTGCCGTCGTCGACATAGACGATCTCAATCGTCAGCCCGCGCTCGGCTTTCAGCCGCCCGGCGGCTTCCACGATGCGCGCGTGCAGATGCGCGAGGCCCTTGGCCTCGTTAAAGACCGGCACCACGATCGACAGGCCGGCCGATGCGGCCGGCCCCTTGCGGGCGCCCGATTTGGCCGGTTTTGCCGCCATCCTTCGCGTCAGCTCCTGTTTCAGCGCGATCTATAGCGCAGACAAATAGGGTCTGTCGCGTGGCCATTAAAGAGTTCGCGCCATTGAACGGACGTGGTAATCGGACCGGCCATGAGTCAGGGGCACTTCTAGGACATACTCGGGCGGCTCAATAAGGCCTGGCACGAGCGCGCGGTTGTGCTCAAGGCGGCGAGCTTTGCCGCCGTTGGCGTGGTCAATACCGGCGTCGACCTCAGCGTGTTCTGGACCGCCGCCCGCATACTCGGCTGGCCGCTGGTGCCGGCCAATATGACGTCTAGGCTGGTGGCGGTGAGCTTCTCCTACGTGATGAATTCCTTCATCACCTTCGGCCCGGAATCGGGCCACACCTTGCGCTGGCGCAACTGCATCGCGTTTGCCGCCTCGGGCGTTGCCGGCATGATCGTGAGTACGGCGGTGCTGTTCGCGCTGTCCTATGCGATACTGCTCTTGGTGGCCAAGCTCATCTCGATCCTGGCGAGCTTCGTGGTCAATTTCTTGCTCTCGCATTTCGTGGTGTTCCGCCCGCGCAAATAAGCAGCGACGATCTTTCTTCCCCCTGAAGGAGTCGCAGGGCGGCTTGAGTGTGAGCGTGGCCGGGGAGGGTTCCGGTCAGCCGCGTAAGATTGGGCCGGAAATGTTTTCAAGTTTCAGAAAATAAATTCGTTCTCGAATATTTGTCGCGCTCGCCGCACGTAACTTTTCCATACCTCTCTACCTATTTTCATTGTCCGGTAACTACGGCAATGGTTCTCGGCGAATATGCGCTGCACCGGAAGAAATTATCGATCGAAAATAAGTGCATTGTTATTATGAGCAATAAATAATGCGCGCTCGCACATAAGAGCGAGCGCGCTGTCGCGCCGCATCAACGCAGAAGATTCAATGTCAGCTCCCGAGAGTCGGAAGTCGCGAGAAGAGGCGTTGCGAGAATCGCAGCAGATCATCGCGGCGATCCTCAATGCCGTGCCTGCGAGAATATTCTGGAAAGACAAGAATCTTGTCTACCTGGGCTGCAATACGCCGTTCGCGCAAGATGCGGGATTCAGCCGTCCGGAAGAGCTGATCGGCAAAGACGACTACCAGATGGGTTGGCGCGAGCAGGCCGAACTCTATCGCGCCGATGACCGCGAGGTCATCCAGACCGGCCGCGGCAAGCTTCTCATCGACGAGCCGCAGACGACGCCAGACGGGCACGCCATCATGCTGCTGACCAGTAAGATACCGTTGCGCAACGCAAACGGCGAAGTTTTCGGCGTGCTTGGAACCTACCTGGATGTGACCGAGCGCGCGCGGCTTGAGGAGCAACTGGCGTTTTCCAATCTTCTCCACAAGACGGCGATGGAGAATTCGCCCGACGCCATCATCGTAGTCGACGAGAACAAAAAAATCATCTCGTTCAACAGGCAGTTCGTCAAACTATGGAAGCTTCCACGAAAACTCGTCGATGAAGGAATCAACCAGCCGGTCTTGCAGGCGATGGCGGCGCAGTTCGCAAACCCGGAAGACTATGCCGCGCGCGTCGAATATCTCTATGAGCATTCCGACCTAACGGCTCACGACGAGCTCAGGCCGAAGGACGGGCGCGTGATCGATCGGCACACGGCGTCTCTGCATGACGCCAAGCAGAAATACCTCGGCCGCATATGGTATTTCCGCGACATCACCGAGCGCGAGCGCGCGAATGAGAAGATTGAAACGCAGAATCTGCTGTTCGATGCGGCATTGAACAACATGGTTCAGGGTCTCTTAATGTACGACGACGACGGCAAGCTTATCGTTTCTAATCGGCGTTTCGCCGAACTGTTCGAGTTGGATTGGAAAAAATGGCAGGCCACGGCGTTGGGGAGGACGGTTCCCGAGACCATGCAGCTCGTGCAGGAATGGAGCAATGTAGCGCTGGTCAATCAGCCTCAGGTGCTTACCGATGTGCGCAGTATCTTGGGTCGCCGTCAGGTGGGCAGGCTCGTGTTTGAGCAAACGGACGGGCGCACCTTCTCTGCGCTGTGCGCGCCCATGGGCGAAGGCGCCTTCGTGGTGACGATCGAGGACATCACCGAACAACGGCACAGCGAGGAAAAGATCGCGCACATGGCGCATTACGACGCGCTGACGGATCTGCCAAACCGGGTGCTGTTCTATCAGAAGATGGAAGAGCTCCTTGTCCGCGCACCGCAGAACCCTCCCTTTGCCGTCATCAGCGTGGACCTCGACCGCTTCAAGAGCGTTAACGACATGCTCGGACATCCGGTCGGTGACAAGCTCTTGCAGGCGGCGGCCGATCGTATGCGCAGTTGTGTCCGCGCCAACGACATCGTCGCGCGGCTGGGCGGCGATGAGTTTGCCATCCTGCAGGTCGCGCTTGGACAGCCGGCCGACGCCACGGCGCTCGCCGCGCGTCTGATCGAAGCCGTAAGCGAGCCTTACCAGATCGACGCTCGCCAAGTGATCGTGGGCTCGAGCGCCGGTATTGCGCTCGCGCCCGGCGACGGCACGAACCCGGATCAGCTCATGAAAAATGCGGATCTGGCGCTTTACCGCTGCAAAGCAGACGGCGGCGGCACCTACCGCTTCTTCGAAACCGAAATGGACGCCCGCATGCAGGAGCGCCGCGCGCTCGAACTCGATCTTCGGCAGGGGCTGGCCAACAACGAATTTACGCTCGAATACCAACCCATCGTCAACCTGAAGACCGGCAAGGTCACCGCTTGCGAGGCGCTTCTTCGCTGGCACCAGCCGGAACGCGACTCGGTTTCCCCGCTGAAATTCATCCCGGTCGCGGAGGAAACGGGGCTGATTGTGCCGATCGGAGAATGGGTTCTGGAACGTGCCTGCGCCGACGCGGTCGCTTGGCCGGACGGTATCGCCGTTGCGGTCAATGTCTCGCCGGTCCAGTTCAGATCCGCCGGATTTGTGAGCGTTGTTAAAAACGCGCTTGTCAAATCCGGCTTGCCTGCCAAGAGACTCGAGCTTGAGATTACCGAGCTGGTTCTGATTCAGGACAGCGAAGGAGCCTTGATGATGCTCAACGAGCTCAAGGAACTCGGTGTCAGCATCGCCATGGACGATTTCGGGACGGGATACTCATCGCTCGGCTATCTGCGCAGCTTCCCGTTCGACAGGATCAAGATCGACCAATCGTTCATTCGCGACCTGACCAAGAGCAAGGAGAGTCTCGCCATCCTGCGCGCCGTCGTCGGTCTCGGCAGCAGCCTCAATATGGTGACCACCGCGGAGGGTGTCGAGACGCGGGAGCAACTCGAGCTCCTGCAAACCGAAGGGTGTACCGACGTTCAGGGTTTCCTGTTCAGCGCGCCAAGGCCCGCGGCGGAGGTGAAAAAAATGCTCACCTCACTGGGCGGTCAGGTGCAGGAGGTCGCTTAAAGCCCGGCTTCGAGCTTCGCGTAGAGCGGATTGTCGCGCGAGAACACGTGTCGAGATCGGCGACCGCCACCGCTTCCGCGCCGTGCTCGCGCAGGAACGAGGTGAGCGCGTAGACTTCGCCCGGCGGGCAGTGCAGCGTCAGCATGCCCGACGAGGTCGGCCCGCCGAACGGCGTCGCCACGCCGAATTTCTCTTTGGCGCTTTCCACCAGCTTGGCGTCGCAGGCGGCAAAGCGCGCGCGCACCTCGCGGAAGGCGCGCGCCCGCGCCTGCGCCGCGATGCGGTCGAGAATGACGCGCGCGGTCTCGCGCGTGCCCTCGTCCCATTGCGCCGAGCGCGCCGCCACCAGATTGGCCTGCGAGCGCAAGATGATGCCGTCGTCGACGATCTTGAGCGCGTTGGCGGCGAGCGTCGCGCCCGAGGTCGTAATGTCGACGATCAGTTCGGCGGTGCCGGCGGCGGGCGCGCCCTCGGTCGCGCCCGAGCTCTCGACGATGCGGTAGTCGATGATGCCGTGCGCGGAGAAGAAGTCGCGCGTCAGGTTCACATACTTTGTCGCCACCCGCATCTTGCGGTCGTGCGTGTGACGAAACGAAGTGGCGACGTCGTCGAGATCGGCCATGGTGCGCACGTCGATCCAGGCCTGCGGCACCGCCACCACCACATTGGCATAGCCGAAGCCGAGCCCTTCGATCAGCACGACCTTGCTGTCCGCGTGCGGGATCATCTCGCGCACCAGGTCCTCGCCGGTGACGCCCAGATGCGCGGCGCCTTGCGCCAGTTGCCCGGTGATCTCGGAGGCCGACAGGTAGGCGACCTCGACGCCGTCGAGCCCGGCAATGGCGCCGCGATAGTCGCGCGCGCCGCGCGGCTTGATCAGCGCAAGGCCCGCGCGCGCGAAGAAGTTCTCCGCGTTCTCCTGCAGCCGGCCTTTCGCCGGCACCGCCAGCACGAGGGCTGCGCTCATGGTCCGTCTCCCGGCCCATCGCCGTAGACGGCGAGCCGCTCGATCCACGCCGCGAAGCCGACCGCGGGAATAGGCTCGGCCGCGCCCAGCCGCGTGAGCAAGTCGTCATAGCGCCCGCCCGCCACCAGCGGATCGCCGGTGCGCGAAGGATCGGTCAATTCGAACATGAAGCCGGTGTAGTAGTCGAAGCCGCGCCCGAACGCGGTGGAGAAGCGCACGCGCTTCAAGTCGATGCCCTGCGCGGCGAGGAAGCCGGTGCGGCTCTCGAACGTATCGAGCGCGGGACCGAGCGCGCCGCCCATGTTGCTTTCCGCGGCGAGCGCGCGCAGGTCGGCCGCCGCCTCGTCGGGATCGCCGGCGATGGCGAGGAAACGCTCGATCAAGGCGCGCACGTCGCGCGGCAGCTTCGTGCTGGCGCCGAGCGCCGCCTGCTCGAGGAAGCGGTCGGCGATCTCGCCCACCGTGCGCCCGCCGACGGCGTTGATGCCGGCGATCGAAAGCAAGTCGGTGACCAGCGCGTGGGCGCCGTGCGGGTCGGAGCCGGCGAGCGCCGCCAGCACGCCCTGATATTCCGGGTGGCCATTGGTGCCGCCCAGCACCAGCCGGTCGAGGTCCTGCGCCAGATTGGCTTTGCGGTTGAAATCCTTGACCAGCCGCCGCTTCCAGGCCGCCGGCAGTTCGAGACCGGCCACCAGGCCGGCAAACAGCGCCGCGTCGCCGATGCGGACGTCGGGTGCGGCCAGGCCGTAATGGGCGGTGGCTTCCAGGCCGAGCGCCAGCATTTCGGCGTCGGCGGCGGCCTTGTCGGCGCGCCCGAAGCTTTCGATGCCGGCCTGGAGGAATTCGGCCGTCCCGTCGCTCTGATGGCGGAATACGGGGCCGAAATAGCAGAAACCGGCCGGCTGGCCCGCCAGGGGGGAGGCGAGATAATCGCGCGACACCGGGATGGTGAGGTCCGGCCGCAGGCAGAATTCAGCCCCGCCGGGCGCGGTGGTCAGATACATGCGCTTGCGGATGTCCTCGCCGGAGAGGTCGAGGAAGGGCTCGGCCGGTTGCAGGATGGCGGGCGTCACCCGGGCATAGCCCGCGCGCTCATAGGAGGCGACCAGCGCCTCCGCGCGCGCCTCGGATTGGCGCGCGCCGGGCTCCTGCACCTTGGGCTCCTGCGTCTTGCTGTCCACGCTCGCGTCCATTCCGATAGGCCTGCCGGACCGTCCCTGCCGTCTTTGGCGGCCCTTTAGCACGATAGTTTTAAGGATTCGACGCCCTTTCGGCCGCGGCCTTAACGGGGGAAACGGCCAAATATTTGGCATCGTTAACGAAATTCTCGCCGGCCTGGCGTGTTCGCAGAATGTCCGCGGGTAAGACAATTTCAACGCAACCGGCGTTCACTGGTACCCGGAGAGGGGATGCCGCGATGAGCTATTCCGTGCCGCGCGCGGTGGTGGAGGCCTTTTACGAGGCCTATGCCACGCGCGATATCGAGCGCAGCGCGCAACTGATCGCCGACGACGTGGTCTGGACCATCAGCGGCCCGGTCGACCTCCTGGCCTTTTGCGGCGTGTGGCGCGGCAAGGCCAAGGTGCTCGACATGATGCGGCGGCAGGTGGAGGAGGTCTTCCACGTCCACAGCGTCGTCACCGACATCATGGTGATCGAAGGCGACCGTGCGGCGACCTTCAACAGACTATCGGCCCGCACCGGCGACGGCCGCGTGGTCAGCTACCGGCTCGCGCACTTCATGCGCTTCCGCGACGGCAAGATGGTGGAGAACGTCTCGCTGATCGACACCTTCGACGCGGTCGAGCAAGTGCTCGGCCGCCCGCTCGCCGGCCAGTCCGAGGAGCCGGCGGACGACGACGATCTCGTTTCGGTGTAGGGGCAGCGAATGGCCTATCAAGTTCCGCGCGCGACGGTCGAGGAATTCTACGCGGTCTATGCCACGCGCGACGCCGACCGCATCGCGCACTGGCTGCACGACGACATCGAATGGACGATCAGCGGGCCGGTCGATTATCTCGCCTTCTGCGGCACGCATCGCGGCAAGCCGGCGGTGGTCGACCTGATCAAGCGGAAAATTCCGCTGGTGCTGCGCACGCACAGCCTTCGTGCCGGAGTCGATCGTGGTGGACGGCGACCATGCCGCCATGCTCAGCCGGCAATCCTCGCGCCGCGCCGCCGACGAGCGCGCGATCAGCTACCGCGTCGCCAATTTCATGCGCTTCCTCGACGGCAAGGTGATCGAGAATATTTCGCTGATCGACACCTTCGACGCGGTCGAGCAGGTGCTCGGCCGTCCGCTCACCGCGCACGAGGCGCCGGCGCTCGGCGACGGCGACGTGGTGGCGGTTTAGGGTTTCCGAAGGGCTCGTTTCGAACTCCGTTCATTCCCGCGCAAGCGGGAAACCAGCGCTGGGTCCCCGCTTGCGCGGGGACGAACGGATAAAAAGCTCTTTGCGTATTAGCCGAGCTTATGGCGCGCGAGCAGCTTGCGCACGGCTTCGACCAGGTCCGTTTCCTTCACCGAAACTTGCGCCTGCGCCTGCTGCTTCAAATATTCGTCGCGCTCCTTCGCCTCGCCGCCAAGCGCCGCGCCGGCAATCAGGTCGCGGATCTGCACCTCGCCTTTGGCCTTTTCGTCCGGCCCCTGGATCACCGCGCAAGGCGAGCCGCGCCGGTCGGCATATTTGAGCTGCTGGCCGATGCCGTGCTTGGGATTGCCGAGATAGAGCTCGGCGCGGATGCCGGCGTTGCGCAGCGCGGACACGAAGGTCTGACAGGCGGCGACGCTGTCGGCGCCGAACACGGCGACCAGCACCGGGCCGGGCGCGGCCCGTTCGCCGAGCTTGCCGAGCGCGGCAAGCGCCGCCTGCAGCCGCGAGACGCCGATGGAAAAGCCGGTGGCCGGCACCGGCTGGCCCATGAAGCGCGAGACGAGGCCGTCATAGCGCCCGCCGCCGCCGACCGAGCCGAAGCGGATGGGGCGGCCCTTGTCGTCGTCGATCTCGAAGGTCAGCTCAACTTCGTAGACCGGGCCGGTGTAGTATTCGAGCCCGCGGACGACGGAGGCGTCAATGCAAATGCGATCATCGTCATAACCAGCTGCCTTAGCGAGCTTCGCAATTCCAATTAGCTCTGACCGTGCTTCACCCCAGAGCTTTTCGCCGCCCTCCTTGCAAAAAGATCGAACCGGGCATTTCGCCGGCTTAGTCGACTCTCTTTCGATGTCATCGGCACTTTTTTGGAACTCAACTTTGAAATTCAAAGTTTGCAATACGGCTTCAATTTGCTTTTCGTCCAACCCAGCGCCTTGAGTGAAATCGCCACTCTCGTCTTTGCGTCCCTCGCCAAGAAGAGTTCGTACAGCATCAATCCCCAGCCGATCGAGCTTATCAATTGCGCGCAGAACAACGAGTCGTTTGCTGGCATTTGCCTCGCCGCCTAGGCCGATGCGTTCCAGCACGCCATCCAGCACCTTCCGATTATTCACCTTCACCACATAGTCGCCGCGCTTGAATGCCGAGCGCCTCCATGGTGTCGGCCGCCAGCATGCACATCTCGGCATCCGCCGCCATGGTCGGTGCGCCCACCGTGTCCGCGTCGAACTGCATGAACTGGCGAAACCGTCCCGGCCCCGGCTTCTCGTTGCGGTACACGTAGCCGTAGCGATAGGAGCGATAGGGCAGCGCGAGGTGCTGATAGTTCTCCGCCACGTAGCGGGCCAAGGGCGCGGTCAGGTCGTAGCGCAGGCTCAGCCACTGCTCGTCGTCGTCCTGGAACGAGAACACGCCCTCGTTCGGCCGGTCCTGGTCGGGCAGGAACTTGCCGAGCGCGTCGGTAAATTCGAAAGCGGGCGTCTCCACCGGCTCGAAGCCGTAGCGCTCGAACACGCCCCTGATCTTCTCCACCATATGCCGGGTGGCGGCGATCTCGGCCGGTCCGCGGTCGGCCAGCCCGCGCGGCAGGCGGGCTTTCAGCTTCTTGCGGTTTGCTGGATTTCTCGGCCATTTGGCGGCCTACATAGCAGACGGGGGCGTTCCGGCAACGCCGGAAAGGGCGGGCGCCCGGGCTTGTCCCGCTCGGCGAGCGCTTTATGTGTTATAGGGGCAAAAAGCGTGGATGCCCGGCACAAGGCCGGGCATGACGATCTCACAGGATGGCAGGCCATGGCTCAAGCGCAGCGAACCCCCGTCACCGCCAACGTCCCCAACGACCTCGAGCCCTATTGGATGCCGTTCACGGCCAACCGCGCCTTCAAGGCGAACCCGCGCCTGATCGTCGGCGCCAAGGACATGCACTACATTACGGCCGACGGGCGCAAGCTGATCGACGGCGCCGCCGGCCTGTGGTGCACCAATGCGGGGCACAACCGCGACCCGATCGTGAAGGCGATCCAGGCCCAGGCGGCCGAGCTCGACTACGCGCCGGCTTTCCAGTTCTCGCACCCGAAGGCCTTCGAACTTGCTTCGCGCGTGGCGGCGCTCGCGCCCGGCGACCTCGACCACGTGTTCTTCTGCAATTCGGGCTCGGAGGCGGTCGACACCGCGCTCAAGATCGCGCTCGCCTATCACAAGACGCGCGGCGAAGGCTCGCGCGTGCGGCTGATCGGGCGCGAACGCGGCTATCACGGCGTCGGCTTCGGCGGCGTGGCGGTCGGCGGCATCGTGTCGAACCGCAAGCAGTTCGGCACGCTTCTTGTCGGCGTCGACCATCTGCCGATGACCTATAACCGCGAGCAGCAGGCCTTCTCGGTGGGCGAGCCGGAATGGGGCGCGCATTTGGCGGATGAACTCGACCGCATCGTCACGCTGCACGATGCCTCCACCATCGCCGCCGTGATCGTCGAGCCGGTGGCGGCCTCCACCGGCGTGCTGCCGCCGCCCAAGGGCTATCTCGAGCGGCTGCGCGCGATCTGCGACAAGCACGGCATTCTGCTGATCTTCGACGAGGTGATCACCGGCTTCGGCCGCCTCGGCTATGCCTTCGCCGCCGAGCGCTACGGCGTTAAGCCCGACATGATCACCTTCGCCAAGGGCATCACCTCGGGCAGCGTGCCGATGGGCGGCGTGGTGGCGCGCAAAGGCATCTACGACACCTTCATGCAAGGGCCGGAGCACGCCATCGAGCTGTTCCACGGCTACACGTACTCGGCGCATCCGCTCGCCTGCGCGGCCGGCCTTGCCACGCTCGACGTCTATCGCGACGAGGGCCTGTTCGAGCGCGCGCGCAAGCTGGAAAAACAGTGGTGCGACGCCGCCATGGGGCTGAAAGGCCTGCCCAATGTGCTCGACATCCGCCCGGTGGGGCTCACCGTCGGCATCGACCTCGCCAGCAAGCCGGATGCGGTCGGCAAGCGCGGCTATGACGCGCTGGTCGCCGGCTTCCACGAGCACGATTTCACCTTCCGCGCGGTCGGCGACACGCTCGCCATGAGCCCGCCGCTGATCGTGAGCGAGGCGCAGATCGGCGAGATGTTCGACAAGCTCGCCAAAATCATCAAGCAGGTGGCGTGATCCGCCCTATCCTGAGACCCCGATTTGGGCGGACGTTGCAACACGCTCCGTTCGTTCCCGCGAAAGCGGGAACCTAGTGTTGGCCAAAGTTCTGGGTCCCCGCTTTCGCGGGGACGAACGGGTATAGGCTGCCGCATGTCTTAAATTCGGCTGTCATTCGATTCAGAGGCCCAGTACCGCGGTCACAGCCTTGCTTTTCGTCAAGACGTAACCGCCCCGCTCGGCTAGGTTCCCGCCCGTGAAAACACGCCGCATTCTCATCGTCGCCGGCGTCCTGCTGGCGGCGGCGCTTGCCGCCGGCTGGTGGGTCGTCACGCTCGTGCCCAAGGTGACGGCGGCGCCGGCCACGCGCGGCACCGCGGTCGAGATCGTCTATGCCACCGGCGGCGTCGAGCCCGTCACCTGGGCCAAGGTCGCGAGCCTGGTGCGCGGGCGCATCGCCTATATCTGCCATTGCGAGGGCAAGGACGTGCACAAGGGCTTCGTGCTGGCGCAGCTCGACGCCAGCGAAGCCAAGGCGGCCCTCAAAGAGCTGAAGGCGCGCGAGGAATTCCTCAGAAACGAAATGGATCGCGTGAGCCAGCTGATCGCCAAGGGCGCCGCCACCACGCAGTCCTACGAGCGCGCCGCCATGGATCTGCGCCAGGTGGAAGGGCTGATGTCGGTGCAGAACGAGAAGATCGGCGAATACACCATCGTCGCGCCGATGGACGGCGTGGTGCTGCGCCGCGACGGCGAGACCGGCGAGATCGCCGAAGTGGGGCAGGTGCTGTTCCGCGTCGGCGTGCCCAGGCCCTTGCAGGTGGTGGCCGAGGTCAACGAGGAGGACATCCCGCGCGTCGAAGTCGGCCAGACCGTGCTGTTCCGCACCGACGCCTTTCCCAACCGGCGGCTTGAGGGCAAGGTCAACGAGATCACGCCCATGGGCGACTACGCCGCCAAGACGTTCCGCATCAAGATCGCGCTGCCCGCCGACACGCCGCTGCAGCCGGGCATGAGCGTGGAGGCCAACATCGTCACCCGCGAGAAGAAGGACGCGCTGCTGATCCCAGCCGACGCCGTGCACGACGATACCGTGTTCGCGGTCGAGGGCGGCCGCCTGCGCAAGCGCGCGATCAAAGTCGGCATTCGCGGCACCCGCGCGGTCGAGGTGCTGGCGGGCGTCAAGCAAGGCGAGCGCGTGGCCTCGCCCTTTCCGACCGATTTAAAGGACGGCGCCCACGTGCGCACCGCCAAGGCGCCCGCGCCATGAACGCAAAGGCAATCATCCGTTCGTCCCCGCGCAAGCGGGGACCCAGGGCCAAATACGCAGGCTTGGCGAATGTCACCCTGGATTCCCGCATGCGCGGGAATGAGCGGAAAAATTGTACCGCACCGGGCGGAAACGACAGGCCATGAACCTTCTCCTCGACATCGCCTGGACCCACGTGCGCGCACACATGCGCCAGACCGCCTTCGCGGTGGCGGGCGTCGCCACCGGCGTCGGCTTCTCTATCATGATGGCGGCGCTGATGGTCGGTTCGCAGGACGATTTCGTGCAGCGCATGATCAATTCCCTGCCGCACATCACCATTTCCGACGAGCAGCGCAATCCGCCGGTGCAGCCGGCGCAGAAGCTGTTCGACGCGGTCGAGATGCACAATCTGACGCCGGAGGCGCGCCGCCGCGGCATCAAGAACCCGCTGGCGATCGTCGCCTCGCTCGAGGCCTGGCTGCCGGGCGCGGTGGCGCCGTCGGCCAAGGTGCAGGCGATCGTGCGCTACGCCAACCACGACGTGGCGGCGACCGTGATCGGCATCGAGCCGCGGCGCGAGGCCAAGGTCTCCGAACTGCCGACGCAAATGCGCGGGGCGACGCTCAACGCGCTCTACCGCGCCACCAACGCCATCGTGCTGGGCGACCGCCTGGCCGAGAAGATCGGCGCGCGCATCGGCGCCAATATCACGCTGCAATCGAGCGAGGGCGCCAATATCAGCGCGCAGGTGGTCGGCTTCTTCCATTCCGGCGTGCGCCAGATCGACGAAAGCACCGCCTATACGCTGGTCAAGACCGGCCAGATCCTCGCGCGCCAGACCGGCATGATCAACGAGTTGCGCGTGCACCTGAACGATCCGATGAATGCGCGCGCGGTCGCCGCGCGCATCGAGAGCGAAACCGGCTACAAATCGGTGTCCTGGCAGGAGGCGAACGAGGACCTCTTGTCCGCCTTCGTCATCCGCAACCTCGTCATGTATGCGGTGGTCGGCGCCATCCTGCTGGTGGCGAGCTTCGGCACCTACAACATCATCTCGACCATCACGCATACCAAAGCGCGCGACATCGCCATCATGAAGTCGCTCGGCCTGCCCGAGCGCACGGTACGCTGGATTTTCGTGATCGAGGCGGCGATCATCGGGCTGATCGGCTCGCTCGTCGGCTTCGCACTCGGCTATGCGCTCTGCCGGGCGCTCGGCGCCGTGCGCATCACCAATCCGTTCGTCGACACCAACTACCTGCCGCTGGCCTACGATCCGCTGCATTACCTGCTGGCCGGCGCCGTGGCGATGGCCTCCTCGATGCTGGCGGGCTATGCGCCGGCGCGCAGGGCGGCGCGCGAGAACCCGGTCGAGATCATCCGGGGCGCCACATGAGCGACACCGCCGCGCATGCCACTTCGCCGCAAACCGTCGCCGCGCCGCTGATCGAGGCGCGCAAGGTGACCCGCATTCTGCCGGGCGTGGTGCCGGTCACGCTGGTGCGCGATATCGATCTCGCCATTGGCGGCAAACAATTCATCGCGATTACCGGCCCCTCCGGGTCGGGCAAGTCCTCGCTGCTCTATCTGCTCGGCCTGCTCGACCTGCCGACCGAGGGCGAGGTGCTGCTGGAGGGCCGCAATACCGGCAACATGGTGGAGGAGGACCGCGCCCATATGCGCCTGGCCTTCCTCGGCTTCGTGTTCCAGTTCCACTTCCTGCTGCCGGAATTCACGCTGCTCGATAACGTCATGCTGCCGATGCGTGCGCTCCGGCAGCTGGCGCCGGCGGCGATGCGCGCGCGCGCCGGCGATCTGCTCGCCTCGCTCGGCCTTGCCGATCACGTCCACAAGCGGCCCGACCAGCTCTCCGGCGGCCAGCGCCAGCGCGTGGCGGTGGCGCGCGCGCTCGCCAACGAGCCGGCCGTTATCCTCGCCGACGAGCCGACCGGCTCGCTCAATTCGCACGCCAGCGAGCAGGTGTTCGGCGTGCTGCGCGAGGTGGTCGACAAGCGCGGCAAGACCGTGGTCGCGGTCACGCACGATCTCGCGCTCGCCGGGCGCATGGACCGCCGGGTCGAACTGCTCGACGGCCGCATTGTCGCCGACCGGCGGCAGGCGCAGGCGGCCCCCCGTTGAATGGTCCCTATCCGGCTCATTCCACCGGCATCGAATCCGCTCTAATGTGCCCCCGCGATCTGCCGGAACGCGATTCGAGAGCATGAGCTGGAATCTGCGCACATGGCGAAGCGGCCTGCGGCTGACGACCGCGCTGGTCATGCTCGCCTTCGTCATCTGCCATCTGAGCGCGCACAGCCTGCTGCTGGTGTCGTTCGAGACCGCCGAGACCGTGCGCGGCTGGCTGATGTGGCCATGGCGCACCTGGGTCGGCACCGGCATCCTGTCGGCGGCCCTTCTCATTCATTACAGCAACGCGCTGTGGTCGATCTATATCCGCCGCTCGCTCAGGCTGTCGCGCTGGGAGTGGGCGCAGGTCGCCTTCGGCCTCACCATCCCGCTGCTGCTGATCCCGCACGTCGTCGGCACGCGCATCGCCGAGGAGACGCTGGAGACGACCAGCCTCTATTCGACCGTGCTGATCGCGCAATGGGTGGCCTACCCCTGGCTCGGCGTGATGCAGACGTTCGCGGTGCTCATCGTGTGGACGCATGCCTGCATCGGCATTCATTTCTGGCTGCGCACCAAGCGCTGGTATCCGGAATGGCGGGCTTATTTTTTCGCCTTCGCGTTGCTGCTGCCGGCCTTGTCGCTCGCCGGCTTCGTCACGGCCGGCAACCAGATCCTGCGCGAAGCCAAGCAGAAGGATTTCGTGCAGCTGGTGCTCGACGATTCCAACATAACGCCGGAGTCGGTGGCCGCGATGAAGCGCATGCAATACGCCGGCTGGGGCATCTGGTTCGCCCTGCTCGCGCTGCCCTTTGCCGGCCGTGCCGTGCGCGCCTGGCACTATCGCCGCCGCAAGCCGCCCATGCTGGCGCACGCCGGCGGCCGCCGCGTGCCGATCCTGCCGGGCGCGACCGTCTTGGAGACGCTGCGCGAAAACGGCATCGCGCACGCTTCCGTGTGCGGCGGCCGCGCGCGCTGCTCGACCTGCCGCATCCTGGTGACGCAAGGGCTGGAGCGGCTGCCGGCGGCGAGCGGCCCGGAAGCCCGGACGCTTGACCGCATCGGCGCCACGCCGGGCATGCGGCTCGCCTGCCAGATACGGCCGACCGCCGATATCGCCGTGATGCCGCTGCTCGCCGCCGACGCCGGCGCCGCCGACGGGACAATTCGCGGCGGCTTGGAGGGCAGCGAGCGCCCGATCACCGTCGTGTTCGTCGACTTGCGCGGCTCGACCAAGCTGGGCGAGGCCAAGCTGCCTTACGACGTGCTCTACATCCTCAACCAGTTCTTCCACGAGATGACGCGCGCGCTCGCCGCCACCAACGGGCATTATTCGCAGTTCACCGGCGACGGGCTGATGGCGCTGTACGGCCTGTATGCTGCCGACGCTGCCGACGCTGCCGGGGGTGCCGCAGATGCCGTGCGCGGCGCCCGCGAAATGCTGAGTCGGCTGGAGCAGCTCAACTATCGCCTGGGCGACGACCTGGCCGAGCCGTTGCGCATCGGCATTGGCATCCACTACGGCGAAGCGATCGTCGGCACCATGGGCCCGCCGCGCTCGCAGATCATCACCGCCATCGGCGACACGGTGAACACCTGCGCGCGGCTGGAAAGCCTGACCAAGGAATTCGACTGCGCCCTCGTCATCTCGCGCGCGGCAGCCCAAGCCGCCGGCCTCACGCTCGACGGCGAGGAACTGCGCGAAGTGGCGGTCAAGGGGCGCGTCGAGCCGGTGCAGTTCTACGCCTTGCAGGCGCCGCAGGAAGTGCCGGCCTGAGCGCCGTCACCGCTGCGCCGGCAGGATCGCCCAGCCGGCATAGACGTTCGAATTGCCGCGCCGGAAGTGCAGCAGGATCGGTGCCTGCACCTGCGCGCCGGCCGCTACGGCCTGAAATTTCTTCGGCACGCGATGCAGATTGCCGACCGTCCACACCACCACGGCGCCCTGGCGCCTGAGATCGGCAAGATCGATCCACGGCGCACGCTCGGGCTCGCCGTCGACCAGCACGCGCGGCTGGTCGGACGAGTAGTGCGCGAGATTGCCGCCGGTCCACATGGTGCCGATCACGTAGCGAAGCTTCTTGTGCGTGATGTCGTGATAGCGCTGCGTGATGTCGCGACCGAGCGCGCCGCCTGGAAAGAACACCGCGCGGTAGCGGTGATCGAAGCGCGGCAGCACGTCGTAATTGACGTAGAAGGCGGCGGCGAGGCACGCGAACACGGCCGCCCAGGTGGTGACGATGCGTGCGAGCCGCATACCCTCGATCGCGCGCCGCGCATAGAGCACCAGCCACAGCCCGAAAAACAGAAACAGCGGATAGCCCCACATCGCCACCGCGCCGCGCCCGCTCACCACGCCCATGGCCAGCACGGTCGCCAGCGGGCCGAAGGCAAGCCACGTGATGATGCGGCGGTCGAAGCCGTCCGCCTGTTGTGCGGCGGTCGGCTCGCTTGCCGCGCGCCGAGGCCAGAACAACGGCGTGGCGATGATCAGCGACGGGATCATGAAGAAGAATTGGCTGATGCCGAACACGAAGGGGTGCCAGAGATGGTCGTACCAGCCGCGCGACAGGATCGCGCGGTGCTCGGCATAGGCAAGCGGCAGGAAGTCGGTCTTGATCAGCCACACCACGTGCGGCGACACCGTGATCAGCGCGACCGCAATGGCGATATAGGGGCCTGGCGTCGCCAGCACTTTGCGGGCGTCGCGGTCGATGAGCGCGAACAGCACCATGGGCGCCGCCAGCACCACCACGAAATATTTCGCCCACAGCGAAAGTCCCATGGCGAGACCGAGCAGCAGCCAGTCGCCGGTGAGCCGCTCGCGCAGCGCGCGGTGATATGAGAAGCCCGCCAGCGCCCAGAACGGGAGCTGGATGACGTCGTGATTGAACTTGGCGGCGGTGTAGTTGAAGTAGTGCAAGCCGTCGACGATCAGCACTGCGACGAGCGCGCCGATGCCGCCCACCAGCGGCCGTGCCGCCGCGTAGACCAGCACGAAGGCCACGCACACCGCCAGTTCGGCCAGCAGGTAATAGGCGAAGTCATGGCCGGCGAGCCGGTAGGCGGCCTGCACCAGCCACCAGGGCAGCGGCGGCAGCTTGTCGTAGCCGAGCTGCCATTCCCGCCCGTACATGAGAGCTTCGATCAGATCGAGTGGCAGGTTGAGGTAGATCAGCGCGGGGAGGGCGGTCCAGACGGCGGCATGTACGGCCACAAATGCCGTAAAGGCACGTCCCGGATGGGCGGCGATCTTTTCGAAAACGGCAAAGCCGCGGGACGTTGCCAGGGCCGGGGTGCCGGGTTCCATCGGGCCTCACGCTTTTCCTGCGACGAGGGGGGAAATAGCCGTTACCATACCAGGACTTCGAGGTTGCGCGGACCGGCGCGCTCGGGAACATTGGGGTCCGGCGGCGCGAATCGGGCGCCCGGCCGGCGGGGGCCGCTCCAGGAATAGGCAATGGTTCGTCTCGGCGCCATCTTCGTCGCGATCTGCATGGTGCTCATCGCCGCCTCGGTCGGCGCCGTGCTCTATCTCGCCTTCGCATTCGACATGCGCTCGGCCGGGCTGATCGCGCTCGCCGCGCTGGTCGGCATGGCGCTTTTCAACACGATCAACAGCCGGCTGAGCGACCGCCAGACCCTCGGCGACCAGATCGCCGACCTGTCGCGCGGCACCGCCGATCTCGCCCGCCAGGTGGCCGAGCTTGGCCGCCGCGTCAACGCCATGGAGACCCGCGTCGACAAGGCGGTCGGCCGCGCGGAAGCCGCCGCCGAGCCGCTCACGACCGAGATCGGCGAGCTCGGCACGCTGGTGCGCCAGATCGCCGAGACGGTCGCCTCCCACGCCGCCGCCTTGCAGGGCCGGGGCGCAGGCGCAGCGCCGGTCGTCACGCCGCTGCCGACAGCCGCGACCGCGCTCGCCGCCGACGACGCGCTGAACCTGAGCGAAAGCGACGCGGTCGGCGGTGCCCGCCGCTTCCAGGGCCTCACGCGCGAGGACGTCGCTGCGCTGATCAGCAAGGCGATCGACGAGGACCGCATCGATCTCTATCTGCAGCCTATCGTCACGCTGCCGCAGCGCAAGGTGCGCTACTACGAGGCGATGTCGCGGCTGCGCACCGAGGCGGGCGACGTCATCCCGGCCGCCGACTTCATCGAGTTCGCCGAGACCGTCGGCCTGATGCCGCGCATCGACAATCTGCTGGTGTTCCGCTGCGTGCAGGTGACGCGCCGCCTGCAGTTGAAGAGCCGCGACGTCGGCGTGTTCTGCAATATCAGCGCGGCGACCCTGAACGACCCGGACTACTTCAAGCAGTTCCTCGATTTCATGGACGCCAACCGGGCGCTCGGCGGCTCGCTGATCTTCGAATTCACCCAGAGCGCCTACCGCTCGTTCGGGCCGATCGAGCACGAGAGCCTGGCCGCGCTGGCCGAGCGCGGCTTCCGCTTCTCCATGGATCACGTCGGCGACCTGCGCATGGAGGCGAAGGAATTGGCCGACCACGCTTTCCGCTTCCTGAAGGTGCCGGCGCGCGTGCTGCTCAATCGCGCGACCGCCAACAGCGACATTCATCCCGCCGATCTGGCCGATTTGCTGGCGCGCTCGGGCATCGATCTCATTGCCGAGCGCATCGAGAGCGAGAGCATGGTGCTCGACCTGCTCGACTACGACGTGCGCTTCGGTCAGGGCTTTCTGTTCTCGCCGCCGCGCCCGGTGCGCGCCGAGGCCCTGCAAACCGGCAATGCCGAAGCCAAGCAGGGCGACCTGCCGGCTCCGCTCGCCGCCGCGGGCGGCGGTTAAACGATCATCGTCGTTCCGGGACGGCGCGAAGCGCCGGACCCGGAATCCATAACCCCGGTGTATGATTATGGATTCCGGGCTCGCTCGCTTTGCTCGCGCCCCGGAATGACAGGAAGATTAAATGACCGCCGCCCTGCCGCCCCTTTTGCAACACTTCTCCGCGCTCGCGTCCGACTACGACGTGCTGCTGTGCGACATCTGGGGCGTGGTGCACGACGGCCTGCAGGCCTATGCCGAATCCTGCGATGCGCTCATGCGCATGCGCGCGATGGGCGGCACGGTGGTGTTGATCACCAATTCACCCCGTCCGGGCGACCAGGTGGGCCGCCAGCTCGGCCGCCTGCACGTGCCGGCGGAGGCCTACGACGCCATCGTTTCCTCCGGCGATATCACCCGCGGCGTCGTCACCCACCGTCCCGGCCAGAGCCTCTACCATCTCGGCCCCGAGCGCGATCGCGTGGTGTTCAACGGGCTCAATGTGAAGTTGGCGCCGCTCGAGACCGCGGACTACGCGGTCTGCACCGGGCTCGAGGACGACGACGTGGAGACGCCGGACGATTACCGCGCGCAGCTCGAGAAAGATGCTCGAGCGCCGGCTGTTCATGGTCTGCGGCAACCCCGACATCGTGGTGGAGCGCGGCCGGCGGCTGGTCTATTGCGCGGGCGCGCTCGCCGACCTCTACGCGACCATGGGTGGCGAGGTACTCTATGCGGGCAAGCCCTACCGGCCGATCTACGACATGGCGCTCGAAAAGGCCGAGCAGGCGTCGGGCAAAAAAGCGCCGCTGACGCGCGTGCTGGCCGCGGGGGATTCCGTGCGCACGGATCTCAAGGGCGCGCGCGCGCTCGGCATCGATTTCCTTTTCGTGACCTCGGGTATTCATGCCGAGGAACTGGGCGGCCGCGAGCGGCCGACCGACGCCGCGCTACGGAATATCTTTGCCGCCGCCGGCGAAATGCCGAAGGCGGTGATGCGGCAATTGACGTGGTAGAATTTGGCCGGGCCCTCAGGGCGCCGGAGGCTGGAACACCGCGTCGATCTTGCTCTTGAGCGTCTGCGCGTTGAACGGCTTGACGATATAGTTCGACACGCCCGCCTTCTTGGCGGCGATCACGTTCTCGGTCTTGGATTCGGCGGTCACCATGATGAAGGGCGTGCCCCCCAGCTCGGGATCGGCGCGCATCTGCTTCAGCAAATCGTAGCCGGTCATCGGCTCCATGTTCCAGTCGGAGATCACCAGCCCGTATTTGCGCTCCTGCATTTTTTCGAGCGCCGCCCTGCCGTCGCTGGCGTCGTCGATGTTCTCGAATCCGAGTTGCTTGAGCAGGTTGCGGATGATCCGCACCATGGTGTTGTAGTCGTCCACAACCAGAACCGGCATCGACAGGTCGAAGGACATGGCGTATTTCCCCCGGGAATTCGTGCACTGCTACCACCGGCGCTTGAATAACCGGTTAACTTGGAACTTCGTTTACGGCGCGCTAACCATGCGGCCCGATTGATCCTCAAAAGCACCGCCCAATCGCCAACCCTTCGTCCTTTGCCCCGCCATTTCGCCCGCCCATGAGCCAGCACCCGCCCAAGACGGTCTTCCACGTTGCCCGCGGCGGCGCCGACGGCATCGATGCCGGTCCGCTGGCGGGCGCCGTGGTGGCGATCGGCAATTTCGATGGCGTGCACCGCGGCCACCGCGCCGTTATCGCCGCCGCGCGCGTGCGCGCCGAAAAGCTCGGCCGCAAGGCGGCGGCGCTCACCTTCACCCCGCACCCGCGCGCCTTCTTCCGCCCGCAGGACCCGCTGTTCCAGCTCTCCAGCGAGCGCGACAAGCTGCGCCTGCTGGCGGCGACCGGGCTCGACGGGGCGGTCGTCATGCGTTTCGACGGCGCGCTCGCCGCGACCTCGGCGGAGGATTTCATCGGCCGCATCCTGGCGGGCAGCCTCGGCGTCGGCGGCGCGGCCATCGGCTTCGATTTTCACTTCGGCAAGAACCGAATGGGCTCGCCCGCCTTTCTCGCCGAAGAGGGCGCGCGTCGCGGCTTCGCCGTCGACATCGTGCCGCCGCTCGAGGACGAGGGGCGCCCGGTCTCCTCCGGCGCGGTGCGCACCGCGCTCAGTCAGGGCAAGGTGGTGGAGGCGACGGAGCTCTTGGGCGCGCCCTGGTTTACGTCGGGCGAGGTCATCCACGGCGACAAGCGCGGACGCGACCTCGGCTTTCCCACCGCCAACCTCCGGCTCGACCCGGCCTGCGGCCTCAAGCACGGCATCTATGCGGTGCGGGTGGGCATCCCTCATTCCGTTCGTTCCCGCGCAAGCGGGAACCCAGGGGCTGGTGGTGCTGACGTTGCTGGGTCCCCGCTGGAGCCTGCAAGCGGGTCCGCCCAAGGCGGGACCCGGGTGCGGGGACGAACGATGACATTATTCGACGGCGTCGCCAGCTTCGGCGTGCGCCCGATGTTCGACGACGGCGCGCCGCTGCTGGAGGTCTTTCTGTTCGATTTCGACGGCGACCTCTACGGACAGACGATCGACGTAGCCTTCATCGGCTGGCTGCGCCACGAGCAGAAGTTCGATACGATCGAGGGGCTGAAAGAAGCCATGCTGGCCGACGCCGCCCAGGCGCGCGCGGCGCTGGCCCGCGCGGGGGATGCGTTTCCCGGTGCTGGGGGCGATTTAGATCGCCCGCAACAGGCGCGGATCGAACGGCACGCGGATGATTTCCGAAATGCTGATCCGAGCAGAATTTTCATGAAGCGGATTTAATAGCCAGTTGGTCGCTCGGGGCACGATTGCCGAAGGAACTTGGAGTAGGGCGCCGCTCAGCGACATGAGCCATTCGGAGCCCAGCGCGCGAGTTGTGGCAAGATCTTCCCGCCAGTTCGCCGGCAGGGGTTCTTCAATTTTTCGCGCTCGGCCGGCAATGTCATCCGGTACGTCAACAGCGAGCAATTGGTAGCCTGTTGGCAACTCGTCGACGTCGACTTCCAGGCGGACGAGCACTTCCAGCAATGCCGAAGCCGGATGATCGGCAAGATAGACGACGGCGTTGCCGCGCAAATGCCAGCGGCCGGAGGCAAAGTGCCCACCCATGCCCAGCAAATCTGCGTAATCGGAAATGCGCCAGAGCAGCATTTGCCCGCTCAGGCAAACATGCCGTAGTCAATTCGATAAAGCATTTCCTCGACGGTGCGTGCGCCGCTCTCGCTCGCCAGGAACGCGACCGGAGTTTTGCCGACGAGTTGGCGCTTTGGCTTGCGCAGCCAGCGGTCGGCCTTTTCGTGATCGCCGAACACGCGGTCGGCCAAGGCCGCGATACGTTCGAGCCGCAAAGCCTTGTCCGTTTCTTCGACGGTCAGCGCTTCGCCGGTGGCCCGACGCCGGGCCAACGTGCGTTTCGGCACGACCAAGGCGTAGATTTCGTCTTCCGAATAGCCGATGCGCAGCAGGCGGTCGACCACGCTGGTCTTGGCGCGAGGCGCCGGGACTTGCTGGAGCTCGGCCGCTTCCGAAAAGGAGGTTTCAGCGTCCGCCGTCATTGGTGTCGAAGTTGCCATAGTTGTGCCATTTGCCAGGATATATAGACAATATGGCATCTCTCCGCCCCGCCGTCCAGGGGAGGCGAGGACCGGCCAAGGAAGCTCTTCAAGATTTCATAACCCCTTGTTAGAAGCCGCCGTATGACCGCCTCGCCCAAGCCCACCCGCGACTATTCCGAGACGCTGTTCCTGCCGCAGACGGATTTCCCGATGCGCGCCGGCCTGCCGCAGCGCGAGCCGGAAATCCTCAAACGCTGGGAAGAAGCCGGGCTCTACGGTCAGCTGCGCAAGGCCGCCAAGGGCCGCGACAAGTTCATCCTGCACGACGGGCCGCCTTACGCCAACGGCCCGATCCACATCGGCACAGCGCTCAACAAGATCATCAAGGACATGGTGACGCGCAGCCAGCAGATGCTCGGTTTCGACTCGAACTACGTGCCGGGCTGGGACTGCCACGGCCTGCCGATCGAATGGAAGATCGAGGAAGAGAACTACCGTTCCAAGGGCAAGCAGAAGCCGGACCTCAAGGACCCGGCGGCGATGATCGCCTTCCGCCAGGAATGCCGCGCCTATGCCGAGCACTGGCTCAACGTGCAGCGCGCGGAGTTCAAGCGGCTCGGCGTCGAAGGCGACTGGGCGCACCCTTACACGACCATGGCGCCGTTTGCCGAGGCGCAGATCGCGCGCGAGCTGATGAAGTTCGCGGCCAACGGCACGCTGTATCGCGGCTCGAAGCCGGTGATGTGGAGCGTGGTGGAGAAGACGGCGCTGGCGGAAGCGGAGGTCGAGTACGAGGACTACACCAGCGATACGGTGTGGGTGAAGTTTCCGGTATCAACAGGGCCGCTTGGTAGGCAGCAAAGTGATTCCAGCCGAGCCATGAGAAATATCTGAAGATACGTCGAGTCGTCATTTGGACGACGACTCCATGGACGCTACCCGGCAACCGAGCGATCAGTTATTCGTCCGAATTGATTATATATTCGGTATCGAAGTACGAAAGCGCCCGCGGGCAATTGGGCAAAAGTGGGCGACCGTATTTATCCTGGCCGACAAGCTTGCGCCGATGAAGTAATGAAAGCGGCCAAGATTAATGAGTGAAGAATAGTCTGGGACGACATGTTGACGCCGAGCACTCACTCAGAATGCGTCATTGCGCGCATCCGCTTGCAAGTATCATGGGTCTATGATTTCGATGTGCCGCTGCTCGACGGCGAGCATGTGACTGACGACACCGGCACCGGCTTCGTCCATACCGCGCCCGGCCATGGCCGCGAGGACTTCGAAGTCTGGATGGAGAATAACGCGCAGCTCGAAGACTGCGCGGCATCAACATCAAGCCATCCCCTACACCGTCGACGAAAACGGCGCCTTCACCGAGGCCGCGCCCGGCTTCACGGGCAAGCGCGTCATCAACGACAAGGGCGAGAAGGGCGACGCCAACGAGGCGGTGATCAAGGCGCTGATCGACGCGCACATGCTGATCGCGCGCGGCCGCCTCAAGCATCAATATCCGCATTCATGGCGCTCGAAGAAACCGGTCATCTTCCGCAACACGCCGCAATGGTTCATCGCCATGGATAAGGAGATCGACCGCCATGGCGACACGCTGCGCGCGCGCGCCTTGCACGCGATCTCGGTGACGCGCTGGGTGCCGCCGCAAGGGCAGAACCGCATCACCGGCATGATCGAGCAGCGGCCCGACTGGGTGATCTCGCGCCAGCGCGCCTGGGGCGTGCCGATCGCCGTGTTCATCAAGGAAAAGCCGGACGGCGCGGTCGATATCCTGCAGGATCCGGAAGTGGAAGTGCGCATCGTGGAAGCCTTCGAGGCCGAAGGCGCCGATGCCTGGTATGCGCCCGGTGCGCGCGAGCGTTTCCTCGGGCCGAAGCTTGCCAAGGAGGACTGGCGGAAGGTCGACGATATTCTGGACGTCTGGTTCGACTCCGGCTCCACCCACGCCTTCGTGCTGGAGGACCCGGTCCATTTCCCGCAGCTCGCCGGCATCAAGCGCAAGGCCGACGGCGGCAAAGACACGGTCATGTACCTGGAAGGCTCCGACCAGCACCGCGGCTGGTTTCATTCGTCGCTTTTGGAAAGCTGCGGTACGCGCGGCCGCGCGCCCTATGACGTGGTGGTCACCCACGGCTTCACGCTCGCCGAGGACGGCCGCAAGATGTCGAAGTCGCTCGGCAACACCATCGCGCCGCAGGACGTGATCAAGCAGTCGGGCGCCGATATCTTAAGGCTGTGGGTCGCCTCCTGCGACTACTGGGACGACCAGCGCATCGGTCCGGAAATCCTCAAGCAGACGATCGAGACCTATCGCAAGCTGCGCAATACGGTGCGCTGGATGCTGGGCAATCTCGCGCATTTCCACGACGACGAGCGCGTGCGGCATGCCGAGCAGATGCCGGCGCTCGAGCGGCTGATGCTGCATCGCCTGGTCGAGCTCGATGCGCTGGTCAGGCAGGCTTACGCGGATTTCGACTACAAGCGCATCTTCGCCGCGCTCAATAATTTCATGATCACCGACCTGTCGGCCTTCTATTTCGACATCCGCAAGGACGCGCTCTATTGCGATCCGGCCTCGTCGACGACGCGCAAGGCCTGCCTCACCGTGCTCGACGCGATTTTCCGCTGCACGGTGACCTGGCTCGCGCCCTTGCTGTGCTTCACCGCCGAGGAAGCCTGGACGTCGCGCTACGGCGCTGAGGCAAAGTCGGTGCATCTCGAACTGTTTCCGGACGTGCCGGCGGCCTGGCGCGACGACGCGCTCGCCGAGAAATGGCGCAAGGTGCGGCAGGTGCGCCGCGCGGTCACCGGCGCGCTCGAGATCGAGCGCGCGCAAAAGCGCATCGGCTCGTCCCTGGAAGCGCATCCGATCGTGCACGTGTCGAACGAGGATTTGTTCGAGGCCGTGGCCGATGTCGATCTCGCCGAAATCTGCATCACCTCGGCGGCAACGCTGGTGCGCGACGACGGTCCGGCTAACGCCTTCCGCCTGGCCGAGGTCGCAGGCGTCGCCGTGCTGCCCAATCTGGCCGAAGGCAAAAAATGCGCGCGCTCGTGGAAGGTGCTCGGCAATATCGGCGAGGACCCGCAGTTCCCCGAGGTCTCGCCGCGCGACGCCCAGGCGCTGCGCGAGTGGGAAACCATGCGCAAGGCGGCCGAGTGAATGCGCGGCAGCTTTCTCCACGGCCCCGTCACGGGTTTAGGCCTCGTCACCGCGCTCATCGCCTGCGCCGTCGATCAGGCGAGCAAGCTCTATCTGCTGTTCGTGTTCGATCTCGCCCACAACGGCCCGGTGCGGCTCGGGCCGTTCTTCGACCTGGTGCTCACCCGCAATACCGGCATCAGCTACGGCCTGTTCCAGACCCAAAGCGCGCTCGGCCAGTGGGTGCTGCTCGGCACCAAGCTGCTGGCGGTTCTGCTGCTGCTGCTGTGGCTGGCGCGCGCCGGGAGCCGCCTGACCGCCCTGTCGCTCGGCCTCATCATCGGCGGGGCGGTCGGCAATGCCATCGACCGGCTGGCCTATGGCTGGGTGGCCGATTTCGTGTTTTTTCACGTTTCTACGGCCAGTTGGCGGTTCGACTGGTACGTTTTTAACCTCGCCGATGTAGCCATCGTTGCCGGGGTCATCGGCCTGCTGTATGAATCCCTGATCGGGGAACGCGCCGCAAAAGCGCCCTGATCCGCCGCAATAGTCGGCAACGGAATGCGAGTGGCGGGGCAATTTGCCCGCTTTCGACGCCCCAGACGGCAAGACGGCAACAAGAGACCGCGACCGGATGATGTTCACGCGCTCGACCCGGCTGACGGAAAGCCTGACCGCGCTCGCTTTGGCGGCCGCGCTCGGCCTCGTGGCGGTGCCGCAATCGGCGCGCGCCGGCGACGACAACAACAGCAGCAGCGATTTCTACAAGGCGACCTTCGGCCGTCTGCTCGAAAGCTTCGGCTTGAAGAGCGCCGACGATCCGGAAATTCACTATCGCGAGCGCGCGCCGCTGGTGCTGCCGCCCAGCAATCAGCTGCCGGCGCCCGAGAAGACGAGCGCGGTCCCCGACCCGGCCTGGCCGAAGGACCCGGACGTCACGCGCCGTAAGCTCATAGAGAAGATGGAAAAGAACCGCAACGTCGAAGAAGAGCGCCAGCGCGAACAAAGACAGCTGCCGCCGGATCAGCTGGCTCCGGGTCCGCGTCCGCGCGGCATCGCCAACCGCGGCAGCGAAAGCTCAGACGATAGCGACGGCGGTAACGTCATGTCTCCCTCGCAGCTCGGCTTCAAAGGCACGTTGTTCGACGCCATGTTCGGCGGCGGCAAGGACAACGGCCACTCCGCCAAATTCACCGGCGAGCCGCCGCGCACGTCGCTGATCGAGCCGCCGCCCGGCTATCAGACGCCGTCGCCCGATCAGCCCTTCGGCTCAACCAAGGCGGCGGCGCCGAAGGCGGAGGACAGCTATGTCAACCGCCCCGAGTCGGTGAAGTGATGTGGCGTAACGCTTGACCGCAACCGCCGTTTTTTCTGCTTCGTTCGTGCGTGTCACGAGCGCGCGTGGGGCGCAGCAACCAAGCTGCAAGGTTATCAAGGTGCATATCAAACGAAACGTCATCGCGGCCGCTGCGGCGGTCATCGTTCTGGCATTGGCGGCGCCGGCGCTCGCCGCCGCCGACAAGGTCGCCGACAAGGTTGCCGACTTCAGGCTCGACAACGGTCTCGAACTGGTGGTCATCCCCGATCATCGCGCGCCGGTCGTCACCCACATGATCTGGTACAAGGTCGGCGCCGCCGACGAGACGCCGGGCAAGTCGGGGCTGGCGCATTTCCTCGAGCATCTGATGTTCAAGGGCACCGCCAAGCACCCGGAGGGGCAGTTCTCGCAGGTCGTGGCGCGCATGGGCGGGCAGGAAAACGCCTTCACGTCCTCCGACTACACGGCGTTCTATCAGCGCGTGCCGAGCGGCAAGCTCGAGACGGTGATGGCGTTCGAGGCCGACCGCATGAACGGCCTGCAGCTCACCGATAAGGTCGTGCTGCCCGAGCGCAACGTCATCCTCGAGGAGCAGAACATGCGCGTGCGCAACAATCCGCGCGCGCGGCTCGGCGAGCAGATCGACGCCGCGCTGTTCCTCAACAGCCCCTACGGCCGGCCGGTGATCGGCTGGCGCCCGGAGATGGAGCAGCTGTCGCGCAACGACGCCATCGGATTCTATCGTCGCTTCTACGCGCCCAATAACGCGATCGTCGTGATCGCCGGCGACGTCGAGCCGCAGGCGGCGCTCGATCTTGCCAAGGAGACCTACGGCAAGCTGCCGCGCAACCACATGATCCCGCCGCGCCACCGGCCACAGGAGCCCAAGCCCGTGGCGGTGCGCTCGCTGACGATGGCCGATCCACGCGTCGAACAGCCGCTCATGCAGCGCGAATATCTCGTGCCCTCGTTCCATAGCGGCAAGCCGGGCCAATCGGCGGCGCTCGAGGTGCTTGCCCATATCCTGGGCTCCGGCACCAACAGCCGGCTCTATCAAACGCTGGTGGTCGACAAGCACATCGCCGTCGGCGCCGGCGCCTGGTACGAGAGCGACGCGATCGACATGTCGAAATTCTCGGTCTACGGCGCGCCGCGCCAAGGCGTGACGCTGCCGCAGCTGGAAACCGCCGCCGACGCGGTGATCGCCGACCTGATCGCCAAGGGCGTGACCGAGAAGGAGCTCGCGCGCAGCAAGACCAAACTGATCGCCGACGCGGTCTATGCCCACGACAGCCAGGCCAGCATGGCGCGCTGGTACGGCGAGGCGCTCGCCACCGGCTCGACGGTCAGCGATGTCGAGCACTGGACCGACCGCATCCGCGCCGTCACCGCCGATCAGGTGAAAGAGGCCGCGCGTCAGTGGCTCGACAAGCGCCGCTCGGTGACTGGCTACCTGATCAAGGATACCAGCCCGCAGGCGGAGAAACGCACATGAGCCGGCTCGTCGCTTCCATCGCGTTCGCGCTGCTGGCGCTGTGCGCCGTCCAATCGAACGCCTCGGCCATGACGATCGAGAAGATCGTCAGCCCGTCCGGCATCCATGCCTGGCTGGTGCGCGAGCACGCGGTGCCGCTGGTTTCGCTCAATTACGCGTTCCACGGCGGCGCCAGTCAGGATGACGCGGCCAACGCCGGGACCGCCAGCCTCGCCTCCAATCTGCTCGACGAGGGCGCCGGCAACCTCGACAGCAAAGCCTTCCAGGAGCGCCTGGAGAATCACGCCATCGAGCTCGGCTTCGACGTCGGGCGCGACTATTTCCGCGGCTCGCTGCGCACGCTGAACGAGCACCGCGACGAGGCCTTCAACCTCCTGCATCTCGCGCTGACCGAGCCGCGCTTCGATCCGGACGCGATCGAGCGGGTGCGCGGGCAGGTGCTGGCGATGCTGCGGCGCGAGACCACCAATCCGAACACGCTCGCCAGCCGCCGCTGGTGGCGGACCGCCTTTCCCGACCACCCTTATGGCCGCGAAAGCAAGGGCACGTTGGAAACCGTGCCGCGCATCGCGGCCGCCGACCTGCGCGGCTACGTCAAGAACGTGTTCGCGCGTAACGAGCTTACCGTCTCGATTGTCGGCGACATCGACGCGGCGACCGCCGGCAAGCTCATCGACCGCGCCTTCGGCAGCCTGCCGCACCAAAACAAGCTCAAACCGGTGGCGGCGGCCAAGCCTACCAATCTCGGCCAGCAGATCGTCATCGACGTCAACGTGCCGCAGGCAGTGGTCAATTTCGGCGGGCAGGGCATCGCGCGCCAGGACCCGGATTTCATCGCGGGTTATATCGTCAATCACATCCTGGGCGGCGGCAGCTTCTCCTCGCGGCTCTACAAGGAGGTGCGCGAGAAGCGCGGGCTCGCCTACGGCGTGTCGGACAGCCTGGTCTGGTTCCGCCGCGCCGCCGTGGTGATCGGCGGCACCGCAACGCGCGGCGACCGCACCGCCGACGCGCTGAAGGTGATCGAGCACGAGATCAAGCGCATGGCGGAAAGCGGCCCGACCGCCGACGAGATGGCCGCCGCCAAGGACTATATCAAGGGCTCTTACGCGCTCTCGCTCGATACATCGAGCAAGATCGCCGCCCAGCTTACCCAGATCCAGCTCGACAAGCTCGGCATCGATTACATCCAGCGCCGCGACAAGCTGATCGACGCGGTGACCGTGGCCGACGCCAAGCGGGTAGCCAAACGCCTCTATGGCGGCGGCCTGCTGGTGACGGTGGCCGGCCGGCCCAAGGGGCTGACCTCGGGCGTGGTGAAGGAATAACCGATAGGGCGGCTTGCGCGTTCTATGACGCGTCATGGCCGGCCCGAGCACAAGCCTTGTGCCGGCCATCCCGTTTAGGTAGGCGAGACACTGCGTCCCTTGTCGGGATGCCCGCGACAAGCGCGGGCATGACTACGGAGTGCTGCGCGATATGCCCCTCATCCAATCCCTCGACAGCGCACTGGAAAAGACCGTCGGCAAGCACGGCGTGTCGGAGGCCGCGCTCGCCGGCGCGCTGGCGCGCACGGAAGGCGCGCTCGATAGGCTGCGCCAGCACTATGCCGAGGGCACGCTTCCCCTTTTGCGGCTGCCGGAAAAGCAGGACGATCTCGGCGAAATTCGCGGCGCGGCCCAAAAGCTCACGGCGGGCGCGAGCGACATCGTCGTGCTCGGCACCGGCGGCTCCTCGCTGGGCGGGCAGACGCTGGCGCAGCTCGCCGGCTACAGGGTGCCGGGCATCGGCGATTTGCGCGAAGGCCCGCGCATGCATTTCATCGACAATCTCGATGCGCATTCCTACGGCGCAATGCTTTCCGCACTGCCGCTTGCAACGACGCGCTTCGTGTCGATCTCGAAATCGGGCGGCACCGCCGAGACGCTGATGCAGACCATCGCCGCGCTGAACGCGCTGAAAGCCGCCAAGGTCGACCCGGCCAAGGCCATGCTCGGCATCAGCGAGCCGGTGAAGCCGGGAAAGCGCAACGGCCTGCGCGACCTGCTCGGGCAGCACAAGGTATCCATGCTCGACCACGACCCGGACGTCGGCGGCCGCTATTCGGCGCTCACCAATGTCGGTTTGCTGCCGGCCGCCGCGCTCGGCCTCGACATTGCCGCCATCCGCCGCGGCGCGACCGACGCGCTGCTGCCGGTGCTCGACAAGAAGCCGCCGGCGGAGGTACCGGCCGCGCGCGGGGCGGCGCTCGCCGTCGCGCTCTCCGAAAGCAAGAACATCGGCGTGCTGATGGCCTATTGCGACCGGCTCGAGCGTTTCACGCATTGGTACGTTCAGCTCTGGGCGGAAAGCCTCGGCAAGGACGGCAAAGGCACCACGCCGCTCGGTGCGCTCGGCCCGGTCGACCAGCACAGCCAGGTGCAGCTCTTCATCGCGGGGCCGCGCGACAAGCTGTTCACGGTCGTGACGGTCGATGCCGCGGGTGAGGGACCGCGCATGGATGCCGATCTTTGCAAGCTCGCCGGTGAGCCGGAATTCGCCGGCAAAACCATCGGCGACCTCGTGGCGGCCGAGGGCCGCGCCACCGCCGAAACGCTCGCCAAGAACGGCTGCCCGGTGCGCACGATTCACGTGCCGACGCTCGACGAGGCGGCCTTGGGCGAGCTGCTCATGCATTTCATGCTGGAGACCATCGTCGCCGCGCACTTGCTCGGCATCGACGCCTTCGATCAGCCGGCGGTGGAAGAGGGCAAGGTGCTGGCGAAGAAGTATTTGACCTCCTGACGCCGGCCCCCTCCACCGTTCGTCCCCGCGCAAGCGGGGACCCAGTGCGACGGAACGCCGTCTGTACTATTCTGCCCTGGGTTCTTGCTTGCGCGGGAACGAACGGAGTTTGTGGCTGCGCCCGAAATTCAAATGCCCCGCATCACCGACATCATCGAAATCGACGAATCCGAGCTGGAGGAAAGCTTCGTGCGTTCCTCCGGGCCGGGCGGGCAGAACGTCAACAAGGTGTCGAGCGCGGTGCAACTGCGCTTCGACGCACGCCATTCGCCTTCGCTGCCGAACGACGTGGCCATCCGGCTCATGCGGCTCGCCGGCAGCCGGCTGACCAAGGAAGGCGTCATCGTCATCGTGGCGCAGGCGCACCGCGACCAGGCCCGCAACCGCGCCGACGCGCGCGAGCGCCTGTTCGACCTGATCCGCCAGGCGGCGGTCAAGCCCAAGCCGCGCCGCGCCACCAAGGTGCCCAAGGCGCAGAAGCGCCAGCGCCTGGAGGGCAAGCGGAAGCGCTCCGAGATCAAGCGCCATCGCAGCGGCAAGGGCTGGGATTAAGGCTCGGGATAGCGGGGGTAGCGGCGGCTTCGGCCTCGCCGGTGCCGCCTTTGCGGCGCTAGATTGAGGCAACCGAATCGTCGGCCGTCCCTTTCCTCTTTGGGGGAAAGGTGAAGGAAGAAAAATGCCCGTCCGCCAGCTCTCCGAATCGATCGTCAACCGCATCGCCGCCGGCGAGGTGGTCGAGCGTCCGGCGAGCGTGGTCAAGGAGCTGGTCGAGAACGCGCTCGATGCCGGCGCGACCAAGATCGACGTGTTGACCGACGGCGGCGGGCGCCGGCTTATCCGCGTCACCGACGACGGCGAGGGCATGACGCGCGCCGATCTCGCGCTCAGCGTCGAGCGCCACGCCACCTCCAAGCTTGCCGGCGACGATCTGCTCGCGATTCATACGCTCGGCTTTCGCGGCGAGGCGCTGCCCTCGATCGGCGCCGCCGCGCGGCTGACCATCACCACCCGCCACGCATCGGAGCCGCACGCCTGGGCGCTGTCGGTCGAGGCCGGCGTCAAATCGCCCGTGAAGCCGGCCGCGCTCGGCCACGGCACCACGGTCGAGGTGCGCGACCTGTTCTACGCCACGCCGGCGCGGCTTAAGTTTTTAAAGAGCGACCGCAGCGAGGCGGAAGCCGTGCGCGAGGTGGTGCGGCGCTTGGCGATGAGCCGGCCGGACGTTGCCTTTACGCTCGCCGGCGAGGAGCGCGCGCCGGTCACGTGGGGTACCGCGCGCGACAAGCTCGCGCGGCTCGGCGACGTGCTCGGTCCCGATTTCCGCGCCAATGCCTTCGCGGTGGAGGCCGAGCGCGAGGATGTGCGCTTGGCCGGCTTTGCCGGCCTGCCGACCGCCTCGCGCGCGAACTCGCTCGGACAATACCTGTTCGTCAACGGCCGGCCGGTGCGCGACAAGCTGCTGTTCGGCGCGGTGCGCGCGGCCTATGCCGACTACCTGCCGCGCGATCGCCACCCGGTGCTGGCGCTGTTCGTCACGCTCGATGGCCGCGAGGTTGACGTCAACGTGCATCCGGCCAAGACCGAAGTGCGCTTCCGCGACGGCGCGCTGGTGCGCGGCTTGATCGTGCGCGCGCTTAAGGAAGCGCTGGCGCGCGAAGGCGGCCGCGCCGCTACGACCGGCGGCGGCGCGACCATCGCAGCGTTCCGGCCTGCGGCGACGCCGCGACGCACCGGCTACGACTGGCGACGCTCGCCGGCGCGGCCCGCCGGTTTCGTGCCGGCACGCGGCGGTGCGGCGTTTGGGTTTGCGGAAGCGACACAGGCGGCCTTCGATGTGGGAGAGCCCGCGGCCGACGCGGCCGTTGCCAGTTTCGAGCCGGCAGCGGAGCTGATCGAGCGTCCGCTCGGTGCTGCGCGCGCGCAAATTCATGAGACCTATATCGTTTCGCAGACGCGCGACGGTCTGGTCATCGTCGATCAGCACGCCGCCCACGAGCGCATCGTCTACGAGCGGCTGAAGGCGGCGATCGAAGCCTCCGGCGTGGCGCGGCAGATTCTGCTGATCCCGGAAATCGTCGAGCTCGACGAGGCCGACGCCGCCCGGCTTGTCCGGCGCGCCGGGGACCTGGCGCGCTTCGGTCTGGTGGTGGAGGACTTCGGCCCGGGCGCCATCGCCGTCCGCGAAACGCCGTCCATGCTGGGCGAAGTCGACGTGCAGGGCCTGCTGCGCGATCTCGCCGAGCACATGGCGGAGTGGGACGATTCGCTGCCGCTCGAGCGGCGCCTGCTGCACGTCTCCGCCACCATGGCCTGCCATGGTTCGGTGCGCGCGGGGCGCAGACTCAAGCCCGACGAAATGAACGCGCTGCTGCGCGAGATGGAGGCGGTGCCGAACTCCGGCCAATGCAATCACGGCCGGCCGACTTATGTGGAGCTGAAGCTCACCGATATCGAAAGGCTGTTTGGTCGGCGCTAATTTAGGTATCTCTATGTTGTCATGGCCGGGCCTGTCCCGGCCATCTCGCTTAGGAAGGCAGTGCGTCCCTAAGCGGGATGCGCGGGACAAGCCCGCGCATGACAGTCGCGAGTCAAGTCGCTTTCAGAAACACAAACGCCGTGTCGTCGTATTGGCGCCGTTCCAGCTCCTCGAATCCTTCCGGTGCCGCAAAGCCTGCCTCGGCAGCCTCTTCCACAACGATCAAAGCCCCCGGCTTCAGCCAGCCGCCTGAGCGCGCGCTCGTCAGCGCCTTCTCGGCCAGTCCCTTGCCGTAGGGCGGATCGGCAAATGCCAGGTCGAACGGCTCGAGCGGGTGCGCGGGGCCGAGCTTGCCGGCGTCGCGGCGGAAGATGCGGGTGACGCCGGCAAGCCCGAGCGTCTCGATGTTCTGGCGCAGAATGGCGCGCGCCTCCACGCCCATGTCGACGAACAGCGCGGAGGCCGCGCCGCGCGAGAGCGCCTCGATGCCGAGCGCGCCGGTGCCGGCGAACAGGTCGAGCACGCGCGCGCCGGCGACCGGATCGCCATAGGCGTGCGTCAGGATGTTGAACAGCGCCTCGCGCAGGCGGTCGCTGGTCGGGCGCACGGCGTCGGACTTCGGCCCGGCGAGCGGGCGCGAGCGTAGGCGGCCGCCGACGACCCTCATTTCGGCCTCGAGGGCCGGGGACCGCCGCGGCGGTCGCGCGGGCGGTGCGGTTTCGTGCGCGCGGCGGGCGCCGGCCTCTCTTCGTCCTGCCGGGGTGGCCGAACGGCGCGCGCGCGCACCTCGGGGTGACGGCGAGAACTCTCGTCCTCCAATGGCGATTCGAAATCCGCACCCGCCTGCGCGATCAGCTCCGGCCCCAGCGTCGCCCGCAGCTCCTCCGTCTCCACTTCCTCGACCGCGCCGTCGTCGAGATCGCCCAGCTCGAACGGCCCGTAGGCAACGCGGATCAGCCGGTTCACCTTGAGCCCGAGATGCTCCAGCACCTTGCGCACCTCGCGGTTCTTGCCTTCGCGCAACGACACCGTCAGCCACATATTGGCGCCCTGTTCGCGGTCGAGCGCGGCCTCGATCGGCCCGTAGCGGACGCCCGCCACCGTCACGCCGCGCTTGAGGCCCGCGAGTGCCTCCGGCGTCACGCGGCCGAGCGCGCGCACGCGGTAGCGCCGCTCCCAGGCCGTCGCCGGCAGTTCGAGCGCGCGCGCCAGTCCGCCGTCATTGGTGAGCAGCAGCAGGCCCTCGCTGTTGAGGTCGAGCCTGCCGACGCTGATCAGCCGCGGCAGGCGCTTGGGCAGCTTCGCAAAGAGGGTCGGCCGCCCCTGCGGATCCGAATGCGTGGTCACCAGGCCGCGCGGCTTGTGATAGCGGAACAGACGCGTGCGCGCGGCGGCCGGCAGCGGCTGCCCATCGACCGCGATCTTGTCGAGCGGCGTCACGTTGAGCGCGGGCGAGGCAATCACCTGGCCGTTGACCGCCACCCGCCCGGCGGCGATCAGGCCTTCCGCCGCCCGCCGCGAGGCAAGCCCGGCGCGGGCGATCACCTTGGCGATGCGCTCGCCGGGTTTGTCATCGGCGCTCTTTTCGGGCATGAGCAGCATTTATGGCATCGCCATCTTTCATGCAATTGGCCATCGAGGAAGCCCGCGCCGCCGCCGGCCGCGGCGAGGTGCCGGTCGGCTGCGTGATCGTGCGCGGCGGCGAAGTGGTGGCCCGCGCCGGCAACCGCACGACTGCCGATCACGATCCGACCGCGCATGCCGAATTGCTGGCGATCCGCCAGGCGGCGGCCAAGCTCGGCTCGGAGCGGCTCGCCGATTGCGATCTCTACGTGACGTTGGAGCCTTGCGCCATGTGCGCGGCGGCGATGTCGTTTGCCCGCATCCGCCGGCTTTATTTCGGCGCGCCCGATCCCAAGGGCGGCGCGGTCGAGCACGGCGTGCGCTTTTTCGCGGCCCCCACCTGCCATCACCGGCCGGAGGTCTATGGCGGCATCGCGGAGACGGAATGCGCGGACCTGCTGAAGGCGTTCTTCCAGGCGCGGCGGTAGCGGCTGGGAGTGGAGTCAACGCATTTAGACTAAATCAGGTGCGCGCCTAACATCATGGGTGCGCATGATCATTTCCGAAAACCGGTTCTCACTTTTCGGGATCAAGCGCTAAACCGACCGGTCCACCAGCTTGCCCATGCCGGGCGGCGGCGGCGCGTGCTCGGGCGCGACGGCCTCGACCGCGTCGTCGGAAATCGGCGCGACCTTTTCGGAATCCTCGTCATCGTCCGCGCGCGCTTTCTGCGCCGAGGCACTGCTTTTCGCTCGAATGCCCTGAACCGTGTTCATTGCTTGCGCTCCTGCGCTGCCGAACGCATGCAAGCTAACAGGCAGGCGTAAATTTTACACAAGCGGGCGGCGTGGATTTAGCGCGCCCCCGGTAACCAATCGTTGACGTTAACCGCCCGTTAACCGGCGGCTCACGCTTGTTGCGCGAACCGCCAGGCCCGCTCCGCCATCGGGCGGATCAAATCGGCTTTTGCCGGGGCAAATTCGCTCGTCGCAGTGCCGTCGCGCACGCGCCCGATGATGCCCTGCAAAATGGCGGCGATGCGGAAGAAATTATAGGCAAGATAAGCTGGCAGATGCGGGCGCGGATCGAGCCCGGTGCGGCGGACATAATCGTCGACGTAATCCTCCATCGACGGGATACCGAGCGCGCCGAGATCGTGGCCGACCAGCGTGGCGGTGCCGGCCGCGCTATCGGAGGCCGGCATGTGCCAGGCCATCAGGTGATAGGTAAAGTCGGCGAGCGGATCGCCGAGCGTGGACAATTCCCAGTCGAGCACGGCGAGGATCTTCGGCGCATCGCGCGCCACGATCATATTGTCGAGCCGGTAGTCGCCATGCACCAGCCGAACCGGCCCGGCCGGCGGGATGTGCGCGGGCAGCCATTCGATCAGGCGCTCCATCTCCTCGATCTTCTCGGTCTCGGAGGCGCGGTACTGCTTCGACCAGCGGTCGACCTGGCGCTGCACGTAGTTCTCGCCGCGCCCGAAATCGGCCAAGCCGATCTTGGCCGGCTCGAACGAATGTAGCCGCGCGATGGTTTCGTTCATGGCGTCGTAGACCGCGGCGCGCTCGGCCGGGTCGGACTCGGGCATGTTCGGTTCCCAGAATACGCGACCGTCGACGAAGCCCATGACATAGAAGGCGGTGCCGGCGACGCTTTCGTCGTCGCAGTAGAGGAAAGGTTCGGCGACGGGAAACCCTTGCGCGTGCAGGGCGCTGATCGCGCGGTATTCGCGGTCGACCGCATGCGCGGAAGGCAAGAGCTTGCCGGGCGGCTTGCGCCGCAGCACGTAGGCGCGGGCGGGCGTCTGCAGGAAATAGGTCGGGTTCGATTGGCCGCCCTTGAACTGTTTGACGGTGAGCGGCCCGGCGAAGCCCTTGATCTGCGAGGCCAGGTATTGCTCGAGCCGTGCGGCGTCGATCTTCAGCGCCGCTGCGACGTCCTTGGTGCCCGAGAAGGCTTGCTGGCGGTCGATGTCGGTCATGGGCTTAGTATCCATCAAACGTGCCGAGAGCGCTCTTCACCTCTCCCATTGGGAGAGGTCGGATCGCGAAGCGATCCGGGTGAGGGGTTAGTGTTTTCGAGAGTCACGACCCCCCTCACCCCAGCCCTCTCCCCAAAGGGGAGAGGGAGCACGCCGAGCGTGCTGCCATACCGATGAATCACTTCTTCCCCCCGAACTCGATCGGCGCGTCGGCGTAGACTTTATACTGTTGCGTCTTCGGTTTCGCCTTGTCTTCTTCATTCACATATTGGATCGAGCTTTTGCCGATCAGCGCGCGCGGCAGGATCATGCAGCGGATGAAGCGGCTCGGCACGTCGGCCGCACCTTGCGCGAACACCGGGTCGGGCCCGGTCTCGTACCAGGCGCCGCCCGGGCCGTAGGAGGACGAGCGGCCGTGCGTGTCGATGCGGATGCCGCCCTCGATCAGGCAGCGGATGCCCGGGCCCTGGTGCACATGCGTATAAGCGCAGCCCCCGGGCGGGAAGGCGACGCTGTCGCCGCGCATCAACAACTCGCCCTTCGGGATGGTTTCGAGGAAGGCGGTGAGCTTCTCGCGCGTTTGCATGCCGGGCGCGTTGGCGACCGTCGAGCCGGTATCGCCGCGCGCCAGTTCCCAGCGCCAGCAGGTGACGCCTTCCGGCGCCGGCCGCACCGCGACCTCGCGCTCGCCCTGCCAGGCTTCGCCCGCCTTGACGATGCGGCCGCCGATGGTCGCCGCGCCGTGCGTCACGAAGATGAAGCGCGGCCGCGCCGGCAGCCGGAACTCGAGCGTCTCGGGGCTCGACAGCAGGTCTTCGTAAAGGCGCAGGACGGGGTGCATCGCTTCTCCAGGCGTTGAATTTATCCGTCATCGCCGGGCTTGTCCCGGCGATCTCGCTTCAGGGCCGGGGTTGCCTTGACCGGGCGGGATGGCCGCGACAAGCCCGGCCATGGCGGCTTCAATTTTCGTTCTCTCTCTCCACCGCCCGCCAGCCGATATCGCGGCGGCAGAAGCCCTCCGGCCATCGGATGCGGTCGATGGCGGCATAGGCGCGCGCCTGCGCCTCGCGCACCGTCTTGCCGAGCGCGCAGACGTCGAGCACGCGCCCGCCGTTCGCGACGATACGATCGCCGTCCTTCTTGGTGCCGGCGTGAAAGATCTCCACGCCCTCGACCTCAGCCGCTTCGTCGAGCCCCTCGATGACCGAGCCCTTGCCGTAGGCGCCCGGATAACCCTTGGTCGCCATCACCACGGTGAGCGCCGTGTCCGGGTACCAGCGCAGCGTGAAGTTCTTCAGCTGCCCGTCGCATGCGGCGGTCAGCGCCGGCACCAGGTCCGACATCAGCCGCAGCATCAGCACCTGGCACTCCGGATCGCCGAAGCGCACATTGTACTCGATCAGCTGCGGGCCATCCTTGGTGATCATCAGGCCGGCATAGAGCACGCCCTTATAAGGTGCGCCTGCTTTCTTCAGCGCGGCGACGGTCGGCAGCACGATCTCGTCCATCACGCGCTTTTCCATCGCTGCCGTCATGATGGGTGCCGGCGAATAGGCGCCCATGCCGCCGGTGTTCGGTCCCTTGTCGCCGTCATAGACGCGCTTGTGGTCCTGCGCCGAGACGAGCGGGATCGCCGTCTCGCCGTCGCACAGCGCGAAGAACGAGGCCTCCTCGCCGACGAGACAGTCCTCGATCACGATTTCCCAGGCGGGCTGACCCAACGGATTGTCCTTGCCGCCGCCGAACATCATGTCGATTGCCGCTTCGGCTTCCTCGGTCGTTTCCGCGACGACCACACCTTTGCCGGCGGCGAGCCCGTCCGCCTTCACCACGATCGGCGCGCCCTTGCGGCGCACGTATTCTTTTGCCGGGCCGGCGCCCTTGAAGCGCTCGTAGGCCGCGGTCGGGATGCCATTGGCCTTGCACAGATCCTTGGTGAAGCCCTTGGAGCCTTCCAGCCGGGCGGCCCATTGGGTCGGCCCGAACGCCTTGATGCCGGCGGCCTCCAGATCGTCGACGATGCCGGCGCACAGCGGCGCCTCCGGCCCGACCACGACCAGGTCGATCTTCATCTCTCTGGCAAAGGCGACCACCGCGGCGTGGTCGCTCGCCTCGAGGCTCACGCATTCCGCCTCCCGCGCGATGCCGGCATTGCCGGGCGCGCAGTAGATTTTTTCCACAAGCGGGCTGGCGGCGATCTTCCAGGCCAGCGCGTGCTCGCGCCCGCCGGAGCCGAGGATGAGAATGTTCATGCGTGCCGCAAACTCCTCTTACCTCTCCCATAGGGAGAGGTCGCCCGCCGAAGCGTTAGCGAAGGCGGGCGGGTGAGGGGTTACGGCCTATCGAGGGTGACGAACCCCCTCACCCCAGCCCTCTCCCCGCAGGGGAGAGGGAGCCCGCCGCATTCGTGGCGCAGTCCGAAACTAACAGGCAGGCCGTGACGGCGGCTTTTGTGTAGCATGCCGCCCCGCGCTGCAAGAGATTCGAACCCAATGGCAGAGCCCGCCCTCAACAACCTTGTGGAATGGACCGTCTCGGAGCTGTCCGCCGCGCTCAAGCGCACGGTCGAGGACGCCTACGGCTTTGTGCGGGTGCGCGGTGAGGTCTCCGGCTTCAAGGGCGCCTCGCCCTCCGGCCACTGCTATTTCCGCCTCAAGGACGACCGCGCGGTGCTGGAGGCGGTCATCTGGAAGGGCACCTTCGCCCGCATGCGGGTGAAGCCGGAGGAGGGCCTCGACGTTATCGCCGCCGGACGGCTCACCACCTATCCGGGCTCCTCGAAATACCAGATCGTCATCGACACGCTCGAGCCGGCTGGCGTCGGCGCGCTGATGAAGCTTCTGGAGGAGCGCAAGAAGAAGCTCGCCGCCGAAGGCCTGTTCGACGAGGCGCGCAAGCAGCTCTTGCCGTTCCTGCCGCGCGTGATCGGCGTCGTCACCTCTCCCACCGGCGCGGTCATCCGCGACATTCTGCATCGGCTGCAAGACCGCTTTCCGCGTCGCGTGTTGGTGTGGCCGGTGCGCGTGCAGGGCGAGACTTCCGCCGCGGAAGTGGCTGCCGCCATCGAAGGCTTCAACGCGCTGCCGGAGAAGGGCCCGCTGCCACGGCCGGACCTCATTATCGTTGCGCGCGGCGGCGGCTCGCTCGAGGATCTGTGGTCGTTCAACGAGGAGATCGTGGCGCGCGCGGCCGCCGCCAGCATGGTCCCACTCATCTCCGCGGTCGGTCACGAGACCGACGTGACGCTGATCGACTTTGCTTCCGACAAGCGCGCGCCGACCCCGACCGCGGCCGCCGAGTTGGCCGTGCCGGTGCGTGCCGAATTGATGACGCGGCTCGCCGATCTCGGCGCGCGCCGGCTCGCCTGTTGGCAGCGCAATATGGAGCGGCACCGACGCGAACTCGCGATGCTGTCGCGTGCGCTGCCGAAGGACATTCTGGCCGCCCCGCGCCAGCGGCTCGACGCCTGCGCCGAGCGCCTGCCGCGCGCGCTTATTGCCAATGCGCAAGTGCATCACAACCGGCTGACCCGCGTCGGCGCGCGGCTGTCGCCGCGCCTGCTGCGCGCGCGTCTTGCGCGCGGCGGTGAAATCGTCGCCGCGCTCGATCAGCGCCGTGGCCGCGCTTTACGCGTTATGCTCGACCGCCGCGCCGCGCGTCTCACCGGTGCCGGGCAGTTGCTCAACGCCTTTTCTTATCGCGGCGTGCTCGGCCGCGGCTTCGCCCTGGTGCGCGACGGCGACGGACGGCCGTTGCGGGCGGCCGCCGCCGTCTCGCCGGGCATGAAACTCGACATCGAGTTCGCCGACGGCCGCGTGGCTGCGGTGGCCGACGGCGAGCGCGGCACGCAACCCGCGCCGGCGCGCGCCAAGCCGCGCCGCGACCCCGGCAAGACCGGCGGCGGGAGCCCAGGCGGGCAGGGGGACTTATTTTAGGACCATGTCATGGCCGGGCTTGTCCCGGCCATCTCGCTAAAGTGGGCACAGCCTTGCCAGTCTCAGCGGGATGCGCGGGCCAAGCCCGCGCATGACGGAGGGGCCGGGCTTTCGCTTGCCGCCCCGAGGCACTATCTTGATGGGGTTCCCGCGACCGGAGGCCGCTCTTGCTCAACCGCTACGACCGCTCCCCGCCGATGAACGGCGAGGCCGAGGTGAAATACCTCGACGGCGATTTCCGCGTCGTCAAGCCCGGCGCCTATGTGCGCTGCGCGGTCACCGGCGTGCCGATCCCGCTCGAGGAGCTGAAGTACTGGAGCGTCGAGCAGCAGGAGGCCTACGCCTCGCCCGAGACGGTCATTCAGCGCCACCGCAAGGAATATGAAAAGAGGAAGGTGTAAAGAACTCGTCATTCCGGGGCGCGAGCGCAGCGAGCGAACCCGGAATCCATGACCCCGGTTTGCAATTGAGCCGAGACGCAGGGACTATGGATTCCGGGTCCGCGCCTTCGGCGCGTCCCGGAATGACGGCGTGGATTATCTCCTCAGCGCCGCCTTCACCATCTCGCGCAACTCGTCCATCTCGCGCACCTCCATCTTCACCGGCAGCACGTGCACCTGCGCGGCCAGCGTCTCGGCGATGGTGTCGCCGATCATGCGGGCGCGGTCCTTTTCGGTGGTGAGCAAAGCGAGCCCGTTCTCGTCCGCCTCCATGATCAGCGACGCGACTTCCTCGACGCTGAAGTTGTGATGATCGGGAAACGCCCGGCATTGCGCGAGCGCGATGCCGGCCTCGCGGGCGGTGGCGAAGAACTTTTCCGGATCGCCGATGCCGGCGAAGGCCATCACCTTGCGCCCCTGCAGGGCGGTGATCGAGGCAGGCTCCGGCACCAGCTTGCCATGCAGCACCGGTAGGCCACGCGCGCGCGCGGCTTCCGTCACGTCCGCGGCGCCCGTGCCTTCGCCCACCACCAGCAGCGCGTTGCTCGCCGCCAGTTGCGCAGCGAGCGGCGCCCGCAAGGGCCCGGCCGGAAATACGCAGCCGTTGCCGACGCCTTTTTTGCCGTCGATCACGGCGATGGTGAGGTCCTTGGCGAGCGAAGAATTCTGCAAACCGTCGTCCATGACGATCACGCTGGCGCCGTGCTCGCGCGCGAGCTTGGCGCCCGCCACGCGGTCGCGCGCGACCACCGTCGGCGCCACGCGCGCCAGCATCAGCGGCTCGTCGCCCACTTCGGCCGCATGGTCGTGGTCGGCCAGGAGCTTGGGGCCGGCGAGGCTGCCGCCATAGCCGCGGCTGAGGCAGAACACCCGCTCGCCCATCTCCGCCAGCAGGCGAGCGAGCAGCATGGCGGTCGGCGTCTTGCCGGCGCCGCCGAGGGTGAAATTGCCGGCGCACAAGACCGGGATGCCCGCCGCGGCGCCTCGGCGCGCCATGCGCCGCGCCGCCACGGCGCCATATACGCCCCCCAGCGGCGCCAGCGCCGCCGCGCCTATGCTGCCCCTGCGCCACCAGAACGCCGGTTCACGCATGGCCGGCCTGCCGCGGCAGTTGCAGCTGCATGAGATAGGGCTCGAGCGCGGCGAGCGTACGCTCGAGCGCGCCGCCTAAAGAGTCGACCGTCGCGCGCGCAGCCTCGCCGGCTTGCTCGCGCGCGGCCTTATCGCCGAGCCAGGCGCCCAGCCGGGCGGCAAGCTGCGCGGCGTCGCCAACCGGCACGGCGCCGCCCGCTCGATCGAGCGCGGCATAGATGTCGGCGAAATTGCCGACATGCGGACCGTGCAGAACGGCGGCGCCGAGCTTGGCGGCCTCGATCGGGTTCTGCCCGCCGTGCCGGATGAGCGAGCCGCCGATGAACACCAGCGGTGAAATCCGGTAGATGAGGCCGAGCTCGCCCATGGTGTCGGCGACGTAGATATCGGTAGCGGCATCGGGCAGCGCGCCGCGCGAGCGCAACGCGGCTTTCAAGCCCGCGGCGGCGGCAAGCTCGGCAACGCCTGCGCCCCGCTCCGGGTGGCGCGGTGCGATCACCGTCAGCAGTCCGGGGAATTGCGCGCGCAGCTGCCCGTGGGCGCCGATCACCGCGCTCTCCTCGCCGGCATGGGTGGAGGCCGCCGCCATCAGCGGCCGCCCGGCGGTCGCCGCGCGTAGGCGCGCAAGCTTATCCGGATCGGCCGGCGGCGCCGGTACGTCGAGCTTGAGATTGCCGGCAGTGACGACGCGCGGCGCGCCGAGCGCCTCCAGCCGACTGGCGTTCGCCTGCGAAGCGGCCAGGCATAGATCGAAACGGCCGAGCAGATTCCCGATCAGCCCGCGCAAATAGGTCCAGCGCCGGTAGGAGCTTTCCGAAAGTCGGCCGTTGATCAGGATCATCGGTACGCCGCGCTGCGAGACGTCGACGATCGTGTTCGGCCACAGGTCGGAGTCGACGAACAGCGCGAGGTCGGGTCGCCAGTGGTCGAGGAAGCGGCGCGCGTAGCGCGGCACATCGAGCGGCACGAATTGATGAATGACTCCGTGCGGCAGCCGCTTGGCGGCGAGCCCGCCGGAGGTCACGGTGCCCGTCGTGACCAGCATGCCGATGCCGCGCTGCGCGATCCGCTCGATCAGCGGTAGGACGCTCATGAGTTCGCCGACGCTCGCGCCGTGCAGCCAGACCAGGGGCCCTTGCGGGCGCGCAAGCGTCGCCTGTCCGCGCCGCTCGGAGAGACGGGCCGCATTTTCCTTGCCGCGCTTGCGCCGGCGTGCCAGCAGGAAGGGCGTCAAAGGCTCCGCTGCGGCCGTCAACAGCCGGTAGGCGCGCAAGGCCGGCGGCAGCGCGCTCATGGGTTTTCGCTTTCGATTTTGTCGGCGATTGCATAGGCGCGCGCGGTTATCTCGTTGAGCGCGCGCTCGACTTGCAGGCGCGCTTGTTCGAGCGTGGCGTCGTCGACCTTGCGCGGCACGCGGATCCCTTCGCCCGCCACCATGGCGAGCCGGCCGAACGGCAGGTTGAGCGCGCTGCGGTCCCAGCTGTTGAATTCCTTGCGCCGGCTGGAGGCGATCGCCACCGGGTAGATCGGCCGGCCGGAATGCTGCGCGAGCTTCACCACGCCGAGACCTGCGACACGCGAAATCTTCGGCACGTCGGCGGTGAGCGCGACGTTCCAGCCTTCGTTCAGCGCCTCGAGCATTTCGGTGAAGGCGACCGCGCCGCCCTTGCGGTGGAATTCGCGGTTATGCGCGCCGGAGCCGCGGATGGTTTCGATGCCGAGGCGCTCGGCCGCGCGCGCGTTGATCTCGCCGTCGCGGTGGCGCGAGATCAGCACCTTGGCGCGGTGCCCGCGTTCGGGCCGCTTGATGAACGGCGCCATGAAGTGCTGGCCGTGCCACATGGCGATGATGGCCGGCATGTCGACCCGGTCGTAGACGTCGGGCGGCTCCATGATCACGCGGTTGGTGCGCCAGACCAGGCGCAGATACCAGGCCGCCGCCGCGCCGACCGCGCTCTGGAAGGCAGACGCATGAGTAAGGCGCTTGAGCAATGGCATCGGCACCTGCTCAGCGCGCCCGCCCGCCCGCGCTCTCGGGATCGAGCAGGCGGTGCAGGTGGACGATGAAATAGCGCATATGCGCGTTGTCGACGGTCTGCTGCGCCTTCGCTTTCCAGGCCGTATAGGCGGTGGCGTAGTTGGGGTAGACGCCGACGATATCGAGCTTGTCGAGATCGCGGAACTCGGTGCCGCCGAGCTCGCTGAGCTCGCCGCCGACCACCAGATGCAGCAGTTGTTTTCCGGGCGCTTGCGTGGACATGTCTGATTCCCTGGAGAAAACCCCGGCTGCGGACGAAAGGCCGCTAAATTGGCCTTGAAAGGGCAGGGGACGCAAGTTTTGGCGCATGATCCCGAGGAAGCCCGTCCCCGACCTGATCGGGGATGGGAACCGGTTTTCGGTAAAGATCATGCGCAAGCAAAATGTTATGCGAATTCGGCCATGCGGTCGCGCACCAGATCGACCAGCGTGCCGTGGCGGGCCGGCCCTGCCGCGATCAGCGCGCCATGTCGGGCATGCGGCAGATTGTAGCGCAGCGTCCCGCCGGCGAAGTCGGTCAGAGCGCCACCGGCTTCGCGCACCAGCAGGTCGGCCGCCGCAAGGTCCCAGTCGTGGCTGCCGCCCGAGGCGAAGGCGGCGTCCAGTTCCCCTTGCGCCACGCGGGCGAGCCGCAACGCGAGCGAAAACACCTTGGGCTGGGCGACAATCTGCGGGTTGAGACCGGTGAGCCGGTCGAGATAGCGCTTGGGGCCGGCCAGTCGCGCGCCGTCCAGGTCCGGGCCGGCAGTAGCGGCAAGGCGCGCGCCGTTGCGGGTGGCGCCTTGCCCGCGCAGGCCAAGAAACATCTCCTCGCTCACCGGCGCATAGAGCGCGGCCAGCGTCGGCTCACCGTCCTCCACCAGCGCCACCGAAATCGTCCAGTCGGCGCGACCGGCAATATAGGCGCGCGTGCCGTCGATCGGATCGACCACCCAGGCAAGCTTTGTGTCGCGCTCCGGGTGCTCCTCGGTTTCCTCCGACAGCCAGGCGGCGCCGGGCGCCAATTCGCTCAAGCGCTCGCGCAAGAGATCGTTGACCGCGATGTCGCCCTCGCTCACCGGCGAGTTGTCGTCGCCTTTGGTCCAGCGCTTGAACGGACGGCGCGCGGTGACGCGGGCGAGCTCGCCCGCCGCGCGCATGATCGTTTCGAGAGGTTCTTTTAAGCGCGCAGCGTCACTGGCCTGCAACGGTCAGCCCCTCCAGCCGCAGCGTCGGCGCATTGGTGCCGTAGCGGAATTCGAGATCGTTGGCGGGCGTCAGCGCGCGGAACATGTCGAGCAGATGGCCGGCGATGGTCACTTCGCTCACGGCATAGGTCTTCTTGCCGTTCTCGATCCAGAAGCCGGAGGCGCCGCGGCTGTAGTCGCCGGTCACCATGTTGGCGCCGCTGCCGATCAGGTCGGTGACGTAGAAGCCGTCCTTGATGTCGGCGATCAGCTCTTCGGGAGAAAGCTTGCCGGCGGTCATGTGCAGGTTGGTCGCCGACGGGGAAGGCACGGTCGACACCCCGCGTGCAGCGTGGCCGGTGGTGGCGAGCTTCAATTCGCGCGCGGTCGCGCAGTCCAAGAGCCACGAGCGCAGCACGCCGTCCTCGATCAGCGCCAGCTTCCTGCTCGCCACGCCTTCGCCGTCGAACGGGCGCGAGCGCGGGCCGCGCCTTCGCAGCGGATCGTCGATAATGCCGATGCCGTCGGCAAACAGTTTCTGCCCCATCTTGTCGCGCAGGAAGGTGGTCTTGCGCGCGACCGAAGAGCCGTTGACGGCGCCGGCCAGATGCGAGACCAGCGTGCCGGCGACGCGCCGGTCGTAGATGACCGGCACCTTGCGGGTGGAAACTTTGCGCGGATTGAGCCGCTCGACGGCGCGCATCCCCGCGGTGCGGCCGATCTTTTCGGGGCTTTCCAGGTCCTCGGCGTGGCGCACCGCCGAATAATCGTAGTCGCGTTCCATGCCGGTGCCGCTGCCGGCGATCGCCGTCATCGACACGCCCTGGTTCGATCCGAGGAAGGCGCCGCGGAAGCCGGTCGAGGTCACCAGCACCATGCCGCCGAAGCCGGCGGAAGCCGAGGCGCCGCCCGACATGGTGACGCCCTGCACGGCGAGCGCTGCCTCTTCCGCCGCGCGGGCCAGCGCTTCCAGTTCGCCGACGCCCGGCATGTTGGGATCGATCAGGTCGAGATCGGGGAATTCGTGCGCCAGCAGGTCGGGCTCGGCGAGGCCGGCATAATCGTCCTCGGGCGCCGCCCGCGCCATGGCCACGGCGCGCTCGGCCAGTACGCTGAGGTCGCCGGCGAGATCGTTGGTCGAGACCACCGCCTGGCGCTTGCCCACCAGCACGCGCAGGCCGAGATCGTCGCCTTCCGCGCTTTCGGTTTCCTCGACCGCGCCGTCGCGCAGCTCGATCGCCAGCGCCAGTGAGCGCACCGCCACCGCGTCGGCTGTGTCGGCGCCGGCTGAGCGCGCGAGCTTCACGAGCTTTTCCGCCCGCTCGATCAGCGCGGTCTGGTCGAATTTGGGGGCAGGGGCGTGCATGGCGGGCTTTCGTTTCGTGACTGTCGGGCTGTGCCCATGAAATGGCGCTGAATCGGGTCCGGCGCAACCGCCGCTTTCGAACAATTTGCCTGGGCGCGGCAACGCCTCGTCAATCATGGTTCGCAACGCCCCGTCAATCATGCGGCGGCGCTCTCAAACCATTAACCCCAAACATTAAGCGGATTCCGACGCGGTCCTGCCATGATCCCCGCACGCGACCGGGCGCATAAGCCCGGCGCCGGGAGAGTTTGAGGCGTCAGATGGGAAGCGATGGAAGCCCGGCCGGGTCGGGCCGCGCGCTGCGGCTCGACCCGTTTGCCCTGCCTGTGCGGTTTGCGGCAAGCGATGCGAAGGCCGACGGCTACCTGCGCGAGGTGGAACTACACCGCACGCGGGTGGTGGTGCGGCGCTCGCTCGCCGGCATGCGCATGGCGATCAACCTGCCGGTCTCGGCCTTCACGGGCGTCGGCCTGCGCTTTGCCGCGGATGCGGCCGGCTTCATCGCGGTCGAGCTCGCGCACCGGGATCCGGGCCTGACGCTGCCGCTGTTCTTGTCCTGCGAAGCCGACGAGGCGACGGCGGAATGGCGCGGCTGGGGCGCCGCGCTCGGCCTGCCGCTGCTGGTCGAAAACGAGGATGGCGGCTGGCACGAGCCCATCGCGCGGCTCGGCGCCCTGCGCACCGGGCAGGTGCGGCCGCGCCGGCGCCGCCGCAACGCCATCAAGCGCCGGCGGCCCTCGATCCCGATGCGGCGCGCGCGCGGCGCCTTGAGCGCCGCAACGCCGGTCTACCGCGGCGAGCGCGAGATCATCGCCAGAAACTGATTTTCCCGTTGAATTACTTGCAGCGCTGCATGCGCAGCGCGCCGCCCGGCATCTGCAGCACGATATGGTCGGCATCGACCATGCGCAGCGTGTACTGCAACTGCCCGCTGCTGATCTGCCCGTTCGAGAAGATGTCGACGACACGATATTGCGAGGGTCCGTCGTCGGTGACCGAGCGGTTCTGGAAGGCGCGCACGCTGCCGCCCGTATCGGTGCGGGTGCCGCCGTTGAAACCGATGACGCGGCGGCCGTGGCATTCGATCGCGCCCTTCTGGTCGCCGGCGCTCTGGCCCCAACGGCCGCTCACCGGATAGTTGGCGGCCAGCGCGGGCGCTGAAAGCGCCGTCGTCAGCAAGGCAATCGGAATCAGTGTGCGCATGGCGATAAGAGTCGCCAGCGGGCGCGGCAAATGCAAGCGGCGCCTGAACCGATGCTTAACGTTCCGCGCAAAGATTTGCGTCAATTAAGCCTCAAGCCTTGCCATATCCCCCCGCCGTCGGGGTCTGGATGACGATCGCTTCGCCGGCGTCGATCACCGTCTCGTCGCAGCCTTTCAGCTTCTCCATGCGGCCGTCCTTGCGCCGCGCCCAGTTCTCGCCGACCTGGCCCGGCTCGCCGCCCGCCAAGCCGAATGGCGGCACGCGGCGGTGGCCGGACAGCACCGTGCAGTCCATCTTTTCCAGAAAGCGGATGGTGCGCCTTATGCCGTCGCCCGCGTGCCACTTGCCCTTGCCGCCCGAGCCCTGGCGGATATGGAAATCCTCCAGCAGCACCGGATAGCGGAATTCCAGCACCTCCGGATCGGTCAGCCGCGTGTTGGTCATATGGGTGTGCACGGCGTCGGTGCCGTTGAAGCCGGGGCCGGCCGGCGAGCCCGAGCAGATGGTCTCATAGTACTGGTATCTTGTCGTTGCCGAAATTGAGGTTGTTCATGGTGCCTTGCGCGGCGGCGAGCGCGCCGAGCGCACCGAACAGGCAATTGGTCACGGCCTGCGACGTTTCCACATTGCCGGCCACCACGGCGGCGGGATATTCCGGCGACAGCATCGAGTGCTCCGGGATGACGATGTTGATCGGCCGCAGGCACCCGGCGTTCATCGGGATGTCGTCGTCGACCATCACGCGGAACACGTAGAGGACGGCCGCGCGCGTGACCGGCTCGGGCGCGTTGAAATTGGTCGGCTGCTGCGGGCTCGTGCCGGTGAAATCGACGGTCGCCTCGCGCTTCTTCTTGTCGACCGAAATCTTCACGTTGATCCAGGTGCCCTGGTCCATCTCGTAGGAAAACTGCGCGTCGTGCACGCGGTCGATCACGCGCCGCACGCTTTCGGCGGCGTTGTCCTGCACGTGCCGCATATAGGCCTTCACCACCGGCAGCGTGAAATGCACGACCATCTTGCGCAGCTCGGCCACGCCCTTTCTCGTTGGCGGCGATCTGCGCCTTGATGTCGTTGACGTTCTGCACCGGATTGCGCGCGGGATAGCGCGCGCCGGTGAGCGCCGCCATCAGCTCCTTCTCGCGGAAGCGGCCGCGGTCGATCAGTTTGAAATTGTCGAACAGCACGCCTTCCTGCTCGATCGCTGGTCGCGTTGGGCGACATGGAGCCGGGCGAGATGCCGCCGACATCGGCGTGATGCCCGCGCGAGGCGACCCAGAACAGGATCGCCTTCTTCCTGTCGTCGAACACCGGCGTGCAGACGGTGATGTCGGGCAGGTGGGTGCCGCCGTTATAGGGCGCGTTGATGGCGTAGACGTCGCCCGGTGCGATGCGCCCCTTGTTCTCGCGGATGATGGTCTCGACCGCGCGGTCCATGGAGCCGAGATGCACCGGCATGTGCGGTGCATTGGCGACCAGCGTGCCGTCGGCCGAAAACACCGCGCAGGAGAAGTCGAGCCGCTCCTTGATATTGACCGAATAGGCAGTGTTCTGCAGCGACACGCCCATCTGCTCGGCGATCGACATGAACAGGTTGTTGAACACTTCGAGCATTACCGGGTCGGCATGGGTGCCGATTGCCGCGACGCGCTTGAGCTTCTTGGCGCGCGTCAGCACGAGATGGTTCTTGGCGGTCAATTCGGCCTGCCAGCCGGGCTCGACCACGATGGTCTGGTGCGGCTCGATGATAATGGCCGCGCCCTTCACCTTCTGCCCCGGCCTGATCTGGTCGCGCGTATAGACATTGGCGCGGTGCCATTTGCCGCCCGAGAAGAAGCGCGTGCGCCGCGTGGGCTTGGGCAGTTTGCCGCGCGTGCGCTTTGCGGCGCGCTCGTTGAACTTGGCGCCGCCGCCGACCGCCTCCACCGACACCGCTTCCACCATCAGCTGCTTGGAGCGGTCGATGAAGCCGAAGCGCGCCTTGTGCGCCTTCTCGAAGGCGCGCTGCATGGCGTCCAGCGAAATGAGCTTGAGCGCCCCCGCGCCCGCCGCGATGCCGCCCGCGTCGACGATGAGCGGCGTGTCGGTGCCGGCGTAGCGGATATGCGCGCGCGCGATCACCTTGATCTTGCCCGCCGGCACGCCCTGGCCGGCCACTTCCTGCTTGGCCTCGCTGGCGAGGCGTCCGCCGATCTTCTTGATCTCGGCCAGCGCCTTGGCGCCGAACGGCAGTTCGATCGCCTGCTGCCGCGTGGCGCGGATATCGGCGAGCCCCATGCCGTAGGCCGACAACAGCGACGAGAACGGGTGAATCAGCACTTTCGTCATGCCGAGCGCGTCCGCGACCAGACAGGCGTGCTGGCCGCCGGCGCCGCCGAAGCAGTTGAGCGCATAGCGCGTCACGTCGTAGCCGCGCTGCACCGAGATCTTCTTGATCGCGTTCGCCATGTTCTCGACCGCGATCTTGATGAAGCCGTCGGCGATCTCCTCCGGCGTCTTGCCGCCGACTTGCGTCGCGAGATCGGTGAAGGCGAGCTCGACCGCGTGAGTGTCGAGCGGCAGGTTCTGCGTCGAGCCAAAGATCCTCGGGAAGAAATCGGCGATCAGCTTGCCGGTCATCACATTGGCGTCGGTCACGGCGAGCGGCCCGCCGCGCCGGTAGCATTTCGGTCCCGGATTGGCGCCGGCCGAGTCGGGGCCGACGCGGAAGCGCGCGCCGTCGAAATGCAGCACCGAGCCGCCGCCCGCCGCCACCGTGTGGATCAGCATCATGGGCGCGCGCATGCGCACGCCGGCGACTTCCGTCTCGAAGGCGCGCTCGTATTCGCCGTCGTAATGCGACACGTCGGTCGAGGTGCCGCCCATGTCGAAGCCGATGAGATGCTGAAGGCCCGCTTGCCGCCCGGTCTCCGCCATGCCGACCACGCCGCCGGCCGGACCGGACAGGATGGCGTCCTTGCCCTGGAACAGCTCGGCCGCCGTCAGCCCGCCGGAGGACATCATGAACATGAGGCGGGTGTTTTCTTTACCTCCCCCTCCGGGGGAGGGTGAAGCGAGCGGGTCGCCCTGCAAATCCCCCGCCACCTGCGCGACATAGCGCCGCAAAATCGGCGACAGATAAGCATCCACCACCGTGGTGTCGCCGCGCCCGACCAGCTTGATCAGCGGCGAGACTTCGTGGCTGACCGAGACCTGGGCGAAGCCCATCTCGCGCGCAAGCGCCGCGACCGCGCGCTCGTGCTCGGGATAGCGGTAGGCGTGCATGAACACGATCGCCACCGCCACGATGCCGGCCGCTTTCGCCGCCGCCAGATCGCGCTGCACGGCCGCGAGATCGGGCGCGTGCTCGACCGTGCCGTCGGCGCGCACGCGTTCGTCGACTTCGGCGACGCGCTCGTACAGCATGTCGGGCTTGACGATCTCGCGCGCGAAGATTTTCGGCCGCGCCTGATAGCCGATCTTGAGCGCGTCGCGGAAGCCCTTGGTGATCAAGAGCAGCGTGCGCTCGCCCTTGCGCTCGAGCAGCGCGTTGGTGGCAACCGTGGTGCCCATCTTCACCGCGCCGACCAGGCCCGCCGGGATCGGCTCGCCGGCTTTCAGGCCGAGCAGGTCGCGGATGCCGTGCACGGCGGCGTCGGCATAGGCCTCCGGGTTTTCCGAGAGCAGCTTGTGCGCCACGAGCGTGCCGTCGGGGCGGCGCCCCACCACGTCGGTGAAGGTACCGCCGCGGTCGATCCAGAAATCCCAGGTCCGGTCCGCCATGGCCGCCTCGTTGCTTGCTGCCGCGCCGTTATACGCGAGGCGGCCGTTGCGACGATAGCGGTGAGCCGCGCGCAACCCGCATCCTTTGCCCGATCAGCACCACCGCCACCACCGCAGTCGCGTAGGCGAGCGTCGAAGGCCCGGATCGGCTCGCCGTTGACCGGCCAGGCCAGCGCCACGATCGTGAAGGGTTGCAACAGCATCAGTTGCCCGATGCGCGCGACGCCGCCCAGCGCCATCGCCGCGTTGAACACGAAGAAGGACAAGAACTGGCTGACCAGAGAGACATAGGCGAACCCCGCCCAGGCCGGCCACGGTACCTGGGCGAGGTTGTCCGGCCATAGCAGGAACGCAGCAGACGCCGACAGCGGCAGGAACAGCGCCACCTGCCAGGAGATCACCTCCCAGCCCGGCATGCGCATGGAGAGCCGTCCCGACAACGCGTAACCGAAGCCGCCGGCGATGACGGTGCCGATCAGGAAGAGGTCGCCCGCCGCGAGGCCGCCGCCGCCGCGGCTCAGCACGAAGACGATGACGATGGCCGTCCCCGCCGCGCTCGCCAGCCAGAAGCCGAGGCTCGGCCGCTCATGCGCCACCAGCGCCGCCGCCGCCGCGGTTGCCAGCGGCACGATGCCGAGCACCACCCCGCCATGCGAGGCCGGCACGGTCACCATGGCGAGTGCCATCAGCACCGGAAAGCCGATGATCGTACACAGCGCGGTGACCGCCAATTCCCGCCATAGCGCCCACGTGGGCAGCTTGCGGCGCGCCAGGGCGAGCGTCGCCAGTCCCGCGCAGCCGGCGATGGTGGCGCGCGCGGCGGTGAGAAAGAGCGGATCGATGCTGGCGACCGCCAGCCGGGTCGCGGGCAGCGTGCCGGCGAACATCGCCATGCCCGCGAGCCCGAGCAGGAAGCCGAATGTCTCGCGGGATTGGGGTCTTGCCGGCATGCGGGGAGGGACTTTCCCGGGCACTTTAACCGATGCGCGGGCGCGGCCCAAACCGGGCCGCCGCCGCCTTGACATATATTCGAAAAACCGTATATACGCTTCCATGAAGATTAAAACCGACCGCATGCTCTCCGCCGCCGACGCGGCGACCACGCTGCTCAAGGCGCTCGCCAACCGCCGCCGGCTAGTCATCGTCTGCCAGCTTCTGGAAAAGGAGCGCTCGGTGGGCGAGCTCGCCGCGCTCGTGAAGGCGCGCGATTCCACGGTCTCGCAGCACCTCGCCATCCTGCGCAAGGACGGTCTGGTGACGGCGCGCCGCGACGCGCAGACCATCTGGTACTCGATCGCCAGCGACGCCGCGCGCGAGGTGGTGGCCGCGCTCTACCGCGCCTATTGCGCGCCGGCCTGCACGCCCAAAAAGACGGCGAAACCGGCAAAGCCCGCGCGCCGCCGAAACCTTGAGCCAAATCCTTGAGCCAAATCCTTGAGCCAAGTTCTTGAGCCAAGTCAATGAACGCTCACGCCGCCTGCGCCAAACAAAGCTGACCACGCGCCCCTCACGCATCCCGGCTCATCCTAAGGACTTAGCAATCGCCATGCGTATCGCCGCGACGCTCTTTGCACTCTTCGCACTCTTGGCTCTCGCCCAGCCCGCGCTGGCGCAAGAGACGTTCACCGTGAAGCCGCAGCCGGCCGCCGACGAAAAGGCCGTGTTCGCCACCGTCGAGAGCGCCAATGTCGTGCCGGCGCGCGCGCGCATCGGCGGCACCGTGGCCGAGCTGTCGGTCAAGGAAGGCGACGAGGTCAAGCAGGACCAGGTGGTCGCCATCGTCGGCGACGAGAAGCTGGTGCTGAAATTGAAATCGCTCGACGCGCAGATCGCCGGGCTCGAGGCCCAGCTCGAACAGGCCAAGACCGATTTCGATCGCGCCCAGGACCTGTTCTCCAAGGGCACCATCCCGAAGGCGCGCTTCGACCAGATGCAGACCGCCTTCAACGTCGCCAATAACGCTCACCGCGCCCGCGTCGCCGAGCGCTCGGTGGTGCAGCAGCAGCTTTCCGAGGGCAAGGTGCTGGCGCCGACCGCCGGCCGCGTGCTGCAGGTGCCGGTCACCGCCGGCACCGTGATCCTGGCGGGCGAGCCGGTGGCGCAGATCGCCGAGAAGAATTTCGTGCTGCGCCTGCGCGTGCCCGAGCGCCACGCCCAGTTCCTGAAAGCCGGCGACCGCGTGCGCGTCGACCACGACGCGCTCGGCGCGGGCGCCGCCCGGTTCGGCACCGTCAAGCTGGTCTATCCGCGCATCGAGGACGGCCGCGTGGTGGCCGACGCCAATGTGAAGGGCCTCGGCGACTATTTCGTCGGCGAGCGCATCCGCGTCTGGGTCTCCGCCGGCAAGCGCGAAGCCATCGTGGTGCCCGGCAAGTTCATCGTCACGCGTTTCGGCATCGACTATGCGCGCCTGCGCCAGAACGGCCAAAAAGGCGGTGAGGTGATCGACGTGCCGGTGCAGCGCGGCCGCGAGCTGCCGCGCCCCGACATGCCCGACGCGCTTGAAATCCTGTCCGGACTGAAGGCCGGCGACGTGCTGGTGCGCCCGTGAAGCTCGGCATTTCGGGGCGGCTTACCCAGGCGACGATCCGCTCTCCGCTCACGCCGCTGTTCCTGCTGGCCGCGCTCGCCATCGGCCTGGTCGCGCTGTTGACCATCCCGCGCGAGGAGGAGCCGCAGATCAGCGTGCCCATGGTCGACATCCGCGTCAACGCCGACGGGCTGAAGGCGCCGGACGCGGTCGAGCTGGTCACCAAGCCGCTCGAGGCGATCGTCAAGGGCATCAACAGCGTCGAGCACGTCTACAGCCAGACCGTCGACGACCGCGTCATGGTCACCGCGCGCTTCAAGGTCGGCACCAATGCCGACGATGCCATCCTGCGCGTGCACGAGAAGCTCAAAGCCAATCTCGATCGCATCCCGGTCGGCATCCCCGAGCCCTTGATCGTCGGCCGCGGCATCAACGACGTGGCGGTGGTGGTGCTCACGCTTTCGCCCAAGCCGGAGGCCGCGTCGCGCTATAACGAGAAGGACCTCTACCAGATCGCGCGCGAATTGCAGTACGAGCTGGTCAAGACCGATGATGTCGGCCTCACTTACATTTCCGGCGGCAATGCGCAGGAAATCCGCGTCGAGCCCGATCCGGAGAAGCTCGCGCTTTACGGCGTCACGCTGCAGCAGCTTGTCGGCAAGGTGCGCGAAGCCAACCGCTCGTTCCTGGCCGGCCGCGTGCGCGACAACGATACCATGCGCGACGTGGCCGCCGGGCAGACGCTTGCCGGCATTCCCGACATCGGCCTGCTGCTGGTCACGACGCGCGACAACCGTCCGGTCTATGTGCGCGACGTTGCCAAGGTGGTGATCGGGCCGAGCCCGATGGAGCACCGCGTCTGGTTCGAGCAGCCGGAAAAGAAGAACAGGTCAAAGGACGCGACGTGGGATCGCGTGCCGGCGGTCAGCGTCGCCTTCGCCAAGCGGCAGGGCGCCAATGCCGTGGTGGTGGCCGAGGACCTGCTGGCGCGGCTCAAGACGGTCGAGGGCCGGCTGGTGCCGCACGATGTCAGCGTCACCGTCACCCGCGACTACGGCGAGACCGCCAACGAAAAGGCCAACGAGCTCCTGTTCCATCTGGCGCTCGCCACCGTCTCGATCGTAGTGCTGATCGCCTTCGCCATCGGCTGGCGCGAGGCGGTGGTGACGCTCGTCGTCATCCCGACCACCATCCTGCTCACGTTGTTCGCGGCCAAGGTGATGGGCTACACCATCAACCGCGTCAGTCTGTTCGCGCTGATCTTCGCCATCGGCATATTGGTCGATGACGCCATCGTGGTGGTGGAGAACATCGCCCGCCACTGGGCCATGAAAGACGGCCGCTCGCGCATGCAAGGCGCGATCGAAGCGGTCGCCGAGGTCGGCAATCCGACCGTGGTCGCCACGCTCACCGTGGTGGCGGCGCTGCTGCCGATGTTGTTCGTCTCCGGCCTGATGGGCCCCTATATGGCGCCGATCCCGGCCAATGCCTCGGCCGCCATGCTGTTCTCCTTCTTCGTCGCCATGGTGATCGCGCCCTGGCTGATGCTCAAGCTGCACCCCGAGGGCAAGCCGCTGCACGAGAGCGAGGACGCCCACGGGGAGGGCCGTCTCGGCAAGATCTACCGCCGCTTCGCCGCGCCCATCCTCAAGACGCGCAGGCGCGCCTGGATGTTCCTCGGCGGCGTCGGCGTCGCGACCGTTGCCGTGTGCGTGCTGTTCTACACCGAGAGCGTGACGGTCAAGCTCCTGCCCTTCGACAACAAGTCGGAAATGTCGGTGGTGGTCGACCTGCCCGAGGGCGCCACGCTCGAGGACACCGAACGCACGCTGTTCTCGATCGCCGACGTGGCGCGTAAAGTGCCGGAGGTGCGCTCGATCGAGACCTATGCCGGTACGCCCGCGCCGTTCAACTTCAACGGCCTGGTGCGGCACTACTATATCCGCGAGGCGCCCGAGCTCGGCGAGTTGCACTTGAATCTCGCGCCCAAGTCCGAGCGCCACCGCACCAGCCACGAGATCGCGCTCGACCTGCGCGCGCGCATGAAGCACGTGACGCTGCCCGCCGGCACGGTAGCGCGCGTAGTCGAGGTGCCGCCGGGGCCGCCGGTGTTGTCGACGCTGCTGGCCGAGGTCTACGGGCCCGATTCCAAGACGCGGCGCGAGGTCGCTTACGAGTTGAAGAAGATCTTCAAGTCGGTGCCCTTCATCGTCGACGTCGACGATTCGATCGGCGAGCCGCGTCCGCGTCTGCACATCTCGATCGACCAGGACCGCCTGGAATTCTTCGGCGTGCAGCAGAGCGACGTCTACGATACCATCCAGGCGCTGTTCGGCGGCACCGCGGTCGGCTATTCGCACCGCGGCGAGGGCCGCAACCCGATCGAGATCGTGGTCGGGCTGCCCAAGAGCCATCTGTCCTGGAACGCCGCGCTCGCCTCCACGCCGGTGCCGGCCAATGTGCTGCCCGGCTCGAAGAAGGTGGTCGAGCTCGGCGATGTCGTCACCGTTACGCAAGAGAAGGGCTCGCCGACGATCTTCCGCCGCGACGGCCACTACGCCGACATGATCATGGCCGAGATGGCAGGCAGCTACGAGGCGCCGATCTACGGCATGCTGGCCGTCGACAAGAAGGTCGAGGCGCATGACTGGGGCAAGCTCGGCACGCCGGCCGTTCTCATCCACGGCCAGCCGGCAAACGAGGCCAAGCCGTCGATCCTGTGGGACGGCGAATGGGAGATCACTTACGTGACCTTCCGCGACATGGGCGCCGCCTTCATGGTCGCCATCATCGCCATCTACATCCTGGTGGTGGCGCAGTTCGGCAGCTTCAAATTGCCGCTGGTGATCCTGACGCCGATCCCGCTCACGTTGATCGGCATCGTGCTCGGCCACTGGCTGTTGGGCGCGCCGTTCACCGCCACCTCGATGATCGGCTTCATCGCGCTCGCCGGCATCATCGTGCGCAACTCGATCCTGCTGGTGGATTTCATCCGCCACGGGGCGGGCGGCGGCAGGAAGCTGCGCGATATCCTCTTGGAAGCCGGCGCGGTGCGCTTCAAGCCGATCCTGCTGACGGCGCTCGCCGCCATGATCGGCGCCGCGACCATCCTGCTCGACCCGATCTTCCAGGGCCTCGCCATTTCGCTGCTGTTCGGCTTGGCGTCGTCGACGCTGCTCACCGTGCTGGTGATCCCGGCGATCTACGTCGTGCTGCGCGACGCCGACCGGGTCACGGCTTAGTTCGGCAGACCTTTCGAATCAATGACAACGCGGCGGGCAGGGCGCACTCCCTCTCCCCTGCGGGGAGAGGGTTGGGGTGAGGGGGAACGTGACTCTCGAAGCCGTAGCCCTTCACCCGGCGCGCTATCGCGCGCCGACCTCTCCCTATGGGAGAGGTGAAATCGAGTTTGTGGCCTCGTCTGAGATCGATCAGTTCCGAACGCGATTACGGCCGTGCGGCCGCCGAGGCCATCTGCAGGTCGTGCAGGGCGGCGCTCGCCTGCGCGTGCAGCGCGGCCATCACGTCCTCGCCCGGGCCAATCGCGCCGATCATGTCGCCCGTATCCGTGGCCGCAAAGCGATCGACGAAGGCGGGCGGCGCCGGCGGCAGCGCGTCCTTGGCTTGCACGCTCGGCATCAGCGCCGGCACCAACAGCGCCAGGCTGTAGGTCGCGAACACGATGAGCGGCGCCCACTGGCGGCGGAATTCCATCACGGCATTGCCCCCCGGCAACATGTGTAATGGAGGTATCTTCGCACAGAGGTCGTACGGTTCCGTTGCGGGCACGAGCGCAATTGCGCGACCGCGCGTAACCTGCGGTTAAGCCTGTTCGCGGCGCCTGCGGCCGCGTGCTAGCCTTAGCGCCTCGCCGGGGGTGCCCATGGACTTCTCACTGACGCCGCAGCAGCGCGAGGTGCGCGACCTCGCCGAGCGGCTCACCGCGCGCTTCGACGACGCTTATTGGCTGGAGCGCGACCGCAGCGGCGAATTTCCGCAGGATTTCTACCGCGCGGTGGCCGATGCAGGGCTCTTGGGCATCGCCATGCCGGAAGCCTATGGCGGCTCCGGCCTCGGCATCGCCGAGGCCGCCGTGCTGATGGGCGCGATCGCGGCATCCGGCGCCTGCATGAGCGGAGCCTCCGCCGTGCACATGAACATATTCGGGCTCAACCCGGTGGTGGTGTTCGGCAGTGACGAACAGAAAAAGCGCATGCTGGCGCCGCTCATCCGCGGCGAGCACAAGGCCTGCTTCGCCGTCACCGAGCCGGACGCCGGCCTCAACACCGCCGCGCTGCGCACGCGGGCCGAGCGGCACGATGGCCATTATCTTCTCTCCGGCCAGAAGATATGGACCTCCACCGCGCAAGTTGCCGACAAGGCGCTCATCCTCGCGCGCACCACCCCGCGTGAAAACGTCACGCGCCCGACCGACGGCATGAGCCTGTTCTATACCGATCTCGACCGCGCGCAGGTCGAAATCCGCGTCATCCACAAAATGGGCCGCGCCGCGGTCGACTCCAACATGCTGTTCATCGACCGGCTCAAGGTGCCGGAGCAAGACCGCATCGGCGCCGAAGGCGACGGCTTCCGCATGATCCTGCACGGGCTCAATCCCGAGCGCATTTTGATCGCCTCGGAAGCCGTCGGCATCGGCCGCGCCGCGCTGCGTAAAGCCACTGCTTACGCCAACGAGCGCGAAGTGTTCGGCCGCAAGATCGGCCAAAACCAGGCCATCCAGCACCCGCTCGCCAAATGCTGGATGGCGCTCGAAGCGGCCGAGCTGATGATGATGAAGGCGGCGACGCTCTATGACGCCGGCGACGCCTGCGGCGTGGAGGCCAATGCCGCGAAATATCTCGCCGCCGAGGCCGCGCACACCGCCTGCGAAACCGCCGTACTCACGCTCGGCGGCATGGGCTACGCCGCCGAATATCACGTCGAGCGCTATTTGCGTGAATCGTATATTCCGCGCATCGCGCCGATCACGCCGCACATGATCCTTAATTTCATCGCCGAGAAGGCGCTCGGCCTGCCGCGCTCCTACTGAAGTTCCGCCGGCGGGAACTCATCCGGTTCTCCATGCGTTGCCAGGATGCAGCAGCATTTTCTGATCTGCAAAACGGCGGTGCATGACTTCTCCCCTTGAAGACTACGCGATGATTGGCGACGGCGAATCGGCCGCGATCGTCAACCGCAGCGGTTCGATCGACTGGCTTTGCTGGCCGCGCTTCGATTCCGACGCGTGCTTTGCCGCCCTCGTCGGCGACGAGCGCAACGGCCATTGGCAGATCGGGCCGCGCGGCGCGCCCGACTCGGTCCGTCGCCGTTATCGCGAGGACACGCTCATCCTCGAAACGGAGTTTTCCGCCGGCGCCGGCGCCGGCCGCGCCCGCGTCACGGATTTCATGCCCATGCGCGAGGGCACCCCGACGCTCGTGCGCGTGGTCGAGGGCTTGAGCGGCGCGCTGCCGATGCAGATGCTGCTCAGACTGCGCTTCGATTACGGCGCAGTGCCGCCCTGGGTCGAGCGTCGCGACACGCGCATGGTAGCGCGCGTCGGCCCCGATCTGGTGGTGCTGCATTCCGACGTGCCGCTGACCGGCGAGCATCACGACATAGCCGCCGAATTCGAAATGCGCGAAGGCGAGCGCTGCGCCTTCGTGCTGCGCTGGGGGCCGTCCAGCGCCGAGCCGCCGGAGACGGTCGATATCGCGGCGGCGTTGTCGCAAACGCAGGACTACTGGCGTTCCTGGATCGGGCGTTTCGAAAAACCGACCGAGTGGCCGGATGCCGTGCGCCGCTCGCTCATTACGCTCAAGGCGCTGATCAACCGGCCGACCGGCGGCATGGTGGCGGCGCCTACCACCTCACTGCCCGAAATCCCGGGCGGCGAAGCGAACTGGGACTACCGCTATTGCTGGCTGCGCGACGCCACCTTCACGATCACCGCGCTGCTCAACGCCGGCTTTCACGCCGAGGCCAAGGCCTGGCGCGACTGGATCCTGCGCGCTATCGCCGGCGCCCCCGATCACGTGCGCATCATGTACCGGCTCGACGGCGGCCGCCATCTCGAAGAGCGCACGATGCCCTGGCTCACCGGCCATCGCTGGTCCACGCCGGTGCGCGTCGGCAATTCCGCCTCCGGGCAGAAGCAGCTCGACGTATTCGGCGAATTGATCGACGTGCTGCATCTTGCCGAGCAGGCCGGCATCGAGCGCAACGACCAGGGGCTGACCGTCGAGCGCTCCATCATCGAGCACCTCGAAACCATCTGGCGCGAGCCCGGCCACGGCATCTGGGAGAGCCGCGGCGAGCCGCGCCATTACGTCTATTCCAAGATCATGGCCTGGGTGGCGGTCGACCGCTTCCTGCGCCGCAACGGCGCGGCCTCCAATGATCTCGATCCGGATCTGGTGCGCCGCGTGTGTGCGTTGCGCGACGAGATCCACAGCGAAGTCTGCGAAGAAGGTTTCCACGAAGGCGTCAACAGCTTCGTGCAGTATTACGGCAGCCAGGACCCCGACGCCTCGCTGCTGCTCATTCCCTCAGTCGGGTTCCTGCCGGCGGACGATGCCCGCGTTGCCGCCACCGTCAAGCGCATCGAAGACGAGTTGGTGGTGGACGGCCTGGTCTATCGCAGCCGCAAGGCCAAGGAGACGGCGCAGGGCGCGTTCCTTGCCTGCAATTGCTGGCTGGCCGATTGCCGCCTGGAGCAGGGGCGCGAGAAAGCGGCGCGCGCGGCGCTCGAGCGCCTGCTCGACGTGCGCAACGATGTCGGTCTCCTGTCGGAGGAATACGATCTGCGCGCGCATCACCTGACCGGCAATTTCCCGCAGGCGCTTAGCCATCTCGCGCTGGTCACGACCGCGCTCGGCCTTTCGGGGCCGGTGCTCCAGCGCGGCGGCGGCTGAGGCCGAATACGCCCGAAATCCCGTGAAAAGCCGCGCCGTCGCGGCAAGGCAGCCTTAACCATCGCCGTCCTACAGTCCGGCCGTCCGAACGAGACGGAACCGGCCCATGGCGGCGACCCCCGAGCGTACCCGCTACAGCATCGTCATCCCCGTTTACAACGAGGAAGCGGCGCTGCCCGTCTTACTGCGCCGGCTCGACCTGTTGCTTTCCCGCCTCGACGGCAAGGCCGAGGCGATCTTCGTCGACGACGGCAGCAGCGATACGAGCGCGATCGTGCTGAAGGCGCTCGCCGGGCGCGATCCCCGATTCCGCTATATCGGCCTCTCGCGCAATTTCGGCCATCAGGTGGCAATTACGGCCGGTATGGATTTTGCGGCCGGGGATGCCGTCGTCGTCATGGACGCCGACCTCCAAGATCCGCCCGAAGTGGTCGACGAAATGATCGCCAAGTGGAAGGACGGCTACGAGGTCGTCTATGCGCGGCGCCTATCGCGCGCCGGCGAAAGCCGCTTCAAGCGGGCGACGGCGCATCTGTTCTATCGCGCGCTCGGCCGCATGTCGTCGGTCGGCATTCCGGCCGATGTCGGCGACTTTCGCCTGATCGATCGCAAAGTGCTCGAGGCGCTGCGCCAGATGCCCGAGCAGGACCGCTTCGTGCGCGGCATGATCGCCTGGCTCGGCTTCCGGCAGACGGAAGTCACTTTCCACCGGCTCGAGCGCGTGGCGGGCGAGACCAAGTATCCGCTGTTCAAGATGGCGCGGCTTGCGCTCAACGCCGCGCTCGGCTTTTCCGACGCGCCCTTGCGGCTTGCCATCTGGTGCGGGCTCGCCGTATCGGGCCTGGCGCTCGCCTACGGCGTCTATGTCCTGGTGCTGTGGTCGATGCATGATTCGAGCCTGGTTGCCGGATGGTCCTCCACCATCATCGTCATTTCGCTGTTGTGCGGTATCAACATGCTGATGACCGGCATCGTCGGCCTTTATGTCGGACGCATCCATGCCGAGGTGAAGCGCCGCCCGCTCTATGTGGTGGCCGACCGCGAAGGCTTTGCCGGCGAGACCGCGCCCGCGCGCCCCGCCATCCACGCCGTGAACGACTGATGGCCGCGCTGTTCGACAGTTATCGCGGCAGCTACCGGGACGCCGTCCAGTCTTCGATCGATTTCTCGGGCCTGTCGCACGATTTTTTCCTGCGCGCCAAGGCCGCGCTGCTGCGCGAGTTGGTCGCCGAGCGGCTCTCCGATAAACCCGCCATGCTCGACGTCGGCTGCGGCGTCGGCAGCTTGCACCCGTTGCTTTGCGGCACGGTCGGCCGTTTGAGCGGCATCGACGTGTCGGCGGAAAGCATCGCGCAGGCGCGCGCCGACAATCCGCAGCACGACTACCGCGCCTTCGACGGCAAGATTTTTCCATATGAGAGCGCCAGCTTCGACCTGGCGACCGCCATGTGCGTGCTGCATCACGTTGCGCCCGCGCAATGGCCGGCCTTCGTTGCCGAAATGCGCCGCGTGGTGCGACCGGGCGGGCTCGTCTGCGTCATCGAGCACAATCCGCTCAACCCGCTGACGCGCTTAGCGGTGATGCGCTGCGAATTCGACCGCGACGCCAATCTGCTCCCCGCCGGCAGGACGCAGGCGCTCATGACGGAGAGTGGCTTGCGCGACGTCGAGGCGCGTTATTTTCTGTTGCTGCCGTGGGAAAAAACGCTCGCGCACCGGATCGAAGCGGGCTTGCGCCATCTGCCGCTTGGCGCACAATACGCGAGCTTCGGGACGGCTTGAGCTCCAGGGCTTTTTCGGCGTGACATTAGCATACGGCGGCCGCGCGAACGCTTGAGTCGTGCGGAGGGGGCGTTTACGCTGTGACCGCTGCCGGCCGCGCGCCGATCGCCGTTCGCCCTTGCAGAACGCGTTCCTAAGGGAAGGATCATAATATGCCCACCGGCGCGCTACCGGGCTGCCTTGCCGGCGTCCGTATCCTGGATCTGACTCAGTTCGAGGCCGGACCGTCCTGCACCGAGGCGCTCGCCTGGCTGGGCGCCGAGGTCGTCAAGATCGAAAATCCGCAAGGCGGCGAAGCCGGCCGTGGCCTGCTGCATGGCGCGTCGAACGACGGCCATGACTCCTGGTATTTCCTGTTGTTCAACGCCAACAAGAAATCCGTCACCGTCAATCTGAAATCGGAGCGAGGCCTTGCGCTCGTCAAAGACATGGCCAAGCACGCCGACATCATGGTGGAGAATTTCGCGCCGGGCGCCATCGAACGGCTGGGGCTCGGCTACGAAACGGTGCGCAGCATCAACCCGTCGATCATCTACGCGCAGCTGAAAGGATTCGGCACCGGCGGACCCTACGAGAACAACCTGGCCTTCGACATGATCGCGCAGGCAACCGGCGGGGTCATGAGCATCACCGGTGACGCCGACGGGCCGCCGCTCAAGCCGGGCGTGACACTCGGCGACACCGGCACCGGCATGTTGCTGGCGATCAGCATTCTTGGCGCGCTCTATAGGCGCCGCGGCACGGGCGAGGGCGAGCACATCGAAATCGCCATGCAGGATGCCATGCTGCAATATATTCGCGTCGCGCTGTCCAGTCAGGCCACGCAAAAAGCGGCGGCCCGGCGCAACGGCGCCAAAATATTGTCCGGCTTCGCCGTGCCGAGCGGCACCTATCCGTGCAAGCCCGGCGGACCCAACGACTACGTCTACGTCTATACCAGCCGGACCAACCCGCAGCATTGGCAGCGCTTGCTCGAAGTGATCGGCCGCAAGGACCTGATCGGCGATGCGCGCTTCGACACCGCGGCGGCGCGTCTCGGGCACGAGCGCGAGGTGGACGAGATGATCTCCGCCTGGACGTCCCAGCACGACAAGCGCGAGGCGATGCGCATCCTGGGCGGCGCCGGCGTGCCGGCGGGGGCGGTATTCGACACCATGGAACTGACCGAGGACCCGGATTTCGAGCGGCGTGGCATCATGCAGACGATGCAGCATCCGGCCGCCGGCGCCTTCAAGATGCCGGGCTGGCCGGTGCGCTTTGGTGGCCATACGGCGAAAGTCGAGACGGCGCCGCTGCTCGGCCAGCACACCAACGAGGTCTTAAGCGAATGGCTCGGGCTCGATGCGGACCAGATCGACCGGCTCGGCCAAGACAAAGTGATTTGAGGAGTAACGGGTCATGGCTGACATCACCGGCTCGGAGATCCTGGCCAAATCGCTCAAGAACGAAGGAACCGACATCCTGTTCTTCCTCATGGGCGGCCCGATGCTGCTTGCGGAAGCCTCCTGCATCAAGGAGGGCATTCGTCCGCTCGACGTGCGCCACGAGCAATCGGCGGCCTTCATGGCGCAGGCCTATAGCCGCCTGTTGCAGAAGCCCGGCGTCTGCATGGCGGCGAGCGGCCCCGGCACGATCAATCTCACCACCGGTGTCGCCAACGCGCTGGTCGATTGCTGCCCCGTTGTCGCGATCGGCGGCTCCAGCCCCATCGGCCAAAACGGCCGCCAGGTTTTTCAGGAGATCGACCAGCTCGCCATCATGAAGCCGTGCACCAAATGGGCGGACCGCGCCTACAATCTCAAGCGCATCCCCGAGCAGGTGAACGTCGCCTTCCAGAAAGCGATGAGTGGCAAACCAGGGCCCGTTTATCTCGATTTTCCGGGTGACATTCTCTATGCCAAGATCCCGGAAGAGCAGGTCGACTGGAGCCTTTCCGGCCGGCCATTGCTGAACGCGCGGCCGCTCGGCGATCCCAACAAGGTCGACGCGCTCATCGACGCCATCGCCAAGGCGCAGAAGCCGATCGTTCTGTCCGGCAGCGGCGTGATCTGGTCGCAGGCCTGGTCCGAGCTGCACGAGTTCGTCGAAAAAAGCGGCATTCCGTTCTACACCACCCCGCAAGGCCGCGGCGTCCTGCCGGACGACCACGAATACTCCTATATGTCGATGCGTTCCTCGGCATTCCGCGACGCCGACCTCATCATCGTGGTCGGCACCCGCATGAACTACATCATCGGCCACGCCGCTCCGCCGCGCTTCAACGCCGGAGCAAAAATCGCCCGCATCGATATCGACGCCGACGAAATTGCCAGTTCGCCGCGCAAGGTCGACATCGGCATCGTGGGCGACTGCAAGGCCGTGCTGCGTCAGCTCATCGACGCGAGCGGCAAGCGGATTAATGCGGATCGCTTTTCCGCTTGGCGCAAAACACTCGCCGACGGCGAAGCGGGGAAACGACAGGCGCCCGGCGCCAACGAGCCGATGGACGAAGTGCCGATCCATCCGCTGCGGCTGTGCGACGAGATCAAGAATTTCATGCAGCGCGACGCCATTCTCGTGGTCGACGGGCAGGAAATCCTCAACTACGGCCGGCAGTCGATGCCGACCTTCGCGCCCGGTCACCGGCTTAATTCGGGTCCGTTCGGCACCATGGGCGTCGGCCTGCCGTTCGGCATTGGCGCCAAGATCGCCAAGCCGGAAAGCCAAGTGATCGTGGTGCACGGCGACGGATCGTTCGGCCTCAACGCGCTCGAGCTCGACACCGCCGTGCGCCACAACACGCCGATCCTGGTGGTGGTCAGCCTCAACGGCGGCTGGACCGCCGATCCGGACGGCAACAAGCCGGGGCGCAATCTCGGCTATACGCGCTTCGACAAGATGGCCGAGTCGCTCGGCTGCTACGGCGAATATGTCGAGCGGCCCGCCGAAATCCGCCCGGCGCTCGACCGCGCGCAGCGCGAGGTCGAGCGCGGTTCGGTCGCGCTGGTCAACGTCAAGACCGACCACCGCGCGCGCGCCGGCACCGCGGCTTTCGCCACCTATTCCACTTGATCGACTTGCATTGCGTTAATGCGGCGGCGCAGCCTTGCGCCGCTCGTGCACGACCGCCACGTCGTCGCCATAGACGCGCTTCCAGCCGGGCAACCTGTCGAGCAGCTTCACCGCCGGCGTGTCGGGCGCCAAGAGCGTGGCGTGGATATCGTATTCGTCGAGCAGCTTGAGGAAGTCCGGCAGGTCGGCGAGCGCGAGATCGCGATTATAGCGCGCGATGAAATGCCCGCCGTAGAGCTCGCCGCGCCCGTCGATGAAAGTAGGAATACCGGCAAAGATCAGATAGCCGCCGAAGCGGTAGTCGTTGAGCAGGTTGCCGGCATTGTGCAGGTCGGCCGCCGCGATCGCCGCGCGCGGCGCGTTGCGCGGGTCGGGCGCTACCGGCCGCATCAGCGCGAAAGCCGTGAGCGCGACGATCGCCGCCGCGGCAGCGACGGCAAACCCGCGCGCGCCGCCGGCTTGCTCGTCACTCCGTCCCTTGAGCTCGCGTGCCAGCGGCGCCGCCAGATAAAGCGGCACCAGCATCGCCAACAGATCGGTGTTGCGTACTTGGGCTAGCGAAAAATGCAGCAGGCCCAGCGCCACCAGCATGCGCACCGGCGGGATTTTCACCCCGCGCGACAGGCCGAACAGCCCGAGCAGCAGCAGTAATTCGAAGGCGCCGAAATGGCCGAAGTCCTGCGGGCGCCACTCGACGATGGTCGAAAGCGCGTCATGGCCGAGCCCGAGCGTGGTGAGCGGCACCAGCAGCGAGCCGGGCCCGTAAGGCGTGATGCACGCCGCGAGCAGCGCCAACGCCGAGAACGGCAGCCACTTCCACAACACGCGCGGCCAGGCGCGCGGCTCTTGGAGCAGCGCTTCCAGCACCGCCGGGCCGATCAGGCCGAGGCCAAGCACCACGCTGCCGTGCAGGTTGGCCCAGAGCGTAATCAGCGGCAGCGCCCAATAGGGCGGGGCGGTATGCTCGTCCATGGCGCGCACCAGCGCCGCCGCCCAGGCCACCATGACCGGCAGCACCAGGACATGCGGGCGCGCCAGCATGTGCGGCGCGGTCAGCGTCAGCGCCGCCAGCATGGCGAGCAGCGCCGGCGTCGCCGGCAATTCGCGCAGCAGAAAGCGCACGAGCAGCGCGATGGCGAGCGCGATCGCGCCCGCCGCCACCGCCACCACGCCCGGCCAGCCCGCCAGCCCGTAGACGCCCGCGTAGATCACTTCGGACAGCCACTCGAAGGCGATCCAGTGCGCGCCGTGCATGGAGAACGAGAACGGATCGCTCGTGGGCACCGTGCCGTGCGCGATGATCCAGCGCCCGACCGCCACATGCGAGAACGTGTCCGGATCGTTGAGCAGGCGGCTCCCGAGCGCCACCAGCAGCGCATAGACGCCCGCACCCGCCAGCCACGGCAGCGCCGCCCGCGCTGGGAACGGTTTGGCCGCGCTGCGGATCGCCTGCTCGCTCATGGGCCGCGAAGGTAGTAAGCCCGCGTTAAGCCTTCTTTACCGCTGTGGAGGCCGCGTGAAGCGCTTGGCCCCGGCCGCCCCGCCGGTCTAGGCTCGGCCCTCAAGGGAACCGGGGCTCGCTCATGAAAACCTATGCCGGCAGGCGCACCATCGACGGCCTCGTCGTCACCGTGGACGGCAAGCCGCTTCCCACCCATGACGAGGTCAAGAGTTTCACCAAATACGGCTTCGAATGGGCCTATGAGGGCGCGAGCCCGCACCAGCTGGCGCTCGCCTTGCTGGTCGACCACCTGGGCGACGCCGACAAGGCCGTGCGGCTCTCGGAAAGTTTCATGAAGCAGGTGGTGGCCAATCTCGACAACGACTGGGAACTCACCGGCGCCGACATCGACGTCGCCCTGCGGGCGCTTGCCGCCTGAGGCGGTTGGCAAGCGCGCCGCGAAGTGGGACATTCGGTTTTGAGGAAACGAGCAGGGGAGATCGGCCCATGATCGGCAAACGGCAGATCGACTTCCGCAAGGAATACCGGTCGCGCATCGTCGGCTGGTACAACGGCTATTTCCATATTGTCTTGATATACGCCATGGGCGCGGCGGTGTTCTACGTCTACGTCACGCACATTCACAACGTGACCCCGCTCGAATGGCTCACCGTGCCGCTCACCTTCCTGTTCACCAATATGTTCGAATGGGCCGTGCATAAATTCGTCATGCACCGGCCGGTCAACATCAAGGGGCTGCGCGCGGTCTACGAGCGCCACACGCTCAATCACCATCAGTTCTTCAGCGACGACGAGATGCGCTTCCGCGACGACAAGGACTGGCGCGTCACCGTGTTTCCGCCTTACGCGCTGGTGGTGTTCACGCTGATGTCGATCCCGCTCGCCTTCATTCTCGGCTGGCTGATCTCGCCCAACGTCGGCTGGCTGTTCATGTGCGTCACCACCGGCATGTATCTGATCTACGAGTTCATGCATTTCTGCTGCCATGTCGACGAGGGCTGGTTCGTCAAGCACTGCCCCTTCGTCAACACGCTGCGCCGCCACCACACCGCGCACCACAATGCGCGGCTGATGATGGAGGTGAACATGAACCTCACGTTCCCGATCGCCGACTGGCTGTTCGGCACCTCCGATCTCGAGCGCGGCCTGATCGGCCACCTGTTCAACGGCTACAGCACGCGCTTCCTGAAGAAGGACCTGCGGTCCAGGCCGAAGAGCCCGGAAGAGGCGGCGGCCGAGCCGGTGGGCGCGAACTGAGGTGAGAGAATTTCCGCTCGTCCCGGCGAAAGCGGGGACCCAGGCGGCGAAAGGGTAACTCAGAGTTTTATAATTCTGGATTCCCGCTTGCGCGGGAATGAGCGGAGAAAATAGCATGCCCACCGACGTCAAAGCCATCGTCTCCGGCGTGGTGATCCTGGTGGCGCTCGGGCTCGTCTATTGGGCAGGCTCGCCGGTGCACGCGGAGAAGTTCGTGCTGCTGATCGCCGCCTTCTTCGTGGTGGCGATGTGGATATTTCCGGAAGCCGGCGCCAAAACGAAAGCCAAGAACGGTTGAAGCCGGCCCCGGCCTACATTTCCTTGCGCGTCTCGAACGGCTCGCCGAAGGTCTCCTCGTAGTCTTTCTCGTCCCAATAGCCGATCAGGATGCCCTTCGGCTCGCGCCCGGCCATCTGGTTGACGCGCTCGGGCGACATGGTGATGCGGTTGTGGTGCCGGCGCGCCCAGGTGAAGATCGCGTCGGCAAGGCGGGCACGCTCGGCCGTAAAGGCAGGGTCGGCGCCGAGATCGTTGAATTCCTGCGGGTCGTTTTCCAGGTCGAACAGCATCGGCCGGAAATCCTCGCAGTGCACGTATTTCCAGCGCTTATCGCGGATCATGATCAGCCGCGCCTGCCCCTGGTCGATGCCGAGCTCGACCCGCGCGCGCCGCGTGGCGTAGTCGTATTCGGAAATGGCGTACTCGCGCCACTTTTCCGGCTTGCCCTTGCGGTGCAGCAGCGGGCTCAGCGAGCGGCCTTCAAGGATATGCGGGATCGCCGCCCCGCCGAAATATTCCAGGAACGTCGGCGCCAGATCGATGCCCTCGACCAGCTCGGCGCACGCCGTGCCGCGCGTTGCGTCGGCTTCCGCGCGCGGGTCGTAGACGATCAGCGGCACGCGCACCGTCTGCTCGAAGAACAGGTCCTTCTCGCCCATCCAATGGTCGCCGAGATAGTCGCCGTGGTCGGAGCTCATGACGATCATGGTGTTGTCCATGAGGCCGTTCTTTTCCATATAGGCGAACAGCTTGCCGAGCTGATCGTCCATCTGCTTGATCAGCCCCATGTAGGCCGGGATCACGCGCTCGCGCACTTCGTCGCGCGAGAAGGCACGGCACACGCGCGTCTTCTGATAGGCGGCATAGACCGGATGATCGGTCTGCCGCTCGGCCTCGCTGCGCACGACCGGCAGGATGTGCTCTTTATCGTACATGGCGTGATAGGGCGCCGGCACGATATAGGGCCAGTGCGGCTTGATATAGGAGAGATGGCAGAGCCAGGGCCGGTCGCCGGCCTTGTCCATGAAATCGATCGCCCGCTGCGTCATATAGGGCGTCTCGGAATGCTCGTCGGGAATGCGCGCCGGCAGATTGTCGTAGCGCATCAGCCAGCCTGAGAGGATTTCGCCGTCGTCGCCTTCCGCCGAGTTCGCCCATTCCTCCCACGGATTGCGGCCGAGGAAGCCGTGCTGGCGCAGGTAATTGTCGTAATCCGGATCGGGATCGTAGGGCCCGTAAGGGTGCAGGCCGTCGTCGCGCTCGAACGGCTCGAAGCCGCATTCCGACACCGTGACGCCGATCGGCGATTTCGGATCGATGCCGAGCCATTCCATGCCCTTGGTGTCGGGGATCATGTGGGTCTTGCCGACCAGCGCCGTGCGCACGCCGAGCGGGCGCAGATGATCGCCCAGCGTCGGCTCGCCGACGCGCAAGGGAAAGCCGTTCCAGGTCGAGCCGTGCGAGCGGCAATAGCGCCCGGTGTAATAGCTCATGCGCGAGGGCCCGCAGAACGGCGACTGCACGAAGGCGGCGTCGAACCGCACGCCTTTGGCGGCGAGCGCGTCGAGATGCGGCGTGTGCAGATGCGGGTGGCCGTAACAGGACAGGTAATCCCACCGCAATTGGTCGGCCATGATCCAGAGCACGTTCTTGGCAGCGGGCATTTTCAGTCTTCTCCAGATTGCGGACGGCGAAATCGGCGACGTCACATGTATTTCGGCAGGAACGTCGCCAACGCGGGGAACAGGAAAATCAGCACCAGCGCCACCAGGATGGCGCCGATAAAGGGCGTGACGCCGGCGAAAATGCGCGCGAGCCGCAGATCGGGCATGACCGCCTTGACCACGAACACGTTCATGCCGATCGGCGGCGTGATCAGGCCCAATTCGGTCACCAGCACCACCACGATGCCGAACCAGATCATGTCGACATGGGACTGACTGAGCGCCGGCATGAACACCGGCACCAGAAGCAGCAGGATGCCGATCGCTTCGAAGATCATGCCCATGAAGATCGCGATCAGCACGATCGCGACCACCAGCCCGTCGGGCGACAAATGCATGGAATCGACGATGTCGACGAGCCCGTAGGGCATGCCGGAGAGATTGATGAATTCGGCGAACACCAGCGCGCCGAAGATCACGATGAACAGCGTCGCGGTGGTGCGGGCGGCTTCCGACAGCGTGGATACCCATTCCTCCAGCGTGCGCAAATGGCCGCGTGCGAGCGAGATCAGCATGGCGCCGAAGGCGCCGATGCCGGCTGCCTCCGTGGGCGTGAAGATGCCGCCGTAGATGCCGCCGAGCACCAATACGAACAGGAACAGCACCGGCCACACCACGCGCAGCGCGCGCCGTTTCACCTCCGCGTCGAGCGGCGCGCCGGCCGGGCCGTATTCCGGATGGCGCCACACCGTCCACCGCACCGCGCCCATGAACAGCCCGACCAGCAGCAGGCCGGGCAGCACGCCGGCGACGAACAGCTTGCCGATGTCCTGCTGCGCGACGATGGCGTAAATGACCAGCGGCACCGAGGGCGGGATCATGATGCCGAGCGTGCCGCTCGCCGCGACCGAGCCGGAGGCCAGGCTGTCGGCGTAGCGGTAGTGCCGCATCGGCGGGATGGCGACCCGCGTCATGGTGGCGGCGGTGGCGAGCGATGATCCGCACACCGCGGCAAAGCCGGCGCAGGCCACCACCGTCGACAGCGCGAGCCCGCCTTTGAAGCGCCCGAAGCCGGCATAGGCCGCATCATACAGGTCGCGCGAGATTTCCGCCCGGTAGATGAACGTGCCCATCAAAATGAACAGCGGAATGACAGTCAGATTGTAGTTCATCGCGTTTTCCATGACCTGCTGTCCCATCAGCGACAGCGCGGCCGGAAACCCGCGCAAATAGGCAAAGCCGACGATGCCGACCAGCATGGTGGCAAAGCCCACGCGGAAACCGAAAAAACACAGCAGAATGAGGACGGCAAAGCCGATCAGCGCCGGGATCACAACTTGCCCCCCAGATCCTCGGCGATGTGCGTCTCGCGCGCCAACACCAGGCCGAGCACCTGCATGATGAGGCTCACCACCGAAAGCCCGGCCACCGTAAACGCCACGACCGCGAGCGGCCACTCCAGCACGATCGTCCGGGTGCCGATCTGCTCGGCGTCGAGCGCGTACTCATAGAGCTGGTAGGCGATGATCGCCATCACGCCGACCGAGAACATCTGGATGATGATGCGGCGCACGGCGTGCGGTATCATCCGGTCGAGCTGCACGTCGAACAGCTCGACCGTGATGTGCTCGTCGCGCGCGTTGATCAGGCAGAGCCCGGCGAAGACGCTCATCGCCAGCAGGAACTGGTTCATCTCCGCGGCGCCGAAGATCGGCGCGGCGAACACGTAGCGGCCCACCACGTCGGCGAAGGTGAGCATCATCATGGCGAACAGCAGCAACGCCGCGACGAACTCGGCGATCCGCATCAGCGGAGGCAGCACTGCCTGGGCGAACGCGCGCATGGCCGCCTCCGGGCGACGGTGTCGATGCCGGCTGGAAACGCCGCTCAGTTCATCTTAGCCGACAGTTCGTGCACGCGCTTGACGTAGAAGTCGTAAGCCGCCTGCCCGTCGATCCCGCGCTTGTTGGCGGTCTCGATCCACTTCTTGGTCAACGAGTCGCCGATCTTGACCAGCGCCGCTTCGAATTGCGGGTCGGCCTTGACGATCTTGATGCCGGCCTTCTTCTCCTCCGCCAGCAACTCCTTGTCGGCTTCCACCCAATAGGCCGAGATCATGCGGCCGAACTTGGCGCCGCTCACCGAGGTGATGGCGTCCTGGTCCTTCTTCGACAGCGAGTCCCACTTCTTCTGGCTCATCAAGAACGAGAAGCTGGTCGAATAGATGCCGCGGCTGAACTGCGTCATCGACTTGGTGTAGGGAATCAGGCGGAAGTCGCGCACGCTCGCCGGGCTGACGCCGACATAGGCGTCGACCACGCCGCGCGAGATGATCTCGTTCATCTGCACCGCCGGCCCGGACACGACGCCGGCGCCGACCGCCTTCATGATATTGGCGTTGGTGCCGGGCAGCGCCCAGATCTTGCGCGACTTCAGGTCCTCCATGGAGTTGACCGGCTTGTCGGTCTGGCTCCACAGCTCGGCCGGCGTGATCACCCACATCGACAGCACGTGAATGCCTTTGTACTCCTTCGAGAAATATTTCTCGTAGGTCTCCCACAGCGCCTGCGACATAGCCGGCGAGTCGTGGGTGGCGATGAAGGGCTGCATGGCGACCGTCGGCCCCCACACGCGGTTGGCGATGAAGCCGTTGAACTGGAACGCGGTGTCCGCGATGCCCTTGGCCACCGAATCCCATTGCTGCGGCGGCGGCGCCAGCGACTTGGGCGGGATGGTGATCTTCACGTCGCCGTGGGTCGCTTCTTCCACCCATTTGGCCCAGGTCGGCAGCAGCTTGGTGCAGACCGTATGCTGGGGCGGCCAGAAGCAATTGGAGATCAGGCGCGTGGCCGCCTGAGCGGGCGCGGCGGTGTAGGCCAAGGCCATGACGGCCGCGGCGGCGGCGATTGTCAGCAGTCGCATGATGTCCTCCCACGTTGTTTTTGCCGGGCTTTTTCGCTTTCCGGTCGTGCTTTTTGAAGGATCATAGGTCGGAAATAACTTGATTAGAAATGATAATTTGGCAGGATATCATACCAAAGAGATATGAAGCTCGACCCGCGCCATCTCGTGCAGCTCGCCGCCATCCTCGATGCCGGCACGCTGCGCGTCGCCGCCGAGCGGCTCGGTACCACCCAGCCGGCGCTCAGCCGCACCATCGCGCTGATGGAGGAGCGCATCGGCACGCCGCTGTTCGAGCGCAGCCGGCGCCCGCTCACGCCGACCGACACCGGGCTCGAGCTCGCCGCCTTCGGACGCACCGTGCGCGCCGCCATGGAGCGCGCCGACACGGTCTCGCGCGAGATCACCGCCGGCCAATACGGCACCGTGCGCGTCGGCGCGCCGCCGTTCTTCTGCGACCACCTGTTGAGCCGCATGATCGGCGAATTCGCGCGCACGCGCCCGCACGTCCGCGTAGTGCTGCACGGCGATTATTTCCCGGCGCTGGTCGCCGCGTTGTTCAATCACCGGCTCGACATGGTGATCGGCCCGTTCGAATTGGTCGAGCGGCCGACCGGGCTGAACGTCGAGCGCATTTCGCAGAACCGCAACATCATCGTCTGCCGGCCGGGCCATAAGCTCGCGCGCCGCAAAGAGCTCGGCGCCGCCGATTTCGAGGCCGCCATGTGGATCGGGCACGCGCGCGACAGCGTGCTGGCGGCCGACATGCGCGCGACGCTCGCCGACCTCGGCGTCAACCGGCTCAACGTCGTGTTCGAGAGCAACTCCGCCGCCGCCGTCGTCACGATGCTGCGCGAAGGCGACTATCTGAGCGTGCTGCCGCTTCTGTCGGTGGCGCAGCGCGTCGCCGCCGGCGAATTGGCGGCGCTGGCGACGCCGCGCTCGGGGCCGGAGCGCTGGACCGGCATCATCACGCGCAGCGACAGCAGCGAGAGCGCCGCCATGGTCGAGCTGAAGAAGGCGCTGGCGCGCGAGATCAACGCCGTGGTGCCGCTGATGGACAAGATCGCCGCGCCCGGCAACCGGCTCGGCCTGGGCGCGCACGCCAGGTCCCGCCGCGCCTGACCCGCTCGCCTTGCGCGCGCCGATGATGAATAATCGTCCCGGCAAAAACCCCGGGGGGAACTGCGATGGCCCAAGCCGCGGCGAAAGAGGCGCCTCAGGCGCAGGAGCGCAAGAAGCGCACCATCACCGACATCCGCAATTCCAAGAAGACCGGCGAGAAGATGGTCTACATGTCGGTGCCCGACTACACCTCGGCCAAGTGGGCGGAAGCCGCCGGCGTCGACGTCGCCGTGGTCGGCGACAGCCTCGCCATGATCGCGCACGGTCACCCCTCTACCATCCCGGCCACCATGGACATGATGATCATGCACGCCCAGGCGATCCGCCGCGGCGCGCCCGACACCTTCGTGCTCGGCTGCATGCCCTATCAGAGCTACCACACCGTCGACAAAGCGCTCGCCAACGCCACCCGCTTCATGCAGGAGGCGGCGAGCGACGCGGTCAAGCCGCAGGGCGGCAAGTCGCAGGCGCATATCCTGAAAGCGCTGGTCGATGCCGGCATTCCGACCGCCTCGCATATCGGGCTCACGCCGCACACCATCGCCATGTTCGGCGGCTTCAAGATTCAGGGGCGCACCGCCGAGGCCGCCATGAAGATCCTGGAGGACGCGCTGGCGATCGAGGACGCCGGCTGCTTCATGCTCGAGTTCGAGGCGGTGCCGGCGCGCATCGCCAGACTGATCTCCGAGCAGCTCACCATCCCCACCATCGGTATCGGCGCCGGCGTCGGCACCGACGGGCAGATTCTGCTGTGTCACGATTTGCTCGGCGTGTTCACCGACTTCAAGCCGAAATTCACCAAGCGTTTCGCCAAGCTCACCGAGGTCGCCGTCGCCGGCATTGCGCAATACATCAAGGAAGTAAAGGACGGCACCTTCCCCGACGACGATCACTCCTACACGGTCAAGGACGAGGAATACGAGAGGTTCGCTCGCATGGTAGAGAAGCGGCGGCAGGTCTAGCGCGGGTTCCAAATGTCCTAACTCGTCATGGCCGGGCATAGCCGTTCGAAGAACGGCGTTCTTTCAGAACGCCTATGTCCCGGCCATCTCGCTTAGAAAGGCTGTGCGTTCCTCGGCGGGACCCGCGGGACAAGCCCGCGGGTGACGACGCAGAGACTTTGCGAAATTCTTTGCTACCGCCGCGCGATCAGCGGCGTGATGCGGCGCACCGCCACCCGCCGGTTGGCGCGCGTGGGCCCGCGCGTCGGCACCTTGAGATATTCCTCGCCGTAGCCCTGCGTCACCAGGTTCTCCGGCGGCACGTGGAACACCTCGGTCAGCGCCACCGCCACCGACTCGGCGCGCCGGTCGGACAGCGAGAGATTGTCCTCCCACGAGCCGACCGCGTCGGTGTGGCCTTCGATCATGAACAGTTCGCGCGGATTGCGGTCGATCGCCTCGTTGAGCGCGGCGGCGATCCCGCCCAGTCGGTCGATCTGGTCGGGGGTGAGCTGCCAGGAGCCGCTGTCGAAATGGATGTCGAGGTCGACGCGCGGCATGTATTCGCGCAAGGGGTGGCTGTAGCGCACCTGGTCGAGCGTGTAATAGCCGGGCAGGGTCGCGATCGGCGGCGCGGTGAACACCTCGTACAGGCGCCGGCGGTCGGCGCGGCCGGCATCGACGATATAGCGGCGCCGGTCGTGCACGCGCGGCGGCGACACGTTCACGAACATCGTGTCGCGACGGCGCGGCGAGAGCGCGCTCTCGTCGTACAACACGAAGTCGCGGCCGTGCGGATCGCGCCGCACGCGCCGGATCAGATGGCCGCGCCGGTCGGTCGTGCTGACGATGCGAATGCCGTCCGGCCGCAGCACGATGGTCAGCGTCTCGTCGCCGTGATGCTCGACGTCGACGTGGCGCGCGCCGACCGCGAAGCGGTCGGATTCGCGGTGGCGGATGATGCGGCGGCGGCCTTCGTGCTCGATGGTGCGGTCGCCCTCGTGGATGACCGTGCGATTGCCTTCGCGCGTCGTTTGACGGCTGCGCCGGATGGCATCGAAGTCGCGATGCGGCTTTTCGCCCTTGCGGCGGATGAAGGCGCTGGTGTCGCGCGGCTTGCTCGGCGGCGGCGGCGCGGCCGCGGCTTTCGGCGCCGGTTGGGCGGCGGGCTTGGCCGCGGGCTGGGCGGCGGCTTTGGGCGCCGGCTGCGGCGCGGCCTGTTTTTGCGGCGGCGCCTGTTTCTGCTGCGCGTTTTCTTTTACTGGCGGCTTGCCACGGTGGCGCTGTGTTTCTTGCGGCGGCGGTTTTTTCGCCGGCTGGGCGGCGGGCGCGCGCTGCTCCGCGGCGGCCGGCGGTGCTTTGCGGTTTTCGCGCGGCTTGTGTTCGCTGCGATGCCGATCCTCGTGGCGGCGTTTCTCTTGTGCCTGGTGAGGCGGCTTGCCCTGCGCCTTGGGCGGCGTCGGGGCTGCGGCCGGCTTCGCCTGCGGTTTCGCTTGCGGCTGCGCGGCCGCCTTGGGCGGCGGCTTGGCCTGATGCGGGCGCGGATGCGCCGCGGCCGGCTTTTGCGGATGCGGCGCCGGCTTGGCTTGCGGTTTGGCTTGCGGCTTGGCTTGTGGCTTGGGCTGCGGCTTGGCTTGTGGCTTGGCGTGCGGCTTGACCGGAGGCTTGCGCTGATGTGCCTTCTTGCCGGCTTCCTCGTCCTTTTTGGCGGGCGCCGCCTGCGCCACGATGAGCCCCTGCGCCGCCCCGGCGCCATGCGCCGGCGGATGAGCCATGGTCACGGCCAACAAGGCGGCGCAGGCGAGCAAAGCGTAGCGTTGCGACATCATCGTCTCTCGGCTCCCGGAAATGGTGTGAAAACAACGCCCCCGCGGCCGCCGCATACCGGCGGCAGTAAACGGCAACGCCAGGATGGGTCGTCTGTTCCATCCTCGCGGGATGCGCCAGCCGGCACAATGCGTCGCATTGCCTCCCGGCGCCCCCGCCGGCGACCGGATAAACAGGCCGTAGATTCGCGCGCGGCGAGCCCACCGGCCTTTCGTCGCCGGGAACCAGCGGATATTTTCGTTTTCGGGGCGAATTACCGATAAGCCGCCGCGGGCCGATCCGGCCGCGTGGTATAGTGTCTCATGGCTACAACCAAGACCTGTCCGGCCTGCCAGGCGCAGATCCCGGACGGCAGCCGCTTCTGCCCGCAATGCGGAGCGGGGCAGAATCTCGCATGCGCTGCCTGCGGTCACGACAATGCGCCCGCTTCGCGCTTCTGCGCGCAATGCGGCGCCAAGCTCGGCGAGGCGGCCGCTGCCGCCGCGCCGGCGCAGCCCGCGCCCGCGAAAACTGCGCCGTCGCGTGCGGCCTCCGCCGCCGAGCGCCGTCAGCTCACGGTGATGTTCTGCGATCTGGTGGGCTCCACCGCGCTGTCGACCCGGCTCGATCCGGAAGACCTGCGCGAGGTGATCGCCGCCTATCACAAATGTGCCGCCGAGACGGCCGCGCGCTTCTCCGGCTTCGTCGCCAAATACATGGGCGACGGCGTGCTCATCTATTTCGGCTACCCGGAAGCGCACGAGGCCGACGCCGAGAACGCGGTGCGCGCCGCGCTCGCGGTCATCCAGAAGGTCGCCGCCGGCGCGGTCGGCGACACGCACCATCAGGTGCGCCTCGGCATCGCGACCGGCCTGGTGGTGGTCGGCGAATTGGTCGGCAGCGGCGAGGCGCAGGAGCGCAACGTCGTCGGCGAGACGCCCAATCTCGCCGCGCGCCTGCAATCGGCCGCCGCCCCCAACACGGTGCTGATCGACGCCACCACGCGCCAGCTCACCGGCGATCTGTTCGAATACGAGCCGGTCGATCCCGGTGCGCTCAAAGGCTTCGACGCGCAGGTCCCCGCCTGGCGCGTCGTGCGCGAGCGCTCGATGCAGGGCCGGTTCCAGGCGCTGCGCGCCGCCAATCTCGCGCCGCTGGTCGGCCGCGAGGAAGAGCTGGATTTCCTGCTGCGCCGCTGGCAGCAGGCAAAGGAAGGCGAGGGCCGTGTCGTGCTTTTGTCGGGCGAACCGGGCATCGGCAAATCGCGGCTCGCGGCGGCGCTCCATGAGCGGCTAGCGGACCGAGCGCCGACGATGCTGCGCTACTTTTGCCTGCCGCACACGCAGGGCAGCGCGCTGCAACCGATCGTCACGCATCTTCAGAACGCGGCCGACTTCGCCCATGACGACACGCCGGCGCGAAAGCGCGAAAAGCTCGACCGGCTGTTGATGGGCGGCGGCGAGACGAGCAACGCGGGGCTGCTGGCCGAGCTGGTCGGACTGGAACAGCCGGAGGAGAGCGGAACGCCGCTCGATCCCAAGCGCAAGCGCAATCAGATACTCGCCGCGCTGATGGCGCGGCTCGAAGCGCTGGCGCGGCAAGGCCCGGTGCTGATGGCCTTCGAGGACGTGCAGTGGAGCGACCCGACCTCGCTCGAATTGCTCACGCTCACGGTCGAGCGAATGCAGGCGCTGCCGGTCCTGCTCGTCATCACCCACCGTCCCGATTTCCAGCCGCCCTGGGCCGGCCAGCCGCATGTCAACAGCATGACGCTCAACCGGCTCGGCCGGCGCGAGCGCATGGCGCTGGTCGATCACGTTACCGGCGGCAAGACGCTGCCGCCGGCGCTCATCGAGCAGATCGTCGAGCGCACCGACGGCGTGCCGCTGTTCGTCGAGGAACTGACCAAGGCGGTGCTGGAAAACAACGAGCTCGACCAGCCCGCCCAGCAGGTCGCCATCCCGACCACGCTGCAGGCCTCGCTGATGGCGCGCGTCGACCGGCTGGGCTCGGCGCGCGAAGTGCTGCAGATCGGCGCCGCCATCGGGCGCGAATTCTCCTACGAGCAGCTTGCGCCGGTTGCCGGCCTGCCCGACGCCGTGTTGCAGGACGCGCTGGTGCGCCTGACCGAAGCCGAGCTGTTGTTGGCGCGCGGTGCGCCGCCGCACGCCAGTTACGCATTCAAGCACGCGCTGGTGCAGGACACTTCCTATTCCACCATGCTGCGCGCGCGCCGCCAGGCGCTGCACGGCGCCATCGCGCAGGTGCTGGAGAAGCGCTTCCCCGACACGCCGCCGGAAGTGCTGGCGCAGCAGTTCGAGGGCGCCGGCCAGAGCGAAAAGGCCGTCCAAAACTGGCAAAAGGCCGCCGAGCGCGATTTGCGCCGCTTCGCCATGCAGGAATCGATCGCGCATTATTCCAACGCGATGCGTCTCGCCACCGCCATGCCGGAAGGGCCGCAGCGCTTCGAGCTGGAGCTCGCGGTCTGTCTCGGGCTCGGCATGGCCCAGCAGATCGGCCTCGGCCCCACGTCGAAGGAGGCAGCCCTTAACTACGAGCGCGCCTTGGTTCTCAGCCGCGAACTCCCCGGCAAGGGACGCGAGCGTTTTCTCGCTTCCTGGGGCGTCTGGTTCAACCGGACGCTATCGGGCCGCACCCAGGAGGCACTCGATCGCGCCGAAGAGCTGTTGGCGATCGCGCGCGAGCTCGACGATCCCGATCTGCTGCTCGAAGCCTATCACGCGCGCACGCCGGGACTGATGCGCACCGCCAATTTCCCGGCCATGTTGGAGTCCACGCAGCAGGTCATGCGTCTCTATGATCGCGAGCGCCATCGCGATCACGCCTTCTTTTTCGGCGGTCACGATTCGCGCGTCTGCGCGCAGAGCTTTTATGCGCTCAGCCTGTGGGCGCTCGGCCGTCCCGACCAGGCGCAACAGGAGGCATGGCGTTGCATCGAAGACGCGCGCGCCCTGGGCCACACGTTTTCAATTGCCCACGGCTTGAATATGGGCGGACTGACGTACCTTCTGCTCAACGACGTAGAAGTGTGCCGGGCCGTGAACGAAGAGCTCTACCCGCTCGCCGAGCGCAATAACTTTCCGTGGCCGCTGAGTTACGCGAAGTTCCAGCGCGGCTGGCTCTTGGCGCAGGACGGCGACCGCGATGAAGGCATCGCGCAGATGGAGCACGCGAGTAAGAGCGCGCCGGTCGCCGTGCTTCAACCTATTGTGCTGGCGCTGATTGCTCAGGAGCAAATGCGCGCTGGCCGCCTCGACGATGCCCTCGCCACCATCGAACGCGCCAGGGACAACATCAACGAACAGAATATTCATTTTCATGAAGGCGAGATCCTGCGGCTGCGCGGAGAAATCCTGCTGGCGCAATCGGATGACAACGCCGCCGAAGCCGAGGCCACCTTTCGGCAGGCGCTCGCCGTCGCGGCGCAGCAGTCATGCCGCCCGATCGAGCTGAGCGCCGCTATGAGTCTTGCGCGCCTGCTGCGCGCCGGTGGACGCAAGGACGAGGCGCGCGACCTGCTGGCGCCGGTCTATGCCGCTTTCACGGAAGGCTTCGACCGCCCCGACCTGCGCGACGCCAAGGCGCTGCTGTCCGAATTGGGGTGAGGCGAACACGGGCGGCCGTCATTCGCCCAGCAATTCAATTCCCAATGCGCCGCCCGCCGCCCGCAAATCGCGGTCGAGCGTGGCGAGCGGCAGATGCAGGCGCTGGGCGAGATCGAGATAGCAGGCGTCGTAGAGGGTGAGCCGGAATCTTTCGGCGAGCCCCATCGCATCGAGCCACGCATATCTATCAGTGTCCGGATCGGTCGAGATATTGAGCGCGCGGAGGAGGCGGATGAATTGTGTGCGCTGGTCGGCTCCGATACGGCCGTGACGGACGGCGAGCAGAAGGTTATTTCCGATTTCCAATGCCCAGAGCGTCGGCACCCAGGCACCTTGTTCGCTGACTTGTTCGCTGAGCCGAGCAATGGCCGGCGTCATTTCGTCTGGATATACCCAGGCGAGCGTGGCCGAACTGTCGAGCACGAAGCTCATTCGCGTCCCTCATCGCGATATTTTTTCCACTCTTCCCAGTCGAAGGGGCCGAGTTTCATCTGCTTCGCCAGGTGGCGAATACCGCGCATGGCTTGCCGCGACCGTTCGCGCCGCGCCTCCTCCACAGCGAAAGGCACCAACTCCGCCACCGGCTTGCCGCGGCGCGTGATGATCACCTGCTCGCCGCGCTCGACCCGGTCGAGCAACTCGGAAAGCTTGTTCTTGGCTTCGAATGTGCCGACTTCGGTGCGGGCGGGGGTGTCCAGCATGACGGTGCCTCTAGCTAGCCAACAAGCTAGCTTATTCATCTACAGCCTGATCCGCAAGTCACCCCAAAATTGGCGGGGGCCCGGCGGTTTTTGCCGCCGAGCCCCCGTTTGACGTATCAGCCGGCCTGTAAGCCGGGTTCTGTATGGCCCGCGGGCCTAAACCCGCGAACGTGACGGCCATTCATCTGGCGCGCCGGTTGCCCGGCGCGTCGTGCAACCTACCCGAATGACTGGCCCGGACGGACCTGGAGCTCGCGCCCCTGCGTCATTCCTATTCGGTCTTGCTCCCGGTGGGGTTTGCCGTGCCGCCGCCGTTGCCGGCTGGCGCGGTGGGCTCTTACCCCACCGTTTCACCCTTGCCGCGGACAAAACGCAACGCGCCCGCGGCGGTCTGTTCTCTGTGGCACTTTCCCTGGGCTTTGCCCCGAAGGGCTCGTCCCGCCGGACGTTATCCGGCACCGCTCGTCCGTGGAGCCCGGACTTTCCTCCCCGGCCACCTTTCGGCTTTGGCGCGGAGCGGCCGTCCGGCCGACTGACGGCATAGGAATGGGGCCGGCCCGGGCACAGGTCAAGCGCGCGCCGCCGCCACGGCTAAAAAGTCGGCTTTCCGGACGAAAAAAGCCCGGACCTGCCGGGAGGGGCAAGCGGTCCGGGCTTGCTCGACCGCACCCTCGCAACAGCGCGAGGGCCGGGAGACCTTGTTTTGGAGGGCTTTAGGCCCAGGCGCCCTTGTGCGGCAGGTGCGGCCGCAATTTCCCGGCCACCCGCTTGGCGAGCGCCGGCAGGCCGATCAGCGCCAGGCGGATATATTCTGCGCGGTCGGCATGGGCGCGGGCGAGCGCGGCATGGACATCGACGGGCTGCAGGTAGCTGTTGGACATGGACTTCATGGTCGTGTTCTTTCGGTTCTTGCAGGCGCTGGGAATTCCCGGCACTGGGGTTTCCGTTTGCCCTATGCGTTGAACGCATGATATTATCTTCTGATGGAAATATAATACGCTAGTAAGCCTATACATTGATGACGGTTAGGCACAAATGGAAACCTCCGACCTGCGCGCCTTCGTCCGGGTCATGGACCGCGGCAGTTTCTCAAGCGCAGCCAAGGACTTGGGGATCACCCCCTCGGCCGTGTCGAAGCTTGTGTCGCGCCTGGAGGACCGCCTGGGCGTGCGCCTGCTGGAGCGCAGCACCCGCCGCCTGGCCTTAACCCCTGAAGGTGAAGCGTTTTTAGCCCGCGCCCGGCGTATCGTTGCGGATATTGAAGAAGCCGAAGCGGAGGTCGCGCAGGCGCGCGGGGCGCCGCGCGGCAAGCTGCGTATCAATTCCGGCACCGCCTTCGGCTTGCACCAGCTCGCGCCGGCGCTTGCCGATTTTCTCGCGCGCTATCCCGAGATCGACGTCGACCTCTCGATTACCGACCGCCTGGTCGACCTGATCGAGGAACAGGCCGACATCGCCGTGCGCTCCGGCCACGTCCCGGAAGGCCCGTTCGTCCAGCGCAAGATCGCGTCGCTGCAGCGGGTGATCTGCGCGGCGCCTTCATACTTGCAGCGGCGCGGCACGCCGAAACGCGCCGCCGATCTGAAAGAGCACGACTGCATCGCGGTCGCCGGCCCCGGGCTCAACCGCTGGCCGTTCAAGACGCGCGCCGGCATAGACGTCGTCGACGTGCACCCGCGTGTCGTCACCGACGACGCCGAAGCCGCGCTACGCCTCGCCATCGAAGGCGCCGGCATCATCCGGCTGTCGGATGTGATCGTGGGCTCGCCGCTGCGCGCCGGCGAACTCACCGCGCTGCTCACCGGCGTCCACCACGTCGAGCCGTTCCCGCTCGCCGCCTTTTATCCCGCCGGCCGTCAGCGGCTGCCGCGCGTCCGCGTGTTCATCGACTTCCTGGTCGAGCGCTTCGCGCATGCGCCGTGGCGGCTGCCCGGCCTGCCGCTGCCGGGCGAGACCGCCGCGCGTTGAGGCCAGAGCCCAATCCGCTAATTGAACGACTGTGCCGTCCTGACATTTTGCCTGCGCATGATCTTATCCGAAAACCGGTTCCCACTTTTCGGGATCAGGCACTAGGCCCGCGCGGCCCGCAGCGGCGCCGGCCGCGTCTCGATCAGCGCGCGCAGCGTGAGCAGTGTCGAAGCGTCGGCCACGCCGTCGGCGCGCTCCGGGCGGAAATGGCGCTGGAAGGCCGTTACCACGTCGCGCGTGAGTTCGTCGTAATGGCCGGTCTCTTCCACGCCGTAGCCGTAGCTGCGCAGCGCGTGCTGCAGCCGCGTCACGGTCTCGCTGCGGTCGCCGAATTTGATCTGGCGGCCGTCGAGCGTCAGCGGCGCCGGGCGCACCCAATGGCCGACGCCCGACTCGTGCAGCAGCCCCCAGGGAAACTTCTCGCCCGGATCCTGCTTGCGCGTCGGCGCCACGTCCGAATGCGCCAGAATGCGGTCCGGCGCGATCGGCCCCCGCCGCGTGATGATCGACTTGCACAGCGAGATCACCGCCGCGATCTGCCGCAGCGGAAAATCCACGTAGCCGAACTCGTGTCCCGGATTGACGATCTCGATGCCGATCGAGCACGCGTTGATGTCGGTCTCGCCCGCCCAGTACGACACGCCGGCGTGCCAGGCGCGCCGCTCCTCCGGCACGCATTGCACGATGCGGCCATCCTCGAACACGACGTAATGAGACGACACCTTGCTTTCCGCCGAACAAAGCCGCTCGAGCGCGGCTTCGCCCGTCTGCATGCCGGTGTAGTGCAGCAGGATCAGATCGGGCTTGCGGCCGAGCTTGCGTTCGTCCTGATTGGGCGAAGGCTTGACCTCGGTGACGATAAAGGAATCCGGCTGGAAGATTGACATGGGGCCGATAATGGAGCCGGACTTGGCAGCGAGTGCGTTCGACGGCGGGGCGGCATGATTCGCTCCGCGCGCGCGAAAAAGCAATACGCGGAAATGCATCGCGGCCGGGCGGTACAATCCGGCCGCCCGGCCGCGATATTTGGCGTCGGACTTTGCGCTCTTAACGATGCGGCGAGGCGAGGCCACCGCTCAACGGGCTGGCGCCGCCGATCGGATGCGGGGCCGCGCCGGTAGTGACCGGTCTCGGCTTCTCGTAGGGCTTGAAGTTCTGCGCCTGCTTCAGCTCATTCTGCGTCATCGACAGCTTGAGCTTGTCGGCTTTGCCGTTGGTGCCCTTCTCCACGGTAAACGAACTCGGCGCGATCGCCACGTCCTTGGCGCCCATGCCGAGGAATCCGCCGAAGCTGATCACATAGGCTTCGATCTTGCCGTTCTGATCGAACAGAATGTCGCTGACGTCGCCGACCTTCTTGCCGTTTTCACCGATCACGTCGGTGCCCTTGAAGTTCGACGCCAGCCACTGGTCCGGCTGCTGCGACATCACGATGTCGGCCTTCTTATCGGCCGGCTGCGAGCCCACGTCGGTGGCGGTGGGCTTGGCCTGGTCGGACTTGGAGGGCATGGCCCGGTCGGACTTCATCCGGTCGGATTGGGTCGCGGCCGGGGGAGTCGAGCTCGAATTGTTCGGCGTCTGCGCAAACGCGCCCGACACCATCAGCGCCGACAGCGCGACGCCGAGCATGAGTTTCTTCGTCATGGAATGCCTCCTTGGTTTTGGTACGTGGTTCCGATCGGTTGGACCGGAACTCTGAAGGGGCAGGTCCGCCGCCCCGCCATCCGCATGAACGCGGCAGCGGGAGTCGCGTTCCGCCATGGCAGCGCGAGCCGCCTTGCGGATTTTGCATTTCGGGGAACCGGCCCGTCTCGGCGCGAAAGAGCCGACGGAACCGCGCCGGCGGCAAGAAATCCTTAAGTTTAAGGGTCGTTAATGGGATTCGGCCGGCGGGGCTGCGCTGGGCTCCGGGGAGGAGTTCCCGCGCAGGTCGCCGCATTGACGCCCATATTATCCCATGATATCCCACAAAATCTCATCGAGGATGGCGCGCCGCATCGACCAGAACCGCGGCGCTAGCATCCGGAGGGGTCGAGTTCGCCTCAGTTGCTGGCGTCCTGTCCGGTCGGCGTGCGGGGTTGCGGGATATGGACCGCTTCGTGTCGAACGTCACGCTGCGGCTCGACTCCAAAGGTCGCGTCTCCATCCCAGCCTCCTTCCGCTCGGTGCTCGCCCGCGACGGTTTCGACGGGCTCTATTGCTATCCGGCGCTCGACCGCCCCGCGATCGACGCCGGCGGGAATGCGCTGATGGCGGAGATCGAGGCGTTGATCGCGCGCTATGCCCCGTTCTCGGACGAACGCGAACGCTTCGCGCTCGCCCTCTACGGCACCAGCGAAACGCTGAAGATCGACGGCGAGGGACGGGTGGTCTTAAGCGACACGCTCAAGCGCCATGCGGAGATCACCGAGGCCGTCACCTTCGTGGGCCTCGGGCACAAGTTTCAGATCTGGGAGCCCGGCCGGTTTCAAAGCGAGCTCGCGGAGGCCACCCAAAAGGTGCGCGCGCTCAAGACCGAGCTGAGCTCCCAGGCGGCGGCGCGCAACGCGCGCGGAGCACGGGAATGACGGCGGGCGGCGACGGCTTTGCCGCTGTCGCTGGCGGACCAGCCCTCCACATTCCCGTGCTCGGCCGCCCGGCGATTCAATTTCTCCAGGTCAAGGACGGCGGCACGTATGTCGACGGCACCTTCGGCGCCGGCGGCTATGCGCGCGCCCTTCTTGCCGCGGCCGACTGCCAGGTGATCGCCATCGACCGCGATCCGAGCGCGATCGCGGCCGGCGCCGGTCTCGTCGCGCAATCGAACGGGCGCCTCACGCTGGTCGAGGACCGCTTTTCCAATCTCGAGCAGATCGCGCGCACGACCGGCGCCGACACGGTCGACGGCGTGGTACTCGACCTCGGTGTCTCCTCCATGCAGCTCGATCGCGCCGAGCGCGGTTTCTCGTTCCGCTACGACGGCCCGCTCGACATGCGCATGAGCGGCGAGGGCGCGAGTGCCGCCGATGTCGTGAATGCGGCGAGCGAGCGCGATCTTGCCGACATCATCTACATTCTGGGCGAGGAGCGGCATTCGCGCGGCGTCGCGCGCGCCATCGTGAAGGCGCGAAGCGCCGCGCCGATCGCCACCACGGCCGCGCTCGCCGACATTGTCGCCTCCGCCGTGCGTGCGCGGCCAGGCGACATCCATCCGGCCACGCGCACCTTCCAGGCGCTGCGCATTTTCGTCAACGACGAGCTCGGCGAACTGGCGGCGGCGCTTGCCGGCGCCGAGCGCATCTTGAAAGGCGGCGGGCGGCTGGTCGCGGTCTCCTTTCACTCGCTCGAGGACCGCATGGTCAAGAATTTCCTGGCCACGCGCGCGGCAACGCGCGGCGGCTCGCGTCACGCGCCGGAAGTCAAGCGCCCGGCGCCGAGCTTCCGCGTTCTCACAAAACGCCCGATCACCGCCGACGAAGCCGAAGTCGCCGCCAATCCGCGCGCCCGTTCCGCCAAGCTGCGCGCTGCCGAGCGCACCGCGGCGCCCGCGCAATCGGGCGATCTTTCCGATCTGCTGCCGCGGCTGCCTGCGCTCGCCGATGCGATGCGGGGGCGTTGACCATGATGCGCCTCATCAACATTCTGGTCATCTGCGCGCTCGTGCTGGCGGCGGCCTCGGTTTATAAGATCAAGTTCGATTCCACGCTGCAGGGCGCGCGCGTCGCCAAGCTGCGCAACGAATTGCGCCACGAGCGCGACGCCATCGCGGTGCTGCGCGCGCAATGGGCCAAGCTCGACACGCCCGCGCGCATCGAGGAACTGGCCGGGCGTTTCCTGAAATTGCAGCCGGTCAAGTCGCACCAGTTCGATAGTTTCGACAATCTACCGGCCCGCCCGCCCGTCGCAACGCCCGGCAACGATCCGATCGGCGCCATGATCGCGCCCGCCGCGCCCGCCGCGCCCGCCACCACCGGCAGCGTGCCGGCCACGCCGGGGAGGCGCTGAGCCGTGGCGCGCGCAACGAAAGCCCCCGAGAGCCGCTGGCAGCGCACGCTGGCTGCGCTGCTCTACGGCCGCAATGTCGACCGCGAGGTGAAGGCCAAGGCGCGGCTCGGCCTCGCCGTTCTCGCTTTTGCCGGCATCTACGGCGTGATCGCGCTGCGCCTCGTCACCTTCGCGGTCGAGAGCCACGAGCACGGCAACCGCCACACCGTCAGCCAGGACGCGGTCGCCACCGCGCGGCCCAACATTCTCGACCGCAACGGCGCCATCCTTGCAACCGACATCAAGGCGCCCTCGCTCTATGCCGAGCCGCGCAAGCTCATCGACATCGACGACGCCGAGGAACAGCTCACCGCCACACTGCCCGATCTCGATCCCAAGGAACTGCACGAGCGACTGGCGTCGAATCGCGGCTTCGTCTGGCTCAAGCGTGAAATTACGCCCAAGCAGGAGCGCGAGATTCACCATCTCGGCATTCCCGGTATCGGCTTCCTGACCGAGAACAAGCGCGTCTATCCGAACGGTCCGACGGTCTCGCAGGTGATCGGGCTGGTGAATATCGACAACCAGGGCATTGCCGGCATCGAGAAGTGGCTGGACGGGCAGGGGCTGGCGGCGCTGCACATGGCGGGGCTCGCCACCGACCGGCTGCAGCGGCCGGTCGAGCTTTCGCTCGATCTGCGCGCGCAATACGCCATGCGCGACGAGTTGGTAAGAGCGCGCGAAAAATTTCACGCCAAGGCCGCCGCCGGCCTGATCCTCAACGTCAATACGGGAGAAGTGGTCGCGGCGGTGTCGGAGCCGGACTACGACCCCAACAATCCGCGCCAGGCCAACGATCCCACCCGCATCAACCGCCTGACTACCGGCGTCTACGAGATGGGCTCTACGTTCAAAGTGCTCACCGTCGCCATGGCGCTCGACGACGGCAAGGCGACGCTCGCTTCCAAGTTCGACGCCAGCCATCCGCTGCATTACGGGCGCTTCGCCATTCACGACTACGAGCCGAAAGGGCGTGCGCTCTCGGTGCCGGAAATTTTCACCTACTCGTCGAACATCGGCGCCGCGCGCATGGCGCTCGCGGTCGGCGTCGACGGGCACAAGGCGTTTCTGAAGAAGATGGGCCAGCTCGACCGACTGCGCACCGAATTGCCGGAAAGCGCCGAGCCGCTGGTGCCCAAGCACTGGGGCGAGCTCAACACCGTGACCATCGCCTTCGGCCACGGCCTGTCGGTCGCGCCCTTGCAGGCGGCCATGGGCATTGCGGCTACCGTCAACGGCGGGCTGCTGATCAAGCCGACGTTCTTGAAGCGCGACCGCGCGGAGGCGATGAAGATCGCCCAGCGCGTGCTGAAGCCCGAGACCAGCCGCGACATGCGCTATCTGCTGCGGCTCAATGCCGAGAAGGGCACAGCGACGCTCGCCAACGTCCCCGGCTACTATGTCGGCGGCAAGACCGGCACCGCCGAGAAGGTGGTCAACGGCCGCTATGCCAAGCACAAGCTCTTGACCGATTTCATGGCGGTGCTGCCGGCCGACAAGCCGAAATATCTGCTGATGGTCATGCTCGACGAGCCGCAGCCGGTGCCGGGCACGCACGGCTTTGCCACCGCCGGCTGGAACGCCGGGCCGACCGCGGCCAAGGTCATCGCGCGGGTCGCTCCGCTGCTCGATCTGGAGCCGCGTTTCGACCTGCCCAAGGCGGACCGGTTGATCCTGGCCAAGGCGGTTGAAAGCCGCTAGGTGCTTGCGGTCCTCAGGGCGCCCCAATTTCCGTTCATTCCCGCGCAAGCGGGAATCCAGGGCGGCAGAGGCGGCGCCCCGCATTTGTGCCGGGTCCCCGCTTTCGCGGGGACGAACGGGCGATAATTCATGAAACTTGCCGACCTGCCGCTGGAGAATGCCCGCTTCGACCCGCGTTTCGCCGGGCTCGAGCTCGCCGGCATTACGGCCGACAGCCGCAAGCTGAAGCCGGGCGACTTGTTCGTCGCGGTGCCCGGCACCAAGAGCGACGGCCTTTCGTTCGTGCCGCAGGCGCTCGCCGCCGGCGCCGCCGCGGTTTTGGCCGAGCGGCCGGTCGAGCTGCCCGACAACGTCGCCTTCATCCAGGTCGGCAATGCGCGGCGCGCGCTGGCGCTTTGCGCCGCCGCCTTCTTTCCACGCCAGCCCGGCACCATCGCCGCCGTCACCGGCACCAGCGGCAAGACGAGCGTCGCCGCCTTCACCCGCCAGATCTGGGCGGCGCTCGGCGAAAGTCGCCGCCAGCATCGGCACCGTCGGCGTGGTGTCGCCTAGGGCTGAACGCTACGGCTCCCTCACCACGCCCGATCCGGTCGAATTGCACCGCACGCTCGATGCGTTGGCGCGCGAGGGCGTCACCCATCTCGCGCTGGAAGCGTCCTCGCACGGCCTCGACCAGCACCGGCTCGACGGCGTGCGCGTTTCAGCCGGCGCCTTCACCAATCTGTCGCGCGACCACCTCGACTATCACCCCAGCATGGAAGCCTATCTCGCCGCCAAGCTGCGGCTGTTTTCCGACCTCGTCGTGCCCGGCGGCACCGCGGTGATCGGCGCCGACGACTGCTATGCAGGCCAAGTGATCGAGACGGCGAAGAAACGCGGGCTCAATGTCATGACGGTGGGCGTGCAGGGCCATGACATCATGCTGGTGGCGGGCGCCGTCGACGGCTTCGGTCAGGCGGTCGGGCTCGCCCATGCCGGACGCGCCTACAAGATCAGGCTGCCGCTGGTCGGCGCCTTTCAGGTCGAGAACGCGGCGATCGCGGCGGGCTTAAGCATCGCGACCGGCAGCGATCCGGAGCGCGTCTTCGCCGCGCTCGAGCATCTGCGCGGCGCCAAGGGCCGGCTCGAGCTGGCGGGCGAAAGGAACGGCGCGCCCATCTTCATCGACTATGCGCATAAGCCGGACGCGCTCAAGCACGCGCTCGAAGCGCTGCGCCCCTACGCGCACGGCAGGCTGATCGCCGTGTTCGGCGCCGGCGGCGACCGCGACACGGGCAAGCGCCCGCTCATGGGGAAGATCGCGGCCGAGCATGCCGACCGCGTCATCGTCACCGACGACAATCCGCGCAGCGAAGATGCAGCCGCCATCCGCGCGGCTATTCTGGCCGAAGCGCCGGGGGCGCGCGAGATCGGCGACCGGGCGCAAGCGATCCGCGCCGGCATTTCGGAGCTGAAGCCGGGCGACGTGCTGTTGATCGCCGGCAAGGGCCACGAGACCGGCCAGATCGTCGGCGACAAAGTCCTGCACTTCTCCGATCACGAAGCCGTCGCCGCCGCGCTCAAGGAGCCGGTGGCATGAGAGATTTTGCAATAACGCAAGGGCGCTGCGCCACACGCTGCGGGACTCCCTCTCCCCATCGGGGAGAGGGTTGGGGTGAGGGGGTTACCGACGAACGAACGGCCCTTTCCCCCTCACCCGGCTCGCGCTCGGATTCCCTCCGCGCGAGCCACCCTCTCCCCCCAGGGGAGAGCGGAAGCGCGATTGCCTCACCGCAGGGAGTCTTATGACCGCCCTCTGGACCCTCGACGCCATGACCGCGGCCATGGGCGCAGACAAGTCGGGCAAGCTGCCGGCGGACGTTCCCGGCATTTCCATCGACACCCGCACCCTCAAGAAGGGCGAGGTCTTCTTCGCGATCAAAGGCGATGCCCGCGACGGCCACGATTTCGTCGAGGCGGCACTCAAAAGCGGCGCCGGCCTTGCCGTCGTCGCGCGCGCGCAAGTTCCAAAATTTGCCGCGCGTTTCTCAAACGCGCCGCTTCTGATCGTCGACGACGTGCTGGACGCTTTGCGCGCGCTTGCCCGCGCCGCGCGCGCGCGTTTCAAAGGCCATGTGATCGCCGTCACCGGCTCGGTCGGCAAGACTGGCACCAAGGAGGCCTTGCGCCTTGCGCTGTCGCGCGACGGCGCGACGCACGTGTCCGCCGCCTCCTACAACAATCACTGGGGCGTGCCGCTCTCTCTGGCCAGATGCCCGCAAGACGCCAAATACGCCGTGTTCGAAATCGGCATGAACCATGCCGGCGAGATCACGCCGCTCACCCGGCTGGCGCGGCCGCACGTCGCCATCGTCACCACGGTCGAGCCGGTGCATCTGGAATTCTTCGGCTCGGTCGAAAGAATCGCCGACGCCAAGGCGGAGATTTTTCTAGGGGTCGAGCCCGGCGGCGCCGCCGTGCTCAACCGCGACAATGCGCAATACGAACGCCTCGCCGCCGCGGCCAAGAAAGCCGGCGTCGCCCGCATCGTCTCCTTCGGCGAAGCCGCGCAATCGGACGCGCATCTCGTCCGCTACGCCCTGCAGCCCGACGGCGCCACCGCCGAGGCCGACATCCTCGGCGCGCATGTCGCCTACAAGCTCGGCGCGCCCGGCTATCACCTCGTGCATAATTCGCTCGCCGTGCTGGCCGCGGTGTCGCTCGCCGGCGCCGATCTTGCGCTCGGTGCGCTCGCGCTCGTCGATCTCAAGCCCGCGCCCGGCCGCGGCGCGCGCGCCGCTTTAAGCGTGCCGGGCGGCAGCGCGCTGCTGATCGACGAGAGCTACAATGCCAATCCCGCCTCCATGCGGGCGGCCATCGCGCTGCTCGGCCAGGCGCCGGTGGGCAAGCGCGGCCGCCGCATTGCGGTGCTGGGCGACATGCTGGAATTGGGCCCGGCCGGCGCCGATCTGCACCGTGCGCTCGCCGGTCCCCTGGAAACGGCCAAAGTCGACCTCGTTTTCTGTTCCGGCCCCCTGATGCACGCTTTGTGGGAGGCTCTTCCCTCGCACCGCCGGGGCGGCTATGCCGTGACGGCGGCGGAACTGGAGCCCTCCGTGCTCGAGGCCGTACAGGACGGCGACGCGATCATGGTAAAAGGCTCGCTCGGCTCCAAGATGGGCCCCATCGTCGAGGCCTTGCAACGGCAATTTCCCCGCCAGGGCGCGTCCGCGCAGGCCGCGGGCTGAGACAGGAAAAGTTTGATGTTCTACTGGCTGGCCGACTTCTCCGAGCATCTCTCGTTCCTCAACGTCTTCCGCTATCTCACCTTCCGCACCGGCGGCGCCATCGTCACCGCGCTGGTCTTCGTATTCCTGTTCGGCGGCCCGATGATCGACCTCTTGCGCGTCAAGCAGGGCAAGGGCCAGCCGATCCGCATCGACGGCCCGCAGTCGCATCTCATCACCAAGAAGGGCACGCCCACCATGGGCGGCCTGATGATCCTGTCCGGCCTGCTCGTCTCGACCCTGTTGTGGGCGAACCCGACCAACCCCTACGTCTGGGTGGTGCTCGGCGTCACCTTGAGCTTCGGCCTGGTCGGCTTCTACGACGACTATCTGAAGGTAACCAAGCAGACGAGCGGGGGTTTCGCCGGCCGCACGCGCTTCCTGATCGAGGCGGCGATCGCCATCGCCGCCTGCACGGCGCTGGTGCATCTGGGCTCCGGCAAGACCGCCACCGCGCTGGTGTTCCCGTTCTTCAAGGAGCTGATGATCAATCTCGGCTGGGGCTTCGTGCTGTTCGGCGCCTTCGTCATCGTCGGCGCCGGCAACGCGGTCAACCTGACCGACGGCCTCGACGGCCTCGCCATCGTGCCGGTCATGATCGCGGCGGCGAGCTTCGGCTTGATCAGCTATCTCGCCGGCAACGCGGTGTTCGCCGAATATTTGCAGATCCACTACGTGGCCGGTACCGGCGAATTGTCGGTGCTGTGCGGCGCGGTGATCGGCGCTTCGCTCGGCTTTCTCTGGTTCAACGCGCCGCCGGCCTCGATCTTCATGGGCGACACCGGCTCGCTCGCGCTCGGCGGGCTGCTCGGCACCGTCGCGGTCGCCATCAAGCACGAGATCGTGCTCGCCATTATCGGCGGGCTGTTCGTGCTGGAAGCGGTGTCGGTGATCGTACAGGTGGTTTCCTTCAAGCTCACCGGCAAGCGCGTCTTCAAGATGGCGCCGATCCATCATCACTACGAGCAGCTCGGCTGGACCGAGCCGCAGATCGTGATCCGCTTCTGGATCGTCGCCGTGGTGCTGGCGCTGGCGGGGCTGGCTTCGCTGAAACTCAGATGATTGACGAGGAGCCGCGGCAGACTCGGCCTACTCCCTCCCCCCTTGTGGGGGAGGGTTGGGGAGGGGGGTCCTTAGGCAAGTTCGACAGGGATTATGGATTCCGGGTTCGCCGCTCCGCGGCGCCCCGGAATGACGAGCCTGTAAAATGATCCCCGCCACCAGCTTCGCCGGTAAACGCGTCGCCGTCTTCGGCCTCGGCAAGTCCGGTCTCATCGCCTCCGGCGCGCTGATCAAGGGCGGCGCCGACGTGGTGGTGTTCGACGACAACGAAAAGAGCGTCGCCGAGGCGCGGAGCGCCGGCCTCAAAGTCCAAGACCTGCGCGAGATCGACTGGGCGCAAATCGCAGCACTGGTGCTGTCGCCCGGCGTGCCACTCACCCACCCCGAGCCGCATTGGAGCGTCAGGCTCGCGCACCGGGCCGAGGTCGACGTCATCGGCGACATCGAATTGTTCTGCCGCGAGCGCGCGCTGAACGGCAAGGACTGCCGTTTCGTCGCCATCACCGGCACCAACGGCAAGTCGACCACCACCGCGCTCACCGCGCATTTGCTCGCCAGCGCGGGGCGCGACGTGCAGATGGGCGGCAATATCGGCGTGCCGGCGCTGGCGCTCGAGCCGTTCGCCCCCGGCCGCGTCTATGTGCTGGAGATATCCTCCTACCAGGTCGATCTCGCGCCCTCGCTCAAGCCCAGTGTCGGCGTGCTGCTCAACGTGTCGGAAGACCATCTCGACCGCCACGGCAGCATGGAAAACTACGCCGCGCTCAAGGCGCTGGTGCCGGCGAGCGTGGAATCCGGCGGCACCGCGGTGATCGGCGTCGACGACCGTTACACGCGCGACGCCGCCAACCGCATCGAGCGCGCCGGCAAGGATGTCGTGCGCGTGTCGGTGCAGGCGCCGTTGCGCGAAGGCTATTACGCGGAAGGCTCGCGCATCCTGCGCGCCGAAGGCGGCAAGGCGCATGCGGTGGCCGAGCTCGCCGGCATCGGCTCTCTGCGCGGGCTGCACAATGCGCAGAACGCGGCTTGCGCGGTGGCGGTCTGCGTCGCGCTCGGCATCGACGTGCCGACCATCCAGAAAGGGCTGACCAGCTTTCCCGGTCTCGCGCACCGCATGCAGCAGGTCGGCCAAAAGAAGACTCCTTTGGGCAAGGTGCTGTTCGTCAACGATTCGAAGGCCACCAATGCCGACAGTGCGGCCAAGGCGCTCGGCAGCTTCCACGATATTTTCTGGATCGCCGGCGGACGCGCCAAGGCCGGCGGCATTACGGGCTTGGCCGAATTCTTCCCGCGCATCGCCAAGGCCTATCTGATCGGCGAGGCGGCCGCGGACTTCGCCGCCACGCTCGACGGCCAGGTGCCGTACGAGATGAGCGAAGTCCTGTCCGCCGCCATCGACGCCGCCGCGCGCGATGCGGCGGCCTCCGACGCCAGGGAGCCGGTGGTGCTGCTCTCGCCCGCCTGCGCGAGCTTCGACCAGTACCGGAACTTCGAGGAGCGCGGGCGCGCCTTCACCGACATCGTGCTGGCGCTGCCGGGGGTTTCTTCTTCACCCTCCCCTGGAGGGGGAGGGTGACAGCGCCTGCGGGTGCGGCCGCTTCTTAATCCTTCCTCAACCATCCCCCGTCAGCTTGCTGCTCCGGACGGGAAAGACATGGTCTCGCGCGCGCAACGCACGCCTTTTGCCGAGTGGTGGTGGACGGTCGACAAGCTCACGCTCGCCGCCTGCGGCGCGCTGATGCTGGCCGGCATCGTGTTGTCGCTGGCCGCCAGCCCGCCGGTCGCCTCCCGCCTCGGCCTCGACCCGTTCTACTTCGTCGACCGCCATATCCTTTATCTGATCCCCGCCATCGCGGTGATGCTCGGCGTCTCCTTCCTGAATGCGCGCCAGATTCGCCGGCTGGCCATCGTCGTCTTCGCCGTTAGCCTGTTACTGGTCGCGCTCACGCCCGAGCTCGGCGCCGAGATCAAGGGCGCGCGCCGCTGGCTGGTCATCTTCGGCATGAACATCCAGCCGTCGGAGTTTTTAAAGCCCGCCTTCGTCGTGCTGGTGGCCTGGCTGTTCGGCGAGTCGGCTAAGCGGCCCGACATGCCGGCCAACACCATCTCGCTCGCCATGCTGCTCGCGGTGGTCGCGCTCCTGGTGATGCAGCCCGACTTCGGTCAGACCATGCTGGTGGTGCTGGTGTGGAGCGCGCTGTTCTTCATGGCCGGCATGCGGGTGATCTGGGTGTTCGGCATCGGCGCCGCCGCCGCCGCCGGCCTCACCGTCGCCTATTACACCGTGCCGCACGTCGCCAAGCGCCTGCAGCACTTCCTCAACCCGGCGGCCGGCAATTCCTACAATATCGACGTCGCGCTCGAGAGCTTCCTGCGCGGCGGCTGGTTCGGCCGCGGCCCGGGCGAGGGCACGGTCAAGCGCATCCTGCCCGAGAGCCATACCGACTTCGTGTTCGCGGTGGCGGCGGAAGAATTCGGCGTGGCGCTCTGCCTGGTGCTGGTCGCGCTCTACGCCTTCATCGTCATCCGCTCGCTCATCCGCGCCATGCGCAACGACGACCTGTTCGTCCGTTTCGCCGCCGCCGGCCTCGCCATCCTGTTCGGCACGCAGGCCGCGATCAACATGGCGGTCAATATTCATCTCATTCCGGCCAAGGGCATGACGCTGCCCTTCATCTCCTATGGCGGCTCCTCGATGCTCTCGCTCGGCTACACCATGGGCATGCTGCTGGCGCTGACGCGCGAGCAGCCGCGCGCGGCCATGCTGGCGCAGGAAGTCGATGGCGAATTGGCGGCGGCCGAGGCGGCGGCTTGACTCCTCCGTCATGGCCGGGCTTGTCCCGGCCATCTCGCTTAGGTGGGCACTGCGTCCCCGAGCGGGATGCCCGGGACGAGCCCGGGCATGACGGTGGATAGGTCATGGCGCCAAACAAACTCATCCTCCTCTGCGCCGGCGGTACCGGCGGCCACCTGTTCCCGGCCGAGGCGCTGGCGGTGGTGCTGGAGAAGCGCGGGGCGACCGTCGATCTCGCCACCGACCCGCGCGCCGCCCATTTCGAGTTTCCCGCCCGCGCCGTGCATCTGATCCCGAGCGCCACGCTGCGCGGCCGCGATCCCTTATCGCTTGCGCGCACCGCGACCTTGCTCGCGCTCGGCACGCTGAAAGCATGGCGCCTGATCGGCCGCATCCGGCCCGCAGCGGTAGTCGGCTTCGGCGGCTATCCGACCGTGCCGCCGCTTTACGCCGCATCGTTGCGCGGCGTGCCGACCGTGCTGCACGAGCAAAACGGCGTCATGGGCCGCGCCAACCGCCTGCTGGCCTCCCGCGTCACCGCGATCGCCACCGGCTTCCGCACGCTGGCCAAGCTCGACCCGCATCTGCAAGGCAAGATCAATTTCACCGGCAATCCGGTACGGCCGGCGGTGATCGCGGCCGCCGATACGCCTTTCACGGCGCCGGCCGCCGACGAGCCCTTCAAGCTGCTGGTGTTCGGCGGCAGCCAGGGCGCCCATGTCATGGCCGAGATCGTGCCGCCGGCGCTTGAGCGTCTGTCGCCCGAATTGCGCGCGCGCCTTGCGCTCGTGCAGCAGGTGCGCGCCGAGGATATGGAAGCCGTGCGCGCGACCTATGCCCGCCTCGGCATTGCCGCCGCGACCGCGCCCTTCTTCAACGATCTGCCGCAGCGCATGGCGGCCGCGCATCTCGTCGTCTCGCGCTCCGGTGCTTCCACCGTCGCCGAATTGTCCGCCATCGGCCGCCCGGCCATATTGGTGCCGCTGCCGCACGCGCTCGACCAGGACCAGTTCGCCAATGCCGGCGTGCTGGCGCGAGGCCGGCGCCGCCATCCGTCTTGCGCAAGCGCGATTTCACGCCGCAGCGCCTGGCCGACGAGATCGCGCGCGCTTGCCGCCGATCCGGCGCGGCTCGCCCACATGGCGCAAGCCGCCAAGGCGGCCGGCACGATCGATGCCGCCGATCGGCTGGCCGATCTGGTGCTGAAGACGGCGGGTCTTTAGCGCGACCTATTTGCTTCGTTTCGATTTTGCGCGCGCCGGCTTGGCGGCGTCGCCGGCCAGTTTGTCGAACGCCTTGCGGTCGAGGATCTTCATATGCCGGCGGTCCCTGATCCTGATGACGCGCCGCGCCGCCAGATCGCGAAAGCCGCGGCTCACCGCCGCCAGCGACATGCCGACATAGTCGGCGATGTCGGAGCGGTCCATCGGCAGATAGATTTCCGACGGCGCGCCATCGACCGCTTGTACGTGCTCCTGCAGTTGCAGGAACATCGCGAGCTTCGACAAGGCATATCTCTGCGCCAAAAGCAGCGCGTGACGCTGCGCCTCCCGCAAACCATGGCAGAGTTTCACGATGACATGGAATTCCAGCGCCGCATCCTTTGTGAATTGGCGCCGCAAGGCTGACACCGGCAGCGCATAGACCGTCACCGGCGTTATGGCCTTGGCCGAGTTCGTGTAATGCGCCTCTTCCGCGAGCCCGAACAGGTCCTGCGGATAAAGAAAGGCCGCGATATGCTCGCCGCCGTCCGCGGCGGGCGTATAGGTTTTCACGACCCCGCTGATGACGTTGAAAATCGCGTCCGCCGGCTCGCCGCTGGCATAGATATTCTCGCCTCTTCTGAACCGGGCGATCGAAGCGATCGCCGCCAGCCGCGCGCGCTCCTCGTTGCTAAGCAATTGGGAGGAATTGCGCCTCGCCGTATTGCCCGGCAGCCAGGGATCGACGGCGCGGATAGCCGGGCCGGCGGGAAGGTTTGAGTTGCTCGCGGCCATGTCACCCTCGTGCTGTCGATGAGCGCAAAGGCATCCTAACCGCGGCTGGGCCCCTCCGACACCCTTGCGGGCCGCACGAGGCGGCCGAAAACAACACGACATTTGATCCGGATCAAATATTCACCGCCTCCCGCGGCTGGTCGTCTCGCGCGCGAGCGCATAGGCTCTTGGCCTGTGAAGCGGGGCGATCGAGCAAATTCCCCGACGGTTCTCTGTTGAAAGGCAGATCCGTGAGGCGGGGCGCTTGGGAGGGCGTTCGATGACCTCGGATTTAAACAAGGCTTTGCGGTCGGCGCATCGCGCCAATATCGAGCGCTACCGCCGGCTGCTGCAAACCCATTTGACCGAAAACGAACGCCAATTTGTCGAGCGGCGAATCGCCGAGGAGCAGCGCGCCCTGCGGCAGCTCGCCGACGGAAATGCCCTCGAGTCGGTGGCTTGAACACCGAAATTTCGTCCCATGCCTGGCGGCCGAAGCCTGCACCGGTTTTCCATGAACCCGTCCGTGCGCGCGATCATCGAGCTCAACATCAAGCACTATCTCGAGCTTTTCAGGACGGAGCTCGACGCGGAAAAACGGGAAATGATCAAGAAGCTGCTCGCGGAAGAAGAGCAAAAACTGGCTGACTACATGAAGAAGAAGGGATAGCGCGCGCAATTAAGTCGCATCCGGATTCCGGCAATCGCGCCTCCTTTACGCCGGCAGTCGCTCCTCAATGCGCGTCCACCGCGACCGCCGGCGCCGGCCGCTTCATGATGACGCCGAGCGCGGCCAGTGCCAGGAACAGCACCGTCAGCATCAGGAACACGTCGGCGAAACTCATCACCGCCGCCTGTTGCCGCACCATGGCCATCATCTGCTTGAGCGCCATCGCTTGCGCGTCCGCGCCCTGAAAATGCGCGCTGAGTTGCGACAGCGTCTCGGTTACCGGCGGGCGCGCCCAGTTCACCGCGGCGTGCAGGCGGGCAAGGTGCAGGTCCATGCGATCGTTCAACTCGGTATTGATCACGGCAAGCCCGATGGCGCCGCCGAGATTGCGCGTGAGATTGAACAGGCCGGAGGCGTTCTTCACGCGCTCGGGCGACAAGGTGCCGAGCGCGGTATTGGTCACCGGCACGATCGAGAACATCAGCCCGACGCCGCGAAAGACCTGCGGCCAGAAAATCTGCCAGAAGTCCCAATCCTTGGTCACGTAGGTCATCTGCCACGTGCCGAGGGCGAACAGCACGAAACCGCCCATCAACATGTAGCGCGGGTCGAAACGCTGGCTGAGCTGGCCGGCGAGCGGCGCGCTCAGGAACATGACGAGCCCCGAAACGAACATGGTGTCGCCGATCATCAATGCGTCGTAGCCGCGGATCTGCGCGAGATAGACCGGATAGATATAGGTGAGGCCGTAAAGCCCGATGCCGAGCACGAAGGAGAACAGGCTGCCGACCGCGAAATTGCGGTTGACGAAGGCCTTGAGATCGACGATCGGCGCGCGCGCTGTGAGGACGCGCGCGAAGAACACGGTCGCCGACAGCGCGGAGACCGCCGCCATCGCGGTGATCGCATTGTCGTCGAACCAGTCGTGGCGCGGGCCCTCTTCCAGCACGTATTCCAAGGCGCCGAGAAAGCCGGCCATGGACAACAGGCCCCACCAGTCGAAATTCTCCAGCAGCGACAGATCGGGCTTGTCGAAATCGACCAGCAGCCAGGTGGCGCCGGCGACGATCAGGCCGGGCACGATGTTGATGAAGAACAGCCAGTGCCACGACATCATGTCGGTGACATAGCCGCCGACGGTCGGGCCGATGGTGGGCGCCAGCGTCGCGATCAGCCCGACCACCGGCGCGACGTATTTCTGCCGCGAACCGGGAAAGATCAGGTAGGCGGTGGCGAAAACCGTCGGCACCATGCCGCCGCCGATGAAGCCCTGCAGCGCGCGCCAGACGATCATCGTGTCGATGGACGAGCTCAGTCCGCACATGATGCTGGCGAAGGTGAAGCCCGCGGCCGAGAGCGTAAACAGCACGCGGGTGCCGAAGGCGCGCGACAGGAAACCGGACAGCGGGATCGCGATCACCTCGGCGATCAAATAGGACGTCTGCACCCAGGGGATTTCGTCGGCCGAGGCCGACAAGCCCGCTTGAATCTCGGAGAGCGAGGCCGACACGATCTGGATGTCGAGAAACGCCATGAACATGCCGAAGCACATCACGACGAAGGCGACGATGCGGCGTGGCGCAATGGCGTCCGCGCTCCCGGCGCCGCTCATCGGGGAATGAGCGGAAGCCGGAAGCGCGGCGGCGGTGGTGTCCGGGCTGCTCACGACACGCCTGGCTCACCACCGGGCGGACTTCAGCGAGGCGTCGCGCTCCGCGGCGGGGGTGAACCACGTCGCGCTCGGGTTGCCCGCTGAATCCGGTTTGGTATTGACGCTCACCACCACCGACATGCCGGGCCGCAGGCGGCGCGTGTCGGTCACGTCTTGCGGTAGGCGAATGCGCACCGCCAGCCGCTGCACGATCTTGGTGAAGTTGCCGGTGGCGTTGTCGGGCGGCAGCAGCGAGAACACCGAGCCGGAAGCCGGCGACATGCTGGCGACCGTGCCGGTGATGTCGTGGCCGGGCAGGGCGTCGACGCTCACTTTGACCGTTTGGCCGGGACGCAGATGTGCAACCTGCGTCTCCTTGAAATTGGCGTCGATATAGACGTCGGCGAGCGGCACCAGGGCGGCGAGCCGCTGGCCGGGCTGCACGTAGTCGCCGACCTGCATGGCGCGGTTGCCGATCACGCCGTCGACCGGCGCGCGGATCGCGGTGAAGGAGAGGTCGCGCGCGGCCTTCGCCTCGGCGGTTTTCAGTTCGTTGAGCGTGCGTTCGGCTTCGCGCTGTTGCGCTTCCAGCACGCCGACATTGGCGATCGCGCTGGCGACCGCGGCTTGCGCGCTCTGCACCGCGGCGATCGCCTGGTCGCGATCGCTCTGCGCGCGCTCCAGGGTTTGGCGGCTGGCGAAGGCTTTGTCGGCCAGTGCCTGCTGGCGCTTCAGCTCGGCTTCGGTGCGCGTCTCCACCGCGCGCGCGGAGGCAAGCTGCGCGCGCGCCTGCGCGACCGCCGCCTGCGCGGCGGCGATCTGCTGGCCGATGCGCAGAATCGTGGCCTGCTGCGTGGCCACCCGGTCGTGCGCCGCATCGGCGGCGAGCCGGTAGTCGCCGTCGTCGATGCGGGCGATCACGTCGCCGGCATGCACCTGTGCATTGTCGCCGACCTCGATCGCGGCGACGTAACCGGGAACCTTGGCGGCCAGCGTCGTGGTATCGGCGCGCACATAGGCATCGTCGGTCGAGACCAGGAAACGGCCGACGGTCAGGTAGCCGTAGCCGAACCAGCCGGCGGCCCCGACCGCGATCGCCGCTGCGGCGCCGATCAAGGCCAGCTTGCGCCGGCTGCGCTTGGGCCCGGGCTTCAGGTCCTGAACGGCGGCGCCGGCCAGATCGGCCCCAGCGGGCTCAGGGTGCCGTGCCAGGGGGATTTCGGCGGCCGGTGGCAGCTCGGGCGCCGGCTCGCGGGCGGCGAGGGCGGTTGGGGTGAGTTGCAGATTTCGGGCGCGTTGCGCGGCATTGGCGCCGCGGGCGCCGACGAGCGGGCTCGTATCATGGGAAACCTCATCATTATCGGCGCGTTGGGGCTGCATTTCGTACTCCTCGGGAGAAACCCCTATTGACCGAACGGTTCGGTCAACCTAAGTTCGCCTCAGAGCACTGTCAATGTTTTTTTGACCGAACGGTTCGGTCATTAAACCAAAGTCTCAAGGGAGTGGCAGAGGAAGCCGATTCGCGGCTAGCGCACGATCCCGAAAAGTGCGAACCGGTTTTCGGATAAGATCATGCGCAAACAAAATGTTAGGACGCCGTAGCAGTTCAATCTAAACGGGGCGGACTCTAGCAGCAGCATTCGAGGGGAATGCCTGACACATGAGCGAAGTTGCCGAACTGAGCCAGACCCGGCCGCCCGAGGCCGACGAGGACAATGCCAAGCGCCGCCAGATCATGGAGGGCGCGCGCGCGATGTTTCTGGCGCGCGGTTTCGACGCCGCCAGCATGGCCGACATCGCCAAGGCGGCCGGCGTCTCCAAGGGCACGCTCTACGTCTATTTCAAAGACAAGGACGAGCTGTTCACGGCGATCGTGCACGACGAGTGCGCGCTGCAGGCCGAAGGCGTGTTCGATTTCGACCACGCCGATCACGATGTCGAGGCGGTTCTGTTGCGGCATGGCAAGGCCTTCGTGCGCAACATCGGCACGCCCGGCCGCATGGAGTCGTTGCGCGCGGTGATCGCGGTGGCCGAGCGCATGCCGGAGCTTGGCCGCAGGATCTACGAGAGCGGTCCCGCGGTCGGTATCGCGCGGCTGGCCGCCTATCTTGAGGCCCAGGTCGACGCCGGCGTCTTGCAGATCGAAGACTGCGAGGTTACCGCGGCGCAATTCATCGAGACCTGCCATGCCACCATGTTCAAGCCGATGCTGTTCAACTTCGCGCCGTCGCCGAGCCAGGAACGCATCGACCACGTCGTCGGCATCGCCGTGCGCGCCTTTATGGCCGCCTATCGCGCGCGTTGAGGCGCCGCGATTGTCCGCGGCACGGCCTTGACGGGTTACCATGCCCGGCAAAAGCGGGCCGCCCGGCAGCGCCGGGGATTTCAATTCCTAAACGCCGCGTGCCATAACCAAGCCCGGTCCATGCGGGGGTACGAACCTTTATGAAACTGCCGCGCAACATCGGCCCGATCCACTTCGTCGGTATCGGCGGCATCGGCATGAGCGGCATCGCCGAGGTGCTCGTCAATCTCGGCTACACCGTCACCGGCTCCGACGTGGCGGAAGGCGGCAACGTCAAGCGGCTGCGCGACAAGGGCGTCAAGGTCGCCATCGGCCACAAGGCCGACAACATCGACGGCGCCGACGTGGTGGTGATCTCGTCGGCCATCAAGCAGGACAATCCGGAGCTGGTCGCCGCGCGCGCCAAGCGCCTGCCGGTGGTGCGGCGCGCCGAAATGCTGGCCGAGCTGATGCGGCTGAAATCTTGCGTCGCCATCGCCGGCACCCACGGCAAGACCACCACCACCTCGCTTGTTGCCGCGCTGCTCGACGCCGGCGGGCTCGATCCGACCGTGATCAACGGCGGCATCATCAACGCCTACGGCACCAACGCCCATCTCGGCAAAGGCGACTGGATGGTGGTGGAAGCCGACGAATCCGACGGCACCTTCGTCAAGTTGCCCGCCGACGTGGTCATCGTCACCAATATCGATCCCGAGCATCTCGATCACTTCCACACCTACCAAGCCGTGCAGGACGCCTTCCGCGATTTCGTCGAGAACATCCCGTTCTACGGCTTCGCGGTGATGTGCACCGATCATCCCGTGGTGCAGTCGCTGGTCGGCAAGCTGCTCGACCGCCGCATTCTCACCTACGGCACCAACCCGCAGGCCGACGTGCGCCTCGCCGACCTCGACCACCGCAACGGCGACTCGCATTTCTCCGTGCAGTTCCGCGACCGCGCCGGCGGCATCACGCACACGATCGACAAGCTCACGCTGCCCATGCCCGGCCGCCACAACGCGCTCAACGCCACCGCCGCCATTGCGGTCGCGCACGCGCTCGGCATTTCCGACGCGCTCGTCCGCAAGGCGCTCGTCGGTTTCGGCGGCGTCAAGCGCCGCTTCACCAAAGTGGGGACGTGGAACGGCGTGCGCATCGTCGACGACTACGGCCATCATCCAGTCGAGATCGCCGCGGTCTTGCGCGCCGCGCGCGAGAGCGCCGACGGCAACGTGATCGCGGTCATGCAGCCGCACCGCTACACCCGGCTGCACGATTTGTTCGAGCAGTTCTGCACCTGCTTCAACGACGCCGACACCGTGATCGTGGCGCCGGTCTATCCGGCCGGTGAAAATCCGATCCCCGGCGTCGACCGCGACGCGCTGGTTGCGGGCTTGCGCGCGCGCGGCCACAAGCAGGCGATCGCGCTGGAAGGTCCGGAAAAACTTGCGGCCCTCGTCAAAGGGCTCGCCAAGCCGGGCGACAGCGTCATCTGCCTCGGCGCCGGCTCGATCACGCAATGGGCCAATGCGCTGCCGGGCGAGCTGCAGGCGCTATGAGCTTCCCCGACATCACCGCCGACCTCAAAGCCCGCATGCCCAACCTGCGCGGGCGGCTGATCGCCAACCAGTCGCTCGCCGAGATCACCTGGTTCCGCGTCGGCGGTCCGGCGCAGGTGTTCTTCATGCCGGAGGACGAGGACGACCTCGCTTATTTCCTGCGCAACCTGCCCGCCGATCTGCCCGTGCACGTGGTCGGCGCCGGCTCCAACCTGATCGTGCGCGACGGCGGCGTGCCGGGCGCGGTCATCCGGCTCGGCCGCGGCTTCCATGAGATCGAGATCGGGCCCGACCACCGCGTCTCCGCCGGCGCCGCGCTGCTCGATGTCATGGTGGCGCGCGCCGCGCGCGATGCCGGCGTCGCCGGGCTTGCCTTTCTCTCCGGCATTCCCGGCTCGCTCGGCGGCGCGCTGCGCATGAACGGCGGGGCCTATGGCGGCGAGACCAAGGACGTGCTGATCGAGGCGCGCGGCGTCGACCGCCGGGGCAATCTGCGCACTTACAGCAATGCCGACATGGGTTTCGCCTACCGCCACTGCGCGGTGCCCGGCGACGTGATCTTCACGCGCGCGCTGTTGCAGGGCCGCGCCGGCACGCCCGAAGAGATCGCCGCCGAGATGGACGCCATCAAGCATAAGCGCGAGGCCAGCCAGCCGCGCACCCATACCGGCGGCTCGACATTCAAGAACCCGCCCGGTCACAGCGCCTGGCAGCTGGTCGACGAGGCCGGCTGCCGCGGGCTGAAAGTCGGCAACGCGCAGGTGTCGGAAAAGCACAGCAATTTCCTCATCAATCTCGGCAAGGCCAGCGCCGCCGACATCGAGACGCTGGGCGAGACCGTGCGCGCGCGCGTGAAGGAGAAATCCGGTGTCGACTTGGAATGGGAAATTAAGAGGATTGGGGTAGGCGCGTGATATAGCCGTCATGCCCGCGCTCGTCGCGGGCATCCACGCCTTGCTTTTCTGTGCAGACTGAAAGCAAGGCGTGGATGGCCGGGACAGGCCCGGCCATGACGATGTGAGGGGACGGAATGAAACACGTCGCAGTGCTGATGGGCGGCTGGTCGGCCGAGCGCGAGGTCTCTCTGCGCTCGGGCGAAGCCTGCGCCGATGCGCTCGATCGCACCGGCCGCTACCGCGTCAGCCGCCTCGACGTGACCCGCGACGTGGCCGCCGACCTGCGTGCGCTCGCGCCCGACGTCGCGCTCAACATGCTGCACGGCCGCCCCGGCGAGGACGGCACCATCCAGGGCCTGCTGGAGATCATGGGCGTTCCCTACACGCATTCCGGCGTGCTCGCCTCCTCGGTCGCCATGCACAAGGAGATCAGCAAGGTCGTGCTGGAAAAGGCCGGCGTGCCGGTGCCCGGCGGTCTGGTGGTCGAGCGGCAAGACGCGGCGAAAGAACATCTGCTGCCGCGCCCCTATGTGATCAAGCCCTTGGCGGAAGGCTCCAGCGTCGGCGTGTTCATCGTGCGCGCGGACCACGCGCATCCGCCGCAGGAGCTCACGCGCGAAGATTGGAAGTTCGGCGCGCGCGTGCTGGTCGAGCCGTTCATCCCCGGCAAGGAATTGACCTGCGCGGTGATGGGCGACAAGACGCTCGGCGTCATCGAGATCGTCTCCGCGACCAAGTTCTACGACTACGAGGCGAAATACGCGCCCGGCGGATCCAAGCATCTGCTGCCGGCGCCGGTGTCGTCCGCGGTTTACGAGGAATGCCGGCGGCTCTCGCTCGCCGCGCACCGTGCGCTCGGCTGCCGCGGCGTCACCCGCGCCGACTTCCGCTACGACGACGGCCGGCACGGCTTGGAAGGCCTGTTCTGCCTGGAAGTGAACACCCAGCCCGGCATGACCGAAACTTCGCTGGTGCCGGAGCTCGCCGCCCATGCCGGCATACCGTTCGAGGAATTGGTGGCCTGGATGGTGGAGGACGCTTCGCTCGATCGGTGAATTTCTTCAGGTCGTCGTCCGCGAACTATCTTGCTGTCATGCCCCGCGAAAGCGCGGACGATGGCGACATTTACTTCACGCGTCCTCTCGCTCCGCCGGCGGCCGCAGCAACGCCTCCATGCCGCGCTCGCGTCCGATTGCGATGAGCTCACGAATTTCGTCGTCGCTCAAACCCGCCATTTGCGCGTTTAAATTCATCCGTTCGCGCCCGATCCGGCCCTCGATCAAGCCCTCGATCCTGCGCGCCAGTTCTTCGCGAAATTCGTCGATGTCATGCGGAAGCTCGTCGCCCCCGTTCGCACTGGTGCCGCCGCCGCCGCGCAGCTTCTGGATCGACTGCAGCGCCTGCGTCAGCTTCGAGATGGTGCGCGCGCAACGCTCCGCCTCGTTGCGCGAGCGCGGGCGGATGCCGAGCGCGGCGCGCGTGGCCTCTTCGGCGGCGATTTCTTTTTCCACCAGCGCCTGCAGCCGCTCGGCGGGGGAGAGCTGCGATTCGACTGGAGCCAATGCCGGACTTTCCCGCGGCACAGCCTCGCTCCCTTCCCCTGCAAGCGGGAGGGTCGGGGTAGGGGTTTGCTGCGGTTCGGCGTCCTGATCGGGCAAAGCCAGCGTCGCCCCGTCCTCCGGTGGGCGTATCGACGGCGGACAGTGGCGCAGGCGCTGGCTGCGCTGGATCCAGCCGTTCTTGCGCACCAGCGTCTGCAACGTGGTGATGCCGATGCGGAACCTGGCCGCGATGGAGGTCATCGGCTCGTCGGTGTTTTCGTAAGCGTGCCGCAATGCGGCCAGCAGCTCGGGCGAATAGGTCGCCATGCGCGTGCTCCGTGCTTCAGATTTGGATTTTTGGGGGAGGCTGCGCGCGGGGCGCGGGCAAAGGCGCACGGCGCGAGCTCGCGCGTTTCCTACCGGAGGAGCGTCACGCTGTCAAGGAATTTATTCTGTGAACGGCTTGACAATCCGCGAAGCCGATCATAAATTACTCCCTTATAAGGGAATAATTATGTCGGATCTATTTACAACCGCCGAGGCTGCCGCGCTGACGCAGGCTCCGCCACGGGCGATCGAGAAAGCCATCGAGGAGGGCATCGTGGAAGTCCACCGCGGCGCGCCGCCACAAATGGCCAAAGCGCGTTCGCGCCGTCTGCTGTCCGAGCAAGGAATCTATTTTGTCGCCTTCATGAAAGGTTGCGGAGTCGAATTTTCAAAGAGCCACAAACGTTCGATTTGGGACCATTTTCGAGCCACGCCGCCCAATCGGCTGCTCGACGCCCACTGGCGTATTTCGGCGGGCGTGGACGTGCGGCCGGGGGAAGTTGTGCGCCCCGTTTTGCAACGTTTGAAATGGTACGCCCGCGCGCGCAGCCGCTGGATCGAAAGCAACGCGGACGTGTTCGGTGGCACGCCGGTCGTCAAAGGAACCCGAATGTCCGTCTATTCCGTTGCCGGACGGATCGAGCATGGCGAGACGGCGGACGATATTCTTCAAGACAATCCTGATCTCAAGCGCGAGGCCGTCGAAGCGGCCTTGGCGTACGCGCGCGCCAATCCCCTTGTCGGTCGCCCGGGCGGCAAGCCTTGGCGATCGCGGGCGTGAAGTTCTTCATTGACGAATGCTTGTCGCCGCAGCTCGCGCGGCGTCTCAATGTGTGGAACATCGACGCGCTCCATCCGCTCGATGCTGGCCGGCGCGGAGAAGCAGATCATACTGTTCTCAAGCGATGTCTCGACGAAGACCGCGTCATTGTCACTGAGAACGCAGCGGATTTTCGCGGCCTCGTGGGTGCGGAAAAAGTGCACCCCGGGCTTGTTATTCTTCCGGCGGTCGATCGTGAAGGCAGTTGGAGGCTCTTGCAAAAAGTGTTGAGTCGGTTGGAAATGGAAGCCGATCCACGGACGTTCATGGTAAACCGCGTGGTCGAAGTCGATCAGGCGGGAAAGATACGAGTTTATCAATTGCCGCCTGCAAGTCGGAAATAAATACGCGCGAGAGACTCGCGCCTTCAGAGATTGAAACAAGCGCAGTCATGGCAAAAAAGAACCCCTATGTAGGATCAAGCTTCGAAAGTTGGCTGGACGAGCAGGGCATCCGCGAGGAAGTCACCGCCGCCGCGATCAAGGCGGTGATCGCTCGCCAGCTCGCCGCCGAAATGAAAAAAAAGAAGATCACCAAGAAGCGCATGGCCGAATTGATGAAGACCAGCCGCGCGCAGGTCGACCGTCTGCTCGATCCCGACAACGGCAGCGCCACGATCGACAGTCTCCAGCGTGCCGCGCGCATTGTCGGGCGGGAGTTGAGGATGCAATTGGTTTAGGAGCGGTCGGGCAAAACGCCCCGCTACGGCGCCGAGACGTAAAAAACCCCGTGTCCCGCTTGCCACGCCCCCAGCATCTTCCGCCTAACCCCCCGAAATCCCTCAAATTTTACTAATCGTTTACCAATAGGCCCGAAGACTAGGGGCTAACGCGGCGGTTCGCGCGGCTTGACCCGCGCCGTGTCTGGTCGTGCGTGCGGGAATCGCCGTTTCGCGGCGCCTCAAGGGGACAAAGTCCGCTTGCGGGCGCAGCCCAATCGGGCACGACCGAAACCTCGATCGTGCCGGCACTTCGCGATGCCCTTGCCGGGCGTCACTTGAAAAGAACTGGTGCGATGGACGGCCGTCGACGTCTCGCTCAAACCGCCAACACTCCGCGCCGCCCGTCGCGCGCCTTGCTGGGCGCACACGCTTGGCAAGACGTGCGTTGGTTGCGCGTCGCCCGCCGCTGGCTCGACCGGCTCATCGCGCTCGATCCGCCGCGCGGGCTCGGCGCCAGCGCCGCCGCGCTCTTGCTGCTTGCGTCCACCTGCTACGGCGTCGTCCGGGGCGGCCACAGCGAGGCCATCCTCGCGCAGGTGCAGGATATCTGCGATACCGCCGCCAACGCCGCCGGCTTCCGCATTTCCGAGGTTGCGCTCGCCGGCCAGCACGAAGTCAGCCGCGAGACCGTGCTCGCGCTCGCCGGCATCACCGGCCGCTCGTCGCTTCTGTTCCTCGACGCCGCCCATGCGCGCGCGCGGCTGTTGGCCGATCCGTGGATCGCCGACGCCACCGTGCTCAAGCTCTATCCCGGCCGCCTGCACATCGCCATCAGGGAGCGCAAGCCGTTCGCGCTCTGGCAGAAGGACGGCACGGTCTCGCTGATCGCCGCCGACGGCACCGTGCTGGAGCCGTTCGTGCCGCCCGGTTTCCGCAACCTGCCGCTGCTGGTCGGCAAGGGCGCCGCGCATGTCGGCTTCGGATTCCTGAATATCGTCATGCGCTATCCCGACATCGCGCGCCGCGTCGAGGCCTCGGTGCTGGTGGCCGACCGCCGCTGGAACCTGCATCTCGACAACGGCGTCGAAGTACTGCTGCCGGAAGCGACGCCGGCGCAGGCGCTGGCGACGCTCGCCGCGCTCGACCGCGAGAACAAGCTGCTCTCGCGCGACATCGTCAATGTCGATCTGCGCCTGTCCGACCGCGTCACCGTGCGCCTGTCCGATGCCGCTGCCGCCGCGCGCGAGGAAGCGATCAAGGCCGCCGACAAGAACAAGAAGAAACGCAAAGGAGGCGAGGCATGAGCCTCGGCCCGCTTTCCATTCTCCGTCATTCCGGGACGCGCCAAAGGCGCGGACCCGGAATCCATACTCCGCAGCGCCGGGATTATGGATTCCGGGCCCGCTCGCTTTGCTCGCGCCCCGGAATGACGAGTGGGGAAGCCGCATGACCGTGCTCCGCTTCGGCCTCACCCCCAAGATGAAACCGGTGTCGCCGCGCCGCGCGGCAATCGTCGCCGCCCTCGACGTCGGCACCAGCAAGGTCGTCTGCCTGATCGCGCGGCTCGAGCCGGTGGCGCCGCAGGATGTGCTGCGCCGGCGCAGCCACGGCGTGCGCATCCTGGGTTTCGCGCATACCGCGGCGAGCGGCATGAAGGCGGGCTCGGTGGTCGATCTGATCGAAGCCGAGGAGATGATCCGCCAGGCTATCGACAATGCCGAGCGCATGGCCGGCGTGCAGCTTGAATCCGTGGTGGTGTCGCTGTCCGGCGGCCGGCTCGGCAGCGAGCGCTTCATCGCCGATATCGAGCTATCGGGCGGCGTCGTCACCGACGGTGAGATTACCCGCGTGCTGGCAGCGGCCAGCCGCCATTCCGTGCGCGACGCCCGTGCCGTCCTGCATTCGCTGCCGATCGGCTACCGGCTCGACGCCGCCGCCGGCATCCGCGAGCCGCGCGGCATGCTGGGCGCCCGCTTCGGCGTCGATATGCACATGATTACCGCGCAGGTGGCGCCCGTGCGCAATCTGATGCTCACGATCGAACGCAGCCATCTGTCGGTCGAAGCCATGGTGGCCTCGCCCTATGCCGCCGCCTTGGCGGCGCTGGCCGACGACGAGGCCGATCTGGGCACGGCAACCATCGATCTCGGCGCCGGAACGACCACATTGGCGGTATTTTCCGGCGGCCGCTTCGTCCATGCCGACGGTTTCGCGCTCGGCGGCACGCACGTCACGCTCGACATCGCCCGCGGCCTCAACGCGCGAATCGCGGACGCAGAGCGAATCAAAGCGATTTATGGCAGTGTTTTGACCGGTGGATCGGATGAACGCGACATGATCACGGTACCTCCGGTCGGCGAGGACGAGCGCGAGCCGCCGCAGTTCGTCTCGCGGGCGCAGCTCGTGCGCATCATCAAGCCGCGGGTCGAGGAAATTCTGGAGATGGTGCGCGACCGCTTGGCGGCATCGCCGTTCGCGGCCGAGCCGCGCGGGCGCGTGGTGCTCACCGGCGGCGCCAGCCAGCTGGTCGGCATGGCGGATTTGGCCACGCGCATCTTGCAGCGGCCGGTGCGCATCGGCCGCCCGCTCGGCATTTCCGGGCTGCCCGAGGCCGCCAAGGGGCCGGCTTTCGCGGCGGCGGCGGGCCTGCTGGTCTATCCGCAGGCGGCGCATCTTGAACATTTCGAACCGCGGCGAACGCGGCAATTGATGACAGGGACGGGCGGTTACATGGCACGGGTCGGACAATGGCTGCGCGAAAGCTTCTGACCCTCGATTCGGATTCACGCAGGAGCCGGTGGCGGACCGGCTCCGATCGGCGGCGCGCGAGCTGCCCGTGCAATAAAGAGGCAAACCCATGACGATCAATCTGAAGATTCCCGACATCCACGAGATGAAGCCGCGCATAACCGTGTTCGGCGTCGGCGGCGCCGGCGGCAACGCCGTCAACAACATGATCACCGCCGGTCTCCAAGGCGTCGACTTCGTCGTCGCCAATACCGACGCGCAGGCGCTCACCATGTCGAAGGCCGAGCGCATCGTGCAGATGGGCGCGCAGGTGACCGAAGGCCTGGGTGCCGGCTCGCAGCCCGAGGTCGGCCGCGCCGCCGCCGAGGAGGTGATCGACGAAATTCGCGATCATCTGACCGGCGCGCACATGGTGTTCGTCACCGCCGGCATGGGCGGCGGCACCGGCACCGGTGCCGCTCCCGTCATCGCCAAGGTCGCGCGCGACATGGGCATTCTCACCGTCGGCGTGGTCACCAAGCCGTTCCACTTCGAAGGCGCCCGCCGCATGCGCTTTGCCGAAACCGGCATCGTCGAGCTGCAGAAGGTCGTCGACACGCTGCTGATCATCCCGAACCAGAACCTGTTCCGGGTGGCCAACGAAAAGACGACTTTCGCCGATGCCTTCGCCATGGCCGACCAGGTGCTCTATTCGGGCGTCGCCTGCATCACCGACCTGATGGTCAAGGAAGGCCTGATCAATCTCGACTTCGCCGACGTGCGCGCGGTCATGCGCGAGATGGGCAAGGCCATGATGGGCACCGGAGAATCCTCCGGCGAGAAGCGGGCGCTCAACGCGGCGGAAGCGGCCATCGCCAATCCGCTGATCGACGACGCCTCCATGAAGGGCGCCAAGGGCCTGTTGATCTCGATCACCGGCGGCAAGGACTTGACGCTCTACGAGGTCGACGAAGCCGCCACCCGCATCCGTGAGGAAGTGGACCAGGACGCCAACATCATCGTCGGCGCCACCTTCGACGAGAGCCTGGAAGGCATCATCCGCGTTTCGGTGGTGGCGACCGGCATCGACGCCGGCGCCGTGCAGCGAAATCCGGCGCAGGCGGAGAGCGCGCTCAAGGAACTGGCCGGGCGCATCCGCGGCGACAGCCGCCGCCTTGCCGACCGCATCGAGCGCACAACGCCGGCCGCGCTGCCCGCAGCGCAAGCGTCGGCACCGCAGCCTGCCATTGCCGCCGCCGCCGCCGCCGTCGAATCGGCGGCGCAGGCAGCGGTTGCCGCAGCGATCCTCCCGCCGTCGGCGCCAGCGGCGCGCGGGTCCGACGACGTCTCGATCCGCCCGATGCCGATGAAGCCGTCGCTGTTCGAGCCGGCACCGGCCGAGGCCGCGCAGGCCGAGCCGCCGCCGAAGACGTTCATCCCGCCGCAGCCGGAAAGGGTGGCCGCGCCGCCACGCATGCCGCGCATGCCACGCGTCGACGAGCTCCCCCTACCCGCCCAGAACGAGATCCGGGCGCAGCGCGGCGAGCTTGCCGACGACCATCCCGAGAAGCGCCGCATGTCGCTGATGCAGCGGCTGGCGTCGGTCGGTCTCGGGCGGAGGGAGGAGGACACGGTGCAGGCGCCGCCGACGGCGCAGCCGATGCAGACGGCGCAGCCGATGCCGCCGGCGCAGGTGGCGCAGGCGATGCCGCCGGCGCAGGCAGTGCGGCCGACTGCGCGGCAGCCGGAGGGGCGGCAGTCGCCGATCTCCGAATATGCCCGCCGGCCGGGACCACAGGGCCTCGACCCGCATGGCCGACAAGCACCTGTGCAAAACCCGCCGGAGGACGACCAGCTCGAAATCCCGGCCTTCCTGCGCCGCCAGGCGAACTGAGGCGGCGCAGCGGATGCTCCACGGCCCCGTTCCGTACCCGGAGCGGGGCCGCGTTTTTGTCAAGCCGTTGAATCGTAAAGTATTTTTCGATCTGCAGGGGTGCTGCGGAGCGTTGGATCGGGCGTTCCGCCCTGCTTCCGGTAAGGTAAATCCGGCGTTGATCTAGCCGCGGGTGCGGCAAATACGGCAAAAAAGAGTAACAGTCCGTAAGAAATGGTGAGTTGGAGAAGGCCGCGGGCCTGGCCTAACTTACAGCCTCGAAAGGGACTTTTCGGTCCCGGGGGCTGCCTTCCTTGACTGCGGGTAGCATCGAGTTGAAGGCCGGAATGTGGCCCCGTCGGGGCCGACGAGGGGACCGCATGGCTCGGTACGAGCCTGGCGGGCGAAGGGATCGATGAAGGGCGCCAAGCAGACCACGCTCCGCGACGCCGTCGCCCTCTCCGGCATCGGCGTCCATTCGGGACGTAAGGTCACGCTCACTTTGCATCCGGCCGACGACGACGCCGGTATCCTGTTCCAGCGCGTCTCCGCCGACGGCACGGTCGAGCGCGAGATCCGCGCGGACGTGCGCGCCGTCACCGCCACCGAATTCGCGACCGTGCTGGGCGATGCCTCGGGCCCGCTCTGCTCGACCGCCGAACATCTCCTGGCCGCGCTGCGCGGCCTCAACGTCGACAACGTCGCCGTCGAGATCGACGGGCCGGAAGTGCCGATCATGGACGGCAGCGCGGCGCCCTTCGTCGACGCCATCGATCAGGCCGGCCTCACCACGCGCGCGCTGCCGCGCCGCTATATCGAGGTCGTCAAGCCGGTGCGTGTCGAAAAGAACGGCGCCTTCGGCGAGCTGCGCCCCTACGAACACGGCTTCCGCGTCGAGGCCGAGATCGACTTCGACCATCCGCTGATCGGCAAGCAGGCGCTCGCGCTCGACGTCGAGGCCGACAGCTTCCGCCGCGAGATCGCGCGCGCGCGCACCTTCGGCTTCATGAAGGACGTCGCCTCGCTGTGGAGCGCGGGCTACGCGCTCGGCGCCTCGTTCGAGAACACGCTGGTGGTGACCGACGACCGCGTGCTCAATCCGGAAGGCCTGCGCTTTGCCGACGAGTTCGTGCGCCACAAGGTGCTCGACGCCATCGGCGATCTGGCGCTCGCCGGCCAGCCCTTGCTGGCGGCCTATCGCACCGTGCGCGGCGGCCACAAGCTCAACCACGCGGTGCTGACCGCGCTGATGGCCGACAAGAGCGCCTGGCGCATGGTCGAGTTCGCCGAGCCCGCCCGCCGCCCGCGCGCCCAGGCGCAGGTCGCAGGGATCGTGGCGCCGGCCTATGGGCCGGACGTGTCCTAAGCGGGCGGCCGGAATTCAGCCTTAACCCTCGCCTTATTCCCGGCCGAATGTCGGCGTAATCGCTTGGCGAACCCGCGTTTTTTCGTCTACATCAGCGCGGGCTAGGGCGCCCGCCCAGGGGCCCAGGGGCCCTTGTGGCCCCTTGGGGGGCACTTGCGGGGGAAGAGGACACGAATGCGTCCATCAGCTTGCGCGTCGATGCGTTTGCGCGCCGATGAATTTGTGGCCTGAGGGTCTCGTGCCGAAGCACACCGTTGCGAGCGGAAACGCGCCCAAAAGCGCCTCCAAGCCGATGACGCCTGCGCGGAGCCGCCGGCGCCGATTCGCGCGCGGCCTTTGCCTCGTGCTGCTGGCCGCAAGCCTGGCCGCATGCGGCGGCGACCACGACTTCTTCGCAAAAAAGCAGATCGCCCCCGACGAGCCGGCGGACCGGCTCTACAACGAGGGCCTTTACGCGCTCAACGTGAAGCATGACGCGCGCGCGGCGGCCAAGAAATTCGAGGAGGTCGACCGCCAGCACCCCTATTCGGACTGGGCGCGTAAATCGCTGATCATGTCGGCCTATGCCTATTACTCGGCGTCGGACTACGACGATAGCGTCGCCGCGGCGCAGCGCTATATCACCCTGCATCCCGGCAGCCCGGACGCCGCCTACGCGCAGTATCTGGTCGGCGCCTCCTATTTCGATCAGATCCCCGATATCACGCGCGACCAGTCCGGCACCCGCAAGGCGCTCGCCGCGCTGAACGAGGTGATCCGCAAATATCCCACCAGCGAATATGCCGCCGCCGCCAAGCACAAGATCGAAGTGGCGCAGGACCAACTCGCCGGCAAGGAAATGCAGGTCGGCCGCTACTACCTGCAAAAGAAGGAATACACCGGCGCCATCAACCGCTTCAAAGTCGTGGTCACCCGCTATCAGACCACCCGCGAGGTCGAGGAGGCGCTGGAGCGGCTGACCGAGGCCTATATGGCGCTCGGCATCACCAGCGAGGCGCAAACGGCGGCCGCCGTGCTCGGGCACAATTTCCCCGACAGCGAGTGGTACCACCACGCCTATGCGCTGGTGAAATCCGGCGGCCTCGAGCCCTCCGAGAACAAGGGCTCCTGGATCAGCAAGGCCTTCGCCAATTTCAAGAAAACGATCCTGGGGTAGGGTGCAACGAACCGCTCGTCCCCGTACTCGGGTTCGGCCTTCGGCGCCCCGAGCACAGGCTCCAGCGGGGACCCAGGGCGACAATCGCTAAGTTTTTCCATGGCTTCCTGGATTCCCGCTTGCGCGGGAATGAGCGGGGGTGGTCCGGCCCCTCTTGTCATCCCGACCACGCGGAGCGCCAATACGGTCGGCGATTCTTGTGAAAATCGCCGAATCCGGTGCTTACTGGAACGTCCGCTTTCGCGGATGATGACGGCCTTTAGGATCGGCGCTCCATGCTCTCCCGACTTTCGATCCGCGACATCGTGCTGATCGACCGGCTCGACATCGATTTCGGCCGGGGGCTTGCCGTGCTCACCGGCGAGACCGGCGCCGGCAAGTCGATCCTGCTCGACGCCTTTGCGCTGGCGCTCGGCGCGCGCGGCGACCAGACCCTGGTGCGCCAGGGCCAGGAGCAGGGCCAGGTGATCGCGGCCTTCGAGGTGGCGCGCGACCATCCCGCGCGCGCCCTGTTGCGGGAAAACGATATCGCCGCCGAGGACGAACTGATCCTGCGCCGCGTGCAGCTCGCCGACGGGCGCACCCGCGCCTTCGTCAACGACCAGCCGGTGAGCGTGCAGACGATGAAGCAACTGGGCGAGACGCTGGTCGAGATCCACGGCCAGCATGACGAGCGCGCGCTGGTCGATGCCGGCACCCATCGCCGCCTGCTCGACGCGTTCGGCGGTCTCGAAGCGCAGGCCACGCGGGTGGCGGCGCTGTGGCAGGCGCGGCGCGCGGCCGAAGAGCAGGCGCAGGCGCACCGCGCGGAGGTCGAACGCGCCCGGCGCGAGAGCGACTGGCTGCGCCACGCCGTCGACGAGCTCGGCAAGCTTTCGCCGCAAGCGGGCGAGGAGACCACGCTCGCCGAGCGGCGTACCGGCATGATGCAGGCGGAGAAGGTGGCCGAAGACTTACGCGACGCGCATGACGTCATCGCCGGCGCCAATTCGAGCGTGCCGGCGCTCGCCGGGGTGATCCGAAAGCTGGAACGGCGTGCGCAACAGGCGCCGCAGCTGATCGAGCCGACGGTGAAGGCGCTCGACACGGCGCTCAATTCGCTTGAGGAAACCCGCGGCCACCTGGAAGCGGCCTTGCGCGCCGCCGATTACGACCCGGACGAGCTCGAGCGCATCGAGGAGCGGCTGTTCGCCTTGCGCGCCGCGTCGCGCAAATACAACGTGCCGGTGGACGACCTGGCGGCGCTGGCCGCGCGGTACACCTCCGACATCGCGCTGATCGATGCCGGCGAGGACCGGCTGAAAGCGCTGGAAGAAGCCGCGCGCGCGGCGCAGGCCGATTACCGCGCCGCCGCCGAGACGCTGTCGAAGGCGCGCGGCAAGGCGGCCGCCGCGCTCGACAAGGCGGTGAACGGCGAGCTGAACCCGCTCAAGCTCGAGCGCGCCAGGTTCTCGACGCAGATCGAGAGCGACGCGGCTGCGGCCGGCCCCAACGGCATCGACCGCGTCGAGTTCTGGGTGCAGACGAACCCCGGCACGCGGCCGGGGCCGCTGATGAAGGTCGCCTCCGGCGGCGAGCTCGCGCGCTTTCTGTTGGCGCTGAAAGTGGTGCTGGCCGACCGCGGCTCGGCGCCGACGCTGGTGTTCGACGAGATCGACACCGGCGTGGGCGGGGCGGTGGCCGACGCGATCGGCGTGCGGCTCGCCAAGCTCGCGCGCGGGGTGCAGGTGCTGGCGGTGACGCACGCACCGCAAGTCGCCGCGCGCGCCGACCGCCACTATCTCATCGCCAAGGACGCACTCGAAAAGGGCAAGCGGGTCGCCACCCGCGTCACCGCGCTGGAGGACGCGCGCCGGCGCGAGGAGATCGCGCGCATGCTGGCCGGCGCCGAGATCACCAACGAGGCGCGCGCGGCGGCCGAGCGGCTGATGAAGCAGGCGAGTTGAGATTATCCTGTCATTCCGGGGCCGGCCGCAGGCCGGAACCCGGAATCCATACTCCGCAGCTTAGCGGGTAATGGACGGATATAAATCCAGCCAATCCGGATTTTCTTCTTCGATCAATGCAATCTTCCAATCGCGGCGCCATTTCTTCAATTCCTTTTCGCGCGCGATGGCAGTCGCCGGATCGTCATAGACCTCGTACCAGACGAGCCGGACGACGTCATATTGGGCTGTGAAACCGGGAACGAATTTGTTCTTGTGTTCGTAAATACGGCGAACGAGATCGTTCGTCACGCCAAGATACAGCGTACCGTGCTTCTTACTGGCCGTGAGGTATACGTAATACATCTTACGCGGGGGCTATGGATTCCGGGTTCGCGGCCTTCGGCCGCGCCCCGGAATGACAGATGGTTACACCGCATTACTTTCTGTCATTTCGCTGGAGCCCTCGGACTATACATTATTGCTGTCCCCGCTCACCGCCAGCCGAGGCCGGGCGCGATGTGTTTGAGGATCGCCTCGATGACGTGGGCGTTGTAGTCGACGCCGAGCTGGTTGGGCACGGTCAACAACAGCGTGTCGGCTTCGGCGATGGCCTCGTCGCCCTTGAGCTGCTCGATCAGCGCGTCCGGCTCGGCGGCAAAGCTGCGGCCGAAGATGGCGCGCTCGGTCGCGCTGAGCATGCCGACCTGATCGCCGTCCTCGCCGTCGCGTCCGAAATACATGCGGTCGCGCTCGTCGACTAATGCAAAAATGCTGCGGCTGACCGAGACGCGCGGGGTACGCGCGTGCCCGGCCGTTTGCCATGCCGCGCGATAGGCGCGGATCTGCTCGGCCTGCTGGACGTGGAACGGCTTGCCGCTCTCGTCGATCTTCAGCGTCGACGACTGCAGGTTCATGCCGAGCTTGGCCGCCCATTCAGCGGTCGCATTAGTGCCGGCGCCCCACCAGATGCGCTCGCGCAAGCCTTGCGAATGCGGCTCGAGCCGCAACAGGCCGGGCGGGTTGGCGAACATCGGCCGCGGATTGGGTTGCGCGAAGCCTTCGCCCTTGAGCACCTCGAGCAGCACTTCGGTGTGACGCCGGGCCATGTCGGCGTCGCTCTTGCCTTCGGGCGGCGCATAACCGAAGTGGCGCCAGCCGTCGATCACCTGCTCGGGCGAGCCGCGCGAGATGCCCAGTTGCAGCCGGCCGCCGGCGATCAGGTCGGCGGCGCCCGCGTCCTCCGCCATATAGAGCGGGTTCTCGTAGCGCATGTCGATGACCGCGGTGCCGAGCTCGATGCGTTTGGTCCGCGCGCCGCACGCCGCCAGCAGCGGGAAGGGCGAGGCGAGCTGGCGGGCATAGTGGTGCACGCGGAAGTAGGCGCCGTCGGCGCCCAGCTCTTCGGCGGCGACGGCGAGGTCGATCGATTGCAGCAGGGCATCCGCCGCCGAGCGCGTTTGCGACTGCGGCGAGGGCGTCCAGTGGCCGAACGAGAGGAAGCCGATTTTTTTCATGGACATGCGATGCGACGGGGGAGCGGTCCGGGTTGGCTCTACACGTATCGCGCCAGTCATAGGGGCTTTTCGCTGCGCGGCGCAACGGCGTTATTCGGCCCGGCTCGCCGCGCCGAGGACACGCTCTTGTGCGGGGCCGCCGCGCCTTTAGATTGCGGCCAGCAAGGCGTGGATGGCCGGACAAGCCGGCCATGGCGGAATGGCATGGCGAAGAACCCGAGCACAATCCCGGTTCCCAAGCTGAGCGCGACGCAGGCCAAGGCCGAGCTGAAGCGGCTCGCCTACGAAATCGCGCTCAACGACAGGCGCTACTATCAGGAGGACGCGCCCAAGCTCGCCGATGCGGCTTATGACGCCTTGCGCGAGCGCAACAAGGAAATCGAGGCGCGCTTTCCGCATCTGATCCGCGCCGATTCCCCGTCCAAGCGGGTCGGCGCGGCGCCGGCGCGCGGCTTCGCCAAGGTGCGCCACGCGGTGCCCATGCTCTCGCTCGACAACGCCATGAGCGAAGACGACGTGCGCGATTTCGTCGCCCGCATCCGCCGCTTCCTGCGCCTCGGCGAGGACGAGAAGATCACCTTCTCGGCCGAGCCGAAGATCGACGGGCTGTCGATGTCGCTGCGCTACGAGCGCGGCGCGCTCACCGTCGCCGCCACCCGCGGCGACGGCAGCGAGGGCGAGGACGTCACCGCCAATATCCGCACGCTGGAAGACGTGCCGCAGCAACTGAAAGGGCGCGGCGTGCCGGCGGTGGTGGAAGTGCGCGGCGAGGTCTACATGACCAAGAAGGCCTTCCTCGCGCTCAACGAGCGGCAGAAGGAGCAGGGCGGGCAGGTCTTTGCCAATCCGCGCAATTCCGCTGCCGGCTCGTTGCGCCAGAAGGACCCGGCCGTCACCGCGACGCGCCCGCTCGGCTTCTTCGCCTACGCCTGGGGCGAGATGAGCGAGATGCCGGCCGACACGCAGTCCGGCATGATCGAGTGGTTCGAGCGTTGCGGCTTCAAGACCAATCCGCTCACCAAGACCTGCCATTCGCTCGAGCAATTGCTCGCCTTCCACCGCGACATCGAGGAGCGCCGCGCCAGGCTCGACTACGACATCGACGGCGTCGTCTACAAAGTCGACCGGCTCGACTGGCAGGAGCGGATTGCAAAGGAAGATGCGGCGGATTTCAGGAGAGCCCCCGCTGGGCAATAGCGCATAAATTTAAGGCCGAGCAGCGCGAAAACGGTCGTTCGTGACATAGAGATTCAGGTTGGCCGGACTGGTGCATTAACTCCAGTTGCCAGGCTCAGCCGGTCAGCGTGGGAGGCGTGATGGTCTCTAACGCAACGCTACACAATGAGGACGAGATAAAGGCATCGTCTCGGGGGTGAGTGTGCGAGGGCGCGACATCCAGGCGATACCGTCACTCATCCAGCGTGCAGGCGATGTGATCCCTCAGGTGGTTGAGTCGTGGACAAAAAGCAGCTCGAGGGGGCGAACCAAATTCGAATTTCCCAGGATGTTTGCCCTGTTTGTGGCAGCACGCGGTAAGGGAAGTGAGATCGCCCGCAGCGGCGAAAGAAAATGCGCGGTTCGCCGTTGCACAGGAGGAGTTAATTTGTTCAGCGCGAAGTCGTAGAACGGCTAAATCATTTTGTGTCTCGTTCGCGTTCGATATCGACGGACTTGGGGAGAAACAGATCGAACTATTTTTTAGTCGGGGCTGGGTCAAAGAGCCAGCAGATATCTTTACGCTGGCCCAAAAAACGAAATAAAACTCTGAGAATCGAAAATGAAGATGGGTTTGGCGAAACATCAGTGCAAAATCTTTTTGACGCAATTGACGCACGCACGAAACGTGGAACTTGATAGGTTTATCTATGCGCTCGGCATACCAGACATCGGTGCAACCACCGCTAGGGTAATAGCGCGTCATTTTAAGAACGTGAATGTCTTTTTGGCGATGTTTGAAGGTGGCGTGGAAACCATCCTGGATATTTGGAAGGGAGATGTCGAAACAAATAGCTCCATCCGTCTTTCGGGCAGTAATAGTAGTCGGTTGAAGGAAATCTTCGATATTTTCCACGAGCGGATTGATTATGAACAATATTACATTGCAAAGATTCGGTATGTTGAAGGAATTGGGCCAATAACGGCGGGACGAATAGCAGAAGTAACCGACGGCTTTGCGCATTCAAAGAACCATGCTGATGCACTGACTCGGTGGTGGAATGAGCTTGTTCATATTCAGCGGTTACATCGGCGGCAAGAGAGAAGTTCATTCATGCGTTCAAAGATTCGGATGAGGCATTCAAGAAAAATGTTGGCATTGTTCTGGATTGTGAAAAGTCGTGGAATCTGATTCGCGACCAATTCAAGGAGCGACTTGATATTGATTTTGCTCAAACGAACTATCACCGCCTCCTAATGCATGGCTGGCCGATCTCTCACGGCACGTCTGGCAGGTGATACGAAGGGAAACGAGCGATTTCGCTGATGTGCTGTCGCTAGATGGATTTGGAGAATCCGCGTTCTATTCGGTCGTTCGGTTCTTTATGGAAGAACGGAATGTTGGCGCAATTAGGAGACTCCTGCACGAAGTGTCGCCTAAAGAGAGTGAACAGGTTACAAAGAAATCGGTGATCTCAGGAAAAACTGTAGTATTTACGGGAGCGCTCACAAGATGAAACGCGAAGAAGCCGAGGCTCAAGCTGAAAGCCTTGGTGCAAGAGCCACAGGATCAGTATCCCCTAAAACTGATTATCTGGTTTTTGGTGCTGAACCGGGATCAAAATTGGCCAAAGCCAAGAAGCTCGGCGTGACGGTGCTGAGCGAGGACGATTGGTTGAAGATGATTTCGTAAGCCAATGCGTTGCCGCGATCTCTCTTTACCCTCTCCCACAAGGGGGAGAGGGGACATGCGACGATGTCGTGCCTCACACCGGCCTTGTCATTCGCTCCAGCCAGCGTTGCGTGTCGGCCTCGACCAGCGGCGCGATCACTTCCTGCACGCGCGCATGATAACTGTCGAGCCAGTGCCGCTCCTTGGCCGTCAGCAACCGCGCGTCGATCAGCCGGCGGTCGATCGGCGCCAGCGTCAGCGTCTCGAAGGCGTTGAGCGGCTTCTCGGCGCCTTGCGGCTCGGGCGCCGCGATCACCAGCACCAGATTTTCCGTGCGGATGCCGAAAGCCGCGGTCTTGTAGTAGCCCGGCTCGTTCGACAGGATCATGCCGCGCCGCAGCGCCACGGTGCCGAGCTTGGACAGGCGCGCCGGCCCCTCGTGCACCGAGAGATAGCTGCCGACGCCGTGGCCGGTGCCGTGATCGAAATCGAGCCCCGCCTGCCAGAGCGCGACGCGCGCCAGCGGATCGAGCTGCGCGCCGCTCGTATTCTCCGGAAATACCGCGGTGGCGATCGCAATGTGGCCCTTGAGCACGCGCGTGAAGCGGTCGCGCATTTCGTCGCTCGGCGTACCGACCACGACGGTGCGGGTGATGTCGGTGGTGCCGTCCTCGTATTGCGCGCCGGAATCGATCAGGAACAATTCGTTCAGGCCGATGCGCCGGTTCGAGCTTTCGGTCACGCGGTAATGCACGATGGCGCCGTTCGGCCCGGCGCCGGCGATGGTCGGAAACGAAATGTCCTTGAGCAGGCCGGTGTCGCGGCGGAAGCTTTCCAGCGCCTTGACCGCGTCGATCTCCGTCAATTTGCCGCTCGGCGCCTCGCGGTCGAGCCAGGCAAGAAAGCGCGTGGCCGCCGCGCCGTCGCGCGTGTGCGCGGCGCGGGTCCCGACGATCTCGGCGTGGTTCTTCACGGCTTTCATCAGCGTGATCGGGTCGGCGGCGCGCGTCGGCTTGCCGCCATTGTCGGCCACCAGCCGCGTCAGCGTATCGGCCGCGCTCGTCTGGTCGAGCAGCACCGATTGGCCGCCGAGCTTGGCGAGGTCGGTTTCCAACGCGTCGGGCGCGCGCAGGTCGGCGACCTGTTCGAGCGCGTCGCGCACTTGGTTGCTCAGCTTGCCGGGCGCGAGGTAAAGCGCCGGCCGGCCGGTGCGCGGCACCGACGCGAAGCCGAGCACCAGCGGCGTATGCGCCACGTCGCCGCCGCGGATGTTGAATGTCCAGGCAAGGTTCTGCGCGTCCGACACCACCAGCACGTCGGCGCGCAGTCTGGCGAGCTCGGCCTGCACGCGTTTGAGCTTGTCGGCCGCGCTCTCGCCGGCGAACTTGACATCGTGCAGCGCAACCGGCGCCGCCGGCGGGGCAGGGCGCGTCTGCCATAGCGCGTCGATGGGATTGTCGGTCACCGCTACCAGTTCGGCGCCGGCCTTTGCGCAGGCCTTTCTGAATCTGTCGGCGCTTTCCGTGGTGTGCAGCCAGGGATCGTAGCCGATCTTGGCGCCTTCCTTCACGTGCTGCTCGAGCCATTGCGAGGCCGGCGCGTCCACCAGGTGTTCGATGGCGAACACGGCTTTGTCGACCTGCGCGTCCGCCTGCACGGTGTAGCGCCCGTCGACGAAAATGACCGCCTGCTCGGCGAGCACGATGGCGAAGCCGGCCGAGCCGGTGAAGCCGGTGAGCCAGGCCAGCCGCTCGTGGCGCGCCGGCAAATATTCGTTTTGTTGGCAATCCGCCCTTGGAACCAGGAAACCGTCGAGGCCTTGGCCCGCAAGCCGCGCGCGCAAAGCGGCCACGCGCTCGGCGCTCGCCGCGCGCTCGCTCGTGTCCTCGAATGTCTGAAAGCGGGCTTCGAACATGGCCGGCACTCTAGCGCGCTGCGCCCGCCAGGCAACGCAGGCATGCGCCGTCTGGGCGCCGGACAGTTCTGCGCCGGGGCCGCGCGAAATATTTGCAGCGTCGGGAGGCAGCCTGCCGCAACGATATGCTGTTTCGAATCGATTTTGTGCAATGCACAGTCGTTGCCCTAGAATCGCCACGCCTCTTGATCGAAAGTTAATCGATTTATGTCGTAAATTCAGGGCTTCCATGCATTGTCATGTCTGCTTCGCACGTGCGGGATAGTCTATGTTGCATCGCAGTAGTCGGGGCGTTGTTGCCGGAGCGCCCGCTGACTTTGGCCCTTGAGAATACGGAGACAAGACATGACTGCCGTCACCTATGGCGATGCCCGCGTTCCCGCCGCTGCCGCCGCGCAGACGGCGGCAAAGGCCGGCCCGCGCAAGCCTTTCCTCGCCCGCTTCATGGACGCGCTGATCGAAGCGCGCATGCGGCAGGCCCGCCGCGAGATCGCGCGGCACCTCGAACTGCTGCCCTATACGCTCGACGAGCGCGGCAACCGGATCGTGAAGATCGGCAAGACCGAGATGCCGTTCGGCGGCTGGTAAGCGTTCGGCTTTTCACCGGCGAAACCGCCCCGGCTCTCCCCCGCCCGGGGCGGTTTCGTTTTGCGCTGTCGGTCGCGCTGGCGCCACGCCTCGTTTTCAGCATATTTCGGAGTCATCGCAAGCGGCGTCCCACGTCAGCGGACCGACCGAAATGGCGTCAGCCGATATTTCTCCGCAACCCGAAGCAACGGCGGCGCGCTGGCTGCGCGTGCTGCGCACCGTGGCGCTGGCGGGCGTGCTCTTGCTGGCGGGCTTCATCGCGGGCATTTACGTCGAGCGCGCCCACTCGCGGCCGCCCAACCTCGCCGATCTCGGACGAGCGCCGCACTACACGCTGACCAACCAGCTCGGCCAATCCGTTTCGTCGCAGCGCTTCGCCGGCAAGGTGCAGGTCGTCACGTTTCTGTTTCCCTATTGCACCACCTATTGCCCGCTGATCGCCGCGCACCTGATGGGTTTCGAGCGCATGCTGGTGCTCGGCCAGACCGGCCTGCAGGACAAGGTCGAGATCGTCTCGTTCAACGTCGCGCCCGGCGTCGTGGGGCCGAAAGAAATGCGCGAATTCCTGCATCAATACGGCTGGGACCCGAAAAATCCGCACTGGCAGTTCCTGACCGGCAGCAAGGCGCAGATTCGCCGTGTCGTCACCGGCGGCTATCATGTCGCTTTTCGGCGCGTCGCCGACAGCGACAGCGGGAGCGATGCGGGGCCGGTCGGGACGCCGCAGCTTGCCGTATCCAATCCGCTGGCCGAGAAGGTGAAGCCGGATTTCGACATTACGCATAACGACGCCATCGAGATCGTCGATCCGCAAGGCCGCGTGCGCAAGATTTACGACGATGCCGACGTCGTGGCCAATCAGCAGCTGTTGAACGACGTCGCGCGGGTCCTGAAAGGCGGTTGAGCCTTAGCGCCCTGCGCGCAGCATCAGCGTCACCCAGCCCTGCAGCACGATGCGGCGCCTGAGCGCGAAGCCCTGCGCGCGGTAGATCGCCAGCACCGCATTGGCCTGCGCGGGCAGCAGGCCCGACAGCACGACATGCGTACCCGATGCTGTGAGGCGCTTGATCGGCACGGCCAGACGCAGCAGCGGGCCGAGCAGGATATTGGCAAAGATCAACGCGTAGGGTCCGCCTTGCCGGATCGCCGGCGCGTTCGTGCCGGTCGCGCGCAGCGCGGTGATGAACGGCGCGGCGCGGTTGAGGCGGGCATTGGCGCGCGCGGCATCGACCGCCTGGCGGTCGATGTCGGAGGCGACGACCGGAGTCCGAAACGCCTTGGCCGCCGCGATCGCCAGCACGCCCGAGCCGGTGCCGAGGTCGAGGGTGTTGCGCGCGCGCCGCCGCTTGGCCAATTCGTCGAGCGCCAGCAGGCAGCCACGCGTGGTGCCGTGATGGCCGGTGCCGAAGGCGAGCGCGGCCTCGATCTCGATTCGAATCGCATTGACCGGCGGTTGGCCGCGGTCGTGGCCGCCATGCACCACGAAACGCCCCGCGCGTACCGGCGCCAGGCCAGCCAGGCTCTGCCGCACCCAGTCGGCCGGCGCCACGCTCTCGAACGTCAGCCCCGCCGCCGCCTTGTCGTCCGCCGCCAGCCTAACCAGCGCGCGCACCGCGCCCTCGTCGGGCGCGTCGCGAAAATGGATCGCCAGCTGCCAGCCGCCGCCGTCGCCCTCGAAGGCCGAGCAGACGGCGTCCTCGGTGTCGAGGCTCTCGCCCAGCGCGGCGGCAAGGCGCCGGGCGGTGGCCTCGTCGCAGGCGAGGCGGGCGACGGTGGTGGAATCGTTCATGGCGCTCATGGCGTTCATGGCGCGCATGACAGCGCCTGCCGCGCCGGCGCGCAATGGCCGTTACGGCCGCTCAATCAATGCCGCTTGAAATACTGGATCTCGCGCTCGTGCTGCACGGCCGCCTTCTTGGTGGTGAAGGTGCCGAGATTGCGCCGCTTGCCGGTCTTCGGGTTCACTTTGCGCGAATAGAGCCGCCACTTGCCGTCCTTCAGCTTGCGGATCATGAAGCGGCCTTGCGCCTCTAAAAGCGGAACACGAACGGGAACGGCGCCGGGATATAGATGCGCCGGCGATAATAGCGCCGCTCGTAGCGCGGCGGCGGCTCCGCCGGCCGCACGTACACCGGCTCGTCGTCATAGCCCGGCGGCGGCGCGTTCGCGCGCGCCGACACGTCGCCGGTCGTGTCGTCGTCGCTGTCGCCGTTGCGCGCGATCATGGTGTCGCGCCCGCCGATATGGCCGTTGAGCACGACGCGCGTATTGTCCATGCCCTCCGCCTTCACGAGGCGATAGAGAATGGTGGCGTGCGCCTCCGACAGCCGCACGCAGCCGTGCGAGGCCGCCTGCCCGGTGATCTTGTGGCCGGTGCCGTGGATGGCGTGGCCCTGGTTGGTGAAGAAGATCGAATGCGGCATGGGCGCGTCGTCCCACTGCCGCGAATAGTGCATGCGCTCCATGCTGGTCGGGTGGAAGGCGCCGTTCGGCGTGTTGTAGCCCTCGCGCCCGGTCGACACCGGCCAGATATAGCGCGGGTCGCCGTCGACCGTGACGGTCATCTGCTGGGCCGCCTTGTCGACGGTGATCAGGATGCCGGCGCGCGCGGGCGAAGCGAGCGCGACGGACGCGGCGGCGAGCGCCAGAACGAGCGCAAAATTGCGGCCGGGGCGACGGTGCATGGACAATTCCTCCAACCCGAGCGGCGCCATTCTAGCATGGGTGAGGGCGGCATGCACGGCGTGCTCCCTCTCCCCGCTGGGGAGAGGAGAGGGTGTGCCCGCCGCCCTTCCTTCGTCGCATGCCCGTCGCCATATCCCCCCTACGGAGGCACCGCAGGAGCACCGCAATGACCGAGCCGCTCGTCGTCACCATCCCGCACCGCCTCGGCAAGGACGAGGCGGCGCGCCGCATCCGCGAGGGCCTCGGCCGCGCCAAGGGCGAGTTCGCCCATCTGATCCGCATCGACAACGACAGCTGGGAGGGCGACCGGCTGAGCTTTGCGGCGTCCGCGCTCGGCCAGCACGCGCACGGCACGATCGACGTCTACGAGGGCGCGGTGCGGCTGGAAGTGACGCTGCCCTGGCTGCTGGCGCGCTTTGCCCACGCGGTGCAGCGGGTGGTCGGGCACCGCGGGCAGGCGCTGTTGGAGAAGAAGTGACGGCGGCGAAGCGCCAGCTTCGGCGTCGTCATCCCCGGGCGAAAGGCGTGACGCGTCAGCGTCGCGCCTGGAGACCCGGGGATCTCGGCCGGCAAACTCCGTCGTCATTCCGGGGCGCGAGCGTCAGCGAGCGAGCCCGGAATCCATAGCCCCGGTCATTAAGGAACGCGGAAAGACAGGGGTTATGGATTCCGGGTTCGCGCTTTCGGCGCGCCCCGGAATGACATCTTCGGAATCCTCACCGCACGCACACATATTGCGCGCCGCTCATGCCGCGTGCACGGCCTGCTCCCTCCCCTTGAAAAGGGGAGGGGTGGGGAGGGGATCGACTTTTGCGGCGGTGACGCGAAAGCGCCCGATGATCCCCACCCGCCGCGCCATAGCGCGTCGAAGACGCGCGTGAACGCGCGGGTGGCGCGGCGACCTCCCCTTTTCAAGGGGAGGTAAGGCGCCTCGCCGCGCCTCGCTTCCTCACCTCACGCACACATATTGCGCGCCGCTCATGCCGATGCGCCGCGCGGCGCCGCGCGCGAGATCGAGCCGCGCGCCGGCCCGCCAGGCTTCGCCGTAGGGCCCGCGGTCGTTGACGCGCACCGAGACCGAGCGGCCGTTCCGCGGATTGGTCACGGTGAGCGTGGTGCCGAGCGCCCAGGTGCGCGCGGCCGCCGTGTTGCCGTTGGCGTCGAACGCCTCGCCCGAGGCGGTGCGCTGGCTGCGCGCGTAATAGCTCGCCAGCACTTCCCGGCCGGCGCAGGCGCCGGAGCGGTGAACGTATTTGTGCACGCTGCCCCAGCCGCCGGCATAGACGGCGGCGGGCGCGGCGAGGGCGAGCGCGAGGCCGAGGGCGGCCATCGTCTTCATCGTCATGCAGATAAACCCCGACTCTTGTTGATGTTTCGGGGCTGTCCAGCGGCCGGATGGGGCGAGAGTGTGGCGGCGGGCCGGATTGCCGGGCCGCGCATGGCGGGTATGCGGAGAGGGGGCGGAAGGCGCTGAAACAGGGCGGGTTTTGCGGCGGTAGCGGGGGCGGTGCGGTAAGGTTACGCAGGGAAGGGCGCCGTGCGATGTCGCGCGGGGCTCACGCCGAAGGCGGATCGCCCGCCTTGCCGTAACACCGGCAGCCGGCGCGATAGGCGAGCGCAAACGGCCCCCGGCAATCGGTCTTGAAGGCCAATTCGCACAGCAGCCAGCCAAGCCGTTCGAAAAACTCGAAACGCACGCGGTCGCGCGTCACGACGCCAGCTCCTTCTTGAGCGCGCGCTTGACCGCCTTGGGCTCGCGCTTGATCACCTCGATCAGCGTGCGCGCGGCGCCCGAAGGCCGGCGCGTGCCGAGCTCCCACTTGCGCACGGTGCCGACGCCGGTGCCGATCACGGCGGCGAACTCGCGCTGCGACAGGCCGAGCTTGTGGCGCGCCAGCCGCGCGTCGGTGTCGCTCGGCGTCACGCGATGCATGATCGCGTCGGCCTTCTCGCCGCGCGCGTATTTCCGGCCTCTTGAGGCTGAGCGGATGTCTTCGGCCAGGCCGGCTTTCGCTTCGCCTTCTTCACTTTCTTCGCCATTGCGCCGCGATCTCCTTCACCAGTGCTGCGAACTTCTTTTTCTCCTGCGCGCTGAGGTCGGCTTTTTCGTTCTTGGCGTAGAGCGCGACGAGCAGCACGGGGAAATCCACGTTATAGAAGTAGTAGACGACCCGCGCGCCGCCGCGCTTGCCGCCGCCGCTCGACGCGACGCGCAACTTGCGCAAGCCGCCGGTGCCGGCGATCAAGTCGCCGCGGGTCGGCTCATAGGCGACCACATCGACGACGGCCGCCTGCTCGGCATCCGAGAGCAGCTCGTCCGCCCGCCGCCGGTAGCCGGGGAGTTCGGTGACCGAGACGGGGCGGGAAGCCATTTGCGCAGAGTACCCCAATGGGGCTCAGGCGTCAATCGCCGGCGGCGCCCTTCACCTCTCCCCGCTTGCGGGGAGAGGTCGACCCGCCGAAGCTTTAGCGAAGGCGGGTCGGGTGAGGGGGCTTTGACGCATTGTGTGGCGTGACGCTTGCGCCTTCCTGCTCGCGCCCCACGCGCTGCGGCTGGCAGATGCAAGGGATGAAGAAGCAGGCGCGAACCGCAAACTGTGAGCCAAACGCGTCGAAGGCCTTTCGATACGCCAAAAAAAGATCTTTTCGCAGCTCCAAAGTACAAAAAAAGCCCCGCAATCTTGACGCGAAGCAGTCTTGCAAAACAATCCTTGTAATATATGCTTCTACGTGCGCCAAGGGGGGAGGGGTACGCTATGCGACTGAAGTATATATCGATAGTTATTTCGTCAGCGTTGCTTTTAAATTTCACAAGCACCGGTTGGGCTGGCGATCGTTATTGCCGCGCACTTATCAATTCAATTTTGCCTAACACATTGTACTCGGTTCACTGCGCACATGAAGCTAAATGCGTCAGTCGTGTAGTCTACTCGACAAACGGTGCTGTGCTTGAGCGCGCGGACGGAACGACTTCATACCTTAGGCGCGGTCGGCACTATCATTTCATTTACAAGGTATTGCCAACTTTCGCCCAAAACAGTTTGGTCGTCGTACATATTAAACGTTTGGATAATCCATCTCGCGACAAATCTTCGCCCGCAAGAGTTAAGCTGCAAAGGAAAAGCATACAATTTGGGTGTCGCGGCTTTTCTAAACACGTGAAGCTGCGTTCATGGCCTCCTTCCGCCATTTCGGAACGTTATTTGCCATCTGTAGGATACGACAAGTACGATCACTTCCACCGCTACGGTTACACCAGCGGCGATGAAGATCGTGTTTTGCGAAATAAATTTCACGTCCGCTACAACAATGGAAACGGGTGCGTCTCAACATTAGACGCTGAGCGTCGTTGGCAATTCCTTTTCGAAGATCGGACTAATGTACCGGGAGTGATTGCCGCATTCCTGGCGAGGCTAAATCTTTACGCCTCGAGCGCCAATGCTGCCGCTCTGGAGCAAGTTAGAAAATTCGCGAAGCTCAAAGTCCTTGTGACCAACTATGCCTCCGAAAAGGACCGCAATGGTGCAATAGCACCCGCTTGTTTTGGCTTCGCTATATCGACCGGCGGATCAAGAACTGTGCGCGTTGATGTCAGCGTTAGTGACGTTGAGTCGGTCGCGCCACTATTTCCTTTCGATGCTACCAAAGATTGGTCGTTCAATGTCCAATAAAATCAATGATATGCCGCAAAGTAACCACTTATTTGCCATTCTGTAGCTTGATGAGGCGTCGCCTTGACTAAACCCGCAAAAGGAAAGAAGCCGAAGGACGAGGAACACGATGGCGAGCGGCTCGTTAACGAGATTATTTGGACGCTTAAACGTGCCGGGATCCTTTTGAAAAATTGGACGATGCCTATAACCAACTCAGCTACAACACCAACCCATGACGATGGAGCAAGCGCGCGTGCGCTCGCCCTCGCTGCCATCGTTGGATTGACATTTGCTGTCCGCGGGGAGCCGTTGGGGTCGCATCGCGCTGCCTTTACTGCGATGATCGGTGTGCTCGCAGCAATCGCGTCATTTGGGCTGAATGCTGCTATTAAGCGTTTCAATTTGCAAAATAGATTTGACGCCAAGGCACGCGAACGATGGTTGATTTCAGCATACGTATCATTGATTGGAGTAATGGTCTTTTTCGTTCTTTTTCAAACAACGCTTACAGGTCTAGATTTCTACGAAATGCTTTCTGAGGTGATGGGAGCAACGCTATTTCCGATTTTTTTGGCGGGCATTGCGACTTTTGTCTTGCTTTTAATAAAGGCGATATTTCTTGACAAAAACCGAATTGATGCGGTGGCTGTAATCCATGGCGCAATAGTGCTTTTTGCTTGTGGTGCAATTACCTTTGGAATTTCTGCTCTCAGCAACAACGGGTTCAATGGTATTTTGGATTGGATAGCCAAGGTATAACGTTTTTCTGCGGTTGCAGGAGACTTCTAAGTTGGCAATCTCCTCACACCCTCTCCACAAAACTATCCACCACCCGCTTTTCCCCCGCCTTGTCGAAGCGGATGGTGAGCTTGTTGCCGTCCACCGCCACCACGTTGCCGTTGCCGAATTTCTGGTGGAACACGCGCTCGCCCACGGCGAAGGCGGAAGATGTGCCGGTGGATTTGGCGATCAGTTCGCCTTCGATGGTGAGGGGAGGGCGCTTGATCCCCACCCGGCCGGCTTTGCCGGCCGACCTCCCCTTTTTAAGGGGAGGTGGCGCGGCGTCCGCCTCGTCGTCATACCCTCCCGCATCGTCGTAGACGCCGTCCGGCACATAGCGCGGCTGGCCGTCTTCGCTGAAGCCGCCCATAGGGCCGCGTGAGCGGCCCGTCTCATCAAAACCACCTCTTCCCTTGCGGCCTTGCGCCCTCTGCCAGCCCGGCGTCGTGTAGTTGGAGCCGAACGAACCCATCTCGTCGAAGCGCGAGGGGCCGTAGCCCGACATGCCGAAGCCGCCGCCGGCGGCCTCCGTCACCTCCACGTGCTCGGGCGGCAGCTCGTCGAGGAAGCGCGAGGGCACCGTCGTCGACCACAGGCCGTGGATGCGCCGGTTGGTGGCGAAATAGATGCGGGCGCGCTTGCGCGCGCGGGTGAGGCCGACATGGGCGAGGCGGCGCTCCTCCTCCAGGCCGGCGCGGCCCTGCTCGTCGAGCGCGCGTTGGTGCGGAAACAGGCCTTCCTCCCAGCCGGGCAGGATGACGGTGTCGAATTCCAGCCCCTTGGCCGAGTGCAGCGTCATGATGTTGACCGCCTGCTCGGCATCGCCGGCGTCGCGGTCCATGACCAGGGAGATGTGCTCGAGGAAGCCGGCCAGGTTCTCGAATTCCTCCATCGAGCGGATCAGCTCTTTGAGGTTTTCCAGCCGGCCGGCGGCGTCGGCGCTCTTGTCGGCCTGCCACATGGCGGTGTAGCCGGATTCGTCGAGCACGATCTCGGCCAGCTCGGTGTGCGGGATCTTGTCTTTGGCCGCGCGCCAGCGCTCGAAGCTCTGCATCAGCGCGCGCAATGAATTGCGCGGCTTCGGCTTCATCTCGTCGGTGGCGGAGATGGTGGCGGCGGCCTCGGTGAGCGGCACGCGCTTCTTGCGCGCATGGTCGTGCAGCATCTGCACGGCGGCGTCGCCCAGGCCTCTTTTCGGTGTATTGACGATGCGCTCGAAGGCGAGGTCGTCGGCCGGCTGCGCGATCACGCGCAGGTAGGCGAGCGCGTCGCGGATTTCCATGCGCTCGTAGAAGCGCGGCCCGCCGATCACGCGGTAGGGCAGGCCGAGCTGGATGAAGCGCTCCTCGAATTCGCGCATCTGGAACGAGGCGCGCACCAGCAGCGCGATCTCGTCGAGCGGATGGTCCTCGCCCTTTTCGCGCGCGGCGCGCTGCATCTCTTCGATCTGCTCGCCGATCGCGCGCGCTTCTTCCTCCGAGTCCCAGCAGGAGGTGACGGTGACCTTTTCGCCCGGCACGTCCTCGGTGCGCAGCGTCTTGCCGAGGCGGCCTTCGTTGTGCGCGATGAGGTGGGAGGCGGCGGCGAGAATATGCCCGGTGCTCCGGTAATTCCGCTCCAGCCGAATAACCTTCGCGCCCGGAAAGTCATGCTCGAACCGCAGAATGTTATCGACCTCCGCCCCGCGCCAGCCATAAATCGACTGATCGTCATCGCCGACGCAGCAGATGTTTTTCGGCTGCGTTGGGGATTGGGTACGAGTGTCCGGCAGACTCGGCGGGACTCCCTCTCCCCTGGGGGGAGAGGGTTGGGGTGAGGGGGCAAGTGACTCTCGATAATCAGTTTCCCCCTCACCCGGCTCGCTTCGCTCGCCACCCTCTCCCACACCGAACTCGGGTTTACCCGAGTTCGGCATATTAGATTGGTCGAAGTCGGATATATCCGACTTCGACGTGGGAGAGGGTACCGTGCCGCGTGGCGCCGCCGAGGGCGCCGCCTGCGACAACAACCTGAGCCACAAATACTGCGCCACGTTGGTGTCCTGATATTCGTCCACCAGAATGTACTTGAAGCGGCTCTGGTACTGCCGCAGCACGTCCGGGTGCTGCCGGAACAGGCGGATGCATTCCAGCAGCAGGTCGCCGAAGTCGGCGGCGTTCAGCGTCTTCAGCCGTTCCTGATAGGCGAGGTAGAGCTTCTTGCCCTTGCCGTTGGCGAAGCCGGCGGCCTCGCCGGCCGGCACCTGCTCGGGCGTGAGGCCGCGGTTCTTCCAGCCGTCGAGGATGGCGGCGAACACGCGCGCCGGCCAGCGCTTGTCGTCGAGCTTCTCGGCTTCCAGGAGCTGCTTGATCAGCCGGATCTGGTCGTCGACGTCGAGGATGGTGAAGTTCGACTTCAGCCCGACCGCCTCGGCGTGGCGGCGCAGGATCTTCACGCCGATGGAGTGGAACGTGCCGATCCACGGCATGCCCTCGACCACCTGGCCGACCATCAGGCCGACCCGGTCCTTCATCTCGCGCGCGGCCTTGTTGGTGAAGGTGACGGCGAGGATTTCGCCCGGCCGCGCCCGCCCCTGCATGAGAATGTGGGCGATGCGCGCGGTCAGCACCCGCGTCTTGCCGGTTCCGGCGCCGGCCAGCACCAGCACCGGCCCGTCCAGCGTCTCCACCGCCGCGCGCTGCTCGGGGTTGAGTTCATGACCGAAGGGCAGGTTTCGGGCCGCCAGCGCGCGCGCGGCAATCCCCGCGGGTGCGGGCTGGCTGACAGGAGCGGGCTCGTGACGCTTAGCTTCGGCCATTGGGTTCGGCCATTTCTTCGCGATTCTTTCCGAAGCCGAACATGGCACTCAAAGGCGCCGAATTCGAGGGGGCCGGGCGCCGCAGAGCTGCGGATTCCCCGCTCTTTTAGCGGCGAATTCGCCCGCGCGGCTATTAACTTAACGGCGATGCGGCGGGCGCGGGCGGCTGGAACTTGAGCGGCGTATTTTCTAAGCTCGCGGCCCAATGGGGCAGCAGGGATCAAAGCACATGCAGCAGGCAACGCAGGCAACGACAGCGGGCATCACCAAGGCCACGACCGGCATCGACGGCATCGTCTGGAATATTCTCGGCCAGACCTACGTGCCCAAGCAGCTCAGCGAACAGACCTTCGCCTGGCACGCGACGTTTCCGCCCACCACCTTCGTGCCGCCCCACATCCATCCGACGCAGGACGAGTTCATCTATATGCTGGAAGGCCGGATGGACGCGATGCTCGACGGCAAGGATTTCGTCGCCACCGCCGGCGACTTGATCCGCATGCCGATGAACATGCCGCACGGCCTGTTCAACAAGTCGGACCAGCCGATCAAGTGTCTGTTCTGGGTGACGCCCACGCGCAAGCTGTACGATCTGTTCTGGGCGATCCACTCGATGAAGGAGCAGAACCCGCCCGAGGTCATGGCGTTGTCGGCGCGCCACGAAGTCAACTTCCTGCCGCCGCCTCCGGGGGCGTGAACCAAATTCCGTTCATTCCCGCGTAAGCGGAATCCAGGGTCACAACAGTCTGCGTCTGCGGTACTGGGTACCCGCCTGCGCCGGGACGAATGGTGGCGGGTGTTACGCTACCTTGCCCGGCTTGTTGACCTGCTCCTTGGCGAAGCCCGCCTTGGAAGCATAGCCGCGCACGATCGCCTTGCGCTCCTCGTAGGACAGCACGTTGTCGATCTGATCGAAGCCGTCGGGCGCGCGCTGCTCGACCGCGTCGATCACGCCTTCCGGTCCGCCCGAGCGGTTGGAATAGACGATCTGCGCCGTCATCGGCAGCCGTTCGCGCTCGTATTCCCACAGCGCCTGGCGGACGTGGTCGGCCTCGCGCAGCCGGTCGGCGAGGCAACGCGCGTCGAGGATCGCCTGCGAGGCGCCGTTGGAGCCGACCGGATACATCGGATGCGCGGCGTCGCCCAGCAGCGTGACGCGCCCGTGCGACCAGCGCGGCAGCGGATCGCGGTCGCACATCGGAAACTCCCAGAACTCCGGCGTCGCCTCGATCAGCGCCTTGGCGTCGACGAACGGAATGCTGAAGCGCTGCACGTGCGGCATCAGGTCTTCGAACTTGCCGGGCCGCGACCAGTCGGCCTTGTCGGGCGGCGCGCCGCCTTCGCTCACTTTCACCAGCACCGCCCAGTTGGTGAGCGGCTTGTCGGCGCGCGCGCCTTCGCCGATCGGATAAACCACGAGCTTGCCCGCCATGCCGCCGGCGATCACCATCGAACGGCCGGTGAGGAATTGCGGCCATTCCATCGCGCCGCGCCACAGGATCGAGCCGTTCCAGCGCGCCGGCCCTTCGTTCGGAAAAAGCGTCTCGCGCACATGGGAGTGGATACCGTCGGCGCCGATCAAGATGTCGCCGCGCGCAGTGGCGCGGTGCGCGCCGTCGCGGCCGAAGAAATAGGCGGCGATGCCGGCCTCGTCCTGCGTGTAGGAGCCGAGCCGGTGGCCGGTGTGGATGCGCGATTCACCCAGGCGCGAGCGCACGGCTTGATAGATCACCTGCTGCAAACGGCCGCGATGGATCGAGAACTGCGGATATTCGAAGCCGGCGTCGGTGCCGCGCGGCTCGCGCCAGATCTCCTGGCCGTTGCGGTTCATGTAGAACAATTCGTGCGTGCGGATGCCGACCTGATCGAGCCGCGCGAGCAGGCCGAGCTCGGCCAATTCCTTGATCGCGTGCGGCAGCGTGTTGATGCCGACCCCGAGCTCGCGGATGGTGTCGGACTGCTCGAATATTTCGCAGTCGAGACCGCGCTTGTGCAGCATCAGCGCCATGGTCAGGCCGCCGATCCCCCCGCCGATAATGATAGCTTTCATCGTTAACGCCCACGCACCGTAATGCTCGTTGCCGCCATAATGGAACCTGGTGCGGGCGGCGGCAACCGGCGTCTTCGCCTATGGTAAGTCGCTTAACCGGTTGACTTGGCGGCCATTAGTCCGGCCAATACCGGCCTGGAAGGCTGTCATTTCAAAAAGGGGAGGGCTTCATGCTGTCGCTTACTCGGGGGCTGATCGCCGCCGCGGCGCTGCTTATTGCGGTCAACGCCGCCGCCGCGCAGGACAAGATCCGGATCGGCCTCATCTATACGCTGTCGGGACCGGCTTCCGTGCTCGGCCAGCAGTCGAAGAAGGCCTTTGAACTGGCGCTGAAGGACCTCGGCGGCAAGATGGCCGGCAAGGAGGTCGAGCTTTTCGCCGTCGACGACACGCTCAATCCGGGCGTCGCCGTGCAGAAGGTCAAGGAACTGCTCGAAAGCGACCATGTCGACTTCGTCGTCGGCCCGATCTTCTCCAACGTGCTGAACGCGATCCATAAGCCGGTGATGGACGCCGGCAAGATCCTGATCAGCACCAATGCCGGCGCTTCCTCGTTCGCGGGCGCGGCCTGCGATCCGAAATTCTTCGTCACGTCCTATCAGAACGACCAGATCTTCGAGACGCTCGGCAAAGTCGCCAACGACAAGGGCTACAAGCGCGTCTTCGCCATGGTGCCGAACTATCAGGCCGGCCGCGACGCCATCGCCGGCTTCAAGCGCACCTACAAGGGCAAGATCGTCGAAGAGGCGCTGGTGCCGCTCAAGAGCCTCGACTTCCAGGCGCAGCTTTCCAAGCTGGCGGCGGCCAAGCCGGACGCCTTGTTCACCTTCATGCCGGGCGGCCTCGGCATCAGCCTGATCAAGCAGTTCAACCAGGCCGGCCTCAAGGGCAAGGTGCCGATCATCTCGGCCTTCACCGCCGACGAAGCGACGCTGCCCGCGCTCAAGGACGCCGCCGAAGGCATCTTCGGCGCGCTCACCTGGGCGCCCAACACCGACAATCCGCAGAACAAGAAGTTCGTCGCGGAATATCTGGCGGCCTACAAGGCGGTGCCGGCGTCCTACGCCATGCAGGCCTACGATGCCGCCATGCTGATCGACAGCGCGGTCGAGGCGGTCAAGGGCAATGTATCGGACGTCAAGGCGGTGAGCGCGGCGCTCAAGAAGGCGGATTTCAAGTCGCTGCGCGGCGCCTTCAAGTTCAACGTCAACGGCTACCCGATCCAGAACTTCTACCTGACCAAGGTGGCCAAGCGCTCGGACGGCTTGTTCGAGACGCAGATCGTCGAGAAGGTGCTGTCCGACTACGGCGATTCCTACGCCAAGAACTGCAAGCTGAAGTAAGTGCAGCGGTTGTGTACCGAAGCGAGTCAATAGGCACAACGCGCTCCCTCTCCCCGTTGGGGAGAGGGTTGGGGTGAGGGGGGCGTGACTCTCGATAGATTGTAACCCCTCACCCGGGTCGCTATAGCGCGTCGAAGACGCGCGTAAACACGCTTATGGCGATCCGACCTCTCCCAACCGAACTCGGGTTTACCCGAGTTCGGCACTTAACATGGTCGAAGTCGGATATATCCGACTTCGACTGGGAGAGGTGAAGCGAGCCCGCGGCGCGATCTGACTGAATCCAGAACAATCTTGCTTCAAGATCAACTGTGCCGGTCCTCGCCGAGCCGCGGGTCGCGCACCACCACCTTGTCGGCGTAAAGCCGCGCGATCTCTTCCTCCGGCAGCGCCAGCAGATCGCGCAGCACTTCCTCGTTGTGCTCGCCGAGCCGGTCGGCCTTGATCTCGTTCGGGCCGGGCCAGCGCGAGAATTTCGCCGCCAGGCCGGGAATGTCGAACTCGCCGATTTCCGGATCGCGCACGCGCCGCACCGTGCCGCGTTCGCGCAGGTGAGGGTGCGCGATCGCCTCCTGCAGCGTCAGCACCGGCGCGCACGGCACGCGCTCGGCCTCCAGCGCGGCGAGCGCTTCCTCGCGGCTGGCGAACGTGCCGAGCCAGGCTTCGATCACGTCCTTCAGCGCGTCCTTATTGTCGCGCCGCGCCCGCGGATTGGCGAAGCGCGTGTCCGCGGCCAGTTCCGGCCGCCCCATCGCCTTGGTGATCGGCGGCCACTGGTGCGGCATGGCCGCGATGGCGATGAACTGGTCGTCCTTGTAGCGGAACAGGCCGGTCGGCCCGCCGTCGGGATGGATCGAGCCGGCGCGCTTGGGCGCGAACTTCTGCCCGCGCAGCGAGGCTTTCGGGATATTGACCTCGTGCATGTTGAAATACGTGTCGAGCAGCGAGCATTCGAGATATTGCCCTTCGCCGGTGCGCTCGCGGTGCAGCAGCGCGAAGCCGACCGCCATGGCGGCGGTGACGCCGGTGGCGCTGTCGCCGACCGCGACCGGCACCATCGCCGGCCCGCGGTCGGCCTCGCCGATGGCGTAAGTGATGCCGGCATAGGCCGCGCCCATGTAGTCGTAGCCCGGCATGTCACTGAGCGGCCCGGTCTGGCCGGCGAGCGAGATCGAGCACATCACCAGCTTCGGGTTGACCGCCCGCAAGGTCTCGTAATCGAGCCCGGCGCGCTGCATGACGCCCGGCGCGAAATTCTCCACCAGCACGTCGACCTTGGGCACCAGCGCCTTGATCAGCTCGCGCCCGCGCGCCTGCTTGAAGTCGACCGCGAAGCTCTTCTTCGAATGATTGTGCTGGATGTTATAGGTGCTCTGCGAGGTCTTCTTCAGTTCCGGGTCGAGCGGGCGGTCGCCGAACAGCCGCCCGCGGTCGCCATAAGGCGCAATCTCCACCTTGATCACCTCGGCGCCCAGCTCGGCCAGGATGCGCGTGCAGGTCGGCCCCGCGACATATTGCGTGAGGTCGAGCACCCGGTAGCCTTTGAGCATCGGCAGGTTTGCGCTCATCGCTTCACATCGCCTGCTTGAGCGGGGCGCGCGCGAGCCCGGCCTCGCTCAGGCGCTGCTCGAGCAGGCCCATGCGGTCGTAGCCCCAAAACGGCTCGTTGTTGAAATAGAACATCGGCACGCCGAACACCTGGTCGGTGCTCGCCTCTTCCTGCGCGCGCTCGTAGTCGGCCGGCCCGGCGCCGGCGAGGTAGTCGCGATAGCCCTGCTCGGAGAGGCCGAGGCTGGCGATCACCGGCGCAATGGCATCGGCTTCGTCGGCGGCGAGCTCGCGCTTGAAGAAGCCGTCGAAAATCTTGTTGCCGTACTCGCGCAGCTTGCCGTGCGCTTCCGCAAACAAGCCGCCGATCAGCGCTGGCGTGGTATCGAAAATCTTCAAGGGGCCGCGGATCATCAGCCCGCCGCGCATATTCGCCCAGCGGCGCGCGTCCATGTAGGAATACTTCACTTTGTATTCGGAATAGACGCTGCGCTGCCCCTTGCCCTTGATGCGCAGCTGGAACGGCTTCCACTTCAGCCGGACTCGGTATTTGTTTTCGAGCGCGAAAGCTGGGTCGAAGGCCAGATAGGCGTAGGGGCTCTTGAAGTCGGAATACATTTTGACTTCAGTCAGCTCTTCGGCCATCGGCGCCTCCCTTTCAACGTTCTTGTCGTTAGGAGCAAACGCTATGCCGCCGGCCGGGGCTTGTCTATGCCCGCGCGGGCTTGGGCGCTGGCTTGGCGCTTGGCATCCCGATGCTGCGGCCGGCGCCGTCCGGTAGCGGCAGCCGGGCATGCGCTTCCTTCACCGCAGCCAGCCGGCGCAGCACCGCGTCCGGGAAAGCCGCCACCTTCTTCGCCGTCATGTCGACGTGCAGCGTCATGTTCTCGGACGTGGCCGAGACCCAGCCTTGCTCGGCGTGCTTGAGCGTCTCGAAATAGTGGATGCGCTTGGCATCGAAATCGAGCAATTGGAATTCCACCCGCACCGGATCGCCTTCGTGGATTTCGCGCAGGTAGCGCACGTGCACTTCCGCGGTGAAAGTCGAGTGTCGCGTCTGCTTGAGATAGTCGTGCCCGATGCCGAGCAGCTCGTACACCTCGTCCACCGCGCGGTCGAACAGCACGTTGTAATAGGCCATGTTGAGATGGCCGTTATAGTCGATCCATTGCGGCTCGACCCGCATCGCGGAGGAAACGAAGGGCGTGGGGATTTCGGTCATGCTTGCCTCACTCCGCTCGTCCCCGCGAAAGCGGGGACCTAGGGCGATAGCGTGCCGGCTTTGCAATTGCATTCTGGATTCCCGCTTGCGCGGGAACGCGCGGAAGAGGTGTCGCGGTCATGCGCTGATCGCGTAAACCGCCTTGTCGCCGCTTAGCACGCGCGCGAGGTCGGCGGCGCATTTGCTCTGCAATTCGTCGAGCGCCTCGATCGAATAGAAGGCGGTGTGCGGCGTGAGGATCACGTTGTCGCGGCCGAGCAGCGGCGACTCCTTGGCGAGCGGCTCGACTGCCACCACGTCGAGCGCGGCGCCGCCGAGATGACCTGAGTCGAGCGCGGCGATCAGCGCTGCCTCGTCGATCAGCGGTCCGCGCGCGGTGTTCACGATGTACGCGCCCTTTTTCATTTTGCGGAAAGCTTCCGCGTTCACCATGCCGCGCGTCTGCGGCGTGTGCGGCGCGTGCACGGAAATGTAGTCGCTGGTCGACAGCAGCGTGTCGAGATCGACCTGTTCGACGCCCGCCTGCTTGAACAGGTCCGGCTTGGCGTACGGATCGTAGGCGATCACCTTCATGCCGAAGGCTTTTGCTTTTGGCGCCACCAGCCGCGGAATATTGCCGAAGCCGAGCAGGCCGAGCACCGTGCCTTCGATGCGGCGGATGGGCACTACCGCCGGCATTTCCCAGCGGCCGGCCTGCACCAGTTTGTCGGAGTAGGGGATCTTGCGGATCAGCGCCAGCAGCATGGCGACGGCGTGGTCGGAGACTTCGCGGATGCAATAGTCCGGCACGTAATTGACCTTGATGCCCTTCTCCTTGCAGGCCGGCAGATCGATATTGTCGACGCCCAGCCCGAAGCGGCCGATCGCCTTGCAGCGCGTGAGCTGGCGGATCAGATCGCCGGGCAGCTTGGCGTAGGTCACCAGAATGGCGTCGGCGTCGCGGGCGACGGCGAGGATGTCTTCCGCGCTGGTGCTTTTCGCCATGCGGAAGGTGGGATCGAGCTTCGCCAGCGCCTGCTTGGCGGGGTCGAGCGTCGGAAAAATATTTTCGGTGATGGCGATCGCGGGGCCGGCCATGGCGCACTCCGGAGGCTTGAGCGGGTCGAGCGCCGGGAACCTACGACAGCGGGTTTTGCTCGTCCACCGGCGCGCCGGTCCCGCCATTTGGTGCAATTGTCCGGCCGGACGCCAGCGTCTAGAAGGGTCCCGACTCGCGCGAACCGGAGACGCCCCGCATGGCCACGGTCGATCGTTCACTCGTCGCGGAACTGGCGTTGTTCGTCGGCCTCCCGCCGGAGGCGCTTGACGACATTCTGCATGAGGCGCGCAGCGTTCATCATGCCAAGAACAGCGTCGTGTTCGCGGAGGGCGACGAGGCCGACAGCTTTTTCGTGCTCATGCACGGCCACGTGCGCGCGAGCAAGACCACGCCGGACGGCCAGCAGGTGGTGGTGCGCTACGTGTCGCCGGGCGAGGTGTTCGGTGTCGCCATGGCGATCGGGCTGCCGCGCTATCCGGCGATGGCGACCGCGGTGGACGACAGTGTCGTGCTGGTCTGGCCGGCGTCGGTCTGGCCGCGCCTGGTCGACAAGTATCCGACCCTGGCGACCAATGCCCTGCAGACGGTCGGCACCCGTCTGCAGGACACGCACACGCGCGTGGTGGAAATGTCGACCGAGCAGGTCGAAAGCCGGGTGGCGCATGCGCTGCTGCGCCTGGCTAAACAGGCGGGGCGGGCAGTCGAGGCGGGCGTCGAGATCGACTTTCCGATCAGCCGCCAGGACATCGCCGAGATGACCGGCACGACGCTGCATACCGTCAGCCGCATCTTGAGCGCCTGGGAGAGCCAAGGTCTGGTCGAGGGCGGCCGGCAGCGCATCGTCATCCGCGACGCGCGGAAGTTGTTAACGCTTGCCGAAGGCTGAATCCCGCCTCCGTAGTTCTACTTAGCCGTACAATTACGGATGTCCCATCCCCGCCGAGTTTGACCCAGCACAAAGAAGCGGCGGTCGCCTGCGCGCATGGTCCCGCGCGTCGAAACAATTCAGCAAATGCATGGGGACTGCCATGATTATCTCCCGACGCACAGCGATGATCGGCGCCGCCGGTTTGGCCGCCGTAGCTGCGGCCGCCAGCGCTCCGAGCGTGGCCGAGGCCGCCGTCACCTCCGACAATTCGAACGCCGGCGCATTGCCGCGCAAGAAGATCGATCTGGTCGCGCCGCCCTTCGTGCATCCGCACGATCAGGTCGCCAAGACCGGCCCGGTGATCAACGAATTCACGCTCACCGTGCACGAGAAGAAGATTGTCGTCGACGATGACGGCACGACGCTCAACGCCATGACCTACAACGGCTCGGTCCCGGGCCCGCTGATGGTCGTGCACGAAGGCGACTACGTCGAGCTGACGCTGGTCAACCCGCCGACCAACATGTTCGAGCACAATATCGACTTGCACGCCTCCACCGGCGCGCTGGGCGGCGGCGCGCTCACCCATGTCGGCCCCGGCGAGCAGGTCACGCTGCGCTTCAAGGCCACGCGCCCCGGCGTATTCATCTATCACTGCGCGCCCGGCGGTCCGATGATCCCGTGGCATGTCGTCAACGGCATGAACGGAGCGCTGATGGTGCTGCCGCGCGACGGGTTGAAGGACGCCCATGGCAAGGCGCTGCGCTACGACCGCGTCTATTACGTCGGCGAGAGCGACTTCTACATCCCGCGCGACGAAAAGGGTAAATTCAAGAAGTACGACAATGCCGGCGAGGCCTATGCCGACCAGGAGAAGCTCATGCGCGGGCTCATTCCCTCGCACGTGGTGTTCAACGGCAAGGTCGGCGCGCTCACCGGCAAGAACGCCATGACGGCCAAGGTCGGCGAGACCGTGTTGATCGTGCACTCGCAGGCCAATCGCGACACGCGGCCTCACCTGATCGGCGGCCACGGCGACTATGTGTGGGAGAGCGGAAAGTTCGCCAACCCGCCGGAGACCGACCTGGAGACATGGTTTGTGCGCGGCGGGTCCGCGGCGGCGGCGCTCTACACTTTCCGGCAGCCGGGCGTCTACGCCTACTTGAACCACAATCTGATCGAGGCCGTGCTGCTCGGCGCCACCGCCCACTTCAAGGTGGAAGGCCAGTGGAACAACGACCTGATGACGCAGGTCAAGAAGCCCGGCCCGATCGTCGCCAAGGCCGCACAAAACGGCTGATGCCAGCGGAGCCCGCCATGTTGCTGGCGCTCAACATCAAGACTGCCATCGTCGTTGCGGCTTTCGCCGCGGGGCCGGTGGCAGCCTCGTTTTGGGCGAACGGCCACGGCGGCGGCGCGATCGAAGCACCGGCAATGGTGGAGATCGCGCCCGGCGCCATGCAGTACTGGGCGCCGGGCGAGTTCGAGCGTGACGGCAAGCCGGCCAACGCGCCGCGCGTCACCGTCACTCTGCGCCGGCCCCTTGCCATCATGACGCACGAAGTGACGGTCGCGGAATATCGCCGCTGCGTGGCGGACAAGGCTTGCGTTGCCGGCGACGGCATGCCCGAGCAGGGCAACATGCCGGCCGTCATGACGAGCTGGCGGGATGCCGAGGCTTACGCGTCGTGGCTGTCGCGCAAGCTCGGAAGGCGCTACCGGCTGCCGACCGACAAGGAATGGACCTATGCGGCCGGCAGCCGGGCGCCCGACGAATCGCCGATCGTGCTCGACAGCGACGATCCGGCGCAATGGTGGCTCAAGCGCTACGAGCGCGAGGCCAATGCCGATCCGAAGGACAAGGAGCCCCGGCAGGTAGGCTCTTTCGGCGCCAACGAACGCGGCCTGCTCGACGTCGCCGGCAATGTCTGGGAATGGACGTCGGACTGCTTCACGCGCGCCAAGCTGGATCACAGCGGCGCGCCGGGCGCCGTCTGGTCGCGCAATTGCGGCGTGCGCGTGGTCGAGGGGCCGCACCGCACCTATGAGAGCGACTTCATCCGCGATCCGCGCGGCGGCGGCTGCGCCGTCGGCACCCCGCCGAGCAATCTCGGCTTCCGCCTGGTGCGCGAGGCCGATGCGGGCGGTTGGCTCGCCCGCCTGACGACGTGGGCCGCCGGGCGCGGCTAGACAAGGCTCACCACAAGGCCTATGCGGGCGCTCGTTCCGGGGTACGGCATCTGCTAGCCTCGGCGTCAAAACAAGCCGAACGAGGAAACGCCGTAATGGCCCTGGCCGAAGCCGCCGCAGGACGCCGCCGCAACCCCGCCGCCACCGAAAAGGCGCTGGCCGAGCTCGCAGCCTCGTTCGGCAACCGCATGGTCACCTCGCTCGCCGTGCGCGAGCAGCACGCCAACACGCTCACCTGGGTGCCCAACCAGCCGCCCGACGCGGTGATCTACCCGCAGTCGACCGAGGATGTGCAGCGCATCGTGCGCATCTGCGCGAAACACGGGCTGCCGATCGTCCCGTTCGGCGTCGGCACTTCGCTTGAGGGCCACGTCAACGCGCCGGAGGGCGGCGTTTCGCTCGATTTCCGCGACATGAACAAGGTGCTGGCCGTGCATGCCGAGGATCTCGACTGCGTGATCGAGCCCGGTATCACCCGCAAGGCGCTCAACGAATATCTGCGCGACAGCGGCGTGTTCTTCCCGATCGATCCCGGCGCCGACGCCACGCTCGGCGGCATGGCCGCCACGCGCGCTTCCGGCACCAATGCGGTGCGCTACGGCACCATGAAGGACAACGTGATCGCGCTCGAAGTCGTGACGCCCGCCGGCGAGGTAATGCAGACCGCGCGCCGCGCCAAGAAGACCTCGGCCGGCTACGACTTGACGCGGCTGATGGTCGGCTCGGAGGGCACGCTCGGCGTCATCACCAAGCTGACGCTCAAGCTCTCCGGCATCCCCGAGGCGATCTCCGGCGGCGTCTGCCCGTTCCCCTCGGTCGAGGCTTGCTGCAACGCCACCATCCACACCATCCAGTCAGGCATCCCCGTGGCGCGCATCGAATTGCTCGACGCGCTGCAGGTGAAGGCGGTCAACATGCATTCCAAGCTCGGCCTGCCGGAGACGCCGATGCTGCTGCTTGAGTTCCATGGCACCGAGGCCTCGGTCGCCGAGCAGTCCGAGCGTTTCGGCGAAATCGCGACCGAGTTCGGCGGCGGTCCTTTCACCTGGGCGACGCGGCCGGAGGAGCGCACCAAATTGTGGGAGGCGCGCCATCATGCCGCGTTTTCCAACGCGGCGTTGCGGCCGGGCGCGCAGATGGTGGCGACCGACGTCTGCGTGCCGATCTCGCGGCTGGCCGAATGCGTCACCGCGACGCAAGCCGATATCGCGGAAAGCCGCCTGCTGGCGCCGATCGTCGGCCATGTCGGCGACGGCAATTTCCATCTGACGCTGCTGGTCGACATGGATGACGCCGACGAGGTCAAGCGCGCCAAGGCCCTGGCGCAACGGCTGGTGGAGCGGGCCTTGGCCATGGATGGAACCTGCACCGGCGAGCACGGGGTGGGACAGGGCAAGATGCAGTACCTGCTGGAAGAGCACGGGGCGCCGGCCATGGCCGCCATGGCGGCGATCAAGCGCGCGCTCGACCCGCAAAACATCATGAATCCGGGCAAGATCGTCGCGCTCGATTGACCGCGCCGGCCGGAAGCCGGACGCGCTGTTCTGTCTCTGGCCGCGATAGCCGGGCGACATATATTTGCCGACAAGACCGGCGAAAATCGCCTAAGTTTACAGCATTGAGCGCGTGCGCCGGGGGCGTCCTCCTTTAAGCGCAAACACCGCGCCGGAGCCGTCGTTGCAAACCACCCTGCTCGGCATTGCGATCGCGATCATCTTGGCGCTGGTGGCGGCGCTGGTCGGTCCGCTCATGATCGATTGGGGCGGCTATCGCGCGCTGTTCGAGAAGGAAGCGACCCACCTGGTCGGCGTGCCGGTCGAGGTTAAGGGCGCTATCGACGCGCGCCTGCTGCCGACGCCGCGGCTCACCATGCACGACCTTGCGATCGGCGGCGCCGATAAGATCCGCGCCCGCTCGCTCGCCATCGAATTCGCGCTCGGGCCGCTGATGCGCGGCGAATGGCGGGCCTCGCAGGTGAGTCTGGTGGGGCCGCAGGCGAGCGTCGGGCTCGACACCAAGGGTCACGTGCAGGCGCCGACGCTGGCGGTCGGCTTCGATCCCGACGCGCTCAGCATCGACCGGCTGAACATCCAGGACGGCAAGCTGACGCTGACCGACGCTGCCGGCGGCACCAAAGTCACGCTCGACAAGCTCTGGTTCAACGGCGATGCGCGCTCGCTGCTCGGGCCGTTGCAGGGCGAGGGCGCCGCCACGGTCGGCGGCGAACTTTACCCGTTCCGCCTGACGAGCAGCCGATACCGCGCCGGCAAGCTCGCGCTCCATCTCAATGTCGATCCGGTCAATCATCCGCTCAGTGTCAAAGCCGACGGCGATCTGACGCTTGACGCCGGCGCGCCGCGCTTCGACGGCAAGTTCGAACTCACGCGTCCGGTCGGCATCGCCGCCGGCAGCAAGAACGAGTTGAGCCAGCCCTGGCGCATCGGCGGCAAGATCAAGGTGACGGCCGCCTCGGCGCTGATGCAGGACCTGGAGTTCCAATACGGTTCCGAGGACAAGGGCTTCAAGCTCACCGGCGACGCCGATTTCAAATTCGGCAAGCGCCCGCGCTTCAATGGCGTGCTGTCGGCCCGCCAGATCGATCTCGACTCGACGCTGGCCGAGACCGACGGCACGCGGCCGCCGCCGGCCGCGGCGCTGCGCCGGATCGCCGAGCTTGCCGGCGGCGCCTTCCGCCCCTCGATCCCGATCCAGATCGGCATCGGCATCGACCAGGTCACGCTCGGCGGCAATCAAGTGCAGAACGTGCGCGGCGACATCTCGACCGGCGCGCATGGGTGGAATCTCGACCGCTTCGAATTCCGCGCCCCCGGCTTCACCCAGGTGCGGCTGAGTGGGCATCTGGCGGTCACCGCCGACCGCGCTGCTTTCACCGGGCCGGCGAATCTCAAGACCAACAATCCGAAGCTGCTCACCGCCTGGCTCGAGGGCCGTGCCGACGCCGGCAAAGGCGCCTTGCAACCGCTGAGCTTGCGTGGCGACCTCACCTTCGCCACCGACAAGATCGCCGTCGATCGCCTGGCGGCCGAGATCGACCGCAAGCCGGTGACCGGACGCTTCGCCTACTTCTTCGCCAGCGGCGGCAAACCGACCCGGTTCGACGCTACGCTGCATGCGCCCGATCTCGACATCGACGCGGTGCTCGGCTTTGGCAAGGCGCTTCTCGCGGGCTCTCATATCGAGCGTCCGCACGACATGACCATCGCCGCCGACGTCGGCCGCGCCACCGTCGCGGGCTTTGCCGCGCGCGACCTGAGCGCTCGGCTGAAGGTCGACGCCGACGGCCTGCGCATCGACAGACTATCGGTGGCCGATCTCGGCGGCGCCGCCTTTTCCGCGAGCGGCCGGATTGTCACCGCGCCGGCGCCGCAGGGCACGGTCGCGGTCGATCTCAAGGCGCCGAAGGTCGAGCCGGTCATCGCGCTGCTTGCGCGCTTTGCGCCGCGCACGGCGTCCGCGCTCGCGCGCGGCGCGCCGGCCATGGCGCCGGCCGAGCTGCACGCCGAGTTGACGCTGCATGGCGCCGCGCCCGCCGCACTCGCCAAGCTTTCGGTCTCCGGCAGTCTCGGCAAGGTCGACGTCGCGCTCGACGGCGAGACCGATGCCGATCTGCCCGGCTTCAAGAGCGGCGAGCTACGGCTCAACGGCAAGCTCAACGCCGTCGATGGCCGGCGGCTCATGGCAATGCTGGGGCTCGACCGCGTCGTCGCGACCGGCGACGGTCCGGGCACGCTGCGCTTTGCCGCCAATGGGCCGCTGCACGGCGATCTGAAGCTTGACGGCAGGCTGAGCGCCGGCGGCTTTGAGGCGAGCGCTCGCGGCACTGTCAGTCCGTTCGCCGACAGCCCGGCCGTCGATCTCGACGCTGCCGTCGCGCGCGCCGATCTCTCGCCGCTGCGCCCGGCGGGCGAGCGTGCCACGCTGCCGGTCAGCTTTGCCAGCCGCGTCACGCTCAAGGGCCAGAACCTGGCGCTCGACGACATCGACGCCAGCGTGGCGGGCGCCGCGTTGCGCGGCAAGATCGGGATGACGCTGACGGCGACGCACCGTCTGCGCGGATCGCTCGACACCGACAATGTCGATGCCGCCGCGCTGATCGCGGCGGCGATCGGCATGCCGGCCGCAGCGCAAAACAAGCAGGCCGGCTGGCATTGGTCGGACGTGCCCTTCGGCGGCGGCGTATTCGGCGACTATTCGGGCAGTGTCGCGCTCAAGGCGCGGCGCGTCGAGCTGTTGCCACAGCTTACCGCGCGCGAGTTCAACGCGACGGTTGATTTCGGCAAGGACGCGGTCGCGCTCGATAATGTCTCCGCCGATCTTGCCGGCGGCCGGCTCGCTGGCCGGCTGGCCTTCAAGGCCGCGGCCGACGGCTTGACCGCGACGACCGAGCTCTCGCTCCGCGACGCCGATATCGGCACGCTGCTGCCGTCCGGTGCCCGGCCGCCGCTCACCGGCACGCTCGCTCTGTCCGGCCAGGGCGAGGGCTCGGGCCTGAGCCCGGTGGCGCTGATCGGCTCGTTCCACGGCAAGGGCAAATTCACCCTCACGGATGCCGCCTTTGCCGGCCTCGATCCGCGCGCCTTCGACGCCGTCACCCACGCCGTCGACCAGGGCCTCAGGATCGACGCCGACCGCGTCACCGATGTGGTGAGCAAGGCGCTGGAGAGCGGCAGCTTGGCCGTGACGCGCGCGCAGGGAACGCTCGAGGTCAGCGCCGGCCAGGTGCGGCTCGCCAAGTTCGACGCCGACAGCGACGCCGCCAAGCTGTCGCTGTCCGGCAATCTCGATTTGACCGGCGGTGCGCTCGATGCGCGGCTGGTGCTTTCGGGTACGGACGAGGCGAGCGGCACGCGGCCCGATATTTTCATGGCGCTGCAAGGGCCGGTGGCAGCGCCCGCGCGCTCGATCGACGTCTCGGCGCTCACCGGCTGGCTGACGCTGCGGGCGATCGAGATTCAGGCGCGCAAGGTGCGCGAGCTCGAGCGCGAGCGCGCGCTCGAACGCGCGCGCGAGAAGAAGATGGAAGAGGAGCAGGCGCGCACCGAGCGCGAGCGGCAGAAGAAATTGGAGGAGGAGCGGGCGCTGGCGCGGCAACGGGCGCAAGAGCGCGCGCGGGCGGCGCAACCGGCGGCGAACGGCGCCGCGTCGCCGAACGCCTCACAACGGCAAGCGCCGAGCGCGACCTCGTCGCCTGCGAAGAACGAAGCCGCCACCGCTGCGCCGCTGAACTTGACTCCGAAGCCGAAGCCGAAAGCCAAACCGGTCCGCCCGCAACGTATCCAGAGCGCGCCCGCCTTGCCGCCGCCGGTCGATATCAAACCGGCGCCGGCGCCGACTGGAGCGGTCAAGCCGGAAGCCTCAGCAGTCCATCCGCGCTAACGACTGGGTCGGACGCCCCGCTTTCTCGCGCGATGAGCGGCGGCCGCCGGCCAATGCCCGGTAGTGATCGAGAACGAAAAGGCGGATCGCCGACGAAAGATTGCCTTGGTGGCGCCCGGTATCGATGCTGGCGACAAGTTCGGACAGCGTCAACTGGCGGCCGGCCGCGATTTCCTTCAACCCCTGCCAGAACGCGTCTTCGAGGCTGACGCTGGTCTTGTGACCAGCGATCACGATCGAACGTTTGACAACCGGCGAGTTCATCGGCTGCCTCCTTGTTCTTCTATTTTGTGCCGATCGAGATCGCGAACGGCTTTCGCGCCGCGTGCGGATTCGAGTTTGCGCAGATGCTTGGGTTGGCCGTGCGCCAGCCGATTGACTTCGGCAGTGCGCTCGTCCTGCCGGCGCTGAGCGCGCTTGCGCGCGGTGCGTAGATTGACCGGTTCAGCCATTCAAGATCCTCGACGGTGTTCCGATATTGCTAACACCTCAAACGTCAGGAAATTGCGCCGTAATAATGTCGCGACTCGGCGGAAATTTCTATTGTCCAATGTGACGGCGATGTCCGACAGTGGCAATATACTGCAGTCGATCGCAACGATTACAAAATAATGCAGAGCCGAGTCATAGCTAAACGACATCGAATTAGTTTTGCAGCGGAGACGGCACCAAACCGTTTGCTTTCGTCTACCGATCTATTCTTCCAAGCCATAGCGACGCTGATCTTTGTGAGCCGCGGCTCAGGATGCGGGGCAGCGTACGAAGTTGAAAAACGGGGTCACGAAAATTTGAGTCGATAAATAGCTTCGCGGCATAAGTCGACGAGACGTTAATGCGGCCGCACCATTTTCTCGGGCCGCACCCAGCGGTCGAAATCCTTCTCGCTCACGAGCCCAAGCCGCACCGCCTCCTCGCGCAGCGTGGTGCCGTTTGAATGCGCGGCCTTGGCGATCTGCGCGGCCTTGTCGTAACCGATATGCGGCGACAGCGCCGTTACCAGCATCAGCGACTTCTCCATCAGGTCGTCGATGCGCGCCTCGTTGGCCTTGATGCCGGTGACGCAATTGTCGGTGAACGAGCGCGCGGCGTCGGCGAGCAGCGCGATCGACTGCATCATGCAATAGGCCAGCACCGGCTTGAACACGTTGAGCTCGAACTGGCCCTGGCTGCCGGCGACCGTGACGGTGGTCTGGTTGCCGAATACGCGCGTGCACACCATGGTGAGCGCCTCGGCCTGGGTCGGGTTGGTCTTGCCCGGCATGATGGAAGAGCCGAGCTCGTTCGACGGCAGGATCAATTCGCCCAAGCCGGAGCGCGGGCCGGAGCCGAGATAGCGGATATCATTGGCGATCTTGAACAGTGCGACCGCGGCGGCGTTGATGGCGCCGTGCACATAGACATAGGCGTCGTGCGCCGCCATGTGCTCGAATTTGTTCGATGCGCTGACGAACGGGACTTCGGTCAGGCGCTCGATGCGCTCGGCGAAGGCTTTGGCGAATTGCGGCTTCGAATTCAAACCGGTGCCGACCGCGGTGCCGCCTTGCGCCAGCGGATAAAGCTCGGTCTGCGCCGAATTGAGCCGCGCGATCGAGGATTTCACCTGGGCGGCGTAACCGGAGAATTCCTGGCCGAGCGTGATGGGCGTGGCGTCCATCGTATGCGTGCGGCCGATCTTGATGATCTTGGCAAACTCCTTTGCCTTCTTGTCGAGCGCCGTTTGCAGGCCCTTGAGCGCGGGCATGAGCCGATCGCGCAACGCAATCGCCGCCGCGATGTGCATGGCGGTCGGCATGGAATCGTTGGACGACTGGCTCATGTTGACGTGGTCGTTGGGATGCACCGGCTTTTTCGAGCCCAATTCGCCGCCGAGCGCGAGATTGGCGATGTTGGCGATCACCTCGTTGACGTTCATGTTGGATTGGGTGCCTGAGCCGGTCTGCCAGACCAGCAGCGGAAAGTGTTCGTCGAGCTTGCCGTCGGCGATGTCCTGCGCGGCATCGACGATCGCTTTGGCGCGCCGGCGGTCGAGCGAGCCCAAGTCGCGGTTCACTTCCGCCGCAGCACGCTTGATCAGGCCGAGCGCGCGCACGATTTCGATCGGCATGCGCTCCCAGCCGATACGGAAATTGTGCAAGGAGCGCTCGGTCTGCGCCCCCCACAATTTATCGGCCGGGATATCGAGCGGGCCGAAGGCATCGCTCTCGACGCGGGTCTTTGGAGCGCGGGTCTTCGCGACGCGGGTTTTGAGCTTTTGCGTTTTGGCCATGGCGGACCGCCTTTAGGCTGCAACGCGCCGCCGGCGAAAAAGGCGAAAAAGCGGGGCGTTATTTTTTGCGGAAACGGTCGAGACGGACGACTTCGCCGCCGCCGCCCGGCCGCTCGGGCGCGGGTTCCGGCGCGGCTGCCGCCGGTGCTTTTGTGGCCGAGGGTGCCGCCACGGCCTGCGGCTGCGCCGGCGCCGCGGCCCGCGGCTCGCGTTCGGCCGGCTTTTCCTGCTTGAGCGGGGCTTGCGCGGCTTGCGCTTCCTCGGCTTCGCTCACTTCCTCGAACTGCAGGCCGAACTGGACCGAGGGATCGAAAAACCCCTTGATAGCCTCGAACGGCACGCCAAGCTTTTCCGGAATGCCGCCGAACGACAGGCCGACCTCGAAGGCGTCGTCTGCGACGGCCAGATCCCAGAACTGATGCTGCAGGATGATGGTCATTTCCTCCGGGTACTGCGTGCGCAGCCGGTCCGAAATGCGCACACCGTCGGCGCGGGTATCGAAGGAAATGTAGAAATGATGGTCGCCCGGCAGGCCCTTTTTGGCGGCGTCGGCGAGCACGTCGCGCACCACGCCGCGCAGCGCCTGCTGGGTGAGGAGATCGTAGCGGATGTGGTCGGGCATTTTTCGTGAATCTAGGCTTTCGAACCGCCGGATGCTAACGCGCTGGGCGGCGAAATCCATCCCTCCGCGGGCGCAAGGCGGCATTGTCACAAGGTTTTGGGGCGGAAAGTGGAGGCTTCTGTTGCCAGGTGCCTCCGAACCCCGCCTGCCGGTGCTAACCCGTCAGGGCTTTAAGTCGGTCTTTCGGACTGCTTACGCAGCCAGAGCAACCGGAGCATAGTTGTCGTTGGCAACTATGAGAGTGGCCCGATAACGGCGGAACCATGCCGAGCAAAAGCCCGCCCTTTACGCCCTCGTCGATCCTATTTCGGCCCCGCCAGTGTCGCCCCGCAGTCCTGCCTTTCGGGAGGACCGGCCCCACCGCTTTTCGGGATGGGCGCCTCGTAATCTGAGCGACACTGGTGGAGCCGCCGGGTACTGCCCCCGGGTCCGATGGGTTTATTACGACGGCCGTTTATCGCCATAGCCGGGTTGCCCCGGCACCGCTCAATATAAGGGCGAATGGTTTAGGAAAAAAGAGCGCGGGAAGGGGCGGAAAACCGGGCGGAATGACCCGGACGATCCGGACAATGCGTTGCGGCGGCCGGGTCCGGCAATGTTTCACGGGAAACAATTCCTAGTTTTATTGGGCTTGCGCATGCGCGCGGCGCATGGCGGGCGGTTTATGGTCGTAGAAGCCGGAATCTTCGGCGCTAAGCATGCCTGAGCATGCGATGCTCGGGGTGGCGGTGAGGCTCACGGCGGGCGGTATGCGTGAATCACAGAGCTATGGTCCGGAAGCCGTGCAAAGCCGGTCTTTTGGGCCGGGCGCGCGCGCCGAATCTGATAAAGCGGCGCTGGCCGGGCGGCGCGCGGCCCCCTTTGGCGCCGTCACATTGCTGCCGCCTCCGTCGGCTGAGTGACAGACTCCGCGCTGCGTTTTAGCGCGCGGGCGATCCCGCAAAAGTTCATCCGTGAGGCGCTGAAAGAACGATGACCATCCCGTCGCCGGCCCGCATTATTTTCTCCGCGCTCTTGCTGGTGAGCGTGGCGGCTGCGCCAGCCCTTGCGCAAAGCGCCGCCACGTCGGCGGCGCCCGCCGCGTCGTCGGCGTCCGCGCCGGCGCCTGCCAAGCCGGAGGCCGATCCGTTCGGGCGCGAGACGCCGCAGGGCATGGTCTCGGGCCTGATGAATGCGCTGGCCGCCGCCGACTACGAGCGCGCGGTGCAGTATTTCGAGATCGACGCGGTGCAGGGCGCGCGCCAATGGTACATCCTGTCCGGCCAGGAACTCGCCAAGCGCTTCCAGCAGGTGCTCGACCGCGCCGGCAGCGTGGTCACGCCGGCCGACCTGTCGAACAGTCCGCAGGGCAGCATCGACGATGGACTGCCGCAGGACGAAGAGAAATTCGGCCAGATCAAGGAAGATGGCCACACCGTCCCGCTGCTCGCCAAGCGCGTCAAACGCGACGGCAAGACGCTGTGGTTCGTGTCGAGCGCGACTTTACGGGAGATCCCGCGCATCGCGGTTGCGCTTAGGCTGCGCAACGGAACCGCGGCGTGGCTCGACCGGCTGCCCGAGGGGCCGACGCTGTGGGGCGCGCCGGCTTCGCACTGGCTGGCGATCCTCGTGCTTGCGGCGCTCAGCTTCGGCTTCGCCTGGGCGCTGGTGCATCAGCGCGGGCCGGTGGAGCGCTGGATCCGGCGCGGCGGCGAGGAGACGCGGCTGTCGCGCTTCATCGAGAAATCGGCGGGCCCGGCACGGCTGTTGATCGCGGTGCTGCTGTTCGAACTGGTGCTGCAGGCGGTCGGCATTTCGGTGATCGCACGCTACCGCGCGGTGTTCGCCGGGCAACTCATCGCCTGGTTCGCCTTCGCCTGGCTGTTGTGGAACTGGGCCGACGCCGCGGGCGAAGTGGTGCTCGGCCGCATGTCGCGGCGCGGCCAGCTCACCGCTTATTCCGCCGTCAGCTTCTTGAACCGCGCCTTCAAGGCGCTGCTGGCCGTGTTATTCATCGCGGCGCTGCTGCGCGCCTTCGGCGTCAACGTCACGGCCGGGCTCGCCGCCCTCGGCGTCGGCGGCCTGGCGGTCGCGCTTGGCGCGCAGAAGCTGTTCGAGAACCTGATCGGTAGCCTCACCGTGCTGGCCGACCGGCCGGTGCGCGTCGGCGATTTCTGCCGCTTCGGCAGCACGCTCGGCACCATCGAGGAGATCGGCATCCGCTCGACGCGCGTACGCACGCTCGATCGCACGGTGCTGACGGTGCCGAACGGTGAGTTCGCCACGCTGCACATCGAGAACTATTCGCAGCGCGACCGCTACTGGTTCCACCCGATTCTGAACCTGCGCTACGAGACCGGCACGGATCAGATGCGCTACGTGCTGCAGGAATTGCGCAGCCTGCTGGCGCGCCATCCCAAGGTAGAGACTGACGGCGCGCGCGCGCGCTTTATCGGGCTCTCGGCCTATTCGCTCGACGTGGAAATCTTCGCCTACGTGTTCGCGGGCAGCTATGCGGCCTTCCTGGAGATCCAGGAGGAGCTGCTGCTCGCCTGCATGGAGATCGTGGAAGCGAGCGGCGCCGGCTTCGCCTTCCCGTCCTCCACGCTCTATCTCGGGCGCGACGCGGGGCTCAACGCCGCGCGCAGGCAAGAGGCGGAAGAGACCGTGCGCAAGCTGCGCGAGGCGAGCAAGTAGGGCCAAGGCTTCTGGAATGCCGCAGGGCCCTGTCCATGGTTCTCCGTAACGAGACTGCAAGCATTAATTGATGTTTCCGGCTATACAAGCGTTGTGCAAGTGGCGTTGTGACAACGCGCCGCGCACTGGGTAAATTCCCGAAAGCGCTCTGTTTTTCGGGTGCCGGCGCATCGACTGTGGCGCAGCTTTTGATTGGGTCTTGCCCTCGCTAGCGCTGTATAGTTGTATTGGCAAACGAGATAGCGAAACGGTTGGCCGGGACCGCCAGCGTCTGTCGCCATGAGGTAACGCGTGATGCTTCCGTTTCAAAGTGACCAGCGGCTGCTGAACTTATCGCCTGTCGATAACGACAAACTGCTCAGCGGACAGTTTTGGGGGGAGCTGCGCGTATTTCTGGCCGTGGCGAAAGCAAAATCGTTCAATCGCGCCGCCGAGATTTTGAACACCAGCCAGCCCACCGTAAGCCGGCAGGTGAAACGCCTGCAGGATCTGATGGGTTCGCAGCTCTTTGTGCCGACGCAGCAAGGCGTCCGGCTCACCCCGAAGGGTGAGGAACTGGCAAATGCGCTGACGAAGCTCGATCTTGCGCTTTTTTCCCTAACGAACGACCTCAAAGCCGAATCGAAGGAGGCCGAGGGAGTCGTCAGAGTCAGCGTTACCGACGGCCTTAATATAATTTTCGTCGCACCGGCGCTTTCGAATTTTTCGAATGCATTTCCGAAAATTCAAATGCACCTCAAAAGCCCGCTCAACGTCATAAGCCTGCGAGAAAATCAGACCGATTTGATGGTCGGGTTTCACCCGGTTCACGCGGCGGACATCACCGTGAGAAAGCTGGGGGTGCTCCATTTGCTTCCCCTCGCGAGCAAGACGTACGTGAAGAAGCATGGGCTTCCGACAAAAAAGAATTTAGAAAAGCACTTGTTCCTGCAGTCCGAATTCTACGCCGCGAGGACGGGTCTTTGGGACGCCTGGACCGAAGCGGTCTCGCGCGGGCAAATTGCTCACTATTGCGACAATTCCGTCGCTTATACCGCGCTGGCCAAGGCGGGCTTGGGGATCGGATTACTCGGCAGCTATACGGTTCTGGATCCCGCCGCTATTCCACTCGAGATCGGCGTCAAAGTGTCGGTGCAAATCTATTTGATGGCGCTCACCGATCGCCTCAACGCGCGTCCCGTCCGTGCCGCTTTCGATTGGCTCGCGGAAATTTTCGGACCGAACAATCCATGGCTTCAAGAAACATTCCGCTTGGATCACCCGCGAGGCCCGCACGACGAAGGATTCCGATCACTCTTCAATATCTAAATGTCTGTAGCGTCTGCCGATTTGATCGGAGATGTTCAGATACGCATTGCCTGCGTCCTCGAACAGATCGGCCAGTTCCAGCGGCAGCCCCTCACCTTGGAACAGCAGCTTCTCGAACATCGCGTAATGAATGGTCACGACCTGCTGAAGGTGCGAACGAAGAAAGTCGACAACCAAATCGTCGGCGAGCATTGCCCTGTCCATATGCATCGCTCAAATCACAATTCGGCGAATTCGAACTTCGAAGGCATGTCCCAATAGCCTTCGGTGCGAAAAAGTATCGTTGCATCGGTATCTATCGAAATCGCGTTTTCCGGCGGGGACAGATACTTGACGAGCTCAATATAAGGCTCGTCGTGGCCCGCGAAATATACAGGTGCTTTGCCTTCCGCGTTTCTGAAGCCGAGCAGCGTTCGCCACATCCGGGCGTATTTCGGCTTTGCATGCGTAATTATCCTGTCATAGCCCTTGCGCGCGGCGTGATCGAAGGCGAATTCGGCGCAGAGCTTTATGACATGGACGTTGCGGTAGGCTGGGCGGATCGAGGATCGCTCGAATTTTGCGAAGTCCTTGAACCACCGAATTCGGGCCGTGCCGATCGGCTCGTCGTCCGCGTATAGAATCAGGTGAGTGGCCTGGTAATCGTTGCCGTCGTAAGTCTGCGTTGCCTTGACGCCGTGCTCTTCCATGAAGCAGATCGCCCGGATCGCGTAGGCGTGCAGTAACTGCTCGTAGGTGGTGACAACCTCGGCTCGAATTGAATTATGGCCAAGTGCCGAACCCGCTTCTTTTTCGCCCATGTTTACGACTCCGATTTCCCGAAGCAATGGACCGCGGAGCGGCGGTTTTCGGAATGCATAGAATTTTTGGGCGGTTATTCAAAATCGTTGAACGCCGCCGGGCCGGCGGGCGCACGCCAAGCACGCGGTTGGCAGGTTTAGCGGCCGTCGAGGCCCGCCACATTCGCAGCGCTGAAATATGTCCTACTGAGTTCCAGGGCCAAATTGACGATCGAACCGCGAACGTCTTCGGACTCGATGGAGGAAAACGCTCGCAGCAGCTCGATGGCCCTCGGTTCGTTCAAAATGTCGGTTACGGTCCTGTTGTTTATGGCCTTAGGCAGATCGACGCCGTCAAAAAGCGTCGTAATACTGGTGCCAAATAGCGATGCCAGTTCAACGAGACGGCGCGCCGACACCCGATTCGTCCCTTTTTCGTATTTCTGAATTTGTTGAAATGTAAGTCCAAGCCGATCGGCCACGGCCTCCTGCGAGAGGCCTTTGGCCATCCGTTGAAATCGAATGTTCTGGCCGACGGTTCGATCGATCGGATTCGGGGATTTTACGCCCATTTTCGTTTCACCAGCGTATTAAAGGGCTGCAACCCTTGCGTGATAGGTGGCCGATCTCTCTAACAAGAACTGCGGGTTCGCGGCTCTACGAAAACTTTGAAGCCAACGCCTCCGGCGGCTACCGGCCATCGGGCTCGAACGGGTAGGGCCCGGCAAAATCGCCGACCGGCACCAGATGCGTCACCACATGGCCGAAGCGCTCGCCCGCGAACCAGGCGTGCAGGTGGAAGGCCGGCGGCTCCTGCATGAACACCGCGGGCGCGTCGGGCGCAAAGTCGAGGTCGCAGGCCTGCGGGCCGGCCGGGCAGATGGTGGCGGCAACGCCGGCGAACACGGCTATCGCGGCGCGGTGGACATGGCCGGCGGCGAGAAGCTGCGCGCGCGGATGCTCGCGCATGAGGGCTGCCAGCGCATCGGTGTCGCGCAGCTTGATGGCGTCCATATAGCCGATGCCGCAGTCGAACACCGGATGATGCAGGAACAGAAGCGCCGGCCGCGTCGTGGAGGATGAAAGCGCGCGCGCGAGCCAGGCCCGCGTTTCCGGCGCGAGTTCGCCGTGCGAAGCGCCCGGGACGGTGGAGTCGATCAATAAAACATCGAGCGGGCCGATGCTGCGCTCGCGGTTGAGCGGGGCGCCGGCGTTGCCGCCGAATACCGAAGCGAACGGCGCGCGGCGGTCGTGGTTGCCGGGAATAATCGCGTAAGGGATTTGCAAGCCGCCGAGCAGCGTTTTGGCGTGCGCATATTCTTGCGGCAGTCCCGAATCGGCGATGTCGCCGGTGATCGCCACCAGCGCGGGGCGCGGGTCGAAGCGGTTGAGCGCGTCGATCGTCGCGCGCAAGCCGGCCGCGGTATCGACGCGGCCGTAGCAGAGCGTGCCGGGCGCGGTGATGTGCAGGTCGGAAATCTGGGCGATCAGGACGGGCGGCATGGGCGGTCTCCGGTCAAGCAAACGCCACTCCGGTAAAGAAACAATGACGGTCCTGGCGCGGATGATTTGCCGTTGATTTGGGTCAAGGCCGCCCGCGCCGCCGCGGCATAAACAGGGCGCAAAGAGAAGGACGAAAACGCCATGGCTTATTATTTCAGCAAGATCCTGCCGGCCGGCTTCGACGAGGCCGTCAAGCGCACAACCGAGGCGCTCAAGCGCGAGGGATTCGGCGTCATCACCGAGATCGACGTCAAGAAGACCATGAAGGAGAAGATCGGCGCCGACTTCCGCAACTACCAAATCCTGGGCGCCTGCAATCCCAAGCTCGCGCACGAGGCGCTGCAGATCGAGGACAAGGTCGGCACCATGCTGCCGTGCAACGTGGTGGTACAGGACGCGGGCTCCGGCAAGACCGAGGTGGCCGCGATCGATCCAGTCGCCTCGATGGCGGCGATCGACAATGCCAAGCTGCGCGAGGCCGCCGGCCAGGTGCAGGGCATGCTCAAGAAGGTAATCGACAGTCTTTGATGCGAAATACGTCCGGTCGATTTTCCGTCATTGCCGGGTTACGGCGCGTCGCGCGCCGGCCCGGCGAGCGATGACGGAAGATCGATCCTGCGCGGGATAGCGCGGCGGCGCCGCTACGCCGTCTTTTCTTCCGTCAGCCCCAGCTCTTCGATCGTTTCCGCGCGCATGATGAACTTCTGCACCTTGCCGGTCACCGTCATCGGGAAGGCGTCGACGAACTTGATGTAGCGCGGGATCTTGTAGTGCGCGATCTGGCCCTTGCAGAAGGCCTTGATGTCTTCGTCGCTGGCTTTCGCGCCCGCCTTGAGCTGGACCCAGGCACACAGCTCCTCGCCGTATTTGACGTCGGGCACGCCGACCACCTGCACCGCCTCGATCTCGGGATGGCGGAACAGGAATTCCTCGATCTCGCGCGGATAGACGTTCTCGCCGCCGCGGATCACCATGTCCTTGATGCGGCCGACGATGTTGCAGTAGCCGTCCTCGTCGACGGTGGCGAGATCGCCGGTGTGCATCCAGCGCGCGGCGTCGATCGCCTCGGCGGTGCGCTCCGCGTCGTCCCAATAGCCGCGCATCACCGAATAGCCGCGCGTGCACAATTCGCCCGAGGCGCCCGGCGGCACGATGCGGCCGTCGGTGTCGACGATCTTGATCTCGACATGCGGGTGCACGCGGCCGACGGTGGAAACGCGGCGCTCCAACGACTCGTCGAACGAGGTCTGCGTGCTCACCGGACTGGTCTCGGTCATGCCGTAGGCGATGGTCACCTCGCTCATGTTCATCTCGCTGATGCAGCGCTTCATCACCTCGATCGGGCAGGGCGAGCCCGCCATGATGCCGGTGCGCAGCGAGGAGAAGTCGAATTTGCCGAACTCGGGATGGCCGAGCGCGGCGATGAACATGGTCGGCACGCCGTAGAGCGCGGTGCAGCGCTCGGCCTCGACCGTCTGCAAAGTCGCCAGCGGCTCGAAGCCTTCGGAGGGGTAGACCATCGCGGCGCCGTGCGTGATGCAGGCGAGATTGCCCAGCACCATGCCGAAGCAGTGATAGAGCGGCACCGGAATGCAGACGCGGTCCCGGTCGGTGAGGCGCTGCGCCTCGCCGATGAAGAAGCCGTTGTTGAGGATGTTGTGGTGGGTGAGCGTTGCGCCTTTCGGCGCGCCGGTGGTGCCGCTGGTGAACTGGATGTTGATCGGCTCGTCGAATTGAAGCTGCGGCGCCAATTCGCTTAAGCGGTCGTATTCGCGCGTGCCGCCCATATTGAGCACGTCGGCGAACGAGAAGAAGCCAGGCGCGCCGCCTTGGCCGATGCGGATCAGGCTGCGCAGTGCGGGCAGGCGTGCGGACTGCAACCGGCCGGGCTCGCTGGCGTCGATTTCGGGGGCGAGCTCGCGCAACATGCCGACATAGTCGCTGGTCTTGAAGCTGGCCGCCGTGATCAGCGCCTTGCAGCCCACCTTGTTGAGCGCGTAGTCGACCTCGGCCAGGCGGTAGGCGGGGTTGATGTTGACCAGGATGAGGCCGGCCTTGGCGGTGGCGAACTGGGTGATCACCCATTCGCTGTTGTTGGGCGACCAGATGCCGACGCGGTCGCCGGGCTCGAGCCCGAGTGCGATCAGGCCGGCGGCGAGGGCGTCGACCTTGGCGCCGAGCTCGGCATAGCTCCACCGCACCTCCTGGTGGCGCACGATCAGCGCGGGGCGGTCGCCGAAGCGCGCGACGGCCTTGTCGAAATGCACGCCGATCGTGTCGCCGATGAGCGGAATGCTCGAGGCGCCATGCGCGTAGCTCTGGGTGAGTTTGGCCATGCGTCTCCTCCCGGAGATTTTTGTTCTGTCGCCGCCCTTGTAATATAGTCCGCTTACGGACGCCGCAAAGCCGAACATGGCCTCATGCGGGCACGATGTCCTTGCCGATAGGCCAGAGCGCGAGGCCTGCGAGCTTGAGATGCGCCCAGGCGAAGGGCAGGCCGATAATGGTGACGGCCAGCAAGACCGCCGCGATCAGATGGCCGAGCGCCAGCCACCAGCCGGCGAGCACCAGCCAGATCAGGTTGCCGATGAAGCCGAGCGGGCCGGTGCCGATGCTGCCGCGCCGGTCGACCACGGTGTGGCCGAAGGGCAGAAGCGTATAGAGCGCGATGGTGAGCGCCGCGCGCGCCCAGGGAATGCCGATAATGGTGACCGCCATGATGAGCGCGGCGATCAGCCAGCCGACGGCCATGGCGAGGCCGCCGAATACGATCCACAGCACGTTGAGTAACAGGCTCATGATGGACATTTTGTGGGCCCCCGACTGCGCCTAGCTTTGCCGGATCGCGCCCGACTGGTAAAGGTGCCGCGCACGCGCGCCGCCCGCCCGACCAGTTTCCCGAGAAATGCCGATGATCGACCACCTGCTGTCCCTCGTTGTCGGCTGGATCGTCGGGGTGATCTCGGACACCGGCTATTTCGGCGTCATGCTCTTGATGGCGATCGAGTCGGCCTGCACGCCGCTGCCCTCCGAAGTGATCATGCCGTTCTCCGGCTATCTGGTGACGCTCGGGCAGTTCACGCTCATAGGCGCGGCCACCGCCGGCGCGATCGGCTGCAACGTCGGCTCGACCGTCGCCTATTACATCGCCGACTGGGGTGGGCGCGCCGCGGTCGAGCGCTGGGGGCGCTACGTGCTGTTCGGGCCGGAGGAGCTTGCGCGCACCGAACGGTTCTTTGCGCGCTACGGCGGGGCCACCGTGTTCGTCGCGCGGCTGCTGCCGGTGGTGCGCGCCTATATCGCCTTCCCGGCGGGACTGGCGCGCATGCCGATGCTGAAGTTTCAGGTCTATACCTTCGCCGGCTCGTGGCCGTGGTGCTATGCGCTTGCCTATATCGGCTACCGGCTCGGGCAGCGCTGGCACAGCGACCCTACCTTCCGCCGGCTGTTTCATGAATTCGACGCGCTCATCGTGCTCGTGCTCGTTCTGGGATTCGCGTGGTTCGTGTGGACGCATTGGCGCAGGCGCGCCATGCGCTAGCGGCGGGCCGAACCGGCTAGCCCGGTTGCGCGGCGCGATGTAATGCTGATCCGCGCAATGAGCGATTCCTCCCCGCCCGCTGCCGGCGCGCCCGCGCCGCCGGTGCGTCCGACGCTGCTCGAACTGCTGCAAGCCTTCACCGGCGTCTCGCTGTCCGGCTTCGGCGGCGCGCTGCCGTGGGCGCGGCGCATGATCGTCGAGCGCCGGCAGTGGATGACCGCCGAGGAGTTCAACGAGGCTTTCGCGCTGTCGCAGTTTCTGCCGGGGCCGAATACGCTCAATTTCGCGGTGGTGTTCGGCGAGCGCTTCGGCGGCACGGCCGGCGCAGCGCTGGCGGTGATCGGGCTGATCGGCCCGCCGCTGGTGATCGTGACCGGGCTCGCCTTCCTCTACGAACGCTACGGCGACATCGCCACGCTCGGCCACATGCTGGCCGGCATGGCGGCGGCCGCCGCCGGGCTGATGATCGCGATGATCGCGCGCATGGCGGCGCCGCTGTTTACCACGCGCTGGGGGCGGGGGACGGTCGTCGCGATTATCGCGTTCGTCTGCGTCGCCATCATGCACTGGCCCTTGCCGTATGTGTTCGTCGGACTGGCGCCGTTCAGCATCGCGCTCGCCTGGGCGCGGCCATGACGCCATGACCGTGACGCCATGAACCAGAACCCGCTGTTCGCGCTGTTTTACCTGTTCGTCACGCTGTCACTGGTGTCGGTCGGCGGCGCCAATGCCGCCATCCCCGAAATACACCGCGTCGCCGTCAATGTGATGCATTGGATGAGCGACAAGCAGTTCACCGACATGTTCGCGATCGCGCAGATGTCGCCGGGGCCGAACGTGATCATCGTGGCGCTGATCGGCTTCCACGTGGCGGGCCTGAAGGGCGCGGGCGTGGCGATCGGCGCCATGTGCGTGCCGACCTGCGTGCTGGCCTTCGGCGTGGCGCGCACCTGGGAGCGCTTCAAGGATGCGTATTGGCGCAAGGCGGTGCAGGCGGGGCTGGTGCCGGTGTCGCTCGGACTGATCGGAGCGAGCGCCTTCGTGCTGGCGCGCGCGGCGGATCACAACGTCTTCGCCGCGCTGATCACGACCGCCACGGCGGGGGTGGCGTTCTTCACCCGCGTCAACCCGCTGTGGGTGTTTGCGGCCGGTGCCGCGGTGGGCTTTGCCGGGCTGGTCTAGGCCGCGCGCCTTTTGACCGGGTTTTTGCGCGCGTTGCGCGCGAGCGCGCGCAATGCCAGGCAGCGGCAGGTCAGCGCCTTGCGGGGAGCGAGCTCCAGTCGCCGCCCGTCGGGGAATTCGATATAGCGGCGCACGGAGCCGCCGCGCGCCTCGAGCACGTATTTGGTGTTTTCCGGGAAGCGCTCCGGCAGCCTGGCCGTGCCTGGCATGTTTTTTCTCCTCGCGTTGTCCCGAACGACAAACGCGCCGGTGTCATGATGGGTTCTCCACTAACCGAAAGGGCGGCCGCCTTATGCCCGTTTTCCACTGTAATTCACCGCGTCCGGAACTTAACGGGTAGGGGTTCGCCCTGAATTGCCGGAAAGAGGCGGCGCGGCCATCTGACTAGCCATGTCAGAGACCAAACGATTGAGCGTACGCTCCTGCCCGGTCTGCCGGGTGGCCATGCTGCGCACCGACTCCGGCTGGAGCTGCCCGCAATGCGGCAGCGCCATCGTCGATATCGGCAAGGCCGATACGGCTAGGATCGATCCCGCCAAGAGCGAAGCCAAGAACGCGGCCATGGCGCGCGGCTGATCGCGCGGCTCACGGTGTCATCCGCCAGATTACCCACATTGCGAGTACGACCGTGACGGCGAAGCTCACCATGAGCGCGCTTTGCATTGTCGTCTTCCCCCTTCTCGCGCGGCGACAGGGGCTCATTAATACAGTCACGGCGGCGGAATTGCGCGCGTACGCGCGCACTGCACAATTAATGCGCGTGGAATGGTTAGCCGGGGGTGACCGCGATCGCGCAAAGCCGCGCTTACGCTTCGCGTTGCGAACGCCCGCGCCGTATTAAGTCAAAAGCCGGCTAGCCGGCGAAGCCGGAAACCAGCAGGGCGATGCCGACCGCGCTCACGCCCATGACGGCGATGGCGAGCGAGGTGTCGAAGAAAGGCCGCGTCACCAAGGGATGGACCACGCCCTTGCGCGGCGCGAACCACCACAGCGTCGTGCCGCCGGCACCCATGAGCACGGCGCCCGAAAGAATCGAAAGCATGCGAGAACCTCACTCCACAGCAGCGTGGAATGCCGAAGATGTAGGCCTGCGCGGCGAAAGCCGATGTTAAGTCTGCGCGCCATGCCGTAAAAAGAGCATAAAATGCCGTGCGCCGGGGACGGCGCGGGCTCTCGGCGCGAAAACGATGCCGGCGGGGCCAACAGCCGCGATTCGGGGGTTTTCCGGGGTTGATAAGGCCGGCCCGGACATTGCCCAGGGCGGCGATTTTGCCCATCTTCCGACTCGAGACGGAGGAGCGATGCGCCAATACCTCGATCTGATGGAGCACATTCTGGCGGAGGGCGTGGAAAAGCGCGACCGCACCGGCACCGGCACGCTTTCGGTGTTCGGCCATCAGATGCGCTTCGACCTTGCCGCCGGCTTCCCGCTGCTCACCACCAAGAAGCTGCATCTGAAGTCGATCGTCTATGAATTGTTGTGGTTCCTGGCCGGCGACACCAACATCAAGTATCTGACCGACCACGGCGTGCACATCTGGGACGAATGGGCGGACGAGCGCGGCGAGCTCGGGCCGGTCTACGGGCACCAGTGGCGCTCGTGGCCGGCCAAGGACGGGCGCACGATCGACCAGATCGCCCATGTCATCGACATGATCAAGCGCAACCCGGATTCGCGCCGGCTGATCGTGACGGCGTGGAATCCGGCCGACGTTGACAAGATGGCGCTGCCGCCCTGCCATTGCCTGTTCCAGTTCTATGTCGCGGAGGGCACGCTGTCGTGCCAGCTCTATCAGCGCTCGGCCGATGTCTTTCTCGGCGTGCCGTTCAACATCGCCTCCTACGCGCTGCTCACCATGATGGTGGCGCAGGTGACCGGGCTCAAGGCCGGCGATTTCGTGCATACGTTCGGCGACGCGCACCTTTATCTCAATCATCTCGAGCAGGCGAACCTGCAATTGTCGCGGGCGCCGCGGGCGCTGCCGAAGATGCAAATCAATCCGGACGTGAAGGATATTTCCGCGTTCCGCTATGAGGACTTCAAAATCGAGAACTACGACCCGCATCCGCACATCAAGGCCCCGGTCGCCGTATGAGTGGCGGTGCGAGCCTGACGATCCGCCCGGCGCGGCCGGCGGACGCCGCGCTTATTTTTGCGCTGGTGCGCGAACTGGCCGACTACGAGAAACTGGCCGGCGAGATGGACGCGAACGAAGCGCAGATCGCGAACGCGCTGTTCGCCGAGCACGCGCGCTTCTTCTGCGACATCGCGGAATGGGGCGGCGAACCGGCGGGCTTTGCCACCTGGTTTCTCAATTTCTCGACCTTCCGCGGGCGGCACGGGCTCTATGTCGAGGACATTTTCGTGCGGCCGGCGTTCCGCAAGCGCGGCATCGGGCGGGCGCTGATGCAGGCGCTGGCGCGGCGCTGCGTGGAGCAGGGCTTCGCGCGCTTCGAATGGGCGGTGCTCGACTGGAACGCACCGGCGATCGCGTTCTACCGCTCGCTCGGCGCCGAGGTGCTGAGCGATTGGCGCATTTGCCGATTGAGCGGGCAGGCGCTCACGCGCTTAGCGGAGGCGACCTTATGAACATCGTGCTGGTCGCGGCGATCGGCGAGAACGGCGTCATCGGCCGCGCCGGCGGCCTGCCGTGGCGGCTGAAATCCGATCTGGCCCATTTCAAGCGGCTGACGCTGAACAAGCCGGTGATCATGGGGCGCAAGACATATCTCTCTGTCGGCAAGCCGCTGCCGCGGCGCACCAATATCGTGATCACGCGCGACGCCAATTTCGCGGCGCCCGGCATAGTGACCGCGCCCAATTTCGAGGCGGCGCTGGCGCTGGCGCGCGAGGACGCCGACCGGCGCGGCACCGACGAGATCATGGTGATCGGCGGCAGCGAGGTGTTCGCCGCCGCGCTGCCGCTCGCGGCGCGGCTGGAGATCACGCATGTGCATTCGGCGATGCAAGGGGACGTGATTTTTCCGCCGATCGATCCCGCGCTCTGGCGCGAGGCGGAGCGCAGCGAACATGCCGCCGGGCCGGACGACGAGGCGGCTTTCGACGTCACGGTTTACCTGCGCCGCTGACCGCCGCGTGGAACCGGCGCTGCCCGAAATCGTTGTCACGCGAAGTGTGCGGCCGCGCGTTTCGATGCGGCAGCGCGTCAAAAATCCCGAAATTTCCGTATTGCAAACAGCGTCAAGGCTGAGGAGCGCATCATCATGGGTTTTGAATATGGCGGCATAATCGGACTGATCATTCTCGCGCTCGACATCTGGGCGATCATCCGGCTGTTTCAGAGCGGCGCCTCGGCGGGCGCCAAGATCCTGTGGCTTCTGATCATTCTCGTCCTGCCGGTGATCGGTTTGATCGTCTGGCTGCTGGCCGGGCCGAAATAGCGGCGCCGTCGCTTACGTCGACAAACCGCTGCGTTCATGCTTTGTACGAGTATCGGCAAAGCAAGCGGCGGTGAAATGAACAACAAGAACAACGGATTACGCCGAATCAGGATGCGCCGGTGCTGACCCCGGCGGATTATCTCGCCACCCTCAACGAGGCGCAGCGCCGCGCCGTCACGCATGGCGGGGCGGCGCCCGAAGAGACGCCGCCGCTCCTGATCATCGCCGGCGCGGGCTCCGGCAAGACCAATACGCTGGCGCACCGGGTCGCCCATCTGATCGTCGGTGGCGCCGATCCGCGCCGCCTTCTGCTGTTGACCTTTTCCCGCCGCGCCGCGGCGGAAATGCAGCGGCGCGTCGAACGCATCACGGCGCAGGTGCTGGGCGGGCAGGCCGCCCCCATGCTGGGGGCTTTGAACTGGTCGGGCACTTTCCACGCCGTCGGCGCGCGGCTGTTGCGCGAGCACGCGCGCGATATCGGCCTCGATCCCGCTTTCACCATCCACGACCGCGCGGATTCCGCCGACCTGATCAATCTGGTGCGGCACGAGCTCGGTTTCTCCAAGACGCAGAAGCGCTTCCCGATGAAGGGAACCTGCCTCGCCATCTATTCGCGCGCGGTCAATGCGGAAACGCCGCTCGGCGAGGTGCTGGCGCGCGCCTATCCCTGGTGCGCGGATTGGGAAGCGGAGCTGCGCGCGCTGTTTGCCGCCTATGTCGAGGCCAAGCAGAAGCAGAACGTGCTCGATTACGACGACCTGCTGCTGTACTGGGCGCAGATGATGCTGGAGGGCGCGCTCGCGCAACAGATCGCCGCGCGCTTCGATCACGTGATGGTCGACGAATATCAAGACACCAACCGGCTGCAGGCCTCCATCCTGCTCGGCCTCAAGCCGAACGGGCTGGGCCTGACGGTGGTCGGCGACGACGCGCAGTCGATCTATTCGTTCCGCGCCGCGACCGTGCGCAACATTCTCGACTTCCCCGGCCACTTCAGCCCGCGCGCCGCGGTGGTCACGCTCGAGCGCAATTACCGCTCGACGCAGACCGTTCTCGCCGCCGCCAATGCGGTGATCGCGCTCGCGGCTGAGCGCTATAGCAAGGAGCTGTGGTCGGAGCGGGTCTCCGCCGAGCGCCCGGCGCTGGTCGGCGTGGCCGACGATGTCGCGCAGGCAGGCTACGTGGTCGAGAACATCCTGGAAAACCGCGAACAAGGCATTGCGCTGAAGTCGCAGGCCGTGCTGTTCCGCACCTCCAGCCACAGCGCGGGTCTCGAGGTCGAGCTGACGCGGCGCAATATTCCGTTCATCAAGTTCGGCGGGCTGAAGTTTCTCGAGGCCGCGCATATCAAGGACGTGCTGGCGAGCCTGCGCTGGGCGAGCAACCTGCGCGACCGCGTTGCCGGCTTCCGCGTGGCGCAGTTGCTGCCGGGTGTCGGGCCCGGCACCGCCGGCCGCCTGCTCGACCGCATGGCGCAAGCCGACGACCCGGTTGAGACCTTGGCCGATTTCAAGCCGCCGGCGGCGGCGGCCGAGCACTGGGCGGACTTCGCCGACACCATCGGGCTGTTACGCCGCAACGGCCTGGGCTGGCCGGCCGAACTCGATTGCGCGTGCCGCTGGTACGCGCCGCATCTCGATCGCATCCACGAAGACGCCGCGGTGCGCCGCGGCGATCTGCAGCAGCTCGCCCAGATTGCGTCGACCTACGCAAGCCGCGAGCGCTTTCTCACCGAGCTCACGCTCGATCCGCCCGGCGCCACCAGCGACGAGGCGGGTGCGCCGCTGCTCGACGAGGACTATCTGATCCTGTCGACCATCCATTCCGCCAAGGGTCAGGAGTGGAGAAGCGTCTTCGTGCTCAACGTGGTGGACGGCTGCATACCTTCCGATCTGGCGGTCGGCTCGACGCCGGAGATCGAGGAAGAGCGCCGCCTGCTCTATGTCGCCATGACGCGCGCCAAGGACCAATTGCATCTCATGGTGCCGCAGCGCTTCTATACCCATGGCGAGCGCGGCGACCGCCACGTCTATGCGCAGCGCACGCGCTTCATTCCCGACACGCTGCTCGAGCATTTCGAGCGCCGCGCCTGGCCGCCGCCGCAACGGACGGCCGCGCGCGCGGCTTCCGGCGCGAACATCGATATGCGCGCGCGCATGCGGCGGATGTGGGATTGACCGCGCGTACCGGCTTTCGGTCGCCGGGGCCCGCTCGTTTCGCTCGCGGCACAAATAAGGCAGAGACCTAACAAAACGCCGCACGACGGCGCGTTGTAACGCGGCGGTGCCTCCCCTATAACCCTCCCGAATGAGGTCGCCGGGCCTTTGCAGCGCCGGTGCCGGGAGATTTTTTATGCCATGGACCAATCAAGGCGGCGGCGGTGGCGGCCCCTGGGGATCGGGCGGCGGACGGGGGCCGTGGGGCTCCGGGCCGCAGCCGTCGGGGCCGAGACCGCCGGATCTTGAGGAAATGCTCCGGCGCGGCCAGGACCGGCTACGGCGCTTCCTGCCGGGCGGCAGCATGGGCAGCCGCGGTTTCGTTCTGCTGGCGCTCGCCGCCATCGTGCTGTGGGGCCTGTCCGGCTTCTTCAAGGTCGAGCCCGATGAGCTCGGCGTGGTGCTGCGCTTCGGCAAGGAAGTGCGCGAAGTGCAGCCGGGCCTGAACTACCACCTGCCGTTTCCGATCGAGACCGCGCTGACGCCCAAGGCGCTGCGCGTCAACAAGATCGACATCGGCATGCGCGAGATCGACAACGGCCGCGGCGGCACCGCGACCCGCAGCGTGCCGCAGGAAAGCCTGATGCTCACCGGCGACGAGAACATCGTCGACGTGGATTTTTCGGTATTCTGGAAGGTGAAGCCGAAGGGCGTCGGCGACTACCTGTTCAACATCCAGAACCCGCAAGGCACCGTGAAGGCGGTGGCCGAGAGCGCCATGCGCGAGGTTATCGGCCGCTCCGACATCGAGCCGATCCTGACCGGCGCGCGGCAGGTCACCGAGAGCGCCGTGCAGAAGCTGATGCAGACCACGCTCGACCACTACGGCGCCGGCGTGCAGATCCAGCAGGTGCAGCTGCAGAAGGTCGATCCGCCGACCCAGGTGATCGACGCCTTCCGCGACGTGCAGGCCGCCCGCATCGACCTCGACCGCTCGGTCAACGAGGCGCAGACCTACGCCAACCGCGTGATCCCGCAGGCGCGCGGCAATGTCGCCAAGATCGTCCAGGCGGCGGAAGCCTATAAGCAGCAAACCGTGGCGGAAGCCACCGGCGAAAGCGCGCGCTTCCTCAAGATCTACGACCAGTACAAGAAAGCGCCGCAGGTGACGCGCGAGCGCATGTATCTGGAGACCATGGAGCGCGTGTTCGGCAATACGCATAAGGTGATCATCGACTCCAAGGGCGGCGCGCAGGGCGTGCTGCCCTATCTGCCGCTCAACGAAATTGCGCCGCCGGCGCAGAGCTCCGGCCGGTCGTCCGGCAGCAGCAGCACGGGAGGCGGCCAATGAGACTGAACGTCGTCGGCGGCATTATCGTCGTCCTGATCGTCGCCGCGTTGGTGGTGATCTACACTTCGCTGTTCACCATCTATCCGACCCAGCAGGCGTTGGTGCTCCGCCTCGGCAAGCCGCTGGCGCCGGTCACCGAGCCCGGGCTGCACGTGAAGGCGCCGTTCATCGATACCGTAGTCTATATCGACAAGCGTATCCTCGATCTGGAATCGCCGCCGCAGGAGGTGATCGCCTCCGACCAGAAGCGGCTGGTGGTGGACGCTTTCGCGCGCTACCGCATCAAGGACGCGCTGCGCTTCTATCAGACGCTCGGCTCCAAGCGGGCGGCCGATAACCAGCTCGCCATCCTGCTCAATTCGGCGCTGCGCCGGGTGTTGGGCGAGGCGACCTTTATCCAGGTGGTGCGCGACGAGCGCGCCAAGCTGATGGACAGCATCCTCGCGCTGGTCGACAGCGAGGCGGCCAATTACGGCATCCAGGTGGTGGACGCGCGCATCCGCCGCGCCGACCTGCCGGAGCAGAACAGCCAGGCGGTCTACAAGCGCATGCAGACCGCGCGCCAGCGCGAGGCGGCCGAGTACCGCGCCGAGGGTGCACAGCGCGCGCAGGAAATCCGCTCGCGCGCCGACCGCCAGGTGACGGTGCTTTTGGCCGACGCCAAGTCGAAAGGCGAGCAGATCCGCGGCGAGGGCGACGCCAAGCGCAACGAGATCTTCAACAAGGCCTTCACACAGGATCCGGAATTCTTCTCGTTCTATCGCTCGATGCAGGCCTATGAGAAAGGCCTCAAGCCGGCCGACACGCGCTTTTTGCTGAAGCCCGATTCGAACTTCTTCCGCTTCTTCAATCAGCCGTCGGGCTCCGGCGAGGCTGGCGGTGCGGATAGGGGCGCGGCGCCGGCGCCCGCCGCCAAGCCGTCGGCCGACGTGCCCTCGGCGTCGCGTTAGCCGGCGAAGTCGGCATGTCCGACTTCCTGGCAGCGCTCGGGCTGGTCTTTGTGATCGAGGGCCTGATATTCGCGGCCTTTCCGGCCCAGGCCAAACGGGCGATGGAAAGCGTGCTGGATACACCGGACGCGACCCTGCGGACGATCGGGTTGGTTTCGGCGCTGATCGGGCTGGTCGTGGTCTGGCTGGTTAGAGGGTAACCGGGGACAGTAGTCAGTATTCGGTGATCAGAGGCCGAAAATGGCTGCTCCGATTACTGATTTCCGTTCACCGATCCTCGGCCGATCTGCCCTTGAATTGCCTTGAAGACAGGGCCACTTTGCGTCAGGTCTTTTTCCAGGAGCATCGACGCCCATGGGCGCCCTCTTATCTTCGCTGACGCCCGTCCGCCGTCCGGCGGCGGCGATTTTCCTTGCCGCGGCGCTGGTTTGGCCGGCGCTGACCGTGCCGGCGGCGGCGCGCGGACCGGAGGCGATCGCCGACGTCGCCGAGCAAGTCATCGACGCGGTGGTCAATATCTCCACCAAGCAGACCGTGGACATGAGCGAGAACGCCATGCCGCAGCTGCCGCCCGGCTCGCCCTTCGAAAAATTCTTCGAGGACTATTTCAAGAAGCACGGCAAGAACGGCGCGCCGACGCCGCGCCGCGTCAACTCGCTCGGCTCCGGCTTCATCATCGACCCGGCCGGCTATGTGGTGACCAATAACCACGTGATCGCCGGCGCCGATGAGGTCGACGTCATCCTCAACGACGGCACCACCTTGAAAGCGACGCTGGTCGGTCGCGACACCAAGACTGACCTGGCGCTGCTCAAGGTCAATCCGACCAAGCCGTTGAAGGCTGTGAAGTTCGGCGATTCCGACAAGCTGCGGCTGGGCGAATGGGTGATCGCCATCGGCAATCCGTTCAGCCTGGGCGGCACGGTGACCGCCGGCATCGTCTCGGCGCGCAACCGCGACATCCAGTCGGGGCCCTACGACAACTACATCCAGACCGACGCCGCCATCAATCGCGGCAATTCGGGCGGTCCGCTGTTCAACCTCGACGGCGAGGTGGTCGGCGTGAACACCGCGATCATCTCGCCGTCGGGCGGCTCGATCGGCATCGGCTTCGCGGTGCCGTCGAAGACCGTGATGCCGGTGGTCGACCAGCTGCGCAAGTTCAAGGAAGTGCGGCGCGGCTGGCTCGGCGTGCGCATTCAGAACGTGAGCGACGAGATCGCCGACAGCCTCAACGTCAAGCCCGCGCGCGGCGCGCTGGTGGCCGGCATCGACGACAAGGGCCCGGCCAAGGGCACGATCGAGCCGGGCGACGTCATCGTCAATTTCGACGGCCAGCCGGTGAAGGAGATGCGCGACCTGCCGCGCATCGTCGCCGACACGCCGGTCGGCAAGACCGTGACGATCACGGTCATCCGCAAGGGCAAGCAGATGGTCGAGCACGTCAAGCTCGGCCGGCTCGAGGATCAGAAGCAGGCGGCGCTGACGCCGAAGAAGGACACGCCGGAGGAAAAGCCGGTGGTGAAGAAGGCGCTCGGGCTCGATCTCGCCACGCTGACCGACGCCTTGCGCAAGCAGCACAAGATCAAGAGCAGCGTGAAGGGCGTGCTGATCACCGCGGTCGATCCCGACTCGGCGGCGGCCGACAAGCACCTGATGCCTGGCATGGTGATCGCCGAGGTGCAGCAGGAGCAGGTCGTGACCGCGGCGCAGATCGAGGAGCGCATCGCCCAGCTCAAGAAGAGTGGCAAGAAGAACGTGGTGATACTGGTCGTCGCGCCGAACGGCGACCCGAGCTTCGTGGCGCTCAGCTTGCGGTAACGGGTTTGCGGCGCTTGCGTGCGGCCGGCGCTCCTTGCGCCGGCCGTTCGATTCAATCCAGCACGTGCGTGACCATGCCGTCGGCGAGCTTGGGCTCGAACCAGGTCGATTTCGGCGGCATGACTTCGCCGGCGTCGGCCACCGCCATCAGGTCGGTCATCTGCGTCGGATAGAGTGCGAAGGCGACCGCCATCTCGCCCGAGTCGACGCGCGCGGCAAGCCCTTCGAGCCCGCGCGCGCCGCCGACGAAGTCGATGCGCTTGTCCCGGCGCGGGTCGCTGATGCCGAGCAGCGGTTCGATCACGTGGCGCGCCAGCAGCGTGACCGGCAGCCGGCCGATCGGATCGGCGGGGACTTGGCCCGGCGGCAGGGTCAGCTTGCTCCAGCGGCCGGCGAGATACATGCCGAACTCGTTCGGCGCGGCGGGGCGCACCGGCTTATCGGAGGGCGCCACGGTGAAGGTCTTGCCGAGCGCGGCAAGAAACTGCTCGGGCGTGCGGCCGTTCAAGTCCTTTATCACGCGGTTGTAGTCGAGGATGGTCATGTCGCGCGCGGAAAACAGCACGGCGAGGAAATAGCCGTCGGTTTTGCGGGCGCTTGCAACGCGCGCGGCCGCGGCCGAGCGGTGATGGCCGTCGGCGATGTAGACGGCGGGCATGGCGTCGAAGGCCTCGGTCAATTTGTCGATGGTGCCGGCATCGGAAATCACCCAAAGCTGATGGCGCACGCTATCGTCGGCGGTCACGTCGACGGCGGCGGCGCCATCCGTCGCCGCGGCGATCAACGCGTCGATCGCCGGCTGTTCCGGATAACCGATCATCACCGGCCCGGTCTGCGCGCCGAGCGCCTCGATCTGGCGCACGCGGTCGTCTTCCTTGACCGGCGTGGTGAACTCGTGCTTGCGGATGCGGTTGCTGGCGTAGTCGGCGAGCGAGGCGACGCAGGCGAGGCCGGTCTGCGTTCGGTCGCGCCAGGTCAGCCGGTAGACGTAATAGCAGGGCGCGGAGTCGCGCATCAGCACGCCGGCCTCGATCATGCGCGCGAGATTTTCGGCGGCCTTGGCATAGACCGCGTCGTCGTAAGGGCTGACGGCCGGGTCGAGATCGATCTCGGGCTTTGAGATATGCAGGAAGCTGTAAGGTTTGCCGGCGGCGCGGGCGCGCGCCTCGGCACTGGAGAGTACGTCATAGGGCGGCGCCAGTATCTCGGCGGCGCGCGCGGGCACGGGGCGCAGGGCGCGGAAGGGCTTGATCAGGGACAACGCTATCTCCGGGGGCGGCAAGGCGCTAACAAGGGCGCAACCAAGGCGGGACGATGACGAGACAGTCGACGCGCGCGCTGCTTATTGCAGGCCCGACGGCGAGCGGCAAGTCGGCGCTGGCGCTCGCGATGGCCGAGCGCCTGGGCGCGACCATCGTCAATGCCGATTCCATGCAGGTCTATCGCGATCTGCGCATCATCACCGCGCGGCCGACGCCGGCGGAGGAGGCGCGCGTGCCGCACCGGCTCTATGGCCATGTCGATGCCGCGGTGAACTATTCGACCGGGCAATGGCTGCGCGACGTGAGCGATGTGCTAGGCGATCTCGCGGCGCAAGGGCGGCCCGTAATTCTGGTCGGCGGCACCGGGCTCTACTTCAAGGCGCTGACGGGGGGCTTGGCCGGCGTGCCGCCGATCCCGGCAGACATCCGCGACGCCGTGCGCAAGCGCGTCGCGGCGGAAGGCGCGCCGGCGCTGCATGCGGAGCTTTCGCGGCGCGATCCGGCAATCGCGAGCCGCATCACAGCCAATGATCGCTCGCGCATTTCGCGCGCGCTCGAGGTGGTCGAGGCGACCGGGCGGACGCTGTCGGACTGGCACCGCGAAGGCATGCCGCCGCTTATCGATGCGACGCGTACGCCGAAGGTGTTCATCACCTGCGAGCGCAAGCAGCTGGTCGAGCGGATCGCCATGCGCTTCGGCACCATGCTGCAATCGGGCGCGCTGGAAGAGGTGAGGGCGCTTGCCGAGCGCGCGCTCGATCCCGCGCTGCCGGCGATGAAGGCGCACGGCGTGCCGTGGCTCATGCGTTATCTGAAGGGCCGCATCACCATGGAGGAGGCCGTCGCCGGCGCTATCATGGACACCCGCCGTTACGCCAAGCGCCAGCTCACCTGGTTTCGCAACCAGATGAAGGACTGGCCGTGGGCGCCCGCGGAGGAGGCGGAACGGGCACTCGAAAAGCAGCTTGCCGCGCCCTGAAGTTGGCGCGAAAATCGCTTGACCGCGGGTAGCCGGCTTCCTATAACCCGCGCAATGAAAGTTCGGGCGGGTAGAGCGATGCGCAATATTATTACCGTACTTGTAACGGTTCGGACGCGGCCCAGGCGGCCCTGAAGGGGCACCGCAGGCGCTTCGTCCGGACATGGCCCTTTCACGGGCCTTTTTTATTGGGCGGGGCGGCACCCGGGAGTAGGCAAGCGCATGATCCCGAAAAGTGGGAGCCGGTTCTCGGGAAAGATCATGCGCCGAGCGAAATGAGCGACAGCGAAGGACGACGACGATGACACGGGAAATGACCGGCGCCGAAATGGTGATCGAGGCGCTCGCCGACCAGGGCGTGAAGCATCTGTTCGGCTATCCGGGCGGCGCGGTGCTGCCGATCTATGACGCCATCTTCGCGCAGGAAAAGGTGAAGCACGTGCTGGTGCGGCACGAGCAGGGCGCCGTGCACGCCGCCGAAGGTTATGCGCGCTCGACCGGCAAGGTCGGCTGCGTGCTGGTGACCTCCGGACCGGGCGCCACCAATGCGGTGACCGGCCTGACCGACGCGCTAATGGATTCGATCCCGATCGTGTGCATCACCGGCCAGGTGCCGACCCACCTGATCGGCAACGACGCCTTCCAGGAATGCGACACGGTCGGCATCACGCGGCCGTGCACGAAATACAATTACCTGGTCAAGCGTATCGAGGACCTGCCGCGCGTGATGCACGAGGCCTTCCACATCGCCGCCAGCGGGCGGCCGGGGCCGGTGGTGGTCGACGTGCCGAAGGACATTCAGTTTGCCACCGGCATCTATTCGAAGCCGAAGGAGTTTGCCCACACCGGCTACCGGCCGAAAGTGAAGGGTGACATGGCCAAGATCAAGGAAGCGATCGAATTGATGGCGCGCGCGAGGCGGCCGCTGTTCTATACCGGCGGCGGCGTGATCAATTCCGGCAAGGCGGCAAGCGAGCTCTTGCGCGAATTGGTCAAGCTCACCGGCTTTCCGATCACCTCGACGCTGATGGGGCTCGGCGCCTTTCCGGCCGCCGAGCCGCAATGGCTGGGTATGTTGGGGATGCACGGCACGCTGGAAGCGAACATGGCGATGCACGACTGCGACGTGATGGTCTGCATTGGCGCGCGCTTCGACGATCGCATCACCGGGCGCATCGACGCCTTCTCGCCCGGCTCCAAGAAAATCCATGTCGACATCGACCCCTCGTCGATCAACAAGAACGTCCATGTCGACGTGCCGATCGTGGGCGACTGCGCGCATGTGCTGGAGGACATGGTGCGGCTGTGGCGCGCGGAGGCGCGCACCGCAGACAAGAAGGCCATGGCCGACTGGTGGAAGCAGATCGAGCAATGGCGCGCGCGCAAGTCGCTCAGCTATCGCGGCTCGAACGAGGTGATCAAGCCGCAATACGCCATCCAGCGGCTCTATGAGGCGACCAAGGACAAGGACGTCTACATCACCACCGAGGTCGGCCAGCATCAGATGTGGGCGGCGCAGTTCTATCGTTTCCAGGAGCCGAACCGCTGGATGACGAGCGGCGGCCTCGGCACCATGGGCTACGGCCTGCCGGCCTCGGTCGGCGTGCAGATGGCGCATCCGAAATCGCTGGTCATCGACATCGCCGGCGAAGCGAGCGTGCAGATGACCATGCAGGAATTGTCGACCGCGGTGCAGTATCGGCTGCCGATCAAGATCTTCATTCTCAACAACCAGTACATGGGCATGGTGCGCCAGTGGCAGGAGTTGCTGCACGGCGGGCGCTACGCCGAGAGCTATTCCGAAGCGCTGCCCGACTTCGTCAAGCTGGCGGAAGCCATGCACGCCGTCGGCATCCGCTGCGAGAAGCCGGGCGATCTCGACCATGCCATCCAGGAGATGATCAAGGTCGACCGACCGGTGCTGTTCGACTGCGTGGTCGATCCGGCGGAGAACTGCTTCCCGATGATCCCCTCGGGCCGCGCGCACAACGAGATGCTGCTGAGCGGGGCGGTCGAGGACATCGAGGAGGCGATCACCGAGGAAGGCAAGGTGATGGTGTAAATTTTGCGTGCGGTGCGTACGGGCGCGCCGCATGCTTGGCGTCATGCGCGGGCTTGGCCCGCGCATCCCGCTTGGGGACGCAATGCCTTCCTAAGCGGGATTGCCGGGTCAAGCCCGGCAATGACAGGCTCCGAAATAGGACGGCAACAATGAACGCAAACGCAAATGTGAGCCCCAGCACGTCGCATTACCCGGCCGCGCCGACGGCGCAGAAGGCCGAAACGCATACGCTGTCGGTGCTGGTCGACAACGAGCCGGGCGTCCTGGCGCGGGTGATCGGGCTGTTCTCCGGGCGCGGCTACAATATCGAGTCGCTCACGGTGTCGGAGACCGAGCACCAGGCGCACCTGTCGCTGATCACAGTGGTGACCACCGGCACGCCTATGGTGATCGAGCAGATCAAGAACCAGCTCGACCGGCTGGTGCCGGTGCATCACGTGGTCGACATGACGCTGACCGGCCGCGCCATCGAGCGCGAGCTCGCGATGGTCAAGGTCAAGGGCAAGGGCGAGAACCGGGTCGAGGCGCTGCGGCTGGCGGATGCCTTCCGCGCGCGGGTGATCGACGCCACCACCGAGAGCTTCGTGTTCGAGATCACCGGCAAGAGCGATAAGATCGAGCAGTTCGTCGAATTGATGCTGCCGCTCGGGCTGGTCGAGGTGGCGCGCACCGGCATCGCGGCGATCGCGCGCGGGGCGGAGGGGGTGTGAGGCCGCAGGCGCCCTTTCCGAAATGCCGCTTAACGTGTTCCTTGTGCTGCTTCTGTTCTCGACCGTGATGGCGTTCACGCCCGGGCCGAACAATATCATGCTGGCGGCTTCCGGCGTGAATTTCGGCTTCGCGCGCACGATGCCGCACATGGCCGGCATTACGCTCGGCTTTCTGGCGTTGTTGGCGGCCTGCGGCGCCGGGCTCGGGCTGGTGTTCGCGGCGGTGCCTTCCTTGCAGATCGTACTGAAGGTCGCGGGCGCCGCCTACATGCTGTTCCTCGCCTTCAAGGTCGGCACCGCGCATCTGAGCGATGCCGGCGGCGCCAAGCCGGCGCGGCCGTTCAGCTTTCTACAGGCGGCGGCGTTTCAATGGGTCAATCCGAAGGCCTGGGTGGCCTGTCTCAGCGCGATCGCGCTTTATGTGCGGCCCGGCCACGCGCGCACCGACTTCCCCGTGATGCTGGCGGTGCTGATGGCGGCGACGGTGCTGTCGACCTCGACCTGGGCCGGCTTCGGCGTAGCTCTAAGGCGGCTGCTGCGCGCCCCGCGCCACGCGCGCATTTTCAATATCGTCATGGCACTCTTGCTGGTGGCCAGCATCGTGCCGATGGTGGTTTGAGGGCCTGAAATACGACGCGTGCGCCTGGGACTTGTCGGCGGTCGCGGAGCGTCCTAGAAGCAGGGCCGACATTTACCGGGGCTTAGTAGAGGATCATCATGCGTGTTTACTACGATCGCGACGCCGACCTGAACCTGATCAAGGGCAAGAAGGTCGCCGTCATCGGCTATGGCAGCCAGGGCCACGCCCACGCGCTCAATTTGCGCGATTCCGGCGTGAAAGAGGTGGCGGTAGCGCTGCGCAAGACCTCCGCCGGCGTCAAGAAGGCCGAGGGCGAGAAGCTGAAGGTGATGGAGGTGGCGGAGGCCGCCAAATGGGCCGACGTCATGATGATGCTGACGCCGGACGAATTGCAGGCCGACATCTATCACGACCACCTCGTCAAGAACATGAAGAACGGCGCGGCGCTGATGTTCGCGCACGGGCTGAACGTGCATTTCAACCTGATCGAGCCACGTGGCGACATCGACGTGATGATGATCGCGCCCAAGGGGCCCGGCCACACCGTGCGCTCGGAATATCAGCGCGGCGCCGGCGTGCCCTGCCTGCTGGCGGTGCATGCCGACAAGTCCGGCAACGCGCATGAGCTGGGGCTCTCCTACGGCGCGGCAATCGGCGGCGGGCGCGCCGGCATCATCGAGACGACGTTCAAGGAAGAATGCGAGACCGACCTGTTCGGCGAGCAGACCGTGCTGTGCGGCGGCGTGGTCGAACTGATGAAGGCCGGCTACGAGACCCTGTGCGAAGCCGGCTACGCGCCCGAGATGGCCTATTTCGAGTGCATCCACGAGATGAAGCTGATCGTGGACCTGATCTACGAAGGCGGCATCGCCAACATGAACTATTCGGTGTCGAACACCGCCGAATACGGCGAATATGTCTCGGGCCCGCGTGTGATCACGCCGGCGGTGAAGGCGGAGATGAAGAAGGTGCTGACCGACATCCAGTCCGGCCGTTTCACCAAGGATTGGATGCTGGAGAACAAGGTCAACCAGACCTCGTTCAAGGCGATGCGGGCCAAGCTCGCCGAGCATTCCGCCGAGCAGGTCGGCGCCAAGCTGCGCGACATGATGCCGTGGATCAAGCAGAGAGCCTTGGTCGACAAGAGCAAGAACTGATCTAAGACATCATTAAAAGGGAAGGGCGAGCCACAAACTCGCTTCCCTCTCCCAGTGGGCAGAGGGTGGCGCACGCGGCGCGATAGCGAGCGTGCGCCGGGTGAGGGGGCTAGTGACTCTCGTGACGCACTTGCCCCCTCACCCGCCCTCGCTCGGCTTCGCCTCCGCTCGGGCACCCTCTCCCCCGAGGGGAGAGGGACACAAGCGGCGAGGCCGTGCGCTCAATTACTTCTTCTTTATCCGCCCCCACAGCCACTTCGCCACCTCGCCCGGCAGCACGTCGCCGCCGGCGGCGCGCAGGTTGGCTTCGCGCATCGTCTTCACGTCGATGGCGCCGATCAGCGGCTGCAGCGCCTGCGTGAGCTTCTTGTCGTTGGCGTCGTCCGGCGCCAACAACAGGATGGCGTCGTAGGGCGGAATGGCCTGCTTGGGGTCGCCCAGCACCTTGAGATCGTATTTGGCGATGCGGCCGTCGCTGGAGAAGGCCGAGATCACGTCGACCTCGCCGGTGGCAGCGGCTTGATACATGAAGGTCGCCTGCATCGATTTCCGGTCGCGGAAGTGCAGGCCGTAAGCCTGTTGGATCGCCTTCCATTCCGGCCGGTCGAAGAACTCGTAATCGCCGGCGATGGTCATCTGCGGCGCGTGCGACGCCAGATCGGCGATCGAGTTGATACCGAGCTTATCCGCCTGCTTGCGCGGCATGGCGAGCGCGTAGGCGTTCTCGAAGCCGAGCGGGCCCAGCATGCGCACGCCGTAGTTTTCCTTCAGCCAGGCCGAGACCTCTTTCAGCACCTCCTCGCGCGGCTTGACGTCGCTGTGGTGCATGTAGTTCGCCCAGATGGTGCCGGAATAATCGACATAGAGATCGACGTCGTTCGACGGTGAGCGCCTTGAAGACCACCGCGGAGCCGAGCCCGTCGCGCCGCTCGCTCGCCAGCCCATGCGCGGCCAGCCGCTGCTGCATCAGCGCGCCCAGGATATATTGCTCGGTGAAGCTCTTGGTGCCGACCACGTAGGTGTTGCGGGTGGCGGCCTGGCCCGGCGCCAGCGCCGCCAAAACCACCATGACGAGGCCGAGGCCACCGGCGGCGACACGCATGCGGCTGCGCGCGGCGACGCCATATTCCATCAGCGCCAGTAATTGATCGACCACCAGCGCCAGCACCGCGGCGGCGACGCAGCCGAAAATGACGAACACCCAGTTCTGCGTCTGCAAGCCGGCGAAAATGTAGTTGCCCAGGCTGGTTTGCCCGACCGGCGTCGATAGCGTCGCGGTGCCGATCACCCAGACCGCCGAGGTGCGGATGCCGGCCATGATCACCGGCATGGCGAGCGGCAGTTCGATCTCGCGCAAGGACTGCGCCGGCTTCATGCCGATTACACGGGCGGCATCGCGCAACGAGGGATCGAGGCCGTTCAAGCCGGTGACGGTGTTGCGCAGCACCGGCAGCATCGAATAGAGCGCCAGCGCCAGCACCGAGGGCAGAAAGCCGAGCGCGGAGAAGCTCAGGCCGAACAACCTGTCGGTCAGCGCGGCGATTGCGAGCAGCAGCGGATAAAACAGCGCCAGCAGCGCGATGCCGGGAATGGTCTGGATGACGCTGGCGACCGTCAGCAGGATGCCGCGCAGCACGGGGCGCCGGGTCGACAGGATCGCGAGCGGCAGGCTGATGCCGAGTCCGATCGCCAGCGCCGTGATGCTCACCAACACATGGCTGCCGAGATAGTCGGGCAGGCGGGCCCAGGCGTCGGCCAATCTTGCGTCGATATTCATCGGCGCGAGTGTGGCACGCGGGCGCGAGCGGCGGAACCCATGTGCTTGCGAAACCATGTGCCTGCGGAACCATGAGCTTCCCGCCGGCGCGAATTCGCTCTAGGTTGCCGCTCGCATGCAATCCGGTGCCGAAAAAGCCGCGGCCGCGGTGGCCTTACGCGATCTGGTGGTGGCGTTTCGCCTTGCCGGCGGCGCAGGCTTCACCGCGGTCGAGCGCGCGACGCTGGAAGTAGGCGACGGCGAATTCGTCGCCATTGTCGGTCCGACCGGCTGCGGCAAGTCGACCTTGCTCAACATCGCCGCCGGGCTCCTGTCGCCCGCCGCCGGCACGGTCGATATTTTCGGCGCACCGCTCGCGGGCCTCAACCGGCAGGCCGGTTATCTGTTTCAGGCGGACGCGCTGTTTCCCTGGAAGACGGCGCTTGAAAACGTCGCCATCGGATTGGAGACGGCGGGCACCCCGCGCGCGGAGGCGCGCAAACGCGCCCGCGACTGGCTCACGCGCGTGGGCTTGAGCGCGTTCGGCGACCGCTATCCGCACATGCTCTCGGGCGGCCAGCGCAAGCGCGTGGGGCTCGCGCAGGTGCTGATCCGCGACCCCAAGATATTGCTGATGGACGAGCCGTTCGGCCCGCTCGACGCGCAGACGCGGCAGATCATGGGCAATCTGCTGCTCGATCTTTGGAGCGCCGACCGCAAGGCGGTGCTGTTCGTCACCCACGACCTGGAGGAGGCGATCGCGCTGTCGGACCGCGTGGTGATCATGTCGGCGGGGCCTGCCTCGCGCATCATCGGCGACTGGCGCGTGCCGCTCGCGCGCCCGCGCGACATCGGCGAGGTGAAGCTCGATCACGCCTTCCACGAATTGCATCGTGAGATCTGGCACCGGCTGAAAACGGAAGTGGTGAAGACCTACGCGCAGGCGGAGGCGGGGTGATGATACCGCGCGCGCAACTTCTGCTGCTGCAGATTTCCGTCGCCGTCGTCGGCATCGGGCTGTGGTACGCGCTGGCGACCTATCCGATCTTCGGCCATGTCGTGCTGCCGCCGTTCTTCTTTTCCAATCCGGTGGATGTCGCGAAGCAAATCGTCGAATGGTTTGCCTCCGGCGTGATCTGGCGGCACCTGTGGGTTACGCTCGAGGAATTGATGCTCGCCTTCGTGATCGGCTCGATCGGCGGCGTGCTGGTCGGCTTCTGGTTCGCGCGCCAGCCGCGCACGAACGCGGTGTTCGATCCTTACGTGAAGATGGCCAACGCGCTGCCGCGCGTGGTGCTGGCGCCGATCTTCACGCTGTGGCTGGGCTTGGGGATATGGTCGAAGGTGGCGCTGGGCGTGACGCTCGTTTTCTTCATCGTGTTTTTCAACGTCTATCAGGGCGTCAAGGAAGTTTCGCCCACGGTGCTGGCGAACGCGCGCATGCTGGGCATGAACGAGCGTCAATTGATGCGCCACGTCTACTGGCCGTCGGCGCTGTCCTGGATGTTTTCCTCGCTGCACACCTCGGTCGGCTTTGCGGTGGTGGGGGCGGTGGTCGGCGAATATCTCGGCTCGGCGGCAGGCCTCGGCTACCTCATCCAGCAGGCGGAGGGAGTGTTCGACGTGGCCGGTGTGTTCGCCGGCATGTTCGTGCTGGCGGCTTTCGTGATCGTGATCGACATGATCGTGACCATGGTGGAAAGGCGCCTGCTGGTCTGGCGCCCGGCGCCGGAACACGCGCGGCCTTAAACCCGCACCGGCCGCAGCGCGCCGCGGGCCCTAGCCAGCGCGCCCGCTCCTGTCCTATCGTCCACGCCGAAACGGCCGGACATCCAGGCCGTCGACACCAAGGAGGAACAAATGGCGGCAAAATTGATCCGCCGTCTGGCGGCGGCGCTTACCGCGCTCGCGCTGACGACGGGCTTCGCTTACGCGCAAATGCCGAAGGTGACGCTGGCGATCGGCGGCGCCTCCTGCCTGTGCTATCTGCCCACCATGCTGGCACACCAGCTCGGCGAGTTCAAAAAGGCCGGCGTCGACGTCGAAATCGTGCAATTCAAGGGCGGCTCGCAGTCGCTGAAGGCGGTGCTCGGCGGCTCGGCCGACGTGGTGTCCGGCTACTACGATCATTGCGTGGAGCTGGCGCCCAAGGGCCAAAATCTCGAGAGCTTCGTGGTCTACGATCGCTTTCCCGGTTTCGCGCTGGTGGTCTCGCCCAAGCACACGTCCGAGATTAAATCGGTCAAGGACCTCGCCAACAAGAAGGTCGGCGTCTCCGCGCCCGGCTCCTCCACCGACTTCTTCCTCAAATACATCCTGCACAAGTTCGGTGTCGACTCCAACTCGGTCGGCGTGATCGGCGTCGGCCTCGGCGCCACCGCGATTGCCGCCATGGAGCAGGGCCGCATCGACGCCGCGATCATGCTCGACCCGGCGGTGACCGTGCTGTCCGGCAAATACAGCGACTTGCGCATCCTGAGCGACACGCGCTCGGAGAAGGATACGCTCGCCGTGTTCGGCGGCCAGTATCCCGGCGGCGCGCTCTACACCAAGCACGAATGGATCGCCGCGCATCCGAAGGAAGTGCAGGCGATGACCAACGCGATTGTCTCGACGCTGAAATGGATTCGTAACCATTCCGCCGAGGAAATCACCGCCAAGATGCCGCCGGAGTGGACCAAGAACAAGGCGCTCTACGTCGCGGCGCTCAAGAACACCATGCCGATGTATTCCAAGACCGGCATGATGGACCCGAAAGGCGCGCAGGCCGTGCTCGACGTGTTCGCGCAATCCTCGCCCGAGATCGCCAAGGCGCATATCGACCTGTCGAAGACCTATACCAACAAGTTCGTCGAGCAGGCCGACAAGAAGATGGGGATGAAGTAGCGAGCCGTTCCTCAACCCGCCCTCTCCCCGCGTAAGCGGGGAGAGGGAGAATGACCATGAACCTGCTCTCCATCCAGTCGCACGTCGCCTACGGCCATGTCGGCAATTCCGCCGCGGTATTCCCGCTGCAGCGCATGGGCGTGGAGGTGTGGGCGGTCAACACCGTGCAGTTCTCCAACCATCCCGGCTACGGCCAATGGCAGGGCCGCGTGTTCGACGCCGGCATGATCCGCGAGGTGGTGGGCGGCATCGCCAAGCGCAACGTGCTCGGCGAATGCGACGGCGTGCTGTCGGGCTATCTGGGCGGGGCCGATATCGGCGAGGCCATTCTGGCGGCGGTGGCGACGGTGAAGGGCGCCAACCCCTCGGCGAAATACTGCTGCGATCCGGTGATCGGCGACGTGGGGCGCGGGGTCTTCGTTCGCGAGGGTATCCCGGAATTCATGAAGGAGAAGGCGGTGCCGGCCGCCGACGTGATCACGCCCAACCAGTTCGAGTTGGAATATCTCTGCGGCGGCGAATGCAAGACCTTGGCGAACGCGCTCGATGCGGTGCGCGCGCTGCACGAAGTCGGGCCCGGCGTGGTGATGGTCACCTCGCTGCATGTCGACGACACGCCGGAGGATGCAATCGATCTATTAGTATCGGACGGCGAGAACCGCTTCCGGCTGCGCACGCCGCGCCTGCAGGTGGTGGTGAACGGGGCGGGCGACGCCATCGCCGCGCTGTTTTTCGCGCACTATCTGCGCGAGGGAAAGGTCGACGTGGCGCTGTCGAAATCCGTCTCGTCGATCTTCGGCGTCTTGAGCAAGACGGCGGAGGCCGGCGCGCCGGAAATCCAACTGGTGACGGCGCAGCAGGAAATCGTCGAACCGAGCCGGGTGTTCGAGGCGGAAGCCATTTGAGCGGCGCCGATGAGCAAGCCAGTGATCTTCGCCGTCGACCGGCTCGATTTCAGCTTCGCGCCCAGGCCCTGGGCCTTTGCGCAACAACGGCGCGGCGAGATCGAGGCCTATTTCGCGACTCTAGAGCGCGACAAACCGGAGGTGTGGAACGGCCGCGTGCTGCTGCTTTCCCGCCAGCGCGTGCAGGACGGCGTATTCAGCGGCGATTATCTGGAGACCGATTATGCGAGCTTTGCCGCCTGGACGGCCTGGGGCCGCCCGCCGGCCGGCGTGCGCGACTGTTTCGGCGCGGCGGCGCTGCGCGCGAGCGACGGCGCCTATCTGCTCGGCGTCATGGCGCCGCATACTTTCCACGCCGGCATGAGCTATTTCCCTTGCGGCACGCCCGATCCGGACGACATCAAGGATGGCAAGGTCGATCTCGAATTCAGCGTGTGGCGCGAGTTGGCCGAGGAAACCGGGCTGACCGCGGACGACGTTACCCCCGAGCCGGGCTGGACCGCGGTGGCCGACGGCAATCTGATCGCGCTGATCAAGAGCATGCGCAGCGCCGAGTCGGCGCAGGCGCTGCGCGCGCGTATGCTCGATCATCTCGCGCGCGCCGGGCAGGCGGAGCTTTCCGACATCCGCATCGTGCGCGGAAGCCGAGACTACGATACCGCCATGCCGACCTTCGTCACGGCGTTCTTGACGGCGCAGTTCGGCGAGGAATAGACCTGCGCCTGGAGTAACCGCATGAAGCTGGAAGAATTCGCCAAGCGCTTTCGCATCGACGAGCCCGACAAGTTCAAACTTGCCGATCGCGACCCGAGCGACTGCTGCGGTCTATCCGTCGACAAGGCCGAGGCCAAGGAGATGCTGGCAGACGGCATCGGCAAGCTGGAGGAACTGCAGCGGCGGCTCTATGCGAATGACCGCTGGTCGGTGCTGATCGTGTTGCAGGCGATGGACGCCGCCGGCAAGGACGGCGTCATCAAGCACGTCATGACCGGGCTCAATCCGCAAGGCGTCGAGGTGCATCCGTTCAAGCAGCCGAGCGCGGAAGAACTCGACCACGATTTCCTGTGGCGCGCCGGCAAGAAGCTGCCGGAGCGCGGCCGCATCGGCATTTTCAATCGCTCCCACTATGAAGAAGTCTTGGTGGTGCGGGTGCACCCCGAACTGCTCGCGGCGCAGAAGCTGGCGCCCGATCTCGCTGGCAAAGATATCTGGCAGCGGCGTTTCGAGGATATCCGCTGCTTCGAGCGTCATCTCGCGAACAGCGGGACGCTGGTGTTGAAATTCTTTCTCAACGTCTCGCGCAAGGAACAGCGCAAGCGCTTCCTCGACCGCATCGAAGAGCCTGCCAAGCGCTGGAAATTTTCCAAGAGCGACGTGTCAGAGCGCAAGCTATGGCCGAAATATATGGAGGCGTATGAAGAAGCCATCCGCGAAACCAGCCGGAAGGAAGCGCCCTGGTACGTCGTGCCGGCCGACAATAAATGGTTCAGCCGGCTGGTGGTGGCGGCGGCGCTGGTGAATGCGCTCGACGGGCTCAAGCTGGAATACCCGAAGGTCGAGGGCGAGGCGCTGCGCGAATTGAAGGAGGTCGGCAAGGCGCTGGAAGCCGACGAGGACTAGCGGGGCGGATTTCCCGCACTCCGCTCATTCCCGCGCAGGCGGGAATCCAGTCTTTAATGCAGCTCAGTATTTGTGGCTCTGGGTCCCCGCTTTCGCGGAGACGAGCGGTCCAATTAATCACCACACCCCCGGCAACAGCCGGTAGCGCACCTGCCGGCAATAGGCCTGGTAGCCGGTGAGGTTGCGCGAAAGAAAGCGCTCCTCGTCGATGAGCCGCCAGGCCAGCAGCGCGACGGCTGGCACGACCACCAGCAAGCCCCAATAAGAGCCGAGCGCCAGCGGCGTGCAGCCGAACATCACCACCGCGCCGGAATACATCGGATGGCGCACGCGCGCGTAAAGCCCGCTCGAAACCACCGGCTGCTCCGGCTCCACGCGGATGGTGGCGGCGGCGTAGCTGTTCTCCCTGAGTACGACGAAGATGATGGCGAAGCCGAGCGCGACGCCGGCGTCGGCCGCGAGGCTCAGCCACGGCGGCACCGACGACCAATGCAGGCGGCGGTCGAAGGCGGGCACCAGATAGAGCAGGAGGAAGCCGAGCGAGCTCAGCGCCATGATCAGCTTCTGGCTCTTTTCCTTTTCTGCACGCGCCCCCACCTCCATCCGGCGGCGCACCAGCGCCGGATCGTGGCGGACGAAATAGAGCGTGCTGGCGAACGAGGAAGCGGTGAACAGAAGCCAATAGATCCAGGCCTGCCAGTAGGCGAGCGTGCCGGCGGCGGAAAGCAGCGCCACCGCCATGAAGCCCGCGAACAGTGCGAGGCGGCGCAGCGCCTGGTGTCTGATCTCGTCGACGGCGTGGGTCATGCGCGGTCCTCGGGCGGACTTCGGGCGGTCCTGGGGCCCGGTGAATAGACAGCAATGCTGACCTAAAAGCCGGGACGCTTGATTCAAGCCACCCCTTTCCGTTAGAACCAAGGCGACCTGGATGGCGCCTTAACGCGGACTTTACCTTGTTCCGCAATCCTGAGCGCCGCAACGAGGGCGATGACGAGAGCCATGACGACGCGCCACAATATCCGCGCGATCGACCGGGCGGCCTTGCAGGCCGGACCCGTTGGCTCGTCCATGTCCACCCTCATTCTGGGCTCGCTCCTTCTCCTTATCCGCCCCTGAGGGCCGGCAGGGCGTTCACGCCTGGGCACTCGGGGGATTGATCGACCAACACCCCAATCGAGCGCCCTTAAGCGGCGCAATGCTTTGAGAAGGACCGACTGTCATGACTGTCAATTCCACCGAGAAGGATCGCGTCGTCATCTTCGACACGACCTTGCGCGACGGCGAACAATGCCCCGGCGCGACCATGACGCACGAAGAGAAGCTCGAGGTTGCCGAACTGCTCGACGACATGGGCGTCGACATCATCGAGGCCGGTTTCCCGATCGCCTCCGACGGCGATTTCGCAGCCGTCCACGAGATCGCCAAGCGCTCCAAGAACGCGGTGATCTGCGGGCTCTCGCGCGCCGCCTTCAACGACATCGACCGCTGCGCCGAGGCGATAAAGCCGGCCAAGCGCAAGCGCATCCACACTTTCCTGTCCACCTCGCCGGTGCACATGAAATACAAGCTGCAGAAGGAGCCGCACCAGGTCTACGAGATGGTGATCGCGCAGGTCACGCGCGCCCGCGGCCATACCGACGACGTGGAGTGGTCGTCGGAGGACGGCACCCGTACCGAGTTCGATTTCCTCTGCCGCTGCGTGGAGGCGGCGATCAATGCCGGCGCCACCACCATCAACATCCCGGACACCGTCGGCTACACCACGCCGGAGGAATATTTCGAGCTGTTCAAACGCGTGCGCGAGACCGTGCCCAATTCCGACAAGGCGGTGTTCTCCACCCACTGCCACAACGATCTCGGCATGGCGGTGGCCAATTCGCTCGCCGGCGTCATGGGCGGTGCGCGCCAGATCGAATGCACCGTCAACGGCATCGGCGAGCGGGCGGGCAACGCAGCGCTCGAAGAAGTCGTGATGGCGATCAAGACGCGCAACGACGCCTTCCCCTTCGTCACCGGTATCGACACCACCATGCTGATGCGCGCCAGCAAGCTCGTGTCGGCGGCGACCTCGTTTCCGGTGCAGTACAACAAGGCGATCGTAGGGCGCAACGCCTTCGCGCACGAGAGCGGCATCCACCAGGACGGCATGCTCAAGAACGCGCAGACCTACGAGATCATGACGCCGGAAACGGTGGGCGTGAAACAAACCTCGCTGGTCATGGGCAAGCATTCCGGCCGCCACGCCTTCGTGCACAAGCTGGAGGAGCTCGGCTATCAATTGGCCGGCAACCAGCTGGAAGACGCCTTCGTGCGCTTCAAGGCGCTGGCCGACCGCAAGAAGCAGATCTATGACGAGGACATCGAGGCGCTGGTCGACGAGGAGATCGCCACCGCGCACGACCGCGTCAAGATCGTGTCGCTCACGGTGATCGCCGGCACGCAGGGCCCGCAATCGGCGACGCTCACGCTCGACATCGACGGCAAGCACATCACCACGCAAGCGACCGGCAACGGTCCGGTAGACGCCATCTTCAACGCAATCCACGCGCTGGTGCCGCACGAGGCGACGCTCGAGCTCTACCAGGTGCATGCGGTGACCGAGGGCACCGACGCGCAGGCGGAAGTTTCGGTGCGGCTGTCGCATGACGGGCGCTCGGTCACCTCGCGCGGCGCCGATCCCGACACGCTGGTCGCTTCGGCCAAGGCCTATCTCGGCGCGCTCAACAAGATGACCAGCCGGCTCAACCGGGCGCCGGGCATCGCACGCCGCATCCACTCGCAGGACGTGGGCTGACCCGTCTCTGCGTGTCTCGCAATGTGTCATGGCCGGGCTTGTCCCGGCCATCCACGTCTTGCTGAATGAAGCTTAAGACGTGGATGCCCGGCACAAGGCCGGGCATGACGGTCGAGAGAGCAAACGTAGCCCGAAAAAATCACAATTCGACCGCAATTCGCCGCGCTGACGGCGAAATTGGCCGGTATCCGCCTGCGCGAAACGTCAATCACGCGGGGACTTTCTGGGATGAAGAAAATGCTTTTCGCGGGCGCGCTGGCGCTCGCGGCGGTGAACTTGTTGTCCGTCGGCACGGCGGCGGTAGCGCAGGACTTGCGCGGTATGTCGGCCGGCGAGGACGCAGCGTCCGTCGATATCGCGCGCGTCAAGCAGGTGCTGCATCTGACGCCCGAGCAGCGGCGCTATTGGCCGCCGGTGGAGGCCGCGCTGCGCGGCATCGCCCGCCGGCAGGTCGAGGCGCAGAGCGGGAGCCTGGTTCACCGCATCGGCCACCGCGTGGTGTCCATCGTGCTCGACGGTAACGCCATCCGCCGGCTGGCGGTGGCCGCGCGTCCGCTGATCGCCACCCTGCGCGACGACCAGAAGCAAAACGCGGTCGCGTTGGCGCAGGAAATGGGCCTCGGACCGGTGCTGGCGGCGCTGAATTAGGGCCCGGTTCCGCGGCCTGACGGCCATGCGCTTTTACCGCTTGACGGTAGGCCCGGCCGGTGATGCCTATACCGCCCACTTGGCGTAGGGCCGGCATGGGCCGGCCCTAGACCGCCACGGCGACGGGCCCAAAAATCAAAGCTAAGCCGGCCGCCGGTTCCCACCTGGAGGAAGTCGTCAATGCGTAAGTGGTTGGTGGCGGCCGCGGCGGCCACCGTCTTTGCTATGCCGGTGGCGGCGACAGCCGCGCCGATGGTTCTCAAATTCAGTCACGTCGTCGCCGAGAATACCCCGAAAGGGCAGGCGGCGCTGAAGTTCAAGGAAGCGGCCGAGAAGCTGTTGCCCGGCAAGGTCAAGGTCGAGGTCTATCCGAACTCGCAGCTTTACGGCGACGCCAAGGAGATGGAGGCGCTCGCGCTCGGCGACGTGCAGTTCATCGCCACCTCGCTGTCCAAGTTCGGCAAGTACACGCACAAGACCGAGGTGTTCGACCTGCCGTTCATGTTCAAGGACATGGACGCCGTCGACCGCTTCGAGCAGAGCAAGGTCGGCCAGTCGATCCTGCACTCGATGGAGAAACGCAACTATCTCGGCCTTGCCTACTGGCACAACGGTCTGTCGCAGATGTCGGCCAACAAGCCGCTTCTGGTGCCGGCCGACGCCAAGGGCCTCAAGTTCCGCATCCAGCAGTCCGACATCATCGCCGCCAGCTACGAGACGATCGACGCCAACGTGCAGAAGCTCGCTTTCTCGGAAGTCTATCAGGCGCTGCAGGTCGGCACGGTGAACGCGCAGGAGAACACCTGGTCGAACATCTATTCGAAGAAGTTCTACGAGGTGCAGAAGGACTTCACCGAGTCGAACGGGCGCGTGATCGACTACATGGTGCTGGTCAACGCCAAGTGGTGGAACGGCCTGCCGGCCGATATCCGCGCCGGGCTGAGCAAGGCGCTGGCGGAAGCGACCGAGACCAACAACAAGATCGCCGCCAAGCTCAACGACGACGCCAAGAAGAAGATCCAGGCTTCCGGCCGCACCACCATCCATGAGCTCACGCCCGCGCAGCACGCGGCCTGGGTGAAGGCGATGCATCCGGTGTGGGCGAAGTTCCGCGACAAGATCGGCGGCGATATCGTCGACGCCGCGGTCGCCGCCAACGGCCCGAAGACCAACTGATCGCGCTTTGAGGCGGCCGCGGGCGAAAAACCCGCGGCCGCAGCGTCTCTAGGGGAACGCAAAGGGGGGTCCGGTGTCGCTGCGGGAGGCGGTGCACCGCGCGGAGGAAGGCGTGATCGCGCTCATTCTCGGCGCGATGGTCACGCTTTCGTTCGTCCAGGTCGTGCTGCGCTACGGCTTCAACTCGGGCTTCATCTGGCAGCTCGAGGCCAACACCTATCTGTTTTCCTGGCTGGTGATGATCGGCATCTCCTATTGCGTGCGCGTGCGCGCGCATATCGGGGTGGACGCCGCCGTGCGGCTATTGCCGGCGCCGGCGCGCCGCGCCATCGGCATCTTCGTGCTGCTGCTCGCGCTCAGCTATACCTGCCTGATGATGTACGGCTCGTTCGATTACATCCACAGGCTCTACGTCATCAATGTCGAAGCCGAGGACATACCCATAGCCACCTGGAAGCTGAGCCTCTGCCTGCCGCTCGGCTTCGTGCTGCTGTTCGTCCGTCTCGTTGAAATGGGCTGGCGCATCTTCACCGGGCAGTCGGAGGGCTACGAGCTCGCCGATGAGGCCAAGGAAGCGGTGCGCGACGTGACCCACGACAGCCATCCCGACGCCACGACGGTCCAGCGATGAAGACGGTCTTTCTCTTCGCTTCGCTGTTGGCCTCGCTCGGGCTCGGGCTGCCGATCGCCATGGCGCTCGGCCTGTCGTCGATTCTGACCATCCTGATTTTCGAGAACGACACGCTCGCCTCGCTGGCGCTGTCGTTCTTCCAGACCATGACGCAGTTCACGCTGCTCGCCATTCCGTTCTTCATTCTGGCGGCCAACTTCCTCACCACCGGCGGCGTCGCCAAGCGCATGATCAACTTCGCCGTCGCGGCGGTGGGCCATCTGCCGGGCGGCCTGGCCATCGCCTCGGTGCTCGCCTGCATGCTGTTTGCGGCGGTGTCGGGCTCCTCGCCGGCGACCGTGGTGGCGATTGGCTCGATCGTGATCGCCGGCATGGTCGAGGCGGGCTACACGCAGCGCTTCGCCACCGGCGTGATCGTCAATGCCGGCACGCTCGGCATCCTGATCCCGCCCTCGATCGTCATGATCGTCTATGCCGAGGCGACCGAAAGCTCGGTCGGCCGGCTGTTCATGGCCGGCGTCATCCCCGGCATCCTGCTCGGCCTCTGCCTGATGGTGGCGATCTACGTCGCCGCCCGCATCAAGAAGCTGCCGCGCCAGCCGAAGGCGCCCTGGCGCGAACGGCTGTGGCTGTTCATGGACGCGTTCTGGGGCCTGCTGCTCATTTTCATCGTGATGGGCGGCATCTATGGCGGCGTGTTCACGCCGACCGAAGCGGCGGCGGTGGCGGCGGTCTATGCCTTCTTCGCCGCGGTGTTCATCTATCGCGACCTGCACATCACGGACGTGCCGCGCGTGCTGCTCAATTCGGGGCGCGTGTCGGTGATGCTGCTGTTCATCATCGGCAACGCCTTCCTGTTCGGCCACGTGCTGACCACGTCGCAGATCCCGCAGCACATCTCGGAGATGGTCGCGCAGGCCAACATGGCGCCGTGGCACTTCCTGCTGATCGTGAACGTCATCCTGCTGGTGGCGGGCAACTTCATGGACCCGTCGGCGATCGTGCTGATCACCGCGCCGATCCTGTTTCCGACCGCGCAGAAGCTCGGCATCGACCCGATCCACCTCGGCATCATCTACGTGGTTAACATGGAGATCGGGCTGGTGACGCCGCCGGTCGGGCTCAATTTGTTCGTGGCGTCCGGCATCACCAACATGACGCTGGTCGAGGTCATCCGCGCGGCGGTCGGCTGGCTGATGATCCTGCTCGGCTTCCTGATCGTGGTCACTTATATTCCGGAAATCTCGCTCTATCTGCCCAATCTGATGTTCGGCAAGCCGGTGTGAGCCGCTAACACTGCAACGTACCGGCCGGCGATTCCCTGCGCACAATTTCGATGAACGCGCGTAAATTTACATTACGCGCGCGCCATTCTCTTTCCAAACTTTAACTTGATAAGGCAAGGCGGCGTTCCAAACTTGTCGCCATCAGAACTGCCATTGGAGGTAGCTATCATGTGGAAGACCGTTCTTGCCGGCACGACCGCTCTCGCGATTGCCGGTGCAGGCTTTGCCTACGCCGACCAGGGACCCGGCCGGGCCGAGCGCGGACACGGCTGGCACGGCTGGCACGCGAGTGCGGCCGACATCGCCGCTTTCGCCGACGCGAGAATTGCGGCCTTGCATGCCGGGCTCGAGCTGACGCCCGATCAGGAAAAGCACTGGCCGGCGATGGAGAACGCCATGCGCGACATGGCCAAGCAGCGCGCGGAGCGTTTCGCCGCGCGCCAGAGCGAAGCCAAGCCCGCCGACCCGATCGCACGGCTCGACCGGCGCGCCGACGCGATCGCAAGCCGCGGCGCCGCGCTCAAGAAGCTGGCGACGGCCGCCGCTCCGCTCTACCAGAGCCTCAACGACGCGCAGAAGCACCGCTTCGTCGTGCTGGCGCGGATGACCGGCCGTCACGGTCATCACGGCTGGCGTGGCCACGACGGCTGGCGCCACCACGGCCAGCGCGGGCCGGAGCGCGGCCCCGCGCCGCTGTAAGCCAAGCAGGCGGCGGGCGGCGCTTTGCCGGCGCCGCGCCGTTGACCGAGAAGCCGCCGGGTCCGCCCGGCGGCTTTTTCGCGCGATGGGCGCGCGGTTTAGCGGCCGGCCGCGCGCTTGCCAGCCCGGCCCCCCTTTGCTAAGGGACCGGGCCCGCCTACATAGCGGGCGATCCGGGCGCATAGCTCAGTTGGTAGAGCAGCTGACTCTTAATCAGCGGGTCCAAGGTTCGAGTCCTTGTGCGCCCACCACTTCAATTGACCCGTAAAGTCTGCCGCGCGGGGACGCCGCTCCTAATGCAGCGGCAGCACATTCGTATATTTGACTTGCTCGAGCGCAAAACTGGATTCGATCGAAGCGATCCCCTCCAGCCGCGTCAGCTTTTCCTTCAGGAACCGCTCATAGGCCGCGAGGTCCGCGACGACCACGCGCAGCCAGTAATCTCTCGGGCCGGTCATCAGATAGCATTCCAGCACTTCCGGCCAGCGTCCGACGGTCTTGGCAAAACGATCGAGCCTTTCTTCGCGCTGGTTTTCGAGCTTCACCGACACGAACACGCTGACCGGCAGCCCCACCGCGCGCTGGTCGAGCACGGCGACATAGCGCGCAATCACGCCCGCTTTCTCCAATAAGCGCACGCGGCGCAAACAGGGGGAGGGCGAGAGGCCGACTTTGGCCGCGAGATCGGCCACGCTCAGCCGGCCGTCGGCCTGCAAATAATGCAGGATCTTCAGGTCGATTGCGTCCAGATCGGGCGTTGGCATCTTTTACCGAAATTCGAGGATATTTTGGCTGAACCGATCAATATAAAAAATATACTAGCGCAAATTGGTGAAAATCTCCAAGTCAAATGGTCCACACCGGTTCTCTGCCGGGAGGTCGATTGCAATGGCTCCTGATTCCGCGACATCCGCCAAGCTGCCCATTCTGCAGGAGCTCGAGCGCAAAGTGCTGTGGCTGGCGAGCTGGACCATCCACAACGCCAACCACCTGCGCGAGAACGGCGACGGGCTGAAGGTCGGCGGCCACCAGGCTTCGAGCGCTTCGCTCGCCACCATCATGAGCGCGCTCTATTTCGACGTGCTCAAGCCGGAAGATCGCGTGGCGGTGAAGCCGCACGCTTCGCCCATCTTCCACGCCATCCAGTACCTGCTGGGCAAGCAGACTCAGCGAAGCCTGGAAGCCTTTCGCGGCTACAAGGGCGCGCAGAGCTATCCCTCGCGCACCAAGGACGCCGACGATGTCGACTTCTCCACCGGCTCGGTGGGCCTGGGCGTGGCGCAGACTTTGTTTTCCTCGCTCACGCAGGATTACGTGCGCCTGCACGGCTGGGGTCTCGATCGCGCCGAGGGCCGCATGATCTCGCTGGTCGGCGACGCCGAGCTCGACGAAGGCAATATCTTCGAGGCGATCCTGGAGGGCTGGAAGCAGGGCCTGCGCAATTGCTGGTGGATCGTCGACTACAACCGGCAGAGTCTCGACGCCGTGGTGCGCGAGGGCCTATGGGAGCGTTACCAGCAGCTGTTCGAGAATTTCGGCTGGAAAGTCGCGATCGTCAAATACGGCTCGCTGCAGCAGGCCGCCTTCAAGGAGCCGGGCGGCGGCAAGCTCAAGGCCTGGATCGATGCCTGTCCCAACCAGCTTTATTCGGCGCTGGTGTTCGGCGGCGGCGCCGCCTGGCGCAAGCGCCTCAACGACGAGATCGGCGACCAGGGCGACGTCAGCAAGCTGATCGAGAAACGCTCGGACGACGAGCTCGCCGCGCTGATGAACAATCTCGGCGGTCACGACCTGCCGGCGCTGCTGGAGGCCTTCCACGGCGCCAAGACCGACCAGCCGACCTGCTTCATCTGCTACACGGTCAAGGGCTTCGGCCTGCCGATGGCCGGCCACAAGGACAATCACGCCGGGCTGATGACGCCGGCGCAGATGGACACGTTCCGCAAGGCCAACAATGTCCGGCCCGGCCACGAATGGGAGAAGTTCGAGGGGCTCGCGCGCGCCCAGGAGATCGAGGCGTTTCTCAAGCAGGTGCCGTTCGCGGCCGGCGGCGAGCGCCGGCTGAAGGCGCCGGCGATCCCCGTGCCGGACACGCTGCCGGTGCCGCAGCAGGCGGTGAACTCGACGCAGGCCGGGTTCGGCGCCATCCTCAACGACATCGGCCGCGGCGACGACGATTTCACCAGGCGCATCGTCACGGCCTCGCCCGACGTCACCGTCTCCACCAATCTCGGCGGCTGGGTCAACCGGCGCGGGCTGTTCGCGCGCGAAGCCATGCCGGACACCTTCCGCAACGAGCGTATCCCTTCCACCTTCAATTGGGAGTTTTCGCCCAAGGGCCAGCATATCGAGCTCGGTATCGCGGAAGCCAACCTGTTTATTCTGCTGTCGGCGCTCGGCCTCTCTCACACCATCAACGGCGTGCGGCTCTTGCCGGTCGGCACGCTGTACGATCCCTTCATCGCGCGCGGCCTCGATCAGCTCAACTACGCCTGCTACCAGGACGCCCGCTTCATGGTGGTGGCGACGCCCTCCGGCATCACGCTGGCGCCGGAAGGCGGCGCGCACCAGTCGATTGCGGAGCCGCTGATCGGTCTGGCGCAGGACGGCCTGGCGGCGTTCGAGCCGGCCTATGTCGATGAGCTTTCCGTCATCATGCGCTGGGCCTTCGACTACATGCAGCAGGACGGCGACGCCGGCCCGTCGGAAAAGAATTGGCTGCGCGACGAGACCGGCGGCTCGGTCTATCTCAGGCTGTCGACGCGGCCGGTCGAGCAGATCAAGCGCGCCATGACCGACGAGCTGCGCCGGGGAATCGTCGACGGCGCCTATTGGCTGCGCAAGCCGGGGCCGAACGCGCAAGTCATCGTGGCTTATACCGGCGCGCTGGCGCCGGAAGCGATCGCCGCGGTCGGGCTGATGGCCGAGGACCGCCGCGACGTGGGCCTTTTGGCCGTGACCTCCGCCGACCGGCTCAATGCCGGCTGGACCGCGGCGCAGCGCGCGCGCGAGCGCGGGCTCGTCCATGCGCGCGCGCATATCGAGCGGCTATTGGGCGAGGTGCCGCCCCATTGCGGCATCGTCACGGTGCTGGACGGCCATCCGGCCACGCTCGCCTGGCTCGGCGCGGTTGCCGGCCATCGCACGCGCTCGCTCGGGGTCGAGCATTTCGGACAAACCGGCGCGCTCGCCGACCTCTACGAGCATTACGGCATCGACGCCAACGCCATTATCGCCGCCGCGCAGGCCATCGCACCCGGCCGGCCGATCAGGCATCTGGCCGGCTAATTTTATTTCCCGCCTTGCCGCAATTCGTAAAGCGCGAGCGCCAGCACCAGCGCGCCGACCACCACGAAGTCCACCGTGGCCGCCGTCGTGCCGGCGAAGCCGAGCACCCACGGCGCCGCGATCAGCCAGACGCCGAAGACGACGTTGATCCATTCCTCCCAGGCGCGGAACGCCGTGAGGGTCACCGCCTCGACCAGGATCAGCAGGAAGCCGGTAACGACGGCGGCGCGCGTCGGGACCGGCTGCAGGTCGAAGCGCAGCGTCCAGGGCGAGATGCACAGCCAGATGCCGAGCGCCCAGCTCAGCCAGTCTTCCCAGTGGCGGGGCGGGGTGAATTGCGCGGCCGGCATGCGCGTCTCCTTGACTGAGGGCTTGTCCGGCGAGCTTACGACGAAGCGGCCGCGCGTGAAAATCCGAGAGGCCGGCGTGCCTGCGCTTTCGCCATTTCAAAGGCGCGGCCAAGGGTCGCGAGAGCTCGCCCTAACATCGCACGAAGGTTGCCCAACGGTCGCCCAATGTCTGCCCAGAGCCCGCCCATGGCGCCCGCGCGCCGCGCCATTTATGATGGCGGCTCCGGGGCTTAAGGCCGGGAACCGAGGCTTTCTGAGCATGGCGCTTCCTCTCATCGTCGGCATCAGCGGCGCGTCAGGCGCCGTTTACGGCGTGCGCCTGCTCGAAGCGCTGCGCGCCGCCAAGGTGCCGGCGCATCTTATCGTGTCGAAATCGGCGGCGCTGACGCTGACGGAGGAAACGGGAATGTCGGTCGGCGAGGTGCGCGCGCTTGCCGCCGAGACATATGCCAATGGCGACATCGCCGCGGCGGTGTCGAGCGGCTCGTTTCCAACGCGCGGCATGGCGATCGCGCCGTGCTCGATCCGCACGCTCGCCGACATCGCCTATGGCACCACCGACAGCCTGATGAGCCGCGCCGCCGACGTGGTGCTGAAGGAGCGGCGGCGGCTGGTGCTCATGGTGCGCGAGACGCCGCTGCACGCCGGCCATATCAAGGCCATGCTGGCGGCGACCGAGAACGGCGCCATCGTTATGCCGCCGGTGCCGGCCTTCTATCACAAGCCGAAATCGATCGACGACATCGTCAACCAGACGGTCGGCCGCTGCCTCGACCTGTTCGGCATCGACAGCGGCTTGGTCAAGCGCTGGCGCGCAGACGGCGCGTCATGACGGACGCCGTACTGATCGCGGGCGGCGGCCCGGTTGGGCTATTGTGCGCCTGGCTGCTGGGGCGGCGCGGTGTGGCGGTGACGCTGTTCGACGACAACGCGGAGGCGCGGGCCGATCCGCGCGCGGCCACTACCCATCCGGCGACGTTGGAGTTGTTGGCCGACGACGGCCTCGCCGACGACATGGCGCGCATCGGGTTGGTGGCGCCGGTGTTCCAGTTCTGGGACCGGCCCTCGGGCGAACTGGTGGCGGAGTTCGACCACGCGCTCTTGAATGACGATACGCGCTTTCCTTATGTCGTGCAGTGCGAGCAGTTCAAGACGGCGCGGCTTTTGCTCGCACGGCTGCGCGAATTGCCGAATGTCGTGGTGAAATTCGGCCATGCGGTTGTTGCCGTCGAACAACGCGATGAGGAAGTGACGCTGCGCGTGCGCGGCGCGGGCGGCGAGAGCGAGCACAAGGGTGCCTGGCTGATCGGCGCCGATGGCGGGCGCAGCACGGTGCGCAAGGAATGCGGCATCGAATTCGAGGGCTTCACCTGGCCCGAGCGCTTCATCGTGCTCACCACGCCTTACGATTTCGAGGCGCAGCGCGGGCTTTGCTACCGCAGCTATTTCGCCGACATCGGCGCCTGGTGCAATTGCTTCAAGGTCTCGGCCGACGGCCCGCCCGGCCTGTGGCGCACGGTCTACCCGGTCGATCCGAGCGAGAGCGAAGACGCGATCATGAGCGACGAAGGCGTCGAGGCGCGCATGCAGGCGTTCTTTCCGGCGCCCGAGCCTTACGAGATCGTGCACCGCAATCTCTACGTCACGCATCAGCGGGTGGCGGCGCGCTTTCGCGCGGGTAGGGTGCTGCTCGCCGGCGATGCCGCCCACGTCAACAATCCGATCGGCGGCATGGGGCTGAACGGCGGCATCCAGGACGCCGCCAATCTGTGCGAGAAGCTCATCCAGGTGCTGGACGGCGCCGATGCGCGCCTGCTCGATCTCTACGACCGTCAGCGCCGCACGGTGGCGGTGGAGTTCGTGCAGGAGCAGTCGATAGCCAACAAGAAGCGGCTGGAGGCGCGCGAGCCGGAAGCGCGCCAGCGCAATCTCGACGAGTTGCGCGCCATCGCCGCCGATCCGGCGCGCGCGCGGCAGTTCCTTTTGCGCACCTCGATGATCGCCAGCCAGCGCCGCGCCGCCGCCATGACGCTGGAGGAAGTCTGATGGACACGCCGAGGAAACCGCCGGCCGCGGACTTGCGTCCCTATCTGGCGGCGCAGGCGGATTTCAAATCGGGCGCCGACACGCCGCGCCAATTCCTCGACCGCTGCCTCGCGGCGATTGCGGCGCGCGAGGCGGACGTCGGCGCATTCGCGCATTACGATGCGGCAAGCGCTCAGGGCCAGGCCGATGCATCGAGCGCGCGCTGGCGCGCCGGTAAGCCGCTGTCGCCGATCGACGGCATGCCGGTCGGCATCAAGGACATCATCGAGACGGCCGATTTCCCGACCGAGATGGGCTCGCCGCTTTATAAAGCCTGGCGCTCGGAGCGCGACGCCGCGAGCGTCGTGGCCTTGCGCGCAGCCGGCGCGGTGATCGTCGGCAAGACGGTGACCACTGAATTTGCCGCGACCCACCCGGCCGGTACCCGCAATCCGCTCGATCTTGCCCGCACGCCGGGCGGCTCGTCGAGCGGGTCGGCCGCCGCGGTCGCCGCCGGCATGCTGAGCGTCGGCATCGGCACGCAGGTGGTCGGCTCGATTTTGCGCCCCGCGAGCTATTGCGGCGTCACCGGGTTCAAGCCGTCGCTCGGCGCCATCAACCGCGGCGGCAGCCATGACGGCTTGAGCCAGAGTTGTCACGGGGCGCTCGCCGCCTCGCTCGCCGATGCCTGGCAGGTGGTCTACGAGATCGCGCTGCGCGCCGGGGGCGATCCGGGTTTTCCGGGCCTCGTCGGGCCTTCGGCCGCGCCCTTGCCGGCTCGGCCGCGGCGGCTGGCGCTGCTTGAGACGGAAGGCTGGGCGGAGGCCTCGTCGGAAGCGAAAACGCAGTTTGCCAAGACGCTCGCCCGGCTGCGCGCGGGCGGCGTCGAGACCGTCGGGCGCGCCGGTCATGCCGGCGTGGACGCGGTCGAGCGCGCCCTGACCGGCGCGCTGGCGCTGTGTCGCCGCATCAATGCCTGGGAGTGCCGCTGGCCGCTCAACACCTACCGCGACCGCGACGCCGGCAAGCTGAGCCCAAGCATGCTGCAGCGGCTGGCGGACGCCGAGGCGATGGCGCCCGCGGACTATCGCGCCGGCCTTGCGCAGCGCGCGGAGTTGCGCCGGGTCTATGCCGAACTCGCCCGCGACTGCGACGCCTGCGTGACGCTGGCAGCCTCCGGGCCGGCCCCGGTGGGCTTGCAGTCGACCGGCAACCCGGTGTTCGCCGCGCCGTCGTCGCTGCTCGGCACGCCGGCCGTGTCGCTGCCGCTGTTGCAGGCCGAAGGGCTGCCGGTCGGCTTGCAGGTCATGGGCTTCGAGCAGCGCGACGCCGACTTGTTCGGCATCGCCGCCTGGATCGAACAGGTGCAGTCGTCATGAAGCTCGCCGTGCCCGACATGATTTCGAATTCCTATTTTCCCGCCGAGGCGGCTATTCAGCTCGGCTTCATGCGGGAGGAGGGGCTCGACGTTTCGCTCGAATTGATCTTCCCGGTCGACAAAGCCTACGAGGCGCTGCGCGACGGCAAGGTGGACTTCGTGGCCGGCTCGGCGCATTCGGCGCTGGCGGCGTTCCCGAATTTCGAGGGTGTCAAGCTCATCTGCGCGCAGGCTCAGGGAATGTACTGGTTCCTGGTGCTGCACAGCGATTTCGGCGCCCGGCGCGGCGATCTCGACGCGGTCAAGGGCAGAACGATCGGCGCCGCGCCCTGGGTGGACATGGGGCTCAAGCGGCTGCTGATCGCCGCCGGTATCGATCCTGTCCACCATAATGTCCACATCGCGCCGGTGCCGGGAGCGCAAGGATTCGGCGTCAATTTCGGCCTGACCGCGGCGCGCGCGCTGAAAGAGCGCAAAATCGACGGCTTTTGGGCCAACGGCATGGCCGCTGAGATCGCGGTCAGGAGCGGCGTCGGCATGGTGGTGGTGGACGTGCGCCGCGGCGACGGCCCCAAAGCAGCATTCAATTATACGATGGCTTCGGTGGCGGCGACGGACAGATTGATTGCCGAGCGGCCCGACGTCGCCGCCGCGGCGGTGCGCGCCATCGTCAAAACGCAAGACGCGCTCAAGCGCGACGTGTCGCGCGCGGGCGAGGTCGGACGCAAGCTGTTCCCGGCGCCGGAAGCCGGCCTGATCGCCGCGCTGATCGAGCGCGACCTGCCGTATTACGACGCGGCGATCTCGCCCGAATTCGTTGCCGGCATGAGCCGCTTCGCGCAGGACCTTGAGTTGATCGACGTGCCGCTGCGCTACGACCAGGCGGTGGCGACGCAATTCGCCCCGCTCTGGAAAGCCGCCTGACAAGCGGGCATAGTGCCGCCCGACCGGGCTGAGGAGTATGGAATGACCGCCGCGCCGCGCAGCTATCCCGACCTGCACGAGCACCTCGCCGCGCTGGAGGAGCGTGGGCTGTTGCAGCGCATCGATCGTCCAATCGACAAGGACAGCGAATTGCATCCGCTGGTGCGCTGGCAGTTCGTCGGCGGGCTCGACGAGGCCGACCGCAAGGCCTTCCTGTTCACCAACATTACCGACGGGCTCGGCCGCGCTTACGACATGCCGGTGGTGGTCGGCGCCATCGCCGCCAATCCCGCCATCTACAGCGTCGGCATGCAGGCGTCGCTCGATGAGATCCAAGCCAAGTGGAATCAGGCGATCGCCAATCCGGTCGCGCCGCGGCTGGTCAACGACGCGGTCTGCCACGAGGTCGTGCACGAAGGCGACGCGCTGCAAGGCGAGGGCAACGGGCTCGACCGGCTGCCGATCCCGATCTCCACGCCCGGCTTCGATTCGGCGCCCACGCTCACCGCCACCAATGTCATCACGCGCGACCCGGAAACCGGCGTGCAGAACATGGGCACCTATCGCGCGGCGCTGAAGGCGCCCGACCGGCTGGTGGTGCGCATGGCGACGCGTGTCGGCGGCGCCGGCGGCTATCAGCATTACCTCAAGTACCAAAAGAAAGGCGAGCCGATGCCCTGCGCCATCGTGCTCGGCTGTCCGCCTTACGTCGCCTTCATGGGCCCGCAGAAACTGCCGCTCGGTGTCGACGAACTGACCGTCGCCGGGGGGCTCGCCGGCGGTCCGATCAATATCGCGCGCGCACGCACGGTCGATCTCATGGTGCCGGCGGAATCGGAAATCGTCATCGAGGGCCTGATCGACACCGAATGGCTGGAGCCGGAAGCGCCGTTCGGCGAGTCGCACGGCCATGTGGCGCTGGAAGAATTCAACATGCCGATGCGGGTGACGGCGATCACCCATCGCAGCAACCCCATCATTCCGTCCTATATCTCACAGGTGGCGCCGTCAGAATCGAGCGTAATCAAGCGCGTCGCCTACGAGCCGTTGTTCACGGCGCACCTGAAACAGACGCTCGGCGTGCGCGGCGTCAAGAAGGTGGCGCTGCACGAGCCGCTCACCGGCCTGCTGCGCGTCACTGTGATCACCTTCGAAAAGGGCACCTCGCGCACCGAAGTGTGGCGCGGCCTGCACGGCGCCGCCTTCTTTAAGGGCGACTGCGGCAAGATCTGCATCGCGGTCAACGAGGACATCGACGTCGACAATGCCGACGCGCTGTTGTGGGCGATGGCCTACCGCATGAACCCAGTGGAAGACGTGATGGTGGTGCCGCATCGGGGCCAGGGCCATGGGCCCAAGCGCGAGCACGATCAGGAGGAGGATTCGACGCTCCTGATGGACGCGACCATGAAGACCGACATGCCGCCGCTCGCGCTACCCAAGCAGGAATACATGGAGCGCGCGCAGAAGATCTGGCAGGAGCTCGACCTCGGACCGCTGCGTCCGCAACCGCCCTGGTTCGGCTATTCGCTGGGCGACTGGCTGCCGCAATGGGACGAGGCGGCAAAACGCGCCGCCACCGGCCATTATCTCGACAACGGCAAGATCAGCGAGAAGCTGAAGCGCAAGGGCTTGAAGCCCGAGACCAAATACCGGCCGGACAAAGAGAGGCGCTAGCCTTAAGAGGGCGCGGCGCCGGCGGGGGTCGCGCGCGGGTCGCCGCCCGCCAGATATTCGCGGCCGAGGACCGCCGCCGATAATAGAATGCCGGCGAGATCGACAATACCGCTCAAGCCCACGGCCGTGTCGGGAAACACCGCCGCCAGCCCACCGATCCCTAAGAGAATGCGCGTCACCACACCGAGCGGGCGGGTGAAGAATCCGACCATGGCGACGGAGGCGACATAGACACCGATCGTCGCGGTGACGACGTTGAGCGCGATCTTCCATGGGTCGCCCACCGCGAGCAAAGTCGGCGACAGCACGAACACGAAGGGAATGACATAGGCGACCCAGCCCATGCGCATCGCGACGTAGCCGGTCTTCATCGGGTCGCCGCGGCTGATCGAAGCGGCGGCGAAGGCGGCGAGCGCGATCGGCGGCGTGATCATCGACATCATGCCGAAATAGAGGATGAACATGTGCGCGGACAGCTTGGCGACGCCGGCTTCGACCAGCGAGGGCGCAACAAGGGCTGCCAGCAGCACATAGACGCCGGTGGTCGGCATGCCCATGCCGAGCACGATGCAGATGAGCGCCGCGATCAGCAGCAGGACGTAAAGATTTCCGCCGCCGAGCTTGACCAGCGCGAGGGTGAGCGCAAATCCTCCGCCGCTCTTGTTGAGGACGCCGATGACGAAGCCGGCGGCGGCCACGATCATAACGAGCTCGGTGGTGGCAATGCCGGCGTCCCAGAACGAGGCGGCGAGGCCGCGCAGCGTCATGCGCCGGCCCTTGTACGAGCGCAATGCGCCGAGTACGGCGATGGTGACAGCGGCGTAGAGCGCGGCGTCCTCCGCGTCCGATTGCGTGTTGAACAGCGCGTAGATCAGCACCACGAAGGGTACGATGAAGTGCCAGCCTTCGCGCAGCACGGCGCGCGCCCTTGGCAGATCGTCGGTGAGGAACTTGATGCGGTCGCGCGCCGCCACCAGGTCGACCTGCACGAAGATGGCGAAATAATAGAGTATGGCGGGGATAGCCGCGGCGATCACCACGTCGGAATAGGGAATTTCCAGGAACTCGGCCATCAGGAAGGCGGCGGCGCCCATCACCGGCGGCATGAACTGACCGCCGGTCGAGGCATTGGCCTCGATGGCGCCGGCGTCGACCGCCGAATAGCCGGAGCGCTGCATCAGCGGAATCGTGACGACGCCGACCGTGGTGGCGTTGGAGATCGCGCTGCCTGAAATGGTGCCGAACAGGCCGGAGGCCAGCACCGAGATCTTGGCGGCGCCGCCGCGCCGGCGGCCCATGGTGGCCATGGCGATGTCGGTGACGAACTCGCCGCCGCCGGTGTTGAACAATACCTGTCCCATGAAAATGAAGATCACCACCACGGTAGTGGCAACCCCGAGCGGGATGCCGATCAGCGCGTTGGTGTCGAAGGCGAGATAAAGCGCGAGCTCCTCGATCGGCGTGCGCGTGCCGGTGAGCGGCGCCGGCACCAGATGCGCGAGCAGCCCGTAGATCATGAACACGATGACGATCGAAAACAGCACCCAGCCGGTGGCCCGCCGCAGTCCCTCCATGACCAGCACGATGACGACGACGCCCAGCACCAGCATCAAGGGCGGCGTGTAGGCCGCGTTGAGCAAGAACCACTCATAGTTCCAGGCGATATAGGCCATGAGCCCGAGCGTGCCGAGCGCCAGCGCCCAGTCGTAGAGCGGCGGTGTCGCCGTCTTGCGGCGGTCGTAGCGGTAGCTGAGGTAGACGATGGCACCGGCGAGCCCCAGGCACAGCAGCAGGAACTGCTCCTTGTAGACGCTGATGCCGAGCCGGCTCGGCACCTGGAATACCCAGGTGATCGACAGTGCGACGAACAGCGAGCCGCAGGCCCGAGTCAGCCATTGCGCGGGCGTCGCCGGCTGCGATGGGGGCGCCTCGGTCTGGCTCATCGAACGCCGCGCTCCTTAGCCGTACAAAAAAACGCCGCCGGCGCGCGGCCGGCGGCGCGGGCTTAACGTCAGTCTAGCTCACTTTGCCGGCCACAAGCCCAGTTCTTTGTAGGCCTTGATGGCGCCGGGATGATAAGGGACCGCGCTCTTGCGCACCATGTGCTTGGGATCGAAGCGGCCGAAGGCGGCGAGCGCTTTGGCGAGCTCCGGCTTGCCGGCATAGACGGTCTTGACCAGCTTGTAGACCACGTCGTCCGGCACGTCCTTGTTGGTGAACATCGCGACGTCGATTGCGATCAAGGTGGTCGGATCGTCCTTGACGCCGGTGGCGTTCTTGCCAGGCTTGAGCTTGACGGTGCGCGCGGTCGGCAACGCGCCTTCCGCCTTCTCGTCGGCGTTCGCCACGGTGCCGGTCGACAGATAATGCCAGCCGCCGGGAATCTTGGCCATCGCCTGCTTTCCGATACCCGAATTGAACGGGATGTAGCCGGCGTCGGTGCGTCCGTCCATGAAGGCCTTGATGCCGACGACGAAGTTGGAAGCGGGAACGACGGTCACGTCCTTCGGCGTCATGCCGGCGGCGGCCAGCCAGGCGTCCTGCAGATAGGCGAAGATGCGGCCCGAGCTGTAGATGCCGGGCACTTTCTTTCCTTTGAGATCGGCGGCGCTCTTGATCCCTGAATCGTTGCGCACCGCGAAACCGTTGGTGAGCGCGAAGGTGAACATCACGCTGCGCAGGTTGGGGTTCTTGTGGCCCTTGAACAGCTCGGTGCCGTTATAGGCGAAGGAATATTCGGCGCCGTTCGACATGCCGAAGGCGAGCTCGCCGCTGTTGACCTTTGGGATGTAGGTGGACGAGCCGGAATAGGGCGCCACCCGGAACTGCATGTTGGTCTTGTCGACGCCGACCTTGGCGAGCGCCGCGGCGGCCGCATAGAACATCGAGCCCTGCGGATTGGCGCCGATGGTATAAGTCTGCGCGGCGGCGGGCGCGCTCAATGCGACGACCGCGCCCAGCGCGATCGCCAAGGTTTTGAACTTCATGACGTCATCCTCCCCTTTGTACGCGTGTCGCGCCGCAGCCCTCTTTTAATGTCGTGGCTCGCGGCGCGACGGCCTTTCCGGCGATCAACGCGAACGGCACTCAGCCGACCACCAGACCGCCGTGCTCGGACGCACCGGTGGAAAAGCCGCGCGCCGCCATCCAGTCATAGGTACGGTTGAACAGCGTCACGTCGTAGTAGTCGACGTGCTTGTAACGCACGAAGGCGCGCATCAGCTCTTCCGGTTTGAGCGCGCCCTTGGCATGCGCGGTGACGTGGTGGGCGTATTTGTAGAAGTCCGCATTGATCAGGTCGACCGCCTTGTTCTCGGCGTCGTAGTAGGCCTTGCGCTGCTCGGGCGTGAGGTCGGGCGAGATCACCTCGCCGCCGCGGTAGAACATGGCGGCGATGATGTGAGCGCCTTCCTTCAGGGCGAGGCTGATGAACGGCTCCATCACGGTGATGACGCGATACGTGCCGTCCTTCAGTTTGGCGTAGCGCTGCTGCGGCAGGCCGCCTTGCCCGATATTGACGTGGTCGGCGCCGAGCGCGCTTTCCAGGAGCTGCACCGTGCAGTAATGCGAGCCGGTATATTCCTGCACATAGACCGGAATGTCGGAAAGATCGCGCGGGATCTGCAAATTGTCGTCGAAGGTCAGGATCGCCTGTGCCGCTACCGAGGCGCGCAACGCCGCGAGCTTGCCGCCGCGCTCGCCTTTTTCCAGACGGTCGATGCTCGCCCATTCGCACACATTGTAGCTGTCGGCGGAGCCTTTATCGAACATCTCCTCCTTCAGTCGCATCATCACCGGCTTGTCGGCGCGGTCGCGCTCGCGATCCTCGTAGGTCGCGCTGAATGTCACGTCGAGGCCGGCCGCGTTGAACAGGCCTTCCTGGATGCCGACGATCACCGGCAGGTCGAACACCGGATTGTTGGGGGCGATGCGAACGATCGGTTTGTCCTGCGAAGCCATGGAAGAATCCTCCGTTAGCGCCGGTAACGGCGCCTCAAAGACCGATATACATTGTCACACCGGGCAGCGGCGCTGTCAAAGCGCACCGCTTGCAGGCTTCGCGCCGCAAATCACCGCCCAAATTTCGTTGCACCCTATGACACCGCGCCGTCACGGTTTCGACCGGGCGAAATTAAGGGCGGCGGCCTTGAGGTGCCGCAGGCTCGATTCGCTCTCCGCGGAGGGCGCGCCGTAATGGACGAGCAGCGCGGCAAGATTGGCGGCGAGCGCGGCGCGCGGCTCGCCACGCGCGTGTGCCGTCAGGTGCGCCTGCGACCAGCGCCACAACATGGCCTGCTCGATCCTTTCCGCCTCCAGCTCGGCCGCCTTCACTTGCGCGCGCAAGGCACCCGTTGCCGCGTGCAGCGGATTGCTTTCGTCGAGGCTCGCCGGCTTGAGCGCGCGGCGTAAGCTGCGCAAGCCTCGCACCGCTTCGGCGTGCCAGGCGGTCACCGCGTTCGTCGCGGCCGCCATGTCGGCGGCATCGAGCATCGAGCCCTCCGCAGCGCCCAGGTAAGCGGCAAGCAGCAGCAGGTTGACGTCGAGGCCGAGCCGCTCTTGCAGCCTCAAGCATTCCTCGGCGACGCCGGGCGCGTCGTAGACCTGAAGCGAAAAGGTCCAGAGCGGGTGGTCGAGCGCGGGGTCCATCGAATCCTAAAGCCTCTCGTTAACCGCCTTTATAGCCGTCCCGAGACCGCTTGACCTGGATCATGACGGCGCAACGCAACAACGCCATATTCTTATCTGAACAGACGGGCCCCGATCCGGGTCCCCTGCGTGGAGAAATGGGCCATGGCCGCCCCCGAGACCGCAAAGCAAACCGAAGCCGGCAATGTCCGGCCGTTCCCGAAGAGCCCGCTGCGCCCGCCGGCCGCGCCGCCGCTTGCGCGCGGGACGGACGAACGCGACTCCTACGCCACCACGGCCATCGCCGACATCACCGACCGCTCGCTGCACGCGGCCATGGCGCGCTTTACTTCCGGCCTGTCGCCGGCAGCGCTCACCTATGCCTATCTGCATTGGGCGACGCATCTCGCCGATCAGCCGGGCAAGCGCCTGCAGCTCGTCGATAAGGCCCTGCGCAAGTCGGTGCGGTTTTCCGATTACGCGCTGCGCTGCGCGATGAGTGGCGGAAAGACCGAGCCCTGCATCGAGCCGCTGCCGCAGGACAAGCGCTTCGCGGCTCCGGAGTGGCAGCGCTTTCCCTACAACTTCGTCTATCAAAGCTTCCTGCTGCAGCAGCAATGGTGGCACAACGCCACCACCGGCCTGCGCGGGCTGTCGAAGCGACACGAGAACATGGTTTCGTTTGCCGCGCGGCAGATGCTCGACATGGTGTCGCCCTCGAACTTCCTGGCGACCAATCCGGAAGTGCTGCAGCACACGCTTAGCCAGGGCGGCGCCAATCTGCTGCAGGGCTGGCGGAATTTCGTCGAGGACTGGCAGCGCGCGGTCGCCGGCAAGAAGCCGGTCGGCGCCGAGAATTTCGTCGTCGGCCGCGACGTGGCCGTCACGCCCGGCAAGGTCGTCTATCGCAATCGTCTGATCGAGCTCATCCAGTACGCGCCGGCGACGGACAAGGTGCGGCCTGAGCCCATTCTGATCGTGCCGGCCTGGATCATGAAATACTACATTCTCGATCTGTCGCCGCACAATTCGCTGGTGAAATATCTCACCGAGCAGGGCTTCACGGTGTTCATGATTTCCTGGACGAACCCGGGCCCCGACGACCGCGATCTCGGCCTCGACGACTACCGCACGCTCGGCGTCATGGCCGCGCTCGACGCCGTCAACGCCATCGTGCCCGACCAGAAAGTGCATGCGGTCGGCTATTGTCTCGGCGGCACGCTGTTGTCGATCGCCGCTTCCACGATGGCGCGCGACGGCGACGACCGGCTCGCCTCCATAACGCTGCTCGCGGCGCAGACCGACTTCACCGAGGCGGGAGAGCTCATGCTGTTCATCGACGAAGGCCAGCTCGCCTTCCTCGAGGACATGATGTGGGAGCAGGGCTTTCTCGATAGCCGGCAGATGGCCGGCGCCTTCCAGATGCTGCGCTCCAACGACCTGGTGTGGTCGCGCCTGGTGCACGAATACATGATGGGCGAGCGCCGGCCGATGATCGACCTGATGGCCTGGAACGCCGACGCCACCCGGCTGCCCTACCGCATGCATTCGGAATATTTGCGTAAACTGTTTCTCGACAACGAACTGGCGGAGGGCCGCTTCGACGTCGGCGGCCGGCCGGTGGCGCTCAGCGACATCCGCGCGCCGATTTTCGCGGTCGGTACGCTGCGCGACCATGTCGCGCCTTGGCGATCGACCTACAAGATCAACCTGCAGATGGATACCGAGGTGACCTATCTGTTGACCGATGGCGGTCACAATGCCGGCATCGTGTCGGAGCCGGGTCATGATGGGCGCAATTTCCAGGTCATGACCAAGCACGACCAGGATCGCTATATCGATCCCGACGCCTTCGTTGCGGCGGCGCCGCGCAAAGAGGGCTCGTGGTGGCCGGAATGGATGGCTTGGCTGAACGCGCGCTCGGGCGAGCCGGTCGCGCCGCCGGCAATGGGCGCGTCCGCCAAAGGCTATTCGCCGCTCGCGGAGGCGCCGGGAACTTACGTGCTGCAAGATTGAGTAGCGTCGGCAGATGGCGCCATATTGCCGCAAGCCCCGTCGCCATATCGCCCAATTCTTCCGTCACTTCGTGCGTGCAATATGCTATAAAAGGCACGATCCAGGGGCGACGGAGCTGCGGGCGATCGGGGTCGCCGGCGTTGCCGTCAAAACGAGACAAGCCAGACGATGACGAGCAACGACGAATCGCGTGCGCCTGCCGGCGATTACGACGAACACGACGACATCATCTATCCCTCGGCAATCCCGTTCGTGCTGTTCCATCTCGCATGCTTCGGCGCGATCTGGACCGGCGTCACCTGGCCATCGGTCATGTTGGGTGTAACCCTCTATTGGCTGCGGATTTTCGCGATCGGCGCCGGCTATCACCGCTATTTCTCGCATCGGGCCTATGCGACCGGCCGCGTCTTCCAGTTCATCCTCGCTTTCCTGTGCCAGAGCACCGCGCAGAAGAGTGTGCTGTGGTGGGCGGCCAAGCACCGTCACCATCATTTACATTCCGACACCGAGGCCGACGTTCACTCGCCGCGTCACAAAGGCTTCATCTACAGCCACATGGGTTGGATTTTCGCGCGCCGGCACGACACGGTCGACCTGGTCAAGATCGCCGATTTCGCGCGCTATCCCGAGCTGATGTGGTTGCATAAGCACGAGCGGTTTCCGGCTTATGTGCTGGCGGTCGTCTGCTTCCTGATCGCCGGCTGGAGCGGGCTGGTGGTCGGCTTCTTCTGGAGCACGGTCGCGGTGTTCCACGCCACCTTCTGCATCAATTCGCTCGCCCATGTGCATGGCCGCAAGCGCTACGTGACCGGCGACGATTCCCGCAACAACTGGCTGTTGGCGATCTTCACCATGGGCGAGGGCTGGCACAACAACCACCATGCCTGCCAGAGCAGCGTTCGCCAGGGTTTCCGCTGGTGGGAATACGACCCGACCTTCTACCTGCTGAAGCTCTTGTCCTTCACCGGGCTGGTCTGGGACCTCAAGAGCCCGCCTGAAGCGGTGGTGCGCAACGAACAACGGCTCGGGTCGCGGGTGATCGAGCGCGCCGCCCGCGAGCTTGTTGCCCGCTTCAACAGCGAGCGCATCGCGCAGGCGTCCGCTTCGGCGCTGAGCGGGGCCTCGCTCTCGGCGCTGCAGGAGCGCCTGGCCGCGGCGCAGCACCAGGCCGCGGAAGTGCTGGCCAACGCCCATCTGCCGCATCTGCCGACCCGGGCCGAGCTCGGCGCCCAGGCGCGTGCCATGTTCGCGCGCACCCCCAGCTTTGACGACATCGTCGACCGCGCGCACAGCCTGTTGCTCGACGCGGTCGGCGCGCGCCTGTGCGCGGTGCCAGCCGCGCGCTGAATCCACCCTCTAAAGTTTTGTTTTTTTCCAGCAGTTTGCCCGAACTCTGGGCAGGGTTCCGCGTTAGGAGTCGGGGCGATTATACGGGTAAGGACGTGCCGCCGGGGCTTTCTGTCCGGCGCCGGGTCCGATTTTCAGCAATTAAACGTCCCGGCAGGCTTAAAAATCATGGCTTATCCCCTTCTCGACAAGATCGACTCCCCCGACGACCTCAGAACGCTCAATCCGCAAGATCTCAAGCAATTGGCCGACGAACTGCGCGAGGAAACCATCAGCGCGGTTTCGGTGACCGGCGGCCATCTGGGCGCCGGCCTCGGTGTTGTTGAGCTGACGGTAGCGCTGCACCACGTGTTCGACACGCCGCGCGACAAGCTGATCTGGGACGTCGGGCACCAGGCCTATCCGCACAAGATCCTCACCGGCCGGCGCGACCGCATCCGCACCATCCGCCAAGGCGGCGGCTTGTCTGGCTTCACCAAGCGCGCCGAGAGTGAATACGACCCCTTCGGCGCCGCGCATTCATCGACGTCGATTTCCGCCGGATTGGGCATGGCGGTGGCGCGCGACCTGCGCGACGAAAGCCATAATATCATCTGCGTGATCGGCGACGGCGCCATGTCGGCCGGCATGGCCTACGAGGCCATGAACAATGCTGGCGCTCACAAGAAGCGGCTGATCGTCATTTTGAACGACAACGACATGTCCATCGCTCCGCCTGTGGGAGCGATGTCGGCCTATCTGGCGCGGCTGATCTCGGGGCGCACCTATCGTTCGCTGCGTAACGTCGGCAAGGAAGTCGCCAAGCGGCTGCCGCGCTTCATGGAACGTCACGCGCAGCGCGCGGAAGCTTTCGCGCGCAGCTTCTGGACCGGCGGCACGCTGTTCGACGAGCTCGGCTTCTACTACGTCGGGCCGATCGACGGCCACAATCTCGATCATCTGCTGCCGGTGCTGCGCAACGTGCGCGACACCAGGAACGGCCCGATGCTGGTGCATGTCGTTACGCAAAAGGGCAAAGGCTACGAGCCGGCCGAGAAATCGGCCGACCGCTATCACGGCGTGGTCAAGTTCGACGTCGCCACCGGCAAGCAGTCGAAGGCAAAAGCCAATGCGCCGAGCTACACCAAGGTGTACGCGCAAAGCCTGATCAAGGAGGCCAAGAAAGACGAACGCATCGTCGGCATCACCGCGGCGATGCCGGGCGGTACCGGCCTCGATCTGTTCGGCAAGGAATTTCCCGACCGCATGTTCGATGTCGGCATTGCCGAGCAGCATGCCGTCACCTTTGCGGCGGGGCTTGCGGCCGAAGGCTACAAGCCCTTCGCCACCATCTATTCGACCTTCCTGCAGCGCGCCTACGACCAGGTTGTCCATGATGTCGCCATCCAGCGGCTGCCGGTGCGCTTCGCCATGGACCGGGCAGGACTGGTCGGCGCCGACGGCCCGACCCATGCCGGCGCCTTCGATCTCGCCTATCTCGGCTGCCTGCCCGGCTTCGTGATCATGGCGGCAGCCGACGAGGCCGAGCTCGTCCACATGGTGGCGACCGCCGCCGCGATCGACGACCGGCCCAGCGCCTTGCGCTATCCGCGCGGTGAGGGCATCGGCGTGGCCATGCCGGAAGAGGGCGTACCGCTCGAAATCGGCAAGGGCCGCATCCTGCGCGAAGGCACCCGGGTGGCGCTGTTGTCGCTCGGCGGCCGGCTGCAGGAATGCCTGAAGGCGGCCGACCTGCTGTCGGCGCGCGGGCTCTCGACCACGGTGGCCGACGCCCGCTTTGCCAAGCCGATCGATGCCGACCTGATCATGCGGCTGGCACGCGAGCATGAATGCCTGCTCACCATCGAGGAAGGCGCGATCGGAGGCTTTTCCGCCCAGGTCATGCAGACCCTGAGCGAAGGCGGGCTGCTCGACCGGGGTCTGCGGGTGCGCTCCTTGATGCTGCCCGACCGCTTCATCGACCAGAACTCGCAGATCGCCATGTATGCCGAGGCTGGCCTCGACCACCGCGCCATCGTCGCCAAAGTGACTGGGATCCTGGGGGTCCAGGGCAGTGCCGCCGATCCGGCGCTGGCACAGACGGCGTGATGAGGGCGGCCCCACTGGGACGAGGAGGTTTTATAATACCAGAGCGGCCGCTGCCGGCGCGCCGGGCCCTTGCATTCCGGCCAAAAAAATACCTTTTATGCGGTGGAACTCTGCCGGAGAGAACCTGTTAGGACTGGCATGCGAGTTATATTGGCTCAGCCACGGGGATTCTGTGCCGGCGTCGTGCGCGCGATCGAAATCGTGGAGCGGGCGCTCAAGACCTTCGGTCCGCCGGTCTATGTCCGCCACGAGATCGTCCATAATCGGCACGTGGTCGAAAGCCTCAAGGCCAAAGGCGCCCGTTTTGTCGAGGATTTGTCCGAAGTTCCGGCCGACGCCGTGACCATCTTCAGCGCCCACGGCGTGGCGCGCGCGGTCGAGGACGAGGCCAAGCGGCGCGGGCTCAACGTCATCGACGCCACCTGCCCGCTGGTCAGCAAGGTGCACAACCAGGCCAACCGCTATGTGCGCAATGCCCGCCAACTCATCCTGATCGGCCATGCCGGTCATCCGGAGGTGGAGGGCACCACCGGCCGCATCCCGGCCCCGGTGCACCTGGTTCAGACCGAGGAAGATGTGGAAAAGCTCGACATTCCGGCCGACACCCCGGTCGCCTATGTCACCCAGACCACGCTGTCGGTCGACGACACCCGCGGCATCATCGCCGCGCTGGAAGCCAAGTTTACCGACGTGATCGGCCCCGATACCCGCGATATCTGTTATGCCACGCAGAACCGCCAAAGCGCGGTGCGCGACCTGTGCAAGCAGGTCGACGTGCTGCTGGTGGTGGGGGCGAGCAACTCGTCGAACTCCAACCGGCTCAAGGAGATCGGCGGCGACAGCGGCGTTCCGAGCTATCTGATCGCCGACGGCAGCGAATTGAAGCCGGAATGGGTGAAGAACGCCAAGGTGGTCGGCATCACCGCCGGCGCCTCGGCGCCGGAAACGCTGGTTGAAAACGTGATCGACGCGCTGGCCGCCCTCGGGCCGGTCGATATTTCGACCATGGCCGGCCGCATCGAGAATATCGAGTTCAAGCTGCCGGTGCAGCTCGCCGATCAGCCGGCGGCAAAACTCGCCACAGCTTGAGGGAAACGCAGGGCAGGGGGCGGCGTTATTAGACCGGGGCCATCCGGTTATCGGGTTCCGGCTCGATTTCGCCATAAGATCCAGGTTAAAGGGATCGCAACCGATCCGAATTGAGAGACATCGATGGGCATTCCGTTACTGCAAAAATATCACGTCGGTTCTTACGTCGTCCGCCAGCATCTGGCGGGGCGCAAGCGCTATCCGCTCGTGCTCATGCTGGAGCCGCTGTTCAGGTGCAATCTCGCCTGCGCGGGCTGCGGCAAGATCGACTATCCCGACAAGATCCTGAACCAGCGCCTCTCGGTCGACCAGTGCCTGGAGGCGGTCGACGAATGCGGCGCGCCGGTCGTCTCGATCGCCGGCGGTGAGCCGCTGCTGCATCGCGAGATGAACAAGGTTGTCGAGGGCATCATCGCGCGCAAGAAATTCGTTTATCTGTGCACCAACGCGCTCTTGATGGAGAAGAAGCTCGATCAGTACAAGCCGAACCCCTATTTCGTCTGGTCCGTCCATCTCGACGGCGACCGCGAAATGCACGACCACTCGGTCTGCCAAGAGGGCGTCTACGACAAGGCGCTCGCCGCGGTGCGCAAGGCGAAAGAACGCGGCTTTCGCCTCAGCATGAACTGCACACTGTTCGACAATGCCAACCCCGAGCGCGTCGCCGATTTCTTCGACAGCGTAAAGGGCCTCGGTATCGACGGCATCACCGTCTCGCCCGGTTACGCCTACGAGCGCGCGCCCGACCAGGAGCACTTCCTCAACCGCACGCGCACCAAGCAGCTGTTCCGCGACATCTTCCGGCGCGGGCGCGGCGCGCGCAACTGGTCGTTCAACCAGTCGAGCCTGTTCCTCGACTTCCTCGCCGGTAACCAGGAATATCACTGCACGCCCTGGGGCAATCCCACGCGCAACGTGTTCGGCTGGCAGCGGCCCTGCTATCTGCTGGGCGAGGGCTATGCCCGCACGTTCAAGGAGTTGATGGAAGGGACCGACTGGGACTCCTACGGCACCGGCAACTACGAGAAGTGCGCCGACTGCATGGTGCATTGCGGCTACGAAGCGACCGCGGTGATGGACTCGGTCACCCACCCGCTCAAGGCGCTGAAGATCGCGCTGCGCGGCGTGGAGACGGAGAAGGAAATGGTGCCGGAGATATCGCTCGACAGGCAGCGGCCGGCGCAATACGTCTTCGAGAACCACGTCGAGAAGAAGCTAACCGAAATCCGCGAGACCGAATCCACGCGCAAGGTTGCGGTGAGCGCGGGTTAGCGCCAGCCGCGCCACCGCGGTGTGGCGCGCGACCGCGATCATGCCGCGGATCTCCGCGGGCGCGCGCAGCATGGCGCGCATCACCGCCATCCGGTCGAGCGTGCCGTCGGCGCGCATGCCGTGAAGCGCCGCGCGCGGCACGCGCAGATGCGCCGGATCGGCCACCACCCGGAACACCGCGAAGGGCAGACCGTGGCGCGTCGCGACGTCCGCGGCGATGTGCGATTCCATGTCGACCGCCACCGCGCCGGTGCGGTGGAATTTGCGCAGCTTGCCGAACGGCCCCATGAGCGGCTCGTCGACGCCGAGTACCGGCGCATGCATGGCGTCCGGCCGCGCCTTCAGCAGCGCCTGCGACCAGCGCGCGTCGGTGGCGATTGCGCCGCCCGGGCCGATCACCGTGGAGGCGACCACATGCGCGCCGGCGGCGAGCTTGGGGTCGAGCCCGCCGGCGATGCCGAAGCTGACGATGCCGCTGCAGCCGGGCTCGATGGCGGCGGCAAGCGCCTGCGCCATGACCGGCCCGCGGCCGCGGCACACTTTCGCGTGGCCGACGCCGAGCGCCAGTTTTTCCTCGAAATCGAGGCCGACCGCGACCACGACGAAGCGCGCAGGCTCGGCTACATGCCGAACGCCACGTTGCGGCTGTTGGTTTTCTTCAAGTTGCGGAATCGGCCCAGCGCCCACAGCGGAAAATACTTCGGATAGCCATGATAGCGCAGGTAGAAGACGCGCGGAAAGCCCGTTCCGGTATAATCGCGCTCGCTCCACAATCCTTCGCCGTCCTGTGTGGCGATCAGGTAACGGATACCGCGTTCCACCGCGGGATGATCGACTTTGCCGGCCGCCATCAGGCCGAGCAGGGCCCAGGCGGTCTGCGAGGGGGTGCTGGCGGAACCCTCATGGCCCCGGTAGTCGAGCTTGTAGCTGTCCCCGTCCTCGCCCCAGCCGCCGTCTTCGTTCTGGACTGAGAGGAGCCAGTCGGCGGCGCGGGCGATCTCCGGCGCATCGTGCGGCAGGCCGACCGCGTTGAGCGCACAGAGCGACGACCAGGTTCCATAGATGTAGTTGACGCCCCAGCGGCCGTACCAGGAGCCGTCGGGCAATTGCGTGCGGCGCAAGTATTCGATGCCGCGCTGCATCGCCCGTGAGTCGCTCGGCGAGACGCCGAGTTGCGCCAGCATCGAGAGGCAGCGCGCGGTGAGATCCGGCGAGGGCGGATCGAGCAGCGCGCCGTGGTCGGCAAAGGGGATGTTGTTGAGGAACTCATGCGTATTGTCGGCATCGAACGCACCCCAGCCGCCGTCGTTCGATTGCAGCGCCTCGATCCATTGCCGCGCGCGCGCGATCGCCTCGTCATAGGGGCGCGCCTCGCCCCCTGCTGTACGCGCGCCATGGCCATGACGATGACGGCGGTGTCGTCGAGATCGGGGTAATGCGGATTGGCATATTGGAAGGCCCAGCCGCCGGGCACCGCCTGCGGGCGCTTGAAGCACCAGTCGCCTTTGACGTTCAACTCCTGCAACGGCTTCAGCCATTTCAATCCCTGCTCGGCGTGCGCGACGTTGACCTGGTGGCCGGCTTCCAGCAGCGCGTGCGCGGCGAGCGCGGTGTCCCACACCGGCGAGACGCAGGGCTGGCAATAGGCCTCGTCCTTTTTGACGATGAGCAGCTTGTCTACCGACTTGCGCGCGATCGCGCGATCGGGATTGTCGGGCGGCACGCCGAGCGCGTCGAACATCAGCACCGAATTGACCATGGCGGGGAAGATGGCGCCGAGCCCGTCCTCGCCGTTCAGCCGCTCCTTCACGAAAGCGACGGCCTTGTCGATCGCGCGCCGGCGCGAGGCGCGCGGAAAGACCGGCTCGCTTTTTTGTAGCAGCACATCGACCGCGCGGAAGAATTCGTACCAAACTCGTTTCTGATGCGGCGCCTTTGCGTGCCGGCCGGTCTCGCCCGGCGGCTTGATGAACAGCTCGTCGACGCGCACGCCTTTGCGGTTACGCGCGCGCGGCTTGAGCGCCTGCAGCACCAGCAGCGGCACCAGTACGGTGCGGCCCCAATAGGAGATCTTCGAGAGATGAAAGGGAAACCAGGCCGGCAGCAGCATGATCTCGACCGGCATCAAGGGCACGCACGACCACGGCACGATGCCGTAGAGCGCGAGCAGGATACGCGTGAACACGTTGACGTTGGCCGCGCCGCCGCGCTTGAGCACCGCCTCGCGCGCAAGGCGCATGTGCTCGGCTTCGGAATCGTCGCCGATCATCTTGAGCGCGAAATAGGCTTTGACCGTTGCGCTCATGTCGAGCGCGCCGCCGTGGAACAGCGGCCAGCCGCCCTCGGCCTGCTGCCGGCGGCGCAGGTAGACGCCGATCTTGCGCTCCAGTTCGAGGTCGGGCTCCTCGCCGAGGTAATGCGTGAACAGCACGTATTCGGCGGGGATGGTGGCGTCGGCTTCCAGCTCGAACACCCAATGGCCGTCGGCGCGCTGCGCCGAGCGCAGGGCGGCGGCCGCGGAGTCGATGCGGCGGTCGAGCAGCGACACCACGTCGGCGGTTTTGTAGCTCTGGTCGGCGGTTTCGCTCATGGTCTCATCGTGTCTCAAGCGCCAGCGAGTTGGGCTGCGCGCTCGCCGGAGCGGATGGCGCTTTCGATTGTCGGCGGCAGGCCGGTGTCGGTCCAGTCGCCGGCGAGGAAAAGATTGGCCCAGGCGGTCTTGGCCGGCGGGCGTAAGGCTTCCGTGCGCGGATCGGCGGCTATCGTTGCGCGGCGCTCGCGCACAACCTGCCAGGGCGGCAAGGTGTCGGGCAGGCGGGCGATTTGCGCCACCTCGGCCCAGACCTTGCGCGCCAGTTGCTCGCGCGGCATCTGCATCAGCGCGTCGGCGCTTGAGATGGTGACCGAGAGGCGTCCCGGATAAGCAAACAGCCATTGCGTCGTCCCATGCACCACGCCGGTCATGGGCGGTACATTTGCCACGTCTTCGACGCGGTAATGCACATTGGCGATGGCGCGGAATTCGGTCGGCACTTTCAGGTTCGGCAGCAGGCGTCCGGCGAGATTGGGCGGCACCGCCAGCACGATCGCCTCGTCGGGGCCGAGCTCGACGCTGTCACTGCCGAAATCGAGCTTGGCGGCGCGGCCGTCCTTAAAGTCGATGCGGTGCAGCTCGTGCGAAAAGCGCACCTCCGTGCCGTGCGACTTGAGCCAGGCAAGCGCCGGATCGACGAAGGCGCTCGACAACCCGTCCTGCGCGATCAATGGCCGGCAGGTGCGCCCGCCGGCGGCGATGGTCTCGCGCAAGAGCGTCGCGGCAAGGCGAGCGGAGGCTTCGGGTGGATCGTGGTTGAGGGTGGCAAGCAGCAGGGGCTCGATCAGCCGCTCGTAGAGCGCGCCGGAGCAGGTTATGCGCTCGCCCACCGTCTTAGCCCCCGGCCGTACCATCAGCCGCGCCAGCACCAGATAGTCGCGCGCGCGCGTGTGTGGCACGCGCCGCGCCGCGCTGAAGATCCACCAGGGGATGAGACCGTCGCCGAGCTTGAGCTGCCAGCGCTCGTTACTTGCGAGATCGACGAAATTAAAATCGGCGCTTTCCGGCCCGCGCATCTTGGCCGAAGCGCCGACCAGTGCGAGATAGGAGAGTGCCGACTTGTTGCCCGACAGGATGACGTGATTGCCGTTGTCGATCATCATGTCGAGCGTCGCGTCGTGATAGGAGCGGCAGCGGCCGCCGGCCTGCGCACCGGCCTCGTGTAGCACGACGCGCCGGCCGGTTTGCGTGAGGCGCAGAGCGGCCGACAAACCGGCCAGGCCGGCGCCGATGAGGTGGACTGAGCGGGCCATCACAAGTAGCTGCGAATCAGGATTTGCGCGATGCGGGCTTTGCCGAGCTTGATCGCTGCACGTGGGGCGGTCCAGCCGCGCTCGAGCAATTGGCGCAGGATGGCGTGATAGGCCGCGCCCATGATGCGCGGCGCGCGCACGACCGCGCGCGGGCTGCGCGACATGATGGCGTCGGCCTTGTCGAAATGGTCGGCGGCGCGCGCCGCCACCTTGGCGCAGGCCTGCCCGAGTGCCGGGTGCGCGGCCACTTCGAGCGGGTCGTCGCCGGTGATGCCGGCCTCAACGAGAAAATCGCGCGGCATATAAAGACGGCCGATGCCCGCATCCTCGTCGATGTCGCGCAACGTATTGGTGAGCTGCAGCGCGCGGCCGAGATGATGGGCGAGCGCCACGCCGTCCTCCTCGTTCATGCCGAACACGCGTACGCTGAGGCGACCGACGGCGGACGCGACGCGGTCGCAGTAGAGATCGAGCGTGGCGAGATCGGGCGCACGGATATCGGCGAGCACATCCATCTCCATGCCGTCGATAATGGCGAGAAAGTCCTCGCGCTTGAGAGCGAAGGCGCGCGCGGCTTCCGCAAGGCTCGCCAGCCGCGCCGGCGGATTGCCCGCGTAGAGCGCGTCGATGTCCTGGCGCCACTGCGCAAGCTGCGTGAGCCGCTTGGTCCGGTCGCCGCCGTCGTCGGCGATGTCGTCGACCGCGCGGCAGAAGGCGTAGATGTCGTACATGGCCTGGCGCTGCGGGCGCGGCAGGATGCGCATGGCGGCATAGAATGAGCTGCCGGAGGCGGCGGTGGCGGCGTCGGCGCCGGGCTCGTTGTTGTTGGCCTCCGGGCCGATCGACCGCGGCTTAGAAAATCGCCGCACGGCGCCCTGCGCCATGCCGAGCACCGCGACGGCGGCGACTTCGTGCGCCTTGAGATGCACGCGCTCCGACAGCGGGTCGTGCGCGCGCAACATGCCGGTGAGCCTTTCGGCCAGCCGCTGGATGACGGCAACTTCCAGGCTTAAGCCGCGGTCGGCGATCTGGGCGGAGAACGGCGCGCTGTCTTTCAGCAGCACCGTCACCCGCGCGCAGATGTCGTTAAAGCAGGCGCGCAGTTGCGGCGAGGCGGCCGGTGCTTTGAGCTGCTCGACGCTCGCGCCGTAGCGTTCGAGCAGGTCGAGCGGCAGATAGACCCGGTCGAGATTGCGGTAATCGGCGGCGCAATCCTGCAGGTGATTGATGATCTGCAGCGCCGCGCACAGCGCGTCGTTGGCGGCCCACGTCGAGCGCTTCTCGCCGTGCACGTCGAGCACGAAGCGGCCGACCGGCATGGCCGAATAGCGGCAATAGTTCATCAGGTCGTCCCAGTCGCGATAGCGCCGCTTCATCGCGTCCATGCGAAACGCAGTGAGCAGATCGCGCGCATGCTGTGGATCGAGATTGCGCTTGCGCAGTTCGCCGCGCAGCGCCACGCCCTCCGGTTCGGCGTCGCTCTGGCCGAGCAGCGTGGCTTCGAGGCTGTCGAGCAGCTTCAGCTTGTCGGCCTGCGAGAGCGTGGCGTGGTCGGCGACGTCATCGGCCACGCGCACGAAATTGTAGAACGCCAGAATCGGCGGGCGGTGGCGCGAAGAGATCAGCCGCGATGCCACCGGGAAATTCTCGTTGCGGTGCCCCTTGCCGCTGCGCACGTCGGCAGCGAGCGTCATCGCGCGCCCCGCGGTGCCGCCTGCACGCGGCCCTTCCACTGGCCGCCGCGGCCGCGCGCATATTGCAGCGCCAACTCGTTGGTCCACAGCGTGTAGACGAAGGCGATGGCCGGCAGCGCCAGGCTCCAGAGCGGGCTCAGGCGGTAAAGGCGCAAGGTCGGCTGGTAAGCGATCATCATCAGCGCCCACGTGATCGCGCCGATCCAGGCGGCGGCGCCGGAGGCGAACAGCGCGAGCAGGGGGGCTGCCAGAAAGGTCACCGCCATGCCGAGCGTGGTGCCGGCGAGGCGCAGCGGCGAATAGCGCAGTTCGGCATAGGCCGAGCGCGTCACCATGCGGCGGATCGGCCCGAACGTGTCATAGGCGCGGATGCTTTCGATGTGTTCGCTCAAGCCGAGCCAGATCGGGCCGACCGCTTTCATTTGTTTGGCGAGCGCGCAGTCGTCGATCAGCGCGTTGCGGATGCCGTCGATGCCGCCGGAGGCGGCGAGCGCATCGGCGCGCACCAGCATGCAGCCGCCGGCGGCGGCAGCGGTCGCGCGCTCGCGCCGGTTCACCCAGGCGAAGGGGTAGAGCATCTGGAAGAAGAACACGAAGGCCGGGATGAACAGCCGCTCGGCCAGACTTGCGCAGCGCAGCTTCACCATGATCGAAGTGAGTACCGTTTGCTGTTGCTCGGCGCGGGCGGCCAGCCGTTTGAGCGCACCGGCCTCATAGACGATGTCGGCATCGGTCAGCAGCAGATAGCGCGGCTGGCGCGCGTGCGCGGCCTCCACGCCCTGCTTCACCGCCCACAGCTTGCCGGTCCAGCCCGGCGGCAAGGGCCGTCCGGCGATGACCGTCAGCCGCTCGCCGGCGCCGGCGGTCTCGAGCCGCCTCGGCGGCGGCCCGCGCGGTGCCGTCCTGACTGCCGTCATCGACCACGATGACCTCCAGCCCCGCGTAATCCTGCCCGAGCAGCGAGGCGACCGTCTGCCCGATGCTGGCGGCCTCGTCGCGCGCCGGGATCACCGCGACGATCGGCGGCCATTGCGCCGGCGCGGCCGGCTCGGGCCTATCGTCCCGCGCGGCCGAAAGCCAAAAGCCGCCGCGCCCCGCCAGCAGAAAAAGCCAGACGGCGAGGACAAAAAGTGCAGCAATTTCAAACATTACGGGACAACCCCACGGCGCCTTGCGGGCCCCCTTGCCGGCGGACAGGATAGATTAAAACCCGCCGCTTCGGGGGAAAGTTCCCTTATCGGTTTCGGCGCCGCGGAACAATCCTCAGTCCCGCGCCCTTGACGGCGGCCGGGGGCCATCCGATTGCAATACCCATGGAAAGTCCCATGGATTTGACCGGAAAAGCGCTCGTCACCGGGGCCAGCGGCTTCGTCGGGTCGGCGGTGGCGCGGGCGCTCGCCGGGCGCGGGCTTGAGGTGCGCGCGCTGGTGCGCGCCGGCAGCCCGACCGGGCATCTGTCCGGACTGCCGATCGAATTCGTCACCGGCGACCTGCGCGACGCCCAATCCGTGCGGGCGGCCATGACCGGCGTGCGGTTTCTCTTCCACGTGGCGGCGGACTACCGGCTGTGGGCGCGCGACCCCAACGAGATCGTGGTCAACAACGTCACCGGTACGCGCATCGTCATGGAGGAGGCGCAGGCCGCGGGCGTCGAGCGCATCGTCTACACCTCGAGCGTGGCGACGCTTCTATGCCACGGCAAGGGCGAGGCCGCCGACGAAAGCCGCCAGGTGCCGGAGGGCGAGACCATCGGCGCCTATAAGCGCAGCAAGCTCTTGGCCGAGCAGCTGGTGGAGAAGATGGTGCGCAGCAAGGCCTGCCGGCGGTGATCGTCAATCCTTCCACGCCGATCGGCCCGCGCGACGTCAAGCCGACGCCGACCGGGCGGATGATCTTCGAAGCGGCGGCCGGCCGCATGCCGGCCTTCGTCGATACCGGGCTCAACATGGTGCATGTCGACGACGTGGCGGAAGGCCACATCGCGGCGCTGACGCGCGGCCGCACCGGCGAGCGCTATATTCTCGGCGGGCAGAACGCCACGCTGTCGGAAATCCTGGCCGAGGTCGCCCGCCAGACGGGGCGCAAGCCGCCGCGCATCAAGATCCCGCGCGCGGCGATCTATCCGCTCGCCTATGCTGCGGAGACGATTGCGCAACGCACCGGGCGCGAGCCCTTCGTCACGGTGGACGGCTTGCGCATGTCGAAGAAGCGCATGTTCTTCACCGCCGCCAAGGCCGAGCGCGAATTGGGCTACAAGGCGCGCCCCTATGCGGAAGGGATCAGGGACGCGATCGAATGGTTCAGAGCGGCTGGAAAGCTGTAGTCGCGAGCGCGTGCCGCGAACTCGCTTCACCTCTCCCATAGGGAGAGGTCGCCCGCCGAAGCTTTTAGCGAAGGCGGGCGGGTGAGGGGTTACGGCCTATCGAGAGTCTTGAAACCCCATCACCCCAACCCTCTCCCCACAGAGGAGAGGGAGCACGCCGTGCCGGTGGCGACTCCATCAGGCTACGCCGCGCCGCTCCCGCAAAAAGCCGAAAAATTCCACCGCCTCGCGCAGGCGCCGCTTCAGCATTTCCGGGCTGAGCGCCATCTCCGACACGATCGAAGCGATCTTGGGCGCGCGCAGATAGAACTTGGTGTAGAACTCCTCGACCGAGTGGAAGATCTCCGAGTGCGAGAGGTGCGGGTAGTGCAGCGGCGCCACCTGCACGCCGTGCTCGTCGATCAGCTCGGCATTGGCGTCGTCGAACCAGCCGTTCTCGCGCGCCTGATTATAGAGGAACGTGCCGGGATAGGGCGCGGCCAGCGACACTTGCAAAGTGTGCGGGTTGATCTCCTTGGCGAACTTGATGGTCTCCTGGATGGTGTCTTTCGTTTCGCCCGGCAGGCCCATGATGAAGGTGCCGTGGATGGTGACGCCGAGATCGTGGCAATCCTTGGTGAAGCGTTTCGCCACCTCGATGCGCATGCCCTTCTTGATGTTGTGCAGGATCTGCTGATTGCCGCTCTCGTAGCCGACCAGCAGCAGCCGCAGGCCGTTGTCGCGCAGCACTTTGAGCGTCTCGCGCGGCACGTTGGCCTTGGCATTGCACGACCAGGTGACGCCCATCTTGCCGAGCTCGCGCGCGATCGCTTCGGCGCGCGGCAGGTTGTCGGTGAAAGTGTCGTCGTCGAAGAAGAACTCCTTGACCTGCGGCATCGCCTTGCGCGCCCAGTCGATCTCGGCAGCGACGTTTTCCACGCTGCGCGTGCGGTATTTGTGGCCGCCGATGGTCTGCGGCCAGAGGCAAAAGGTGCAGCGCGATTTGCAGCCGCGCCCCGAATAGAACGAGATATAAGGGTGCTTGAGATAGCCGATGAAATAATTCTCGACCTTGAGGTCGCGCTTGTAGACCGGCGTGACGAAGGGCAGATCGTCCATGTCTTCCAGCATGGGCCGCTCTTCGTTCACCTGGATGACGCCATCGCCATCGCGATAGATCAGGCCGGGGATCGATTTCCAGTCGCGGCCTTCGGCGACGTCGCGGATGGTGAAGTCGTAGTCCTTGCCGGTGACGAAATCGACCGCTTCGCTTTTTTCCAGCGCGGCGCGCGGGTTCACGGCGATATTGGCGCCGACCAGGCCGACTTTGATGCCGGGCTTGGCGGCTTTCAGCCGCGCCGCGGTCTTGATGTCGGAGCCGAAAGTGGGCGTGGAAGAGTGCAGCACCGCCATATCGAAATGCGTTGCTTCCGTCACCGCCTCGTCGGGGCCGATGCCGTGCGGGGCGGCGTCGATCAATTTCGAATCCGGCACCATGGCGGCGAGCTGGGCGAGCCAGGTCGGATACCAGTAGGACTTGATCTCGCGCCGCGCCTGATAGCGCGCGCCGGCGCCGCCGTCGAAGCCGTCAAAGGACGGCGCTTGCATGAATAAAGTGCGCATTCGATTCCCTAAGTGTGAGTCAGTGCGAAGCCTGCAGCAGCGTGCCGTCGGACTGCACCCGGTAACGCCTGCCGCGCCACATGACGGTGCCGCCGCAGAAGCTCGTTAGATAGACGGCAAACGAGGCAAGATCGTGCAGCGGCAGCAGCCAGTAGCGCGACGGTACGCCGAAGCGCCGCGCCACCGACCCGCATAGCGCCGCCCGGCCGGCGAGCGCAAGGCCCGCCATGAGCACGGCCGGTTGACCGGAGCCCAGCAGCACCGCCAGCACGGCGAGCCCGAACGGATAGGTGATGACGGCGCCGAGATAGCCGACCGGATCGATGCCGCCGATGGTGCGCGCGTTGCGCAGCTGATAGGCGAAGAATTCGCGGCCCGTGCTTTCCGGGCAGACGTGCCCGACGGTCATCGACGATACGTGCACTTGCAGGCCGGCCGCGCGCACCGCCTGGCCTATGGCGTAGTCGTCCCACAGATGGTCGGCAAAGGCCTTGAGCCCGCCGATGCGCTCGAGCGTCGCGCCCGTGAGCGCGATGGTCGAGCCGAAGCACGGCTCCGCCATGCGGGCTTTCAGTCCGATGATGACGCTCGGCAGAAAATGCATGTTGGTGGTCTTGGCCGACAGGCGCGACCATAGGCCGTGACCGGCAACGCCCGTGTAGAGGCAGGTGACGGCGCCGACGCCGGGTTTCTGCAACTCGTCGACGACATGCGCGAGGTGGTCGCGCCCGACCTCGATATCGCTGTCGATCATGACGATAACGTCGTGCCGCACATGCCTGAGCGCGTTGATCAGGTTCGACATCTTGCGATTGCGCCCGTGCAGGCCGGGGTCGATCTGCCATTGCACGTGGGCCGCAGGGAAATCGGCGGCAAGCTGTTGCACCACCGCGATCGCCGGGTCTTCCGGGTCCTGGATGGCGCACAGAAGCTGCACCGGGCCGGCATAGTCCTGCTCGCACAGGGCGCGCAGCCGGTCGTAGAGCCCGGCCTCGCCGCCGCATAGCGGCATCAGGACCGTGACCGGCGGCGCCCGCCTTTCGCCGGCAAGCCTGGGCGGCGGGGCGCGGCGGCCGAAGCGCAGCGTCAGCGCCGCTGCGACCAGCATGTAAAAGGAGCCGACAGAAGCGCCCGCGACGCAGAAATCCCCCGTCCAGCGCGCCAAATCATGTAACCACGTCATAGGCCGTACCCAGCGTCCTCTCGGCCTTCTTACCGCGTCCCCACGCTGCCATACCGGCGTTCAAGGGCGGCGCGCGAGAGATAGACCAGCGCGTGGTCCCGCCAGAGTACGTCGGTACGGATGGCGGCCGGATTGGCCGCCAGGACCAGAAGGTACATCAGTATATTCTCGCCCAATTGCCGAAGCGAGCCCGTCTCCGCCCGGGAAGCCGCGGATTCGAAGCCGTAGCGGGTGGTTATGCGCACCAATTGCTGGCTTTGCGCCACGGTCGCCAGCCGCATATCGGCGCGCAAAGCGGCGATATCGGCATGGTCGGCCCGGCGGGCGAGCCAGCGCGCCAGCTCCCGCAACGAGGTGTTCACCGCCCGGTGGGCCTGCCGCGCCCAGCCGACGGTCGCCCCCTCGGCCGGCATCGCCGGCATGTGCTCATTCCACATGTGCAGATTGAGTATCGGGTCGCCCGGCCGGATGCGGGTGCCGTCGGACAGAGTCAAAGCCTGGTCGGCCTCGCCGCGGTTGACGCGGAACAGACAGACCGGGTTTGAGGAATATTCGTAGACGCCCTGGCGGCGGCGCAGCCAGCGATCCAACCCGTAAACCGCATGCTCCAGCAGCGCGCCGCCCGAGACGCCACCGTGATTTGAAACCTGCGTGGACAAAGGGGCAAAGCTCCGAACAGGTATAAAAAAGTCGCCCCTAAATAAAGATTGCGAACCGGCGAAGGTTCCCGCGCGGCACCAAGTTTAACTTTCGCGCCGCATGTCCCGAGCGCCACTGTCTGCAACACGACAGAACTCAGCGCGCGGCCTTGCGGTCTTCCCGGCGTTCCTCCTTGTAGAGCTCGTTGAGCGAGGCCTTGACGGTCAGCGCGACCGGGATCGCCAGCACCACGCCGACGATGCCGAACAACAGCCCGCCCACCAGGAAGCAGAAAATCACCAGAACCGGCGGCACGTAGGCGGCTCGCCCGAGCACGATCGGTCCGAAGAACTCGTCGATCGAAATCCTGAGCGCGGTGGCGTAGATGACGTAGGCGATGATGTTCCAGGCGCTCTGCGCCTCCTGCACGGCGACCAGCCCGGCGATGACGGCGGACGCCGCCGGCCCGACGACCGGGATGACTTCGAGCATGCCGGTCAAGATCGCCAGCAGGATCGCGTGGTGCAGATGGAGGATGAGGCCGAGGCCGATATAGGCGACGATCGAGGCGTAGATCACCACCAACGCGACGCCGACGAAATAGCGCCGCAGCACCGGATCGAGCGCGTCCCATACCCGATGCACGAACGGGCGATGATGCGGCGGCACCAGCCAGAACAGGCCTGCGGAAACCCGGTGCGGGTCGAACAGCAGATAACCGAGCAGCACCCAGGCGAGAATAATGCCGAACATGGCGGCGATACCGAGCGCCGTGAGCGTGAACATCTGGCCGCTTCGGTTCAGCCATGCATGCACGGCGCCTTGCACGGAGGCGCCGACCTGCGCGGCATTGATCGGTTCGCCCAATACCGTGACGGTCTGCTGGCCGATGAATTTCTGCATGAAGCCGGCAATGGTCTCGTTCAGGCTGCCGAGCGCCGTCAATTCGTTGATGAGCGCCGGCACCGCCAGGTAAGCGGCGGCCGCGCCGATCAGGATGAGCGCTACGAGCACCGCCAGCGCAAACAGCCAGCGCGGCTTGCCGGTGCGCTTGGCGAGACGGTCGATGAAGGGCGTGAAGATGAAGGCAAGGATGCCGGCGAACACGAAGGGCAGCAGGATTTCGCGTATCAGGTAGAAGAAGACGATGAGCGCGACGACCACGCCGGCCACGGTCGCGCTGGCGCGCAGTTCGTCGCGGTCGCGGCGATCGCTCATGGATAGACGCGGCCTTTCCACTCGATACGGCCGGTCGCGCGCTGGCGCAGGCTGTCGAAGGCAAGAGCCGCGCCGGCGCTGTAGCCGAGTGGAAACAGCAACCCGTACCAGAATGGAATGCGGAAATGCACCGCGCCGGCGATATGCAGCGCGAAGGCCGCGGCCGAGCCGATCAGTGCCGGCAGCAGCGCCCAGCAGGCGGTTTGCGATCCGCGCAGGCAGCCGTAAAGATCGAGCAGCGGCAGCAGCACGGCGGCCCAGGCGATGGTGAAGCCCGCGAGCGCGGTGGCGACGGTCGGGCGCGGGCCGCCCAGCATGTCGGTCAGATTCTTGGCGATGCCGGGCCACAGCGTCGCCCAGCCGGTATACATGCGCCCGCGCAATAGGCGGCTGCCGTCCTGCAGCTGCACGCGCGCGCCGCGCCGCTTCATGAGCCGCGCCAGCGCCACGTCCTCGCTGATCGCGGCGCGCACCGCGGCGTGGCCGCCGGCCGCGTCATAGGCCTGGCGGCGCAGCAGCATGAATTGCCCCATCGCCACCACCTCGTCGCTTTCCGGCGCCTGCACGCGCGCCAGGTCCTGCGAGAAGGCGAGCATATAAAGGCCGCAGGGGATCATCAGCCGCTCGGCGAAGCTTTCGAGTTCGTGCTGCGGCGCGAGCGAAAGCAGGTCGAGACGCTCTGCGCGCGCGGCCGCGATTGCGCTGGCGATCAGCTGCGGTTCCGCGCGCATATCGGCGTCAATGAAGCACAGCCAATCGATGCCGCGCGCGACGGCTTCGGCGCTCAGCTGGCAGGCGTGCACCTTGCCCTTCCAGCCGGGCGGCAATGGCGGCACGCGCAGGAGCGTGAGGCGCGCATCGCGCTCCGCGAGCGCGGCGACGATGGCCGCTGTGTCGTCGGTGGAATTGTCGTCGGCGACGATGACGCGCAGCCGGTCGGCCGGATAATCCTGGGCCAGCAGCGCTTGCACGCAGGCGGCGATATTGCCGCTTTCGTTGCGCGCCGGCACGATGACGGCGACCGGGGGTGCCTCGGCGCCGGGCGAGGCGGCGGCCAGTGCCGGCAACACGTTGCGCTGGCGAAACGCGCGGAAAATCAGCCAGATGACCAGCGCCAGCCAGGCGGCAGAGAGGATGAGCTCCATAGCGGATCCTTGCGACGCGGCAGCGCCTGCAACGGCCTGCGCGCGCCAGCCATCCTCGTTAATGCCGACGGTGGGTTCCGGGTTTCATCGGGATACCGCGCGCCCACGGAGCGCGGGCGCGCGGTGGATGGCATGCCTTACGGGCAGGGGTGACGATAGCCGTCGTAGCCCAGATAGGTGCCGGATCTCGGATCGTAGGAGCGGAAGCGCTGCTCGCAATAGGCAACGGCGGAGTCGTCCGGGCCCGGTTCGTAGGCATAGGGCCCGCCGTAATAGTCGTAAGGGCGGGGCGCCAGAGCGCTGCCCAGAATGGCGCCGGCGGCAAAACCGGCAATACCGGCACCCCAGCCCCCGCCGTGATGGTGATGGCCGTGCCAGCGCGCCTGCGCCGGCGCGGCGGCAAGCATGAGGCTCGTGCCGACAACGGCAGCGGCCAGAGCGAATTTCGATTTCATCGCGACCTCCAAAGCCTGTTCGGAAAGCGTGCGTGGAAAACGTCGCACGGGCCCGGCGCGTTCCGATTAATTCGCGGCAATGAACTTTTCGCGCATGAAGGCCGTTAGATTCGCACGCAATGCCAATGCGCGTGTTCCATGGACACGCGCGCTCCACGCAATCGACACGGAAAAGCCATGCCCCAATATATTTCGCAACAGGAAGAGCGACGCGGCACGCGCACCGTTTTTTTCGGCGGCGCCATCGTCGCGTTTCTCGCCATCGTCGGCGTGCTGGTCTGGGTTTTCCTGCCGCCGTTTCACGAATCCGGGCGCCTGACCGAGGCCACCGGCAGCGTGCAGCTGCACGACATCCCGGACAAGCTGTCGGGCACCTTGCCGTCCTACCGGGGCGACCAGTATTTTGTGGTGCCGCACCAGTTCGTGATCGTGGAGAAGAAGACGCGCCGTATCGTCGCCATCGTCCCGGCGTAGCAGGCGAGGGGGCGGGAAGGAGCCCGTCATGTCGTTCAACCTGAAAAGCCCGGCCTTCGCCGACGGCCAGCCGATCCCGGCAAAATACACCGCCGACGGCGCCGACGTGTCGCCGCCGCTCGAATGGTCGCAGCCGCCCGGCGGCGCCAAAAGCTTCATCTTGGTGGTGGAGGACCCCGACGCGCCGGCCGGCACCTTCCGTCATTGGGGCGTCTATAACCTTAAGGGCAATCGCCTGAGCGAAGGCGCGGCGCCCGCGAAGTCGGCGGCGACCAACGATTTCGGCGAGGCGGGCTATCGCGGCCCGTCGCCGCCGAAAGGGCACGGCACGCATCATTACCACTTCAAGCTGGCCGCGCTCGACGTCGATGTGCTGAAGGTGTCGCCGTCGACCAAGGTCGCGGATCTGTGGCCGGCGGCCAAGAGCCATATCATCGGTGAGGCCGAATTGGTCGGGACCTACGCGCGTTGAGCCCGCGCCGCATCGCGGTTTTCGGCGGCACGGGCTTTCTCGGCCGGCGCATCGTGCGCCGGCTCTTGGCGCACGGTTTCGCGGTGCGGGTGGCGGCGCGCCATGCCGAGCGCGGCGATGTGCTGTTCGGCGCGCAGGACGGGCTGGAAACGCTATGCGCCGACATCGGCGACGATGCTTCGGTCGCGGCGGCGGTCAAGGACGCCTGGGGTGTCGTCAACGCGGTCAGCCTCTATGTCGAGCGCGACGCGCTGACGTTCCATGCGATTCACGTCGCCGGCGCCGGGCGCGTGGCTGCGCAGGCGCGCCGCGCCGGCGTTGCACGCCTCGTGCATGTGTCGGGCATCGGCGCCGACCCCAATTCCAAATCGTCCTATATCCGAAGCCGCGGCGATGGCGAGCAGGCGGTGCGTCAGGCTTTTCCAGGTGCCACCGTGATCCACCCGTCCGCGATGGTAGGCTCCGACGATGCATTGATCCACGGGCTGGCGGGGCTGATCGAGACGTTTCCGGTGTTTCCTCTGTTCGGCCGCGGGCGCACCAAATTGCAGCCGGCCCATGTCGAAGACGTGGGCGAAGCGGTGGCGCGCATCCTGGAAAGCGACAAGCCGGCGCCGCTTTACGCGCTGGGTGGGCCGCAGGTCTTGAGCTATCGCGCGCTGGTCGAAACCATCGCCTGGCGGCTCGGCCGCAAGCCGATTTTGCTGCCGGTCCCGTTCGCGCTGTGGCGGCTGGCGGGCGCGGCGGCGGAACGAATGAAAAATCCGCCGCTCACACGCAATCAGGTCGAACTGATGGAAACGGATAATGTCGCCGGCGAGAACCTGCCGGGCTTCGACGCCCTCGGGATTGCGCCCAAGGGCGTCGACGCCGTGTTGGCAACACTGCCCGACCCCTCTCGTCCCCGCGAAAGCGGGGACCCAGAGCGCCAGCCTCTACCATAGCGACCGCGCCCTGGATTCCCGCTTGCGCGGAAATGAGCGGTGAGGATTCGGCCTAAGCCGCCGCCAGCGCCTGATCGAGATCGGCGATGATGTCGTCGATGTGCTCGATGCCGATCGACAGCCGCACATAGCCCGGCGTGACGCCGGTCTGCGCCTGCTCTTCGGCGGTGAGCTGCGAGTGCGTGGTGCTCGCCGGATGGATGGCGAGCGAGCGGGCGTCGCCGATATTGGCGACGTGATAGAACATCTTGAGCGCGTCGATGAACTTGCGGCCGGAATCGTTGCCGCCCTTCAATTCGAAGCCGACCAGCCCGCCATAGCCGCCCTTGAGATAAGCGTCGGCGCGGCGCTTGGGCTCGCCGCTCATCTTGCTCGGATAGATGGTCTTGGTCACCTTCGAGTGCTTCGACAGGTAGTCCGCGACGGCGGCCGCGTTTTCGCAATGCTGGCGCATGCGCACCACCACCAACTCCAGTCCCTGGATGTGCATCCAGCAGTTGAACGGCGAGGCGGCGGCGCCGATGTCGCGCAAGAGCGTGACGCGCGCCTTGATGATGTAGGCGATCGGCCCGAGCGGCTTGACGGCTTGCGTCCACACCGCACCGTGGTAGCTCGGATCCGGCTTGTTGAGCATGGGGAAGCGGTCGGCGTGCTTTTCCCAGTCGAAATTGCCGCCGTCGACGATGATCCCGCCGATCGAGGTGCCGTGGCCACCGATGAATTTGGTGGTCGAGTGCATGACGATGGCCGCGCCGTGCTCGAGCGGGCGGCACAGCACCGGGCAGGCGGTGTTGTCCATGATGAGCGGGATGCCCATGTCGCGGCCGAGCTTGGCGACCTCGCCGATGGGGAAGACGGCAAGCTTCGGATTGGGCAGTGTCTCGCCGTACCAGCAGCGCGTCTTGGCGTCGCTCGCCTTGACGAAGTTCTGCGGATCGGACGGATCGACGAAGCGGCACTCGATGCCCATGGTGCTCATGGTGTTCTGGAACAAGTTCCAGGTGCCGCCGTAGATGTCGGTCGAGCAGACGAAATTGTCGCCGGCATGGCAGATGTTCTGTACGGCAAACAGCGAAGCCGCCTGGCCCGAGGAGACCGCGAGTGCTCCGACGCCGCCTTCGAACGCGGCGACGCGCTCTTCCAGCACGGCCTGCGTCGGGTTCATGATGCGGGTGTAGATGTTGCCCAATTCCTTGAGCGCGAACAGATTGGCGGCGTGCTCGGTCGAATTGAACTGGTAGGAGGTGGTTTGATAGATCGGCACCGCCACCGCGGTGGTCGCCGGATCGGCGCGGTAGCTGCCCCCGTGCAGGGCGATGGTCTCGGGATGCTTGCTATTGGTCGGCATGTTTCCTCCCCCGTGGCGAGCGCGGTTGCTATCGGCTCGCGGTTGGTCCGACAGGGTAGCCGGGCGCCACAGGCCGGTTCAAGTGCGCCGGGGGGGGCCGGGAGCGCCGGCCCTGCGGCTTATTCGACTAGAATACCAGCGTCGCCCCGGAGGCGATCAGCAGGATGGCGAGGGCCTGGCGGAAACGCAGGTCGTTGAGCCGGCCGTAAAGCCGCCAGCCGATCCAGGTACCCAGCGCCAGCGGCGGCAGCACCAACAGCACCAGCACCAGACCGGCGCGATCATAGGTGGCCAGGATGATCCCCACGACCGTCACCGACTGAATGACGATGATGTAGGGCTGGTAAACCGCGCGCGCCATCTGCTTGGGCCAGCCGCGCAGTTGCGTCCAGATCGTCGGCAAGACCCCGCAATAGCCGCCGACACCGCCGAGGATGCCGCCGATGAAGCCGATGCCGGCATCCGCCGCGCGGCCGCCGGCCCGGACAGTGTGCAGCCGCGGCGCCAGCAGCGCGTAGGCGCCGAACGCCAGCAGAAACGCACCGAGCGCGGCCTTCAGCACGCCGGCGTCCAGGATGAGCAGTAGGCGCACGCCGATCGGGATGCCGACCAGGCCCGCAACCACGAAAGGCCACACCCGCTTCACCTCGATGTGGCCGCGTTGCGGCCAGATGGTGGTCATATGCAACAGTGTGCCGCAGGCATTGATGAGCAGCGCGGAGTGCACGGGGTCGATGCGATGCAGCCAAATCGAGGAGGCCGTAAGCCCGAAGGCGAAGCCGGCGCCGCCGGCGGCGATGGCGCCGAGCAGCGCGCCGAGCCAGAGGAGGGCGAGCGTGTCGATCGGATAACCGGCGATCATGATGCTAAAGCCTATTCCCTTTAGATTGAATCACAGTGGGCCCGGACATTTTGCGTGCGCGCAATCCCTCGGGTCGCCCCCCGAGGGCACGCTTTTTACGGAAACCGGTCCCGTACCGGATCGACTCGGTGACATGCCTTTTGGGATCGTGCGCTATCTCGGATCGAGCGCGAAAAAGCAATCGAGCGCGCCGCCGCCGGCTTGGGTCGCCATCATGCGTTCCTCGCATTTTGCGTCTTTTGCATTTTGCGCTTTGTGCATCGCAGGTCACATTAGGCTAGCGTGGCCAAGAAGCAAATTTTGCCGGGAGAGCCGCTGATGGCTGAAGCCGTTAAGATCATTGAGGATGCGCTCGCAGCGCGCTTCGGGGAGCGCTTCGCGGTCGATGAAACACTGCCTGGCCTCGACGCATTGGCCCGCCTCGCGGCCCGCCGCGTGTGCCGGCGCTACGTGACGCGCGAAGTTCCGCCCGACGTGTTGCGGCTCGTGTGCGCCTGCGCGCTGAGCGCGCCGTCGAAGAGCGACCTGCAGCAAGCCGACATTCTCATCGTGCGGGACGGCGAAAGGCGCAAGAAAATCGCCGATCTGCTGCCGGCCATGCCCTGGGTGATCGAGGCGCCGGTGTTCCTGGTGTTCCTCGCCAATGGCGCCCGCCTGCCAAAGATTTCCGCGTTGCGCGGCAAGCCGTTTCCCAACGATCACCTCGACCTGTTCTTCAACGCCACCTTGGACGCCGGCATCGTGCTCGCCACGTTCCTGCGCGCGGCGGAAGCGGTCGGGCTCGGCTGTTGCCCGATCAGCGTCATCCGCGATCATGCGCGTGCGATCGCCGATCTCTTGCAACTGCCGGAAAAGGTGGTGCCGGTCGCGGGCATGACGGTGGGCTGGCCGGCCGAGCCGGGCGCGCTGTCGCCGCGGCTGTCGCTTGCGACGACCGTGCACGAGGAGCAGTTCGAGGAAGGCGATCTCGCGGCGCAGGTCGAGGCTTATGACCGCCGGCGCGCGGCGACGCGGCCGTACCGCAAGCAGCGCAACGTCGAGCGCTTCGGCGAGGCGTCCTTCTACGGCTGGTCGGAGGACAAGGCGCGGCAATATGCCGTGCCGCAGCGCGCCGACTTCGGCGCCTTTCGTGCGCGCGCAAGGGTTTCATCTGGATTGACGCCATCGCGCTCATCGCAAGTCCGACCAGTAATGCGTGCGGTCGGTGCGGCAAAGCGAAACGCGCCATTCCGCCGGTTTGCCGTCGGCGGCGATCGCGCGGCGGTCGACCGACAGCAGCGGCGCGCCCGGCGCGATACCGAGATGTTTGGCTTCCCGCTTACCGGCGGCGACCGCCTTCAGCTTCTCTTCGGCGTGCACCATGGTGACGCCGAAATCGGAGCGATAGAGCTCGTAGAGATTGTTGGGCAGGTCGCGCTTCTCGATTCCCGGGAACAGGATGCGCGGCAGCGCGATGCGCTCGAAAATGCACACTTCGCCGCCGAGCGAGCGAAGGCGCTCGATGCGCACCACGCGCGCGCCTGGCCGCAGGCTCAGCGCTGCGGCCGCGCGGGCATCCGCGCTGCCGGCGCCGACGGAGAGAATCCGGCTCTCGGGGAACTCGCTCTTGCCGCTGTCCGGCATCAGCTTGAAGAACTGGAACAGAATGCGCGCCTCGTCGTGGCGGGCAACGAAGGTACCCTTGCCCTGACGGCGCACGACAAAGCGCTCGGCCTCCAATTCGTCGAGCGCCTTGCGCACGGTACCCTGCGACACGCCGATCGCGGCGGCGAGCTCGAATTCGCTCGGCAGCGCCTCGCCCGGCTGCCATTCACCGTCGACGATGCGCTTGACCAGGAGATCGCGCGCCTGACGGTAGAGCGGGCGGAAGCCAAGCCCTTCGCGCGTGGCCGCGCCTTGCGTCCTCAGCTCGGTGCGCTCGTCCATGCTTGCCTTACCCGGGTATCCTTGCGTTGACTCCTATCTTTTATGTCTTATAGAAGACTAGGGCAAGGTCGTCGTCGGAAGGAGTGGCGCGCGATGGGTATTCCGCAGTTTCTCGTGCACAACAGAAAGGACACGGTCGGGGTGATCGTGGTCGAAGGGTTGAAGGCCGGTACGTCGATGTCCGGCGTCAACACGGCCAATAATTCGACGCTGCGGCTGAAATCCAAGGCCAATATTCCGATCGGCCACAAGGTCGCGCTGATCGACATCAAGAACGGCGATACCGTCTGGAAATACGGCGTCGACATCGGCAAGGCGGTCGCCGATATCCCGAAGGGCGGACACGTCCACGTGCACAATCTCAAGACCAAGCGGTGGTGACATGGCGAAGGGTAATGGCAAGGCTGGGCGTAGCGGCAGATCGAACCTGCGGTTCATGGGCTGGCGGCGCGAGAACGGCCGCGTCGGCGTGCGCAATCATGTGCTGATCCTGCCGCTCGACGACATATCCAACGCCTGCTGCGAGGCGGTGGCCAACAACATCAAAGGCACGCTGGCGATCCCGCACGCCTATGGCCGGCTGCAGTTCGGCGAGGACCTCGAGTTGTTCTTCCGCACCATCATCGGCACCGGCGCCAATCCGAACGTCGCGGCCGTTGTGGTGATCGGCATTGAGGAGGGCTGGACCAAGCGCGTGGTCGACGGCATTGCCAAGACCGGCAAGCCGGTCACCGGCTTCGGCATCGAGCTGCACGGCGACATCGACACCATCGCGCGCGCCTCGCGCACGGCCAAGGAATACGTGCATTGGGCCTCGGAATTGCAGCGCGAGGAATGCGACATCGCCGATCTGTGGGTGTCGACCAAATGCGGCGAGAGCGACACCACCACCGGGCTCGCCTCCTGTCCGACCGTCGGCAACATGTACGACAAGCTGATCCCCAAGGGTATCCACGGCGTATTCGGCGAGACGTCCGAGATCACCGGCGCCGAGCACATCGCCAAGGCGCGCGCCATCACGCCCGAAGTCGGCGAAAAGTGGATGAAGACCTGGCAGGCCTACGAAGACGACGTCATCCAGGCGCACAAGACGAACGATCTTTCCGAGTCGCAGCCGACCAAGGGCAACATTGCGGGTGGGTTGACCACTATCGAGGAAAAGGCGCTCGGCAATCTGGAAAAGATCGGCCGCAAGTGCCGCTATATCGACGTGCTGGAGCCGGCCGAGGCGCCGGCCAAGGGCCCTGGGCTCTACTATATGGACACCTCGTCGGCGGCCGCCGAATGCGTCACGCTGATGGCGGCCGGCGGCTATGTGATCCATACCTTCCCGACCGGGCAGGGCAACATCATCGGAAATCCGATCGTGCCGGTGATCAAGATCTCAGGTAATCCGCGCACGGTGCGCACCATGTCGGAGCACGTCGATCTCGACGTGTCCGGCATCTTGCGGCGCGAGATGACCATCGCGGAAGCGGGCGATGCGCTGATCGCGATGATCCTTCGCACCGCCAACGGCCGGGCGACCGCGGCGGAAGCGCTCGGGCACCGGGAGTTCGTCCTCACCAAGCTGTACCGGAGCGCTTGAGCGCTCGCGTGTCCGCCGGGAGGCCGCTGATGCCAACCCTCACGCTGGCGGCGGCGCAAGACTTGGTGGTGCGCACGCTCGAGCGCTGCCGCACCGACGAAAGCAACGCGAAGGCCGTGGCGCGCGCGCTTGTCGCCGCCGAAGCCGACGGGCAGAAGGGCCACGGCCTTTCGCGCCTGCCGAGCTATGCGGCGCAAGCCAAGGTCGGCAAGGTCGACGGTTTCGCCAAGCCGTCGCTGACATGGCGCCGGCCGGCTGCGGCCGTCATCGACGCCTGCCACGGCTTTGCCTACCCGGCGCTCGATCTCGCGGTGGCGGCGCTGCCCGGCGCTGCGCGCCAGAACGGCGTCGCGGCCGCGGCGGTCACGCGCTCGCATCATTGCGGCGTCGCCGGCCGTCCGGTCGAGGCGCTGGCCGGCCAGGGCCTGATGGCGCTGATGTTCGCCAATTCGCCGGGCGCGATCGCGCCCTGGGGCGGCGCCAAGGCGGTGTTCGGCACCAATCCGATTGCGTTCGCCTGTCCCTTGCCGGGCCGCGCGCCCATCCTCGTGGACTTGTCGCTGTCGAAGGCGGCGCGCGGCAATGTGCTCGCCGCCAAGCAGAAGGGCGAGCCGATCCCCGAGGGCTGGGCGCTCGACGCCGCCGGCAAGCCGACAACCGACGCGGCCGCCGCGCTCGCCGGCACCATGCTGCCGCTCGGCGACGCCAAAGGCACGGCGCTGGCGCTGATGGTTGAATTGCTGGCGGCCGGGCTGACGGCTGCGCATTTTGCAGGCGAAACGTCCTCTTTTCTCAACGCCGAGGGGCCGCCGCCCGGCACCGGGCAATTGCTGATCGCGTTCGATCCAGCCGCTTTCGGCGGCACGTCCGAGCACTTCGCCGCGCTCGCCGCCGCGATCGAGGCGCAGCCGGGGGCGCGCCTGCCGGGCGCTCGGCGGCTCGCCTTGCGCGAGAAGGCCGCGCGCGAGGGCGTGACCGTGAGCGAAGCCGTGCTGGCCGAGATCGCCGCGCTCTAGCGGCGGGAGCCGGAAAGCACCGGGCTTTGATCCAAATCAGTGCCGGTTTCTCGCCGATAGGCATTGCTTGAGCCCTACCCGGAGGCCAAGCGTATGCTCGACGTAACCAAGCCGGCGAATGCGGAACAGGGCGCCCCGGCGCGGCTGGGAAGCCGCTGGCGCCTCATTTGGGCGGTGGTTGTGGTGGTTCTGGCCCTGGCCGTAGGCCTCGGCGCGTGGCTACGGTTCTTCAGCCCGGTTAAGGTGACGGTGGCCAAGCCGGCCGCCGACGTGGCGGTCCAGGTATTCGGCCTCGGCACCATCGAGGCGCGCGTCACCTCCAAGATCGGCTTCAAGATTTCGGGCATTCTCGTCGACCTGCGCGCCGATGTCGGCAACCGTGTTGCCAAGGGTGCGGTCTTGGCCCGCCTCGACGACCGCGAGCAGACGGCGCAGGTCGCCCGCTCGAAGGCGGTGGTCCAGCAGGCCGAGGCCAATTTGCAGAAGGCGAACGCCAGCGTGCAAAAGGCGATGGCCAATTATGACAACGCCAAGCGCATCAGCGAGCGCCGGCAGCAGCTGGTGCTGAGCAAGACCACCTCGGTTGAGGCAGCGGAAACCGCAAAGGCCGTGCAAGACGCCGCCTTCGGGGACTTGAATCTGGCTAAAAGCGACGTTGCGGTGGCTACGGCCGCTATCAGCGACTCAAAGGCGCAAGCGCAGCTGCAAGAAGTCACCCTGGATTTCCACACGCTGACCGCGCCCTACGACGCCATGGTAACGGCGCGGCTGAAGGAGCTCGGCTCCGCGCTTGCCGCCAGCGAGCCGGTCTTCACGTTGATCGATCCGAAGACCGTCTGGGTGCTCGCCTTTATCGACGAGAGCAAGGCCGGCGAGATCAAGGTCGGCGAGCCGGCGGAAATCGTGCTGCGCTCGCACCCGAACCGACGGCTCAAGGGGACCGTCGCGCGCATCGAGCCGGAGAGCGACCGCGTCAACGAGGAGCGCCGCATCGAGGTCGCTTTCGAGGAAATTCCTTCTTACGCCAATCTCGGTGAGCAGGCCGAGGTCTATATCACCACGGTGCATCTGCCGCGCGCCTTGCTGGCGCCCGAAGCGGCTATCGTCGGGCTCGGCAAGAATAGCGGCACGGTGTGGACGGTTGAGAATGGCCGCCTGCAAAAGCGCGAGGTAAAGCTCGGCCACCGGCTGCTCGACGGCCGCTATGAGATCATCGGCGGCGTGCCGGCGGCCGCGCAGGTGGTCACGCAACTGCGCAGCGGGCTGCGCGTAGGACGCGGGGCGTCGATTGCCGGCGAGCTAAAGAAATGAACCTCGCTTACCGCGACATTAAGCATAATCTGCTGCGCTTCGTGCTGACGAATTTTGGCCTGAGCCTTCTGCTCGGCATGGTGATCATCATCACCGGCGTATACGGAGGGCTCATTGATGACGCGCTGCGGCAGGCCCGGGCCGCGAATGCCGACCTCTGGATCGTTCAAGCTGGCACCAACGGGCCCTTCGCCGAGGCTTCGCGCATTCCAGGCGATACGAGGGAACTCGTTGCCCGAGTCTACGGCGTACAAAACACCGGATCAGTTACCTACCAATCGGTCCAGACTGAGATGAACGGTAAGCCGCTTCGGATCTTTGTCATCGGCTACCAATTGGGCCGGCCGGGCGGCCCGCAAAAGCTTATGGGCGGACGCGACATCATGCGCGATCATTACGAAATGGTCGTCGACCGTTCCGCCGGTCTTAAGATCGGCCAGGAAGTGTCGCTGGGAACGCACGGTCACAGTTGGACCGTCGTCGGTCTGACCCGCGACAACGTTACATCGTCGGGTGACCCCGTGGCCTACGTCACTCTGCTCGACGCGCAAGAGCTGCAGTTTGAACTTGCGCCTCCAGCCCAGCGGCGCGAGGTCGCGCGCGCCGGGACGACCGAATCGAAAGACCAGATCAACGCTGTCATCGCCAAGGTCTCGCCCTACGTCCCGATCAAGGACGTCGCCGCAGCGCTCACGCGTTGGAAGCACCTCACGGCACTTACTCAGGGCCAGCAAGAAAATTTTCTGACCAAACAGGTCATCGAGAAGTCCCGCAAACAGCAGATGCTTATCATGGTGCTGCTGATCATCGTATCGGCAGTCATCATCGCGTTGATTATCTACACGCTGACCATGGACAAGACGCGCTCGATTGCCACGCTCAAATTCGTCGGCGCACCGGATCGCACCATCGTCGGCCTCATCGTGCAGCAGGCGCTTTCAATGGGGATCATGAGCTACATGATCGGCTTGGGCCTTGTCCTCATTTTCCAGCCGTATTTCCCAAGGCGGCTGGTACTGGATACCTTTAGCATCGCCGTCGTGTTCGGCATCACGATCGTAATGTGTCTGGCCGCCAGCACGCTCGGCATCAGGCTCGCGCTCAAGGTCGACCCGGCGGAAGCGCTGTCGGCTGCGGGGTAGCATCATGTCCGACAAAGCCCCGGTCGTGCGTATCGAGCACGTGTCCAAGCATTTCGGTTCTGGCACGGCGCGGGTCGATGCGCTGCGCGACATCGACATGGACGTCTTTCCCGGTCAAGTGGTCGGGCTGATGGGGCCGAGCGGCTCGGGCAAGACCACGCTGCTAAACTGCATTGCCTGCATCCTGGAGCCGAGCGGCGGCCGACTCACGCTCGACGGCGAGGTAGTCTATGACGGCGGGTGGCTGCGCGCCGATTTGCGGCGGTTGCGCCTCGACAAGATCGGCTTCATCTTCCAGTACCCCAACCTGCTGCCCTTTCTCGACGGCACCGACAATGTCGCGGTGGTGCTCAATCTCGCCGGTTACGGAAGGACGGCGGCGCGCACCCGCGCCATCGACCTGCTCAACTATCTCGACGTTGGCCACCGCAAGCACGCCATGCCGGCGCAGCTTTCGGGCGGCGAGGCCCAGCGCGTGGCGATCGCCCGCGCGCTCGCCAACCGTCCGCGCATTATTCTCGCCGACGAGCCGACCGCGCCGCTCAATTCCGCGCGCGCCCGCACCGTCATGGATCTCTTGCGCCGGATTGCGGTCGAGCAGGACGCCGCCATCATCGTGGTCACCCACGACGAGATGATCCTCGACCGCTTCGACCACATTTACCGGCTGCGTGACGGCCGGCTGGAGCGGGACGAGCCTCGGAAACTGGCGTCCTGAGCGGGTCGGCTTGCCCTCTTGACAACCGATAAACATTTCAATATTCGTTGAAATATGGAAACGATAGACACCGTCAGCGCGCTGGCAGCGCTGGCTCAGGAACATCGGCTCGCGATCTTCCGCCTGCTGGTGCAGGCTGGCCCGCAGGGGCTACCGGCGGGGCAGGTGGCCGGTGAGCTCAAGCTCGCGCCCAACACGCTGACTTTTCATTTCGACCGGCTGCGGCTCGCCGGCCTGGTCACGCAGCGGCGCGAGGGCCGCTCGATGATCTATGCCGCGCAGTTCGAGACCATGAACGCGCTGCTCGGCTTCCTCACCGAAAACTGCTGCCAGGGCTCGGCGGAACAATGCGCGCCGGCGCTCTGCGCGCCGGCCAAGCCGAAAGCCGCCAAATCTGCGCGGGCCAAGAGCCCGGTTTCCTGAACGAAAGGATGCGTCTCATGAAACGCCTGCACGTGCATGTTTCGGTCGACGATCTCGACCGGGCGGTAGGCTTCTATTCGGGCCTGTTCGCCGCTCAGCCGGTCGTCCGCAAGGACGACTACGCCAAATGGATGCTCGACGACCCCCGCGTGAATTTCGCGATCTCGACGCGCGGCCGCGAACCCGGGCTCGATCATCTCGGCATCCAGGTCGAGAGCGCCGACGAGCTGCAGGAAGTCTACGGCCGCATGCGCGACGCCGGCCGCGCCATCCTCGAGCAGGGCCACACGACCTGCTGCTACGCTCAGTCCGAAAAATCCTGGACCGACGATCCGGCCGGCATCGCCTGGGAGGTGTTCCACACCACCGGCGAGGCCACCGATTACGGCGTCAGCGTCAAGGACGGCGCGCAGATCGCGCACGCCAAAGCGTGTTGCGTTGCCCGGCCGGACATCAAGGAAACCGCATCGTCTTGTTGTTGAGGTCGGACATGAGTGAAAAAGTCTACAACGTTCTGTTCCTGTGCACCGGCAATTCGGCGCGCTCGGTCATGGCGGAGGTTCTGCTCAACCGCGCGGGGCAGGGGCATTTCCGCGCCTTTTCGGCCGGCAGCCAGCCCAAGGGCAAGATTCACCCCTATACGCTCGATCTGTTGCGCAAGCTGCATTTCGATGTGAGCGGCTTGCGCTCCAAGAGCTGGTTGGAGTTCTCGCAGCCCGACTCGCCCAAGCTCGATTTCGTGTTCACCGTCTGCGACAACGCCGCCGGCGAGACCTGTCCGGTGTGGCCGGGCCAGCCGATGACCGCGCATTGGGGCGTGCCCGACCCGGCGGCGGCCACCGGTACCGAGGCGGAGGTGCGCTTCGCCTTCGCCGATACGCTGCGCATGCTCACCAACCGCATCAATATTTTCGTCAGCCTGCCGCTTGCCAAGCTCGACCGCCTCAGCCTGCAGAGGAAGCTCGAGGATATCGGCAGAACGAAAGACACCGCCACGCCGGAAACCGCTGCCTGACCATGTCCACGTTCGAACGCTATCTCACCCTCTGGGTCGCGCTTTGCATCGTTGTGGGGATCGCGCTCGGACACGTCTTTCCGGCCGTGTTCCACGTCATCGGCACCGCTGAGATCGCCAAGGTCAACATGCCGGTGGCGGTGCTGATCTGGCTGATGATCATTCCCATGCTGGTGAAGATCGACTTCGCGGCGCTGTCGCGGGTGAAGGAGCACTGGCGCGGCATTGGCGTGACGCTGTTCATCAACTGGGCGATCAAGCCGTTTTCGATGGCCTTTCTCGGCTGGTTGTTTGTCGGGTGGCTGTTCCGGCCGTATCTGCCGGCCGATCAGATCAACAGCTACATCGCCGGCCTCATCCTGCTGGCGGCGGCGCCCTGCACGGCCATGGTGTTTGTCTGGAGCAATCTGTCGGACGGCGAGCCGCATTTCACGCTCAGCCAGGTCGCGCTCAACGACGTGATCATGGTGTTCGCCTTCGCGCCCATCGTCGGCCTGCTGCTCGGGCTATCGGCGATCACCGTGCCTTGGGAAACGCTGCTGCTCTCGGTCGTGCTCTACATCGTGGTGCCGGTGATCATCGCGCAGATCGTACGCCGCAGCACGCTTGCCGCCGGCGGGCAGGCGGCGCTCAAGCGGCTATTGGCGACGCTGCAGCCGGTGTCGCTGGTGGCGCTGCTCGCCACCTTGGTGTTGCTGTTCGGCTTTCAGGGCGAGCAGATCCTGGCGCAGCCGCTGATCATCGCCATGCTGGCGGTGCCGATCCTCATTCAGGTCTATTTCAACTCCGGGCTTGCGTATTTGCTTAATCGCGTGGCGGGCGAGGCGCATCGCGTCGCCGGGCCGTCGGCGCTCATCGGCGCCAGCAATTTCTTCGAATTGGCGGTCGCCGCCGCCATCAGCCTGTTCGGTTTCAATTCCGGCGCGGCGCTGGCGACGGTGGTCGGCGTGCTGATCGAAGTGCCGGTGATGCTGTCGGTGGTCCGAATCGTCAACAGCACCCGCGGCTGGTACGAGGCGGGTGCCAGCGTGCGCCGCGTGGCGGGCGGCAAGGCCGAGCCCGCCGAATAGGCTGCAACTACAGCCCGCCGTTCTTGACGTGAGTCAAAGACGTGCGCCGCCGGTGTGCGATGGTTGTGCCGCATTGAAAGCGGAGCCACGCCATGAATGAGATCGTCCGCCGCAACCGGTTGCTGCCGTGGTACGTCGGCATCGCCATTATCGTCGCCGCCGAAATCTTCGTCGGCTACCAGATGTTTTATGTCGGCTGTCCGGCGCCGGTGCTGCTGGAGTTGGCTATGCTGGTCGTCATCCCGATCGTCTATCTGGTGCTGATGTATCTGACCTTCATCAGTCAGGAATGACGTCGCCCGCCTTCGTCGCGCTGGAGGCCATGCGCAAGGCGCTTTTCGCATTTTTGCTGCTCGCCGCCGCCCTGTTTTCGGGCGGCGCGCCGGCATGGGCGCAGAGCTCGGCGCAGGCGAAGCCGGTCGACCTCGTGCTGTTCTACGGCCGCGGCTGTCCGCATTGCGCGGCCATGCGCGACTATCTCGGCACGCTCGAGCATCGCTATCCGCAGCTGCGCGTGCACGCCTATGAAGTCTATTTCGACGGCGGCAATGCGCGGCTGTTCGAGCGCGTGGCCGACGCCTACAAGTTCAAGATCGAGGGCGTGCCGACGGCGTTGCTCGGCGATGCCGTGTTCAGCGGCTATGCCGAGGAGATGCAGCCGGCGCTCGAGCGGCAAGTCGAAGCGTGTATCGCACGCGGCTGCGCCTCGCCCTTGAGCCGAGTGACGGGCCGCGCCCGTCTGCCGAATTTGACATTGCCGGCGGTGCTGTCGGGCGCGGCGGTCGACGCCATCAATCCATGCGCCTTCGCGGTGTTGATCATCCTGATAACGGCAGTGCTCGGCGCCGGCGGCAGGCGGCGGGCGCTGTTTGCGGGGTTCGCCTTCTCGCTTTCGATCTTCGTTTCCTATTACGCGATGGGGCTCGGGCTCTATTCGGCGGTGGAGGCCGCCGGCGTCACCCGCGCGCTCTATATCGCGGTCGCCGCGCTGGCGATCCTGCTCGGCCTGTTCAATCTCAAGGACTATCTTTGGTACGGCAAATGGTTCGTCATGGAAGTGCCGCTCAGCTGGCGGCCTCGGCTGAGGGAGATCATCCGCCGGGCGACCTCGGTGCCGGGCGCCTTTCTGATCGGCTTTGCGGTCAGCCTGTTCCTGCTGCCCTGCACCTCCGGGCCCTACATCGTCATTCTCGGCCTGCTCGCGCGCACCGAGACGCGCCTCGACGCCATGCTCTGGCTGCTCCTCTACAATATCATCTTCGTCGCGCCGATGATCGCGATCACCTTGGCGGTCCATTACGGCCTCACCACTACGGAAAAGGCGGAAGCCTGGCGCGCCGGTCATTTGCGCGCGCTGCATCTGATCGCCGGCGTGATCATTCTGCTGCTGGGCGTTGCAATGCTGGCTGCGCTCTGGCTCGGTTACGCCTAGCGTTGCGCGGGAAGCGACATTCGCGCATGGAACCTTGCTCCGGCGCTTGCTATTCTCCCTAGCATCGAGCCTTCAGGAGGACGCCATGCCGCTTTGGCAGCGATTGCTCGCAACGCTGGTCGCCATGCTGGTGACGAGCCTCCTTGCCGGCGTGTTCTGGCATTGGGCCTTCAACACGGATATTCCGAGCTATCTCAGCGGCATCGTCGGCGGCATCACGTCGGTGCCGGTGTGGGAGTTCTTGAAGCGCGTCGGACCGGGTCCGGGGCGTTGATGACGCGCCGCAACCCGGCCCCCGGCCGCATTCGAATGATCGGCGTATATTCAGCAAGATAGCCGGGGAGAAACGTCATGGGGCTGGTCGAACGCGGAAAAATCCAGCGCTTCTCGGTCGGCGCGGCGAGCGTCACGCGCATCGAGGAGACCTATCAGCCCTGCTATCCGCTGACGCAGATTTTTCCCGACTTCGGCGACGCGCATCTCGCCGAGCACGCGCACTGGCTGGCGCCGCATCACTATGAGGCCGAGACCGGCCGCATCAAGCTCAGCGTGCATAGCTGGCTCTTAAAGATCGGCGGCAAGAAGATCCTGATCGATGCCTGCTGCGGCAACGACAAGCTCAAGCCCGGCCGGCCGTTCTGGGAGAAGCTGAACGAGCCGTACCTTGAGCGGCTGGCCGTCGCCGGCGCGACGCCGGACGAGATCGACATGGTGATGTGCACGCATCTGCACCACGACCATGTCGGCTGGAACACGCAACGGAAAGACGGCAAATGGGTGCCGACCTTCCCCAACGCGCGCTACGTGTTCAACAAGCCGGACGTCGATTATTTCTCCAAGATCGACGCCGACCCGAAGGAGGGCCCGGCCGAGCTCGGCACCTTCCGCGAATGCGTGGTGCCGATCCTCGAATACGGCAAGGCCGACGTGATCGAAGCCGGGCCGCACCGGCTCAACGACTTTCTGGAGATGGATTCGGCGCCCGGCCATTCGCCGGGGCACGTGTTCTTCAAGCTGGAGAGCAAAGGCGAGCGCGCCGCCTTCATCGGCGACGTCTGGCATCACCTTTTGCAGGTTTATTACCCGGACTGGAATTTCCCGAAGAATTCCGATGCCGCGCAGGCGCGCGTTTCAAGACGCAAGGTGCTCGACTGGTGCGCTGCAAGCGACGCGCTGGTCATGCCCGGTCATGTCGGCGCGCCGTTTGCCGGCCGCATCGAGAAGACGGGGGAGGGGTACCGGCCGGATTTTGCGGGTAGCCCCAACTCCGCTCATTCCCGCGCAAGCGGAATCAGGGCAAGATCGCAGCGCTCATTTTTGTTCCTGGGTCCCCGCTTTCGCGGGACGACACAAAAAAATGGCGCGTTCACCGCCCCTGATAGCTCGGCGTGCGCACGATCAGCCCGTCCAGCTCTTCCGTCACCTTGATCTGGCAGGACAGCCGCGAGGTGTCCGTCACCTCAAAGGCGGTGTCGATCATGTCTTCTTCCTCGGCCGAGGGTTTGCCCACCTTCGGAAACCATTTCTCGTCGACATGCACCAGACACGTTGCACAGGTGCAGCCGCCGCCGCACTCGGCCACAATTCCCGCAATTCCGTTGTGCAGCGCCGTCTCCATCACGGTGGAGCCGAGCTCGGCCTCGACCGTGTGCTCGGTGCCGTCGTGCTCGATGAAGGTGATCTTCGGCATCGTCTCTTTCTTCGCCTCGGTCGAGGTTGCGATTTCTTGCAGGCTCATGCCACCCCCAATTTCTTCTGCAGGTTCGTGGACGACGTCGTGTACTGGAACACCAGACGTTTGTCGGGAAAGACGTAGTGGAAGGCCTTCTGCGCCATCAGTGCGCCTTCATGGAAACCCGACAGAATGAGCTTGAGCTTGCCGGGATAGGTGTTGATGTCGCCGATCGCGAACAGGCCGGGCACGTTGGTCTCGAACGTACCGGTGTCGACCGGCAGCAGATTGTCCTGCATGGTCAGGCCCCAGTCGGCGAGCGGCCCGAGCTTCATGGTCAGCCCGAAGAAGGGCAGCATGGCGTCGCATTCGATGCGCTCGGCCGCGTTGTCCTTGCCCTTGACCGTCGCGGCGGCGAGCTTGCCGTCGGCGCCTTCGAGCTCGGTCACCTGGCCGATCTTCAGGTCCATGTTGCCCGCGGCAACGAGGGCGCGCATCTTGTTGACGCTGTCGGGCGCGCCGCGGAATTCGTCGCGCCGGTGCACCAGCGTCAGCCGCTTGGCGATCGGCTGCAAATTGAGCGTCCAGTCGAGCGCCGAGTCGCCGCCGCCGACGATCACGAGCCGCTTGTCGCGGAAGTTCTCCATCTTGCGCACGGCGTAGAACACCGACGTGTCCTCGTAGGGCTCGATGCCTTGGATCGGCGGGCGCTTGGGCTGAAACGAGCCGCCGCCGGCCGCGATCACCACGCATTTGGTCTCGAAGGTCTTGCCGGCGTCGGTTGAAAGACGGAACGCGGGGTCGCCGGTCTTTTCCAGCTTCGTCACCATCTCGTTGAGATGGAAGGTCGGGTTGAACGGCTTGATCTGCTCCATCAACTGTTCGCTCAGGCCGTTGCCGGTGATGTAGGGGATGCCGGGAATGTCGTAGATCGGCTTTTCCGGATAGAGCTCGGCGCACTGGCCGCCGACCTTGTCGAGGATGTCGACGAGATGCGCCTTGATGTCGAGCAGGCCGAGTTCGAATACCGCGAACAGGCCGACGGGCCCGGCGCCGATGATGACAACGTCGGTCTTGATCGTCTCGCTCATTCTCTCCTGCCCGGCCGCGGCCGGCTCCTTCGCTTTCACTAACCTGTTGAGGCGCTCACGCCGGCTGGCGGGCGACCGGGGTGGCGGGGACCGGGATGACGCGCATGAGCTCCGCCAGGTTCTGCTCGGGCGTCTTGCCGGTCGTGTTGAGGGACGCTTCCGCCTTGGCATAGAGCGGCTCGCGGCTCTTCAGAATGGCAATCAGGTCCTCCATGGCGCGGGCGCTGTGGGCCATCGGGCGCATATCGCCCTGCTCGATCACGCGCTTCATATGCACGTCGGGCTCGGCGCGAACCCATACCGTGAAGCACGAGGACAATAAAAGTTCCATCGTGCCGCGATCGGTGACGATGGAGCCGCTGGTGGCCATGACGAAGCCGCGGTGCTGGCGCAGCACGTCTTCCAGCGCCTCGCGCTCGGCCCGGCGAAAGGTCTCCTGGCCGAACATGTCGAAAATCTCGCTCAGTGAGGCGCCGCTGCGTTTCTCGATCTCGCGGTCGAGTTCGATGAAGGGCAGGCCCAGCCGGTCGGCGAGCAGGCGGCCGAGCGTGGACTTGCCGCCGCCGCGCAGGCCGATGAGGGCGATGCGCTTGCGCTTGAGGTCCTCGGAAGGCTCGCCGAAATGGCGCAGCAGGACGTCGCGCGCCTCGCTCAGGTCCGGCGGCGACAGCCGTTCGAGGAATTGTTCCACCAGCACCAGGTCGAGCGGCGGCTCGGTGCCCTCATGCACGAGCTGAGTGACCGGCAGGCCGATGGCGCGGGCGATGCGCCGCAGCAGCACGATCGAGACATTGCCCTTGCCGACCTCCATCTGGGCGAGATAGCGCTCCGACACTTTCGCGTGCTGCGCCAGTGCCTTACGCGACATGCCGCGCTGATTGCGCAGGGTGCGCACCCGCTCGCCGAGACGGCGCAGATAGAGATCGCTGTCGCGCACCGGCAGCGGCTTGGTGACGGTGTCTTTCATGGAACAGGAGTTACCATGCATTATAATGCAAGACAATAGGCTTAAGGACCGCCGCTATTGAGCCGATTGACCGGAAGTGCTATTTATCATGCAAAATAATGCATGAGGGGAGGCAAGGCCGCGCCAGCGGCCCGGCCGGCACTGAAGGCGCAAGGAAGGCTTATGACCGCAATCGATTATCGGACCGATCCCTCGCGCTACCGCCATTGGCGCATCGAGTACGACGGCGACGTCGCCTACCTGATCATGGACGTCGACCAGGCCGGCGGCCTGGGCGACTACGAGCTCAAGCTCAACTCCTACGATCTCGGCGTCGACATCGAGCTCAACGACGCGGTGCAGCGTCTGCGCTTCGAGCATCCGGAGGTCGGCTGCGTGGTGATCAAGTCCGGCAAGGACAATGTGTTCTGCGCCGGCGCCAATATCCGCATGCTCGGCAAGTCGACGCACGGCCAGAAGGTGAACTTCTGCAAGTTCACCAACGAGACGCGGCTGGCTATCGAGGACGCATCCGACAATTCCCACCAGAGCTATATCTGCGCCATCAACGGCAATGCCGCCGGCGGCGGCTACGAGCTGGCGCTCGCCGCCGGCCACATCATGCTGGTCGACGACCGCCGCTCCGCCGTCGCGCTGCCGGAGACGCCATTGCTCGCCGTGCTGCCCGGCACCGGCGGGCTTACCCGCGTCACCGACAAGCGCAAGGTGCGGCGCGACCGCGCCGACATGTTCTGCTCGATCGAAGAAGGCGTGCGCGGCACCAAAGCGGTCGACTGGCGGCTGGTCGACGAGGTGGTGCCCAATTCGAAATGGAACGACGCGGTGGCCGAGCGCGCGCATGAGACCGCCGCCAAATCCGACCGCCCCAAGGGCGCCAAAGGCATCCAACTCACGCCGCTCGAGCGCAAAATCGAAGGCGATCGCGTTTCCTATTCGCACGTCGATGTCGAAATCGACCGCGCGCGCGGGCTCGCCACCGTCACCGTGCGCGGGCCGTCCGAAGCCGTGCCCGGCTCGGTCGAGGCCGCCCATGCGCTCGGCGTCAAGTTCTGGCCGCTGACGGTGGCGCGCGAATTGGAAGACGCCATTTTGCATCTGCGCTCCAACGAAGCCGCCATCGGCGTGGTGCTGTTCAAGACCGACGGCGACGCGCAAGCCGTGCTGGCGCACGACGACTTCCTCGCCCAGGCCAACGGCGACTGGCTGATGCGCGAGATCCGCCATTACCTCAAGCGCGTCTTGAAACGCGTCGATGTGACCGCCAAGAGCTTCATCGCGCTGATCGAGCCGGGCTCGTGCTTTGCCGGCACGCTCGCCGAGCTCGCCTTCGCCGCCGACCGCTCGTTGATGCTGGTCGGCACGCGCGAGGGCGACAACCGAAAAGCCGCGGCGATGACGCTCGGCCACGCCAATTTCGGCTTCTATCCCATGGGCAACGGGTTGACCCGCCTCGAGACGCGTTTCCTCGGCGAGCCGCAGACGCTCGACACGCTCAAAGGAAAGGTCGGCCAGCCGATCGAGGGCGAGGAAGCCGCCGAGCTCGGCCTTGTCACCATGGCCTACGAAGATTTCGACTGGGACGACGAGCTGCGCATTCTGCTCGAGGAGCGCGCGAGCTTCTCGCCCGACGCCATGACCGGCATGGAAGCGAACCTGCGCTTTGCCGGTCCCGAGACCATGGAGACCAAGATATTCGGGCGTCTGACCGCCTGGCAGAACTGGATCTTCCAGCGGCCGAACGCCATCGGCGAGCAGGGCGCGCTCAAACTGTACGGTTCCGGCGTCTCGCCGACTTATAACAAAGAGAGAGTGTGACGCGCTAACCGCACCCGCTCATTCCCGCGCAAGCGGGAATCCAGAGCCAAAGAACTGGATCCCCGCTTCCGCGGGGACGAGCGGCGGAGGAATGAGAGGACAAAGATCATGACCATGCACGCAGTCGACTATGACGGCCTGATCCCCAACAATGTCGGGCTCGGCCAGGACGTGCGCGTCAAGCGCGCGCTGGAGAAATGGCACCCCGGCTATATCGGCTGGTGGATGGACATGGGGCCGGAGGGCTTCCAGAACGCGCTTGTTTATCTGCGCACCGCCGTCGGCGTCGACCCCAAGGGCTGGGCCAAGTTCGATTACGTGCGCATGCCGGAATACCGCTGGGGCGTGCTGCTGGCGCCACAGCGCGAGGCCCGCAAGATTCCGTTCGGCAGCCACAAGGGCGAGGATGCCTGGCAGGAAGTGCCCGGCGAATACCGCGCCATGCTGCGCCGCCTGGTCGTGATCCAGGGCGACACCGAGCCGGCTTCCGTCGAGCAGCAGCGCCATCTCGGCAAGACCGCGCCTTCGCTCTACGACATGCGCAACCTGTTCCAGGTGAACGTGGAAGAAGGCCGCCATCTGTGGGCGATGGTCTATCTGTTGCAGAAATATTTCGGCACCGACGGCCGCGAGGAGGCCGAGGCCCTGCTTGAGCGCCGCTCCGGCGACCCCGACACGCCGCGCATGCTCGGCGCCTTCAACGAGAAGACCCCGGACTGGCTGTCGTTCTTCATGTTCACGTATTTCACCGACCGCGACGGCAAGATGCAGCTCGAGGCGCTGGCGCAGTCGGGGTTCGATCCGCTGTCGCGCACCTGCCGCTTCATGCTGACCGAAGAGGCGCACCACATGTTCGTCGGCGAGACCGGCGTCACCCGCGTCGTGCAGCGCACCTGCGAGGCGATGAACGAAGCCGGCATCAAGGACCCCTACGAGATCGAAAAGATCCGCAAGCTCGGCGTCATCGACCTGCCGACCATCCAGAAGAAGGCGAACCTGCACTTCTCGTTGACGCTCGACCTGTTCGGCAACGAGATCTCGACCAACGCCGCCAACGCTTTCCATGCCGGGCTGAAGGGCCGCTTCCGCGAGGATCGTCTCAAGGACGACCATGCGCTCGAGAGCGACCACTACCCGGTGCTGCGCTTCATCGACGGCGAGATCAGGAACGACAACGCCCCCGCCCTGTCGGCGCTCAACATGCGGCTGCGCGACGACTACGTCGCCGATTGCCAGGCGGGCGTCGACCGCTGGAACAAGGTGATCGCCGAACTGGGCATCCCGTTCGAGATCAAGCTGCCGCACGTGGCCTTCCACCGCCATATCGGCGAGTTCTCGCGCACCAATGCCGACGTCGACGGCAAGATCCTCGCGCCGGCCGAATGGACGCACCGGCGCACCGACTTCCTGCCCTCGGAGGAGGACAAGGATTTCATCGAGAGTCTCATGAAGCCGGAAGCCGAGCCGGGCAAATTTGCGAGCTGGATCGCGCCGCCCAAGGTCGGCATCGACAACAAGCCGGGCGACTTCGAATACGTGAAGATCGCCGAAGCGTAATAAGAATGTCATTCCGGGGCGTCCCGCCGTAGCCCGGAGGGCGAAGGCGGACGAACCCGGAATCCAGAGCGATGCATGAGAGCCTGACCCTGGATTCCGGGCCCGGCGCTTACGCGCCGTCCCGGAATGACGAGTCGAGAGTCGCGCGGCTCACCGCCCCGCCCGCAAATCCTCCTCGCGCAGCTTGTATCTTTGAATCTTCCCCGTCGCCGTACGCGGCAGCGTTTCGCGCATTTCGATCCAGCGCGGGAATTTCCAGGTGCCGGCCCTTTCCTTGACGTGCGCTTTCAACGTGTCGAGCAGGTCGGGACCGGCGGCGACGCCGCTCTTCAGGACGATAAAGGCCTTCGGCTTGATCAGCCCGTCGGCATCCTCCTTGCCGATGACGGCGGCCTCCAGCACGGCCTCGTGCGAGGTCAGCGCCGCTTCCACGTCGAACGGCGACACCCACATGCCGGAAACCTTGAACATGTCGTCGGTGCGCCCGCAGTAATAATAATAGCCGTCGGCGTCGCGCCGGTATTTGTCGCCGGTATAGGTCCATTCGCCGGCGAAAGTGCGCCTGCTTTTGGCGCGCTGATTCCAATAGCCTTCGCCGGCCGAGGGCCCGCGCACGATCAGTTCGCCGATCTCGTCGACGCCGAGATCGCGGCTGGCCTCGTCGACGATGCGGGTTTCGTAGCCGGGCACCGGCTTGCCGGTCGAGCCGTAGCGCACGTCTTTGGGACGATTGGACAGAAATGTATTGAGCAGCTCGGTCGAGCCGATGCCGTCCAGCACGTCGACCCCGACCACCTCGCGCCAGCGCTCGCCGATATGCGACGGCAGCGCTTCGCCCGCCGACACGCAAACCCGAAGACGGTCGGAGCCTGCGCCCTCGCAGATTTCCGGATGCGCCAGCAACGCGGCGTAGAGCGAGGGCACGCCGTAGAATACGGTTGCGCGGTGCTTGCGCAGCATCTCGAACACGCCTTCCGGCGAGGGCCGTTCCGGCCACAGCGCGGCGGTGGCGCCGACCGACAGCGGAAACGTCATGGCGTTGCCGAGCCCGTAGGCAAAGAACAGCTTGGAGGCCGAATGCACCACGTCGCTTTCGGCGATGCCGAGGACGCCTTGCCCGAACAGTCTGGCGGTCGCCATCAGGCTGGAATGCACGTGCTTGACGCCCTTCGGGTCGCCGGTCGAGCCGGAGGTGTAGAGCCAGAACGCCACCTCGTCCGACAGCGTGTCGGCAGTGAAGGGCTCGGCGCTCGCGTTTGCGATCAGCTCCTCGAACAGGTGCACCTCGCGGCCGGGAAAGGCGGCCTTGTCCTCTTCGATGGCGCCGACCAGCACGATGGTCTTCAGGTGCGGCAGCTTGTCGATAATCGGCCAGATGGCCTGCGCCAGCGGCGCCGCGGCGATGAGCGCGGAAGCGCGCGAGTCGGCGAGGATATAGGCGTATTGCGGGACGGTGAGGAAGGTATTGAGCGGGATCGGCACGACGCCGGCGCGCAGCGCCCCCCAGAACGCCACCGGATAATCGACCGTGTCGTACAAAAGCAGCGCGGCGCGGTCCTCGTGCCTGAGCCCGAGCGCGCGCAGCGCGTTGGCGAAGCGGGTGCTGCGCGCCTGCAGCTCGCCGTAGGTGAGCGAGCGGTCGGGATCGACGAAAGCGACCTTGCCGGCGCGGCCGTGCGCGATGTGCGCGTCGATGAAGTCGCTCACGGCGTTGTACGGCCGGCGCGCGGTGAAATCTTCCAGCGCCATCCCCCCGTGCATGGGCCTAGTCCTCGAACAACCGGGTGAGCAGGCGGCGGGCCAGCACGCCCGCCACGCGCCGGCGGTAGTGGCCGGGCGTGAAGGTTGTCTTCATCGGCATGATCTGGTCGCGCACCAGCGCGTCGAGGCCGCGGATGACGCGTTGGTCGAGCGGCCCGCCGCACAAGTCGGCCGTGCCGGCGAGCAGCACCGGGCGCGGATTGGTGCCGGTGAAGCCGACGCGCAAGTCGGCGAGCGCGTTTCCTTCGCGTATGAGTGCGACCGCCACGCCCGCGACCGGATATTCAATTGACTTGCGGATGCAAATCTTGTCGTAGGCCGAGCGCAGGCCGGGCGTGTTTTTGGCGCGCACGGCGACGACCAGTTCCCCCGGCCGCAGCGACAAATAAAATTTGCCGTCGCCTTGGCTTTCGGTGACCGGCACGTCCTGCCGCGCGAAGCCGATATAGAGCTGTTCGAGCGGGATGGTGCGCTTGCCTTGCGGGCCGGCGATGTCGACTTCGGCGCCCAGCGACAGCAGCGCCGGCGCCAGATCGCCGGAATAGGTCGCAAAGCACACGCCGCGGCTCTTGGGCGCCACGTGGCAGACCGTACCGGTCGTCTTCAGGCAATGATTATTGGCGCTGCGCCACCATTCGCTCTGATTGTAGTAGATGCAGCGCGTGTCGAGACAGATGTTGCCGCCGACTGTGCCCATGTTGCGGTGGGTGGGGCCGGCAATGTGCGCGGCGGCCTGCGCCAGCACCGGGAAGTGCGTGACGACGGCGGGATGCGCGGCCAGGTCGCTGATGCGCACCGCGGCGCCGATCTCGAGGCGGTGCTCGTCGACGTGAAGCGTGTGCAGCTCCTGCACGCGGTTCATGTCGATCAGCACCTTCGGCGTCTCGATGCCGCGGCGGATATTGACGACGAGGTCGGTTCCCCCGCCGAGCGGCCTGGAATCGGGATGCGCCGCGCGCGCCGCGATCGCCTCGTCGAGCGTTTGCGGATTGAGCACGCGGAAATCGGGCAGGGCGTCCATCAGCCGGACCTTTTCCGCAAATTCCGTTCATTCCCGCGCAAGCGGGAATCCAGTTCTTTAGCCCTGGGTCCCCGCTTGCGCGGGGACGAACGGAGGTTATGCATTCTTCTTCTCCACCGCACGCCTTCGCTTCTCGATCGCCTCGAACACACGGTCGGGCGTCACCGGCAGGTCGTTGAAGCGGATGCCGATGGCGTCGGCGATGGCATTGGTCAGCGCCGGCAGGAAGGCGGCAAGCGAGCCTTCGCCCGCCTCCTTGGCGCCGAAGGGGCCGTGCGGGTCCATGCTCTCGACGATGCCGACTTCGATGGGCGGCGAGTCCTGGATGGTCGGCACCCGGTAATCGAGCATGTTGGCGGTGAGCATCAGGCCTTCGTGGAAGGCGGTTTCCTCGCTCATGGCCTGGCCCATGCCCATCCAGACCGAGCCCTGCACCTGGCCTTCGACGGTCAGCTTGTTGAGCGCCTTGCCGCAGTCGTGCGCCACCCACACCTTGTCGACGGTGACGACGCCGGTGTCCTCGTCGACCGTGACTTCCACGACCTGCGCCGAATAGGAATAGCCCATGGTGCCGCCGATCGCGGCGCCGCGGTATTTCTTGCCGCCGTGCAATTCCGGAATGGTGGAATAGTTGCCGGTGACGGTGATGGTGCCCGAGTCCTTGAGCGCCTCCGCCACCACTTCGTCGAATGTCGCGCCTTTGTCCTGCGCGCCCGCGCGGTAGACCTCTCCCAGGCATTCGATGTCTTCGGGCTTGGCCTCCAGCTTGCGCGCGGCGGCGGCGATCAGCAGGCTTTTCAGGTTCTGCGCGGCGTCGATCGCCGCATTGCCGACCAGGAAGGTGACGCGAGAGGAGTAGGAGCCGTTGTCCTTCGGCACGACTTCGCTATCGCCCGTGACGATGCGCACGCGCGAGATATCGAGGCCGAGCACCTCGGCGACACTCTGCACCAAAATGGTGGAGGACCCTTGTCCGATATCGGCCGCCCCCGACAGCACCACCACCGAGCCGTCGAAGTCGACCTTGATCTTCACTGTCGCATGCGGCTCGCCGGTCCAGTTCACCGGCTTGGAGGCGCCGGAGATGTAATGCGAGCAGGCCATGCCCCAACCCTTAAGAATGCCCTTGTGCACACCGCTATCGCTCTTGCGCCGGGCCTCGCGGGTGTTCCAGCCGCTTTCCTTCTCGACCCAATCCATGCATTCCGGCAGGCCGTAACTGTTCACCATCAGGTCGTTGTCGGTGAAGGTAGGCGCGCTGAGCAGATTGGCGCGCCGCACCGCGAAGGGATCGAGCCCGAGTGCCGCCGCCATCTCGTCGATCAGCGCCTCGAAGGCGAACCGCACGTCCACCGTGCCATGGCCGCGGAACGCGCCGCAGGGCGGCGTGTTGGTGAGCACGCGGCGGCCGACATATTTCACGTTATGCAGGTCGTAGATCGCGTACAGCATCGAGCCGGCATAGAGGATCGTCACCACGCCATAGCCGGAATGCGCGCCGCCGCGCTGGTCGCATTCGCACTCCACCGCGGTAATGGTGCCGTCCTTGCGCATGCCGATTTTCAGCCGCACATCGGTCTCGGGGCGGCCGCGATGGGTGATGAAGGTTTCTTCGCGCGTGGTGACGATGCGCACGGTGCCGAGCGCCTTGCGCGCCAACAGCGCCGCGATCAGTTCGACATTAAGCGTCTCGGTGCGGCAGCCGAAGCCGCCGCCGACATGCGGCTTGATCACGCGGATGCGCGACATGTCCATGCCGAGAATCTGCGCCAGCATCAAATGCACGTAATAGGGCACTTGCGTGGAGGCGTGTACGGTCATGCGATCGCGCAGGGCGTCGTATTCGGCGACCGCGGCGTGCATCTCCATCTGGTTCTGGCAGACCTCGGCGCAGTTGTAGCTGGCCTCGCGCACCAGGTCGGCTTCGGCAAAGCCCTGTTCGGTGCTGCCGAGCTCGAACAGCACGTCGCGCTCGATATTGCCGGGCTTCTTCTCGTGCAGCTGCACGGCGTCGGGCGAAAGCGCCGCCTTCGTGGTGTAATAGGCCGGCAGTTCGCGCACGGTCATCTTGATGCGACGTAGCGCTTCGCACGCGGCGGCATCGTCGACCGCCGCCACCGCCGCCACCGGCTCGCCGCGGTAGCGTACGCGTTCGCGCGCCAGCGGGTATTCCGAGCGCGCAATCGGCAGCACGCCGAAACCTTTGTCGCAGTCGGCGCCGGTGACGATGGCCTTCACGCCCGGCACTTTCAGCGCCTCGCTCACGTCCACCGAAACGATCTCGCCGTGCGAATAAGGACTGCGGTAGATGCGGCCGGCGAGTTGCGCGGCGCCGAGGATGTCGGCGGTGTACTTGGCGCGGCCGGAGACCTTCTCCGGTCCGTCGATCATCGGCACGTAGTCGCCGATAGTGTGGGCGGGGACCGGCTTGTTCACGGGCTCACCCCTTGCGCGTTCAAGGCGACCGCGTGTTTCACCGCCTCGATGATCTTCACGTAGCCGGTGCAGCGGCAGATATTGCTGCCGAGCGCCTCTATGATCTCGTCGTCGCTCGGATTGGGATTGCGCCGCAGCAGCCCGGCCGAGGCCATGATGAAGCCGGGCGTGCAGTAGCCGCATTGCGCGCCGAGCTTCTCGTGGAAGCCGCGCTGCACCGCCGACAACTGCCCGTCGTGGCCGAGCAACTCCACGGTATCGACGCGCCTGCCGTGAACGGTGGCGGCAAGCGTCAGGCAAGAGAGCGTCGGCCGGTCGTCGACCAGCACCGTGCAGGCGCCGCACTCGCCGCCGTCGCAGCCGGTCTTGGTGCCGGTCAGCCCGATGCGCTCGCGCAAATGGTCGAGCAGCAGCACATTGTCCGCCACCGCGTCGGCGCGGTCGCGGCCGTTGAGCGTGAACTCGACGAGCCTGGCCAAGCGTTTCGTCCCCGTGGTGCGAACAGCGAGTCGCACTTGTTCTTATGCGAGATCACGACACACCAGCGCGCCCGAGCCCTCCAGACCTAAAGCCGGGAATGGCTGGTACTTTGCCCCGCGGCCGGCGCCGGATTAGCCAAATTGGGCAATGACTTCGGGCGGAATGGCGGTGGCCGAAATCTTTTCCGGATCGTCCTTGCGGCGCACCGCCCAGACCCGGCTTTCCGAGCCCTCGACCGCGAGTTCCCCGCCGATGGCGATACGGTGCTCCACGTCGAAAGAGGAGCGGCGGAACTCCGACACGCGCGAGGCGACCTCGATCGTATCGCCGAACCTGGCGGGCTTGAGAAAATTGGCGCGCGCGTCCACCAGCGCGATGCCGATAATGCCGAAACGGCCGCTCAGCTCCGGCGGCCGCACCCCGAGCGCCGCCTCGAACAGCAGCCAGGTGCTGTGGTCGAAAATCTCGAAGAAGCGGCTGTTGAACATGATGCCGGCCGGGTCGCACTGGCCCCATTCGACGCTCAGCTGCCTGCGGAAGGTGAAGGACGCCACGCGGGTTCTGCCTCCGGCTTTTCGCGGTCGGCGCCGTTATAGCGATGCCTTGCCGGTCTGTCATTCCGGGGCGCGCGCGGGCCGAAGGCGGCGGAGCGGCCGCCATTGCGTTACCGGCCATGATCCTTAATCTTCGGCCGCCCCTCGTGAGAATGGGAAGTCTCGCATGAATCGCATCACCGGCCGCTCCGCCTTTCTCGCGCTGCTCGAGGATGAGGGCATTACCCATCTATTCGGAAATCCGGGCACGACCGAATTGCCGATCATGCACGCCCTGAAGGAGCACCCCGATCTGACGTACGTGATGGCGATGCAGGAAAGCCTGGTGGTGGGCATTGCCGACGGCTACAGCCGCGCCTCCGGCCGGCTCGTTGCCTGCAACGTGCATGTCATGCCCGGGCTCGGCAATGCCGTCGGCGCGCTGTACAACGCGAGCTTCACCGGCACGCCCATGATCTTGACCGCCGGCCAGCAGGAGCAGGGCCACGGCCTGATGGAGCCGATGCTCTCCGGTCCGCTTGTCCGGGTGGCCGAGCCGCTGGTGAAGTGGGCGATCGAGGTGACCCGGCTCGAGGACCTGCCGCGCATCGTTCGCCGCGCCGCCAAGGTCGCGACCTCGCCGCCGACCGGACCCGTGTTCATCTCGCTGCCGGGCGATATCCTCAATTCGGAAGCGGGGATCGATCTCGGACGGTCGAGCCGCGTCGATACGCGCGTGCGGCCGTCGGACGAAGCCTTGCAGGCGCTTGTTCATCGCATTCTCAAGGCGGAGCGCCCCGTCATCGTCGTCGGCGACGAGGTCGTGAAGAGCGATGCTCTGGAAGAGGCCGCGGCTTTGGCGGCGACGCTCGGCTGTCCGGTTTACCAGCAGTCGGTCGCCTATGGCGCGCATTTCCCCTCGGAGAGCCCGTGCTTCATGGGCGCGTTGTCCCGCACCCAAAAGGAGACCCGCGACGTGCTGGCGGCGTACGATTTGATGATCGCGCTCGGCGCCGATCCGCTGCGCATGTCGGTGCACAGCGAGATCGAGCCGTTGCCGGAAGGCATGCCGATCGTGCAGATCGGTCTGGTCGAGTGGGACCTTGCCAAGAATTATCCGGTCGACATCGCGCTCCAGGCCGACGTGCGGGAAAGCCTGCGGGTGCTGACCCCGGCGCTTAAGGCCGCGGGCGGCGCCGCGCTTGAGCGGCGCGCAAAAGACGGTGTTGCCGCCTTGGCCTCCAAAAACTGGACGGCGCGGCGTGCCAAACTCGTCGCAGAGATCGCCAAGAACAAAGAGCGCGCGCCGATCGATCCCGATTGGCTGACGCTGCAGGTTGCCGAAACGCTTTCGGCAAACGCCATCCTGGTCGACGAGGGCCTGACCTCGTCGCGCTACATGCAGGCCCTGCGTCCGCACCGCGACCGCTACGGCTATCACGCACTTGCCTCCGGCGGCATCGGCTGGGGCCTGCCGGCGTCGGTCGGCGCCAGCCTCGCCAACCCGGATCGCCCGGTGGTTTGCTACGTGGGCGACGGCAGCGCGATGTACTCGATCCAGGCGCTGTGGACGGCCGCGCATCACAAGCTGCCATTGACCGTGGTGATCCTGAACAACGGCGGCTATCGCATCATCAAGCAGCGTCTTCAGGCCTTCCACCAAAGCCGCCATTTCGTCGGCATGGACTTTGCCGATCCGCCGGTCGATTTTGTCGGGCTTGCGAAGGCGCTCGGCGTCGAGGCGACACGGGTCACGCAGCCGAAGGACGTGCGTGCGGCGCTCTCGTCCGCATTCGAGAGGCCGGGCACGAAGCTTATCGAGATGGTTGTCGACGGTTCGGTGTGAGGTTTTCAGGCGCGCCGATTAAGCGGTCTAGCACGCGATCGCTCAAGGCTATAGCGGTCAGGCAGGCAAGGCGCGCTCCCTCTCCCCTTTGGGGAGAGGGCCGGGGTGAGGGGGCACGTGACTCTCGATGAGCTGCAACCTCTCACCCGGCGCGCTATCGCGCGCCGACCTCTCCCTATGGGAGAGGTGAAGAGAGTTCGTGGCGCAACTTGATTCAAATCGAGACGACCCTCAATTAGTTTCTGCGACGCGCCGGGCGTTTGCGCACCTTGCTCTTGACCAGGCTTTTGAGCCGGCGCGGCACCGGCCATTCCACCACTTCCTGCGCGCGCATTTCGACCCAGGTCGAGGGCCGGCGCGCGCGCATGGCGTGCTGGGGCGCCACCGGCCAGTGCGGCGCCAGATCGAGTGCAAAAAGTAGCCAGTCGAGGTCGTCCGAGGCGGTCACCCAGCGCGCCGGCGCATAACGCGTCAGTGAAAACGGCCGCGAGAATTCGAGCAGCGACTTCTTGCCGCCCGGCAGCGCGTATTCGTGCGCGTAGCTCATGGCGAGCTCGCGCGCGCTTTTGTAGATCGGGTCGCGCCAGCGCAGGATGGCGTGGTTGGTCTTGGAGATCGCGCCCCAAAAGCCCCGCTGCTTGAACAGCGTGACGATGTGGTCCTGGTCGCTCGGCAGCGCGCGCAGATCCATCAGCCAGGCCGGCCGCCCGTGAAAGGCGAGCACGGCGGCGGCGAAGATCGCGCCTTCCGAGCAGTGCGCCACCTGCGCCAACAGCATCGACCGCGGCGAGCGCGCCGTGTCGCCGTCCGGCTCGAAATTCGCCGGCAGCCGGTCGAGGAAATCCTGGATCTTGCGCGGCGTATCGAGCCGCGCGAACAGACGGCGCTCGGCGGGCGTGAGCAGCGCGCGCAGTCGCTTGCGATAGGCCGGCGTGGTCATTGCGGCGGCAATCTAGCCGCGGCGCGGGGATTCGCAAACCAGCGCACGATCCGCTGGAGCATGATGCGTTTAACGCGGAGCACCCGGCGAACCCGATTTTTTCCGCTCGCCCCCGCGAAAGCGGGGGCCCAGGGTGCGGCGACTCGACCTTATCCGATCCCGCTCTAGGAGCCGCCGGTCCGGCTCAACAGAAAGATCAAGACCAGCACGACGACCAAAAGCAGCGCGGAGAGGATTTTCCAGAACAGCAGCGGATCGCGCTCCATGAACGGCACCGGCTCGGTATCGAGAAATTTCTTGTTGGGGTGGCGCAGATCGTAAACGAACTCGGACAATTCCGCGTAGCGCCGGTAGGGGTCCGGATGCACCGCCTTGCGCAGCGCGCCGTCGATCCAGGAGGGAATCGCGCGGGCCTCGTCGAGCGCGGACTTGTAGCGCAGCTTTTTCTGCTGCGCACGCGTCTTGGTCTTGGCGACCGCGGCGCCGTAGGGCAGGCGTCCGGTCAGCATCTGATAGGCGATGACGCCGAGTGAGTAGAGATCGGAGCGCGTCGAGCCGGCCTCGCCCAGGAAATATTCGGGCGCCGCGTACTGCATGGTGCCGAGAATGCCGTCATAGAGCGCGGAGGACGTGTCGTCGGCGATGCCTGAAATGCGCGTCGCGGCGAAGTCGATGATCTTGGCGGTGCCGGTCTTGTCGATCATGACGTTGTCGGGCCGTAGGTCCTGGTGCAGCATTTCCAGGCGGTGGAAGGCCTGCAGGCCCATGGCGATCTGCTCGACGATGCCGCGCACGGTTTCGAGATCCGGTTTCGGATGATCGACCATCCATTGCGTCAGCGTCTGTCCCTCGACGTATTCCGTCACGACGTAGAGAAAGTTGCGCGCGCGCGCCTGACTGCGCGGCCTCAGGACATGGGCGCTGTTGATGCGGCGGGCGACCCATTCCTCCATCATGAAGCGCTGCAGATAGGCGGCGTCGCCGCGCAGGTCGAGCGACGGCGTCTTGAGCGCGACCACCGCGCCGTCGTCCTCGTCGACGGCAAGATAGACGTGGCTGCGGCTGCTGCCGTGGATTTCCCGCACGATGCGATAGCCGTCGAACGTCATGCGCGGCTCCAACAGCGGCGGGCACGGCAACTCGGCCGCCTGGCGCACGATCTCGCCGTCCTCGCCGTCGGGCAGCTCCTCGATCCGCACGATCTGCACCGTCAGATTGTCGGAACTGCCCTGGCGCAGCGCCTCTTCGACGATCGCGTGCGCGGCCTCGTCGAGGTCGTCGGCGCCGTTGATCGTGTCGACGGCGAAGCGGTGGCCGATATGCTCGTAGACCCCGTCGGTTGCCAGCAGGAAGAGATCGCCGGGCGCGAGGTTGAGCGCCCGGTAGTCGATCTCGATCTGCGGATTGACGCCGAGCGCGCGGCCCAGATAGCTCTGCTCGGACGACAGCACGATGCGGTGGTCTTCGGTCAGTTGTTCGAGCGCCTGTCCGGCGACGCGATAGATGCGGGCGTCGCCGATGTGGAAGATGTGCGCGGTGGTCGATTTGATGACCATGGCGCTGAGCGTGCACACATAGCCGCGGTCTTTTTCGTAGAGGTACTGGCTCTGCCGGGTCTGCGCGTGCAGCCAGGAATTGGTCGCCGCGATGACGCGCTGAGCCGAGGTTTTGACCGACCAGGAATCCGACGTGCAGTAGTAGTCGGTGAGGAAGCTCTTGACCGCCGATTCGCTGGCGACGGCGCTGACTTCGCTGGTGCTGATGCCGTCCGCCAGAACGAGCGCAATGCCTTTGAGGCCGAGCAGCGGCTCGTCCGGAATCAGCGCGCCGTGAAAGTCCTGATTGACTTCCTTGCGCCCCTTGTCGGAGTACTGGCCGAGCGATATCGCGAGCTGTGCCATGCGGCGGACCAAAGAAAAGAGCCCCAACCCTTCTTCGGGTTGAGGCTCTCTCTACATCAGCAGATCGTATTAGGCGACTTGCTTGAGGGGAACGCGCTTGGGCGCGGTCCGGGCGTGGGTGGCGTAAATGGTCAGGCCGGTGAAGGCCAGGCCGCCGACCAGATTGCCGAGCACCGTCGGAATCTCGTTCCAGATGAAGTAATCCATGATCGAGAACGGCGCGTGCAGCATCAGGCCCGCCGGGAACAGGAACATGTTCACGACGGAGTGCTCGAACACCATGTAGAAGAACACCAGGATCGGCATCCACATGGCGATGACCTTGCCGGGCACGGTGGTCGAGAGCATGGCGCCGACGACGCCGGTCGACACCATCCAGTTGCACAGCATGCCGCGCATGAACAGCGTGACCATGCCCATCGCACCGTGCGCGGCATACCCGAGCGTGCGCGCCTCGCCGATATTGCCGATCACCGTACCCACTTTGTCCGGCGGTTGCGTGAAGCCGAAGGTGGTGGTGAAGGCCATGAAGAAGGCGACCGTGAGCGCGCCCAGGAAGTTGCCGATGAAGACCAGGCCCCAGTTGCGCAGCACGCCCATGATCGTCACGCCCGGCCGCTTGTCGAGCCAGGCCAAGGGGGTGAGCACGAACACGCCGGTCAACAGATCGAAGCCCAACAGGATCAGCATGCAGAAGCCGACCGGGAACAGAACCGCGCCGACGATCGGCAGGCCGGTCTTTACGTTGATGGTGACCGCGAACCAGGCCGCCAACGCGAGAATGGCGCCGGCCATATAGCCGCGCACGATGGTGTCGCGCGTCGACATGAAGATTTTGGATTCGCCGGCATCGATCATCTTGGTGACGAATTCGGAAGGAACGAGATAGGACACGGGATCACCCCCTTGTTCTGTTGCGGACGTCGAAGAGACATCGGCGATGCTTCAGCAATTGACATGCCAACTGCGGGATCGATGCGCGCCGGGGCAGGCGCTTTTGCGCATTCAGCGCCGAAAATCGGGGCTGGCGGGCGATGGCGCGGCTTGGACCGCGGGGATGGCAACGGTAGCGCGCTGCCAACAACTCATTGCGCTGCACAAAAAATTGCCTCAGTCGGCTAATTCGCGAGCAGGGGACGCGGGGCGTTACAAAAAGACCATTTAGTTCAAGTATTTACGCTTGGCACGGCGATTGCGACGGGCAGCTTGGAAAAGAGGTGCCAAACAGCATGACCACAGAAGCCGGGCACGATCTGCGGTCGGAGGGCGCGGCCGCCTCGGGCGATTTTCAACCCGAGCAGAAGCGCTATCTGGAAGGTTTTGTTGCCGGCCTGCAGATCGCCAAGAGCGCAAAAGGCGTGGGCGGTGCGGGCGCCGGCGGCGGTGCTGCACCGGCGCCTGAGCCGGTGGGTCCGGACGCGGCCGCGCGCAAGGCGCAGGACCGGCTGTTGGCCGGCGGCGGCAAGCTGTCCGATCCCGAGAAGTTCAAGCGCGAGGAGAACCCGCTCGACACCTACGAGCGCCTGAAAGACTTCGCCGCGCGCAACGAATATCCAAAGCCACCGGACAATTTCCGCTGGCGCTTCTTCGGCCTGTTCTACGTGGCGCCGAACCAGAATTCCTACATGTGCCGCCTGCGCATTCCGAATGGAATTTTAAAGGCGCATCAATTCGCAGGATTGGCCGATCTCGCCGAGACATACGGCGGCGGCTACGCGCATGTGACGACGCGCGCCAATATGCAGGTTCGCGAGATCGAGGCGAAGAATGCGGTCGCCATGGTCGAGGCGGTGCAGGACTTGGGGCTCTGCTCGCGCGGCTCGGGCGCCGACAATATCCGCAACGTCACCGGCACGCCGACCGCCGGCATCGACCCGCAGGAGCTGATCGACACGCGGCCTTATGCGCGCGAATGGCATTTCCACATTCTCAACGAGCGCGCGCTGTACGGGTTGCCGCGCAAGTTCAACGTGGCCTTCGACGGCGCCGGGCTGATCCCGGTGCTGGAGGACACCAACGATATCGGCTTCCAGGCGGTGACGGTGAAGGACGGCTTTGGCCTCGCGCCCGGCGTCTGGTTCAGGCTCTGCCTCGGCGGTTTGACCGGGCATATGAGCTTTGCCGGCGACACCGGCGTGCTCGTGTCGCCGAAAGACACGACCAAGGTTGCCGACGCTGTGGTGCGCGTGTTCATCGACACCGGCGACCGTGCCGACCGCACCAAGGCGCGGTTGAAATACGTGTTGGAGCGGCTCGGGGTCGACGCCTTCCTGGCGCTGGTGGAGGAAAAGCTTGGGGCGAAGCTCACGCGTGCCGTGCCGGGCGCGCTCGAAGAACGCCCGGCCTTCGCGCGCACGGCCCATCTCGGCGTGCACAAGCAGAAGCAGGAAGGGCTCAACTGGATCGGCGTCGCCGTGCCGGTCGGACGGTTGACGGTCGCGCAGATGCGCGGGCTTGCCGAAATCGCGCGCGCTTTGGGCGACGGCGATATCAGGCTGACGGTGTGGCAGAATCTTTTGATCTCCGGCGTGGCGGACGCGAATGTTGAGGCGGCGCGGGAGAAGATCGAGGCGCTCGGTCTTGCCATCGAAGCCAATGCGCTGCGCGCCGGGCTCATCGCCTGCACCGGAAATACCGGCTGCAAATTCGCCGCCTCCGACACCAAGCGTCATGCCGAGGAGATCGCGGCCTGGTGCGAGACGAGGCTGAAGCTCGACACGCCGGTCAACATCCACCTCACCGGCTGCCATCATTCCTGCGCGCAGCATTTCATTTCCGAGATCGGCTTGCTCGCCTGCAAGGTCGAGGTGTCGGAGGAGGGCGATCAGGTCGAGGGCTATCACGTGCTGATCGGCGGCGGCTTCGGGCCCGATGCCGCGCTCGGGCGCGAGCTCTACCGCGACGTCAAGGCGGAGGATGCCCCGCGCGCGATCGAGCGCATCCTCAAGGCTTATCTGGCGCATCGCAATAAAGGCGAGGGCTTCCTCGCCTTCGCGCGCCGGCACGAGATCGACGCGCTCAAGCGTTTGGTGGACATGATGGAGGAGGACGCATGAGCATCGCGCCGCGCCCCCCAATTCCGTCTTTCCTGCCGGAGAACGCGCCGTTCACGCCGGAGCAGCGCGCCTGGCTCGACGGGCTGTTCGCCGGGCTGTTCGGCCTGGAAGGCGGCGTGACGCCTCTGTCGAAGCAGGACGTGGCGAAGCTGTTGCCGGGCCTGGTCGACGCGCCCGCCGAGGTGGATGAAGAGCTCGATGACGGTGCTCCATGGCATGATCCGGCCATGCCGATGGCCGACCGCATGCAGCTCGCACAAGGCCTACCGCTGCCGCGTCGCATGATGGCGGCGATGGCGCAGCAGGACTGCGGCCAGTGCGGCTACAATTGCCGTGATTACGCCGACGTGCTGTTCAGCAAAAAGGAAAAGCGGCTAAACCTTTGCGTACCCGGCGGAAAAGAGACCTCGCGCATGCTCAAGCAGCTCTACCAGGAGCTGGAGCGGGGGGCGGCGGCGGCCTCGGCACCCTCGGCACCCTCGGCAGAAGCGGCGCCCGCGCCGAGCGCCGAGCCCGGCCGCTCGCGCGACAATCCGGCCACGGCCACGCTTGTCTCGCGCCGCCGGCTCAACAAGGAAGGCTCGGAGAAAGAGACCTGGCACATCGAGTTCGATCTCGCCGACAGCGGGCTCGATTACGAGGTCGGCGATTCCTTCGGCGTGTTTGCGGCCAACGATCCGGCGCTGGTCGACGCCGTGCTGGCAGCGCTCGAGGCGCCGGCGGATTTTCCGATCGGCGAGCGCACGCTGCGCGCGACATTGATCGACGGCGTGTCGCTTTCGCCCGCGCCCGACATGCTGTTCCAACTCATCTCCTACATCACCGGCGGCGAGCGGCGGAAGAAGGCGCAAAGCTTGGCCGAAGGCCGCGATCCGGACGGCGACGCCGCCACCCTCGACGTGCTGGCCGCTTTGCAGAAATTCCCCGGCATCCGGCCCGACCCGGAAGCCTTCGTCGAGGCGCTCGATCCCCTGCAGCCGCGCGTCTATTCGATCTCCTCCTCGCTCAAGGCCAATCCGGGCCGCGTCTCGCTCACCGTCGACGCGGTGCGTTACGATATCGACAAGCGCACGCGGCTCGGCGTCTGCTCGACCTTCCTCGCCGGCCGCGCGCAGACGGGCGACAAGTTGCGCGTCTATGTGCAGAAGGCACAGCATTTCGCGCTGCCCGCCGATCCGGGCAAGCCCATCATCATGGTCGGCCCCGGCACCGGCATCGCGCCGTTCCGCGCCTTTTTGCAGGAGCGGCAGGCGACCAAGGCGAGCGGGCCGAACTGGCTGTTCTTCGGCCACCAGCGCAGCAATTACGATTTCTTCTATGAGCAGGAACTGCTGGCCATGCGCGCCGCCGGCCTGCTGACGCGGCTGACGCTCGCCTGGTCGCGCGACGGCGAGGAGAAGATCTACGTGCAGCACCGCATGCGCGAAACGGGGCGCGACCTGTGGGCGTGGATCAAGGCGGGCGCGCACATCTATGTCTGCGGCGACGCGCTGCGCATGGCCAAGGACGTGGAGAACGCGCTGACCGCGGTCGTGACCGAGCATGGCCGCCACACGCCGCAGGACGCCGCGCGTTTCATCGCCGATCTGAAGAACAGCGGCCGCTACCAGACCGACGTTTATTGAGGCCGACCATGGAAATCGCCCGCGCCCCGCTCGAAACGCCGCCCAGCCGCATGCAGCCGCTTGCGCGGCTGCCGGTGTTCTTCGCGCTCGAGGGAAAACGCGTGCTGCTGGCCGGCGGCTCGCCGGCGGCGGCCTGGAAAGCGGAACTCCTATCCGCCGCCGGCGCGCGCGTGGAGGTCTATGCGCCCGATATCTGCGACGAATTGCGCCGGCTCATGCGCGAGCCGCCGCGCGGCGAAATCGTGTTGGCGGCAAGCGCGTGGACGCTGGGCGATTTCGAGGGCGCGGCGCTTGCGATCGGCGCGTTCGAGGCCGACGACGCGGCCGACGCATTCGCCCGCGCCGCGCGCGCGGCCGGCGTGCCGGTCAATGCGATCGACAGGCCGGCGTATTGCGATTTCTCCTTCGGCGCCATCGTCAATCGTTCTCCCTTAGTCATCGGCATTTCGACCGACGGGGCGGCGCCGGTGTTCGCGCAAGCGATCCGTGCCAAGCTGGAAGCTCTCTTGCCGAAGGGCTTTGCCGACTGGGCGGCGGCGGCCGCGCGCTGGCGCGGCGCGCTGAAAGAGAGCGGGCTCACCTTCAACGGCCGCCGCGCATTCTGGCATCTGTTCACCGCGCATGCGCTGCGCCATCCCGACGATGCGCCGGGCCAGGCGGATTTCGAGCGCTTCGCCGCCGAAGTGGCGGGGCAGGGCGAGAGGATCGAGAACGGCACCGTCACCCTGGTCGGCGCCGGGCCGGGCGATCCGGAACTGCTGACGCTGCGCGCGGTGCGCGCGCTGCAGGCCGCCGACGTCATCTTGTTCGACGACCTCGTGTCGCGCGAGGTGCTCGATTTCGCCCGCCGCGAAGCGAAGAAAATGCTGGTCGGCAAGACCGGCTTCGGGCCGTCGTGCAAGCAGGAGGACATCAACGCGCTGATGGTCGGGCTCGCCAAACAGGGCAAGCGCGTGGTGCGGCTCAAGGGCGGCGATCCGCTGATCTTTGCGCGCGCGGCCGAGGAGATCGCGGCCTGCCGCGCGGCCGACATCGCGCTGGAGGTGGTGCCCGGCATCAGCGCCGTGCAGGGCGCGGCGGCGCGGCTTGCGCTGCCGCTCACCGACCGCGACCGCGCCCGCCGCCTGCAATTCGTCACCGGCCACGGCAAGGACGGCGCGCTGCCGGCCGATCTCGACTGGAGAAGCCTTGCCGATCCGGCGACCACCACGGCGATCTACATGCCGACGCGCACGCTCGGCGGCCTGATCGCCAAGGCGATGGGGCAAGGCCTCGACCCGGCAACGCCGGCGCTGGCGATCGCGCGCGCCACGCGGCCCGATCAGGCGGTGGTGCAGGCGCCGATCGGCGAGTTGGCGGTGCGGCTCGCCAAGGCCGGGCTGGCCGGCCCGCTGCTGGTGGTGCTGGGGCGCGTGGCGGCCGCGCAGCAGGGCGCGCGGATGCAGGGCGAGGCGCGGGTGGTGGGGTGAGCGAGATAACTCCGCGAAACCCGGGGAGACTCCGTCACTCGTTCCCGGGTTGCGCGGAGCCTGTCATTGGGCCGGCCCTTCGGGCCGGACCCGTTGGCTCCACCCGAGCTCCTTGCTGCAGTTCACCCCACCCCGGCACCTCGCTAACGCTCGGCGCCGACCCTCCCCCTCCAGGGGAGGGTGAGCGCTGAATATGCCGAGCTGCTTCGGTTCAAAACGATCTTGCTTTAGGGCCGCTGCCAGAAGGGCTTGAAGAAGCGCTCGCGCAGCTCGGCGCCGAGCGTCTTCGGCTTGCGCGCCGGATGCGCGCCGGCGCGCGGCTCGGGGCGCGGCATCGGGCGCGCGCGGGCCTGCGGCGCGATCTCGGGCCGCGCTTGCGGCAGCGGCACGTTCACCTTTTTCGGCGCGGCGGCTTGCGGGGGCGGCGGCGCGGCCGGCGGCACCGGCACCACGACCGCCGTTTTCTGCGGCTCGGGTTTTTTGGGCGCCGGCGGCTCGATCAGCGGCGGGCTCGCCGCCGGGAAGGTCTCGGGCGAATAGGCAAAGGCATTGTACTGGTTGTTGCGGATCGGCGGGTTGGCGTCCTGGATGATGCGGTCGCCGGCGCGGCGGTTCTCGTAGCTGCCGCGGTAGGTGACGGTCATGGCATAGGTCGGCTTGGGCGCATCGGTGCGGCCGCCGGCCGCGATCGTGCCGTCGTAGTCGCGCTTGTCGTAATAGGCGCTGCCGCGGTCGTGGAAGGCGGTCTTGAAATTCGGGTTGAGCTTGATCGCGGCGTTCATGTCGCGCGTGGCGCGGTCGAAGTCGCGCTTGTCGTAGAGCGCGATGCCGCGGTTATAGAGCGCCAGCGCGTATTTCGGGTCGATCAGCAGCGCCTTGTCGTAATCGGCGACGGCGCGGTCGAGATCGCCGCGGCTGCGGTAGGCGAAGCCGCGATTGTTGTAGGCGCGCGCGTTGGTCGGGTCGAGCTTGACGGTCTGGCTGTAGTCCTGGATCGCCAGGTCGAACTGCCCCTTGTTGTCGTAGGCGACGCCGCGCCCGTTATAGGCGGCGGCGAAATTGGGATTGAGCTTGATCGCGGCGTTGAAGTCCGCGATGGCGCGATCGAGGTCGTGCCGGTCGAAATAAGCGCTGCCGCGGTTGTAGAGCGCGGTCACGTAGTCCGGCTTGAGCTTGATGGCGGCGCTGAAATCGGCGACGGCCGCGGCGTCGTCGCCCTTGTTGCGGTGGGCGAAGCCGCGGTTGTTGAGCGCGACCGCGTTGTTGGGATCGAGCTTGAGCGCCGCGCTGAAATCTGCGATGGCGCGCTCGGTGTCGCCGCGCATGCCGTAGGCGGCGCCGCGGTCGGCGAGATAGGCCGACGACTTGGGATCGAGCCGCACGGCCTGGGTGAAGTCGGCCACGGCGCGGTCGTAGTCGCCCTTCATGCGGTAGGCGAGCCCGCGCTCGGCATAGGCCGCGGCTTCCTTCGGCTGCAGCTGGATCGCCTTGCCGAAATCGGCGATCGCCGGGTCGTAGTCGCGCTTGTCGCGGTAGGCGAGCCCGCGGCGGTAATAGGCGTCGGCGTAACCGCCGTTCAGCCGGATCGCCGCGCCGAAATCGGCGATCGCCCGGTCGAGCTTGCCGTCCTCGTAATAGGCGTTGGCGCGCCGGTAGTAGCCGAGCGAGAAGCGCGGATCGCGCTCGATCGCCGCGCCGAAGTCGGCGATGGCGTGGGCGTTGTCGCCGCCGATGCGGTAGGCGACGCCGCGGTTGTAATAGGCGAGCGCGTTCTTCGGGTCGCGCTTGATCGCCTCGGTGAGATCGGCGATGGCGTGCGCGCTGTCGCCCTTGGCGCCGTAGCTCAGCGCGCGGTCGTAATAGGCGAGCGCGTCGTCGGGATGCAGCTTGATGGCCTGGTCGAAGTCGGCGATGGCGCGGTCGTAGTCGCGCCGCGCCTTCAGCGCGCTGCCCCGGTTGTAATAGGCGGCCGCGTTGCCGGGGTTCGCCTTGATGGCCTGGTCGAAGCTGTCGATCGCGCGGTCGTAGTCGCGGCGGTCGCGGTAGGCGAGGCCGCGGTTGTAATAGGCGATGCTGTCGTGCGGGGCGTATTTGACGGCCAGCGCGAAATCGGCGAGCGCGCGGCCGGTGTCGCCGCGCGCGGCGTAGGCGACGCCGCGGTCGTTATAGGCCTGCGCGTAGCGCGGCCGGAACTTGATCGCCTGCGAGAAGTCGGCGATGGCGCGGTCGAACTGGTGCCGGTGCGCGTGGGCGTTGCCGCGGTTGTTGAGCGCCAGCGCGTCGGCCGGATTGAGCTTGATCGCGCTGTCGTAGTCGGCGACGGCGCGGGCATAGTCGCCTTTGTCGTATTCGGCGTTGCCGCGGTTGTAATAGGCGGCGGCGTAATTGCCGTTGAGCTTGAGCGCCTGGGCGTAATCGGCGACGGCCTTGTCGAGATCGCGCTGGGCGGCATGGACGATGCCGCGATTGTTGAAGGCCGGCGCGTATTTCGGGTCGAGCGTGGCCGCGTGGTCGAAATCGGCGATGGCGCGCGCGCGGTCGCCCTTGAGCCCGTAGGCGATGCCGCGCTCGTTAAAGGGCTGGGCGCGCGCGGGATCGAGCGCGACCGCCCGCGTCAGGTCGTCGATCGCCTTGTCGTACTGGCCGAGCGCGGTGAGGCAAGCGCCGCGCGCGGCAAAGGCCTGCGCCAGCTTGCCGTTGAGCTTGATGGCCTGCGAGAAGTCGGCGACGGCGCGCTTGTCGTCGTGCTGTCCGTGATAGGCGAGCCCGCGATTGTAAAAGGCGCCGGCATTGTTGGGATCGAGTTTGATGGCGCGGTCGAGGTCGGCGACGGTGCGGCCGTAATCCTCGTGCTCGTAGCGCGCCACCGCCCGATCGTAATAGGCCATGGCGTCGTTCGGATTGAGCCGGATGGCGGCGTCGAAATCGGCGACCGCGCGCTTCAAGTCGCGCTTGTGGGCATAGGCGTTGCCGCGGTTGTAATAGGCCGCCGACAGATTCGGATTGATCTTGACCGCCTTGTCGAAGTCCGCGATGGCGTGCGCGAAGTCGCCCTTGGAGGCGAAGGTGATGCCGCGATCGTCATAGGCGAGCGCAAACAACGGACTGACCGTAAGCGAAGGCGGCGGTTCCGAGCCTCCGCGGTCGAAGCCGCGCCGGTCGCGCGCGCCGGCACCGGCACCGCGCGGGCGCGCCGCGATCGTGTAGTGCGGGTCGGTCGCGACGGCCCGTTCGAAATCGGCGATGGCGTGCGCGACGTCCTGCTTCTTGTAATAAGCGAGCCCGCGGTCGTGATACGCGAAGGCGTCCTTCGGGTTGAGCTTGATCGCCTTGTCGAAATCGGCGACGGCGTGGTCGTAATCGCCCTCGTCGAAATAGGCGTCGCCGCGGTTGTAATAGGCGAAGGCGTAGTCCGGATTGAGCTTGATCGCGGCGGCAAAGTCGGCGACGGCGCGCTCGCGCGCGCCCTTCTGGCGATAGGCGAGGCCGCGGTTGTTGAGCGCGATGGAATCGTTGGGGTTGAGCTTGAGCGCCTGGTTGAAATCGGCGATCGCCCGCTCGGCGTCGCCTTTGACGCCATAGGCGACGCCGCGGTCGTAATAGGCCTGCACGTAGTTCGGATTGAGCTTGATGGCGCGGTTGAGGTCGCCGATGGCGCGGTCGTAGTCGTGCTTGTCGAAATAGGCGCTGCCGCGGTTCGAATAGGCCATCGCATAAGTCGGGTCGATCTTCGCCGCCGCGCTGAAGTCCGCAATGGCGCGGTCGTTGTCGCCCCGGGCGCGGTAGGCGAGGCCGCGGTTGTTGTAGGCGGCGGCGAGCCGGCCGTTGAGCTTGATGGCCTGGCTGAAATCGGCGACGGCGCGGCCGTATTCGCGCTTGTTGCTGTAGGCCTTGCCGCGCGCGTTATGGGCGGGCGCGTTGCGCGGATCGAGCTTGATCACCCGGTCGAGGTCGGCGATGGCGCGGTCGTGATAGCCGATGGTCTCCAGCGTTTCGCCGCGATTGAGCAGCGCCGGCACGGAACCGGGGTTGACCGACACGGCGCGGTCGAAATCCTTCAGCGCCAGCTCGAGCTTGCCTTTGCTCTTGTAGGCCATGCCGCGGTTGTCGAGCGCCGCGTCGTAGCGCGGATTGGCCTTGATCGCCGCGTCGAAGTCGGCGACGGCGCGCTCGATGTCGCCGTTCTTGCGGTAGATGACGCCGCGGTCGTTGAGCGCTTCCGCGAAGGCGGGCTCGAGCTTGATCGCCTGGTTGAGGTCGGCGAGCGCGTGCGCGGCGTCGCCGCGGCGCAGGTGGAGCAGCGCGCGGCTTCGGTAGACGCCGGCATAGGTCGGGTTGAACTTGATGGCCTGCTCGAAATCCTGCAGCGCGCGCCCGACGTGACCGCGCAGCGCGTTGGTATTGCCGCGCTCGGTGAAGGCGGCGGCGTTCTTGGGATCGAGCTTGATGGCCTGGTCGTAGTCGCGCACGGCGCGATCGTAGTCGCCCTTGCCCTGATAGGCGTTGCCGCGGTCGACATAGGCCACGGTGGATTTCGGATCGAGCCGGAGCGTCTGGGTGAAGTCGGCGACGGCCTTGTCGTAATCGTGCCGGGCGCGGTAGGCGAGCCCGCGCGCCAGCAGGGCTTGCGGATTTTTATGATCGAAGCGGATCGCCTGGCTGAGATCGGCGACGGCCGGGTCGAATTCATGCCGCTGATAGTGGGCGATGCCGCGATTGTAATAGGCGTCGGCGAAACGCGGGTCGAGCTTGACGGCGCGGTCGAAATCCGAAAACGCCTTGGCGTCGTCGCCGAGCTGCACGTAGCAGAAGCCGCGCGCGTTGAAGGCTTCGGCGTCCTTGCCGTCGAGCTTGATCGCATGGCTGAAGTCGGCGAGCGCCTTGTTGCAGTCGTGCTTGTCCTTGTAGGTCAAGCCGCGCTTGTAATAGGCGCCCGGGTAGTTGGGGTCGGCGGCGATCGCCTGGCCGAAATCGGCGGCCGCGCGCGCGTAGTCCTGCTGCCGGCGGTAGGCGTCGCCGCGGCTGCTCAGCGCGGCGGCGTTCTTGGGGTCGATGCGGATCGCCTGGTCGAAATCCTGGATGGCGCGGTCGGGAAGGCCCTTGGCGCTGTAGGCGAGGCCGCGCACGTTGAAGGCGGCGGTGTAGTCGGGCCGGATATTGATCGCCTGGTTGAGGTCGGCGATGGCGCGGTCGTACTCGCGCTGGGCGAACAGCACCTTGCCGCGCGTGAAATAGGCCTCGGCGTTCTTTGGATCGATCACGATCGCCTGGTTGAAGTCGGCGACGGCGCGGTCGTGGTTGCTTTGATCCTCATAGGCGAGGCCGCGATTGTAGAAGGCGCCGGCTTTTTTCGGCTCCAACTGGATCGCCTGCGTAAAGTCGGCGATGGCGCGGTTGTCGTGGCCCTGCCGGCGCAGCACCAGCCCGCGATGGTAGTAGACGGGCGCGTTCTTGGGATCGAGCTTGATGGCGTAGTCGTAATCGGCGACGGCGCGGTCGAGCTGGCCCTGCGCGGCATAGACGATGCCGCGGTGAAAGCGCGACAGCGGATCCTTGCGGTCGAGCTTGACCGCCCGCGAAAGGTCGCTCAGCGCCTGGCCGTAGTCGTGCAGGTCGTAATAGGCGACGCCGCGGTTGTAATAGGCGAGCGCGTAGCCCGAATCGAGCTCGATCGCCTTGTTGTAGTCGCGGATGGCGTGGTCGTAATCGTGCCTGTCGTAATAGGCGTTGCCGCGATTGTAATAGGCCAGCACGTATTTCGGATTAAGCAGGATGGCCTGGTCGTAGTCCTTGATGGCGCGGGCGATCTCGCCGCGATTGCGGTAGGCGAGGCCGCGGTTGTTGTAGCCGAAGGCGTCGCGCGGATCGGTCAGGATCGCCTCGTCGAAATCCTGGATGGCGCGTTCGGCGTCGCCGCGCGCGGCGTATGCGATACCGCGGTCGTTGAACGCCAGCACGTATTTCGGGTTGAGCTTGATCGCCTGGTCGAAATCGGAAATTGCGTGCTCGTAGTCGCGGATGTCGCGATAGGCGAGCCCGCGGCTCTCATAGGCGACGGCGTCGTCGGGCTTGAGCTTGATCGCGCGGTCGAAGTCGGGGATGGCGCGGTCGGGCTCGCCCTTGGCGCGGTAAGCCATGCCGCGGTTGAAATAGGCGAGCTCGTTTCTCGGATTGAGGCGAACCAGCAGATCCAGCGCATCGACGGCCTTGTCGTATTTCTTGTCGCCGTAATAGATGTGGCTCATCGTGTTGAGCGCGTCCGCGTCGCGGATGCCGTTGTCCATCGCCTGCTGGAGGTCCTGCACGGCGCGGTCGGTGTCCTTGCGATCGCGATAGATGAGGCCACGGTGAAGGTAGGCCGCGCCGTCCTTGGGATCGAGCTCGATCGCGGCGTCGAAATCGGCGATCGCGGCATCGGCGTCGCCCTGCGCACGATACGCCTTGCCGCGATTGGTGAGCGCGTCGACCTTCAGCTTCTTGGAGCGGATCGACTGGAGCACCGACGTGCAGGCGGCGATGCGCGCGTCGGCGGCGACGTCGTGCTTGGCGAGGCAGCGGCCCAACTGCTGACGCGTGAAGGCGAACGCATGCTGCGCGGCGAGCAAGCTTATTGCCGCCACAGCCGCTCCGATAACGATGCGTCGCGTTCCCCCGCTCATGCCGCCTCGCGCCCGTTGAACCGGGACTCCTGCATGGGCGGTAAATTAGCGTCTTGGCCTTGTTTTTTGGGCATTTGCCGGGGTTAACATTAACCCGCCGCGCGGCGAGCGACGCGCGCGTTAAGCTTACCTGCAATGGTGAACGCGGGCCGCGCCAAAGAAAAAGCGCGCCGGGAGGTTCGCGGCGCGCTTTCGGATCAGGTGGCGCGTTTCGATCCGAAACTATCGGGTGCTGTCGACTTCCGCCGCGGCCGCCGCGCGCGCCGCCGCCGCCATGTCGTCGAGCACGTATTTGGGCGGCATCACATAAGCCAGCACCCGGCTCTTGGGATAGACCGACTGACGCACGGTGTTGCCGTGATTGCCCGACACGATGACCGGATTGCCCTGGCCGTCGGTGCCGCGCACCACGCCGACATGCCCGTTGTTCGGTCCCTTGCGGTAGAGAATCGCGATGGCGCCGACGCGCGGGCCGTCGAGCTTCTTGCCGTAGTCGAGGAACGAGCGCGCCGCGCGCGAATGCGTGCCTTTGCCGCCGGCCTTGCGCAGCACGAAGTTCATGAAGTCGGCGCACCATAGCTTGGTCGGCAGGCCGAGCTGGCGCGCGTTGCGGCCGCGCCAGCGCAGCGCCTCGAGCAGCACCATGGCGGCGCCGGGGACCTGCCCCGCCTGCTCGATGGCGTCACTGCGGCTGCGCGTGATGGTCTCGAGCGGCTCGATGTTGGCGAAGCGCTCGCTGTGCGGCTTCGACGTCGCATGGGCGGGCGTCGCGATGCCCGCCGCCGCGACGCTAATCGTGATCAGGAATGCAATCGATCGCTGCGTTTTTCGCATCGTTGCTTAAGGCCCCTGTCGCCCCTTTTCGGTTGGGGCCCCCTCCGCTTTGGCTTCCCTTAACTTGCGACCGGCAGGCGGCGCCGGGCGGGTTCCTAAGTTCAGTGATGCGCTATCCTTTCCAATAGCGCCGCCACACCGCAAGCCATCGGCGGCCACAGCGGCTGTCCGCTTCGCAACATGGTTAACGCGCGTTAACCAGAGGTTCCCGATTTCAGCGGATGTTGTAGCGAATTGGGACAGTGATCGCGATCTGAGCGCCGCGCAGTTGCGGCGGTGGCGGCGGCAGCGGCTGGGCGCGCTCGATGAGCGCGAGCGTCGCGCGGTCGAGCAGGTCCGAGCCTGAGGAGCGCACGATGTGAGCGCGATGCACACGCCCGCTGCGGTCGACATCGAAGGCAAGCTGCGCCACGCCCTCGACCCCGCGCGCGCGCGCTTCGGCGGGATAGCGTTTGAAGCGCTCGAGCCGCGCGACCAGCGCCGATTTCCAGTTCGGCAGCGCGCGCGGGTCGCCGCTAGGCGCGCCGGGCGCCGGCGCCGCCGCCCGTGCGGCCTTGTGCGCGGCCGCGTTGGGCGCGCTGGTCAGCCGCGCCTGATGCCGCGGCTGCGATGCGTGCGGCGTTTCGACCGGACGGCGCGGCGGCAGTACGACCGCGCGCAATGCCGGCTGCGGCTCGGTCTGCGGCAGCGGGACCGTCTCGGGTTCGGGTGCGCGCCTCCGTTCCGGCACGGCGGGGGCCTGCATCTGCTGCGGACCGGGCGCGACCTCACGCAGCGGTACGGCGGGTGCGGCCGGCGCCGGCGCAAGCTCGACCAGGACCGCCGGCGCATCGGCCAGCGGCTCGACCGCGCCGCGCCAATGGCCGAACAGGCCAGCGGCCGCCGCGGCATGCACGCCGAGCACCAGCGCAAAGCAGGCCGTCCAGCGCACGGCCGCCGGCCAAAGCCGCTCTGCCACCGCCTGCCCCGCAACGGTCATGGCTCGAGCTTGCCCGCTTCGAGCCCGACCAGCGCGACGTGCAGATAACCGGCCGAGCGCAAGCGATTCATCAGGCGCATGAGGTCGCCGTAGGCGACGTGTTTGTCGGCGCGCAGGAACACGCGCCGTTCCTTGTCGCCGCCGCTCGCTTTATCGAGCGCGGCGCCGAGATCGCCGCGCGTGATGGTCATGTCGTCCATCGACACACTCAGGTCGGATTTGAGCGTCAGCACGAGCGGCTTGTCCGGCCGCGGGCTCGCCTGTGCGTTGGACGCCGGCAGGTCGACGCCCATGTCGACGGTCGCGAGCGGCGCCGCAATCATGAAGACGATCAACAGCACCAGCATCACGTCGATGAATGGCGTGACGTTGATCTCGTGCAGCTCGGCGAGTTCTTCCTCGCCGTGGTCGAGGCGCAGGCTCATGAGAGCGCGATCCATTTAGGTTGAATGACCGTACCTTCCCGACATTTGTTTGCGCATGATTCCGAAAACCGGTTCCCCCTGTTCGGGATCATGCGCTCGCGGTCTCCTATTCCGCGGCGCTCGCCGCGCGGCGGCGCTCGGCCGGATGCGAACCGATCGCGCCGCGGTCGAGATCGCGTCCGATCAGACGCAGGATCTCGGCCGACGCGTCGGCCTGCAGCGCGCGGTAGCCGGCGACCCAGCGCGAAAACATGTTGTACATCACCACCGCCGGGATCGCCGCCACCAGGCCGAGCGCGGTCGCCAGCAGCGCTTCCGCGATTCCCGGCGCCACCACCGCCAGGTTGGTGGTGTGCGCCTTCGAGATGCCGATGAAGCTGTTCATGATGCCCCACACGGTGCCGAACAGGCCGACGAAGGGAGCGGTGGCGCCGACGGTGGCAAGCCAGCCGGTGCCGCGGATCACGCGCCGTGCGGCCGCGGCTTCCAGGCGCTGCAGCCGCGAGGCGACGCGCTCCTTGACGCCGGCGAGCGCGGTGCCCGACAGCCGTAATTCGTCGTCGGCCGCGCGCAGCAGCGCCGCCGCCTCGCCGCGCAGGCCCGCACCGCCGTCGAGGTCATCGAAGCTGCGCACCTGCCCGAGCGCGGCAAGCGCTGCGCGCAGCGCCCGCCGTGCCAGCGTCAGCTCGATCGCCTTGGCGAGCCAGATCGTCCAGGTCAGCACCGAGGCGAAGACCAGGGCGATCATCACCGCTTTGACCACCGCGTCGGCCGCCAGGAACATGCCCCAGGGCGACAGATCGCGCGGCAGCTCAAGCGCGATGGCGGGCGCGGGCGCCGCTTGCGCGAACGCCGCCGCCGGCAAAGCCAGCAGGAGGGCCACAATCGCCGTCACGACGGTCCATGACGCCTCTCGAATGCAGGAAAATCGGCTCATTTCGCCACGCTTGAGTGCTCCGGCCAGCCATACAGTAGCACTGTGGCGTCATTGCGCGGCAGTCAATGCGGCTTCGCGTCACGAAAAAAGCCCGCCCCGCCGGCTTGGCCGACGAGACGGGGTTAAGAGGCTGGCGGTTTATAGCGGGCGACTAGTCGCGATAGGAGACGACCGGGCCGCGGTAATAGCCGCCGCCGCCGCTGTAACGAGCGCCTTCCTCACCGCAGTTGCAGTTCACGCCGCGCACTTCACGACGCTCCACCACGTGGCGGACGGTGCCGGGAACGGTGCGGTTGACCACCTGCGTGTGGTACTCGTTACGATACTTGTTGGTGGTGTTGACCCGATGCAGGATCACGTCGCGCACCACGGTGTTGGTGCGATGCACGACCACCTCGCGGTTGATCACCGGCCGCACGTGCACGACCAAGCGGTTTTCCTGGATCAGCCGCGTGTTGCCGCGCACGACGCGGGTGCGATTGACCACACGCTGGCGCGTGCGCACTTGCGCCGGCGCACGCTCGACGCGGCGTGTGGTGTATTCGGAGTCCGGCCGCATGCAATTGCAGGCGGCGTCGAAGCGGTAGCCGTCGGCCAACGCCGGAGTGGAGTGGGTGATGCCCGCCAGCCCGAGGACAAGCAGGGCACCGTAGAACGCTTTGCACAGATGCTTCATTTTTCAACGCCCCGTTAACCATGTAAGTTTAGTCGCCATCATCATTTTTCAGGCATTAACCAAACTTGTAAAGGGCTAAATTACAGGCGTTTCCGGTATGTTTCCTTCCGCGGCCTCACGCCGCGCTCGTCAACAAATAGGCCCCGGAAGCATTTTCCGGGGCCCAAAGCGCAAGATGTAGACGGCGCTGCTAAGTTGATGAAAGTTTTATGTTTTTTGTCACGAATTATTTTTTTTGCCGCGCCACCGCTTCCTTCAGCAGAGAGAGGTCGCTGTGCTTGCCGATGTCGACGCGGGTCTTGATGAAGCCGAGCTCCTTGACCGTGTCGACATTGTTCTGCAGCGCCTTCAGGTCCGGCATCATGTTGGGATCGCGGTAGTTGTCGTTCTTGGTGAACAGCCAGCCGAAGCGATTGGCCGGCGCCTTGGTGATCTTGTGCGCGATCTCGGCCACGGCGTCGTGGTTCTTCGGGTCGAGATACCAGTGCACGACCCGCAGCATGTCGTCCATGAAGTCGACCATGGCGGCGCGGTGCTTGTCGATGAACGCCTTGCGCGCGCACAAGATGATCATGTCGGTCTTGCCGGTCGCGTCAGCTTGCGTGAACAGCGGCTTGGCGCCGGCCTTCAGCTTGGGATTGAGCGCGAAGGGCAGCACGGCCGGGATGAGATCGGCCTTCTTTTCCAGCAGCATCGCCGGCATGGCCGGCAGCGGGCCTTCGAGGAAGGTGTAGTCCTTGTTGGGCTCGAGACCGTGCTTGTGCAGCATGGCGCGAATGGCGACGTCGACCGCGCTGCCGCCGGCATTGGTGCCGGCGATCTTGCCCTTCATGTCCTCGACTTTGTCGATGCCGGAATCCTTACGGACCCAGTATTTGTCGGTGTAGTAGCCGGGCACGCCTTCCTGGAACTCGTCGGCGATCACCTGCAGGTCGCTCAATCCCGCATTGGCGACGGCGATGGCGAAGGACGAATAGGCAAGGCTGGCGACTTCGATCTCGTTATTGGCGAGCGCCGTAACCATCGGCGGCGTGCCGCGGAAGTGTTGGGTCTCGACAGTGTAAGACTTGCCGAAGTGCGTCATCAGATCCTTCTTCTCGAGCAGGATCGAGGCCCAGTTGGCGAGCGGCGCCACCCAGGACATGCGAATCTTCACCGGCTCCGCGTTGGCGGCGGTTGCGATGGCGACGAGGCCGAGCGCGCACAGGCCGGCCAATGCGAGTTTCAGCAAACGCATCGTTCCCTCCCAGTTTTCGCCGGCTCGTTCTTGGCAAGCGAGCCTTCATGGACGAATGAAAGATTGTCGGGGTTCCAACTAATTTTTGCAAGTCCGGCCGGCTTCCCGCCATCCGGTACAAACCCGTTACGACGGCGGTTACACCGTGCTGGGCTCGTGCGCTTCGGCGTGCCAGACCAGCAGGCGGCGGCGGAGCATGCTCATGGCCTTGACCAGGCAATAGCCGGCCACCGCGATTTCCACGATGCCGGCAAAGACGCCGGTGGAATTGGCAAAGCGCGAAGCGACCATCATGGCGCCGCCCAGGCCGTAGCCGCCCATCAGCATCTCGGCGACGACCGCGACGATAAGCGCCAGCGGCAGCGCCACCTGCAGCCCGGTCATGATCTGCGGAAACGCCGCCGGCAGCACGATCTGGGTCAGCACCTCGCGGTTGCTCGCCCCCATGTTGCGCGCCGACCAGACCAGCTCACGCTCCACCCCCTGGATGGCGATGACGGTGGCCGCGATCACCGGGAAGATGGCGTCGACCGTCGCCATGGTGATCTTGGACACGTCATAGACGCCGAGCCAGAGGATGATCACCGGCAGGAAGGCGATCTTCGGCATCGGAAAACCGACCGACACGATCGGGTCGAAGAACCATCGCGCGACGGTGCTGCGCGACATCGCCGTGCCGATGACGATGCCGCCGACGCCGGCAATGCAGAAGGCGGCGATCGCGCGGTAAAGCGTGAGCGCGGTATTGTGCCAGAGGTCGCCGGCGACGCCGTCGTTCCAGATATAGGCCACCACGTCGCTGAAGGCGGGCAACTGGAAATGCGTGAACACGCCGCTGCGCGCCAGCGCCTCCCAGGCCGCCAGCAACAGCAGGATGGAAAAGACGCGCATGAAGCCCGACAAAGCGACGCGCGTCAGCCGCATCGCCAGCGGCTCCGGCACGTCGGCCGGCGTCACCGTCGATTGCGTCAGCGTCTCGTTCACGCCCGCCATTGCAGCACCCGGTCGGTGATGGCGAGGTAGACGCGGTCGGCGGCGAAGCCGAGGAAGGCGACGGTGAGCACCACCGCATACATGGCGTCGTAGTTGCCCTGCGAGCCGGTGATCCCGATCAGATAGCCGAAGCCCTTGTGCGCGACGATCAATTCGGCCGACACCAGCAGAATGAAGGAAAGCGCGAGCGCCGTGCGGATGCCGTTGAGCAGCTCCGGCATGGCGCTCGGCAGCACCACGTCGCGCAACACGCGCAGCCGGCTCGCGCCCATGCAGCGCGCCGACCAGAGCAGGGTGCGGTCGCTGCCGCGCGCGCCGTTGAAGGCGCCGATGGTCACCGGCAGCATGCAACCGAGGAAGATGAGCAGGATCTTGGAGCCGTCGCCGAAGCCGAGCCAGATCACCGTCACCGGGATCAGCGCCGATTTGGGCAGCGGATAGAACACTTCGACCAGCGGGCTGAGCAGCACGTTGAGCGGTCTCCACCAGGCCATGAAGATGCCGAGCGCGCCGCCGATCGCGATGGCGAGCGCGAGCCCCACGCCGCCGCGATAGAGCGAGGCGGCGCCATTGGTAAGCAGCGAGCCGTCCTCGATCATGTCGAACCAGGACGCCACCACGCTGGTGAGCGTCGGCAGCGCGTCGGAGGAGACCAGATTGAGGCGCGCGACCAGTTCCCAGCCGAGCGCCAGCAGCAGCAGCGGGGAATAGCGCAACAGGGTTTTCATCGCCCGCGGCCGCCTTGCGCCTTGATCGCTTCTTCGCGCACCAGGTGCCAGATCTCGTCGACCTTCTCGACGAATTCCTTCTCGCGGAAGATGTTCTCGGCGTCCTTCTCGAATTTGGTGGGAACGATCGTCTTGATGCGGCCGGGCCGCGCCGACATCACCGCCACGCGGTCGGCGAGATAGACCGCCTCCTGCACGTCGTGGGTAACGAAGATCACGGTCTTGGGCGTGCGCTGCCAGATGCTCAAAAGCTCGCTCTGCATCAGCCCGCGCGTCTGCGCATCGAGCGCGCCGAACGGCTCGTCCATCAAGAGAATATTGGGATCGAAGGCAAGGGTGCGCGCGATCGCGGTGCGCTGCTTCATGCCGCCGGATAGTTGCGAGGGGTAGCTGTCCTCGAAGCCGGCCAGGCCGACCAGCTCGATGAAATCCTGCGTGCGCTTTTCGCGTTCCTCCCTGGGCATGCCCTGCCGCTCCAGCCCGTAGAGGATGTTGCCGCGCACGGTCTTCCAGGGAAACAGCGCGAAGTGCTGGAACACGATGCCACGGTCGGGGCCGGGACCGGCGACCGGCTTGCCGTCGATCCTGATGGCGCCGGTCTCCACCGGCAGGAAGCCGCCGATCAGATAGAGCAAAGTGGACTTGCCGCAGCCGGACGGCCCGAGCAGCGCGACGAATTCGCGGTTGCGCACCTCGAGCGAAACCTGGTCGAGCGCCAGCACCTCGCGTCCGCGCGGCGGACGGTAGAGGTGGCTGACGCCGTCGACGACGATCTGGGCTGACCCGGGCATGCGCGATGAAGCCTCCCCAACGGCCGCCGCCTGTCAAGCTTGTCGTCGCTGGTTTGCGCGCGGCCGTGGCCTATAATGTAGGACACCAAACCATATTAATCGAAGAGGAAACGCCGGTGCCCAGCAGTCTCGACGCCGCCCGTCACGAGCTCGCGCTCGCCAACCGCATCGTCGCCAACGAGGGCGTGCTCGACGCTTTCGGCCATGTCAGCATGCGTCATCCCCAGCGTGCGGACCGCTATCTGCTGTCGCGCTCGCGTGCGCCGGAACTGGTCGAGACGGACGATTTCATCGAATACGACCTGGATTCGCGCCCGTTACGCGACCCCGGCAGCGGGCAATATTCCGAGCGGGTGATCCACGGCGAGATCTACAAGGCGCGGCCGGATGTGATGTCGGTCTGCCATCATCACGCGCCGGCCTTCATGCCGCTGCTCGCCTCCGGCACCGATTACGTGCCGGTCTTCCATCTCGGCGCGATCGGCGGCATGCGGCCGCCGTTCTGGGATCAGCACGACGAATTCGGCGATACCAACATGCTGGTGGTCAAGCCGGAGGAGGGCGCCTCGCTCGCGCGCGCCATGGGCGCGGGCTTCATGGTGCTGATGCGCCGCCACGGCGTCACCGTGGCGGGCGCGAGCCTGCACGAATGCGTTTTCCGTACCATCAATGCCTGCCGTAACGCCGATTTCCAGGCGCGCGGCATGGCGCTCGGGCCCGTGACGGCGCTGTGGCCGGGCGAGATCGAACAGGCGAGCCGGATCGTCTTTAAGACCACCGGGCTGGCGCGCTCCTGGGAATACTGGACGGTGCGCCTGGGCAAAGTCGGCGGCCTGCCGGCGCCGGCGCCGAAGAAGGGCGCCGCCAAGCGGGTGGCCAAGCCGCGCGCCAGCGCCAATAGGCCGGGCGCCAGCGCCAACAAGCCGCGCGCGCGCGTCAGGAAGCGGCGCCGCTGAGCGCATCACCGCAAAACGAAAGGGCCGCTGCTTCGGCAGCGGCCCTCGTTGCGTGGCCGCTTCCCGGCGCTACTTGCAGGCGCGCTGCTTGATGATCTTGGCGCCGTCTTTCAGCGCGAAGCACGGGTTCTCGTAGGTGACCCGCATGGTGCCTTTCAGGCCGCAGACCTTTTTGTGCCAGAACAGGCAGGCCGGCGGATCCGGCATGTCAGCCTTCTTGGCCGCTTTGGCCTGCGCCGTCGCGCCGGCGCCGAGCACGAAGCCGACAGCGGACGCGGCCGCAAGCGCAGAATAGGCGAGCTTCCTCATGGTTTTCCCTCCCAGAATGAATCGGTGCCCGAGTGTAAGGGCACGGCGCCCGCGCTGACAACTCAGTGGCGCGGCGTGCATGCCGCAGAATGAAAGGGCCGCTGCTCCGGCAGCGGCCCCGCGTGGGCTGCAGAAGATCTGCCGGTTACATCTTCTTCTTCGACGACTTCTTCATCGGCTTTTTCTTGGCCGGCTTCTTCATGGCCTTCTTGGCGTGGTGTTTCTTGGCTTTCTTCACCGAGCAGGCGTGGTTCGATATCACCGTGGCGCCGTCATTGCCGGCAAAGCACGAATTCGTATAGGTCACCCGCTTGCCGCCCTTGAGCGCGCAAACGGGGAGGTAAACAAACGGGCAGAGTGCATGCATCGTCGGTTTCACGGCCTTGGCTTCGCCGGTGGCGGGCGAACCGATCACGAACGCGGCGGCCGCGGCTGCAACGAGCGCGGCGGATGCGAGCTTCTTCAGCGTCATGGGTTTTCTCCCCAGCAAGAGTGGACGCGGGAAGTGTAGGACCTGCGGCGCGCCGGATAAAAATTAATTCGCAGACACGAACCTGAATGTTCATTCATAAAACTAGCCGCCGCTTTTCTTGTCCGCTTTGCGGGCGGCGTCGATCGCATCGAGCAGGGCAACGCGTCCTTGCATCTTGGCCGCGCGCACCGCTTCGTTGCGGCCGAGCGCGCCCATCTCGCGCTGGCGCGCAACCGTGCGTTCGGTCATCAGCGGATCGAGCCCGAGCTCGCGCAAGGTGGCGGCCAACTCTTCCATTTCGGCTGCGCGCCGCTCGCCGTGGCTCACCATGCGCTCGAGATTGTATTCGGACATTTTCGTCCAATCGAGGCCGGGATAGTTGTTCTTGAGCGAGGCCGTCACCTCGTCGAGCACGCCGGCTTGTCGGGCGGCCAGGAAACATTCGAGCGTCAGCGCCTCGAAGCCCTTGATCATCACGCTGCGGATCATCTTGATGGCGGCGGCCTGGCCGGTGCGCTCGCCGACGACGGTGAGCTGCATGTCCAGTTCGCGCAGCAGCGGCGAAATCGTCGCCGCGTGCGGGCCGGCAATCAGCAGCGGTGTCTTGTGGCGCTTGGGATGGATGGCGGCGACCACCGCCACGTCGACATAGCGCGCCTTGCCGTCGAGCAACTTCTCGGTCGCCTGCTTGCGGCCGGGCGAAACCGAATTGATGTCGAGGAAATAGGGGTTGCCGGAAAGGTGCGGCGCCACCTGCGCGGCCGCTTCGAGGCTGGAAGCCGCGGTGACCGCCGAGACGATCATGTCGGCTTCGGCCACCGCCTCGGCGGCGGAGGCGGCGCAACGCACGCCGATTTTTTCGCCGGCGCTTTTGAGCGGCGCGCCCGCGTCTTCCGGGAACAAGATGTCCCAGGCGGCGATGCGCTCGACGCCGCTTTCGCGCAGCCCCGAGGCGATGGCCTGGCCGGCCTCGCCGAAGCCGATGAACGTAATGCGCGGCGTGTTGCGGCGGGGCACGGGAGTCACTTGTCTAGTAGCTTTGACACGTCTGCTGACTTGATCAACACGACATTAGGCTCCTCGATTGGCCAGGATAGATATTTTTTTCGTGCCATGGCTTCAATTGCTGCCCTCTGTTCGCGAAAGTTTTTCAGACGGCGCTCGTTGTCTGAATGGTGAGGTTCAAAGTTATCATCGATGGCTTCACGGCTAATCCTGCATTCGACGGCTTTATCAAGTGCTGTGCCGTGAAAGACAACCGTATCGCGAATGAAGTCGTATGATGCCGGCCTGTCGTCAAACGACAGGTCTATATGCGGAAGAATATCCCGAGTTCTGTTCGCCATTTTGAGAGTGAGGTCCCGAACTGATGCATCGACTTCAGTCATCCCTTCCGCAAGAGCTTGGCTCCACTTGTCACCTCGCTCAAATGCCTCGTTCCAGACCTCGCCAAGCTCGTGAGGTCGTTTTTGCGTTAAGATTTTGAGGAGCGCTCCGGCTTGTTGGATATCCTTGTCGCGCTTGACATTGCCGCCTCGTCGGCGGCGCGAAATAATTAGCTTGTGGACGGCATAGCGTTGCGGAGAGGGCACCAAGACCAATGTGCCGGCACCATGCAGGACCACTGCTTGCTCTGGTTCATAAATAAGGAAATCGAGAAATCGCAACGGTTGTGCATCAATTTGTAGCGCGGGGAGTGATCTTGGCGAATCGGTTTCTGGTCCCCGATTGGGCGTTAGAAATTCAACCCGCAGCCCGTCCTTTGCCGCGTAGCTTGTGACACGACCTCTATGCATCGTCGGCACCGCACGAAAAGTACCGTCAACCTCTTTGAGAGTATCGAGGACTGATCGAGCATGATCGGCTACCGCCACTGAAACGTCTTCAAATTGCGCGATATCTATGTCGTCGGTCTGCAGGCTTGGATTTGGCAGGGGAACTCCCAACATCGCGGGGTATGTTTGATAAGCGACCGTGCCCACGAGAACGGCGCGAAGCCGAAACACTCCAGCTTTTGCCAAGGCTTCGATGACATTCCCGATCTCTGCTTTCGGGCGCGGCATCCTGAACGAGCGAACAAGTGCCGCCACTAGCGCGCGTCGCTCGCGCTCGTCGTCGCGTGCTTCCTTGTGATGTTCAATTTGTTTCAACAACTCGGGCGTTTCGGGGCCGACGTATTTTTGCGTGCGCCCCTGAGCGCTGGATGATTGGAAATACCAATATCGGCGGCCCTTGATGGTTTTTTTAATGAATGTGCCGTCTTGCGGAAAAGACGTGGCGAATGCCGCCGCGGCGCAGCGCTCCTGCAATTCCGCGTAGTTGGTTTGCATGACTAAAGAGGGAGGCGGCATGGCAACCCTCAGTTATACTCAATTTTATTTTTGAGTATAACTGGACGAATTTAGGTCGGCAAGCGTCATTATACGCAAACTGCAAATTGCGTATAATTTCCAGTATTACTATTATAGTTCAATAACTTATTGACGATCCGGAACCGGCGGCGTGCCGTGGGTGTGGAACGAGGCGATGGTCTGCAGGCCCCAGGCCTGGCCCTTCTTGCGCTCGGCCTCCGACCAGCGGATCGGCTTCCAGTCCGGCGCCAGCACCAGCCGCGCGCCGGCGCAGGCCACTTCCACCCTGTTGCCGCCCGGCTCGTATACGTAAAGGAAGAAGGTCTGCTGAATGGCGTGCTTGTGCGGGCCGGTCTCGATGAACACGCCGTTCTCCAGGAAAATATCGGCCGCGCGCAGCACGTCCTCGCGGCTATCGAGAGCGTAAGTGACGTGATGGAAGCGGCCCTTGGTGCCCGTGTGGTCGCGCGTATAGGCGAAGTCGTAGGATTTGTTGGTGGCGGTCATCCACAGGCCGGCTTCGGTGCCGTCGTCGAGGATGATCTGCTCGGTGACGCGGAAGCCGAGATAGTCCTCGAAGAAAATGCGGTTGGCCTTGATGTCGACGGCGAGCCCGTTGAAGTGGTCGATGCGCCGCACATTGCAGCCGCGCGCCGGATAGCGTTGCGCCTGGTTCTTCAAGGCCGGCTTCTTGTCGGGCGGCGGATCGTACCATTCGGTGTCGTAATAAAGTTCGATCACGTGGCCGTCCGGGTCCTTGCACACGAAGGTCTTGCCGTGGCCGAGATCGCCATCGCTCCAGCCGACGTCGAAGCCGGAGCCTTTCAGCGCCGCCGCGCGCCGCTCCAGCGCCTGCGGCGAGCGGGTGCGGAAGGCGACATGCGCCATGCCCGAGGTCTTCGAAGCGGTGAGCTTGAGCGAATAGCGCTCGTAGTCGTCCCAGCCGCGCAAGTAGATGCTGTCGCCCTTCTCGCCGCTCTGGGTCATGCCCATGACGTCGATGAAGAACTTCGCGCTCTCCTCGAATTTGGGCGTGAGCATTTCGAGGTGGCCGAGATGGGCGATGTCGAGGATCGGTTCGTCGTTTCGCATTTTGGCTCTCGTGTCGCTTTCGCTCAATTGTGCCGGCCGGCGCGCGCGAAGGCCAGGACCATATTGTTGGCCGGCATGGCGTGAATTTCGGCGCGCGAAAGCCCGGCCTTTTCCGCCAGCGCGTTCAATTCGCCGATGTCGCGCACGCCCCAGTCCGGGTTCTCCGCGCGCAGCGTCAGATCGAAGCGCTCGTTGCTCGGCGCCGTGTGAGCGCCGTCGCGCTTGAACGGGCCGTAGATGAACAAATGTCCGCCCGGGCGCAACAGCCGCCCGGCGCCGGCGAAGAGATGCTGCGAAACCCGCCAGGGCGCGATGTGCAGCACGTTGATGGAAAGGATGGCGGCGAGATTGCCGGCGCCGGCGCAGGTCCAGCCGGCCTCGTTGAGGTCTATTCGTTGCGGGGCGCGCAAATTGGCAAGCCCCGCCCGTTGCCGCCAGGCCTCGATGCTGGCGAGATGGGCGGGCACGATATCGCTCGGCCACCAGGTGAGCCGGGGACTGCGGCGTGCAAATTCGGTGGCGTGCTGGCCGGTGCCGCTGCCGATTTCCAGCACGTCGCCCTCGCGTGTACCGAGGTACGGGACAATGGCCGCCCAGATGGCGTCGTGGTTGCGGTGGAAGGCCGGGCCGTCGAGCCGCCCGTCGGCCGCGGGCGGCCGGCCGAGGCTTCCGAAATCGACGACGAATTTGGGCATGGCGACCTTCGAAGTGCACGGATGCACCCGCTTCTAGCCACGGCGACCGCGCGCGGTCAAAGGCCAAGTACCTCAACAACGGCCGGAGCCCCGGTTGCGGGATGAAACGAGCGGGGTTCGTTGTTTTTACCGAGGCGATGGGGCAGAATTTCGCCCGGCGGAACGCATGTGGGAAGCGCCGGTGGGGCGGCGGCAAGACCCGGCAGCGGCAAGGTTTCAGCGCCGTCCGGCGGCTTCGCTGCGGCCGGTGACGAAAAAATAAACTGACCAGGGAGGACCACCACGATGCGCAAGCTCGCTACGGCTATGGCCGGGATTGCCGCGGCCGCGCTTTTGACCTCGGGTTCCGCGTTCGCGCAGAGCAACGAGCTCACCGTCGGCATGCCGACCTCGCCGCCGAACGTCGTGCACATGCCGGTGCTGGTCGCGCAGGACCTCGGCATCTTCAAGAAGAACGGCGTCACGGTGAAGACCGTCGCTCTCGACGGCGGCGTCAAGGTGTTCCGCGCCATGCTGTCCGGCGATATCGACGTCGCGCAGGCGCCCGGCACGGTGACGAGCATCGGCATTTCCAAGGGCTCGAAGGTCAAGGGCATCCTCGGCACGCTTTACAAGTTCGAGGCATCGATGGTGGTGCGTGACAACGTCAAGACCATGGCCGACCTCAAGGGCAAGCGCATCGGCATCCAGCAGCCGGGCGGCTTCGCCGACATCCTGAGCAAGAACGTGCTGCGCGCGGCGCACGTCAGTCCGAAGGATGTCCATTTCGTTTCCATCGCGACCGAGGACGTGCCGGCGCTGGTCGCCGATCAGGTCGACACCGCGATCCTGCACGTCGAGCAGGAAATGCTGGCCAAGGAAAAGGTGCCGAGCCTGCACGCCATCGCGCGCATGTGGGAATTGTCGCCGAAGCAGATGTACACCTACTACGCGGTGAAGGACGAGACGATCAAGAACAAGCCGGCCGCGCTGCAAGCTTTCGTCAAGTCCGTGATCGAGGCGACCCGCATCATGTACACGGACAAGGCCAAGGTGCTGCCGATCATGGTCAAGCACACCGGCTATCCGGAAAAAATCATCTCGCAGACCTATGACTTCCTGGTGAAGAGCTGCATCTGGGACGCCAATACCGGCCTCGATCCGGCGCGCGTCAACTTCACCGCCAAGCTGATGGAGAAGGTCGGCAATATCGAGAAGGGCAAGGCCCCGACCTACGACCAGATCGTCGACAAGGAATTTGCCGATAAGGCGATCAAGGAGCTCGGCGTCTGGAAAGGGCCGGTGTGCCCGACCAAGGCGTTCTAGGCTGGTCGGTATTTCAATCGGCCTCATGCTGAGGAGCGCACCGCTAGGTGCGCGTCTCGAACCATGAGGACGCCCATCCTTCGAGACGGGCGCGCGCCGCGCCCTCCTCAGGATGAGGGCGGATGATGATCTGCGGAGGATCTTGAATGAGCGTCGCCAATCATGCGCACGGCCGCGAGATTGCCGCCGCGCAGGCGCCGGCGGCCAAAGCCGTCAACAAGCCGTGGTGGGAGCAGCGCGCGCTGTTCCGCTACGGCTTCCTCGCGCTGATCCTGATCGTGTGGCAGATCGTGGGGCCGCACATCAGCCCGATCTTCTTCACCTATCCCAGCAAGATCGCCGTCGCCTTCTATACGCTGACCGCTTCGGGCGACCTGCCGTATTACCTCTCGCAGAGCCTGGAGGTGATGTTCTTCGGCCTGCTGGCGGCGATCGTGATCGGCATTCCGCTGGCGGTCGCCATGGCGCGGGTGCGCTGGCTCGACTGGGCGCTCGATTTTCCGATCAACGCGCTCTACGCCACGCCGCTGGTCGCGCTGGTGCCGCTCTTGGTGCTGTGGTTCGGCATTTATCTGAAGGCCAAGATCATCGTGGTGTTCCTGTTCGCGGTGTTTCCGATCCTGATCAACACATATCAGGGCGTGCGCGAATGCGACAAGAACATGCTGGAAGTGGCGCGCTCGTTCCGCTCGAGCGAATGGGGCGTGTGGCAGGACGTGCTCTTGCCCTTTGCGCTGCCCTATATCGCCGCCGGCGTGCGGCTCGCCATCGGCCGCGGCCTGGTCGGCATGGTGATCGCCGAGTTCTACACCACGATTTCCGGCCTCGGCTTCATGATCACGCGCTATGCCAACAACTTCGAGATGGACAAGACCTTCGTGCCGGTGATCGTGCTGATGGTGCTCGGCGTGTCGCTGACCTCCGCGCTCAAATGGCTGGAGCGGCGCATCGCGCCCTGGAGCCACGCCAACCGCGCCTAAATCCGCTATAATCGTCCGGTCGGGAAAAGGGGGTACGTCATGATTCTCGGCCTGTCCGTCGCCAATTTCACCATCCTTCACGTCATCATCAGCCTGATCGCCATCGCGAGCGGATTGGTCGTGCTTTACGGCATGTTCGGTTCGCGCCGGGTGCCGGGGTGGACGGCATTGTTTCTGCTCGCGACCATTCTCACCAGCATCACCGGCTTTCTGTTTCCGATCCGGGGCTTCACGCCCGCGCTTGGCACGGGAATCGTCTCGATGCTGCTGCTGGCGTTCGCGCTGTTCGCGCTTTACCGCAATCGCCTTCTCGGCGCGTGGCGGCCGGTCTTCGTAGCGACGGCGATCGCCGCGCTGTACCTCAACGTCTTCGTGCTGATCGTACAGTCGTTCCTGAAGTTGCCGCGCCTGCACGCGCTGGCGCCGACCCAATCCGAACCGCTGTTCCTGATCGCGCAGGCGGCGGCTTTGCTGCTCTTTATCGTGATGGGCGCAATTGCCGTGCTGAAATTCCGGCCGGGTATGGCCGTGTCGGCCCGCCGCTGAACGCACGAGTTCGGAACGCCGGATCTTCGACAAAAAGAAAGCCGCCGTTTCCGGCGGCTCTCTTTCAGACAGGCTCACGTGTGGATCTATTTGAGCTGGTCCGAAACGCTCTTGAAGGTCGTGTTGAGCTTGCCGCCCAAGGTGTTGACGACAGCGATGATCGCCACCGCGATGCCGGCCGCGATCAGGCCGTACTCGATGGCGGTCGCTCCCGATTCGTCTCTCAGGAACCGTTCGGTTTTGGTCACGCGTAAACTCCGTTTGCGCCTTGTGTGGATGTCGCAACGTGCCGCCACGCTAGCGGCTGCGCCTAAAGACGACGTCAACGCACGCCGCCGCATTCGGTGAAATGTTTAGCGGCCGGGCGCTACCGGCGTACCGCGGAGGGAACTTTCACTGCACGGGGAACTCGAGCGAGCAGGCGACGCCTTCCGTTTCGAAGTGCAGATCGGCGCGGCCTTGCAATTGCGCGGCGAAGCCCTTCTCGATCAGCGTCGAGCCGAAACCGTTGCGCGCGGGCTTCACGACGGCCGGTCCGCCGGTCTCGCGCCAGTCGAGCTTCACGCGCGTTTCGCCGCCGCCGTTCACCGTTCGCCAGTCGACCCGCACGCGTCCCCTGTTGGTCGACAGCGCGCCGTATTTGGCGGCGTTGGTCGCGAGTTCGTGCAGCACCATCGACAGCATCACCACGCTGCGCGACGACAGGGGCAGTTCCGGCCCGGCGAGGCTGATGCGCTTCGGGTTGGCGGCGGCGAAGGGCTCGAGGGTGGCGTCGACCACCTCGCGGATGTCGGCGCGGTCCCATTTGCGCGCGCTCAGGATGTCGTGGGTGCGCCCGAGAGAGGCGAGCCGCGCGTTGAACTTGGCCTTCGCCTCGGCGTCGCCGCTGCCGCGGAAGGTCTGCGCCGCCAGCGACTGCACGGTGGCCAGCGTGTTCTTGACGCGGTGATTGAGCTCGTTGATCAGCAGGCCGTGCAGCGTTTCGCCGCGCGCGATGCGCGCCGCCATGCGCACCGCAAAGGACAGCCCGATCACCAGCATGAGCGCGCCGATCGCGGCGGTGAGCATAAAGCCGCGCAGCGCCGGCGCCGTCAGCGTGCTCTGCGCGATGCCGGCCGCCACGATCCAGCCGGTAAGCGGCGAGCGCGCAAAGGCCGTGATCAGCGGCACGCCTTCGAGCGAGACCGTTCGTGCGTGGCCCTCGGGCCTGGAAAAAATCACCCGCAGCAGGGACGGCGCCGCCGATTTGCCGATTGTCTGGGACGGATTGGGCACGCGCGCGAAATTCACGCCATTCTGGTCGAAGATCGCGATGGTCCAGTCGTCGCTCGGCTTCTGCTGTTCGATGATCCTCTGGAATATCTGCTGCGGCGGATTGAACGACAGGTCGTAGAGCACCTTGCCCTGGCGGTAGACCGGCACGGTGACGGTGACGATCTTTCGCTCGGTGAGTGCGCCGTTAAACAGCGAGGAGAAGGCCGGCAGGCCGGTCTTGAACACGCTGCCGCGGCCCGGCCGCTCGGTGCGGGTGGCAAGCTTCGCGCCCGGCGGCCGGCCGGAATTGAATACGATCTGGCCCTGGCGGTTGCCGATCACGATCAGCGGGTGGTCGGGAAAACGGCCGAGAAACGCGTCGGCGATCTTGCGGAAGGATTCGAAATCGCCGTCCTCGAGCGCGGGTGAGCTCGCCAGCACGTTGAGACCGGCGACGATACCGTTCATTTCCCGGTCGACCACCTGCTGCACGCCGCGGGTGAATTGCTCGACGCGGTGGGTCGCGTTCTGCTGGGCCTCCAGGTAGTGCTGGTAGGTGAGGGCGCCGGCGAAGCCGATCAGCGGCAACGTGGTACCGGCGACCAGGATCGCCAGACGCACCGGCAGCGACAACGGAGCCAAAAAGTTCTTCTGAAACACGGGCTATTGTTCCGTAATCGCGCTTGGCGGGCAAGCGTTTCGGCGGTGCCTGGGTTCCCGTGCAGATTAAAAAATATCAAGGTGGTGGTTCAAACAAGTTACGCGCCGGAGCCAGCATGCCTGCCGGCGATGCGGCCGAACACCGCGCCGCGCAGCACCGAGGTGGCGCCGGCATAAGCGCCGTAATAAAGCCCGATCGTCTCACCGGCGGCATAGAGACCCGGGATGGCGTTGCCGTCGGCGTCGATCACGCGCGCCCTTGCGTCCACCTTCAGCCCGCCGAAGGTGAAGCAATTGCCGCAGATGATCGGGAAGGCGAGGAACGGCGGCTTGTCGAGCGCGCGCGCCCAGTTCGACTTGCGCGGCGTGAAACCGACGCGCGTCGCCAGGCCGTCGAGCTCGAGCGGATTGAAACTGCCGGCCGGACAGGCGGCATTAAAGGAGTCGACGGTGGCCGCGAGCGCGCGCGCGTCGAGACCGAGCTTCTCGGCCAGCTCGGCCAGGCTCCCCGCAGCGATCGGCGGCTGGTCGGAGCGCACCGCGCGGTGCCAGCCCGGCACTTCGTCGATCTTGGAATCGAGGATGCAATAGGCGATGCCTTCCGGCTGCTCGAAGATGACGCGGGTGATCGCCTCGTAGGTGGCGTCGACCGTCGCCGGCGCCTCGTCGACGAAACGGACGGCGTTGCGGTTGACCAGGATGCCGTAGTTGAAAACCATCACCACCGGCTCGGTGGCGCCCGAGCGCGGATCGAGCGGCTCGGCGTGGATGCTGCCGTAGTCGCCGCTCGCCGCCGCGCCCACGGCTAGCGCCATGCGGATGCCTTCGCCCTTGTTGTAATAGCCGCCCCGCGCCACCGGCCGGATGTAGCGCGCGCGGGGGCCGAGATAATGCGTGAGCATTTCCGGATTGCCCTCGAAGCCGCCGCAGGCGAGCACCACCGCGCCAGCCCTCAATTCAAGCGCCTTGTGCCCGGCGGCCACGCATTTGACGCCGACCACGCAGCCCGCCTCGTCCTGGATCAGACCGCGCGCGGTGGTCTGATAGAAGAACTGCGCGCCGCTTTCCTCGCACCAGGCGGCAAGCGCCTCCACCAGCGCAAGCCCGCCGCCGATCGGGGCCATGCGCGGCTGGCAGGCGGTGATGAAATAGGTCGGCAGGAAATCGAATTTGACGCCGAAGCTTTTGAGCCACGCCACCGTCGGCGCCGCGTTCTTGGCGAAGGTCGCGATCACCTCCGGATCGGTAAAGCCCAAAGTCTTGACGATGCCCGGCCAGTTGTCCCAATCGCGCGCCGTCTCCGCCACCAGTTCGGGATCGAGATAGTGTCCGGCGTTGCGCGCGAAATGCGCCTCGAAATCGTCGGACACTTCGTGCTCGCTCTTCATGCGCAGCAACGCCTCGGTCCAGCGCGTATTGCCGCCGCGTTCTTCTTTCGGCGCGCGCTCGAGAATCGCGACGCGCTTGCCCGCCTGCAGCGCGCTTGCCGCCGCCGACAGGCCGGCGATGCCGCAGCCGACGACGATGAGGTCGAAATCCGCTTTAGCGGCGTTCATGCGGGCGCTAGCGCAGCATGTCGGCGACGCCGCCGGCCGCATCGGCGCGGGCGACGTTGAAGGCTGCTTCCCACACCGCGATCTTGCCGTCGCGCATCTGCCAGGTCTCGACGCCGAAGCCCTTCATGGCGAAGCCGCTCTCGGCGTCCTGCCATTCCCCGGTCCAGACATTGGCGACGGTGTCGCCGGAAAGCGCGCGAAACTGTTTGGCCAAGCGGTAGCCCTTCTGCTTGGCGCTGCGCGTCGTGAAGAACTCACGGAGCTTCTGGCGCCCGCGGAATTCCGGCACGGTGCCGAAGCGCACCACGCAGTCATCGGTGAAGCCGTCGACCAGCGCGTCGATGTTCCAGGGCATGAACAGCTGCTCGACGTGTTTGACGAGCGCGCGCGCCTCTTCGTCGTTGCGCGGGTTGCCGCCCGCGTTCGCGCGCAGGGCCTGCACTGCCATGGTCTCCTCCCGGAATTTCAAATCTTGTCGTCATGACGCGGGCGCAACCCGCGCTGGGGTGCAACGCTAACATCCGGACCGGACGGACGAAAGCCGCCCGCCCTCAGCGCAGCGCGCCGGGATCGTTGAATTTCAGCTCGAACAGGATGTCGGCGATCGGGCAGAAGGGCGGCGCGAAGCTCAGGGGGCCGCGGTGGCCGCCGAGCCAGGCACCGCAGTCGTCGCTGAGCGGGCAGGCCCGGCAGCGCTGGTGGGCCGTGCTGTGGGCGAGCCCGAGGCGCGGAATGGCGGCTGCCCCAGGGTCGAGGCCGAGCCTTTCCATCATCTCCGCGATATGGCTCGGCTGACGTTGCGCCGTGGCCGTTGCCGGCATGGCCGCCTGGCTCCAGTTCGAATGGAGCGCACGCTAGCGGAACCTGCGGATCGCGCCATGATCTGCGTCAAATCCGAACCGTTCGTCCCCGCGAAAGCGGGGACCCAGGGCGGCGACCAAAGCCTGGCGGATTGCATCTCTGGATTCCCGCTTGCGCGGGAATGAGTGGAGTTCGGAGCGAGGCAATCGGAAAACTCTAAACGTCCTCCGGATTATCCACGTAGCGCAGGCCGGCTTTTTTCAAGCCTTCGCGCATATTGTACAGGTCGAGCGAGAGCACGCCGGCTTCGAGTTGCTTGCGCTTGCCGTCCTCATCGTCCATGCGCTTCTGCGCCTTTTGTGCGGTCTCGACCGCTTCCGCCTTCGGGATCGCCACCACCCCGTCGTCGTCGGCCACCACCACGTCACCCGGCTCCACGTTCACGCCGGCGCACACCACCGGCACGTTGACCGCGCCGAGCGTCGATTTCACCGTGCCCTTGGCCGAGATCGCCTTCGACCAGACCGGGAAGCTCATGCCGTGCAGCGGCTTCACGTCGCGGCAGCCGGCATCGATGATGAGGCCGATCACGCCGCGTGCCTGCAAGGCGGTGCCGAGCAGTTCGCCGAACATGCCGTCGGTATTGTCGGCGGTGCAGCCGACCACCAGCACGTCGCCCTTTTGGCATTGCTCGACCGCGACATGGATCATCCAGTTGTCGCCGGGCTGCGCCAGCACGGTGACCGCGGGCCCGGCGATGGTCGCGCCGGGATAGATCGGCCGCATGTAGGGCTTCATCAGCCCGGAGCGGCCAAGCGCCTCGTGCGCGGTCGAGACGCCGGCGGCTCGAAGCGTGCCGATGGCGTTGGGGTCGGCGCGTTTGATGTTGCGGACGACGACGGGTTTCATTTTGGTTTCCTCCGAACTCAGCCGAGCGTTTCTGCGACGCGCGGAAACAGCGTCTGATAGGCCTCGCCATAGGTCATCGGCACGCCGGTATTGCGCGCGCCCTGGATGCCGCGATTGATGGCGACGCGCTCGTAATAGCCCCACAGGTGCTTCTGCGCGGCGAGAATCTGGAACGCCTTGTATTTGGTCTCCCACACCTCGTCGATCTTCAAGATGAGATCGGGCTTGTAGTTGCACATTTCCGGCTGGTGCGGCTCGAAGAAATAGACCGGCGGCGCCGAATATTTGTACTGGGCGCCCGGCTTGTGGCCCATGGCCTGCGCCACCACGCGCGTCTGTTGCGCGAAATGGGCGGCGTCCGGATGATCGAAATTATAGGGGTCCTCCTGCGCGTGCGTGAGCACGAAGGCGGGATTGGTCTCGCGGTAGATGTCGACCATGCGGTCGAAATGCGCGTCGTTGAGCCGGAGCGGATAATCGCCGGCATCGAAGAACTCGATCTCCGCGCCCAGCAGCGCGGCGGCACGCTCCGCTTCGTCCTTGCGCCCGGCCTTCACCTTGTCGAGCGTCGCGCCCGCTTCCTTCCAGGCGAACTGGCTCTCGCCGCGCTCGCCGAAGGACAGACAGACGATCTTGACCTTGAGCCCGCGCTTTGCGTGCAGTGCGATGGCGCCGCCGGCGCGCCAGACGAAATCGCCCGGATGGGCGGTGATGACGAGCCCGGTCTTCTGCTCGGCCATGGGACGAGACCTCCCTTTATCGTTGGGCGTTGTTTAGACTAGGAAGGGCGCCTAAAGAAAGCCTGTCCCATGGCCCCCGTTACCCTGCGCATCGCGATCGGCGACTATCCCCATACGCTGCCGCTGAAACGGGGCGAGATTACCTCGCCGTCGCTCAAGCTCGACTTTGTCGATGTGAAACCGATGCACAAGGCGTTCAAGCCCATGGTGCGCGAGCACGCCTACGACGTGAGCGAAATGGCGCTGGTCACCTATCTGCAGGCGGTCGCCTATAACAAGGGTCTGAAGCTGTTGCCGGCCGCCATGCTCGCCCGCTTCCAGCACGGCGCGCTGCTCTACAATGCGGAACGCGGGCGCCTCACGCCCGCCGATCTGCCCGGCAAGCGCGTCGGTGTGCGCTCGTGGAGCCAGACCACCGGGGTGTGGATGCGCGGCATCCTTCAGAACGACTACAATGTCGACATGGCGAAAGTGCAGTGGGTGACATTTGAGGATGCCCATGTGCCGGAGAGCAAGGACCCGCCGGCCGTCCTCCGCGCAAGGCCCGGCCACGACCTCACCGAAATGCTGCTCGCCGGCGAGCTCGACGCTGCCATCTACGGCGCGGCGCTGCCGAAGGATGCGCGGCTGAAAAGCGTCGTCCCGGACCCGGCCGCTGCCGCGCGCGAATGGTACACCAAACACAAGTTGATCCCGGTCAACCACATGGTGGTGGTGACCGATGATCTCGCCCGCCAAAACCCCGACGCCGTTGCCGAGCTTTACCGACTTTTGAAGGCCGGCAAGCAGGCTGTAGGCGCGCCGGCCGAGCCGGATACGGCTCCGTTTGGCCGCGAGGCCAATGCGCCCTGCCTGGAGCTGTTGATCTCCTACGCCGTCCAGCAGGGGCTTATTCCGCGCAGGCTCACCGTTGCCGAGCTCTGGTAGCCGGCTGAGGCATTATCGAGCAGGTATGCCTATTTTTTAATCACCCTCTGTTGCCCGCAAAATGGGCAATCCACAGCGCCTGCGGAAATCCCTTCAATTCGCCAGCCACTTAGCCGGCCAAACGGGCCTTGGCACAGGCTTTGCGAACCCCTTTCCAGCGCCGGGGGTCGCCGGGACACCAAGCGCGTCAACACGCGTCAAACGATGAAGAGGACATCGCGCATGCTCAAAAATATTCAGGCGGTCGCAAAACGACCGAGTGCCCGCTGGTGGCTTTCCGCCGCCGCGGGATTGGCGCTTACCGCCACCGGAGCGCTGCAGCCGGCCAAAGCAGCCGACACCATCAAGGTCGGCATTCTGCATTCGCTCTCCGGCACCATGGCGATCAGCGAGACCACGCTGAAAGACGTGATGCTCATGCTCATCGCCGAGCAGAACAAGAAGGGCGGCCTGCTCGGCAAGAAGCTCGAGCCGGTCGTGGTCGATCCCGCCTCCAACTGGCCGCTGTTCGCCGAAAAGGCGCGCGAGCTGATCTCCAAGGACAAGGTGGCGGTCGTGTTCGGCTGCTGGACCTCGGTGTCGCGCAAGTCCGTGCTGCCGGTGTTCAAGGAGCTCGACTCGATCCTGTTCTATCCGGTGCAGTACGAGGGCGAGGAGTCCGAGCGCAACGTGTTCTACACCGGCGCCGCGCCGAACCAGCAGGCCATTCCCGCCGTCGACTATCTGATGAGCAAGGACGGCGGCAACGTGAAGCGCTGGGTGCTGGAAGGCACCGACTACGTCTATCCGCGCACCACCAACAAGATCCTGGAAGCTTACCTGAAGGCCAAGGGCGTGAAGCCTGAGGACATCATGATCAACTACACGCCGTTCGGCTTCTCCGACTGGCAGACCGAAGTGTCGAAGATCAAGAAGTTCGGCTCGGCCGGCAAGAAGACGGCGGTGGTCTCCACCATCAACGGCGACGCCAACGTTCCTTTCTATAAGGAGCTCGGCAACCAGGGCATCAAGGCGACCGATATCCCCGTGGTGGCGTTCTCGGTCGGCGAAGAAGAGCTCGCCGGTCTCGACACCAAGCCGCTGGTCGGACACCTGGCCGCCTGGAACTACTTCGAGTCGATCAAGACCAAGGCTAACGCCAAGTTCATCAAGGACTGGCACGCCTTCATCAAGAACGACAAGCGCACCACCAACGACCCCATGGAGGCCCACTACATCGGCTTCAACATGTGGGTGAAGGCGGTGGAGAAGGCCGGCACGACCGACGCCGACAAGGTGATCGCCGCGCTGCCGGGCACCAAGGCGCCGAACCTGACCGGCGGCATGTCCACCATGCTCCCCAACCACCACATCACCAAGCCGGTCTTCATCGGCGAAATCCGCGGCGACGGCCAGTTCGACGTGGTGTGGAAGACCAAGGGCCTGGTGCCGGGCGATGCCTGGTCGGACTACCTGCCGGGCTCGAAGGATCTGGTCTCCGATTGGGTCAAGCTGCACTGCGGCAACTACAACAAAGTCACCAAGAAGTGCGGCGGGCAGGGCTCCTGATCGCCACAGCCTGACGGCCGGCGCATGAACAAGTCGTGCGCCAAGCAAAAAGGGGAGGCGGCCTTAACAGCCGCCTCCCGCCAGCCAAAACCCTTGCCGGGGATCGACTGCAATGCGCAAGTTTTACGGCCGCATGGCGGCACTCGTCTTTGCGTTCGGCTTGGCTGTCGCCGCCAGCGCGGCCCATGCCGGTGCTTACGAAGACGCGCTCGTCGGCTTCACGCAAGGCTCGCTGCACGACACCGGCGAGGCCATCGACAAGGTGGTGGCCAGCGGCAATCCGCTCGCCGAAACCCTGCTCAAGGCGCTGAAAGACAGCCGGCTGATGTTCAGCGCCGAGCAGAAGAAGGTCTTTATCCAGACCAAGGACGACAAGCTCATCGACGCCGAGACCGGCAAGCCCTTCGCCGGCAAGGCGCCCGACGACATCGACAACGTCATCGTCAACAACCGGTTGCGCAATGTCATCGACGCCGATCTCGGCGCGCTGACGCTGATGTCGCCCAATCCCAATACGCGCTACAACGCGGCGCAGGCGGTCTTCAAGTCGCGCGACGCCGGCGCGCTGCCCGATCTCGACAAAGCCCTCGCCAAGGAAAAAGACCCGCGCGTCAAGACCGCGCTCGAACAGGCGCGCGCCGCCACCATCCTCGATCAGAAGGACGCCAAGCCGGCGGCCCAGATCGCCGCCATTGCCGTCATCCGCGACCGTGGCGACCAGGACGCGCTCGGCCTGCTCGACGGCCTGCCGCACGATCTGCCGCCCGAGGTGGGCGCCGCCGTCGCCAAGGCACGCTCCTCGATTGCCCATTCGCTGGCGCTGTGGAGCACGGTGCAGAACGCCTGGTACGGACTCTCGCTCGGCTCGGTGCTGCTGCTGGCGGCCATCGGCTTGGCCATCACCTTCGGCGTCATGGGCGTGATCAACATGGCGCATGGCGAGATGGTCATGCTCGGCGCCTACACCACTTTCGCGGTGCAGCAACTGATCCGCACCTACGACCCGATGCTGTTCGACTATTCGCTGGCGATCGCGCTGCCGCTCGCCTTCATGGTGTCGGGCGCCGCCGGCATCGTGGTCGAGCGCACCATCATCCGCTTTCTCTATGGGAGACCGCTCGAAACTTTGCTCGCCACCTGGGGCTTGTCGCTCATTCTGCAGCAGGTGGTGCGCACGATGTTCGGGCCGACCAACAAGGACGTCGGCAACCCGTCCTGGATGAGCGGCGCTTTCCAGTTCGGCCAGATCACCGTCACCTATAACCGGCTGTGGATCATCTGCTTCACGCTGATCGTGTTCGTTTTGCTGCTCGCCATGCTGCGCTTCACCCGGCTCGGGCTGGAAATGCGCGCGGTCACGCAGAACCGCGCCATGGCCGCCGCCATGGGCATCCGCACCGCACGCATCGACGCGCTCACCTTCGGCCTCGGCTCCGGCATCGCCGGCATCGCCGGCGTCGCGCTCTCGCAGATCGACAACGTGTCGCCCAATCTGGGGCAGGGCTACATCATCGACAGTTTCATGGTGGTGGTGTTCGGCGGCGTCGGCAATCTGTGGGGCACGCTGGTCGGTGCGTTCACGCTCGGCATCGCCAACAAGTTCCTTGAGCCCTTCGCCGGCGCCGTGCTCGGCAAGATCGCCATCCTGGTGCTGATCATCCTGTTCATCCAGAAGCGGCCGCGCGGCATGTTCGCGCTCAAGGGCCGGGCGGTGGAGGCGTGAGGATGCGTCTCCACATGCACGGCGCGATTCCCCTCCCCCCGCGAAGCGGTGGGGAGGGGTTAGGGGTGGGGGGCTCATTCTTGCGCTCTCGGCCGTCGATCGGTGCTTTCCCCCCACCCCCGACCCCTCCCCACCACGATGCTGCGCATCGCGGGGGGAGGGGAGAAGCGGCGCTGCGGCTGGAGGCACGGTATGTCTAAAGCCTTCCCGCTCACGCGCCTGATCGACCGCGGCGGGGCCGTCTTCCTGGTGCTGCTCGGCGCCTTCGCCATCGCCGTGCCGGTGCTCAACCTCTTGGTGCCGGCGCAATCCGGCCTGCATTTGTCGACCTACTACGTCGCGCTGTTCGGCAAATACATCTGCTACGCGCTGCTCGCGCTCTCGATCGACCTGATCTGGGGCTATGCCGGCATTCTCTCGCTCGGCCACGGCGCCTTCTTCGCGCTCGGCGGCTACGCCATGGGCATGTATCTGATGCGCCAGATCGGCACGCGCGGCGTCTACGCCAATCCGATCCTGCCCGACTTCATGGTATTCCTAAACTGGCACGAATTGCCGCTCTACTGGTACGGCTTCAACTGGTTCATCTACGCCGCGGTGATGATCCTTCTGGTGCCCGGCCTGCTCGCCTTCGTGTTCGGCTGGTTCGCCTTCAGAAGCCGCGTCACCGGCGTTTATCTCTCCATCATCACGCAGGCCATGACCTATGCATTGATGCTCGGCTTCTTCCGCAACAATTTCGGCTTCGGCGGCAATAACGGCCTCACCGATTTCAAGGATATTCTCGGCTTCAACGTGCAGGCCGAGACCACCCGCAACGCGCTGCTGGTGTCCTCCTGCATCGCGCTCGCCGTCGGTTTCCTGATCTGCCGCGCGGTGGTCACTTCCAAATTCGGCAAGGTGCTGGTGGCGGTGCGCGACGCCGAATCGCGCACGCGCTTTCTCGGCTACCGGGTGGAGAACTACAAACTGTTCGTGTTCGTTCTGTCGGCCTGCATGGCGGGCGTCGCCGGCGCGCTCTACGTGCCGCAGATCGGCATCATCAATCCGAGCGAGTTCACGCCGGCCAATTCGATCGAGGCGGTGATCTGGGTGGCGGTCGGCGGGCGCGGCACGCTCACCGGCGCGGTGCTCGGCGCCATCCTGGTCAATTACGGCAAGACGGTCTTCACCTCCGGCTTCCTCGCGCCCTATTGGCTGTTCGTGCTGGGCGGCCTGTTCGTCGGCGTCACGCTGCTGTTGCCGCGCGGCATCGTCGGCACGCTTCATTACGGCCTGTCCCTGCGCGCCGATAAGCGCTCCGCCGCGGCCGAGGAGGGCACCGACATGGAGCTCGCGCCGCCCAATGCCGCGACGCGCCCAGCGGAGTAGGCCCATGACCGATACCCTCGTCACTCCGCCCAAGACCACGTCCGCGCTGCTCTATCTCAACGGCATCACCGTGTCGTTCGACGGATTCAAGGCGCTCAATGCATTGTCCTTCGTGATCGAGCCGGGCGAGATGCGCGCCATCATCGGCCCCAACGGCGCCGGCAAGACCACCATGATGGACGTCGTCACCGGCAAGACGCGGCCCGACGCCGGCGACGTGTTCTTCGAGGAGGGCGGCTACGATCTTTCCAAGCTCGACGAAACGCAGATCGCCGAGCTCGGCATCGGCCGCAAATTCCAGAAGCCCACCGTGTTCGAGATGCACACGGTGGAGGACAATCTCTGCTGGCGCTCAAGAACGACCGCAGCGTGGGCGCGACGCTGCTGTGGCAGAGCTCGGCGCCGCAGGCGACGCGCATCGACGAAATTCTCGACATCATAAGGCTGTCGCCGCTGCGTTCGCGCGTCGCCGGCAGCCTGTCGCACGGCCAGAAGCAGTGGCTGGAGATCGGCATGTTGCTGGCGCAGGAGCCGAAACTGCTGCTGGTCGACGAGCCGGTCGCCGGCATGACCGATACCGAGACCATGCAGACCGCCGAGCTCTTGAAGGAGATCAACCAGACCAAGACCGTCATCGTGGTCGAGCACGACATGGCCTTCGTGCGCGAGCTCGGCGTCAAGGTGACGTGCCTGCACGAGGGCTCGGTGCTGGCGGAAGGCACCATCGACCAGGTGTCGGAGAACGAGCGCGTGGTGGAAGTGTATTTGGGGCGGTGAGCATGATTGTGGGGCACTGCATCGCTGCAAGCACGGCTTCACCTCTCCCCTGGGGGGAGAGGTCGGCGCGCGTCAGCGCGCCGGGTGAGGGGGAGTGGGGCGTCTGTGAATCACCTGCCCCCTCACCCGGCTCGCGTGTCGCTTCGTTCCACGCTTGCCACCCTCTCCCCCAGGGGAGAGGGTAAGGAGGGGCCCTCATGCTCGATGTAAACGCAATCGACCTGCACTACGGCGCTGCCCAAGCGCTGCGCGGCATCTCGCTGCAAGCCGAGCCCGGCAAGGTCACCTGCGTGCTCGGCCGCAACGGCGTCGGCAAGACCAGCCTGCTGCGCGCCATCGTCGGCCAGCATCCGGTGAGCAAGGGGGCGATCACCCTCAACGGCAGCGACATCACGCGCCTGCACACGGTCGAGCGCGCGCGCAGCGGCATCGCCATCGTGCCGCAGGGGCGCGAGATCTTCCCGCTGCTCACCGTCGAGGAGAACCTGGAGACCGGCTTTGCTCCGCTGCCGCGCGACAAGCGCGACGTGCCGGACGACGTGTTCTCGCTGTTCCCGGTGCTTGCCGACATGCTCAAGCGGCGCGGGGGCGATCTCTCCGGCGGCCAGCAGCAGCAATTGGCGATCGGCCGCGCGCTGGTCATGCGGCCCAAGCTGCTATTGCTCGACGAACCGACCGAGGGCATCCAGCCCTCGATCATCAAGGACATCGGTCGCGCCATCTCCTATCTGCGCGGGCTGGGCGAGATGGCGATCGTGCTGGTCGAGCAGTATCTCGACTTCGCCCAGGAGCTGGGCGACCGCTTCGCGGTGATGGACCGGGGGCAGATCGTCTATGCCTGCGGCAAGGACGATATGGACGAGGGCGCGCTCAAGCGGGCCATGGCGATTTAGTTGGATGCCGTCATGGCCGGGCTTGTCACCGCAAGTCCGGTCTACCGGACTTGCGTTATGTTAGAGTGCGCAAGTCGGGCATGCCCGACTTGCGGTGCCATCCACGTCTTGCACAGTTTCCACGTCGAAGGCGTGGATGCCCGGCCCAAGGCCGGGCATGACGAGTGGGGGAGACGTAAGTGCTAACCACGACCGCCGCGCTGGAGCGGGAACAGGTCTTCGCCGCCAATCGCGCCACCGGCACCATCGCGCTCGCCGTGGCGGCCGAGGGGGGCGTCAGCCGCCGCGCCCGCGTGCAGGAGGCGGGCTCGCTGCGCGTGCGGTTTCCCAATGCGGGAGGCGGCCTGGAAGCCGTGATCGTCAATACCGGCGGCGGCATGACCGGCGGCGACCGGTTCTCGATTCAATTGACCGTCGGCGCCGGCGCGCAGCTCACCGCCGCCACCGCCGCGGCGGAAAAGATCTACCGCTCGACCGGGCCCGACGCCGAAATGGACGTGCGGCTCGACGTGCATTCAGGGGGCAGGCTCGCCTGGCTGCCGCAGGAGACGATCCTGTTCGACCGCGCGCGGCTTGCGCGTCGCGTCGAGATCGATCTCGCCGAGGGCGCTTCGCTTCTGCTGGCGGAAGCCGTGATTTTCGGCCGTACCGCCATGGGCGAGGCGATGACGCAAGGCCTCTTCGCCGATCGCTGGCGGCTGCGCCGGGACGGGCGCCTGATCTTCGCCGACGGCGTGAGGCTCGACGGCGCCATGGCGGACAAGCTCGGCCGGCCGGCAACGGCCGCCGGCGGCATCGCGCTTGCCACGGTGCTGCTCGCGCCCGGCGACGAGCAGGCGAGCGCGGCCGTGCGCGCGCTGGAAAACGAATTCCGCGGCGAGGTCGGCATATCGGCCTGGAACGGCCTGGCGCTGGCGCGTCTGGTCGCGCGTGACGGTGCCGCCCTGCGGCACGATCTCATTGCCGTGCTGGGCGCGCTCGGGCAGAGCGTGCCGCGGCTTTGGTTGCAGTAGCGCCCCGATAAGATCATGCGCAAACGAATTAAGAGGCCGGGATGAACCTCACGCCACGCGAAAAAGACAAGCTGATGATCGCCGTCGCCGCCATGGTGGCGCGCAAGCGCCTGGAGCGCGGCGTCAAGCTCAACCATCCGGAAGCGGTGGCGCTGATCACCGACTTCATCCTGGAAGGCGCGCGCGACGGCCGCACCGTCGCCGAGCTGATGGAGGCCGGTGCCCATGTCATTACGCGCGCGCAGGCGATGGAGGGTATTCCCGAGATGATCCACGACATCCAGGTCGAGGCGACCTTTCCCGACGGCTCCAAGCTCGTCACCGTGCACAATCCGATTAGATGAGGAAGCAACGATGAAAAAAACGGCAGCTCTCGCCGCGCTTCTCGCGCTTACCGCCAGCCCCGCATTGGCCCATGTCGGCATCGGCTCGACCGCCTCGTTCGCGGCCGGTGTCGCGCATCCCTTGAGCGGGCTCGATCACATCACGGTCATGGTCGCGGTGGGCCTGTGGGCGGCGCTGAAAGGCGGGCGCGCGCTCTGGGTCTGGCCGGCGAGCTTCGTCGGCGTCATGCTCGTCGGCGGCGCACTCGGCATGGCGCATGTGCCGCTGCCGTTCGTCGAGCCCGGCATTCTCGCCAGCGTCGTCGCGCTCGGGCTTCTGGTGGCGCTGGCGGTCGATCTGCCGGTGGCGGCGGGCGCCGCGATCGTCGGCGTGTTCGCGCTGCTGCACGGCCATGCCCACGGCAGCGAGGTGGCCGAGAACATCGGCGGCATCGAATACATGGCGGGCTTTGCGCTCGCCACCGCGACGCTGCACGGCGTCGGCATTGCGTTTGCGTTGCTGATGCAGCGCGCGGCGCTGCGGCCGCTCATTCGGGTCGCGGGGGCCGCTTGCGTCCTGGTGGGAGCCGGCCTCTACGCCGGAGTCATCTGATGATCCCCGGCGAGATGTTCATCCAGGACGGCGAGATCGAGCTTAACAAGGGCCGCAAGACCGTGACGCTCAGCGTCTCCAACGCCGGCGACCGGCCGGTCCAGGTCGGTTCGCACTATCATTTCTTCGAGACCAATCCCGCGCTCAAGTTCGAGCGCAAAAAGGCGCGCGGCATGCGGCTCGACATTCCGGCCGGCACCGCGGTGCGCTTCGAGCCGGGGCAGACGCGCGAGGTGCATCTGGTGGCGCTTAGCGGAAAACGCACCGTCTACGGCTTCCGTCAAGGCGTGATGGGCAAGCTCTAGCGCATGGTCCCGAAAAGTGGGAACCGGTTTTCGGAAAAGATCATGCGCACACAAAACGAGAGGGCAGACCATGAAGCAGAGCTACACGGGCGGCTGCCAATGCGGCAAGGTGCGCTACCAGGTCGATCTCGACCTGAGCAAACCCGTGATCGCCTGCAACTGCTCGCGCTGCCGCCGGCTCGGCTCGCTGTTCGCCTTCGCGCCGGCCGGCGATTTCAAGCTGAGCAGCGGCGAAAAAGAGCTGACCGACTACCAGTTCAACAAGAAGACCATCCATCACCTGTTCTGCGCCACCTGCGGCATCGAATCCTTCGCGCGCGGCAAGCGGCCGGTCGATGGCGCCGATGTGGTGGCGATCAACGCGCGCTGCCTCGACGGCGTCGATCCGAATGCGCTGACGGTGAAGCAGGTGGACGGGGCCAGCCTATGAGCCGCGTCGCTGACCGGACCCCCCAAAGCCATAACGGGCAGACCGTCGTCTGCCCGTCACAAGCTCTCGGATCCATATCCGGCGCCGGCGTGAACCGCAGCACGGATATCCAGCTAAGAGAGCCAGGGCCGGCAATCATGGACCACGAGCACGGCGAACCGCACCCACGTCCCATGACCGCTCCGGTCATGGCGTTCACCCGTGTCCGGCGAAGCCAGAGATGGATGACCTGCGTGAAAGCCTATCCCGATGCCCTTGAGTGGCAAGACCTTTTCGATGCCTGTTGATAACTCTGAGGACGAAAAATGGCGGTCATAATCGCGTGGGCGGAACTGAAAGCGTTCGATTCGACAGCGCGTTGCACGCGCGCAGCGGGAGCCTGAGTCATGTCCATCAAGATCAAGCGCGCGGCCTATGCCGACATGTTCGGCCCCACCGCCGGCGACAAGGTGCGGCTCGCCGACACCGATCTGATCGTCGAAGTCGAAAAGGATTTCACCGTCTACGGCGACGAGGTGAAATTCGGCGGCGGCAAGGTGATCCGCGACGGCATGGGCCAGTCGCAAATCACCAACCGGCAGGGCGCGGTCGACACCGTCATCACCAATGCGCTGATCCTCGATCACTGGGGCATCGTTAAAGCCGACGTCGGCCTGAAGGATGGCCGCATTCATGCGATCGGCAAGGCCGGCAATCCCGACATCCAGCCGGGAGTGACCATCGTCATCGGCCCCGGCACCGAAATAATCGCCGGCGAAGGAAAAATTCTGACGGCCGGCGGCTTCGACGCCCACATCCATTTCATCTGCCCGCAGCAGGTCGAAGACGCGCTGATGAGCGGCGTCACCTCCATGCTCGGCGGCGGCACCGGCCCGGCCGCCGGCACCAATGCGACGACCTGCACGCCGGGCCCGTTCCACATCGGCCGTATGATCCAGGCCGCCGACGCCTTTCCGGTCAATCTCGGCTTCGCCGGCAAAGGCAATGCCTCGCGCCCCGCCGCGCTCGACGAGCAGATCAAGGCCGGCGCCTGCTGCCTCAAGCTGCACGAGGACTGGGGCACCACGCCGGCGGCGATCGACAACTGCCTGAGCGTCGCCGACAAGGCCGACGTGCAGGTGATGATCCACACCGACACGCTCAACGAGAGCGGCTTCGTCGAGGACACTATCAAGGCGTTCAAAGGCCGCACCATCCACGCCTTCCACACCGAGGGCGCCGGCGGCGGCCACGCGCCCGATATCATCAAGGTGGCGGGCCTGAAGAACGTGCTGCCGTCTTCGACCAACCCGACGCGACCGTTCACCCGCAACACCATCGACGAACATCTCGACATGCTGATGGTGTGCCACCATCTCGACCCGTCGATCCCGGAAGACTTGGCGTTCGCGGAAAGCCGCATCCGCAAGGAGACCATCGCGGCGGAGGATATCCTGCACGACATCGGCGCGCTCTCGATGATGTCGTCGGACAGCCAGGCCATGGGCCGCGTCGGCGAGGTGATCATCCGCACCTGGCAGACCGCCGACAAGATGAAGAAGCAGCGCGGCCGTCTGCCGGAGGAAAAGGGCGACAACGACAATGCGCGCGTGAAACGCTACGTCGCCAAATACACTATCAACCCGGCGATCGCGCACGGCATGTCGAAACACATAGGCTCGGTCGAAAAAGGCAAGCTCGCCGATCTGGTGATCTGGTCGCCGGCCTTCTTCGGCGTCAAGCCGGACATGATCGTCAAGGGCGGCTCGATCGTCGCGGCGCAGATGGGCGATCCGAACGCCTCGATCCCGACGCCGCAGCCGGTGCATTACCGGCCGATGTTCGGCGCCTTCGGCAAAGCGCGCACCGCTTCGTCGCTGATGTTCGTCTCCAAGGCGGCGGCGCGCTCAACCTTGCGCCGTCAACTCGGCGTCGAGAAGCAGTTCGTTGCGGTGACCAATACGCGCAAGATCGGCAAGAAGGACATGGTGCATAACAACGCCACGCCCAGGATCGAGGTCGATCCGGAAACCTACGAGGTGCGCGCCGACGGCGAGCTGCTCACTTGCGCGCCGGCGGAGACGCTGCCGATGGCGCAGCGGTATTTCCTGTTTTGAATTTACCGCCCCAGCCGCTGCCAATTCTCGCCGCCGCAGATCAGCCCGACGCAGCCTTGCACTTCGAGCTGATCGGCATTGTGCCACAACAGCTTGCCGTCATAGGTCTGCCCGTCGTCGGAATTGTAGATGCTGCCCGTCCAGGTGCCTTGTCCGTCCGGCGTCATGGCGAAAATGCGCAGCCCCAAGATATGGCGGCCGCGCTTGGCCGGATCGGGATTGCGCTCGTCGACCGGCGGGTTGCCGGTCGCCGGGTCGACCGCCTCTTTCAGCCACACCACCGTGCCGCACAGCGCCCGCCCGCAATGGGCAATGCGGATATGGGCGTCGCCTTTCTGCGTGAGCCAGGTGCCGGTCGGCTCGGCGGCCCGCGCCGCAACCGGCGCGCCCAACAGCAGGACCGCGAGCGCGGCCACGCGAAAAGAATGCATAAGATGACGCTCCTTGGGGCCCTCACGGGCGGGACCCGTGTCTCACACGCCCGCTTCATGGCATAATGACGGCAGCGCCGAACGCAAGTCTTGCGTGGCCTGGCAATTTGGTGAACGGAAAACGAATCGTGCGGCGGGTATCGGAGATAAAGCGGGCGGGGGAGTGGGACGCGGGCGCGGCCGCCGACCGCGTCATGCTCGATGCGGGCGAGCGCCATCTGCGCCGCGTGGTGCTCGATGCGGAGCGCGGCACGCGCTTTCTGGTCGACCTGCCGCGGCCGGTGCAGCTCTGCGACGGCGACGCCCTGCTGCTCGACGACGGAACGCTGGTCGCGGTCGCCGGTGCGCACGAGCTGCTGATCGAGATCGCGGGGCACGGCGCGCTCGATACGGTGCGGCTCGCCTGGCATCTTGGCAATCGCCATACCGACGTGCAGGTCGCGGGCGATCGCTTGCGTATCCGCCACGATCACGTGCTCGAAAAAATGCTGCGCGGGCTCGGCGCGCATCTAACGAACATCGACGCGCCGTTCGATCCGGAGCCGTCGTCGCCGCACGCGGCTCACCACGGGCACGACCATGGCGGATAGCAAAAGAGCCGCGCCCTTGCACCGCTCGTCCCCGCGCAAGCGGGGACCCAGGGGGGCAAGCACAAAGAAGCTGGATTCGGGCGCGGGCGGGAATGCGCGGGGTGAAGAGCTGCCGTCGCAAAGCCTCTACCGCCTCATGGCCTGGCTGTCGCCCGCCTATCCGGTCGGCGCCTTTTCCTATTCGAGCGGCATCGAATGGGCGGTGGAGGCCGGCGATATTGCCGACGCCGCAAGCTTGAGGGATTGGCTCATCGTCATGCTGGGCGAGGGGGCCGGCTTTACCGACGCCGCGCTGTTCGCGCATGCGCACCGCGCCGTCGCCGGCAACGACGACAAGGCCCTGCGCGCGGTGGCGGAACTGGCCGCGGCCTTCGCCGGCTCGAAGGAGCGCCATCTGGAAACCACCGCGCAAGGCAACGCCTTCGTCGAGGCGACGCGCGCCGCCTGGGCCACGCCCGCGCTCGACCGCCTCAAGGCGATCTGGGACGGCCCGGTCGCCTATCCGGTGGCGGTCGCGGTAGCCGCCGGCGGCCACGCCATCGCGCTCGAACCGGCGCTCGCCGCCTTCCTGCAGGCGCTCGCCGCCAATTGGGTCAGCGCCGGCGTTCGGCTGGTCCCGCTTGGCCAGACCGACGGCCAGCGCGTGCTGGCCGCGCTCGAGCAGACCGTGGCGCGGACCGCCGCGCGCGCGGCAAGCGTCAAGCTCGACGACATCGCCGCCGCCGCCTTCCGCGCCGATCTCGCCGGCAGCCGGCACGAAACGCAATACACGCGATTGTTCAGGAGCTGAGCATGCCGAATCCCAATCCCCACGGTCCCTTGCGCGTCGGCGTCGGCGGCCCGGTCGGCTCCGGCAAGACCGCGCTGATGGACGCGCTCTGCAAGAAGCTGCGCGGAAAATACGACATCGCCGCCATCACCAACGACATCTACACCAAATGGGACGCCGACTACCTGGTGCGCTCCGGCGCGCTTAGCCCCGACCGCATCGCCGGCGTCGAGACCGGCGGCTGCCCGCACACCGCCATCCGCGAGGACGCCTCGATCAATCTCGCCGCGGTCGCCGACATGCGCGCCAAGTTTCCCGGTCTTGACCTGGTGCTGATCGAATCCGGCGGCGACAACCTGGCCGCCACCTTTTCGCCGGAGCTCGCCGACCTGACCGTCTACGTCATCGACGTCGCCGCCGGCGACAAGATCCCGTCGAAGGGCGGGCCCGGCATCACGCGTTCCGATCTCTTGGTCATCAACAAGGTCGATCTCGCGCCTTACGTCGGCGCCTCGCTCGAGGTCATGCAGCGCGACGCCAAGAAGATGCGCGGGCAGCGTCCCTTCGTGATGACAAATTTACGCGAGGGGCAGGGCGTCGACGAAATCGCCAAATTCATCGAGGACAAAGGCGGGCTCGGCGCCTGAGCCGAATTCGAAAGAGGCGCCGTTTCCGGCGCCTCTTCCGCCAAGTCTTGTCGGCTAAGCCTTGTCCGCCAAGCCTTGTAGGCTAAGCCTTGTCGGCTAAATCTTGTCCGTTAAGCCTTGCGCGCAAGGCTCAGTAATAGCGGCAGTGCAGGTGACCCCAACGGTCGTGCCAGCAACGCCGGTGATGGTAGTAGCGACGGTCGTGATAGTAACGCTCGTGCGCATGGGCGTCGGCATTGGCGCCGATCGCCGCGCCGGTGGTGGCGCCGATGGCCGCGCCCGCCGCCACGCCGCCCGGATTGTGCGTCACCGCGCCGCCGATCGCGGCACCGGCCGCGCCGCCGACGATCGCGCCGCCGATCACGCCGTTCTGCGCGTGCGCCGGCATCGGCGAAAGCGCCAGCGGCGCCAGCGCAACCATCGCTAACATTGCTTTCCGCATGAGTTGCCTCCACTATTCGTTGCTCAACTATGAAAACGTTCGACGCACGACTCTGTTCCGGTGTCCATTCGGGTGTTCCATGACGCGATTATCCGCACGTGAGCGGCTCGACGCCGCGCTCGCCCGCATCGACGACCCGCAAGGCGAGGGCGCACGCGCCTGCCTCACCGTCTATCGCGAAGCAGCGCAGGCCGCGGCGCAAGCCGCCGACGCGCGCGCCAAGGCCGGCATCTCGCTCGGCCCCCTCGATGGCGCCATCGTCTCGATCAAGGACCTGTTCGACGTCACGGGCGAAGTCACGCGCGCCGGCTCCAAAGTTCTCGCCGATGAAGGCAAGCCCGCCGTCGAAGACGCGCCCATAGTGCGCCGCCTGCGCGGCGCCGGCTGCGTGATCGTTGCCAAGACCAACATGACCGAGTTCGCCTATTCGGGCGTCGGCGCCAATCCGCATTTCGGCACGCCCGGCAATCCGGCCGACCGCGCGCGCGTTCCGGGCGGCTCGTCTTCCGGCGGCGCGGTCGCCGCCGCCGACGGCATGTGCGAGATATCCATCGGCTCCGACACCGGCGGCTCCACCCGCATTCCGGCGGCGCTCTGCGGCATTACCGGCTTCAAGCCGAGCCGCCAGCGCGTGCCGACCGACGGCGCCTTTCCTTTGTCTTGGACGCTCGATTCGATAGGCCCCATGGCGCGCAGCGTGCAGGACTGCGCTTATGCCGACGCCGTCATGGCGGGCGAACAGCCGCGCGCGCTTTCGCCCGCACCGCTGGCCAACCTGCGCATCGGCGTACCGCAGGGCATGCCGCTCGAGCGGCTTGACGAGACGGTGGCGAAGAGCTTTTCAGCGGCGCTCGACCGGCTGGCGAAAGCCGGTGCGCGTCTATCGGACGAAAAGCTGGCGCTGCTTGACGACATGGCCGCGGTCAACGCCAAGGGCGGCGTGCTGCCGGCGGAGGCGCTCGCGGTTCACCGCGAGCGGCTGGCGCGCCGCGCCGCCGACATCGACCCCAACGTGCGCCTGCGGCTGGAACGCGCGGCCGGCATCGGCGCGGCCGATTTCGTCGACATGACGCGCGCGCGCGCTGGCTTGATCCGCGCCATGGACGCGGCGGTTGCCGATCTCGACGTGCTCGCTATGCCGACCACGCCGACCGTGGCGCCGCTCATGAGCGAGGTGGCGGAGCCGGCCGAATTTTCCCGCCGCAATGCCATGCTTCTACGCAATACCACGCTGTGGAATTTCTTCGACGCTTGCGCCATCTCGCTGCCGCTGCCGCGCGCCGGCGGCCTGCCGACCGGCCTGATGCTGGTGGCGCGCAACGGCCACGACCATCGCCTGTTCCGTATCGCCGCCGCGGTCGAGCGGCTGCTGGCGGGAGCATGAGCGGCCCTGCAAGCCTTCGTTATTCCGCGCCCGGCTGAATGCCGCCCGCAAGCGGCACGGTAACGGGATTATACGAATACAGGCCGCGTTCCAGGGCGTCTTTTCCGGGATTTGCTCCTTTGACCGTCACGCCCTGAATTTCGTCGGCCTGCCGTCGCGAGGCAAGTTGGACGCCGTTGGCGCGCTCCTTGCGGGTGTATTCGTACAGGCGCAGCGCTTCCTCGACGCCGTTCGCCGCGCCGAATGCGCGGCCGAGCACCAGGGCATCCTCGATAGCGATGCAGGCGCCTTGGCCTAGAAACGGCGTCATGGGATGCGCGGCGTCGCCCAGCATCGTGACCCGGCCCTTGGAGTATTGCCCAAGCGGCTCGCGGTCGCGAAGTCCCCATTTGAACAGCGTGCCTGCGGATATCGCGCGAACGAGCTGCAGCGCCGGCGGATAAAGATCGCCATAGAGGCTTTCGAATTCCTCCACGGTGGCCGGAATTCGCCATCCTTCCTCCTGCCAACGCGGCTCGCGGCCGACGCCGATCAGGTTCATCATGGTTCGGCGGCGCAGAGGGTAATGGAGGAAATACCGTTTCGCGCCGACGAACATCGCAAAGGGGTGTTCTTGAATGCTCGGCGGCACGGCGGTCATCGGCAACAGCGCACGAAACGCGACCTGCCCCGTGTAGTTGACCGTCTCCGCTCCGAACAGGCTCTCTCTCACTTTTGAGGCGTTTCCATCGCAGCCGATCAACACTTCGCTCGTATAGCTCTTGCCATTCGTGAACCGCGCCGTCACTTTTTCGGAGTCCTGGGTCAGCGTTTCGAAGCGATGGCCGAGAAACACGCAGTCGGGATCGTTCCGCCGTACCGCGGCAGCCAATGCGGTGTGGAGGTCGACCCTGTGCACTTGATGATAGGTCGCGCCGAATCTCTCGACGTAGTCGGTCCCGGGCGGCCTCAACTTCAATATCTCGCCGGTTTGAAAGTGGCGGGTCGCCAGCGCCTCGCCGGGGCCGGCCGCATCGGCGATCCCGTTGCCGACTCCGAGAAAATTGAGGGCATGCATCGCGTTGGGCGTGATGATGACGCCCGCGCCGACCTCTCGAAGCTCCGCCGCCTGTTCGAAGACGAACACGCGGTAGCCGAAATGCTGCAGAGCGAGCGCAGCGGTCAGACCGCCGATGCCGCCGCCGACGATCGATACAGGTGAGAGATTCATGCGGTCTTCTCGACCCATTCAATGCCCCAGCGAAGGATAGCCGCCCGCCTCGGCGGTCGGCAAATCGGTTGCTTTGGACATCGGGAGGGGGTCCTAAAACTCCCGCAGCGTTTCCAGCAGCCGCCGGTAGACCTCCGCCCCGAACCTTTGCCTCAGCGCCTCTTCGTGTTCGGCCGACAGCGTCTTGGCGCGCGCCAGCAGTTTGTGGCCGTCGCGGGTGAGCCGCAGCGCGTGCCGGCGGGCGTCGGCCGAGGACGGCAGGCGCTGCGTCAGTCCGCCGCTTTCCAGCCGGTGCAGCAGCCGCGCCAGCCGGGCGCGCTCGATGCCGAGTCTGGCGGCGAGCTGCGCCTGCGACAGCCCGGGATTGCCCCCGACCACCGCCAGCACCGAGAATTGCGCCGGACTGAGGTCGAGCGGGGCGAGGCGCCGGATGAAATCCTGGAATACCCAGACCTGTAGGCGGCGCGCGAAGTAGCCGAGCCGCTCGTTGAGCACGCCGAGCTCGATCACCGGCGCGCTGCGCCGCCGCGGGCCCGGCGCCTTGCGCAAGGGGGCGCCCCGTCTCTTCCTGGCTTGCTTTTTGACCTGCGGCATCGGCGATACCTCGTGGCGCGCCGGGCGCGCGAGCCGTTTCCGTCACGACGGTTGACGAATTTGTTGTCCAGGTCAACAATATCGCCCGATGACAGACGGCGTCGAGGGGGCGCCGAGCAACAGGATATACCGCCGCCGGGCGGGTTCTTTGCGCTTGTTATGCCCGGAAAAAATCCGGCATCATCCCGGCCAACGGCCGCCCGCGGCCAACAGGGAGGAAGGCGATGAAATATAATTCGAAATCGAATTCACGCATTACGCGCCGCAGCTTCAACACGGGTGCCGCTGCCGCGGCGATCGTCGCCGGCACCGCGCCCTTCAATATCGTGCGTGCCGCCAACGCGCCGCTGAAAGTGGGCGTGCTGCTGCCGCGCTCGGGCGTGCAGGCCGGCATCGGCCAGGATTGCTGGCGCGGCGTCGAGCTTGCGGGCCCGATCTTGAAGAGCCTCGGCCTGCCGGAACTGCATGTCATGAGCGGCGACACCGAGACCAAAGTGGACGTCGCGCGCTCCCAGGCCGAGAAGTTGATCAGCGACGGCGCCCAGCTCCTGATCGGTGCCTTCAACTCCGGCCAAAGCACCGCGATCGCGCAGGTCGCCGAGCAGAAAGGCATCCCCTACGTCATCAACATCGCCGCTGCCCCGCAGATCACCGAGCAGGGCTACAAGTTCGTGTTCCGCAACTTCCCGACCGCGGCGATGATCCTGACCGACGCCTTCAAGAACCAGCTGGCGGTGTTCGGCTTGGCCAAAGCGGCGCCGAAGACGGCCGTGTTCATGCACGTCAACGACACGTTCGGCACCGCGATGTCCGGCGGCATCAAGCACGTCATGCCGCACTTCAAGATGCCTTATAAGATCGTGCAGGAGATATCCTACGATCCGGCCGCGCGCGACCTCTCGGTCGAGGTGGCAAAGGCGAAAGCCACCGGCGCCGACGCGCTGTTGATGGTGTCGCGCCTCAACGACGCCATCCTGATCACGCGCGAACTGGTCAAGCAGCGCTGGTCGCCCATGGCGATCATGAGCATGGGCCCGGGCTGGTACGAGGACCAGTATCTCAAGACGCTCGGCAAGCTTTCCGACGGGCCGCTGAGCTTCGTGCCCTGGTACGATCCCAACAAGCCGCTGGCGAAGAAGCTGGAAGCGGCGATGGCGAAGAAATATCCCGGCTCCAACCTCGATACCAACCAGGTCTACACCTTCGAGGCGCTGCTGGTGGCCGCCGATGCCTATAAGCGCGCCGGCAGCGCCGACCCGAAAGCGCTCGCGGACGCCATCCGCAAGACCCACATCACCGACAATGTCAGCCCCGGCCCCGGCATCATGTTCAACGCCAAGGGCCAGAACGACAAGCTGCAGGACTCGGCGATCCAGAACCAAGGGGGCAAGACGGTGACGGTGGCGCCCAAGGCCGCCGCCAACGGCAAGGTGGTGTGGCCCTATCCGCCCTTCGACAAGCGCGGCTAAGGCGCGTATCGCCCGACCCACACTCCGCTCATTCCCGCGCAAGCGGGAATCCAGTGCTATGTTCGCAGCTTCGGCAGATTTTAGTACTGGGTCCCCGCTTTCGCGGGGACGAGCGGTCTGTTCCGCGCAAACGGAAACAATCTTAAGTGCCCCTCTCGCTCTATCTCAACGTTGCCCTCGGCGGAATCCTCACCGGCCTGGTCTACGGGCTGATGGCGCTCGGCCTGTCGGTCATCTTCGGCGTGGTGCGCGTGGTCAATTTCGCCCACGGCGAGATGATGACCGTCGCCATGTATATCGCGGTGGCGCTGTTCGCCGCCTTCCATCTCGACCCTCTGGTCATGCTGGTGCCGATCGCCGCGGTCATGTTCGCCTTCGGCTATACAGTGCAGGCCGGCCTGATCAACCGCTTCATCACGCGGCCCGAGCACAGCCAGTTCCTGCTGCTGGTCGGCATCGGGCTGATCATCGCCAATGTCCTGCTCATCCTGTTCGGGCCGGACGCCCAGAACGTGCAGGTTTCCTACGCCTACGACAGCTACGCGATCGGCCCGCTGATCGTCGACGCCACCAAGCTCTACGCCGCCATCGGCGCCGTCGTGGTGGCGGCGGCGCTTTTTGCCTTCTTCCGCTATACCGCGGTCGGCACCGCCATCCGCGCCTGCGCCGATAACCATACCGGCGCGCTGGTGGTCGGGCTCGACGTGAACCGCCTCTACGCCCTGACCTTCGGCCTGGGCGCGGCCTGCGTCGGCGCCGCCGGCACCATCCTGCTGCTGCTGTTCGACGTCACGCCGGGCGCCGGCCCGTCCTACACGCTGCTCGCCTTCGTCATCGTCATCACCGGGGGCTTGGGCTCCATGCCGGGCGCACTGCTCGGCGGCGTGCTGATCGGGCTGACCGAGGCCATGGCCGGCCTCATGTTCAGCCCCTCGGCCAAGAGCATGTTCTCCTTCGCCCTTCTCGTCTTGGTGCTGCTGTTCCGCCCGCAAGGCATCATGGGCAAGAGGACGGCATGATCGCCCGCCTGATCGAGGGCGTCCCGCGCCGCACGCTGGCGCTGATGGCCCTGCTGCTGGCGCTCGCGCTGGCCGCCCCGCTGTTTTCCGGCGACTACCTGCTCACCGTGCTGATCGTGATCCTCTACTTCGCTTATGTCGGCCAGGCCTGGAACATCATGATGGGCTTTGCCGGCCAGCTCTCGCTCGGCCACGCGCTCTATGTCGGCCTCGGCGCCTATACCGCCGCCGCGCTCTATGTGCATTTCGGCGTCGGGCCCTGGCTCGGCCTTATCCTGGCGGTGCCGATCGCCGGTATAGTCGGCGCTTTCATCGGCTTTCTTGCTTTTCGCTTCCGGGTCGGTGGCGTCTATTTCGCCATCCTGACCATTGCGTTTGCCGAATTCGCGCGCGTCGGCTTCGACCATCTGGGCTGGACCGGGGCATCGGCCGGCCTGTTCCTGCCGGTCAAGCAATACGCCCATAACGATCTCTGGCGCCTGCGCGGCCATCCGGTGATGTTTTATTACGTGCTGCTCGCCGCCACCGTCCTGGCCTTTGTCGGTTGCCGCATGCTGCTGCAAAGCCGCGTCGGCTATTTCTGGCTGGCGATCCGCGAGGACGAGGAGGCCGCCCGTTCGGTCGGCATCGACACTTTCCGCTACAAGATGATCGCGGTGGTGATCTCCGCCGGCATGACGGCCTTCGCCGGTGTGATCTTCGCCTTCTACTACAACAACCTGTTTCCTGAGCAGGTGTTCAATATCGCCCAGTCGATCGAGATCATCCTGGGGCCGATCGTCGGCGGCGTCGGCACGTTGTTCGGACCGATCCTCGGCGCCTTCGTGCTGACCGGCCTTGCCGAGACGCTCACCGGCGTGCTTGCCGCCGCCGGCATCGATCTGCCCGGCGCTAAGCAGGTGTTCTACGGCATCTGCCTGTTGCTGGTCATCCTGGCGCTGCCCGACGGCGTTTGGCCGTGGTTGTCGCGGCGGCTGCGGCTGACGGGAAAACCGAAATGAGCGCGCTGCTCGCCGTCGACAATGTCAGCAAACGCTTCCGTGGCCTGGTCGCGGTCGACCGCGTCAGCTTCGAGGTGCCGGAGGGCGCCATCTACGCCATCATCGGCCCAAACGGCGCCGGCAAAACGACGTTGTTCAACCTGATAGCCGGCGCATTCAAGCCCGACGACGGCGGCGTCGTCTTCGCCGGCGAGCGAATCGAGGGACTTGAGCCCGACCGCATCTGCCGGCGCGGCATCGGCCGCACCTTCCAGATCGTGCGCCCGTTCCCGGCGCTCAGCGTCGAGGACAATGTGATCGTCGGGGCGCTCATGCGCCGCGGCGACGTCGGCGCGGCGCGCGGCCACGCCCAAGAGGTGCTGCGCCGGCTCGATCTTTACGACAAGCGCCATCTGGCGGCCTCTTCTTTGACCCTGCCCGATCGTAAGCGTCTGGAAATGGCGCGCGCGCTCGCCACCGATCCCAGGCTCTTGCTGCTCGACGAGGTGATGGCGGGCTTGCGTCCCACCGAGACCGACCGCATCGTCGCCATCCTTAAGGAGATCAACCGCGAGCGCGGCCTCACCATCCTGCTGATCGAGCACGTCATGCGCGCGGTCATGGCGCTCGCCGGCCGCGTGCTGGTGCTGCATCACGGCGCCAAGATCGCCGAAGGCGCGCCGGCGGAAGTGGTGCGCGATCCGGCGGTGATCGATTCTTATCTAGGTGCGGAGGCGGTGGAATGATGCTCACCGTCGAAAACCTCGACGTCTTCCACGGCGACGCCCAGGCGCTCGACGGCGTTTCGCTCACCATCGAACAGGGCGCCATCGCGGCCATCGTTGGCGCCAACGGCGCCGGCAAGACCTCGCTCATCCGCGCTATCGCCGGCATGCTCAGGCCCGCGCGCGGCCGCATCCTCTATCGCGGCACCGACATCGCCGGCTGGCCGAGCCACAAGGTGTGCGAGCTCGGCCTCGGCCAGGTGGCGGAAGGCCGCCAGGTCTTCCCCTCGCTCTCGGTCGCCGAGAATCTGGAAACGGGCGCCATGCTGGCGCGCGCCCGCGCCCAGCGCGCGCGCAATCTGGAGTGGGTCTATACGCTGTTTCCGGTGCTGGCCGAGCGGCGCGCGCAAGCCGCCGGCACGCTGTCGGGCGGCGAGCAGCAGATGCTCGCCATCGGCCGCTGCCTGATGGGTGCCCCCGAGCTCGTGATGTTCGACGAGCCGTCGCTGGGTCTTGCGCCCACCATCGTGCAGAGCGTGCTTAAGACCGTGCGCGATTTGAACCGCGACGGGCTCACCTGCGTGCTGGTCGAGCAGAATGTCGCGGTCTCGCTCAAGCTCGCCAGCCGCGCCTATGTGCTGGAGAACGGCCGCGTCACGCTCGCCGGCACCGGCGCCGAGCTGTTGAACGACGACCGCGTGCGGCAGGCGTATTTGGGGCTCTGACGTTACTTGAGCGCCGGCCCGATGGTCACGGTGAGCTTGCCGACGCCCTCGACCTCGCACTCGATCTTGTCGCCGGCGACCGTTGCGGCGACGCCCGATGGCGTTCCGGTCATGATGATGTCGCCGGCCTCCAGCGCCACCATCTCCGACAGCTTGGCAATCGTCTCCGGCACGTTCCAGATCATCTGGCTCAAGTCGCCGTCCTGGCGGACCTGGCCGTTGACCTTGAGCGTGATGCGGCCTCTGGCCGGATGGCCGATCTCGCTCGCGGCTTTGAGCGGCCCGCACGGCGCGGAATGATCGAACGCCTTGCCGATCTCCCACGGCCGCTTCACGTCGCGCGAGGCGATCTGCAGGTCGCGGCGCGTCAAGTCGATGCCGACGCCGTAGCCCCAGACGCAGTCATTGGCCTTGGCGACCGGGATGTTGCGCCCGCCGCTTTTGAGCGCCACCACCAGCTCGACCTCGTGATGCATGTCCTTGGTCAGCGACGGGTAGGGCACCGTGCCGCCGTCCGCCACGAGGGCGTCGGCCGGTTTGGCGAAGAAGAACGGCGGCGCCCGCTCGTCCTGCCCCATCTCCTTGATGTGCTCGATGTAATTGCGGCCTACGCACCAGATGCGGCGCACCGGAAACTTCTTGTCGGAGCCGGCGACGGCGATGGCCGCCTGCGGCGGCGGCGGAATGACGTATTCGGTCATGGCGATGTTTTCGCTGAATGGGGCCGCGCGCGCGGCCGGGCGGGAAGTGTGCCGTGGCGTATCAGGAGCGATGCGCCGCCGTCAACGGGCCCGGCGCCTTACGACCCCGCCACCGCCTTGATCGGCGCGCGCGTCTCCTGCTGCTCGAGCTGCAGCCGGTAGAAGGTGGCGTAGCGCCCGCGCTTGCGCAGCAATTCGTCGTGGGGGCCGGATTCGACCACCCGGCCGTCCTCCACCACCAAGATGCGGTCGGCATGCGAAACCGTGTGCAGGCGGTGCGCGATGGCGAGCGTGGTGCGGCCCTGGAACAGATGGTCCATGGCCTCGCGCACCTGCAATTCGAACTCCGAATCGAGCGCGGCGGTCGCCTCGTCGAGCAGGATGATCGGCGCGTTCTTGATCAGCGCGCGGGCGATCGCGATACGCTGGCGCTGGCCGCCGGAAAGCTGCAAGCCGTGCTCGCCGACCTGCGTATCGTAGCCGCGCGGGAACGTCATGATGAAGTCGTGCGCATAGGCGCCCTTGGCGGCGGCCACGATCTCGTCCTCGCTCGCGCCCGGCCTGCCGAAGGCGATGTTGTCGCGGATGGTGCCGCGGAACAGGAACACATCCTGCCCGACATAGGCGATATGCTCGCGCAAGGACCGCCGCGACACCTGGCCGATGTCCTGGCCGCCGATCTCGATCCTGCCGTGCTCGGGCTCGTAGAAGCGCATGATCAAGTTGAACACGGTCGACTTGCCGCCGCCGGACGGCCCGACCAGCGCGGTCAGCTTGCCGGCCTCCGCCTTGAACGTCATGCCGCGCAGCACGGATTCGTCGCTGCGATAAGCGAAATGCACGTCGTCGAAATCGATGCTCGGCGTCTTGACGGTCAGCGCGGGCTTTTGGTCGTCGGACGCCTCGGTCGGCGGCGAGTCGATCACCTCGAACAGGATGCGCACGCCGACCAGCGCGTTGTTGAGCTCGAGATTGAGCCGCGCCAGCCGCTTGGCCGGCTCGTAGGCCAGCAGGAAAGCCGTGACGAAGGAGAAGAATTCGCCCGGCGTCGCGCCGGTCACCACCACGCGGTAGCCGGCATAGATGAGCGCCAGCGCGATCGCGCAGCCGCCCAGCGTCTCCATCAGCGGGCTCGCGCGTTTGGACACGCGCGCCATCTTGTTGGCCTCGTGCTCGACCGCGGCCACGTTGCGGTCGAAGCGCTCGCGCATGATGTCTTCCAGCGTGAACGCCTTGACGATGCGGATGCCCTGCAGCGTCTCCTGCAGCGTCTCGATGATCTGCGTGTTGCCATGGAACTGGGTGCGCGCGATCGAATAGATGCGGCGGACCATCTTGCGCAGCACGAAAAAGGCCGGCGGCGCCACCACGAACGAGAAGAACGACATCACCGGGTCCTGCACCACCATCACGATGACGAGGCCGACCAGCGAGAAGAAATCGCGCCCGACCGAGGTGATCAACAGGTTGACCACCTGGGTCGCCGACTGCGCGCCGGCGGTCAGCCGCGCGATGAACTCGGTCGAATGCCGGTCGGAGAAGAAGCCGATCCCTTCGTTGAGCAGCTTGGCGAACACCGCGCGCTGATTGTCCGCGACGATGCGGTTGCCGATGCGCGCGAGGATCACGCTGAAGCCGTAGGTCGCCACGCCCTTGGTGGCGAACAGCGCCACCGTCAGTCCGCCGAGCAACACGATGCCGGGGAAATTGCGGCTGATATAGGCTTCGTTGACGACCGTGCCGATCAGATAGGCACTGAACGCGGTGCCGCCGGCCGCGATCGCCATCAGGACGAAGGCGATCAGGTAGCGGCGCCAGTGCGGCATGCCCTGCTCGATGAGCAGGCGGCGCACCAGCGCATAGGCGCCGTAACGGCCGTCTTCGGATGTCGGCAGGATATGTTCGTTCATTCGCCCTCTGTCGGGCTCGACTATGGCACGTTTCGAGAGCGCGCGGGCTTCCTAGCCTGCCGGCGCGGTAAATTTCAAGCCAAAACCGCTCTAAACTGCCGGTCTGCCGTCGGTTCCGCCGCGATCAGGAGGCCGCGCTGCGGCGCTTGCCCAGTTGCTCTTCCCAGGCCAGCGCATGGGCGACGATGGTGTCGAGGTCGGCAAAGCGCGGCCGCCAGTCGAGCGCCGCGCGGATGCGGGCGACGTCGGCCACCAGGCTGGCCGGGTCGCCAGGCCGGCGCCCTTGGATCTCGACCGGGAAATCGACCCCGCTCACCTTCTTCACCGAGGCGATCACGTCGAGCACGGAAGCGCCGCGCCCGTAGCCGCAATTGAAGGTCGCGCTCTGCCCGCCGCGCCGCAGGAAGCCGAGCGCCGCCGCGTGCGCGTCCACCAGATCGCTGACATGGATATAGTCGCGGATGCAGGTGCCGTCCGGCGTCGGATAGTCGGTGCCGAACACGTCGAGCTTCTGGCGCTTGCCGAGGGCCGCTTCGCAGGCGACCTTGATCAGATGCGTGGCCTGCGGCGTCGACTGTCCGGTGCGCTGCTGCGGGTCGGCGCCGGCCACGTTGAAATAGCGCAGCGCCACGAAGCGCAACCCGTAGGCCTTGGCCGCGTCGTGCAGCATGATTTCCGACATCAGCTTGGACGAACCGTAAGGCGAGATCGGCGCGGTCGTCGCGTCCTCGCGCACCGGCACGGCTTGCGGATTGCCGTAGACCGCCGCGGTCGAAGAGAAGATCAGCTGCTTGACGCCCGCTTCGACGGCCGCGCCGACGAGCAGGCCGGTGTTCATCGTGTTGTTGCGGTAATAGGCGAGCGGATCGGCGATCGATTCCGGCACCACGATGGACGCGGCGAAATGGACGATGGCGTCGACGTTATGGCGGCGGATGACGCTGGTCACCAGCTCGGCATCGCCGGTCGAGCCAATCACCAGCGGCACGGCTGGCGGCAGCAGGAAGCGAAATCCGGTCGACAGATTGTCGAGCACGACGACGCGCTCGCCGGCGTCGTTGAGCGCGTGCACCATGTGGCTGCCGATATAGCCGGCGCCGCCGGTCACCAGGATCGTCATGGGCTGCCCCTGCAAAGCGTCTTTTGCGCCATTAAAGCCGGCGGGCGCCAAACGACAGGTTAGGATGCCGCCGCGCGGGGCGGCGAAAGCCCCGACAAACTTAACGAATGGTTATTGGCGGGGGGCGACCATGCCCGCTATAGGAATGCCCGACAAGGCGACATGACCGATATTCTTTTCATCAAGACCTCCTCCCTCGGCGATGTGATCCACCACATGCCGGCGCTGACCGAGGCGAGCCGGGCGCGCCCCGACGCGCGCTTTTCCTGGCTGGTCGAGGAGGCCTTCGCGCCGCTGGTGCGCCTGCATCCGGCGGTCGGGGAGGTGGTGCCGGTCGCCTGGCGGCGCTGGCGCAAATCGCTTTACGCGCCCGGCACGCTGATCGAGATCGCGCGCAGCGTCGCCGCCATCCACGGTCGCGCCTACGACCGGATCGTCGACAGCCAGGGGCTCTTGCGCTCCGCCGTCATCGCCCGCATGGCGCGCGGGCGCCGCCACGGCTACGACCGCGCCAGCATCCGCGAGCCGCTCGCCTCGCTGTTCTACGACGTGCGCCATCGCGTCAGCCGCGAGCTGCACGCCGTCACGCGCAACCGCATGCTGAGCGGGCTGGCGCTGCGCTACGTGCCGCACGGCGCGCCCGACTACGGCCTCGACCGCGCGCGCTTTGCGCGGGCCGGCGCGCCGTATGCCGTGTTGCTGCATGCGACCGCCCGACCGGGCAAGCAATGGCCGGAGCGGAACTGGATCGCGCTCGGCCGTGCGATCGCCGCGCGCGGGCTCGCGCCGGCGCTGCCCTGGGGCACCGTGGAGGAGCGCGCGCGGAGCGAGCGCATCGCGCAAGGCGTGGGCGCCGCCGCGCGCATCCCCGCGCGCGCGCCGCTCGACGCGGTTGCCGGCCTGATCGCCGGCGCGCAACTGGTCGTCGGCGTCGATACCGGCCTCATGCATCTCGCCGCCGCCTTCGGCGTGCCGCTGGTGGCGATCTTCACCGGCTCCAAGCCCGGCCTTACCGGCCCGGTCGGTTCGGGGCCGATCGCCGTGCTCGGCGGGGAGGGCGCCATGCCGTCGGTGGACGACGTGCAGGCGGCGGTGGAGCGGATTGCACCTTGACCGTTCGTCCCCGCGAAAGCGGGGACCCAGGGATACCACGGTAATAGTTTGATTTGCCGCGCTGGATTCCCGCTTGCGTGGGAATGAGCGGATGATTCTTCTAAGCCGCTACCGGCCCAGCGCGGTTGCCGGCCGCCTGGCCGCTCTCTACTGTTCACGCGCCGCGGAATACGGGATAGGGCGATGCCGAAATCCAGGCTCGAAGCGTTCAGCGATGCCGTGCTGGCCATCATCATCACCATCATGGTGCTGGAGCTGAAGGTGCCGCATGGCGAAGACCTGAGCGCGCTGCGACCGCTGCTCCCTGCCTTTCTCACGTACGTACTGAGCTTCGTCTATCTCGGCATCTACTGGAACAACCATCACCACATGCTGCACGCCGTGAAGCGCGTGACCGGCGGCGTGCTGTGGGCCAACCTGCATCTGCTGTTCTGGCTGTCGCTGTTTCCGTTCGTCACCGGCTGGATGGGCGAGAATCATTTTGCGCGCGTGCCGACGGCGCTCTACGGCGGCGTGCTGCTGATGGCGGCCATCGCCTACACCATCCTCACCGTCACGATCGTCAACGAAGAAGGCAAGGATTCGCTGTTGGCGCGGGCGGTCGGCCGCGATCTGAAGGGCAAGCTCTCGATCGTCGCCTATGCCGTCGCGATCGCGCTTTGCTTCATCAATCACTGGATCGCCGCGGCGATCTACATCCTGGTCGCGCTGGTGTGGCTGGTGCCCGACCGCCGGATCGAGCGCGTGGTGACGCCGCCGGGTTAGGGCGGTTTGCTCTTTCGCGCAAACGTGCAACCCGCTCGTCCCCGCGAAAGCGGGACCCAGCTCGTAGCCCGGGTAGCGCCAAAGGGTCCGGCCGAAGTGGCCGGCCCGATGACAGGCGCCGCGTAACCCGGGAACGATTGATAGGCCGCCCCGGGAGCCGGGCTACTTGCTTTGAGTTGCGGCGCTGGATTCCCGCTTGCGCGGGAATGAGCGGAGGGTGCGTCTTACGCCGCCCCCGCACGCAACAAATCGTGCACGTGGATGATGCCGACCGGCTTGCCGCCATCCACCACGAACAGCGCGGTGACCTTGCTGCTGTTGAGCAGCTCCAGCGTCTCGCTCATCAGCTGATCCGGCCGCACCGTCTTCGGCGCGCGCGTCATCACCGCGTCGACTTTGGCGTCGATCAATTGATTGCTCATGTGCCGGCGCAGGTCGCCGTCGGTGATGATGCCGGCGAGCGCCCCGCGCGCGTCGGTGATGCCGACGCAGCCGAAGCCCTTGGCGGTCATCTCGATCAGCGCGTCCGCCATGCGCGTGCCGAGCGGCTTGAGCGGCACCGTCTCGCCCGAATGCATGAACTCGCCGACCGTCTTGAGCAGCACGCCGAGCTTGCCGCCGGGATGCAGCATGCCGAAATCGATCGCGGTGAAGCCGCGGCTTTCCAGCAGCGCGATCGCCAGCGCGTCGCCGAGCGCGAGCTGCATCAGCGCCGAGGTGGTCGGCGCCAGATTGTGCGGGCAGGCCTCGCGCGCCTGCGGCAGCGTCAGCACCACGTCGGCGGCCTTGGCGAGGGTCGAAGCCGCATTGGCGGTCATGGCGATCAGGCCGATGCGGTGGCGCTGCGAATAGTCGGTGAGGTTCTTCAGTTCGGAAGTTTCGCCCGACCACGACAGCGCGACGATCACGTCGTCCTTCGCGATCATGCCGAGGTCGCCGTGGCTCGCCTCGGCCGGGTGCACATAGAGCGCCGGCGTGCCGGTGGAGGCGAGCGTCGAGGCGATCTTGCGCGCGACATGGCCGGACTTGCCCATGCCGGTGACGATCACGCGGCCGCGCGCGGCGCCGATCAGGTCGATGGCCGCGACGAAGTCGGCGCTCAGGCCGTCGCGCAGCGCGGCCTTCAGCGCGTCGATGCCGCCGCCCTCGGCGTCGAGCGTGCGCAGCGCCGAACCGATGATGTTCTCGGCGCGCTCGTTGTCTGCCGGCGTCGGCTGCGGATTGGCCATATGCTCCGGATGTCCTTGGTGCCCCGAAAGTCCTGGCGGAAACGCCCGTTTGATAGCACGAAACCGGCGCGCGCGTCAGGCTTCGCCCCGCCGGTCGTTAACGCGCCGGGGTGATGTCAGGTTTTGCGCGCCTTTTCCAGGCATTTTTCGACGAAAGCCGCCAGGTCGCCGCCCGGGAACAGGTGGCCGGTAATGCCCGCGGCGGCGGCGGCTCGCATGTCGCGCTCCTTGTCGCCGATCAGGAAGCTGCGCGCGGTGTCGACCGGCCAATGCCGCAGAAGGTCGAGGATCATGCCCGGCCTGGGCTTGCGCCAGTCGCTGTCCTGGCGGAAGGCCGCGACCTTGGCGTCGGCCAGATAAGGGCAGTAGCGGGCATCGTCGATGTGCGCGCCTTTGCTCGCGAGCTCCGCGCGCATCCATCGGTCGAGTGCGCGCATCTCATCTTCCGTGAACAGGCCGCGCGCCACGCCCGACTGGTTGGAGGCGACGAACACGTAATAGCCCGCTTCGTTCAGTCGGCGGATGGCGGCGGCGGCGCCCGGCATCCATTCGAAGCGCTCGCGCGTGCCGACATAGCCGCGATCGACATTGATCACGCCGTCGCGGTCGAGAAAAGCGGCGGGACGCTTGTCGCTCATGTCGCTCCTGCCAGCGCGTCGCGCACGGCGTCGCGCACCCGCTTCACGCTCACATCGGCGGTGCGGCGGTGCGCGACCGCCGCGTTGCCGACCTCACGCGCGCGCTTTTTCGCCGCCGCGTCGCCGGGCGGCTCCAGGATCGCCGCCACCGGGTTGAGCGGCTTCCAGTGCCACGGGCTGGTCGGCCCGAAGATGGCGACGGTCGGCGTGCCGATCGCCGCCGACACGTGCATGAGACCCGAATCGTTGGTGACCGATACGTCGGCGCAGGCCAGCGCCAGGATGGCGTTGCGCAGATCCTCGCCGGTCAGATCGCGCACGCGCGCCCCGGCCGCGGCGACGATCTCGCGCGCGATTTCCTTTTCGCCCGGCCCGCCCAGCACCCAGACCGACAGGCCGTCCTTGACCAGCGTCTTTGCGAGCGCGGCGTAACGCGCGGGCGGCCATGCCTTGCCTTCGCCGACCGCGCCCGGCGACAGCGTGACAATCGGCGGGTCGTCGTCGGCGAGGCCATGCGCGTTGCACCAGGCGTCGGCCGCGCGCGCCGGCACCTTCAGTTCCGGCAGCGGCCATTGCTTCGGCAAGTCTGCGTTCGGCGGCAGCGCCAGCGCGCCCATCTGGTCGATCATGCGCGGCAGCTCCTTTTCGCCGTAACGGAGATCATTGATCAGCCCGTAGCGCAGCTCGCCGATAAAGCCGGTGCGGACCGGAATGCCGGCGAGCCAGGGCGCCAGCGCCGCCTTCCACTTGCGCGACATGACGAGCGCCTGCCCGTAACGCTCCGCCTTCAGCTTGGCCGCCAGCGCCCGCTGCTGGCGCAGGCCCAGCCGGCGGCGCGGGATGTCGGCGATCACCGCCTTGCGCAGGCCGGGCATGTAGTCGGCCAAGGGCGCGCACAGCGTGCTCGCCACCATGTCGACCGGGCGCGCCGGATCCTGCGCCTTGAGCAGCTTCACCACCGAATGCACGCGCACGAAATCGCCGATCCACACGAAGGGCACGATCAGGATCGGCGCGCTGGTCTGGTCCCGGCTCATCTCCCCGTATGCCCTCTTATGCCCTCTTGGGCCCTCTTGGGGCCCCGTTACCGCGTTTTCAGCCGGACGGACGCCGCCCGGACCGCGTTTCAACCGCACGGCCTTTGCCCGGCGGAAAATCCCGCCCCGCTATTTACCCTGTCCCGCGCTGTTTTTGCGGCCTTTGTGGCCGCCATTTGCGCCGGCCCCCCGTCTGAGGCAAAGGAAAGCGCGAAAAGGGTAGGGGTTCATGTTCTTAGTCACCGGCGGGGCCGGCTTCATCGGGTCGAACGTGGTCGCCAGCCTGGAGCAGGCAGGGGCGGCCGCAATTTCCGTAAATGACCTGCTCGGCCACGACGACGCCAAATGGAAGAACCTCGCCAAGCACCGCATCGCCGACCTGGTGCCGCCGGCGGCGCTCGGCCCCTGGCTGGAGGGGCGCAAGCTCGAGGCCGTCATCCACATGGGCGCCATCTCCGACACCACTGCCACCGATGCCGATGCGGTGATGGAGAACAATTTCCGCCTGTCGCTGCGCCTGCTCGACTGGTGCACGGC
>CAVZAR010000002.1:0-438935 GCA_963773305.1 uncultured Pseudomonadota bacterium
ATGATCCGAGCTTACAGGCTGTGTCTAGCCCCTTGGCCTGTACCAGTGATTTGGCGGTTCACTAAGCTCGTTTCGGGGACTGGTGGCCGCAATCGGAGGGCATGGTGCGGCCGGACATGGTTGTACCGGCGCAGCCACTGATTGATGACGGTCTGCGCCTGCCTGGCGGTGGCGAACCATTCGGCGTTCAGGATCTCCCGACATAAGGTGCTGTTGAAGCGTTCGTTGTAACCGTTCTCCCATGGTGAGCCTGGATAGATCTGGATCGAGGTTATCCCAACGCGGAGATGCCAGTCCTTGAATGGAGCAGAGCTGAACTCCGGGCCGTTGTCGGACCGCAGATAGTCCGGTTTGCCGCGTCGGAGCGTCGCATCGCTGATCCCGGCCGAACGGCAAGCTGTCGTCACATCAGCTCCAGCCGCCAATTCAACCTCAACCTGCCGTAAAATCCCCAAACACTCTTTGTCCGAATACCGCTTCCGAGCCAACCCAAACCCTCCCACTGGCACAACAATTATGGCTCAGTTTTAAGGGGCAAAGACAGTCGGCGGCGCTCGCCGAGAATGCGGGCTTCGCGGCGGCGATCACCATCATCCCGCCGCCGCTGGAATTGGCCGCCACGTTCGCCGACGACGCGACGCTGGCGCCGATGATTGGCCTATGGCCGCCCCTCTATCTCGCCGCCGACTTCGGCGAGGACGCGGCATTCGCGGCGGCAATCACGTTTCTGCCGGCTCCGCTCCATCTGGCCGCGCATTTCGTCGACGGCGCGGCGCTTGCCGTCTATCTGACCGTCGGCGCCGCGGCGTTGCGGCTCGCGGCCGATTTCGTCGACGAGGCTGTGCTGACCGCGCGCGCGACACTGTTCGCCGCGGTGGCGCTCTCGGTCGCATTCACCGACGACGCTGAGCTCGTGGCGCCGGTCACAATTGGATTTCAGCCCCACGCGCCGCCGATCCAGGTCGTCGTGGTGCTGAGTTGGTAACCAAAGGAGAAAACCATGGCATCTGACATGGGCGTCTATCTCGGTAACAAGGTCTGCCGGTGGCTTGCCGGCAATGCGATGCCGGCGGCACCTGTCGCCTGTTATGTCGCGCTGTTCAACGGCAATCCGAAAGCCTCTGGAGTCGAGGTTAGCGACACCGTTAATGCTGGAGGGCGCGTCGCGATCACCTTCGACGCAATCGCCGACGACGGCGTCGACAACGAGATCACGAATTCGGCGGATGTCGATTTCGGCGAGGCAGCCGGCGAAGTCGCCAACCTCGACTATGTTGGCATCTTCGACGCGGCGTCGGGCGGCAACCTGCTTTTCAGCAAGGCTTTGCCGGGCGGGCCGTTCGCGGTCGCGGCGGGTACGCCCATCAAGTTCCTGACCGGCGATCTGACTTTCACCATCGGCTCCACGAGTTAGAGCGATGGCAAAAAAAGCCGGCGACGAGGGCGTTGGCATCCTTATTCGGCCCGCGCGTTGTTCGGCCTGCTCGGCGACGACGACTTCACCGTAAAGGTGTCGCCGGACGGCTCGAACTATTTCACTGGCTTCGTGGTCGACAACAATTTCACCGCGCCGTTCGCCGGGAATTACGTGTTCGGCTTCTCGTTGCGGTTCAAGGCTAACGCGACGGTCTCCACGAAGGTGATCGCCACGTTGTACAAAAACGGAGCCGAGCTCGGTCGCGGCCGGGCGTCTCGGGCGCGCCGAGCGACGTAATCGACGTGCGGGTGAATTTCGCGACCAACGACGGCTACGTCGAAAGCGACCAGTCGCATTTCTGGGGGCACTATATGCCCGAGACTAAGCGACCAGGGCACCCTCATGCTAGTAGGTGACGAGTAGGCGCCTTCGGTTGAGCTTTCTTAGCCTTGGCCGGCCGCTTTCGTGAACGCGGTTTTGAGGCTGAAGCAGACTTCGACATGGTTTGGGCTCCTTATTGGAGACGCTGCGCCTATCGCAGCCCTCCTATGGGAGCGGAGCCCGCGCAATCGATGCGTCACGGGGCCGGTGGTCGAGGCCGCACCACCAGGGTGCGAGGCCGATACACGCTCCGCTCGGCGCTTAATGCAAGCGGATAATCCGACCGTTTGATTGCTTCGGCACGCCGGAATCATGGGACTTTCAATCCGCGCCTATGCACGACATTGGGGGCGTCAGGCCTGGCATCGCGCGATCTCCTGCTGCACCTCCGGCATCTGCCACTCGGGGACGGCGCGGGCCGCGCGAGCGCTGACAAGGGCATCGATTGCTCGCGCCAAGCGAGCCGGAAACTTCCGCAGGCCCCGCGGCAGCGTCGGCAGGGCGGCAAGGTTTTCGAGCACAAAGGCGGTCATCGAGGTCTCTCCTTGTTGTTCTTGCGGAGGCTCAATCGGCCTCCGTGCCGCCTATGTGGGCGCCGGCGCATAGGAATTCGATTGGGATATCAAGGCTTCCAAACAAACCTGTCATAAAGATCGGTATTGGGCGGCCTCCGGCAACTAATCCGCCGCGATCTTTATTTCCTCTTGATGTGCCGCAACGACAATTCGCATCGCTTCTTTATCGAGACGTCTCTATTTGGCTCATTGCATCGAACAATTTCAAAGGGGGCGACCATGCTCGACCTCGTCATGTTGGCTATCGGCTTTGCCTTCTTTGCGCTGACAATCGGTTACGCCGTCGCCTGCGATCACCTCTGAGGGCTGCGCCATGATGATGGATTACTCGCTCGCCGGCCTCGTGACCGCGGGGCTGCTGCTCTACCTCACCTACGCCCTGCTGCGGCCCGAACGCTTCTGACGCGCATGTTCCCGAAAGGCGGGGCCGCTTTCCAGGAAAGCTCAAGCGCAAAAAGAGAGATATGCCATGACCACGATTGGCTGGATTCAAATCCTGCTTTATTGCGCGATCATCGTTGCGCTCACGCCCTTGGTGGGCGGCTACATGACGCGCGTCTTCAATGGCGAGCGCACCTTCTTGTCGGCCGTGCTGCGCCCGGTCGAGGCGGTGCTCTACCGCATAGGCGGCGTGGACGAGAAACGCGAGCAGCATTGGCTCACTTATACGGTGGCCATGTTGTTGTTCCACGTCGGCGGCCTTGCGATCCTCTATGCCCTGATGCGTATGCAGGCCTTGCTGCCGTTCAATCCGGCGGAGCAATCGGCCGTGGCGCCTGATCTCGCCTTCAATACCGCGGTCAGCTTCATCACCAACACCAATTGGCAGAACTACGGCGGCGAAAGCACGATGTCCTATCTCGTGCAGATGCTCGGCCTCACGCACCAGAACTTCCTTTCGGCGGCAACTGGCATCGTGCTCGCCGTGGCGCTCATTCGCGGCTTTGCGCGCGCATCCGCCAAGACGGTGGGAAACTTCTGGGTCGATATCACGCGCTGTACGCTTTACATCCTGATCCCGATTTGCGTGCCCTATGCGCTATTCCTGGTGTGGCAGGGCATGCCGCAGACGCTCGGCACTTACGTCGATGCAACGACGCTTGAGGGCGCCAAGCAGACCATCGCGGTCGGCCCAGTGGCCTCGCAAGTCGCGATCAAAATGCTCGGCACCAATGGCGGCGGCTTCTTCAACGCGAATGCTTCGCACCCGTTCGAGAATCCGACCGCGCTATCGAATTTCGTGCAGATGATCTCGATCTTCGTGCTCGGCGCCTCGCTCACCAATGTTTTCGGCCGCATGGTCGGCAACCAGCGCCAGGGCTGGGCCATTCTGGCCGCGATGGGCACGCTATTCATCGCCGGCGTCTCCGTCTGCTACTGGGCTGAAGCCAACGGCACGACCGCAATGCACGCCTTGGGTATCGATGGCGGCAACATGGAAGGCAAGGAAGTCCGCTTCGGCATCGTCGCCTCGGCGCTGTTCGCGGTGATCACGACCGCCGCTTCGTGCGGCGCGGTCAACGCCATGCACGACTCGTTTACCGCGCTCGGCGGCATGATCCCGCTCATCAACATCCAGCTCGGCGAGATCATCATCGGCGGCGTCGGCGCTGGCCTCTACGGCATGCTGCTGTTCGTCGTGCTCACCGTGTTCATTGCGGGCCTGATGGTCGGCCGCACACCGGAATATGTCGGCAAGAAGATCGAGGCGCGCGAGGTGAAGATGGCGATGCTCGCCATACTGATCCTGCCGCTGATGATCCTGGGCTGGACGGCGGTCGCGGTGGTCTATCCGCCGGCGGTTGCCTCCATGAACAATGCTGGGCCGCACGGGTTCACCGAAGTTCTCTATGCCTATTCGTCGCAGACCGGCAACAACGGCTCGGCATTCGCGGGGCTGACCGGCAATAGCCTGTTCTACAATGTCACCGGCGCCATCGCGATGTTCGTCGGGCGCTTCTGGATGATCGTGCCGGCCATGGCGATTGCCGGGGCACTCGCGCAAAAGAAGATCGTCCCCGCATCGAGCGGCACGTTCCCGACTACCGGCGGCCTGTTCGTCGGCCTGCTTGTCGGCGTGATCCTGATCGTCGGCGGTCTCACGTTCTTCCCGGCGCTCGCGCTCGGCCCGATCGTCGAACATCTCGCGATGCAAGCCAACACCGTCTTCTAAGCACCGGATTCATTCGGAGTTACGACCATGGAAACCTCTAAATTACGTAAGCGAATGCCGGTTGCGACGCTCTTGGACCCGAAAATCGTGGTCCCCGCGATCGGCCAGGCTTTCGTCAAGCTCAATCCGCGTACCCTGATGAAGAATCCGGTGATGTTCGTGCTGGAGATCGTCACGTTGCTGACCACGGTCCTACTGGTGCGCGACATCGTAACTCACGCCGGAACGGTTGCCTTCGAGCTGCAGATCGTCGTCTGGCTGTGGTTCACCGTGCTGTTTGCCAATTTCGCGGAAGCCGTGGCGGAAGGGCGCGGCAAGGCGCAGGCCGACACCCTGCGCAAGACCCGCACCGAGACGCGCGCCAAGCGCATCCTTATGCCGAATAACCATGAGATTTTCGAAGGCGTTCCGGCCGAGGACCTGCAGGCCTGCGATCTCGTGATCTGCGAGGCCGGTGACGTCATCCCGGGCGACGGCGAGGTGATCGAGGGCATCGCTTCGGTCAACGAAGCCGCCATTACAGGCGAATCCGCGCCGGTGATCCGCGAATCGGGCGGCGACCGCTCGGCAGTGACCGGCGGCACAACGGTCATCTCCGACCGGATCGTCATTCGCATCACGGCTTCGCCCGGCTCTTCGTTTCTCGATCGCATGATCAAGCTAGTCGAGGGCGCCGAGCGGCAAAAGACGCCGAACGAGATCGCGTTAAACATTCTGCTGGTCGGCCTGACCATCATTTTCGTGTTCGCGACGGCGTCCATTCCGAGCTATGCCGCTTATGCCGGTGGCACGATCTCTGTAGTGGTGCTAGTGGCGCTGTTCGTGACGCTGATCCCGACCACCATCGGTGCCTTGCTCTCGGCGATCGGCATTGCCGGTATGGACCGCCTGGTGCGGTTCAATGTTCTGGCGATGTCCGGCCGCGCCGTCGAGGCCGCCGGCGACGTCGATACGCTGCTGCTCGACAAGACCGGTACCGTGACGTTCGGTAATCGCCTTGCCACCGAGATCGTTCCGGTTCCCGGCGTGACCGAGCGCGAGGCTGCCGAGGCCGCGCTGCTTGCCAGCGATGCCGACGAGACCGCCGAAGGCCGTTCGATCATCACGATGGCGCAGGAGAAATACAATGTGCGCCGCCAGGTGGCGCCGCAGGACGCGAACTTCATCGAGTTTTCCGCCATGACACGGCTGTCAGGCGTCGATATCGGAGCCCGCAGGCTGCGTAAGGGCGCCATCGACTCCGTGCTTGAGTTCGCCCGAAAAGAGGCGGGCGGTAACGTTTCCGCTCCGCCGGCATTCCAGGCCGCCGTCGACAAGATCGCCCGGTCGGGCGGCACGCCGCTTGGGCTGGTCGAAAACGGCCGCCTCCTCGGCGTCATCCACTTGAAAGACGTGGTGAAGCCGGACGTTAAGGAGCGCTTTGCTGCCTTGCGCCGCATGGGCATCAAGACGGTGATGATCACCGGTGACAATCCGGTGACTGCGGCGTCAATCGCGTCGGAGGCCGGCGTCGACGATTTCATCGCTCAGGCCACGCCCGAGGACAAGCTGCGCTACATCCGCAGCGAGCAAACAAACGGACGGCTGATCGCCATGTGCGGCGACGGTACCAATGACGCGCCGGCGCTTGCTCAAGCAGACGTTGGCGTCGCCATGCAGACCGGCACACAGGCCGCGCGCGAAGCAGGCAACATGGTCGATCTCGATTCCGATCCGACCAAGCTGATTGAGGTAGTGGAGATCGGCAAGCAATTGCTGATGACGCGCGGCGCGCTCACGACCTTCTCCATCGCCAATGACGTCGCCAAGTATTTTGCCATCATCCCGGCGATGTTCCTGGCGTTCTACCCGCAGTTGGGCGTGCTCAATGTCATGCAACTACACACGCCGCAGAGTGCGATCCTGTCCGCGATTATCTTTAATGCGCTCATCATCATCGCGCTTATTCCGCTGGCGCTGAAGGGAGTCAAATATCGTCCGATCGGGGCCGGCGCGTTGTTGCGGCGCAATCTGCTGGTCTACGGACTGGGCGGAATCATTCTGCCCTTCATCGGTATCAAGGCTATCGACCTCGCGGTCACCGCCTTGCATCTGGCTTGAGGAGACATAGTCATGCTGAAAGAAATTCGTCCCGCGATTGTGTTGATCATCGCTCTGACGGTGATCACCGGGCTGGTCTACCCATTGGCCATGACCGGCATCGCGGAAGTCATTTTTCCCTATCAGGCGCAGGGCAGCCTGATCGAGCGAAACGGCAAGGTGATCGGCTCGGCGCTGATCGGGCAGGTATTTGTCGGTGACAAGTATTTCCACGGCCGGCCTTCCGCGACCAACGCGCCCGATCCCAAGGACGCGACCAAGACCATCGATGCGCCTTACAATGCGGCGAATTCGGGCGGGTCCAATCTGGGCCCAACCAGCAAGGCGCTCGTCGAACGGGTCAAGGGCGACGTGGAGAAGCTCAAGAAGGAGAACCCGACGACGGCGGTCCCGGTCGATCTGGTGACCACATCCGCCAGCGGCCTCGATCCGGATATCTCGCCGGAGGCGGCCCGCTTCCAGGTGCCGCGGGTTGCCAAGGCGCGCGGGCTGCCGGTCGAGCGCGTTCGTGCCCTGGTCGAAGCCCAGGTCAACGGGCGCACCTTCGGCCTCTTGGGCGAACCACGGGTCAACGTGCTCAAGCTCAATCTCGCGCTCGACGGGCTGAAGTCGTAGATTAGCATCTGTAAAGGAGCCGCATGCCCGGCGACGAAGCGCAAAGAGCTTCGCCTGACGCCCTGCTTACCCTCGCCAAGAAAGAGGGGCGGGGCCATCTGAAGATTTTTCTCGGCGCAGCTCCCGGCGTCGGCAAGACCTTCGCCATGCTGACCAATGGCCGCACGGAAAAAGCCGGCGGCCGCGACGTCGTCGCCGGACTGGTCGAAACGCATGGCCGGCGCGAAACCGAGCAGCTGATCGGCGGCTTCGAGGTGCTGCCGCGCAAGCCGGTCGTCTATCGCAACCAAGTCATGAAGGAGTTCGATCTCGATACTGCGCTGGCGCGCCGGCCAGGCCTGCTGCTGGTCGATGAATACGCGCACACCAATGTACCCGGCAGCCGCCATCCCAAGCGCTGGCAGGACATCGACGAATTGCTGGCGACCGGCATCGACGTGTGGACGACGCTCAACATCCAGCACCTCGAAAGCCTCAACGATGTTGTTCTGAAGATCACTAAGGCCCGTGTGCGCGAGACCGTGCCCGATACGGTATTCGACAAGGCGGACGAGATCGTGCTGGTCGATTTTCCGCCTGACGAATTGCTCAAGCGTCTCGCCGAGGGAAAAGTCTACGTCCAGGACACGGCTGCCCGTGCGGTCGAGAACTTTTTCAAGCCGCAGAACCTGACCGCCTTGCGCGAACTGGCATTGCGGCGCGCCGCCGAACGCATCGATGCCGATCTCATTTCCCGCATGCAGGCGCAGGCCATCGAAGGGCCTTGGGCAGCCGGTGAGCGGATTCTTGCCTGTATCGGGCCCGATGCAATTTCACCGACCGTGGTGCGCACGGCCAAACGTCTCGCCGACCTGATGGATGCACCGTGGCTTGCGGTAACAGTCGAACGGCCAGGCACAAATCTCGACGATGCCGCACGCCGACGGCTGGATGAAGCGATGAAACTGGCAGAGGCACTTGGCGCCGAAACCCAGACATTGACCGGCAGCGACCTGCCGGCCGAACTCCTCCGTTTTTCCAAATTCGAGAATGTCACGCAGATCGTGATCGGCCGCTCGCATGGCGGCTTCTTCAGCGAACTGCTGCGCCGGTCATTGCCCCACGAACTGGTGCGCCGTACGCAGGATATCGCGATCCATCTGGTGACACGGCAACTGGAAGCGGCGCCACCCGCGCCGCCGCGGCGTCGCGCTCCGGTCGTCTTTGAGCCGCTGCCTTTCGTCTACGCCACACTTGCTATCGCTGCAGGACTAGGAATCGGCGAATTGTTAACCTTGCTGACGCCGATACCGAACCTGTCCATGCTGTTCCTGGTGGCGGTGTTGCTGATTGCCGTGAACTTCGGCATCTGGCCGGCGATCTATGCATCAGCTCTGTCATTTGCGATATATAATTTTTTCTTCATCTCGCCGCTCTACACCTTCACCATCGCCGAGCCGTACGAGTTGCTGGCGCTTGCAATTTTTCTGGTGGTCGCGGTGATTACTTCGGCACTCGCCGGCCGCGTGCGCGAACAGGCGACAATTTCGGCCAGCCGAATGCGGGCCATGCGGCGGCTCTATGAATTTACGCGGCGCCTGTCCGGATTAGCCACGCTCGATGCCGTGGCGGAAGGCGCCGCTGGCGAAATTCACGCCAGTCTCGGCCGTGCGGTGGTGGTTATGCTGGCCCGCGACGGCGACCTCCAGCTCACGGCCGCGTGGCCGCCGGAAGACACACTCGACGCCGCCGCTATGACTGCGGCGCGCTGGGCCTATTCGCACGTCGAGCCGGCAGGCACCGGCACCGCGACGCTGCCGATTATCCCTTGGTATTTCGTGCCATTGCGTATCGGCGACAAGACCCTGGGCGTGATCGGCCTCGCCGAAGCGGCGAACGCGTCGTCGCTCGATTCGGAAGCGCGCGCGCTGCTCGACGCCCTTTCCGAACAAGCTGCGGCAGCGCTGGAGCGCGCCTCACTGGCGCGCGACATGGTGAGCGCTAGGACTGCGACCGAAACCGAACGGGTCCGCAACACCTTGCTCGCCTCGGTATCGCACGACTTCCGAACGCCGCTCTCGTCGATCCTTGGTTCGGCTACAAGCCTGATCGAGTATGGCGATAAACTCGATGCTGCGACCAAGAAGGACCTGCTTGGCCAAATCAAGAAGGAAGCCGAGGACCTCGACGAAATGGTCCGTAACCTGCTCGCGATTACTCGCATCGATGCCGGCGCGCTTGAATTGCGCCGCGACTGGATCGACCTGCGAGAAGTAGTTGAGCGCGTCGTCAGCGCGGTACGCCGGCATGGTGCACGCCAGCACATTACGGTCGATTTGCCAACCGATCTTCCACTCGGGCGGGCGGACGCCACCCTGGCCGAGCGGGCGATTTCAAACGTGGTCAGCAACGCGATAGTGCACACGCCGCCCGATACGCGCGTCGCACTGACCGCCGCCGCCGCGCCGGATGGCATTGCGCTGAGCGTCACTGATGATGGGCCCGGCATTCCGCCCGAGGTGCTGCCGACGATATTCGACAAATTCGTCAAAGGTCCCGACGCCGGAGCAACCCGCGCCGATGGCAGCCAAGGCACCGGCCTCGGCCTTGCCATTACCAAGGGCATCATGGAGGCCCATGGCGGCTCGATCAAAGTGGAAAGCCCGGTCGCCAACGGCCGCGGCGCGCGCTTTATCATGATCTTCCCGCAGGAGGCAGCGCCCGCATGACCGCCAAAATCCGCGTCCTGGTTATCGACGACGAAACGGCGATCCTGCGTTTCCTCAAGCCGGCGCTGGAGGCGAATAATTATGAGATGGCCAGCGCCGGCACGGTCGGCGAGGGTGTCAAGCGCATTGCCGCCGAAACGCCCGATATCGTCCTGCTCGATCTCGGTCTTCCCGATGGCGATGGCAAGGACGTGATCAAGCGTGTCCGCGAATGGTCGGACCTGCCGATCATCGTGCTATCGGCGCGTGAACGCGAGACCGAAAAGATCGAGGCGTTTGACCTCGGCGCCGACGATTACGTCAACAAGCCGTTCAATATTGGAGAATTGTTGGCGCGAATGCGAACCGCGTTGCGTCACCGCATGCAGCGCAAGGCGGAAATCCCAGTTTTGCGGGTCGGCAATCTCGAAGTCGATGCCGTACGTCACCGTACGACCCGCGCGGGATCCGAGCTCAAGCTCACGCCAAAGGAATTCGAGCTTTTGTCGTTTCTTGCCAAGCACGCCGGCCGCATCGTTACCCATAAGCAGATCCTCACGGCGGTGTGGGGACCCGCGCATACCGAGGACACCCAATATCTGCGCGTCTATATCGGTCAGCTTCGGCAGAAGATCGAGGAACACCCTGACGACCCACGCATCATCCTGACTGAACCTGGGATTGGGTATAGGATTGCTGAGGGTTAGGACACTTTTTTCTCAGATGTTGCGGTTTGACTACGAATGTCATACGCATCGTAGCACTCAAGTAACCACACCGCGCTGGGATTTGTATCGAAGATCAGTAGCTTGCCGGGCAAATTGGTTTAGTCTTCTACTCCCTCCGCCAATGCGCTCCCTTTCGCTGGACCGCGCTAGACCACGATGGGTTGCCTGGAGAAGGTTAGCTTCCAGTTCCTCTCCCTTCGCCATCTTCTTCTCGGGCGCGTTCTCTAGCGCCTAAGACCGTTTGCAAAAGGCGCAGGGTCTGCGGTGCATACCTCTGGACCTCCGACCGGTGGTCGAGATCTTCTCTGGGAGGCATTTTTTCAGACCGAACTTATAGACGGCATCGATTAGCTGCCGACTACCGTTTCTCCTCCTGCTAGCGCGAAGCACAGGTGGAGATTATTGATCAATCGGCGATTAGCCGCGCATTCGAGCACTATCGGCTCTTAGGTCGTGCTTTCCTTCCGTTTCTTGATAAAATTGCCGGGCCCAGCGCCGAAAGCGGCCAAGCATGCCCTCGCCCTCGCTTAAGACGGGCATCGCGTGGAATGTCTTGTGATTCCAAATTGGCTTGTCACTCGCCGCGTTGACAAGAGCAAGTCCGAGCAAAATGCGTGAAATTGGCCAAAGTGCCAATCCTCGTAAGCCGCGTCCTCTTTTTACGAGATATAAATGACGAATATCGACGGCGTCTCGTTCTACGGGTGTGGCGTACTGGACGATGTGAAAAGCCAAGTGCCGCCCTATGCGTGTGCCAATAGTCATGTAGCCAAGTTCATGGATATGAATGTCGAGCGACACCCGAATTGGCAGCCGACGATTTCCCAACATTGGCACCAAGTCGAAATAAGTGGCGAATTCATGCTTGTTTTCCACGAGTTGGGAGCCGACCACGGCATTTCCGTGCACGGTTCGCAGATGCACTTCGTCCGCGCCATTTTCGCTAAGCTCCTGTGGGTGGCTTTGCAGACGATATTGGTTGCGGCCGCAAAGTGACCAGCTGTCATCGTTGAGCAGCGCGAACGTTACCGGCTCGCGGCTCGGAGGGCGGTCCGCAGCATGATGATAGATTTGAATGACCTTGTTGACTTCCCGCACCTGCCACTTCTGGAGCACCGCCTTCGCCGGAATTTTTTGTGTGTGCGGAATTTTTTGACAAATCCCGTTGGTATCAAATTCCCAGTGGTGAAACGGGCAGACAATTCGATCGGCTTCGACCCGACCGCCGAAGCCAAGATGCGTTCCCAGGTGGGGACAATATGCATCGAAGACTCCGATAGATCCGTCGCTGGCGCGGAACATGACGAGATCCCGCCCGGCGAAGCGGAGGGGCTTTACTTGACCCGCCCTGAGATCGTTCGCCCAGGCAACCGCGAACCAGCCATTGGGCAAAGGAGGGAGCTCTCTCTCACACACCATTTAGTAGCCCCAATGAAGTTGCCCGTGAATGAAATAAGTGCTGCCTACGCGGCCTTTGCGGCGGACCCAATTGTCCGCTTGGATCGGGTGTGGTGCGAATAGAGCGAGGCCGCCTGCTCGTCCTTCAAGGCTTCGCGCGCAAACCAGATCAAATGATGCGCTACCAGTCCGACATGGGCGACGTCCTCAATTCGGCCAGCGCGCAACAGCGGCAGTGCGAAGCGCCAGAACACCCGTCGGTAATCCGAGCCAATACCTACCCGCAACAGCAAGTTTTTCATGATGCGGAGGCCTCGACGAATATTAGCCCAAGAAGTGCGCTCCTTACTAAAAACGCGTTCAATTCGCTTTGAAAACGTGTGTTCGCAATTATACGCAAATCGGCGATAAAGTTCATCGGGATCGTAAGCGGCCGCAATCGTCTCCTTCCACATGTTTACAACTTGTTGATAGGGCATCACGAACTCGATGTTCGAGTCGCGGCTTGCGTCATCGACGATGCGATTTTCTTTCTTAAGGCGATCGAACAGCGGTGTGCGTGGAAGCGCCTGCAACATGTTGATCGTCAGCATCGGGATGTTGGAATCTTTGATGAATTCAATGATTTGCCTGGCGCTATCGGGGGTGTCGGTATCCAGCCCGAGGATGATACCGGAGACGATTTCCATCCCGTAGCTGTTGATGGTCTTAACGGCCTCGAGAATGGGTATGTCGGCGTTCTGCTCCTTGCGCATCGCATGCAGAGCATGAAGTTCGGGCGTTTCAATCCCACAAAACACGGTAATGAAATAGGCATCCCTCATCATCGCCAGAATCTCGGGATATTTGGCGATGTTCAGAGTAGCTTCGCAGGAAAATTGAAAAGGATAACCGTTTCGCTTCTGCCATTCCACCAGATGCGGCAGCAGTTCCTTGGCGGCTCTCCGGTTTGCGATGAAGTTGTCGTCGACGAAATAGACCGGCCCGTAAATGCCTTGCCGCAGCATTGAGTCGAGTTCGGCAACAATTTGTTCGGGCGCCTTCAGCCGAGCATTGCGGCCATATAGAGCCGGTATGTCGCAGAATTCGCAGCGATAAGGACATCCGCTGGAGAATTGCAGCGCGCCGAGCAGATATCGGTGCAATGGTACAAGGTGGAAGGCGGGAATAGGAAAATCGGTGAGCGGTAGCCGTTCCGAAGTCTCGAACCGGATCTGACTTTGCGGCCTTGACGGATCGGCGTCCAATATACGGATCAGCTCATCGGTCGCGTCGCCCAGTTCGCCGAGGTGGAGGTAGTCGACCTCGGGGTAATATTCTGGGCAGCCGGAAACCGAGGGGCCACCGAGGACCGTCGTCTTGCCGAATGCATGGGCGCGCTCGTTAATGCGAAGGATGTGCTCGCGTTGTACATGCATGCCGCTGATAAGCACCGCGTCTGCCCACTCGAGGTCGGTGTCGCGCATAGGTTGGACGTTCTCGTCGACGAAGCGCAGTTGCCATTTTTTGGGCAGGTATTCCGCAATGGTCAGCAATCCTAGCGGCGGCATGCAAGCGCGCGCCGTGCCGTGGATCGGATAGGAGTATTCGAAAGTGCCGAACGAAGGACTGAAGGCCGGCGCCACGCACAGTATGTTGCGTCGCTCCTGTGAAATTGGTGGCACGATACTATCCTCCATTTCTGCGATCCGCCGCGAACGCCGATTTCTAAGAGAAGGACTACTGCCTCTGAAAATAGGCGTTCACCAACTGATCTTTGAAGCTTGCCGACCTATCGAGTGCAGCCTGAAAAGCCGGCTTGCCAAGAACGAAAGCCTCGACGTCGCCGTCTGCGATCACCGTTGCATTCCGCGGCTCGCCGGTTATGAGGGCGCGCTCCCCGAAAAAATCGCCGCGGCCGAGCGTGGCAATGCGGTCAGTCTGGGTATGCCCAGGCTTCTGAACCATGATCCCAACATTTCCGCTGGCGACGAGGTAAAATTCTTCTCCAATTTCGCCTTGCCGGATGATTGTCTCATTTTCGCGATAACGCCGTCTTTTCATTTGCTCCGCGACGTTGGTAATTTCCGTCGGTGTCAGGTTCTTGAAAACATCGACCGTCTTCAAAAACCCACATATTTCGACGGAGTCACGCAAAACAACGTCCGACACGATATTGCCGTCCACCATGTTCACAATTCGGTCAGCGAATTCGAGAATCCGATTGTCGTGCGTTACCATCATGATGCTGGCTCCGTCTTGCGTCGCCAGCTCCTTCAGAAATGTGACCACCGTTTTACTGGCTTCTTTGTCCAGGGCGGCGGTCGGCTCGTCGGCAAAGACGAGTCTGGGCCGGTTGACGAGCGCGCGCGCGACGGCGACGCGCTGGCGCTGTCCGCCCGACAAGGCTTTCGGGCTATAGTCGACACGATGGCCAAGGCCAAGCCGTTCAAGAATGGTGACGCCGCGCTGGCGCATTTCGCGCGCGGGAATAGCGCCCAGTTGCATGGCCATTTTCACGTTTTCGTAAACGGAAAGCGAATCGAACAAATTGTGCATTTGGAAAATAAAGCCGACGTTGCGCCGAAGTGCGACGAGTTCGTGGCTCGGGCGCCCCATGAGGCTGCTTCCCAGGATCTCGACATGGCCCTCCTGAACTGACCGTAGTGCACCGACGAGCGTGAGCAGTGTGGTTTTGCCCGAGCCGGACGGGCCAGTCATGATAACGAGCTCGCCGGGACCAATATTGATTGAGTTATTGAACAGGACTTGATTGCGCGATTCGCCCTCGCCGAAATAGTGGTTGAGGCCTTCGACGCGAACGACGCACGTGGAGCTGGGGGCCGGCGTTCCGCTCATCAGAACACCTCCGCCGGATCGGCTTGCATCACGCGCCTTACAGCGATGAGCGCCGAGATAATGCACATTCCCAAAGTCAGCGAAAAGCTTACAGCAATGAGCTGCGGTGACATCTGCATTGGCAACAATACAATGTCACCCAGTATTTTGAACAATACCGTGCACATCAGTAGCGCGGGAATATATCCGACGAGGCCATAAAAGGCCGCCTGTTGCAGCACGGTTTTTACGAGGTAGCCATTGCCGTAGCCCATGGCTTTTAAGGTGGCGTATTGCGGCAGCTGGTCGAAAATATCGTTATACAGGATCTGATACGAGATCATGATGCCGACCGCAAAGCCTATGAAGACACCAAGCCCGAAAATTGGCCCGACGCCTGAAAAGCGCCCCTGCCAACGCCGCTCCTGGTCGATCAATTGCACGCGTGTCAAAACCTTCACATTCGAAGGCAACGCCGCGCGCAAATCGCGTTGAACTGCGGCGACGTCATGACCGGGAAGTACTTTGACAAAACCGAACTCGATGTCGGGAAGGTCAGTTAGGTCGCTGTCGCGGGTCGTAGGCCCCTTTGCTCCATAGGCGAACCATTTTTCGAAATTGCGATCGCTGGTGATTAAGGTGCCATCGGTAAAAAAATCGGGCCCCAGCTCGAAACGCCCGATAACTGTGACGCGGTGGCGGGCGAGTTCGCTTTCGAGGCCCACCCGATCCGAGCCCAGGAACGTCCGCGAGCGATCGTCCATCATGACCGTATCGGGTCGGCGTAGCTCGGTGAGCTTGGCGTTTACCGCCGGGATGAGGAACACCGGTCGATCCGGGTCGAATCCAAAGACTTGGATCCGGTAGCGGTGTCCGGTCTGTTCATTTTGCCAGGTCGAACGCGACCACTCCGCATAGACCGGGCGTGCCCACTCGACGCCGGGCACCCCACGCGCTTCGTATAATTGGCGCCGCGAGAAGGGAGCCTCTTTACTGAGTTGATATTTGACCGAACTCGTGATGACGATATCGGCATCGAATTTCCGGATGACATCAAGCGTGCTATCGATGAACGCGGCACGGAAGCCAAGCTGCACCAGCATCAAGAAGACGGCAAAGGTGATGCCGCTTGCCGAGCGCAGCAGGCGCGACCTATCGGCCAGGATATTGCGCCGCGCCAGTGGCACAGCTGCTAGTCCAATTGCCCCTGTATTGCTCTTGTCCAAGATCATACTGTCCTTAGAACAATTCGACCGGATCCGCGCGCCGCAACGCGCGCACGGAATAGAGCGCGGAGGCCGCCGACATCGCTAGCGTCAGCACCGACACCGTTGCGATCCGAATTTCGGTCATGGAGATTGGAAGTTTGGTCGCATTGTGAACCACCTTGTATATGGCAATGGCGGCGCCGAAGGCGGGAGCGAACGCAATCGCTGCCATCAGCAGCGCAAGGCAGACCACGATCCCGCTTAAATAGCGGTCCGTGTAGCCCATCGCCTTAAGGGTGGCATATTGCGGGAGCTGTCTGGACACTTGGGTAGCCAGCGTCTGATATAGAATGACCATGCCGACGATCACGGCGACGGCGACACCGAAGCCGAAAATGATGCCGGTCGATGTTCGGGTGGTCCAATATGCGGTTTCGTATTTCTCCAATTCCGGACGGGTGAAGACGCGCGTGTCGCTCGGCATGATGGAACGGAGGTCGCGTGCGACCTTGTTCGGGTCGACCCCGGGCTTGACCCGCACGAGGCCGAGATTCACCTCGTTGAGCGGTTGGTTCGGCATCAGACGCAGGAAATTTTGGTCGCTGGTCATCACTACGCCAAGGCCGAGAAACCCGATGCCTAGCGTGTATACCCCTCCGATAGTGACTTGGCGGCCGCCCATCTCGGTGACGCGGCCAGCTTTCAGCTTGCCGAACATCGGATAGGTGGAGTTGTCCACCACCACGGTATCGTAATGCTTCAGGACATTTTTTTGCCGGGTCAGATCAGGCGCATCGAAGACATCGTCGCGAAGCCGGAACCCGATCACGAAGATGTCATGACTTTCGTGCTCTGCCGGGTTAATCCATTGTACGGCGCCCTGATAGACAGGCGCGACCGATGCTACGTCAGGATCGGCCAGCGTCTGAAATAGGCGCGCGCGCGGAAAATCATAGGACTGTCCCTGAAAAACGTAATTGCTCGACGTGAGCATGATATCGAAAATCATGCGGTCGTAGATCATGAGGCCGCCCGAGGGGACGGATGCGAAAAATCCGAGTTGCAGGAAGATCATCAAGATGGCGATGAAAATGCCGCCGACGGCCAGGGCGCTGCGGCCGATTTCATGGGTCAGAATGCGCCAAGCGACGTGAATCATTGGTTGGCGGTCGCGCGCGAAACCTTCGCATTCGCGAAGTCGGTGTAAATCAGAACATCGACCGTATGGTTGGTGAGACGTTGCGTGCGCTTAGCGTCGTCAAGTTGTATGCGAACCTGTACGACGCGAGCATCGGCGCGGGCCGCGGGATCGACGTTGAGTACGTCGTTTTTGTAGATCATCCAGCCGATCTCGACGACGCGTCCCATGATCGGGGTCTTCAGGGTCGGGCTGGTGATCCGCGCAATCTGGCCGATTTTGACCCTTCCAATGTCCGTCTCATAGACTTCCGCTACAACGCGCATTTTCGTGGTATCGCCCATTGCAAGCAGCGGAGAGGAACCGACCAGTTCGCCTGGCCGAGCGAAAATGTTGAGGATGCGACCGGCGATCGGGGCGTAAATAGTGGCGCGCCGGACGCGTACATCCTGCAGGGCAAGCTGTTCAGTCAGAGGACCGATCGCAAAGTCCGCCTCATCACGCTTCATGGCTGCAGATTGGAGCTGAATTTGCAGTTCGGCATCGGCTCGGTCGGCATCGAATTGCTGCTTGATCTCGGCAAGTCTCGCCTTGGCGGCGCGGAGCGCGGCTTGGTCCCGACGCACGAGGGTCTCCTGGTCGTCGTATTTGCGCTGTGAGCTCGCGCTGACGCTAAGCAGCTTGGAGTAAGCTTCCATCGTGGCGCGGTCGTTCTTGAGGGCGGCGTCGAGCCCTTTGATGGTTGCCTCCTGGTATTCGATCTTCAGCGGCGAGACGTCGTTTATCGTTTTGAGTTTGTTTTTTGAATTTGCGATTCGAATGCGGTCGAGGGAAACCGTGGTCGCAAGTTTTTCCTTAGCATCTTTGAGCTGTGCTGCGATCTGGTTTCGTTGCGCTGCTTCCTGCGCATAGGTCTGCAGATAACCGAGGATCTGACCTTTCGCGACGAGATCGCCGCGATGGACAAGGAGACTTTCCAGACGATCGGTTATGCCAGACCCGATATTGATGACTTCGCTTTGCGGCTCGATGCGACCGAGGGCGGCGACGTTCATGTCGGTCGGGGGCGCATTGGTTTGCGCGTGAACAGAAGGGGCGGGGCTTTCGCCTGTGTTCCAAAAGACCAATATGGCGGCAAGAACGCTGACCAACGCCGCGCCTGTCCCCAAAGGTATTGCGCGCTTACCAAATTTGCGCGGCCACATATGCGTGATCCTCACCTTGGTGAATAGTAGCGCGCATGATCGGCGCGGATCAATGGCGCGCGTGTCTTAATGATTGGCGTGTTCGGTTCCTTTCGGTATAGGCGAGACAGAACTCTTCCGATCGCGCTCGTTATATTCAGAGCGTCAATATGCGGTATTCATAGATATGATTTTTTGCCGAATAGCCGAAAGTTTATCAAAGTATCGTGTGCCGGACACCGTTCGGATCGCGACGGCAAATGTCGCGCCCGGCAAAAGCGTCAAACGAGCCGGATCCGTGTGCGTTCGGGGGAATAACTTCGGGAATGCCGACAAGTCAATTTGCGCGGCCGCCATCTTTCCCTGAGGCCAAAACGCGCCGTCAACAGGCGCGCGCCGCGGGCCTGCACCCGGATCACTGGTATGCTGTCGAATATGAATCGGCGCTTGACGTTGGCGCCGTTCTGGAAACGGCGTTTTGGGGTCGTTCAATCGCATTGTTCCGCGGCGAGGACGGCCAAGTTCGCGCCATCGAAAATCGTTGTCTGCATCGCCAAGTGAAATTATCGCTCGGCGAAGTGCACGAGTGCAAATTGGTTTGTCCCTACCACGGGTGGACTTACGACGGCGCCGGTCGGGTGGTCGCCATTCCGCACGAGACATTCGGCCGGACCCTTCCGCGATCGGTGCTGACTTCATACCCCGTGAGAATACGCTATGGACTGATATGGATTTTTCCTGGCGATGCCACGCTCGCCGAAGTCGCGCCGATGCCTGAAATTCCCGAACTCGAGGGCAGCGCGGCCTGGGTGTGCGTTCCGCTCGATTTCACTTGGCGCGCTCATCATTCGATGATCATCGAGAACGTCAGCGATTTCACGCATGCTCACCTCCACCGCAAATACCGTCCCTTCAGTGACGCCAAATTAACGTTCTGCGAGCCCGACGATAAGCGTGTGCGGCTGGGCTACGATGTGCTCGTCGGCGACGGACCCATTTCAAAGCATTTCGTCGACCGCAAGAAGGTCAATGTCAACAAGATGGAGCTGTGTTTCGACTATCCGTACCAATGGTCGAATACAGATGGACGCATCAAGCACTGGTGTTTCCTGCTGCCGATGGATGAACGAACGACGCGGGCATTTTTCTTGTTCTATTTCGACGCGCTTCGCATTCCGGGAACCCGTATTGGGATCCCCCGCTGGTTGATGAAGCCGCTGCTGCAGGCAGCAAACAGGCTAATGATCAGGCCGCTGCTCGAGCAGGATGGCGAGATGGTTGAAGCCGAGCAGAAGGCATACGAACTCAATGCGGGCGGCTCGGCTATCGAACTCAACCCGGCCGTTCTCGAATTTCAAAAACTCATGATCAACGAGTGGCAACGCCACCTCGATGGCGGCGCTGAGCGCCCCGTCGCCCGCGAGGTGCGTCTTGCAGAGTGACGTCATGGCGCGGCCGGCCGAAGGCATTGCGGACGCTGCCGCCAGTGCGCTCGCCGGGATTCAATCGGATGATGGGACGTGGGAAGGTGAGGTTGTCTGGTGTCCGGTGATTACGGCGCAGGTGGTTATCCTGCATGCGATCGCCAAGCGCCAACCTGGGTCGGAACGGCGCCGGTTGTTGCTGCGGCAGTTCGCCGCCACGCACCGCCCGGACGGTGGCTGGGGTTTGCATCCGGAATCGGAATCGTATCGGTTCGCCACGACACTCGTCTATGTGGCCTTGCGCATTTTGGGCGAGCCGGTGGATAGCCCGATGCTCGTGCATGCGCGCGACTTTCTGGCCCGCGAAAGCGGCGGCATCTTCAGCCTGCCGCAATGGGGCAAGGTTTGGCTGTCTTTCATCGGGCTTTTCGATCCTCGTGGCCTAAACCCGTGCCCGCCCGAGCTCTTTTTGTTGCCAGGATGGTTGCCGGTGTCGCCCCTACGTTTCTATTGCCACACTCGCCACATTTATCTTGGCATGGCCTATCTGATCGGCTCCGGATTTCGGGCCGATCTTGGTCCGATTACCGTTGAGCTGCAAAAGGAATTGTACGGCCGTGTCCGACCCGAAGAGGCCGTGCGTCACAAGCACGACCTCGCCGCCAGTGATGCCTATGTGCGTCCGGGGTTCGGATTGCGGCTTCTCTACGACGTCGTTTCCATTCTTGGCCGTGTTTGGCGGTACGTTCCGGGAGCCGCGTCGCTTCGCCGTCATGCGCTCGATGCCTGCCTAACGCGCATTTTGTTCGAGCAACGTGCAACGGCTTATCAAGGGCTGTCGCCGGTTAACGGGGTGCTCAATACACTGGCGCTCTACGCCCGCGCCCCGATGTCCGAGGACACGCTGGCCAGCTTCGATGGCGTAGAGACCTGGCGCTGGGACGATGAGACGCACGGTACGCGTTATGCCGGCGCCCGCTCGACGACCTGGGACACGAGCTTTGCAATCCAGGCCTTGCTCGCAGGCGGCCCCGAGGCGGCGCTGCGGGAGGCGGGTGGGCTGCGGCGCGCCTACCGCAAGCTTGCCGACATGCAGATGATCTCCGAGCTCGACGAGGGGGCTGCTCAAGGGCGCGACCCAATCGTAGGCGGTTGGTGTTTCAGCAACGGGGAGCATCGGTGGCCGGTGAGCGACTGTGCGGCTGAAGCCGTGATCGCTCTGCTTGATTGTCACGATGTCCCCGGATTGATTCCACAGAAAGAGCGACTGTCAAAGCCCCGGCTCGTCGACGCCATGGGCTTTATTCTGAGCCGCCAGAACGCCGACGGCGGTTTTGGCACCTACGAACGACGTCGGGGCCAGCGCTTTCTCGAACATTTCAATCCATCCGAGATGTTCGGTCAATGCATGACCGAGCTTTCCTATCTGGAATGCACGGCTTCGTCGATACGCGCGCTCGGCCGTCTTAAGCGTAATGGCGACTCTGCTCAGCAGACAAATGCACAAGCCGCGATAGACCGAGGCGTGGCATTCATCTTGGGCCAGCAGAGGGCCGACGGGAGTTGGCCTGGTTTCTGGGGCATCAACTTCATCTACGGCACATATTTCGCCCTTGCCGGACTGTTCGAAGCGGGATTGGCATCCGACCATCCGGCCTTCGCGAAAGCGCGTCGATGGCTGCAAAGCATCCAGCATGCCGACGGAGGTTGGGGAGAGCACTTCTCTGGCTGCTTGACCGGCACATATTCGGATAATTCGTCAAGTTTGATTATCGGTACGGCCTGGGCATGCCTGGGGCTCATGTACGCGCACGACGTTTCGTCGAATGCGCTTGATCGTGGCATCGATTACCTCCGAACGCGGCAGATGCGCGACGGCGGCTGGCCGCGAGAAGGCGTCAACGGCGTCTTCTTCGGCACGGCGATGCTCGAGTATGCGCTTTACAACAGCTACTTCCCGACAATGGCTTTGGCACTGTTTGGCAGTCGTCGTCATGGCCGGCATTGATTATGACGCGGTCATCGCGGGGGCCGGCGTGGCCGGAGTCGCCGCCGCCGCGGCGTTAAAGGAGCTCGGATGGTCGGTCCTCGTCATCGAACCTGGTCAACACGATGAGCGGCGCCTTGGCGGCGAATTGATTCATCCGACCGGGGTGATGGCGCTGCGTGAGCTCGGCCTGTTCTCGGAAGTCGCCTCCGAAGGAGCCGCCTCGATCGCGGGGTTCATTGCATTGCCCGGACGAGACGAAGGCTGGGCAAACATTGCACTTCCTTATTCGCAGCGAGGGGCGTATGGAACTGCGATCGCCCTCGCTCACGCACGCATCCGCGCAAGCCTGCAGAGGGCCGCTGCCCGGCTCGGCCATGCCGAAATGCTCAAGGGTGGCCGCGTGGTCGGAGTCGAAGCCGGCCGGATGCCGACGCGAGTTCGCATCCAGCACGCCGGCAGCATCTTAACGGTCAATTGCCGATTGGTCGTCGGCGCCGACGGCGCCTCGAGTGCTGTGCGCGCTTTGGCCGGCATTTCGCACTGGCGTCGGCCGGTCTCCGCGGTCACAGGATATGTAATTAGCGACGCAAACCTGCCGGCCCGCGGATTCGGTCACGTCTTCATCGGCGGCAGCGCGCCATTGCTGGTATATGAAATTGGGGGCGGCCGCGCTCGCGTCCTTTTCGATCAGCCGATTTCGCAGTCGAACATTCCCCCCGAACAACATCGTAGCAAAGTCATCTCTGCCATTGCCTATCCCAGGCTACGCACCGAGATCGAGGCGGCGGTGGCGGAGCAGCGGGGTTTGCGATTTGTCAGCGCCGATGTGGTCGTTGAAACCGCCGCGCGCAATGGCGTCGTGCTGGTGGGCGACGCCGGAGGCAGCTGTCATCCGCTCACCGCGACCGGAATGACCATCAGCGTGAACGATGCTCTGCGACTTCGCAACGCTTTGCGCGCGGCTGGCGACAACATCGGCGCGGCATTGTCGCGATATGGACGAGGCCGGAGACTTCCGCAGCGTACGCGTCTGCTGGTGGCATCCGCGCTGCACGATGCCTTCAGCGGGACAAGGCCTGAGCATCAGCTGATACGTGCGGGGCTCATCCGATATTGGCTGCGTGACGCGCGCGGCCGGCGGGCTTCGATGGACATCTTGGCTATGAGCGACGTTCGCCTGCTCTCCGCGTTGCGCGAAATCCTCGTCGTCGTTCGGCATGGTATCGCGGCGAAGTCGGCTGGCTGGTCAATCGGCCGCGTCGGCGCCGGCTTGCGGCTGATGGCGGGTGTTACCGGCGTTGTCATGCGCCAGCTCAGTTTCGCGATGCGCGCCAAGTAGGGCACACCACCATGATCCTGGTCACCGGCGCTGGCGGACATCTTGGTGCGAACCTGCTGCGAAGGCTGTTGGCCGACGGCCAGCAGGTGCGGGCCATGTTGCATACCGAGCGAGACCGGCCGAGCGTGGAAGGGCTTGTCGTCGATGTCTTCGTGGGCGACCTGCGCGACCCGAGAGCGGCCGAAACGGCCGCGCGCGGCTGCCGGCAGATCTATCATTGCGCTGCCAAGGTATCGACGACCTATGCGAACCGCGACGATATTTTCGACGCAAACGTGATCGCGACGCGCAACGTCCTGCGCGCCGCAAAAGCGAGCGGGGTCGAAAAGGTCGTAGTCACGGGCTCGTTCAGCGCTGTAGGCGTCCGCGACGACGGTCCGAGCGACGAAAATGACCCGTTCAACCCGCTGCAGCCTCACTTGCCGTACGGCTTCACCAAGGCTGCCGTCGAACACGAGTGTCTGAAGGCTTTCGCCGATGGGGTCCCCGTCGTGGTCGCGGTGTCGACCGCGATTGTCGGGCCCAACGATTTCAAGCCGTCGCGCATGGGGCAGGTGCTGATCCGCTTCGCTTCAGGGCGGCTGCACGCCTATGTGCCGGGCGGTTTCCCCTTCGTTGCCGCCGAGGACATTGTGCAAGGTCACTTGCTTGCCATGACCAAGGGTCGGCCTGGACAGAAATACATTTTCGCAACTTCGTTCATGAGTTTCGACGATCTGATGCAAATGTTTTCCCAGGTTACCGGGCGTCCGGCTCCGCGGCTGCGCATTCCGCCGGAGTTGATGGGTGCCCTCGCGCAGGTCGCCGGTGCGCTGCTGCCGTATCTCAAGCCGAACAGCGAGCAATTGTTGACGCCCGCGGCCATACGCATTCTACGCATGAATCGGAAGGCCGACATCAGCAAAGCACAGAGCGAGTTGGGTTTCCGGCCCACGAGCATCGAGCGCGCCATTCGCCAGGCCCATGACTGGTTCGTGGCCCGGGGAGTGATCGCCGCCCCGGTCGGTTCGGCGGCCCGGTTAGTGGAAGCGTCGCGATGAAAACGGTTCCGATGGTCGCCGGCGGCTTGCCTTATATCGGCCACGCGCTGGCCTTTAACCGGAATCCCGTAGAATTCTTGCAAAACGGCAAGGCGCTGCACGGCGACCTGTTTCGTTTCCGGCTGCTGGGGAACACCGTCTATGCACTGATGTCGAGTCGGGGCAACGAAGCGGTGTTTCGCGCCTCCGATGGCGTACTCGATTTCCGCGAAGCTTACCGCTTCACAATCCCGATTTTCGGCAAGGGTGTCGCCTATGATGTTGCGCCCGAGCTGATGGATCAGCAACTCGAGTTAATCCATCCCGGCCTGCGCGACGAGGCGATGCAGAATTATGCCGGGATCATGGCCGATGAAGTCGAGCGCTTCGCCACACGTCTTGGCGGCGGAGGCGAGATTGATCTCTTGACCGCGCTCAATGAGCTCACGACCTTTATCGCCGGCCGTTGCCTCCTCGGCGAAGAGTTCAGAAGCCGTTTGTCGGCGGAATTCGCAGGGCTTTACCGCGATCTCGAGGGCGGCATCAATCTCGTCGCGTTTGTTGCGCCGTATTTCCCTACCGCCAAAAACCGACGCCGCGACCGGGCTCGGCGCGAGGTCGCCGCGATAATCGCCGATCTCATCGCAGGCCGTCGCCGCAGTGAAAAGGGGGAAGACGACTTCCTTTCCGTCCTGATGGCGGCGCGCTACGCCGACGGCACATCGTTGACGGACGATGCCATCGCCGGCCTGCTGCTCACCCTGCTGTTTGCCGGCCAGCACACCAGCGCCGTCATGGCATCATGGTTGGGCGTGATGCTATCCAAGCATCGTGATCATGGAGCGGCCGTCGCCCGCGAAGCATCCGACATGCTCGGCAGTGAAGTTCGTCTGGCCAAGCTGAAGCGGATGCGGTTGATGGAATATTGCCTGAAAGAAGTGGAGCGGCTTTACCCGCCCCTCGTCATGCTGATGCGGAAGACGGTGCAGCCATTCTCGGTCGGCGACATCGTCATACCGCCGGGCAATCTGGTCATGGTATCGCCCGGCGTGAGCCATCGCCAGCGCGAGGTCTTTCGAAATCCCGATGTTTTCGATCCAGCCCGTTTTGCGCCGCCGCGCGAAGAGGATCGCAAAACGCCTTATTCGCTGATCGGGTTCGGTGGAGGCAAGCATCGGTGCATCGGCATGGCGTTCGCCCATCAGCAGATCAAGGTCATCTGGGGCATTCTCCTGCAGCGTTTCGAATTCGAGCTGGTCGAGCCACAGGTCGAGCCCGACTATGCGACCTTTGTGGTGGGTCCGCGGCAGCCATGCCGCGTACGTTACCGCCGCCGGCAGTCCGAATCCTTGGCTGAGGCAAGCTGATGCGCACGCCCCGACCGATCGACTGGTTTCTCATTGGGCTCGTGGTGTTCTTCATTGCGTTCAACGCTACGGTTGATCGCTATTGGGTGACGCATGCGCACGAATTGCCGGCGCTGACCAAGACCGACCTTTTCGCGCGCATGTTCCAACATTATGCAGCCGCCGACCGAGGCTATTTCGACGAGGTCACCCAGGCCGAACTTGCGCTGGAAACGATCAACAGCACAATCACGCAAGCCTTCAACATCTGGCTGCTGATCGCGCTGTTCGCGCGCTGGCCGGTGCGCGTGCCGTTGCAGATCGCGATCGGCTCCTGGGTATCGTATTCGGTCTTGTTCAACTGGTGGTGCGCCCTGATCGCCGGTTTTCCCGGCATGGATCACAAGACGCCATGGAACTTCATCGTTTTGGTTGGAGCCAATCTGCCGTGGCTGGCTGGCCATCTCTACATCGCTTTCGCTGGCGCCCGCGAATTCTTAAAGGTCGAGCCGCTCCCCGCCCCCGCCATGCGGAAGACCGCGCCGCTACCTCCCGATTTCTCCACGGCGCGCAATCTTCGCCAGAAAGCCCGCGCCGCGGGGCTTGACCCCGACCATTGGTACGCCTTCACGCGCGCCAAAGATCTCAAGCCGGGACAGGTGGTGGCTTCGAGCTTCCAAGGCGAAGCGATCGCGATCTATCGCGCTGCCGATGGCAAAGTTCGCGCCATGACCGACCGCTGCCTGCATCGCGGCATTCGGCTGTCGTTGGGCGAGGTGAGGGACTGCGGGCTCGTCTGCGCCTACCACGGTTGGGCCTATGGTGAAGATGGTAAGCTCGTCGATGTTGCGCACGAAAGGTTTGGCCGACCGCTGCCGGACGTCGGCGTCAGGGTATTCCCCGTGCGCGAGCGCTACGGCTTGATCTGGGTCTTTCCCGGCGATGCGGTGCGCGCCGAATCTGTGCCCATGCCCGAAATTCCGGAGATCGAGGGCCCGGATGCGTGGGCCTTCACGGCAATTGAATATACCTGGGATGCGCACCACTCGATCATCATCGATAACCTCAGTGATCTCACGCACGCCTATCTTCACCGCCGCTACCGGCCGTTCCACGATCCCGTCCTGACGAAAAACGAGCCCAGCGATAACTCGGTGTACTGCATCTACGAATTGTCATTGCTAGACGGTCCGATGAAGCGTCTGATCGACCGCGGCGCCAAGATGGACCTGATGGAGTTGTGCCTCGAGTACCCCTACCAGTGGGGCAATACCGGCGGTCGTGTAAAGCATTGGGTTTTTCTGACGCCGTTAAACGACCATCAAACGCGCGTCTACTTTATCTTCTATTTCAATCAGGTACAGGTGCCTTTCACGCCCTTTCATTTTCCGCAGCGGGTGATGGGCTGGGTGATCGGCATCTTCAACCCGATCTTCATCAAGCCGGTGACGAGTCAGGACGGCGATGCCGTCGCATGGGAACAGGAGGGCTACGACACCGAGTTGGGCCGTCCCGTCATCGAACTCAATCCGGCGGTCGCCCAGTTCCAGCAGTTGATCGTGCGCAAGTGGCAGAACTATCTCGACCGCGTCTCCGGCGGGTCGGCTGCGAAGCATGAAAGCGCATTGACATGATGCGCACCGACAAAATAGCGCTCTCGTTAATCGCCTTCTTTGTCGTCGTGGCGCTGACGATCGAACTGTATTGGCTTGTCCATGCCTTCGATTTGGCGAGCAGCAATAGTTGGCTCGCCCGCGGCTTCGCATTTTACGGCCGAGGCGACCGCGGCTACTTCGACGAGGTGAGCTGGTTCGAGGTCGGGCTCGAAAGCTTCAACATCATTTTCACGGTTCCGGTGTATCTCGTGTTGGGATATGCGATCGTCGCCGGGCGCGGGTTCCGCTGGCCCTTGCAGCTTTGTCTGGGTGCTTACACGACTTATTCCGTCGTGCTCTACCTGACGGCAAAGCATGTCACCGGCTATGTCGAGATGCCGAAACACGACCTCGCGTCGTTTCTAATTCTGTACGTTCCCAACCTTCCTTGGCTCTTTGGAAACGGGTATCTGACGCTCGATGCGGCAAGGGTCATCCTCCGCGCTGTGCGATTGCGCGAAAGGGGGGCGTGATGCAGTTCGCGCCGGTGACCTTGCAATCTGTCGGCCTTTCGGTACTCGGCATCGCGGGTTTTATTGTTGCCTTATTCGTATCGTCGCTCGTGGTGCCGGGTCCGGAATACGAGGTGACGGCCCGCGGCGGCGAGCGCATTCGCTACCGGCTCAATGGCTTGGCGCTGCTCGCAATAACGATCGCGATAGCGGCGCTCGCGCAATGGCGTGGACCCGGTCTGGCGCCGCTGGCGCGAGACATCTGGTCGCTTTTTATCGCGGCGAACTTGTTGGCTTGGCCGGCGGCCTTCCTGCTGGTCGCCCGCGCGGGAGCGTGGCGGAAGAGCAGCGTCGCCGATTATTTCTACGGGGTCGAGAGGAACCCGCAGCTCTTCGGCATCGATTTGAAAATGTTCTCCTATCGTCCGTCGTTGATCGGGCTCGCGCTCGTCAACGCCTCTTTTGCGGCGTGGCAGTGGCAGGTCGCCGGGACGCTCAGCCTGGCGATGACCTGCTATCAGGTTTTCACGCTGCTCTATATCGTGAACTATTTCCAGTTCGAGAGCGGCATGCTTTTCACCTGGGACATCATCGAAGAAAAGTTCGGCTGGATGCTGGTTTGGGGCGACTATGTGCTGGTGCCCTTTTTCTACGCTTTGCCGGCCGCGTTCGTGCTTTCGCGGCCGGGTGATGTGACCTTCGCCGGAGCGGCGGCGCTCGCGGTGCTTTACCTGCTGGGTTTTTGGATTTTCCGCGGCGCCAATTCCCAGAAGCATCGCTTCAAGCGCCAGCCGGGCGCGCCGGTGTGGGGGCGTTCGCCCAGCGTCATCGGGGGCAAATTGCTCGCTTCGGGCTTTTGGGGCATCGGCCGCAAGCTCAACTACACCGGCGAATTCCTGATGTACCTGAGCTGGACGCTGCTGGCGGGCTTCCGGTCCGTTGTGCCGTATCTGCTGCTGCTGTGGCTGCTGCTGCTGCTTATGCAGCGCGCCAGCCGCGACGACCGCCGCTGCCGCGAAAAATATGGCCAGCTTTGGGATGAGTACTGCCGCAAGGCGCGGTTTCGAATGTTTCCGTACATCTATTGAGGCGTGACGATGAACCGTGATCGAATTTACGACGTATGCATCGTCGGTGCCGGACCGGCCGGAGCCACGTGCGCCTTCTACCTCGCCAGCCATGGGCACGATGTCGCGCTCCTGGAACGCAAGCGATTCCCGCGCGACAAGATTTGTGGCGACGCGATCTGTGCGCAGGCACAGCTGCATCTGAAACGCATGGGCGTCTTGCAGCAGATCATCGATAACGACGAGGGGCACTTTGCAGCTGTTGGCGGCATGGTCAGCCCGCGCGGCTACAGCTACATCGCCAGCTCTGCCGAACATCTTAAATCGAGCCAAGTTATCGCTATTAAACGTATGTTTCTTGACGTGCGTATCGCGTACGCAGCTAGGTCGGCCGGCGCAAATTTGGTAGAGGATGTCGCGGTTGCCGGGGCTGATTTCGACAAAACGAGCGGAACTTGGACCGTCACAACGGAAAATGGACAGCCGCCGATTCGCGCCCGCGTGCTTGTGGCAGCCGATGGCGCGCTCTCTCGTCTTGCGCGCCGCCTCGGCTATCTCGCATCGCCGCCGGATGCGGTATGCAGCCGCGCCTATGTGCGTGCCGACTCGACGAATTTCGATGCCGACGGCGTGGTCTATTATCCAAAGCGCCTGCTCCCGGGATATTGCGCGATCTTTCGAGAAGCGCGCGGGGAGTTGAATTTCTGCGTCTATATTATCCCGGGCGGTAAGACCGGGATCGACGATCTGCGCACTGTACATCACGAGATCTTGCACAAGGATCCGCACGTCAGCCGTGCCATTGGCCCAAAAGCCGAAATCGATCCGATGAAAGGTGCACCATTGCGGCTCGGCGGTATTGCGCGCAGCTACGGTGACCACTTTCTTATCGTCGGTGACGCCGCCGGACATATCGACCCGCTCACCGGCGAAGGTATTCAATTCGGTATGGACGCCGCGGAATATGCCGCCGACACGCTCCATGCTGCGCTGGCGGTCGGCGACCTCAGCGCAAGTGCTTTGAAAATCTACCAGGACCGCTGGATGAAAGCTTTCGGGCGTGACTTTTCCTGGTCATCGGCGATTGCGCGCTTTTATGCGCGGTTCCCCGGTTTTCTCGACGCCGGTGCCTTGACCTTGCAGCGGCTGGGCCCACCTTTTCTGGCCGAATGGGCGCAGATCATGACCGGAGCTAGGCCAAAGACGGATTTCTTCAAGCCGGGAGTGTTCGCGCCGATCATGCGCGATTTTGTGTCCTTGCACTTGAGATCCGCGGCATGAACGCGCAAGACAAACGCGGCAACCCGGGCATTGCGCAATTGCTATCGTCGAATTCTGATCGCAACGGCGTCGAGGCGGCGGTTACCGACTATCTGGCGCATTACCACGGCACGCTCGCCGACCGCCAGTCGGCCTATGCGGACGTGGTGAACGGCTACTTCGACCTTGCGACCGACTTTTATGAGTATGGTTGGGGCCAATCGTTTCACTTCGCGCAAATAGCCGCGGGCGAATCGTTCGCGCAAGCAATCATCCGCCACGAGCGTCAGCTTTTTCATAGGCTCGGAGCGCAATCGAACATGACCGTGCTTGATGTCGGGTGCGGAGTAGGCGGCCCGATGCGGAATCTCGCGCGCCTCGCGGGGTGCAAAGTTGTTGGCATCAACAACAATGCCTATCAGGTTTGGCGTGCAAAGCAGCTGAACGCCGAGGCCGGTATTGACGAGCAATGTCGCGTCGTGCCCGGTGATTTCATGGCCATGCCGCTCTCGGACGGCACGATGGACGGAGCATACGCGATTGAGGCAACAGTGCACGCGCCGAACTGGGGTCGCGTGTTTCGCGAGGTCTGGCGGGTGCTCAGGCCCGGCGCCTCCTTTGCACTTTACGACTGGTGTCTGACCGATGTTTTCGATGTTGGAAATCCGCACCATCAGGAAATTAAGCGACGAATTGTTGCGGGCAACGGGTTGATCGACATAGGGACGTCTAGGCAATTGCTAGAGGCGCTGGGTGGGGCTGGATTCGATCTGCTTGAACATTATGACGCTGCTGCACGAGGCGGCGCGCCGTGGTTCGAGCCGCTGGCGCCGCGCAGCGTCTCGCTCGCGGGGTTCCGCAGCTCGGCCGTCGGTCGGAAAGTGACAAACTGGTCGCTGAAGGCGCTAGAGCTGTTGCGCATCGCGCCAAAGGGTACATTCAACGTGGCAGTCTTCCTCGATAAAGCCGCGGTTGCGCTGGTAGAGGGAGGAAGGAGTGGGATTTTTACGCCGATGTATTTCGTGCATGCCCGTAAGCCCGGTTGAGCCATGCGGGTGGCGGTCGTTGGCGGAGGTGTTGCAGGTCTCACAACGGCATGGCTACTGGCGGAAACTTGCGATGTAACGCTTTTCGAACGCGGTCCGAGGCTGGGCGGCCACGCCCACACTGTCGACATCATGGAAGATGGAAAGCAAATTGCGATCGATGTCGGCGCGGAATTTTTCGGCAATCGGCAGACTTATCCGCGATTTCATCGTCTGCTTGACCTTCTTTCGGTGCCGACCCGTTCCTTTTCGGCGACCGCGACGGTCTATTGTCCCGAGAACGGAGACAAATTGGTACTGCCGCCGTGGCGTGCCGGCGTGGTCGACTGGTCGGCGCTGAACCTTCGTGGGCTTTTGAATCTTTTGCGCTTCGCCGAATTTTCCGCAGCGGTCGGCTTCTCGAACGAAAACGCGCTTCGGCGAGAGACGATTAAGCAGTTTCTTGAACGGAAGTCGGCGCCAGATTTTAGAGACCGTTTACTGGTGCCGTTTCTGCTTGGACAGTTCGGAATGCCGCGCGACGCATTCAACGATTGTCTTGCCTACGACACGCTTAAATACTGCATGCAGGCTGGCGCCCTTCGACTAACTGCGCCGCGAATGACGGAAGTCGTGGGTGGGACGCGGAGTTATGTCGAGGCGCTGGAGGGCGAACTGCCGCGAGAGTGTGTGGTCCGGGACGCGTTGGTCACGCGCATTGAGTCGTCCCGTGAAGGACTCTTTCTCTGCCTTGACGACGGGGAACGGTATGCGGCGGATCACGTTGTGATAACCGCGGGCGCCAAGGACGCTGCTCGCTTATGCAAGACGAGTGGGCTCGCAAATGAAGCCCGCATTTTCGGCGGTGTCGATACGTTCGAAGCTGAATTGGTAGTTCACGGTGATGCTTCGGTCATGCCTGCCGAACCGAAAAGCTGGTCGGTCGCCAATTTTCGCGCGTCCGGCGATAGCGCAGCGTTGACGGTCTGGAAGCCTTGGAAAAGTAAGACCGTGTTCCGGAGTTGGACGACCGGAAAGGGGCATACTTACCGGAGCGAACACGGCAGATTCTGCTTTCGCCATCCAGTCGGCAATTCAAAATATTATTGGGTTCAGGATGCAATCCGCGTGCTGCAAGGCACAAAGAGTATCTGGTTTGCGGGAGCTTGCGTGCAAGACAATGACTGTCACGAAAGCGCTGTTATGTCGGCGCTCGCCGTGGCGCGCAGGCTTGCACCGGGCAGCGGTCGAATTGTACAGCTCGGTCAGTAATCTCGGCTTGCGAACCGCGGGTGTACAGCAATTGAAGGGCTATTATGGTTGGTCCGCCGCGGGCGAGCCGCCGGTCTTTTGCATTGGCAGAGCGGTACCCGCCTCGCAGGATGCGAGTCGGACGCCGGCTAGATAATAATGGATGGCGGCCCAAAAAGAGATGCACTGCACGACCACAAGGCTATAACGCAATGCATCCGCGCCGTGGGACGCGAAGATAAACTGGCTTAGTGCGCCGGCCATGAGGGGGCCGAGACCAAGCCCGATAAGGTTGAGGACGAGCAGAAACACCGACGACGCTACCGGCCGCAATTCGGCGCGCATGTAATTGTGCAGCACCGCCAGCGACGGCCCTACATATATCGCCGAGCAAATGCCGGGAATGAGAAACAGCAGGAGCGCGGACAGGGTAGGTTGCACGAGCAAAGCGCCGAAATACAGCGGACGTGTTGCGACCAGGACGGCCGCCACGAGCCAAAGTGACCAGCGGAGATCGCGGCGGCGGAGCCAGTCGCACGCCACGCCGCCGAACCAGGTGCCGAAGGCGCCGCCTATTCCAATGGTGAGCGCGAGGTAGGTGCCCGCGCTGGCAATTGTCATACCATGCGAGCGCACAAAAAATGACGGCAGCCAGGTGAGTGAAGCGTAACCGGAGATGCTGGCGAGGGTAGAGGCTATGGTGACGTGGCGCAAAATGGAGCTGCGCGTCATGATGCGCAGCGTATCCCCGAAGGGCCGCGGCGAGACATTTTCGTGCGCTTGCTGCGGAGGCATGCGGCGTGCAGGCTCGCGCACGGTGAGGCGTAATAGCGCCGCTATCGCTAGGGTCATGGCGCCGGCTGCCACGAAGGCAATGCGCCAGCCATAGACTTGGCCAATAATTCCACCAAACAGGAACGCCCCGAATACCCCGACATTGACGCCAGCCGCCCAGGTGGAAAGGGCCATCGCGCGGTCGTCCGGGCCATAAAGGTCGGAGATGATGGCGTGGGAGGCGGGCATTCCGCCGGCCTCGCCGATGCCCACGCCGAAGCGCGTGAGGAAGAGTTGCGAATAGGATACGGCAAAGCCACACGCCGTGGTCATTGCACCCCAGATCAGCGCCGAGACGGTCAGTAGGCCTGTGCGATTGCCGCGGACGGCATAGAGCGCCGCCGGAATGCTCAATGCTGTATAGATGAGAGCAAATGCAAGCCCCACGAGCGCGCCGATCTGGGTATCGCCAAGCGAGAATTCATGGCGGATAGGTTCGATCAGGATGTTCATGATCTGCCTGTCGAGCTGGTTCATCGCCGACAAGCAAGCCAGGACGAAAAGCACATAATGACGCGCGGCCGGCGAACGTGCTGGCGCGGTCATGAGGTCGCCGTCAATCCGTGTGATTTACCGGCCGCTTCAATGCCACCGGAGGGCACGCTGCCGGTCGCATCCCACATGGCCTTTAGCATAGTTTCACGCAGCCATTTGTGGCCGGGATCGTCGGTGTTCTTTTCGTGCCACATCATATGGTATTCGTGAGGTGAAATCGGTACCGGCAACTCGTGAATGTCCAATTGAAAAGGTTCGGCCCAACGATGGGCGAAATGGCGGGGGAGGAACGAAACCAAGTCGGTCGTCGCGACGATCGCTGGGATCGACCAGATCTTGTGGACGCTGTACACGAGCCGACGTGGTCCACCGCGCGTCGTCATGTCGCGATCGATGGTAATCTGATTCCGAAGCTCGGGGATCAAACCGACGTGCCCGAGCTTAAGAAAGGTTTCCGCGTCGAGCTTCTTCCCGATCCCGGGATGTCCGCGGCGGCACACGACGACATAGTCGATCGCGCAAATCGGAATGATGACGATTCCGGAAAGACTTGCGATAAACGGATAACACGCCAGGTCAAGCGTCCCCGACTTGAGGTCGTCGAGGATCGTGGTCAGCGCTGCGGGTCGCGATTCGATAGTAATGCCCGGTGCTTTTTGCTCGATGATCTGCAATGCAGGGGACAACATGTGCGATTCGAGCGTGTCGACAATCACGATACGAAAATCTCGCTTGTAGGTGGCGAGATCGAGCTTGGATGGGCCTTCGATCTGGCTGCGGATCAGTTTGAGCGCGTTGCGTACGGGCTCGATCATCTGCTGCGAACGGCTGGTAGGCTTGACCCCACGGCCGGAGCGCACAAACAGGAGGTCATCGAAGTGCTCGCGCAACCGCGAGATGGCATTCGAAACCGCCGGTTGCGTCAAAGATAGCTGCTTTGCGGCGTGACTGATGTTCCCAGTGGCGTAGACCGTATCAAATACAACCAAAAGGTTAAGATCAACATTTCTTACACTTTTGATTGTCACCGTATCCTCCACCCCAAAGTCCGAAATATTCAGCCGATAAATACTTTGGCGCTTTGGCGACGCAATTTTCAAGAGCCTTGCGCGCTAGGAGCGAGGCAGCGCAATCGGGGTCTGATTGCCGCGGTCCTCCGCCAGCCTCTGGCTTGCGCAAGTCTTCAATAGGACGCGCCGCGGCTGACGCTACTTGGCGGCGATCCAGACGCGCGCCTTGGCCGCGTCGGCGCGCGCGAAGGTGCGCATATCGCCTGGCATCAGGAAGCTGAAGAACTTCATGGTGTGCTTGATCCAGTCGACGTCGGTGACCACCGCCATGCGTTCCCAGCGCGTCAAGTGCTCCATGCCGACCTTGAAATCCTCCCAAACCGCGCCGGGCTCGATGCCGAAATCGTCACCGGTCTCGTAATAGATGCGCAGCTTGTGGCCGCTCTTGAGCGCGTCGTTCACCGCCGGCACCAGCACATTGTCGTAGTCCGCCTTGGTCACTTTGCCGCGGCAAGCGAAGGCCAGTACGTTGGCGGGAAAATCCTTCAGACGCTCGATCATGATCCTCTCCGTCGAAAAAGCGGCCGGCCTGGCGGTTGAATGCCTGACCCTAGCCGCGTAAGGCGGCGAGACATTGATCGAGCTCAAAGAATTACGGCAAAAAGCCGGGATTCCCAGGGGCCCAAGCACGAGCCCCGTCGCCTTCACATACCGCGGCTTTGGGTTAGGATGCGCGCCCGCCAACCGAAAGAAGCGCCGCATGCCAGCTCCGTTTCCGCTGCCCGCCAAGCTCAGTGCCGACCTCGCCGGCGTCAAGGCCTACTGGGAGGACCTCAAGCGTGCCGGCAACGAGATGCCGTTCTGGGACGACGTCAAGCCGTCGGCGCTCGGCGAGCGGGCCGACACCATCGTGCTGATCGACGTTTTCGATAGGCCGGAGCGCTTCCGTTTCAACGCGCTGGGCAAGGCGCTGGCGCGGCGCTATGGCGAGCCGCTCGCCAGCAAGTTCCTGGAGGAACTGACCTTGCGCGATCCGTTCGACTATCTGCTGGCGCAGTGCAGCGCGACGGTCGAGGCGCGCGCGCCGACCTATTATGAGAGCGGCGGGGTTGCGCGCCTGCTGCTGCCGATGTGGGGCGACGGCCGCATCGGCATGCTGCTGGGCGCGGTGGAGTGGGCGTGAGGCTTACGCCATCAATGCGCGCGCGCCCCTCGGCCAGGAGCCCGCTGACATCGATCCCGTTGGTTTCGTGCGCGATTGAGTTGGTGGTGACGACGCGGGCGGCGCCGGCTGCCCTCATTTCCGCAAGCGCGTTGCCGGCGAAGATGCCGTGCACGCCGATGCACACCGGCGGAGCCAGACTTTTATCTTTCAGGTGTTTCAGCGTCTCGACCATGGTCTGCCCGCTGGAGATGATGTCGTCGACCAGTACCGGCGTGCGCCCGCACCACTGTGCAAGGTCGGGCATCGCCACCTCGACATCGCGGTCGCCGCGGCGGACTCTTGCGCAGCACGATGTGCGCCGCACCTGCGCCACGCGCCACGGCTGCCACCCATTGCTCGCTTTCCCGGTCCGGCCCGATCAGCAGCGGGCTTGTCGACGTTGTCGCTGATCCATTGCGCGATCAGCGGCGCCGCATGCAGCGCGCGCGTCGGCACGCTGTAGATCTCGTCGAGCGAGGCGCGTCGGTGCAGATGCGGATCGACGGTGATCAGCCAATCGACTTCGCCCGACACGATGCGGGCGAAAGTGGCGGAGGAAATCGCCTCGCCCGGCTGGAAGCGGTGGTCCTGCCGCATATAGGCGAGATAAGGCGCAATGAGACCGACGCGGCGCGCCTGCAAGTCGCGCGCGGCCGCGGCGGCGAACAGCAGCGCCGGCAGCTTGTCGTCCGGCCGGTCGAGCGTGCACAGCAGCGCGACGTCGCGGCCGGCAACCGGCGTGTCATAGCGCCAATAGGTTTCGCCGTCGGGAAAGCGGCGCATCGTGGCCTTACCGGCTTCGGCGCGCAGCAGCGGCACGAGCAACGACGCCATTTGCTCATTGCCGGGCAAGGCGAATAGCAAGGGCGTCATGGAAGCCGTCATGGCGCGGTCACGATATAGATGTCGGGATTGGCCAGCGCGTATTCCAGCGCATAGTCCAGTTCGCCCGGCGTCTCGGCGTGGATGGTATAAAGCGGATGGCCCGGCTCGATCTCCTCGCCCAGCGTCACATGCAGTTCAACGCCCGCCGCCTTGTCGTCGGGCGCGCCGGCAAGCTTGGCGACGCGGGCAAGCCGCCGATTGTCGACCGCGGCGACGAGACCGGCGTGGCTGGCCTGGATGAGGTGACGGTGGTGCGAAACCGGCGGCGTGCGCAGGCCGCCTTGCGCTTCGCATATACGGCGGAATTTGGTGGCGGCCGCACCGCTGCTCAGCGTCTTCTCCGCGAGCGCAAGGCCTTCGCCCGCCGGCGACTTGTCGGCCAACTCCAGCAGCGTGCCGGCGAGCAGCACGGCGCGCTCGCGCAGGTCGTGCGGCGCGTCTGCCGCGTTGTCGAGCACCGCCAGCACGTCGCGCGCCTCCAGCGCCGGGCCGATGCCGCGGCCGACCGGCTGGGTGCCGTCGGTAAAGACGGGCTTGGCGTGCAGGCCGAAGGCCTCCGCCACCTCGATCAGCCCTTGAGCGATCGAATGCGCGTCCTCGACGTTGCGCACCTTGGCGGTGGGCCCGACCGGCACGTCGAGCACGACATGGCTGGATCCGGCGGCGATCTTCTTCGATAGCACCGAGGCGATCAGTTGCCCCTCGCTGTCGAGATCGAGCGCGCGCTCGACCGAGATCAATATGTCGTCGGCGGGGCTTAGGCGCACGGCGCCGCCCCAGGCGATGCAGCCGCCTTCGCGCTCGACCACCCGCCGCATGGTGGCAAGATCGAGATCGACCGGCGCCAGCGTCTCCATGGTGTCGGCGGTGCCGGCCGGCGATGTAATGGCGCGCGAGGAGGTCTTCGGCATGGTCAGCCCGCAGGCCGTGACGATCGACACCACGATCGGCGTGGTGCGGTTGCCGGGCAGGCCGCCGACGCAGTGTTTGTCCACCACCGGATGCACGTCCCAGCTCAGCGTTTCGCCCACGTCCACCATGGCGCGGGTGAGCCCGATCGCCTCGTTGCGGTCGAGCGGACGCGCCGCGCAGGCGGTGATGAACGATGAGAGTTGAATGCCGGAATAATGCCCGGAGGTGATGTCGGCGATGATGGTGGAGAGCGATTGCGCGTCCAGCCGGCGCCCGTACACCTTGCCGCGCACCATGCTGAGCGATTCGATCGGCGCCGGATGGCTTACCCGCACCTGGCCGCCGCCGTCGAGCTTAAGCCGTTTCCAGGCCGCTTCCGACAGGCCGGCCTCGTTGCGGTGCAGGATGTCGGAGCGGACGTGATAGAGCGTGGCAATGATCGAGTTGTGGCCGTTGGTCACGCGCACGCGCGCATGCGCGGCGAAACCTTCCGCGCGCACGATATGGCTGTCCTCGCGCAGGAAGATGACGGCGTCGTGCCGCGTGTCGATGCCAAGCCGGCGCGCGACCAGCGGGTTGCGCGGTTCGTCGGCGGTGTCGGTCGCGCTCGTGTCGTCGGTCGCTCTCATGTCAGTTCCGCCGTGTCGCGATATTCCGGCACCGTGCAGGCCCAGCCGAGCTCTTCTTCGATGCGGTGGCGCAGCGCGTCGGCCGCCTCCGGCTCGCCATGGGTGATGAAGGTCTTCTTGGGGGCGGTACGGAAGTTGCGCAGCCAACCCATGATCTCGTCGGCGTCGGCATGGGCGGACAGCATGTGCAGATTGTCGACCTCGGCGCGCACGGGAACGTAGGACCCATGAATTTTGATCGCTTCGGCACCTTTTGTCATGGCGTCGCCGCGCGTGCCGCCGGCCTGGAAGCCGGCGAACAGGATGGTGTTGCGGGCATCCGGCGCATAGACCTTCAGATGATGCAGCACGCGGCCGCCGGTCGCCATGCCGCTCGCCGAAATGATGACCTTGGGCGTGCGATCGCTGTCGATCGCCTTGGACTCCTCGACGCTTGTTGTGAAGCGCGCCACCGCGCAGACAGCGCGCGCCTCGCTCTTGCTCAGCTTTTCCTCGTCGGCGTGCTTGACGAACAGTTCGCTCGCTTCGATCGCCATCGGACTGTCGAGGAAGATCGGGATTTCCGGAATGCGCTTTTGCTGCTTGAGCCGGCGCAGATGGTACATCAAGAGCTGCGAGCGGCCGACCGCGAAGGAGGGGATCACCACCGTGCCGCCACGCCCGGCGGTCCGGTTGATGATGTCGGCCAGCACCTCTTCCGGGTCCCGCGCCTCGTGCTTGCGGTTACCGTAGGTCGACTCGATCAGCAGATAGTCGGTCTGCCGGATTGGGGTGGGATCGATCACGATGGCGCTGTGGGGGCGGCCGAGATCGCCGGAGAACACCACCTTGGTGCCGCCGCAGGTGAGTTCGATCATTGCTGCGCCGAGAATGTGCCCGGCCGGCACGAAGCGGAAGCGGACCTGCGCCGACAATTGCTTGTCCTCGTTGAAATCGAACGCGGCGAGGCGCTTGAGCGAGAATTCTGCGTCTTCCAGCGTGTAGAGCGGCAGCGCCGGATGGTGTTTGGAGAAGCCGTGGCGGTTGGCGAATTCGGCGTCCTTCTCCTGCAGGTGGCCGCTGTCCGGCAGCAGGATGGCGCACAGGTCGCGCGTGCCCGGCGTGCAGTAGATCGGCCCGCGAAAGCCGTTCTTCACGAGCAGCGGCAGATAGCCGGTATGATCGAGATGTGCATGCGTGAGGATGACGGCATCGACGCTTTTGGGATCGACCGGCAGCGGCGCCCAGTTGCGCAGGCGCAGCTGCTTGAAGCCCTGGAACAATCCGCAATCCACGAAGAAACGCTTGCCTTCCGCCTCCACCAGATATTTGGAGCCGGTGACCGTGCCGGCGGCGCCCAGGAAAGTAAGCTGTAAGCCCATTGTGCCGCTCCGGCCGGTTGACGTTAACCGGCCGGCGCATAGGACCACCGTCGGGAACCGCGGCGTTTAACCTGGATCAAATTGCCGGGGAAACAAAGCAGCCTACTGGGCTTTTTGTGCGCCCGCTTCGCCGGCCGTTTCACCGGCCTCGCCGCCGGTTTGCGTCTTCTTCTGCTTGATTGCTTTGAATGCGGCCGGCGGGAAGTCGTGCATATGGGTCACGAAGGCCACCAGTGCGCGCTGTTCGTCCGCGTCGGTGTGGCCGCCGAAGGCCGGCATGCCGGTCATTTTGATGCCGTGCTTGATGACCCAGGCGACTTCGGCTGCTTCCGGCCCGTGCTCATGTCCGTGATGCTCATGCTCGGCGAGCTCGGGCGGCTTGGGATTCATGCCCTTGGCGAATTTTTTCGGCTCCACGCCGGGGCCGCCGTGGCAATCGACGCAGCCTTCCTCGACGAATTCGTGCGCGCCCTTTGCGATCAGCGCCGGGTCGTCGAGTTTGCCGCTGGGCGCCTCGCCCGCGTGCCGCTCGATCGACGAACCGCGGACGGTCTTCAAAGACCAGTCGATGAAGCCGTTATCCGGCGCGCTGGCGGCGACGTCGTAGAAGCCGCCGTAGAAATATGCGGCGGCGGCGGCACTGGCGAGAATCGCCAATACGCCGATGGCAGCAAGAATTCGCATGATGACCTCGTTCGTGAGAATCTAAAAGTCAACGGCGGTACTTATCGCCGGCTCTCCGAGCGGTCGAGCGGCGGCGCACGGCCGCCGTGCGTCCACGGCTGCGGCGGCGCGTGTTCGTCGATATAGGCGGCCACCAGAGCGCGCAACTGCGTCGGCATCGTCAAGCCGTCGACCATGATCGGCTTGCCGGCAGCGGCGTACGCGCGCACGGCCTCCGGCGCCGCCGTCAGCATATGCACGCGCGGCGGTGCGTGCTCCTGTGCCGCAAGTACAACGATGACTTGCGGCACCGGCCGGCTGAGGTTCTCGCGATAGGCCGCGACCTCGTCCGGATAAAGCGTCAGCGTGCCGCCGCCGGCGAAGTAGTAGCCAGTCTCGCCCTCGCGCCACAGCGGGCTGCCGGGCGGCAGCCGCGCCGGGCCGATCGATACGCCCGACGCGCGCCAGAGACGGCTCGGCCCGTGACCGGCAACGCGACTGCGCTCGACGACGATCCCGAGCGGGATGGACAGACTGCTGTCCATGGCTCAGGCTCCCCCGCGCTGCCGGGCGGCGAGCGCCTCGGCGGGCCGCGTGCGACGAATGGTATTTTGCGGCGGTATCGACTGACTGAACATGGCCGGTCATCGGAAATAACTTAGCCGGTCAAGCTTGGCCGGCGCGTCGCCTCTCGATATCAAAGCGCCGTGCGCGCGGATTGTTCCGCCCTACCGCGCTATGCGGCGCATGGTGAAAAATGAAAAGCCCCGGGACAGCGGTCCCGGGGCAAGTTTGAATCGAGTCCCCAGGGGAGGGTTAGGGACCCGATACCGGAACAATTCTTAATTGCCGTCCTTGGTTCCCCGGCGCTGCCCGCGCCGGTCTGCGGCTCACGGCGCAAGGCCGCGGCGCAACGAGATGTGAAGCATGAACTCCCTGTTCGACCTTTTCGCCCTTTTGCTGCTGCTGGCCGCGGCCTTCGGCTGGATCAACACGCGCTTCCTCAAGCTGCCGAGCAATATCGGCCTGCTGCTGATGGGCGTCCTGGCCTCGGTTGCGCTTTTGGGGTTCGACCTGGTCTTTCCCGGCGCCGCGCTGGTAGCCGAGGTCGGCGATATCCTGCGGCGGATCGACTTCTACGACGCGGTGATGAACGGCATGCTTGCCTTCCTGCTCTTCGCCGGCGGCCTGCATGTCGACTGGCGGGCGCTGAAGAAGCGCGTCGGCACCGTGGCGACGCTGGCGACCGTCGGCGTGGCGATCTCCACCATCATCATCGGCTTCGGCTTCTGGGGGCTGGCGCATCTGCTGGGGCTTGGCCTTTCGCTTCCCTGGGCGCTGGTGTTCGGCGCCCTGATCAGCCCGACCGACCCGGTTGCCGTGCTCAGCCTGCTCAAGTCGGCGCGGGTGCCGCAGCTCCTTGAAATCGAGATGGCGGGCGAATCGCTGTTCAACGACGGCGTCGGCGTCGTGCTGTTCACCATCCTGTTGGCGGTGGCGGCGAGCGGCGATCACATTTCCGTGCCCGGCGCCGTCGGCGCGTTCCTGCTGGAAGCCGTCGGCGGCGGCGTCATCGGGCTCGCGGCCGGCACCGCCGCCTTTTATGCCATGCGCGCCATCGACGACTATGTGGTCGAGGTGTTCATCACGCTCGCGCTCGTCACCGTCACTTATGCGCTGGCGGGGCGCCTGCACACCAGCGGGCCGATCGCGGTGGTGGTGGCGGGGCTTCTGATCGGCGAGCGCGGCCAGACGCACGCCATGAGCGAGACGACGCAGCGCTATCTGTTCGGTTTCTGGACGATGATCGACGAATTGCTCAACGCCGTGCTGTTCCTGCTGATCGGGCTGGAACTGCTCGTGATCGACTACGACCTGCGCTATTCCTGGCTCGCGGTTGCCGTAATCCCTCTTTCGCTGGCGGCCCGCTTCATCTCCATCGCCGCGCCCTTGATGGTGCTGCGCGTCCGCACGCGCTTCATCAAGGGCTCCATCCCCGTGCTGGTGTGGGGCGGCGTGCGCGGCGGTATTTCCATCGCGCTCGCGCTGTCGCTGCCTTACGGTACGGAGCGGCCGGTCATTTTGACCGCGACCTATGCGGTGGTCCTGTTCACCATCGTAGTGCAGGGCCTGACCATGCCGCGCCTGATCCGGCTGACCGTGCCGTCGGCGAAGGGGTGAGGCGTCACGCCACGTCGCGGGCGGGCGCGGCGATCCGGTGGCGGCGCAGGCGCTGCTCGTCGACGGCGATGCCGAGGCCGGGGCGCTCCAGGCATTCCACCTGCCCGCGCTTCGACGCGAGCGGTTCGGCGGTCACGTCGGCGGCTAACCCTGTATGCGTGAGCGTCAGTCCCCAGGCGAGCTCCGGCATGACACAGGCCGCGTGCAGCGCGGCCGCGCAGGCGACGCTCGACTCGCCGGTCTTGCAGGACACGTTCACGGCCATGCCGAGCTCGGCGCACAGGCGCCCGGCCTCGACCAGCGCGCTTGCACCCCCGAGCTTGATCGCCTTCAGGCTGACGCCGCGCGCGGCCTTTGCGGCGTGGTGGCGCCGGATATCGTCGAGCGAATGGATGCCTTCGTCGGCGCCGATGGCGATCGAAGTGGCGGCTTGCACTTGCGCCATGCCGGCAAGATCGGCGGCCTCGACCGGCTGCTCGAAGAAGGCGAGTCCGGCGCCTTCCACCGCGCGCACATAACGCAGGGCCTCGTCGACGCTGTAACCCTGGTTGGCGTCGGCGGAGATGACCATTCCGGGCCCCAGCCGCTCGCAGATGGCGCGCGTGCGCGCGGCGTCCTTTTCCGGCGTGTCGATGCCGACCTTGATTTTGTAGATCGTGAAACCTTCCGCCTTCTTCTTTTCGGCATCGTGCAAATCGCCGTCGAGATCGCCGCCACCGATCACGCCGAGCAGCGGGAGCTGCGCGTGCCTGCGTTCGCCCAGCAGCGCATGCACCGGCTTGCCCGCGGCCAGCCCGGCCAGATCGTAGAGCGCGATCTCGATCGCCGCCTTGGCGCCGTGATTGCCGTAAAGGCGCCGGTCCATGGCGGCCCGCGCGCCGTCGATATCGGCGGCGTCGCGGTCGGAAAGTGCCGGCGCCATATGATCGATTGCCGCCACCATGCTGGCGAGCGTCTCGCCGGTCATCAGCGGGGCCGAGGCCGCCTCGCCCCAGCCGACGATGCCGTTATCGGCGATGATCTTGACCAGCACATTGTCGGCGCGGCGCACTTGCTCGCCCGCCATGATCACCGGCTTGCGCATGGGCAGGCCGACGGCGATCGGCTCGATGCTCTTTATATTCATCGCCGCCTCGGATCATTTGCGCTGTGCGCCTGGCTCACAATTAGGGTAAGCTATTGCGATTATTGGAGCAATGCCGCCGGTCGCCATGAACGATACGACCATACGCCAAGGCCTCTGGCACCAGACCGTGCTGGACTGCCTCAAGGCCAACGACGTCAAGCTCACGGTCTATGTGCCCGACCGCGTGCTGACGCCGCTGATCGAGGCGCTGCACGCCGATCCGTTCTTCACTTGCTTTGCCTGCACGCGCGAGGAGGAAGCGCTCGGCATCGTCTCCGGCGCCTGGATGGGGGGATTACGCGGCGCGGTGCTGATGCAGACGTCCGGCTTCGCCACCATCCCCAACGCGCTCGCTTCGCTGGTGGTGCCGAGCCAGATCCCGGCGCTGATCTTCGTGTCGGAGCGCGGCACGCTCGGCGAGTTCAATCTCGGCCAGGCTATGGTGCTGAAGACCATGCGGCCGGTGCTCGAAGCGCTTGCCGTCGATCATCACACCATCACGCGCCAGGACGAGCTCGCCTTCATCCTCGACCGCTCGATCAAGCAGGCCGTCGCGATCCAGGCGCCGGTCACCTTCATCCTGTCGCCGCTGCTGACCGGCGGCAAAGTGTTCGGAGCGTGAGCCATGGCGCAGCGCATAAACGCACCCGGCGCCGGAGGCGCCCATAATGCAAAGGTCATGAACCGCTTCGAATCTGACCAAGCGGCTGGTCGGCCATTTGCACCATGACGAGGCGATGATCGGCGGCATCGGCAATTCCAATTTCGATCTGTGGTGCGCCGGCCAGCGCCCGCAGAATTTCTACATGCTCGGCAGCATGGGGCTCGCCATCCCGATCGCGCTCGGCGTCGCCATCGCGCAGCCCAAGCGCCACGTGGTCGCGCTGGAAGGCGACGGCTCGCTGCTGATGCAGCTCGGCTGCCTGACCACGGTGGCGTCGCGGGCGCCGAAGAATTTGACGATCGTGGTGTGGGACAACGGCATCTACCAGATCACCGGCGGACAGAAGACGGCGAGCGCCGAGACCGCCGACCTGGTGGCGATCGCGCGCGCCGCCGGCATCGCCGAAAGCGCCTGGGCGGCCGACGAGGACGAGTTCGAGCGGCAGTTCGACGCGGCGCTCAAGCGCGGCGGTCCCAGCCTGATCGCCGCGCGCATCGACGGCAAGCCCGGCGTCGGCGCCACCGACCGCGATCCGGTGCAGATCCGCGAGCGCTTCATGCGCGGGTTGGGGGTGAGGGGCTGACGCGGACTCTCCGTTCCCTCCCCCTGAAAGGGGGAGGGTCAGGGAGGGGGTCATTGAGCCCTCGATTGACCCCCACCCGCCCGCCTTCGCTTCGCTCAGCCGGGCGACCTCCCCCTTTCAGGGGGAGGTAAGAAGCCGAGGCGCTGGCGTCACAATCGCCTCACATGCGCAATCAGCGCGCGCTTGTCGGCATCCGGCAGGCCGGTGCCGAACAGATGGCCGCTCTCATAATTCCGGTTCTGTGAGCGCGCCCAGCCCCTGTCCGCTTCGCTCTGAAAGCGGCCGAATTGCTGCATTGCCGCGAGGGGCCAATAGCTGACGTAAGAACTTTGCGACGGCAGCCATCAAGGAAAGTTAAGTTACAATAGAAAACTGAACAGCGGCTCTGCGCATCTTTATGCAATTGATAATATTATAGATTCGGCGGTCCTTGATTGAGTTGCGAAAATAAGGCCGCCCTAGGCGCACGCAACCTTTCCTTGTATCATTTCGCTCACTAACCGGATCCAGTAACCGCGTCGGAATTTGTGGGTGGCCACAGGTTAGCACGACGTTCTCTGCGCGCAGACTTGCAAAAATAAAAACTCCGCATCGCAAGGAAGTGAAGTAATGAAGGGCTCTACGACAACACATCAGGGGGCGGAACAGCCGCACTCGATCAAAGTGGCAGTTAAGTTCTTCCTTTTTGCACTAGCCGCATTGATCGCTTCGACACACGCATATAGCGCGGAGTGCGGCGGCTCGAAGCCCTCCCCTCCTTTTTCTGAAGTGGCAAAAGGAGGCTTCGAAGTCCGAATAGCCGACATTGCCTGGAGTACGAACATCATTAATTTATGTCCGCGTAACCGCCTTTCGGGAACCATTGACACGCCCAATCGACTTTATCTCTGGATGCGTCTCCAGGGCGGCGACGCGGCAATCAACAAGCTTAAGCGGGAGGGCCGATATCCGCTTAAACACGTATGGGAGGTGAGTTTAGGCGGGACCATTCTGCCGGATCCTGGAGACGAGGAGGACATCAAAACAGTCTTTCAGCAGACGGATAACATCAATGTAACTCGAAAGCTTCCAATGCAAACGAAAGCTTTGAAAGGAGAGGCCAAATCCAAAGGCACGTTTGATTGGCGCACATGGAGTGGCAAGAAGAACCTATACCCTGGAGGACTTTACGAAGTGAAGATCCTCGATCAACAGAATAGGCCCGTACCTTGTTCACAACAGTTGCATTGCGATCCTTGTGAAGGCGGAATTCGATGCGCCGTTTTTATCAAACTGCAGTAGGTACATACTGTGGGACCAAGAAGCATGGATGGAAGCATTGACAATTCAAATGAGCAACAAACCACAAGTGGCTTACGTCTCAAGGAAGCGATTGAAGATTTTCTGATTCTTTTAGACTACCTTGCAAGGCGCGGGGATGATGTTGGCCATTCGACTATTGACGCGGTCATCAGTGCAGAGAGGGCCGACCAAAGCAACGGCTTTGATGCCAGCAAGGAAGCGGCATTGTGGGTTGCTCTAAATCAATTGAGCAAAGCGGCGGCCCCCGCTACTCCAGAAACAATACGATTTAGTCAAAGACGTGCCGGTGAGGGGCCGAGCGAAGGGGCAAACCGAAAGATTACGCACGCCGTAGCAAGCAAGTATCGTTCAGTAACATTTGTTTTCTTCGTATTATTTGTGATTCTCAGTGCTTATTGGTCGGCAGTTACAGCCTCGCTTGGAACCCTCACCGAGGCAACGGAAAAGTTGGAATCAAAAACAACAACGTCAATCGAAAAACAAAATGCCGCGGTAGACATTGCCTCGTCGATGAGGGCGTTAAAGGTTTTGTCGCTCGGGAGCACATCCTTCTTCGATCACTCCTCTTCGGATAACCACTCTTCTGATAATTCCTCATTGGATAAGCCCGAAACGAAAACCCATATCGTTCAGTCTACGACAAGTGATAGGTTTATACGAAACCTCATGAAAGGAGTTGTGGATGCGATATATCTTTTCATATTGCCGCTCGTCGCGGGTGGGTTAGGGGCGGGCGTTTACGTTGTAAGGTTGATTTCAAAAGAGATTGAACGTGAAGCATTCTCCCCGAAGCTCACAATTCGGTTTGATTTAAGAATTTATCTTGGATCGATTGCGGGTTTGATAATATGTCGTCTTTTCTTAACAGAGGCTTCCAATTTCGGGAATACACTCACGCCGATCGGCATTGCCTTTATTGTTGGCTATAGCATAGAAGTATTTTTCTCGCTCCTAGACAGAATAGTCGGCGCCTTTTCAACAGAGACGCGCCGCTAAATTTTTTGCGGGAAATGGATCTCGACTATGTGTAACATCCGCTCCGGGTCATTTTCGACTGGGACGCGGCCGGCAGCACGTCCCGCCATGTCGGCTTTGCCCCGAAAGCCGAAGTGAAACGAAGATGTTGGCATCTATCGTGACCGGTCATGGCGCGTTGATGATGCCGCCCGACGCATGATTCAGCCTCCCAAACTGGAGCTTCGATTCATGCGCGGGCTCGGCGTGCGGGAGTAGGAGCGCCGTCACCCTGAGGTGCTCGGCCCAACGGGCCCGCGCGAAGCGCGGCCCGATGGTAAACTCCGGCCGAGCCTCAAAGGGTGGAGGCCGATATCCTTCGAGGCTCGCGCTTCGCGCTCGCACCTCAGGATGACGGATAAGGTCTACAACCTCTTCACAAACGCAATCAGCGCATGCTTGTCGGCGTCCGGCAGGTTGGTGCCGAACAGGTGCCCGCGGTCCTCGACGAAATCCGGGCACTTGCTCAGCTTCAGCAGCGCCGGCCCGACTTGCTTGAGCCGCGCCGTGGATGCCGCCTCGTCAAGCTTGTCCTTCACGATGTCGTCGAGCGCCGCGTTCACCTTCAGCAAGGCGTCGCCGAAATCCAGGAGCTTGATCGGGTCGAGCGCCAATTCGAGGTCGATATTGGCGATGAGATTGACCGGCGTGCCCTTGGGGATCGGCCCGATGCGCAGCACGTTCGGGTCGCCGGGCATGCCCAGTCCCTTCGTCTTGAGCGCCAGGAACAAGAGCTTGGGCAGATAGGACTTTTCGATATAGAGCCAGCTCGTCTGCGTGGTGCGGTGGATGAAGTCGGCCCGTACGCGCTGCGCCGACAGCAGCGCTTGCATCCCCTTCTCGAACGCCCGCATGCGGCCGGCCACCGATGGGTCGCCGGTGAACGGCCCGACCGCATTGTTGTGCAGATAGGGCGCCGAGGCCCAGATGCTGATCAGCGAGGGCGCGCGCTCGTAGCCGCGCCCGCCGGCCGGCAGCGTGTAGCGGTCGGTCTCGCCGGTAAATGGATTGAGCACGCCGATGACGCCGGCCGGCTTGCGATGCTTGTAGGTATCGGAGCTGAAATTATCCCAGATGTGCCCGGCCAGCGCGTTGCTCGCCACCGCGGCGCAGGCATTGGTACCGATCAGACCGTCCGGGTAGGGCTGGTCGGTGGAAAGGTAATTGTCGCGCAGGAAGCCGGGCGCCTCGATCAGCACCTTCATCTTGCTTTTGAAATCCGCGCCGCGCGTCCATTTGAACCATTGCGGCGAATAGCGCGCAACGCCCGCCGGCGGGGCCGGCATCTTGTTCGGGCTGACATGGCAACCCGCGCAATTCTCCGCGAAAACTTCAGCGCCGCGCGCAACGACCGCCGGATCGTCCTTGAGATAGGCCGCGGCGCCCGGTGCGCGCGCCAAGGACTGCGGCTTTGCCGCCGCGATGAAAAACTTCGCCACATTGTCGAGCCGGTCGAGCGTGGCGCGGAAATAAGGAGAGTTTTTGCGCAGCGCGGCGATGCGGATCGGCGTCTGCTTCTTGCCGCCGACCAGCAGATTGAAATGCTTGATCCATTCCTCGTAATCGGTGCCGATGCTGATATAGACGCGCGCCAGCGCTCCCTCGATGCCGATCGAATCGGCGCCGTCTTTCAAGACGTGCGGCACCGGCATCGTCGCCTTGCCGCCCGGCATGTCGAGATTGCCGCCGGCGAGCCGCTCGCGCGCGGCGATGGCGATGCGCGTGCCGACGTCGTAGATCGCGTTCATGTTGCGCGGATTGTTGAGATTGTCGGGCGCCAGCGCGGAGGTGTCGATGGTGCCGGGCTCCATCGCGTGCACGACCTGATAGAGGAAATTGTCTTCGTTGCCCGGCAGCACGAACACCGCGTCGGGTTTGAGATACTGGTTGCCGATATTGCTCGACAGATTGCGCCAGCCCGGATGTTCCGGATCGGCCGGCGGGTGCAGCGGGTGCGGCGCGACATGGCAGAAGCCGCAGGCCATGCCGACGCGATAGGGGCGCACCAGCTTGGGGTCGCTGTAATAGCTGCGGTCGTTGTAGAAGCGCCGGGCGTCCCAACGCGCCTGCGCCTTGGCGTCGAAGGCGGGATTGGGAAACAGCCTTAAACCCACGATGCCGGAAGCGTAGCCGTAAGCGCGCAGGAAATCCGCGCGCGCAAAGCTCTCGCGGTAGTCGTCGGTATATGAGCCGTCGCGCGTGCCGTCCGGCACGTCGAACCACAGCCCGTATTTGTCGGGCGCTTGGGCCTGTTTGAAGCCGGGCTCGTTCATCAGCCCGAAGCGGGTGAAGCGCGTTGGGCGGTGGCGGCTGTCCAGCACCTTCAGGAGGTCGAACGTGCCGTAGCTGCGCCGCGCCAGATAGTCCCAGAACGCCTGGTTGCCGCCGGTCCACATCACCCAGGTGTTGCGCCCGCGAACCTCGTCCGGGGTCAGCGTCACCCCGTCGTCCATGGCGGCGAAATAGTCGACCGCGGCCTGCGGGAAGTCGGCGCCGGCCGCGCGTGGCAGCAGGGCGGCAGCCACCACCACCAGAACGAGTAGAACGGCTGCCATCCCGAGCGCCAGAAACAGCTGCGATACGGGCCTTGCCATGGGGTCCGCCCTTTGCCGTCACAAAACGCGCGTTTTCCGATCAACGAAAGGTTGAATTTTATATGCAACCGTAGGATGATTATATCACAAAATACTACCGACAAAACCGGAGGCGGCGCCGAGCCGTGCCGGGCAAGCGGGAGGGGGTCGTGGGGGTCTTATCCGTCGAGCAGATTCTGGCCGAGGAAGCCGAGAAGATTCACGGCGCCACGCGCGAAGGAAGCGTAGCCGACCTGAAGCGACTTCAGACCCGGCAGGCGTTCGAGAGCGATCGCGCCAATAAAGACGCGGACACGCGCAGCGGCAAGGACGAGGATCCCGACTGGTCGGCCCGTCGCAAGGACTTTTACTGCGAGCTCAACACCATCGGCCGCGCCGCGCTGTGCTGCTCGGGCGGCGGCATCCGCAGCGCCACCTTTTGCCTGGGCGTGATCCAGGCGCTCGCCATGATCGCCAGGCCGGGCTCGCCGAGCGCGACGTCTTCGTCCGGCGCGGCCGGGTCGCAAGGTGGAGAAGGCGATAGCGCCAAAGCCGCCAAAGCCGCCAAACCCGCCAAGGCGCTCCGGCCGGAAGACTCGCTGCTGAGCTGCTTTCATTATCTTTCGACCGTTTCCGGCGGCGGCTATATCGGTTCCTGGCTGTCGGCGTGGCGCCACCGCAACGATTTCGAGACGGTCTGGAAATACCTGGCCGGCCGGCCGGAAGGTCCGGACGTAGAGCCGCCCGAGCTTTCCTGGCTGCGCTCCTACAGCAACTATCTCACGCCCAAAGTCGGCCTCGCCTCCGCCGACACCTGGAGCGGCATCGCGATCTATCTGCGCAATCTAATTCTCAACTGGCTGGTGATCGTTCCGGCGCTGGCGGTGGTGATTCTGGCGTTGAAGATCGTCGTCACCTTGTCGATCGGCGAAGCGCGCATCGAGAGCGTCTGGTGGCCGCAATTTCTGACCGCGCTGATCGGTGTTACCTGCCTGGTCGTCGCGCAGGCCTATACGACCACGCACCGCCCGACGCGCCGGCTGATGCCCGGCGGAAACCCTTGCTACGACCCAGAAAATATCGATCAGCTGCAATTCATATTGCACGATCTCGCCTGGAGCGTGCTGTCCTCAATTCTGCTGACCAGCGCGCTGACGTCCTCTATCGGCACGGAACTGGCCGGCGGTTTCGGCGCGTTCGGCGCGATCGGCATCGGCGCCGTGCTGGGCGTGCTGATCTATGCGGCCGGCTGGATTGCCGGCAATCCTTTGAACGTCAGTTGCAAAGATTTCGGCTGCTGGTCGGTCTCCGGCCTGATCTATGGCGGTCTGGTCGGTTTCGGCGCGTACCTCTATGCCAGTCTGACGCCCTATGCGGGTGGCACCGAGCACAAGATCTGGATGATCTTGCTGCCCGTGATCTTCGGCGTGCCGTGGGTACTGCTTTCGCAGCTGTTCGCCGACATGGTGTTCGTCGGCCTGGTCAGCTACGAGTTCAATTCGGATGCCGACCGCGAATGGCTTGGCCGCGCCGCCGGCTGGGTCATGGCGGCCGGCGTTGCCTGGATCCTCACGACCTTCATCACCTTCGCCGGCGGTTATCTGCTGATCGATGTGGCGCAGGAGGCCGGCAAATACGTGGCCGGGGCCGGCGGCATATCGGGCGTCATTACGGCCTGGCTCGGCCACAGCGCCAAGACGCCGGCCAAAGCGAACAACTCTGACAAGGGCTTCGGCGCGATTGCTTACCAGATCGGGCTCGCCATCGCGGGCCCGGTCTTCGCCGCCATTCTCGTCGTCGGCATATCGGTCGGACTCGATTTGCTGCTGCTCGGCGATTCGCTGATCAAGGGCCTGGCCACGAATAGCCTCGAGACCTGGCCGGTCATCGGCTGGCTCGTGCTCGGCTTGGTCATCGCGTTCACCATTGCCGGCATTGCATCGCGCCGCGTCAACATCAACCGCTTCTCGATCCACGCGCTCTATCGCAATCGGCTGGTGCGCGCCTATCTCGGCGCCTCGCGCCAGGAGCGTTGTCCCGACCGTTTCACGGGGTTCGACCGCGACGACAATCTTCCCGCCCACAAACTGTGGCCGCCGCTGGCGCCGAAGGACGGGTCCAATACGTACTCCCTTTTCCATGTGGTCAACATCACGCTCAACGTCGTGAAGACCACGCGGCTCGCCTGGCAGCAGCGCAAGGCCGAATCTTTCACGGTCAGTCCGCTGCATTGCGGCGCGGCCTTCAAGGGCTATCGGCCCAGCATCGAATATGGCGGCGGCGCGCCGTATGGCATCTCGCTTGCCACCGCCATGGCGATCTCCGGCGCGGCGGCAAGTCCGAACATGGGCTACAACTCGTCGCCGTCGATCACGCTGCTGCTGGCACTTTTTAACGTCAGGTTGGGGTGGTGGCTCGGCAACCCCGGCAAGGAAGGCGACAAAACCTATAATAAAGAGGGGCCCGCCACCGCCATCCGTCCGCTGGTGGAGGAAAGCTTCGGACTGACCACCGACAGCAAACCCTGGGTCTATCTTTCCGACGGCGGGCACTTCGAAAATCTCGGCATCTACGAGATGGTGCGGCGGCGCTGCCGCTTCATCGTGGCGATCGATGCCGGCTGCGATCCCGACTTCGCCTTCGCCGACCTCGGCAACGCCGTGCGCAAGACCTACATCGATCTCGGCGTACGCATCCGGTTCGATACGCTCGACCAGCTCAAGAACCGGCCGAAGTCCAAAGAGCTGGTGACGCCGAGCGGAGAAAAACGCGAGATTCCGTATTTCGCCGTCGGCACGATCCAATACAGCGAAGCGGACGGGCCCACGTGCCCGGACGGCGTCATCGTCTACATCAAGCCGGCCTACCACGGCACCAGCGAAATCGAGGGCGCCGGGGTGCGCAGCTATGCAATGGCGCATGAGAAATTCCCGCACGAGCCTACCGCGGATCAATGGTTCAGCGAGTCGCAGTTCGAAAGCTACCGCTCGCTCGCGCTCGACATCGCCCACGACGTCTTCGCCGGCGACATCGCGCTCGGTCCCGACGGAAAAAAGCTCAGCCAGTGGCTGGCGGACTTGGCGCCGACCGTCCGCTGAGACCAGTGCTTCGAGCAGACCCAGCTGCCGCTAAATCATGGGTTGTGTGATGCTCGTATCTGTAGATAATATCATAGTTACTCGCGTAAATAGTGTGGTTAGCAAGATCACGGCAAGGCTCGGAAAACAACAATAAATCTTGCCTGGCCGTCGCGGTCAAAGGGGGTTCAGATGAATTGGCGTCGTGCGCTTGTTGGCGTGGCTGGTGCCGCGATTCTTTTTGCTATCTCTGGTTGTAAAGAGCCCCAGCCCGGTACGGTCCAGGATGAGGCGACGCGCGCGGGCTACAAGGCCGCGCATTTCAAGGCTGCGGGCTTCAGCAAGGAGGCCGAGCGCTACCTCGACGCCATGGACGGCGGCGTCACGCTGACTTCGAACGAGGAGGCCGGGCGCATCGCCTGGGTGATGTGGACGGGCGGAAACGACCGCTTCTGGGACTACATGGCCAACAACACCTTCGGCGCTTTCGACCTGCTCAAGATCCTCTCGTCGAACCCGAAGATCGGCTACTGCGTCGATCCGCATTGGAAGCCGCACGATTATTCCAAGGAAAACGAACAGCACGACTTCGAACACTCCGCCTACAGCAATCTGAACAAGGCCCAGTGCGACAAGCAGGGCCTCAAATGGTTTGCGCCCAGCCGCGACAACCGCTTCGCCTGGTACGGACTGATCAACCGGCCGTGCTTCAAGAAGGCGGCCAAGCCGGACAAGTGGGGCCTGTGGCTCGACGTCAAGGACACTTCGGACAAGTGCAAGGACGACAAGGATCCTTATGCCGATCCGAAGGAATTCCCCGGCGTCAAGATCGGCGCCCGCGGCACCACCTTCAAGGACCGCAATACGTTGCCGGTCGGCTCCTACTACGGCGAGCCGAGCGGCATCGTAGGCCTGCGCCTCTTCCCCAATCCGGACTTCAACGAGGCGGCGGAAGAGAAATGGATGGCGGCGATTAAGGACAATCCCGACGCCTTTTACACCGATCCCAAATTTTACAACAACAAGCACCTGGTCCGGCCCTTCCGCGTCGGCATGTCGTGCGGCTTCTGTCACGTCGGGCCGTCGCCGACCAACGCGCCCAAAGACCCCGAGCACCCGGAATGGGCCAATCTCAATTCCAACCCGGGCGCGCAATATTTCTGGGTCGACCGCGTGTTCATCTGGAATCCGGAAGCCGCACCGTCCAACTTCATCTTCCAGCTCTTCCACACTTCCTTGCCGGGCTCGCTCGACACCTCCTTCGTGTCGACCGACAACATCAACAATCCGCGCACCATGAACGCCATCTACGGGCTGCTGCCGCGGCTGGAAGTGGCGCAGTGGTGGAAGGAAAGGCTCGCCGGCGGCGGGCTCGACAACAAGCAGTTCGCCGATTACCCGCAGACCAAGGAAGTCACCAAGGGCCTCAAGCCGCCAGGGCTGTTCCTCGCGCCCGATACGGTCTTCACCCCGCGCGTGCTCAAGGACGGCTCGGATTCGGTCGGCGCGCTCGGCGCGCTCAACCGCGTCTATCTGAATATCGGCCTGTTCAGCGAGGAATGGCTGCTGCACTTCCGCGCGCTGATCGGGGGCAAGCGCGATACGCCGATCGAGATCAAAGTGGCCAACAAGAACTCGGTCTATTGGCAGGCCACCCAGAACATGACGCCGGACATGGCGCTGTTCTTCCTCAAGGTCGAGCCGGACAAGCTGACGAAAACCGGCTGGTTCGACACCCATCCGCTCAACCAGGACATGGTCAACAAGGGCAAAGTCGTGTTCGCGGAGAACTGCGCGCGCTGCCATTCCTCCAAGCAGCCGCAAAATCTCTGCATGCTGGGCCATCCATGCAAGTCCGGCCAGATCATCGAGAACAGCGCCGGCTATTTCGACTGGATGCGCAAGGAGGTCATGAAGCCCGGCTTCCTCAACGGCAACTATCTGTCCACCGAGCGCCGCGTCTCCATCCAGGAAATGGGCATCAACGCCTGCTCGCCGCTCGCCACCAACGCGATCCGCGGCGACATCTGGGACAATTTCTCCTCGGAAACCTACAAGGAGCTGCCGCCGGTCGGCCAGATCACGGTCTACAATCCGATCGACGGCACGCCGAGCCAGTACGACATGCCGGGCGGCGGGCGCGGCTATGTGCGGCCGGCCTCGCTCATCAGCGTATGGAGCTCGGCGCCGTACCTGCAAAACAATTCGGTCGGGTATTTCGACGGCGATCCGTCGGTCGCCGGCCGCATGAAGGCGTTCGAGGACGGCATCCACAAGATGCTGTGGCCGGAGCGCCGCGACAAGGATCCGTTCATCGGCGCCAAGCTCGGCGACCGCCCGAGCAAGATTCTGCGCACCACGCAGCGCAGCTACCTCAAGGTGCCGGCCGGCTATCTCCCCGGCGACCTCGACAAGATCGCCGGGTTCTGGGGCTCCTGGCTGCACTACCTGGCGCCCTGGCTGTTCAGCACCGCGGGTGACGTGCAGATCGGACCAATCCCGAAGGGAACGCCGGTCAACCTGCTCGCCAATATCAATCCGCTGTCGGAGAGCACGCGGCCGGAAGACCGCATCAAGCACTCCGCGAAGCTGGTCGACGTGCTGCTCAAGCTAAAGCACGACCTCAAATCGCTGCCGCCTCATCCCAGCGAGCAGCAACTGCGCCAGGCGTTCGACAAGGACGTGCCGGCGCTGCTGTCGGTCAGCAAGTGTCCCGACTTCATCGTCAACAAGGGCCACTACTTCGGCAGCAACCTGAGCGACGAACAGAAGAACGACCTGATCGAGTTCTTGAAAACCTTCTAGCCGGAGGCAGGGAGCGACTTTGCGCGCCCTGACCGCCTCCGGTCAGCGCGAGGGGAGAATGCCGTGAACGCGCAAACAGGAAAGTTCGAATACGAATATATCGTCATCGGTTCGGGCGCGGGCGGCGGCGTGGTCGCCGCGCGTCTGGCCGAAGCCGGCCATCGCGTGCTGCTTCTGGAGGCCGGCGGCGATCCCAGACGCTTGCAAGGCGCGGGCCCGGTCACGCCGCATCAGAACCGGCTGCCCGAGGACTACGACGTGCCGGTCTTCCACCCGATGTCGACCGAGAACGAGGCGATGCGGTGGGAGTTCTTCGTGCGCCACTACAGCGACCAGGCGCAGCAGGAGCAGGACCCGAAATTCGTCAGGTCGGAAAATGGCATCTTCTATCCGCGCGCCGGCACGCTGGGCGGCTGCACCGCGCACAATGCGATGATCATGGTCTATCCGCACAATTCGGACTGGGACCATATCGCGGAAATCACCGGCGACCCGTCATGGCGCGCGCGCAACATGCGGCGCTACTACCAGCGGCTGGAGAACTGCCGGTACCGCTGGCCCTACCGGCTGCTCTACCGGCTGACCGGCTGGAACCCGACCAAGCACGGCTTCAACGGCTGGCTGTCGGTTGAAAAAGCCCTGCCGCCGGTGGTGTTGACCGACCGCGACCTGGTCGAGATCGTCACAACGGCGGCCTGGCGCGCCTTCTGGGAACTGGCGACCTTGTGGGAGCGCATCACCTGGTTCTTACAGTCGCAGGGCGATCCCAACGACTGGCGGCTGGTGAAGAAGAATGCCGTCGGCGTGCACTACGCGCCGATCCACACCTACAAGCACGCGCGCAATTCCACGCGCGAATTCCTGCTCAACGTGGCGCGCCGCTATCCCGACCGGCTGAAGATCGAGCTCGATGCGCTCGCCACCGAAGTGCTGTTCGACGAGTCGAACCGCGCCATCGGCGTCGCCTATCTCAAGGGCGAGCGGCTCTACAAGGTGGCCTATAAGCCGAACCCGGGCGGCGAGCCGCGCAAGGCCTATGCCTCGCGCGAGGTGATCCTTGCCGGCGGCGCCTACAACACGCCGCAGCTTCTCATGCTGTCCGGCATCGGCCCCAAGGAGCAACTCGCAAAGCACGGCATCAAGGTGCGCGTCGACCTGCCGGGCGTCGGCCGCAACATGCAGGACCGCTACGAGGTCGGCATCACCAACGAGCTGCACCAGGACTGGACCATCCTGAAGGACGCGACGTTCACCAAGGACGATCCGCAGTACAAGCAGTGGGCGCGTTGGCGCAAGGGCGTCTACACCACCAACGGCGCGGCGCTTGCGATCATCAAGCGCTCGCTGCCGGTACGGCCGCTGCCCGACCTGTTCGCCTTCGCGCTGATCGGCAAATTCGCCGGCTACGAGCCCGGCTATTCGCGGATCATCGCCGAACAGAAGAACTACCTGACCTGGTGTATCCTCAAAGCGCACACGGAAAACCGCGGCGGCACCGTCGAATTACGCTCGACCGACCCGCGCGACCCGCCCGAGATCAACTTCCATTACTTCCAGGAAGGCACCGACAAGAACGGCGACGACCTCGCCTCGGTGGTGGCGGGCATCAAGTTCGTGCGCACGCTCACCAAGCCCGCCATGGACGCCGGCATCATCAAGAAGGAGGAATTGCCCGGCGAAAGCGTGCAGACCGACGAGCAGCTTGGGCAGTTCGTCAAGGACGTCGCCTGGGGCCACCACGCTTCCTGCACCTGCCCGATCGGCCCGGCGAGCGACAAGAACGCCGTGCTCGACAACAATTTCAACGTCTATGGCGTGAGCAATCTGCGCGTGGTCGACGCCTCGGTGTTCCCGCGCATTCCCGGCTTCTTCATCGTGTCCAGCGTCTACACCATCGCCGAGAAGGCGGCCGACGCCATCCTTGCCGCCGCCGGCCACGCCAAGATCGGCCGCTGCACCTTCGCCCAAGGCTTCTGGTGCAAGCTCGGCGGCGGGCTTGCCGCCATAGGTTGCTGCCTCGCCGCGGCGCTGGGCGCCTTTGCGCCGGCGATCAAGGTGCTGGGCGGCATCGTCGGCGCGCTGGCGCTTGCCATCGTTGCGCTGGTGCTGGTGAGCTGGTTCGTCACCGAGCCGCCGTCCGAGCATCCCAACCTGACGCAGGAGCAGCAGACCATCGACACCATCGTCGGCGTGCTCACCAAGAAGCTCGACAAGCAGTACGCCAATGCCGGGTTCCTGCGCGACACCCATCCCAAGGGCAATGCCTGCGTGAAGGCCAATGTGAACGTGTTGCGCGGCCTGCCGGAGAAGCTGCAGGTCGGCTTTCTCAAGGGCAGACCGGACGGCGGCATGAGCTACAAGGCCTGGATCCGCTTCTCCAACGCTTCCGACACCGTCACGCCCGATAACGCGGTCGATTTCCGCGGCATGGCGGTGAAGATGTTCGGCGTCGTGGGCAAGCGGCTGCCGGTGCCCGGCGACGAGGACGACACCCAGGACCTGCTGTTCATCGGCAACGACACCTTCTTTGCCGGCAGCCCGCAGGACTTCCTGGATTTTTTTTCGGCGGCCAACAAGGGCGGCGGTTCCACCGATCCGCTCAAGAATCCGTATATCGTGTGGGACCTGCTCACCCACCCGCATGGCGCCTATAACCTTCTGGTCGGACGCCGGGTCTATCCGACCATCAACGACATTCGTTGGTTCAGCGTGGCGCCGTTCGATTTCGGCTCCGACAAGATCGTCAAATACGGCGCCTTTCCGGAAGCGCCGCAGACGCAATACGGCCGCCCCGGCGATATGCCCTATTACCTGCGCACGCGGCTGCAGAACTATCTCGACCCGGCCAACAACAACCACCTGAAGCTCGCGCTCAAGGTCCAGTTCCGGGAGCCCGGCCAGTCGATCGAGAACACGCTGGTGCCGTGGAGCCGCGACCGAGCCTCCTGGCAGCAGGTCGCCACCATCGACATCTATCCGCAGATTTTCTCCACGCCCGCGCAGGACGCGTTCTGCGAGCGGCTCACCTTCAATCCCTGGCACGGCTTGCAGGTGCACCGGCCGGTGGGCGGCATCAACCGCGCCCGCCGCGACGTGATGCATGCCATGCAGGACGTGCGGCTGAAGGCCGATGGCCTTACCCGCTTCGGCCCGCTCGCGCTGACGGGGGATGAGGATTTTAATTAAATGAGTCGGTTGAGTGAATGACTCGCGCCGCACACGGCGTGCTCCCTCTCCCCGTTGGGGTGAGGGGGAGATGACTCTCGATAGGTTGTAACCCCTCACCCGGCTCGCTATCGCGCGCCGACCTCTCCCTATGGGAGAGGTGAAGAACCAGTCCGCCGCACCGCTCGCACAAGCCCCTACCGCGCGGCCTTGCCGCCTTCATCCAGAATGCCCGCCATCATCGCCATGCGCACCAGGTCGGACAGGCTGTTGGCCGCCATCTTGGTCATCAGATTGGCGCGGTAGATCTCGACCGTGCGCGGGCTGATGCCGAGATCGAAGGCGATCACCTTGTTGGCCTTGCCGGCCACCAGCCCTTCCAGCACCTGCCGCTCGCGGTTCGACAGCGCCGCCAGCCGGTCACGGATATCGGCGAGCTCGGCGTTGCGCTGGGCGGCGTCGGCGTTGCGGTTGAGCGAGGCGCGCACCGCGTCGATGAGCGTGTCGTCGTCGAACGGCTTTTCCAGGAAGTCGACGGCGCCGATCTTCATCGCCTCCACCGCCAGCGCGATGTCGCCGTGTCCGGTGATGACGATCACCGGCACCTCGACGCCCTTTTCCTTGAGCTGGCGCAACAGGTCGATACCGGTGATGTCGGGCATGCGCACGTCGGTGATGATACAGCCGGAGCGCACGTCCGGCAGCGCGGCGAGAAAACTTTTCGCGCTGTCGAAGCCGCGCACGGTCATCCCGGCCGTCTTGAGCAGGAACTGAAGCGACTCGCGCACCGCCTCGTCGTCGTCGATCACGTAGATGATCGTCTCAGGCTGCATCGTCGACGTCCCCCTCGTTGACCGCGGTGAGCGTGAAATGGAAGATCGTGCCGCCGCCGGGATTGGGCTCCACCCAGATGCGTCCGCCATGCGCCTCGATGATGGTGCGCGAAATCGACAGGCCGACGCCCATGCCGTGCCGTTTGGTGGTGATGAAGGGCTGGAACAGCTGCTCGGCCACTTCCGGCTCGATGCCGGAGCCGGTGTCCGCCACGCTCACGCGCACATGACCCTCGCCGGCCGGCATCACCGACACCTCCAGGTCGCGGGTGGCCGCGCTCTCCATGGCGTCCATGGCGTTGCGGATCAGATTGAGCAGCACCTGCTGGATCTGCACGCGGTCGGCCAGCACCAGCTCGACCGTCGGATCGAACTTGAAGGTGACGCGGATGCCGGCGTCCTTGACGCCGACCAGCGCGAGCGCGCTCGCCTCCTCCACCAGCTTGGTGATGCTTTCGACCCGCCGCTCGCTTTCCCCGCGCGAGACGAAGTCGCGCAGGCGGCGGATGATCTGGCCTGCGCGCATGGCCTGGTCGGCCGCCTTGTCGAGCGCGTCGCGCATCATGACGGCGCGCTCGTCGCTCGCCTCGGCGATCAGCCGGCGCGAGCCTTTCAGGTAGTTGTTGATCGCCGACAGCGGCTGGTTCAGCTCGTGCGCCAGCGTGGACGCCATCTCGCCCATGGCGGTGAGGCGCGAAATGTGCACCAGCTCGGATTGCAGCTCCTGCAGGCGCGCCTCGGTCTTCTGCCGCTCGGTCAGGTCGCGGATGAAGCCGGTGAAGAAGCGCTGCTGGCCCGATTTCATCTCGCCGACCGCCAGCTCCATCGGAAAAGTCGAGCCGTCCTTGCGCTGGCCCACCACCACGCGGCCGATGCCGATGATGCGGCGCTCGCCGGTGTCGCGATAGCGTTGCAGATAGGCGTCGTGGCTTTCGCGGTAAGGCGAGGGCATCAGGATATCGACGTTCTGCCCGATCGCGACGTCGGCCGCATAGTCGAACAGGCGCTCGGCCGCGCTGGAGAAATATTGCATGATGCCGCGCTCGTCGATGACGATCATCGCTTCCGGCACCGTGTCGAGAATCGATTGCAGATGCGCCTGGCGCGCCAGCGTGTCGCGCGTCATCGCGTTGGTGCGCAGGCGGCCGCGGCGCAGAAGCTCGCCGCCCCATGATACGCCGACGCCGATCGCGGCGAAGGCCGCGCAATTGATCGCGGTCGCGAGCGACCAGGACGGCGCGTCGAACAGCAGGAACGATGTTCCGAGGCTGAGCAGAGTTGCGGTGAGGCCGGGCCCCAATCCGCCGATCCAGGCGGCGAGCAGCACCGGCGGCACGAAATAAAGGAAGATCGTCTCACTCGGCAGCGCCGGCGCCAGCACCTCGCGAAGGGCCCAGGCGAGCGCCACCAGCACCGGGGCGGCGGCATAGCGCAGCGGCTGCAGGCGCTCGGGTATTTCTAAAAGTTTCGATATTTCAATAGCTTCTGTCATCGTCCCTGGGCGCGCTCAACGCCGCCGGTACCGCCGCCTCCGGGAAAGCCCCTATGGGGATTATCTGAATTTCGGTCCCGGAGTGCCAGGGGTATCAACTGATTATCGAATTTTTGGAGAGCCGCCATGCTGAATCAGACGATGATTACCCGCACATCCCCGGCCCGCCCGCAGACCGTGCACGTTGCGCGACCGGCATCGGCGAAGTCGATTTCGCTTGGCTCCTCGATCGAGATGATGGGCGCGGTCATGCCGTTCGCCCGCAACGCCGAGATCTACGGCGAGAACGAGCCGGCCGACTATCTCTACAAGGTGGTCGGCGGCGCGGTGCGCACCTACAAGGTGCTCAAGGACGGCCGCCGCCAGATCGGCTCCTTCTATCTGCCCGGCGACATCTTCGGTCTCGAGGTGGACGACGAGCACAGCTTCTCGGCCGAGGCGGTGGTCGACAGCAAGGTCGTGGTGATCAAGCGCAGCGCGCTGATTTCACTTGCCGGCCGCGACACCGAGGTTGCACGCCAGCTTTGGACCATGTCCGCGAGTGAATTGCAGCGCGCGCAGGATCACGTCATGCTGCTGATCAAGACCGCGCAGGAGCGAGTGGCCGGCTTTCTGGTGGAAATGTCGGCGCGCAACGGCGGCGCCGGCGAGGTCGATCTGCCGATGTCGCGCCAAGACATTGCCGACTATCTCGGCTTGACCATCGAAACCGTGTCGCGCACGCTCACGCAGCTTGAGAATTCCGGCGCCATCGCGGTGCCGACCTCGCGCCGCATTGTCCTGCGCAGCCGCGGGGCCTTGAACAAGCTGAACGGCTAGCAAAACCGAACGTCGTTCCTCCCCGACCGAGTTCGGTTTCAAACTGCCCCGGCGCCCAAATGCCGGGGCTTTTTTATTTGGCGACGGGCGCGGCCGGCCGCGTCGTTGGCTTAGCCGTGAGCGGCTAGTGCGCCGCCTCCGTAGTCCGTGTTACACATAAACGAGGGGACATCGGCAACTATAAGAGGCTGCTTGTCGGTTTGAAGTTCCCGAATGACCTTGCATCAGGCGGTATAGGAAATTCAAATCGGCTGCACTAGGCTCGCGGCAAAGGCGGCGGGGAGAGGCTCATGGCGGAATTCGATGGCGTCGTGATCGGCGCCGGCCACAACGGGCTGACGCTCGCGGCTTATCTTGCGCGTGCCGGCCTCAAAGTGGCGGTGCTCGAGCGCGGCTCGCGCCTCGGCGGCGGCTGTTCCACCGAGGAGCGCGCGCTGCCAGGTTATCGGCTGAACCTTCATTCCAGCTTTTTTATCGGCATCGACTTCTGTCCGCTGATCCGGGACCTCGAGCTGTGGCGCTACGGCTTCTCCTACATCGAGCCGCCGGTGCAACAGGGCGCCGTCTTCCGAGACGGCACTTGTGTGGTTGTGCACAAGGATGTCGAGAAGACCTGCGCCTCGCTCGCCCGTTTTTCCAAGCAGGACGCCGACAGCTTCCGTGAACTCTACGAGACCTATTGCGTTAAGATGCGGCCGCTGCTGGTCTCGTTGCTTTACAACGCCCCGCTGCCGCGCGAACAGCTCGTCGATCGCCTGTCCGGGCCGCAGGCCAGGGAGCTGCTCTCCCATGCCCAGCACGATCTGTTTTCCGTCGTGCGCAAGCATTTCGTCGATGAGCGCATCCGCACGCTGTTCACCTCGCTGATGCACGTCATCACGACCGAGAACGTGCCGGGTGCCGGCATCGTGTTCCCTGCCATTTTCTCCAACATCGCCAGCCTCGGCCTGCCGGTCGGCGGATCGGTGGCTCTGGTCAATGCGCTGGCCCGCCTGGTGGAAGCAGGCGGCGGGGCGGTCGTGACCGACGCCGAGGTCAAGGAAATTACCGTCAAATACGGCCGCGCGACCGGAGTCAGGCTGGCCGATGGCCGCGCGATCAACGGCGGAAAATTCGTCGCCAGCGCCATCGACTTCCCGATGACCCTGCGCATGACCGGCGAGGAGCTGTTTCCCGCGCCCGTGCGCGAAAAGGCCAAGGCCTGGCATTGGGGCAGCCACAGCCTGGTCACCTTGCATCTCGCGCTCAATCGACCGCCGGCCTACCACGCCGAAAGTTTCGATTCCGACATAACGCGCGCCTATAACGTCTTCTTCGGGATGAACCATATCGAGGATGTGGCGTCGACCTTCGCCGACTGCGCCGCCAACAGGTTCCCGCAGGTGCTGCACGGTAACGGCGCCTGCAACAGCCTGTTCGACCCGACTTATGCACCGGCCGGCAAGCACGTCGCTTTCTGGTGGCCGTTCGCCCCGTATGCGGTGGAGGGCGACGCCGATAATTGGGAGCGTCACCGCGCCGACTACAGCCGGCGCCTGCTCGATACCTGGCGCCAATACGCCGGCAATCTCGATGGCGACAACCTGCTCGGCAGCTACCTGTTCACCCCGCGCGACATCGAAGCGCTCAACGTCAACATGCACCGGGGCGCCGTGCGTATGGGCGCCTATATCCCCGACCAGCTCGGCATCAACCGGCCGCACCCGCTCCTGTCCGGCTCGCGCACGCCGGTCGAGGGGCTCTATCTGTGCGGCTCCTCGTCGGGCAATGGCGGCGGCGTCAACGGCGCGCCCGGCTACATCGCCGCCAACGCAATTGCCGACGACTTGAAGCTCGCGCGTCCCTGGACGCCGGTCGCCCCGCCCGAGTGGAAACGCTGACCACCTCTCGCCGCTTGCGGGGAGAGGTCGACGTCCGAGCGAAGCGAGGACGTCGGGCGAGGGGGCGTCACCCGCAATTCTGAGCATTTCGGAATGTGGCCCCTCACCCGGCTAGCATTTCGCTGGCGCTCAATGCTCGCCACCCTCTCCCCGCACGGCGGGGAGAGGGAAAAAAGCCCTCCTTGACCTGCGTCAACGTGCGCGGCGTCAGCTGTGGTTCCATATCCCCAACCGGATGGAGGGAGCCATGAGAGCCGAAGACGTCATGACGCGCGAAGTGATAGCGGTCGAGCCGGACGCCACCGTCATGGAGGCGGCGCGGGTGATGCTCGATCATCACATCAGCGGCCTGCCGGTGATCGACAAGCAGGGCAAGCTGGTCGGCGTGCTGTCGGAAGGCGATTTCCTGCGCCGCCGCGAGACCAAGACCGAGCGCCGGCGCGGGCGCTGGCTTGAGTTCCTCATGGGCCCCGGCCGCGTCGCCGAGGAATACACGCATTCGCACGGCCGCAAGGTCTCCGAGGTCATGACGCGCGAAGCGCACACCTGCAGCGAGACCGCCTCACTGGAAGACGTGGTCGAGATCATGGAGCACAAGCGCATCAAGCGCGTGCCGGTGATGTGCGGCGACCAGGTGGTCGGCATCATTACCCGCTCCAATCTCATGCAGGCCATGGTGTCGCTCGCGCGCGAGGCCGCCCCGGTCGACGGAGGCGATGCCGCCATCCGCCGCAAGCTGCTGGAGGAAATCGACAAGCAGGACTGGGCGCCCGCCGCTACCGCCAATGTGGTGGTGCGTGACGGGGTGGTTGAACTCTGGGGCCTGATCGTCGACGAGCGCCAGCGCGATGCGCTCAAAGTGGCGGCCGAGAACATTCCCGGGGTCAAAGCGGTCAAGGATCATCTGGTCTGGATCGAGCCCACCTCCGGCGTGGTGATCGAGCCGCCGCAGGCCACGCAATAGGCGGTTTGATCTTGCTCAAGGAACCGCGCGCGGCGGGATCGTATTAAGGCAGCGACGCTCTCGCCAGGGCGTCCACAAATTTCGGAGGTCTCCCATGAACCTGAAATCCCTCATCCCCGTCGGCCGCGGCGGCGTCGCCCGTACCGACAATCCCTTCCTCTCCCTGCAGAGCCAGATCGACCGGCTGTTCGACGATTTCACCCGCGGGTTCCCGGCGTTCGGTAACGGCATGACGACCAATGTCAGCCTGCCGACCATGGACGTGGCGGAAACCGACAAGGAGATCGAAATCACCGCCGAGCTGCCCGGCCTGGAAGAAAAGGACGTGCAGATTAACGTCGCCGACAACGTCCTCACCATCCGGGGCGAGAAGAAAGCCGAGAAGGAGCAGAAGGACAAGAACTACCGTCTGGTCGAGCGCAGCTATGGTTCGTTCGAGCGTTCGCTCGAGCTGCCGGAAGGCGTCAATGCCGACGCCATCAAGGCCAGCATCGACAAGGGCGTGCTGAAAGTCGTGGTGCCGAAGCCGGCGCCGGCCCAGGTCAAGAAAATCGAGGTCAAGTCCGCCGCCTAAGTCCAAGGGGCGCTGCGAGGCGCGCTCCGCGGCCCATGCCGGGCGCGGGGCGCGCTTTGTTTTTGCGCTTAGAACCGCGCCGGGCTTTCGCCCAATTTCGCCCATGCGCCCGCGCAACGAAGGCCGTGCGGCATGCCGGCCATGCGCCAGGCGAGCCGCTTTTGACCTGCATCAAGGAAGGACAGGAAGCCTGACACGATAAAGGTATTTGCGGCCCAAACCTTCCCTCCCTCCCTCCCGGGTCGGCCAAAAGACGGGACCCTCCAGCATGGCGACTGCAACCGCTCCCCGGAAAACTATGACCCTCGGCGAAGGCGGCCTGGCGCTGTTCTTCACGGGGCTTGCCTTCTTGTCGATCTTCGTCGCGTCGAGGGCCTACACGGCTGGCTACGCCTTCCACGCCTACTTGTTCTGTGCGGCCAGCGTCGCTTCGGTTTTCGCCATCATCAACCGCTATTACGAGCGGCCGGCCGCGCCGCCGCCGCTCGAAATCGACGGCAAGCCCAACTACAACATGGGGCCGGTGAAATTCGCCACCGTCGCCGCCGTCATCTGGGGCATCGCGGCCTTCACCGTCGGGGTGTTCATCGCGCTCGAACTGTCGTTCCCCCAGCTCAATCTTGCCCAGTGGTTCAATTTCGGGCGCATGCGCCCGCTGCATACCTCCGCCGCCATCTTCGCCTTTGGCGGCAACGTGCTGATCGCCACCTCGTTCTATGTCGTGCAGCGCACCTCGCGCGCGCGAATGGTCGGCGATCTGGCGCCCTGGTTCGTGGTGCTCGGCTACAATTTTTTCATCGTCATCGCCGGCACCGGCTATCTGCTCGGCATCACGCAGTCGAAGGAATATGCCGAGCCGGAATGGTACGCCGACCTGTGGCTGACCATCGTCTGGGTCACTTACTTCGTGGTGTATCTCGGCACCATCATGCGGCGCACCGAGCCGCACATCTACGTCGCCAACTGGTTCTATCTCGCCTTCATCCTCACCATCGCGGTCTTACATCTCGGCAATAACCCGGCGATCCCCGTCTCGATCTTCAGCCCCAAATCCTACATCGTCTGGTCGGGCGTGCAGGACGCCATGGTGCAATGGTGGTACGGCCACAACGCCGTCGGCTTCTTCCTGACCGCCGGCTTCCTCGCCATCATGTACTACTTCATACCGAAGCGCGCGGAGCGGCCGGTCTATTCCTACCGGCTGTCGATCATCCACTTTTGGGCGCTGATCTTCCTCTACATCTGGGCGGGCCCGCATCACCTGCACTACACCGCGCTGCCCGACTGGGCGCAGACGCTCGGCATGACCTTCTCGGTCATGCTGTGGATGCCCTCCTGGGGCGGCATGATCAACGGAATCATGACGCTGTCGGGCGCCTGGGACAAGCTGCGCACCGATCCGGTGCTGCGCATGATGGTGGTGTCGGTCGCCTTCTACGGCATGTCGACCTTCGAAGGCCCGATGATGTCGGTGAAGGTGGTGAACTCGCTTTCCCACTACACCAACTGGACCATCGGCCACGTGCACTCCGGCGCGCTCGGCTGGGTCGCCTACATCTCCTTCGGCGCGATCTACTGCCTGGTGCCGTGGCTGTGGAACAGGCGGCTCTACTCGCTCAAGCTCGTCAACTGGCACTTCTGGATCTCCACCATCGGCATCGTGCTCTACATCACCTCGATGTGGGTGGGCGGCATTCTGCAGGGCCTGATGTGGCGCGCCTACACCTCGTTCGGCTTCCTCGAATACTCGTTCGTCGAGTCGGTCGAGGCCATGCATCCCTTCTACGTCATCCGCGCATTGGGCGGGGTGCTGTTCCTCGCCGGCGCGCTGATCATGGCGTGGAATCTCTGGAAAACCGTGAATTCGGCAGAAGAAGCCGAGCCGGCCGGCGCCGTGCTGGTTCCGGCGGAATAAGGACGAGGACGAGACAATGTCGCTCTGGCAAAAACACGCCATCCTCGAGAAGAACTCGATCGTTCTCGTCATCGGTATCCTGATCGTGATCGCGATCGGCGGTCTGGTCGAGGTGGTGCCGCTGTTCTATCTCAAGAACACCATCGAGAAGGTCGAGGGCGTGCGTCCCTATACGCCGCTCGAACTGCTCGGCCGCGACATCTACGTGCGCGAGGGCTGTTATCTGTGCCATTCGCAGATGATCCGTCCCTTGCGCGACGAGGTGGAGCGCTACGGCCACTACTCTCTCGCCGCCGAGAGCATGTACGACCATCCGTTCCAGTGGGGCTCGGAGCGCACGGGTCCGGATCTGGCGCGCGTCGGGGCTAAGTATTCCGACCAGTGGCAGCGCGACCACCTGCGCAATCCGCGCTCGGTCGTGCCCGGCTCGATCATGCCCTATTACGGTTTCCTCGAGCAGACCGACCTCGACTACAAGCACGCGGGCCAGCGGCTGCAGGTCCTCGCCGAAGAGGGCGAGCCCTATACCAAGCAGGACATTGCCGACGCCGAAAAGGACGTGGTGACGCAAGCCACCAACGACAGTCCGGACGCCGCCGCGCTCGCCAAGCGCTATCCGCACATGAACGCGCGCGATTTCGACGGCAATCCAGACCGCATCACCGAGGCCGACGCGCTGATCGCCTATCTGCAGATGCTCGGCACCGAAGTGAACTTCAAGCTCTACCAGGACAAGGCCAACATCCGGTGATCGCCATGGACCCGACCTATCAACACGCCGCCGAATTCGCCCAGCGGTGGGGCCTCGTCTACTTCGTCGCGATCTTCGCGGTGGTGCTCGTCTACGCGCTGTGGCCGTCGCGCCAGGCGCAGAAGCGGTTCGACGACGCCGCGAACATTCCGTTCAAGGAGGACTGACCGGTGGCCGAAGACGCAAAACAAATCGACGAAGTGACCGGCACCGCAACCACTGGCCATGAATGGGACGGCATTCGCGAGCTCAATACGCCGCTGCCGCGTTGGTGGCTGTGGCTGTTCTACGCCTGCATCGCCTTCGCCGTCGGCTACTGGATCGTCTATCCGGCCTGGCCGCTGGTGCACGGCGCCACGCAAGGCGTGTTCGGCTGGCATTCGCGCGCCGCGGTCGAGACCGACCTCGCCGCGCTGCATGACCAGCGCGCGCCGATGATGGCCAAGCTCTCGTCGGCCTCGCTGACGCAGATCGTCGACAGCCCGGAGCTGCTCGATTTCGCCCGCGCGGAAGGCCGCGTGGCCTTCGCCGATAATTGCGCGCCCTGCCACGGGGCGGGCGGCGGCGGCGCCGTCGGCTACCCGAACCTCAACGACGACGACTGGCTGTGGGGCGGCAAGCTCGCCCAGATCGGGCAGACCATCCGTTACGGCGCCCGTTCCACCAGCGACAAGGGCCACCAGGGCAACATGCCGCCCTTCGCCGGCGCCTTGAAAGCGGCGGAGATATCCAACATCGCCGACTATGTGCGCTCGCTGTCCGGTCTGCCGGTCGAACAGGGCGCCGATCTCGCCGCCGGCAAGAAGCTGTTCGAGGCCAATTGCGCGGTCTGCCACGGCCCCGACGCCAAGGGTAAGCTGGAGCTCGGCTCGGCCAATCTCACCGACAAAATCTGGCTCTACGGCTCGTCCAAGGAGACGATCGTGCACGGCATCGAGAACGGCCACGGTGGCGTCATGCCGGCCTGGGAAGGCCGCTTGAGCGAACCGACCATCAAGGCATTGACCGTCTATGTCTGGAGTTTCGGGGGCGGGGTGAAGTGACGACCTCGACGGGCAACACTTTGTCGCGTGAGAAGCCGGCGCCCGAGGCGCCGGCTCTGGCGCGTTTGGCCGCCCAGGCACAGGCCGAGGCGGGCGCCGCGCCGCATATTCCATCCGAAGACGACATCCCGCTCTACGCCCCGCGCCGCAAGATCTATCCGCAGAGCACGCACGGCACCTACCGCCGCATCAAATGGGCGGTGCTCGTCATCACGCTCGGCATCTACTACCTGCTGCCCTTCGTGCGCTGGGACCGCGGGCCCGGCGCGCCGTCGCAGGCCGTGCTGGTCGATTTTCCCGCGCGCCGTTTCTACTTCTTCTTCATCGAGATATGGCCGCAGGAGGTCTACTACCTCACCGGCCTGTTGATCCTGGCCGCGATCGGCCTGTTCCTGATGAACGCCATCGCTGGCCGCGTCTGGTGCGGCTATCTCTGTCCGCAGACGGTGTGGACCGATCTGTTCTTCGCGGTCGAGCGGCTGGTCGAAGGCGATCGCCGCGAGCACATGCAGCGCGATGCCCGCAAATGGGCCGCGAGCACGTGGGCGCGCAAGGGCGTCAAGCATTTCATTTGGCTGATGATCGCCTGGTGGACCGGCGGCGCCTGGGTTCTCTATTTCGCCGACGCGCCGACCCTGGTGAAGGACCTCGCCACCTTCCAGGCGCCGTTCCTCGCCTATGCCTGGATCGGCATCCTCACCTTCACGACCTACACGCTCGCCGGCCACATGCGCGAGCAGGTCTGCCTCTATATGTGCCCGTGGCCGCGTATCCAGGCGGCGCTGACCGACGAATACGCGCTCAACGTCACCTACCGCTACGACCGCGGCGAGCCGCGCTGCTCGGTCAAGAAGGCCGAGCAATTGCGCGCCCACGGCGAGCCGGCCGGCGACTGCGTCGACTGTCTGCAATGCGTGCACGTCTGCCCGACCGGCGTCGACATCCGCGAGGGCGCCAGCCTCGGCTGTATCCAGTGCGGGCTGTGCATCGATGCCTGCGACAATATCATGAAGAAGCTCGGCCGGCCGACCCGGCTGATCGCCTACGACACCGACATGAACGTCAAGCTGCGCATGGAGGGCAAGCAGCCCTTTTACAAGCTCATCCGCACGCGCACCTTGCTCTACGCCGCGGTGATCGCGCTTGCCGGCGGCGTCATGATCTATACGCTGGCGACGCGTGGAAGCGAGGGCATCAGCATCATCCACGACCGTAATCCGATGTTCGTGCGGCTGTCCGACGGCGCCTTGCGCAACGGCTACACCATCCGCATCGTCAACAAGGACCTGAAGCACCGCGACTTCATCGTCAGCGTCGACGGCCTGCCGTCCTCGCTCATCGACTTTGTCGGGCTGCCGCCGCGGGCCGACGGCCGCCAGCTGGTCGACGTCGGTCCCGACCAGACCAAGGAAGTGCGGGTGGTGGTGACCGACTATAGCAAGACGGCGCCGGCCCCTTCGACCTCGATCCTGTTCAAGCTGATCGACGTCGACACCGGCGAGGTCGCGGAGGTGCGCGACCACTTCTTCGGACCGCAAGGCTAGCGCATGACCCCGAAAAATGGGGACCGGATTTCGGATAAGATCGTGCGCAAACAGAATGTTCGGTTCACCGCGATTCAATCTGAACGGCTTGGCTTCTAAGGCAATAAGGGTAACGGCCATGCAAAAGGCAAAGAAACCGCGCGAACTGACGGGCCGTGCCGTGCTGCTCTGGCTCATCGGCTTCTTCGCCGTGATCTTCGCGGTCAACGGCTGGCTGGTGCAGGCGGCGACCTCCACCTTCGCCGGCCTCGACACGCCGAGCTCCTACAAGGCCGGCCTGATGTTCGAAAGCGAAGTCGCCCGCGCCGAGCGCCAGCAGGCGCTGCACTGGCATGTCGACGGCACGCTCAAGCGCGACCGCGCCGGCGAGGCCGTGCTTGACGTTGTCGTGCGCGACGCGCAAGGCGCGGCCGTGACCGGCCTGACCGCCGACGCCACGCTCGAGCACCCGGCGACTGCGCGGCGCGACCGCCCGATCCATCTCGGCAAGGTCGGCGCCGGCCAATTCCGCGGCGAGTCGCTCGGCCATTCCGGCCAGTGGGACCTGGTGCTCGACTTCTATCGCGACGGCCAGCGCGTGTTCCGCTCGCGCAGCCGCGTGGATTTGAGATGAATACTCTTGAGATGAAGCCGGACCTCGCCACGCGCGCGCTTCACCTCTCCCATAGGGAGAGGTCGAACCGCCATAAGCGCGTTTACGCGCGTCTTCGACGCGCTATGGCGGTCCGGGTGAGGGGTTATAGCCTATCGAGAGTCGTAAACCCCCTCACCCCAACCCTCTCCCCAAAGGGGAGAGGGAGCACGCTGTGCGCGTGGCGCTACCATCAGCCTGGCCACCACGATGTCTGATACCCTCGACCTGTCCCACTATACCAAGCCGGAAGCCGACGGCAGCCGCGGCATCGATCTGGCAGTCGAGGGCGTGCATTGCGGCGCCTGCATCAACCGCATCGAAACGGCGATGAAGAAGCTGCCGGGCGTCACGGACGCGCGGCTCAACTTCACCAACCGCCGCCTGCACGTCGCCTGGGCAAACGACAAGCTCAAGCCGGCCGAAATCCTCAAGACGCTGGAGACCATCGGCTATCGCGGCTATCCCTTTGTGCCGCTGCGCGCCGAGCAGGAAGAGGCGGCCGAGGCGCGCCGCTTGACGCGCTATCTGGCGGTTGCGGGCTTTGCCGCCATGAACGTGATGCTGCTGTCGGTGTCGATCTGGTCGGGCAGCGACATGACGCCGTCGACGCGCGACTTCTTCCATTGGGCTTCCGCGCTGATCGTGCTGCCGGCCGCGGCTTACGCCGGCCAGCCCTTCTTCAGAAGCGCCTTCCGCGCCCTCAAGTCCGGCGCGCTCAACATGGACGTACCGATCTCGGTCGGCGTCTTCCTGGCGCTCGCTATGTCGCTGGTGGAGACCGCCAACCACGCGCATGACGCCTATTTCAATTCCGCCATCATGCTCTTGTTTTTCCTGTTGGTCGGGCGCGCGCTCGAGCACGCCGCGCGGCGCAGGACGCGCGCGGTGGCCGGCAATCTGGCGGCGCTGAAATCCGACACCGCCCATCGTTTTGCCGACAATGGCGAATTGGTCACCGTGCCGGTCAAGGCGCTCCGCGGCGGCGACCGCCTGCTGGTCAAGCCGGGCGAGCGCGTGCCGGCCGACGGCGCCGTGGTGGGCGGTTCTTCCGAGATCGACGAGAGCGTCATCACCGGCGAAACGCAGCGCCGCGCGGTCGCTTCCGGGGCGCAGGTCTATGCCGGCAGCCTCAATTTCAACGGCACGCTGACGCTGAAAGTTTCCGCCACCGGCGGCGTCGCGCTGATCGATGAGATCGAGCGCCTGCTCGAAAAGGCGGCCGGCGCCAAGTCGCGCACCTTGAAGCTGACCGACCGCGCCGCGCGCATCTACGCGCCGGTGGTGCATCTCGCCGCTGCGGGCACCGCGCTGGGCTGGTGGCTTGCCGGCGCCTCGCTGCACGACGCGCTGGTCACGGCCATTGCCGTGCTGATCATTACGTGCCCTTGCGCGCTGTCGCTCGCCATTCCGGCGGTGCAGGTGGTCGCCTCCGGCGCGCTGTTCCGCGCCGGCGTCATCCTCAATGCCGGCGACGCGGTCGAGCGGTTGGCCGAGGCCGACACCGTCGTGTTCGACAAGACCGGCACGCTCACGCTGCCGGAGCCGCGCGTCGCCAACGCCGACGCCATCGATTCCGACCTGCTGCAAATGGCGGCGCGGCTGGCGCTGTCGAGCCGCCATCCGCTGGCCGCGGCGCTCGCGCGCGAGGCGGCGGTGAAGACGCCGTATGAGGACGCGGTGGAGGAGCCGGGGCAGGGCGTGCGCGCCCTGATCGACGGCGCCGAGGCGCGCCTGGGTAGCAGAGAGTTTTGCAAGGCGGTGCTCAATACTCCGTTCGTTCCCGCGCAAGCGGGAACCCAGAGCCTGGACCGAGGGCTTGGCGATGTGCAGCCCTGGGTCCCCGCTTGCGCGGGGACGAACGGAAATGGAAGTGGCGCTTCGCAGATCTATTTCATGCGCGGCGACAAGGGAGCGCGCATTGAGATCGCTCAGAAGCTGCGGCCGGACGCCGCCGAAACGGTGGCAGCCCTACGTAAGCGCGGGCTCGACCTCGTCATTCTGTCGGGCGACCGCAACGAGACGGTGCGGCCGGTGGCTGAGGCGCTCGGCATCGTGCAATGGCAGGGCACGCTGACGCCGGCCGAAAAGATCGAGATTATCGAGCAGTTCAAAGCGCGCGGCCGCCGCGTACTGATGGTGGGCGACGGCCTCAACGACGCGCCCTCGCTTGCCGCCGCGCATGTCTCGCTGTCGCCGATCTCCGCCGCCGACCTGACCCAGGCCCATGCCGATGCCGTGTTCCTCGGCGAGCGGCTCGGCCCCGTCGCCGACGCGCTGCGCGTTGCCCGCCGCGCGCGCTGGTTGATGAAGGAAAATCTCTGGTTCGCCGGCGTCTACAACACCATCGCGGTGCCGGTCGCCATCGCCGGCCTGGTCACGCCGCTGATCGCGGCACTCGCCATGTCGGCGTCGTCGATCACGGTGACGTTGAATGCATTGCGCGCGTCGCGCGGGGGGCGGCCTGATTCTGGAGGCACGCCATGAATGTTCTTGTGTACCTGATACCCATGGCGATCGGGCTCGGCGGAATCGGGCTGATCGCTTTTCTGTGGGCGCTCAAGAGCGGGCAATATTCGGATGTCGACGGCGCCGCGCTGCGCGTGCTGTCGGATGACGATATCGAGAAGTAGCTCAGAGCGCGGGCGCGGCAATCTCGCTTCCCCTCTCCTCTTGTGGGAGAGGGTGACCGAGCGGAGGCGAAGCCGAGCGAGGGCGGGTGAGGGGGTAGAATTCGATTAAAGTGCGGCCCCTCACCCGGCTCGCTCACTTCGTTCGCTCGCCACCCTCTCCCACAAGGGGAGAGGGTAAGAGTGCGCGCGGCACGGCCTAACTCACTCCGCCAGCGTCACCGTCTCGAAATCGGCCGGCAGCACGATCTCCAGCAGCTCGCAGTCGTCGGAATAGCCGCGCACGGTGTGCTTGATCTTGGGCGGCTGGATCCAGCACGAGCCTTGGCGGAAGGTGTGCACGCCTTCGCCTTCGAACTCACTCTGGAACCAGCCCTTCAGCACATAGACCATCTGGAGGTCGACGTCGTGATAATGCGGGGTGTCGACCTCGCCGGTTTCGAACGGCTTGGTCATGCGGATCACGTGCGCCTGCACCATGCCGCCGGTCGCCGGCGCCAGCCCGAGATCGCGATAGGCCGAATAGGCGCGCAGCCCGGGGTCGAAATCCTCGTCGCGGTGGTGGCTGACGGTGAACTTCTGCGGCTTGCGCTTCGGCGCGCCGCGTCCGGCGGCCTTGGTCGCCGCGCGCTTGGCCTTTTTGGCCGCGACTTTCTTCTTCGCCTGCATTTTCGTCTTGGGCTTGCTCGCCTTGCGGGCCGATGCTTTGCGGCGCGGCTGGACTTTCTTGCGTGCCTTGGCCATTGATGCCTCCCAAAGTGTTTGATTGGCGACGATTGGACCACGATGGCCGCAGCGATGGAAGAGCCTCGACCGCCGGCCATCCGCATCTTCGTCGACGCCGACGCCTGTCCCGTGAAACCGGAAATCTACCGGGTGGCGGAGCGCTACGCGCTTAAGGTCTATGTGGTGGCCAACGCCTTCATGGCGGTGCCGCGCAGCGACCTGATCGAGCGGGTCATTGTCGCCGAAGGCCCGGATGCCGCCGACGATTGGATTGCCGAGCACGCAGGCGCAACCGACATTGTCGTCACGGCCGACATCCCGTTGGCCGGCCGCTGCGTTCGCAATGGCGCGGCGGTGATCGGACCGACCGGCAAGGCGTTCACCGAGGATTCGATCGGCATGGCGCTGGCCACCCGCGACCTGCTCACCGATCTGCGCTCGGCCGGCGCCACCACGCGCGGACCGCCGCCGATGTCGCGTCAGGATATTTCGAGATTTTTATCGGCGCTCGATCTGGCGGTCACGCGCATCAAGCGCAAGCTGGCCGGTCACTGACCGCTACTCCGCCGCGCCGGCCACCCCGCCATGCGCCTTCGACCAGCCGGCCGGATCGTGCATGAATTTCTCGACCTCGGCCAGCATCTTCGGCTCGAACTGGCCGCTTTGCTTGGCCACGCTGAGCACGTCCCACCACGTGGTCAGGCAATGCAGCGAGACGCCGAGCTCGGAAAGGATCGTCTTTCCTTCCGGATAGATGTCGTAGAAGAAGATCACGAAGCAGTGCTCGCACTTGGCGTCCGCCTTGCGTAGCGCCTCGACGAAATTGACCTTGCTGCGGCCGTCGGTGGCCAAGTCCTCCACCAGCAGCACGCGCGCGCCCGGCTCGAGCTTGCCCTCGATCTGCGCGTTGCGCCCGAAGCCCTTGGCTTTCTTGCGCACGTATTGCATCGGCAGGTGCAGACGGTCGGCCACCCAGGCGGCGAAGGGAATGCCCGCCGTTTCGCCGCCCGCCACCGCGTCGATTTGCCCGCGACCGATGTCGCGGTCGATAGAATGCACCGCGAAATCCATCAGCGTCGTGCGCACGTCGGGAAACGAGATCAGCCAGCGCGAGTCGTTATAGACCGGGCTCGCCCAGCCGCTGGTGAAAATGAACGGCTTGTCCTCCATGAACCGCACCGCGCCAGTGTCGAGATACATGCGCGCGGTCAGTTCGGCGATGGTCTTCTTGTCGAGGAAGGCGGCGGTCATAAATCTTCGGCTCCGGCGCCTGTCAAAGCACAAAACGCCTCACGCCGCCATCCCGCAATGGCGCGACAATTCACAGGCAAGATCGAGCAGCGCCTCGTCGCCGCCCGGCCAGCCGATGAAGGACAGCCCCACCGGGCAGCCGGCCAGCGTGCCGATCGGCAGGTTTATCTGCGGCAGCCCGGCGAGGCCGGCCGTGCAGGTTAGCCGCATGACGCGCGTGCGGTAGCGGTCGAGTTCCTCCGGCGTCGAGTCGACCGACGGCGCGATACAGGGCGCGGTCGGCAGCGCCAGCACGGTGCCGGGCTGCACGGTCTGCAGGATATGCGCGCGCGCCTGTTCCTTCACCTTGCGCGCCGCGGTCGCCTCCGCCGCCGTCACGCCGGCCGAATACTCGATGCGCTCGCGGATGCCGGGCCCCATGGCCGGGCGCTCGCGCGTGACGAAATCGCCGAAGGTCTGCCACACCTCGAACCCTTGAATGACCCGGAACGCCTCGCGCCAGGGATCGAAGCCCTCGAGCGAAATGCGCGCATGGGCCACGGGAGGAAGATCCTCGATCATGAACTCGAGCGCGGTGCGCAGAAGGTCGGCCACGTCCTCGTCGGCCTCGGCAAAGGCGTCCTCCAGCGCGATCAGCCGCGCGATCTTGGCGTCGACGCGCCGCGCATCGAGCAGCACCGCGCCCACTTTGCGGAACACGCCGGGGCTCGTCGCGAACCAACCCGGTACGTCGAACAATTCCGCCATCGCCTGTACGCCGGAAAGGTCGATGCGCCCGAGGGTCGGCCGCAGGCCGTAGAGCCCGTTGAGTGCGGCCGGAATGCGCACCGAGCCGCCGGTATCGCTGCCGAGCGCGAAATCGCAGGCGCCCGACGCCACCGCCGAAGCGGAGCCGCTCGAGGAGCCGCCCGGCAGTCGCCCCGGCGCGCGCGGATTGACCGGCGTGCCATAATGCGCGTTGTCGCCGGTGACGCTGAAGAAGAACTCGTCGCATACGGTCTTGCCGATCACCGTGGCGCCGGCATCGAGCAGGCGCTGCACGCAGCCGGCCGTCCGCGTCGCGGGGCGTGCGTCTCCAGCCAGGTCGGGTTGCCGCTGCCCGCCACATAGCCTTCGACGTCGTACATGTCCTTGATCGCGGCGGTCAGCCCCGCCAGCGGTCCTTGGCTCGCCCCTTCAAGCGGCGCGGCCAGATCGTGCGGCACGAAGGCCGAGCGATAAAGTGGAGCAACGATTTCAGCCATTGAATCCGGTCCCGATCTTTCCCCGCTCGTCCCCGCGAAAGCGGGGATCCAGGGCGACAATCTTCGGCTCTGCCGGATGGTCCTGGATTCCCGCTTGCGCGGGAATGAGCGGCGTATGCTGCTGCCTACCCTACGCCCGCTGCCCCAGATACCAATCCAGAATCTTGTCGCCGCTCCAGGCCACCACGCCCTCGCGCGCCAGCAGCTCCGTGAACATGCGCTGCACGTGGCCGATGCGGTGCGGCACGCCCGACAGGAAGGCATGGCAGCAGATCGCCATGATTTTGGGCCGCTCGGCCGCTTCCTTGTAGAGCCACTCGAACTGGTCGCGGGCGCGCACGTGCATCATGTCCGACGCCTGATACTGCAACGCCCACAGTACGATGTCGTGAATTTCGAAATTATAGGGCAGCGCCACCACCGGCTTGTGCGTGGTCTTCAGCGTCACCGGCTCGTCGTCCAGCACCCAGTCGCCGATATATTCGACGCCGGCTTCCGACAGATAATCGAGCGTGTCGAAAGTCTGCGTCAGACCCGGGCCGAACCAGCCGCGCGGCCGCTTGCCCGAAAACTTCTCGATCAGATCCATCGCGCGCATGATGGTGCCGCGCTGGTCCTCGGTCTTGTGCATGGGCAGCTGGTCGTAGCCGTGCGCGTTGAGCTCCCAGCCGCTGTCCATGCAGGCCTTGACGACCGTCGGGTAGGTCTCGCACACGCGCGCGTTGATCGGCACCGTCGGCGCGATGCCGAGCTCGTTGAGCACCTTGCGCAGCCGCCAGAATCCGACCCGCATGCCGTATTCGTGCCAGCTCCAGTTCGGATGGTCGGGCTGCATCGGCTGGCCCTGCGGCGGCGAGATCACCATGCGCGCCATCGGCCGGCCCATGTCCCATTCTTCCAGCGCCAGCACCGGCCAGATCACCATGCGCACCCCCGGCGGAAACTTCAGCGGCGGGCGCTCTTCGATGGAGGAGTAGGCGAGACGTTCGCGCGGGTGCATTCCCATGGCAGACCTTCTCTATGACGTGATGCCTTGTCGTGGCCGGCTAGGGCGGGAGGCTCGCATTCCCTCCCCCTGAAACGAGGAGGTAAAGAGAGTTACGGCGCCTTCGGGCCCGTCTTCATATACCAGTCGGCGATCTGGCTCCCCGTCCAGAACAGCACGTCGCGTTTTTTACGGATCTTCTCGAAGATGCGGCGGAAATATTTCGTCCTATGCGGCGCCCCCATGATGTAGGGATGCACCGAAATCGCCATCACCCGTGCCGAGCCCTTGGCGTCCTTGTAGATCTGCTCGAATTGATCCATCGCCCGTTCGTAGAACTCGTTCGCCTTGTGGTGCTGGATCAGCATCATGGCGACGTCGTTCACTTCCTGCGTGTAGGGGATATTGAGGATCGGCTTGCCGCGCGTCTTCAGCCACACCGGCTGGTCGTCGAGCACCCAGTCGGCGACATAGTCGTAGCCTTCCTCCGCCAGGATATCCGGCGTCTCCCAGCTCTCGGTCAGCCCGGGCCCGAGCCAGCCGCGCGGGCGATTGCCGGTCGCGCGCTCCAGCACTTCCGCACTCCTTTGGATGTCGGCGCGCTCGTTCTCCACCTTCTGCATGTTGCGCTGGGTGAAGCCGTGGCCGATGAACTCCCATTTGCGCTCGGCGCAGGCCTTCACGATATCCGGATAGGCCTGCACCGCCACGCCGTTGATGTTCATCACGCCGGGAATCTTGAATTCGTCGTAGACTTGCAAGAGCCGCCAGAAGCCGACCCGGTTGCCGTATTCGTGCCAGCACCAGTTCGGAATGTCGGGCATGGGCGCGCCGCCCGCCGGCGGGGTGAGCACCGTGCGCGGCATGGTCTGCGTCGGGTCCCATTCCTCGACATTGGTGATGGTCCACACCACCATGCGCGCGCCTTTCGGCAGCTTGAGCGCTTTGCGCTTGGCGATCGGCGAATAGGCGAGGCGGTCGTTCGGCAGCATGCCGACCGGCGGCTTGGGAAAATTCATTCGGCGGCCTTCAATTGTTGCGGCGCCGCTTTGCGGTACCAGTCGAGGATCTGCACGCCGTTCCAGTGCAGCACGCCCTTGCGCTTGTTGACGTGCTTGTAGATCTCTTCGAGGTATTTGATGCGGTGCGGCTGCCCGCTGATATAGGGGTGGATCGCCAGCGCGCAGATTTTCGCGCGTTTCGAGCTCTCGGCGTAGAGCCGGTCGAACTGGTCGATGGTGCGCTTGAGGAGATAGTCGCTCTCGTGGTGCTGGATCAGCATCATCGGGATGTCGTTGAGCTCGAGCGTGTAGGGCAGGGTCACCAGCGGCCCGTTGGCGGTGCGGATCGCCGTCGGCTCGTCGTCATAGACCCAGTCGCCGATATATTGGATGCCGGCGGCGGTGAGATGGTCGGGCGTCTCCAGCGTCTGCGTCAGCCCCGGCCCCAGCCAGCCGACCGGCCGCTTGCCGGCGAACTTCTCGCAGATGTCGAGCGTGCGCTTGATCATCGCCGGCTGGTCCGGCTCCTTGTGGATCGGCCCCTGCTCGTAGGCGTGGCCCATGAACTCCCAGCCGTCGTCGCGCGCCTGTTGCGCGACGCGCGGATAGTCCTCGCAGATGCGCGCATTGGCCGACAGCGTCGGCTTGATCTTCAGTTTCTTGAACAGCTCGAAGAAGCGCCAGCAGCCGACCCGCATGCCGTATTCATGAAACGCCCAGTGCACCACGTCCGGCATCAGCGGCACGCCGGTCGGCGCCGGCAACAGCTGCCGCGCCATCGGCTTGGCGATGTCCCACACCTCGAAATTGACGATGGTCCAGAACACGATGCGGTTGTTGCCCGGCAGCTTGAGCGGCGGCCGGTCGACGATGGCGGAATAGTCGGCGCGTTCGCGCGGGATCATGGGGTTGGGCATGCGACCTCTACTCGAAAACGATGCCAAAATAATCTGGAAAGCCTCGCAGCGCACGCGCTTCACCTCTCCCATGGGGAGAGGTCGGCGCACGAAGTGCGCCGGGTGAGGGGTTACACCCTCGATAGTCTCGGCCCCCCCTCACCCCAACCCTCTCCCCAAAGGGGAGAGGGAGCGCGCCGTGCCACTGGTGCGCCCGCATTCAAATCTCAGCATTTCAGGCCTCCACCCGCAAGCCGACTAGCCGCTCGAGCGTGGCGGTGTCGCCCATCAGCGCGTGCGAGGGCGCGCGGTGCGCCACCGCCCCGCGCTCCAGTACGACCGCCTCGGCGGTCAACTCCAGCGCGATGTCGGTGTGCTGCTCGACCAGTACGATGGCGATCGAGCGGTCGGTCAGCATGGTCTTGATGGCGGAAATCAGCTCCTCGACGATCACTGGCGCCAGGCCCTCGAACGGCTCGTCCAGCAGCATCAGCGCCGGGTTGGTCATCAGCGCGCGCGCGATCGCCAGCATCTGCTGCTCGCCGCCGGAGAGCTGGTTGCCCATGTTGCGCCGCCGCTCGTTAAGCCGCGGAAACAGCTTGAAGATTGCCGCGAGGTCCCAGGCGCCCGGCCGCGCCGCCACGGTCAGATTCTCATCCACCGTGAGCGAGGGGAAGATCTCGCGCTCCTGCGCCACCCAGCCGATGCCGCTTCCCGCGCGTCGGTGCGGCGGCAGCCGCGAAATGTCCGCGCCGCGCCACCACACTTTGCCGCCGCGCAGTTGCGTGTAGCCCATGACGGTAAGCAGCAGCGTCGATTTGCCGACGCCGTTGCGACCGAGCAAGGCCAGACTTCCGTGCTCGGGCAGCTCGAGCGAAATGTCGTGCAGCACCTGCGCGGAGCCGTAGCCCGCGCTCACGTGCTCCAGCTTGAGCAAGGCCTCACCCATGCTTGCGCGTCCCCAGGTAAACCTCGCGCACGCCCGGATCGGCGGCGATTTCGGCCGGCGAGCCTTCCGTGAACACCGCGCCGCCCACCAGCACGATGATATGGGTGGCGAAGCGGAACACCACGTGCATGTCGTGTTCGATGAACAAGAGCGTCAGATCGTCCGACAGGCCCGCCACTACCTCGAAAATATCGCCGCTTTCCTCCGGCGGCACGCCGGCCGCCGGCTCGTCGAGCAGCAGCACCTTGGGGCGGGTCGCAAGCGCCAGCGCGATCTCCAAGAGCCGCTGGCGGCCGTAGGGCAGTTCGCGTGTGGCCTGATAGCAGGCGTCTCCCAGCTTGAGCTTCACCAGGATATCGTGCGCCTCGTCGATCGCTTCCTTGTGCGCCGAAATGTTACGCCAGAATTCGCGCGCCACCCCACGCCGCTCGGCGACCGCCAGCGTCACCGCTTCCAGCGCGTTGAGCCCCGGGAACAGCGTGTTGATCTGGAAAGTGCGCGCCAGGCCGCGCCGCACGCGCTCCTGCGGCTCGAGCGCGGTGACGTCCTCAGTCCCAAGAAAAATCTGCCCGGCATTGGGCGCCAGCATGCCCGTCATCAGGTTGATCAGCGTGGTCTTGCCGGCGCCGTTCGGCCCGATCAATGCGTAGCGAGCGCCGACCGGAAGCTCGAGCGCGATGTCGCGCGCCACCACCAGCGAGCCGAAGCTCTTGGAGAGTGCGCGCGTCGACAAGGCGACCGCGCTCACGGCTTCCTCCAGCGCGCGCTCAGCGCCGCAAGCCCGCCCAGAATGCCGTTCGGCAGGAACATCACCACGGCCACCAGCAGCAGCCCGATCCAGAAATACCAGTATTGCGGCTCGATGCCGGAGAACTGGTCGCGCGCGATCATAAAGATGAGCGCGCCCACCAGGCCGCCGTAGAGCCGCCCGGCGCCGCCCAGCACCACCATGATCAGCACTTCGGCCGAGCGCTCGAAGCCGAGCGAATCGAGCGCCACCGTCTGCGTGGTCTGCGCGATCAGCGCGCCGGCTACCCCCGCCATCGCCGCCGACAGGGTGTAGATGGTGCGGATATGCGCGCGGCTGGGCGCCCCGATCGCCGGCATGCGCACCAGGTTCTCGCGGATGCCGCGCAGCGCCAGCCCGAATGGAGAATGAATGAGCCGGCGCGCGGCGAGGAACAGCAGGAACAGCACGATCAGCGAATAGCTGTAGGCGGTGTAGCCGTAAAGGCCCCACTGGAAGCGGCCGAGCAGCGGCCAAATGTCGACGCCCTGCAGGCCGTCGCTGCCGCCGGTCAGCCAACTCGCGCTGTTGGCTGCCGCGCCGAGCAGCAGCCCGATGCCGAGCGTCAGCATGATCAGTGCGAGATGGCGGAAGCGCGCGATGATGAAGCTCGTCGCATAGCCCAGGAGCCCCGCCACCAGCGCCGCCACAATCAGCCCGGTGAGCGGCTCGCCCCAGACGAATTTCGAGAACAGCCCGGCGGTGTAGGCCCCGGTGCCGAAGAAGGCGGCGTGGCCGAGCGAGACGATACCGGCATAGCCGAGGATCAGGTCGAGCGAGAGCGCAAACAGCGCGGTGATGGCGATCTGGCTGGCGAGTTGCAGATAGTCGGGAAAGAAATAGAACGGCAGCAGCGTCGCCAGCCAGAACACGGTCTCGATATGGCGCCAGCGGGTCTGCGCGCGCAGATGCTCGACCGGGGAAATCGTATCGACCGCGCTCATGCTAGCGTTTCCCGAACAGGCCGGCCGGCCGCCACATCAGCACCGCCAGCATGACCAGATAGATGAGAAAAGCGCCGAGCTGCGGCACGTAATATTTGCCGGCGATGTCGCTCACGCCGATCAGGATCGCCGCCGCCAGCGAGCCCGCGATCGAGCCGAGCCCGCCGACCGACACCACGATCAGCACGTAGATGAGATAAGTGAATGCGAAGTTGGGATCGAGCCCGACGATTTCGATGGCGAGCGCACCGCCGAGGCCCGCAAGCCCCGAGCCGAGCGCAAAGGTGATGGCGAACGTGCGCTCGACATTGATGCCGAGACCGCTGGCCATGCGCTGGTTGTCGACCGCCGCGCGCACCTGCGCGCCGAAGCGGGTGAGCTCGAGCGCGCCGACCAGCAGCAGCGTAATGACGACGCCGACCCCGACCAGGAACAGCCGGTAGACCGCGATGTCGAGGCCGGCGACGTGGAACGAGCCGCGCATATAGTCGGGCAGCTCGATCGGCTGCTGCTGCGTGCCGAAGAACCAGGCCGCCGCCGCCACCGAGATGAAGGCGATGCCGATGGTGAGCAGCACCTGGTCGAGATCGCTGCGTCGGTAGAGCGGGCGGTACAGCACGCGCTCGAACGCCACGCTCACCGCCGCCGCCGCCAGGAACGCCACCGGCAGCGTGGCGAAGAACGGCCAGCCGAAGGCGCGCATCAGCAGCACGGTGACGTAGCCGCCCACCATGGCGAAGGCGCAGTGCGCGAGATTGACGAAATTCATCAGCCCGAGCGTCACCGACAGCCCGACCGACAGCACGAACAGCAGCATGCCGTAGGCGATGCCGTCGAACAGAACGCCGAAGACGGGAGGAAGCATGGCGGCGCTGCGGTCCCCAACTATCCTTGTGCGCGATGCCCTTTTCCGTTCGTCCCCGCGCAAGCGGGGACCCAGGGCTAAAATCGCTAACTCAAGTAACTATAGCACTGGATTCCCGTGGGCGCGGGAATGAGCGGGCGGGTCCATGTGAATAAACGAATGGGGCGACCGCTGCCGGCCGCCCCATCCGATCCGGTACCAGCCCGGCGGGGCCGCTTACTTCTTCATCATCTTGGCGTGGACCGGGTCGTGCACGTTCGCGACCTTGTCGATCACCTCGTTGACGTGCTTGCCGCCCTTGCTCTCGACCTTGCTGATGTAGATGGTCTGCACCACGTCGCGGGTCTTCGGGTCGATCGACATCGGCCCGCGCGGGCTCTGCCAATGCATGCCCTTGGCCGCGGCGATCAGGCTGTCGGCGTCGGTCTTGCCCTTGGTCTTGCGCAGCGCGGCGTAGATCAGGTGCATGCCGTCATAGCCGCCGACCGCGCCGAAGTTCGGGTTCTCGCCGTTCGCCATCTTGCGGTAGGCCGCGACGAACTTCTTGTTCATCGCGGTGTCGTGATTGTAGTTGTAGTTGCCGGCCGTGATGATGCCGACCGAGTCGTTACCCATCGACTTGATCGCCGAATCGTCGGCCAGTTCCTGCGTGCCGAGCACCCGGATCTGCTTGGCGCTCATGCCGCGCTCGGCCAGCGCCTTGCCGAAGGCCGCCGGCTGCGAGCCGCCCGGGATGAACACGAAGATCGATTGCGGGTTCAAATCCTTGGCGCGCTGCACATAGGCGGAGAAGTCGGGGTTCTTGACCGCCATGCGCACCGAGCCGGCGACCTTGCCGCCGGCCGCGGTGAAGCCGGCGATGAAGCCCTGCTCGGCGTCATGACCGGGCGCGTAGTCGGAGGTCATCGTGTAGTCGTTCTTGATGCCGCTTTTGGCCGCCCATTGGCCGAGCGTGGTGGTGATCATCGGCAGCGTGAACGAGGTACGCGTGCAGTAGGGCGACTTGTCGGTGATGATCGAGGTCGCCGCGTTCATGATCACCATGAACTTCTTGGCTTCCTTCGACACGGCGCAGCCGGCGATCGCGTTCGGGGTCAGCAGCCAGCCGGCCAGCACGTCGACGTGATCGCGCACCACCAGTTCCTGCGCCAGCCGCTTGGCGGTCGGCGGGTTGATGCCGCCCACGTCCTTGCGGATGATCTCGATTTTCTTGCCGGCGACCTTGTCGCCGTGCTCCTGCATGTAGATCTTGATGCCGTTGTCCATCTGCTTGGACAGATCGGCGAACTGCCCCGAATAGGGCATGACGATGCCGATCTTGATGGTGCCGGCGGCGTGGCCGGCGGCCGGCAGCAGGGCCGCCGCCATGAGGGCGGCGGACGCCAAAGCGAAGCGTTTCATGTGTATTCCTCCCAGGATCGTTGTGCGTTTATCGTTGGCATTCAAACAAATTTGACCGCCGCTAGAATGCCCGAGCCGGCCGCCAAAGAAAAGCGCCGGGGGCGGCGCGTAATGCCCTGTTACGAGCCGCTTTTCGGGATTCCCTTGCCCCTTTGCGCGGGAAGCCGCGCTATGGGCGCAGGCCCACCGTCAGGTCACCGACACCATGGCCTCGTCGTAACGGCCTTCGCCCAGGTTGCCGTCCGGGAAGATGCCGTGCGCGGCGATCCAGTCGCGCGCCTGCGTGTAGACCTCTTGCGTATAGGGCTCGAACACCAGCCGCTCGCCCGGTCCCCAGCGGCGCGGGTCCATGCGCGCGTGATAGCGCTGTGGGAACTCGTTCTTGTAATAATGCGTGTAGAGCTCCGGCCGCAGGTCGAGATCGCGCTGGGCGCGGCGCAGCGCGCGGTAGAACTTGCGCAGGTCTTCCGGGTCGGGCTCGCCGTGGATCATCATGCCGATCATGAAGGTGGCGTCGAGGATTTTGCGGTAACCGAGCTGCTCGGCGAAATAGTAGGGCCCGCCGAACAGGTGCACCGCCGGCGCCGAGCCGTCGATCAGTCTGTCCATGCGCGCAAACAGCATGCCGTCCGAATAGACCAGGTTCATCTTGTCCGGCGGAATGAACTGTTCGAGCGCCTGGATGGTGGCGTAGTGGCTGCCGGACTGGTAGCCGACCGAGATCGGCACGCCGGCCAGCTCTTCCGGCGTTTTGATCGCCGAGTCCGGTTGCACGAAAATGCCGGCCGGCGCCACCGAATAGACCTCGCTCGACATGCGGCCGTGCCCCTTGGAGGCGGCCACGTTGATGGTCCAGTGGCAGGCGCAGCTGACGTCGGCCTGGCGTCCGCGCTCGAACGACTGGAAGGCGCCCTGCTTGTCGCCGCGGTCATGGTGCTTGCCGTCGGTCGACTGGATCAGCTCGCGGAACTCGTAATCGAGGCCCTCGTCGGCGAAATAGCCCTTCTCATGCGCGATCCATTCCTGCAGGCGGAAATGCGGTTCGATGACGAATTTGGCCATGGGGTTCCTCCCTCGGTCGGGCGCCGCGAGCATAGGCTTTCGCGCGCGAATGCGCCATCGCGAAAAGCAGCGAGCAAAATCAAGGCCGCGTGAACCAATGCCGGCGAGGAAGCGGCTTCGCGAAAATGAGAGGTTAGCTTGCACTTTCGCGCATTGTCGCTGGCCCCGCCTTTCGGGCATGGTCCGCCGCGCTCGATGAGAAAGAGAGGCGGCTCGCGTGCACATCGATTTCCTGGCGGCGGTGGCCGGCGCCTATCTCGCCGCGGGTTTCGTCAAGGGCGTGATCGGCATGGGCCTGCCCGGCGTGGCGATCGGCCTGCTCGGCCTGTTGGTGACGCCGGCGCAGGCCGCCGCCATCCTGATCGTGCCGTCAATCGCCACCAATGTCTGGCAGGGCGTCGCCGGCGGCGCCGTTCGTGAATTGCTGCGCCGGCTATGGCCGATGTTTCTGGGGCTGTGCGTCGGCACGCTGATCGGCGCGTTGGTGCTGCCGCACGGTAATGGCGAGCAGGCGACGCGCTGGCTCGGCGTCGTGCTCGCGGCTTACGCTACGCTCGGCCTCTTCAAGGTGCATTTCTCGCTGCCGGCGCGCGCGCAAAGCGCGGTCGGCGTGCTGTCGGGCCTGGTAACCGGCGTCATCGCGGTGGCGACCGGCATCTTCGCCATTCCGACCGTGCTCTATGTCGGCGCGCTCGGCCTCGATCGCGACCGGCTGGTGCAGGCGCTCGGCCTATCGTTCACCGTCGCCACCGTGGCGCTCGCTCTGGCGCTCTACGGCATCGGCGAGCTGACCGTCAGCGTCGCCACGCCGGCGGTCGTTGCGCTGGTCGCCGCGCTGATCGGCATGCAGCTCGGCCAGCGCGTGCGCGGCAGGATCGCGCCGGAGACCTTCCGGCTCTGCTTCTTCGTCGGCCTATTGCTGCTCGGCCTGCGGCTGGCGCTGCGCGGGGTGATTTGATTACTTGACGCGACTACGGGAATTCCGTATGTAATGGTCGTGCAGACCGTTATCCGCACGCCGACTTTCCTGAGCGATGCGCAAGGACCGGACGGAAGGCAAGATGAGCAGATTGGGCCAACGCTTGATCAGGTCGGCAAAGGAAGCGCGCGCGTTTGCCCGCGGTGAAGCCGACATTGCCAGCTACAAGATTTCGGTTCCGCGCAAGGTCGATGTAAAGGCATTGCGCACGCGCATGCGGTTGACGCAGGAGCAGTTTGCCGCCCGTTACAATCTCAATGTGGCGCGCGTGCGCGATTGGGAGCAGGGGCGGTCGCAGCCCGACGGGGCCGTGCGCGCCTACCTTACCGTTATCGAACAGGAGCCGGGCGCGGTCGAACGGGCACTACGAAAGGCGGGTTGACCGCCCCAGCCGCGCATCCGGGCTGTTGCCCTGCAGCGTGGCCTGGATCGCCTCGCGCAAAGTGGCGTATTCGCTGGCCGGCCATTGCGCAACGTGGATGTCGGCCAACAGTTTGGCCGACTTGCCGAACACCACGATGCGGTCGCCGACGCCGATTGCTTCCTCAAGTTGATGCGTGATCAGGATCGCGGTCGAGCCGCTTTCGCGAGCCAGCGCGAGGAACGTGTCGCGCAGCTCCGCCGCCGTCACTTCGTCGAGATGGCCGAAGGCCTCGTCCGCCAGCATGATGTCGGGCTGCACCGCGAAGGCGCGCGCGATCGCCACGCGCTGGCGCATGCCGCCGGACAGCTCGTGCGGGTAGGCATTGGTGAAATTGCCGAGCCCCAGCCGGTTGAGCCAGGTCAGCGCCCGCTCGCGCTGCTCTTCTTCCGCCAGCCCGATCAGCTCGAGCGGCAGCTTGGCGTTGTCGAGTGCCGAGCGCCAGGGCAGCAGCCGGTCCTGCTGGAACACCGTGGCGATCCTGCCCCGGAAGGAATCGAAGTCGGCATGCGGGCTTTTGTCGCCGATGCGCAAGGAGCCTTCGGTCGGCGCCTCCAGCCCGATCATCAGGTCGAAGAACGTGGATTTGCCGCAGCCGGTCTGACCGACGATCGCCACCACTTCGCGCGGCGCAATGGACAGATCGAGCCGGTCGATGGCGACCACCGACTGCCCGGATGTCGCCTGGCGAAACACCTTGCGCAGGCCCCGCACTTCGATCGGCGGCGGCCCGCCGTTCGTCGCCGCGCTCATGCCCGCCACCGCCCTTTCTTACCCTCCCCCTTGTGGGGAGGGTCGACGCGCGAAGCGCGTCGGGGTGGGGGTCCTTCTTGCCGGAACGCAATTACCCCCACCCCCGACCCCTCCCCGCAAGGGGGAGGGGAGAAGCGCGCGAAGCGGGTGTCAGCTGTGGCCGATCCGCTCATGCGCGCCACCGCAGCATGCGCGTCTCGACCCGCACCACCAGCGCTTCGAGCAGGAACAGCAGCGCGACCAATATGACGGTCCAAGCGAACACATCGGAGACCGAAAACAGCTCCTCCGCCACCGAGAGCTGGTGGCCGATGCCGGTGACCGCGCCGACCAGCTCGGCGATGGTGACCACGCGGATCGCCAGGCTGATATTGACCTTCCAGCTTGTGAACAGCGTCGGCACGATTGCCGGCAGCATCAGCTTGCGGAAATATTGCAGCGTGGTCGGTCGAAACGACTGCATCATATTGCGCAGCTCGCGCGGCACCCCGCGCATGGCATCGAGCGAGTCGACCAGAAAGACCGGCCCGCATACCACCACCAGCACGAAGCCGATGCGGAATTCCACGCCTGGAAACCAGAGAACGGCGAACAAAATCCACGAAATGACCGGCACCGCCATCAGGATGCGGATCATGGGGTGCAGGTAATCGTCGAGCGCTTCGAAACGGTACATCGCCATCGCCAGCGAAACACCGAGCACGAAGGATACGATGAGGGCGCCGATCACCCGCGCCAGCGTCACGACGATATCTATCGGCGTGACGTGGGCGATGCTTTTCGCGATCGTCAGGAGGCTGGGGATCGCGAAGGGCGGAATCCCCAGGTAAGGCGCCAGATGCGACAGCGTCTCCCAGGCGACGGCGAAGACCAGCAGGGAGACGAGAGTCTGCCGCGGAAAAACGAGAACCGGGGCAGACTCGCGATGCTCCTCGAGTGCCATTGTCGCTTACTGGGTATAGAAGATCTTGTCGTCCGGCATCTTTTGATAGAAGCCGGCTTTCACGGCCCGTTCCATCATGTCCTCGATCGACTTCTTGGTGGCGGGATCGGAGGCCGGCTTGACGATGAACTGCAGCCGCCCACTTTTGACCGCGGCGGTGAGAATACCGGGCGGCAGCTTGGTGGTCTCGACCGCGATCTTGTCGCCGGCGGCGGTCTCGTTATGCATGACGTTGGCGACGTCCTGCAGCGCCGCGATCATCATCTTGGGCGCGTTGGGAATGCGCTTGATGGTGTCGGCGCGCATCGCCGGCACGATCTCCCAGCCGCTTTCGCCGGTGATCTCCTTCCAGCCTTTGGCGCCGTTGAAGACGACATGCCAGCTCGGACGCTGCTTGTTGATGATGCTCGCCAGCGGTTCGATCACCAGTGCTGCGTCGACGCGGCTCGCCTCGAGTTGCGCCCGCGCCACCGCGAAATTGGCGTTGATCACGGTGATGTCCTTGCCGAGGTCGATGCCCTTCGCGGCGCAATAGATTTTCACCATCTGGTACTGCGAGCCGCCCATGTCGATGGCGAGCTTCTTGCCCTTCAGGTCGGCGAGCGACTTGATCTTGGGGTCCTTGGCGAAGATCACCAGGTCGCCGAGCGTGAAGCCGGAGCCGATGATCCGAACGGGCACGCCCTGCGAATAGAGCTTCTGATAGACGGTCGGGCCGCCGATCACCACGTCGGTCTCGCCGGTGGCGAAGGCCGCGTAGAACGAGGAGATCGACGGATAGGCGTGGATCTCCAGATTGAAGCCGTGCTTGGTGTCGAAGTGGCGCGCCTTCATGATGTTCCACACCAGCGGATTGAACACGGGCAGCGTGAGGCTGGACACCTTGATGGTCGGTTTGTCTTGCGCATGCGCCGGCTGGGCAAGCGTTCCGCACAGGACGAAGGCGAAGGCCGCACCCCATGCGGCGAGACTGCGTCGCGTAATCTTGGACATGAGTTTTTCCCCTGGTGGCAATTTCTGATTTCCGCCCCGTTTCTTGCCGCGGCGCATTGGGCCGGTTCCGGGCGGAAACCGCAATCGTTTTCCTGCCCGGCAGGCAAGGAGGTGAGGCCTCAGGCTGGCGCCACGGACCCCGACTTTACTCCGGTTTCGTTTGTGTGCAAATAATCTAGCGGCTGGAGGGAAGCGACACATGCCGCACATCAGCGCGCGCGATGGCGTCCGGCTTTATTATGAGAAGGCGGGTGAGGGCACGCCGGTCGTGTTCGTGCATGAATATGCCGGCGACTGGCGCAGCTTCGAGCCGCAGATGCGTCACTTTTCGCGCGTGCACCGCTGCGTCGCGTTCAGTCAGCGCGGCTATCCGCCCTCCGACGTACCGGAGGACGGCGCGCGCTACAGCCAGGACATTTTCCGCGACGACGTCATCGCGCTGATGGACGCGCTCGAGATCGAGCGCGCCCACATCGTCGGCCATTCCATGGGCGCCTATACCGCGCTGCACGTCGGCATCCATTATCCGGACCGCTGCATTTCGGTGGTGGCGGCCGGCTGCGGCTGGGGCTCGACACCGGACTTGGAGCAGCGCGAAGCGATGAAGGCGCTCGCCGCCGAGACCGGCAAGATGTTCGCCGAAGAAGATTTCGCGAGCGCCGTCGCCAAATATGCCGACGCGCCCATGCGCCAAGCGCAGAAGCACAAGGACCCGCGCGGCCACGCCGAATTCGCCCGCATGCTGGCCGAGCATTCCCCCGTCGGTCACGCGCTCACCATGTTCAATCTGCAGCTCAAGCGCCCGACGCTGTGGGAGATGCAGGTCGATCTGAAACGCTTCGCGGTGCCGCTCCTGGTCATCGTCGGCGACGAAGACGAGCCCTGCATCGACGGCAGCGTGTTCTTGAAGCGCACCGCGCCGACCGCCGGGCTGCTGGTGATCCCGCGCTCGGGCCACAACATTCCGGCGGAGGAGCCGGCACAGTTCAACGCCGCGCTTGCCGAGCTCTTCGCCGCGGCGGAAGCCGGTCGCTGGCTGGCACACAAACCTTAAAAGCGATGGGGGAATTGCGATGGACTTGAAACTCAAAGGCAAGACCGCGCTGGTGACCGGCGGCTCGGAAGGTATCGGCAAGGGCATTGCCTTGGCGCTGGCGCACGAAGGCGTCGACGTCGCCATCTGCGCGCGCCGCTTAGGGCCGCTGGAGGAAACCGCCCGCGCCATCGAAAAGGAAACCGGCCGCAAGATCGTCGCCATTCCCGCCGACCTGCGCAAGGACGCCGACGCCAAGAGCTTCGTAACGAAAGGCCATGAAGCGCTCGGCCGCGTCGACATCATGGTCAACAATGCCGGCTCGGCTGCCGGCGGCGTCATAGAGCACTTGACCGAGGACGACTGGGAGAAGGGGCTTCAGCTCAAGTTCATGGGCTACGTGCGCTGCCTGCGCTACGTGCTGCCGGTCATGGTCAAGCAGGGCGGCGGCCGCGTGGTCAACCTGATCGGCAATGACGGCGTCAAGCCGTCCTATTGGGAGATATGCCCGGGCGCCGCCAACGCGGCGGGGCAGAACCTCACGCTCTCGCTCGCCGGGCAATACGGCAAGAGCAATATCAGCTTCGTTGCGGTCAATCCGGGGCCGGTGCGCACCGAGCGCTGGGCCGGCCTGGTCGATGCCATGGCGCGCGACATGAAAATCCCGCGTGAGGACGCCGACAAGCTCGCCCCCGCCTCGATCCCGCTCGGCCGCATCGCGGAGGTGGAGGAGGTGGCGAACCTGGTCGCCATGCTCGCCTCGCCGCTGATGCACATGGTCAATGGCACCATGATCGAGATCGACGGCGGCCAGGACAAGCCGCTGATGGACCGCTTCCGCGACCGGCCGCGCGGCTAAGCCGCTACGGTGAGGCGACAATTTAATCGCGTAGCGCGCTTAGCCCAGCGTATGGTTCTCGCGTGTTCGTTTGGCGCCGTTTCTAAGCCGGACCTGTGATTTTTGACCTTTCGCGCGCGCCCGATCCCGGTCATGATCCCGATAGCTTGAGACTATCGGGGCGAGGCCACGACGGAGCGATCATGCGACCTCAGAAGCTGAAAGTCGTCGCGCCGGCGGCGGAAGTGGCGCCCGAGCAGCAGGGCTATGTGCTCGACGAGCAGGTCGGCTTCCTGATGCGGGTGGCCATGCAGCGCCACACCGCGCTGTTCACGTCGCGGATGATCGACGGCTTGACGCAGACCCAGTTCGCGGCGCTCGCCAAGCTCTACGAGGTGGGAACCTGCTCGCAGAACCATCTCGGCCGCCTGATCTGTCTCGACGCCGCCACCATCAAGGGCGTGGTCGACCGCCTGAGCGTGCGCGGATTTGTGGCCGCTCTGGCCGACCCTGCCGACCGCCGCCGTCGCGCCGTCGCGCTGACCGAGCGCGGCCGCGGCGTGACCGAGGCCGCCCGGCAGGTCGCCGCCCGCATCACCGCCGATACGCTCGAGCCGCTCACCGCCGAAGAGCGGCGGCTGGTCGTGCGGCTGTTGAAGAAGCTGGGCTGAGGACCGCGCCGCTAGTCGGCTTTGTGCTTGAGCTTGAAAAGCGGAGTCTTGGCCGGCGGCTTCTTTGCCGAGATCGATCCCGTTATGTCGGTCGAAGCCGCGGTGGCCGGATTGTAGTCGCGCGCGAACAGAAACGATCCGACGATGATGCCGCCGACGAACACTGCAACGAAGCCCAGGCCGACCAGGCTGGGCGGATGCGGGTCGATGGCCCACAATTGCTTGTCGAGCAGGCTCTTGTCGCGACGGTTCAGCATGGCTACGCGCTACATTGTTGCCGCGCGCAAGCCTCCGCCAAATTTATTAAAATAGCGTGAATCGGCGTTTAGCCCGCCGCCACCGGCGCCCTTCAGCCGTTGCGGCGTCACGCGTTTTCCGCTTTGACTGAACGAGCGGACATGAGGGCATGCATGTCCTCCGTTCCGGGCCGTTGTGTGGTTCAGGCTTCGAACTGTTGTGCTATCGAAATTGAACTGAGCGCTATCGATGGACAAAGCTGACATTATTGTCGTCGGGGCCGGCTCGGCCGGGGCAGTCGTTGCAGCGCGTCTGTCGGAAGACCGTTCACGGCGTGTCCTATTGATCGAAGCCGGGCAGGATACGCCCCCTGACGAGGTGCCGGCCGACATCAGGAGCAGCTTCCCGGCCTCATATTTCAATAGCGGCTATTTCTGGCCCGGCCTCGGTGCGAGCCTGCGAAAGCATGAACGACCGGTACCCTTCCTTCAGCCACGCGTCATGGGCGGCGGATCGAGCGTCATGGGCATGATCGCATTGCCCGGACTGCCGGCCGATTTCGATGGCTGGGAGCGTGGCGGCGCAAACGGTTGGGGCTGGCACGATGTGCAGCCCATCTTTCAATCGATGACTCACGACCTCGATGCGCCGGCAGCTAGGCGAAACGCGCTTGGCCCAAACCTCGTGCGCCGCGTGCCGCGCGAACGGTGGCCGCTTTACATAAAACGCATACAAGAGGTCGCGGGGCGCGCGCACGCGCCTGGGAATGCTGATGAGTCAGGCGCGGACGGCTTTTTTGCGGCCCCGCTCAGCCAGGATGACGAGCGCGCCGGTAGCGCGAGATGCTACCTTACGGCGGAGGTCAGAGCGCGGCCGAATCTTACGATTATGGCGGACACACGTGTGTTGCGCATAACGTTCGACCGGCGGCGGGTATCGGGCGTCGTGGCCGAAAGCGGCGGCAAGCCGATGTCGATCGCGGCGTCGTCCGTCGTCGTGGCGTGCGGTGCGGTCTATTCGCCGGCGCTATTGCTGCGTTCCGGGATTGGGCCTGCCGACGAGTTGCGCAAGCTCGACGTTCCGATTGTCGCGGACCGGCCGGGCGTCGGCCGCAACTTCCAGAATCATTCGCAATTGCATTTTGCCATGACGCTGAAGTCCGGCGGACGGCTTCCACCGGAAGCCCAGCATTACATCGTCGCGGCTTCGCGTTTTTCTTCCGGCCTCGCCGATTGTCCGGCGGGTGATCTGTTCCTGTATTTCACCGGCCGTGTCAGTCCCAAGGCATTCGGTGCGCGTATGGCCCTGGTCGCCGCCGCGCTCTATGCGCCATTCTCTCGAGGACTCGTGACCTTGCGCTCGAGCGATCCAGCCGTACCGCCGCGCGTTGAACAATGCCTGCTGGCGGACCCACGCGATGCGCGGCGAATGATCATGGCAGCGCGGCGTGCTGCGGAGCTTCTGCTCGCGCCACAGGTGCGCGCGTGTTTTGACGAAGTCTATCTCATGCCGCGGCGACCGCCGATGAAGCTGATCAACGGCGGCGGCATGAGCGGCGTCTTGAAAGGGATGGCAGCGTCGGCGGTGCTAGGCTCGCCGAAACCGTTGCGCCGTTTCGTGCTCGATGCGGCGATCAAGCCAGGCAAATGCATCGCCGGCCACGGCCGAAATCCTCCGCTATCGGATGACGAAATCCTCCGGGCGAGCGGAGCGATGTTCCACCCAAGCTCGACCTGCGCAATCGGCGCCGAAGATGATCCGATGGCGGTCGTCGACCCGCAATGCCGGGTCCATGGGGTCTCCGGTCTGCGCGTTGCCGATAATTCGGTGATGCCGTCCATCGTCAGTGCTAACACAAACCTGACGGCCGTGATGATCGGCGAGCGTGTTGCTGCCTTCATTCGGCATGCCGCATGAAGGCTTTCGGGGTCGGCTCGAACTTGGATTGATGCGGGCTCGCCGCGATCAGCCTCTCGGTCAGCTTGTGGCCTCTGGCCGATAAGCAACTCTCACCTCGGGATGGCCGCATTACGCTCGCGGCGATGAATCACCCCGTTGCCATCAACGCCTTCAGCCGCTGCGGCGTCACCGGCAGTTGCGTCACCGCGCCGGGCTTCTGCAGCGCATCGTCGATCGCCGAGGCGATGGCGGCGCCGACCGGCGTGATGCCGCCTTCGCCGGCGCCTTTCACTCCCAGTGGATTGAGCGGGGAGGGCGCGTCCTCGCTCAAGATCACCTGCGCCGCCGGCACCTCGCGCGCGGTCGGCATCAGGTAGTCGGCGAAGGTCACCGACAGCGGTTCGCCGTCCTCGCCGTAGAGGAATTCCTCGTATAGCGCGCCGCCCAGTCCTTGTGCCATGCCGCCGGCGATCTGGCCTTCCACCAGCATCGGGTTGACCGCGCGGCCGATGTCGAAGGCGATGAGATAGCGCTCGACGGTCACCGCGCCGGTCTCGGCGTCGATCGCAAGCTGCACGACGTGCGCGCCGTAAGGATAGACCATCTGGCTCGAGGTGAATTCGGCTTCCGCGCTGAGGCCGCCTTGCGCGGCGGCGAGCGCGGCGAGCGACATCGAGGGGCCGGGCGTGTCGGTGCGCACGATCTCGCCGTCGACAAGATCGAGCGCTTGCGGCGTCGTCTGCATCAGCGGCGCGGCGGCGTTTAGCGCCGTTTCGCGCAGGCGCACCGCCGCCTGGCGCGTCGCCTCCCCGCACATCACCGTCACGCGCGAGGCAAAGGCGCCGAGCCCCTTGTCGATGCGGTCGGTCTGGCCGTGCGTCACCGTGATGCCGGCATAGTCGATGCCGAGCGTGTCGGCGGCGATCTGCGCCATCGCGGTCTCCACGCCCTGACCGATGGAGGCGACGCCGGTCACCACCTCGACGGCGCCGTCGCTGCCGACCTCGATGCGCACCTTGTCGAACGGCCCGAGCCCGCTTTTCTCCACGAACATGGCAAAGCCGCAGCCAACCTTTTCGCCGGCCGCGCGCCGGCGCGCCGTCTCGCGCTTCATGTCCTGCCAGTCGGCGGCGGCGAGCAGCCGGTCCATCAGCTTTTCGTAGTCGCCGGAATCGTAAGTGACGTGCGTTCCCAGCGTGTCCAGCCCGCGCGCGTAGGGCATGGCGCTTTGCGGGATCAGGTTGCGCCGGCGCACCTCGATGGCGTCGAGCCCGGTCGCGGCGGCGATGGCGTCGATCAGCCGCTCGCGCACGAACGTCGTCTCGTAGCGGCCGGGCGCGCGGTAGGTGCCGCACGGCGTCTTGTTGGTCAGCCGCATGTGCGCGGTGGCACGGTAGGCCGGCACGCGATAGGGCCCGGGCAGCATGGCGGCGGCGAGGTCCGGCACGGTGGCGGCATGCGTGCGCGCATAGGCGCCGTTGTCGTGGAAGAACGCATCGTCGATGCCGAGGATCAGCCCGTCGCCGTCGACGGCCGCTCGTATCATGTGGCGCTGCTGGCGCGAATGATTGGCCGCCATCAGATGCTCGCGCCGGTCCTCGATCCATTTGATCGGCCTTGTGAAGGCAAGCGCCGCCGCGCAGACCAGCACGTCTTCCGGATACATTTCGCCGCGAATGCCGAAGCCGCCGCCGACGTGGCCTTCGTAGAGTTGCACCTTGTCGGTCGCGCGCCCCAGCATCAGCGCGAGCCGGTCGCGGTTCCAATGCGGCACCTTGGCGGCGCCGTGCATTTCCAGCACGTCGCGCGCCCGGTCGTAGCGTGCGATCGCACCGCGCGTTTCCAGCGGCACGCCGCTGTGCCGCCCAATGCTGAGATCGAGTTCGACGATTTTGTCGGCGGCGCTGAAGGCGGCATCGATATCGCCGAACTCCTTGACGATGACGGTGGCTTCGGTGTCGCGCTCGGCATCGAAGGGCCCCGGCGGCGCGGCGGCATCGAGGACCGCCGGCAGCGGCTCGATATCGAGCGCGACCAGGTCGGCGGCGTCTTCCGCGAGGTAGGCATCGTCCGCGAACACGGCGGCGACCGGCTCGCCGACATAGCGCACAATGTCGTTGGCGAGCGCGGTTTGCCGGTAGGGCTCGAGCGCGCTCAGCCCGGTGAGGCGAAAGCCGATCGGCGGGATATGCGCGATGTCGGCGAAGGTCCACACCGCGTGCACGCCGGGCAAGGCGAGCGCAGGCCTGGCGTCGATCGATTTCAATTTCCCATGCGCCACCGGCGAGCGCACCACGCGCATGTGCCACTGGCCGGGGAAACTGATATCGGCGGCGAAACGGCCTTGGCCGGTGAGCAGCGGACGATCTTCCAGGCGCGCAACGGAGCGGCCGATGAATTTCTGTTTTTGCTCAGGCATGGCCGGGGTCGATCCACACTCCGCTCATTCCCGCGTCAGCGGGAATCCAGGCCAAATTGCAAGGCCTCACTTTTTCGCCCCTGGGTCCCCGCTTGCGCGGGGACGAGCGGCCAAGCTACTTCCGCATCGTCTTGGCGCCCGCGCGCACGGCCTTGACGATGTTCTGATAGCCGGTGCAGCGGCACAGGTTGGACGAGAGCACGTCCAGCAGAGTCCTCGTCGCTCATCTCGGGCTCGCGCTCGAGTACGCCGACGGCCAGCATCAGAAAACCCGGCGTGCAGAAGCCGCATTGCAGGCCGTGATGGTCCATGAAGGCCTGCTGCATCGGGTGCAGCGTGTCGCCGTCCGCCAGCCCTTCGACCGTGCGGATTTCTTTGCCATCCGCCTGCGCGGCGAACATGAGGCAGGCGCGCACGGGCTCGCCCTCGACCAGCACCGTGCAGGCGCCGCACACGCCGTGCTCGCAGCCGATATGGGTGCCGGTCTGCCCGCAATCCTCGCGGATGGCATCGGCCAGCGTGCGGCGCGGCTCGACGCTCACGGTGTGCGCGCGGCCATTGACGGTGAGGGAGATGGCGGTCTTTTCGATCATAGCTAACTCAAACTATCCGTTCGTCCCCACGCAAGCCAAGCGCGTCTGTTTGTAGCTCTGGATTCCCGCTTGCGCGGGAATGAGCGGAGTGTGGGGCGCGCTCATGGCGCTGTTTCCTTCGCTCTCAGCGCCGCGCGCACGCGTTGCGGCGTCGCCGGCATCTCGTCGATCTCAACCCCGAACGGCGACAGCGCGTCGTTGATGGCGTTCACCACCGCCGCCGGCGGGCCGATGGCGCCGCCTTCGCCCAGGCCCTTGGCACGGGTGTTCGACTGCGTGCTCGGCGTTTCCATGTGGTGCAGCTCGATTCGAGGAATTTCGTGCGCGGTCGGCGGCAGATAGTCGGCGAGCGTGGAGGTGAGGATATTGCCGGTCTCGTCGTAGACGATCTCTTCCAAAAGCGCGTTGCCGATGCCCTGCGCGATGCCGCCGCACACCTGGCCGTCGGCGATCATCGGATTGATCAGGCGGCCGGCATCCTCCGCCACCACGTAGCGCTCGATCGCCGTGCGCCCGGTTTCCACGTCCACCTCGACCATGGCGACATGGCAGGCATTGGAGAAGGTGCCGCCCGGATCGTAGGTGCCGGTCTCGGTGAGCCCGGGCTCGATCTCGCCTTTGAACTTGTGCGTCTGCGTATAGGCCTCGCGCGCCATCCGCGCGATGGAAATCGCGCGGTCGGTGCCGGCCACTTTCGCTTGGCCGTCCTCCAGCACGATGTCGTCCGCTGCGGCTTCCAGCAGATGGCTGGCGATCTTGATCAGCTTGCCGCGCACCTTACGGGCGGCGATCAGCGAGGCGCCGCCGGCGATCACCAGCGAGCGGCTGGCGAAGGTACCCCAGCCGTAAGGCGTATTGTCGGTATCGCCGTGGATCACCTTGATCGCCTGCGGCGCGACGCCGATCTCGTCGGCGATGATCTGCGCCAGCGCGGTGCCGAGGCCCTGGCCGTGCGGCGAGGAGCCGATGCGGCACTCGACGCAGCCGGACGGATCGATCGACAGCACCACCGTCTCCCAGCCCGGCACGATCTCGGCGCCGCGCGCGGCAAACGCCGCGCTGCCATAGCCGGTGCGCTCGGAGAACGTCGCGAAGCCGACGCCGAGATAACGCCCCTTGGCGCGCGCTTCCTGCTGCCGTTTGCGGAAAGCCGGCACGTCGACCGCCTTGACCGCCATCTCCAAAGTTTTCTTGTAGCTCGCCTCGTCGAACGCCAGGCCGGTGGCGGAGGTATAGGGAAACTGGTCGATCAGGTTGCGGCGGCGGATTTCGACCGGGTCGAGCCCGAAGGCGGCCGCCGCCTTGTCCATGGCGCGCTCGAGCGCGAAGGTCAGCACCGGCCGCGATACGCCGCGGTAAGGCGCCATGGTGCAGGTGTTGGTGACGACGCCGCGCGCGCGGCAGTTATAGGCTTGGAAGTCATAAGGGCCGGGCATTTCCGCCATGGCCATCAGCGGCTCGACCCCGCAGGTGGTCGGGAAACAGGAATAGGCGCCGACATTGGCGACGACCTGGTTGTCGAGCGCGATCAGCCGCGCGTCCTTGTCGAAGGCGGCCTTCAGCGTGAGATACTGGTCGCGCGAGTGAAAGCCGGCGATCAGGTTCTCGCGCCGGTCCTCGCTCCAGGCGACCGAGCTCTTGAGCCTGCGCGCCAGCCACACCAGCACGACATATTCGCCAGCGAGCGACATTTTCTGTCCGAAGCCGCCGCCGACATCGGGCGCGATCACGCGCAAGTCGCCTTCCGGCATGCCGAGCACGTCGGCGATCGCCGTGCGCGTCAGATGCGGCATCTGCGTCGCGCAGGTGAGCGTGACGCGTCCCGTTGCGGTGTCATAAGCGGCATGGCCGCCGCGCGCCTCCATTGGCATGGCGCTCTGCCGGCGCGAGCGCGCATCGACGGTCACGATCGTGGCGGCGTCCGCCCAGACCTTGTCGAAATCGGGCGTTTTCATCACGCCCTCGACGATGACATTGCCCGGCGCTTCAGAGTGTATTTGCCGCGCCCCCGATCGAAGCGCGTCGCGCGCGTCGACCAGCGGCGCGATCTCCTCGATGTCGAGCGTGATTTCATCGGCGATGTCCTCGGCTTGCGCCGCGCTCGGCGCCACCACCGCGGCGACGATCTCGCCGGTAAAGCGCACCTCGCCGCCGGCCATGACCGGCTGGCCGACCGGGCGGTAGTTGAACTTGTGCAGCATCGGCTTGATCGGCTTGACGCCGGCAAGATCGGCGGCGGTGATAACGGTCGCCCCTTCCGGCGCTTCGATTTTCCCGATACTGCCCGCCGCTACCGGACTGCGCACGAAGCGCACCCAATGCGCCGCCGGTAGATCGCCGGTGAAGCGCCCGCGCCCGGTCACCAGCGCGGGGTCTTCCAGCCGGCGTATGGCGCGCCCGACCCATTTCAATCCCGCGCCCTTGGTTGCGTGCTCGTTCAAGCGCGCCCCCTCGACCGTTCGTCCCCGCGAAAGCGGGGACCCAGGGCGACGAACCGAAGAGTTATCACTTTCAACCCTGGATTCCCGCTTACGCGGGAATGAACGGAATTTGTGGCCCTGTTCATGATGCAGAATGCTCCAGCGCGCGCCGCACCACGGCGCGCACCAGGTCGCGGCGGTAGTCGGCCGTGGTCTGATAATCCTCCATCGGCTCGATCGCCTGGGCGGCGGCTTCGGCCGCTGCGCGGAAGGCTTTGTCGCCGGGCGCCTCGCCCTCCAGCACGCTTTCCGCTTCCGTCATGCGGCGCGGCGTCGGCTCGGCGCCGCCGACACCGACGCGCACTTGCGTCATCTTTCCGGTATCGAGCCGGTAGCAGACCAGCGCCGCGCTCATGGCGAAATCGCCGGCGCGCCGGCTGAACTCGTTGAAGCCGAACTTGGCATCGCGCGAAAGCAGCGGCAGCCGCACCGCGATCAACAGCTCGTCTTCGCCCAGCGCGGTCGCCATGATGCCCTCGAAGAAATCCGCCGCGGCGATCTCGCGCCCGTCGCGCGCGCTCTGCGCAACCATGGTGGCGTCGAGCGTCGCCGCCACCAGGCACCATTCGGAAGCGGGATCGGCATGGGCGAGCGCACCGCAGAACGTGCCGCGCGTGCGAATGGGATAATGCGCGATGTGGCGCGCAACGTGCGAGAGCAGCGCGCCGAGCGGGCCCTCGACCACCGGCTTATGAAAGGCCGCATGCCGCACGCAGGCGCCGATCGACAGCGTCTTGCCGTCGTTGGTTATTTTGCCGAGTTCCGCGATCTCGTTGATGTCGACCAGATGTGCGGGCTTGGCGAGGCGAAACGCCATGATCGGCACCAGGCTCTGCCCGCCAGCCAGCACGCGGCCGTCCTGCGACGCCACCTCGGCCAGGATTTTCACCGCCTCGGCAACCGTTCGCGGCACGTGACGGATGAACGGCGCAGGCTTCATGAATTTTCCTGGCGCGTGATCTTATCCGAAAACCGGTGCCCATCCCCGATCAAGTCGCGGACAGGCACTTTCGGGATCACGCGCGCTAGCCCCCGAGATCGCTTGTATGCTAACGATCCCGGTTCCGACTCGTCAATGCAGAGGGTGCCGTCGTCACTCCGCCGCGTCGGCCGGCTTCTTCTCTTTCTCGCGGCGTTGCCGGCGGGCCCGCTGCTGTTCGATCCGCTCGGTCACGCGCGGAATCGTCTCCGGCGCCAGCACGCCGAACGAGAAATAGAGCTTGATCAGCGCGTCGGCGTCCATGTCGGGCACCGGGATGACGGAAGTCTCCGGCACCAGCACTAGCCCGCCCCAGGCCGGCAGCGGCGAGGTCGGCAGGTAGATCAGCAGCCGCGTTTCGCCCGCCACGTCGAAAGTCTGCTTCGAGGCCAGGAAGGCCGGTACGTCGACGCCCTGCTCGCCGCCGATCCGGCACATGACTACGGGCAGGCCGGTCAAGTCGGCATTGCTGCCGGCGAACAGCCGCACCACCTGCGACACCGGCCGGTAGACCGCGCGGAACAGCGGCACCTTGGTCAGCACGTCATCCAGGACATGTTGCAGCGTGCGCTGTGCGCGCGTGCGCACGGCCCAGCCGAACACCCACAGCACGATCAGCACGATGACGGCGCCGATCAGGAAAGCGAGCCACTCGCGCTTCGGCCCGATCAGCGCCTCGCCGCCGGTCGTCAAAATGTCGCCGAACCAGCTCCCGGGGCCGAAGGCCGCCATGATCCAGTTGATGCCCCATCCGATAATGAGGACGGTCAGCACGAAGGGCAGCACCACGAGCGACCCTGCCACCAGGTTGCCGATGATGCTCGTGCGCCAAATTCTGCTCAGAATCGCGTGCATTGCGGTCCGACGGTTGGAGAAGCGACCGGCATCGCGTGTGGGAACTTATATCCTGACGCGCAATTCCGGCAAAGTCTTGGACGGCGGACGGCCTACCAGCGGATTTCGCGCAAGGCGTCGAATACCTCCCGCACCGCCGGCTGAACGCGGGCGGGCCCGAGACGTTCCATCAGGCCGTGCCAGCTGTCGGCGCCCTCCACCAGAAGGTCGGTGACGGCATTGCCCGGCAGGTCGCGGGTGAAATGGCGCAACCCCTCCGATTCGAACACCAGGAAGATGGCGAAGGCGATCAGCATGGCGCCCGCCGCCGTGCGCACGTTGCCGCGGGTGTCGGGCGCGCGGCCCTGCTCGGCTTCGCGCTTGGCGATGCGCGGCACCGGCAACAGGCTGCGCGACGGCCAGCGCCAGAAGGTCTCCTTGGTGTCGCGGTAGCTGATCGATTCGTCGACCATCGCTGCCTCAGAATTGGAAGTAAATGAACGGCGCGACGCCCTGCGGCCCGATCATCTCGATCAGCAGGAGCCCGGCGCCGAGCATCAGCCCGAGCGGCAGCGCGTGCCAGTCGCGCGCCTTCTCGGCGAAGCGCTCGAGCTTGTTGCCGGGCAGGAACTGCATCGCCACCGAGCCGGCGGTGAGCACCAGCAGGAACGGCGTGAACAGGTGCGGGCCGCCCTCAAAGGAGAACATGGCGGCGAAATACGACAGCGCCGTGTCGAGATCGGGACTGCGGAAGAAAATGGCGGCCAGCGTGAACAGGTGGAAGGTGATGAGCCAGCCGACGATTGTCGCGACGCGGTTCGCCGTTTCCGACGGAGGCAATGTTTCGCTGACGGCAGCGGCGCCCACCGTGCTCAGCCGCCGGCGACCGTTGCGCCAGCCGTGCCAGTGCGTCTTGATAAAGCGCTCGGCGGTCAGGCCCGCGCCGTGGATGGCGCCCCACAGCACGAAGGTCCAGTTGGCGCCGTGCCACAAGCCTCCCAGCAGCATGGTGAGAAACATGTTGCGGTACATGCGCGCGCCGTGGTCGCGCTTGTCGCCGCGCAGCGCGCGGTAGAGATAGTCGCGCAGCCAGGTGGAGAGCGAAATGTGCCAGCGCTGCCACAGCTGCGCCAGCGATGTGGCGCCGAGCGGCCGGTCGAAATTCTTGCGGAAGCGATAGCCGAGCAAGGCGGCGGCGCCGATGGCGATGTCGCTATAGGCGGAGAAGTCGCAATAGACCTGCACCGCGTAGGCGTAATGCGCGGCAATCAGGTCGGTGCTGGTGGCGGCGGAAGGATCGGCGAATACCGGATCGACCAGGCCGCTGGCGAGATAATGCGCCAGCACCACCTTCTTGAACATGCCGTTGAGGATAAGCAGGAAGCCATAGACCACCGCGGCGCGGGTGAGCGCCGGCTTGCGCGTGAGCTGCGGCAAAAAATGCGAAGCGCGCACGATCGGCCCGGCCACCAGCTGCGGGAAGAACGAGATGTAGAGGAACAGGTCGAGCGGCGAGCGCACCGCCTTGATGTGGCCGCGCTGCACGTCGATCACGTAGGAAATGCCCTGGAAGGTGAAAAACGAGATGCCGACCGGCAAAATGATCTCCAGGAACGGCATGTCGCGCTGGATGCCGAGCGCGACGGTCAGGTCGGTCAGGCTGTCCATGAAGAAGTTGTAGTACTTGAAAATTCCGAGCACGCCGAGATTGAGCGCCACCGCCACCGCCACGATGCGGCCGCGCAGCTTCTCGTCCTCGCTGTTCGCGATCAGCAGCCCGGCCCCGTAATTGAGCAGCGAGGAGCCGGCCAATAGCGCCATGAAGCGCCAGTCCCAGTAGCCGTAGAAGTAATAGCTCGCCACCAGCAGCAGGCCTTTGCGCCACTCCATCTGCTCGCGCAGCGCCCAGGCCGCGACGAACACGCCGAAGAAAAAGAAGGCGAATTCGGGCGTCGGGAACAGCATCAGCGAATTCCGATCGCCTTGGCGACGTAAGCCGCGAACACCAGCCGGCCGACCGGCGTGAAATGCTCGCCGTCGTTCAGACGCAGTTGCCGGCGCACGCCTTCCAGGCTTTCGCCGAACGAGGAATAGGCGCCGTGCGAGGTGGTGAACTTGTTCCACACGTCCACATAGTGGAAGCCGTGGCGCTTGGCCTCGCGCGCGTAGATGCGGTTAATCGCGCGGTAGGCTCGACTGAGCTTGTCCGAGCGCACCGGCGGCAGGCTCACCCAATAGACCCTCGTGTGCCGGCGCTCGAAATGGCGCATGAAGCGCGCGACGCGCTGCTCGTATTCGTGCACCCAGCCCTTGCTGAGCGGATCGTAGCGGCGGCCGTTGACGCGGATGTCCTGGCGGTCGTTGCCGCCGATCACCACCACGACGATGTCGGGGTTGTGCAGGCGCATGAAGGCGTTCGCCACCGCGTTCCAATTGTAATAGTCGGTGCGCACCAGGCCGGTGGCGAACTTGGTCTGCCGGATGACGCGGACGCGCCGGTTGTTGTCGAACAGGTCTTCCATGCCGCGCGCGAGGTCGTGCGCCACCGAATCGCCGAGCACCGCGACGGTAAGATGATGCGAACGCGCCGACAGCGCGGTTTCCGCGCGCGCCGCCGATAGCGTGCCGGCCGCGGCCAGCACGACGAGAATGCTGCGAATGCCGGCGCGCGTGGCGGCGGCGAGGTGTGGCAGCGACAAGGCCATTGCCGATACGCCTCCCTTCAATTTCAATGCGTCGAAGCGTGGACGCCCCGCCGCGCAGGGTATCGGCGCATCGAATTTTCTTAAACCTGAATGCGTGGAGAATTCGCGCTATGATTAATCCAAGCGCGATGGTGCTTTAACCAATTTCTTTGCGAGCGTCACGAAGGCTGCGACAATAGGCCCCGGTTCGCGGCGCAAGCTTTCGCGAAGTTCCCGGGCGCAGGGCATCAGCGTAAAAGCGTGCTGCCGCTTTTCAGTGCACGCGCGGCGTCCGTCACCATGCCGTCGACGATTTCCGCCGCCGGCAGCCGCTTGCCGACGAGGCCGATGCCTTCGCCGACTATCGCCGGTACGATCTCGAAGTCGCCGCGCGCGCGCGCCTCGGCATAGAGTTCCTTCAGCGCGCCGAATTGCGCGCGCGCTTGCTCCTCGCGCGCGGCCCATTCGCGCGTCACGCGATTCTCCAGCACGCGGAATGAAAATTGTTCCGGCCACGGCACGCCGCGCAGCGCATCCACCGCGGTGGTGCGCACGGTGGCGTCGCCGCTTGCCGCGAGCGCGCGCTCGACCGCCGCGGCCGGCGTGAGCGCCTCCTCCGCCGCCCAGAAGCGCGTGCCGACCAGCACGCCGTCGGCGCCCAACATCAGGGCCGCCGCCAGACCGCGCCCGTCGGCGATGCCGCCGGCGGCGATCAGCAGCACGTCGGGCGCGTGATTGGCGAGAAAGTCGGCCACCTCCGGCACGAAGGGCAGGGTGGCGCGCCGCCCGCCGTGGCCGCCGGCCTCGGTTCCCTGCGCGACGATCGCCATGGCGCCGGCATCGAGCGCTTCTTCGACATGCCGCATGGTCTGTGTCTGGCAGATGACCGGCACGCCCGCGTCGTTAGCGAGCCTTGCGAAGGGCGCCGGATCGCCGAACGACAGGAACAGGCAGGCCGGCCGCCGTGTGATCGCCCATTCCACGATTTGCGGATTCTGCTGGGCGGCCCAGGTGATGAAGCCGACGCCGATCGGTACGTTGCCGGCGGCGCGATACTCCGCGTCGAGATCGGGCTCGTTGCCGAGCAATCCGCCATACCCGCCGCCGAGAATGCCGAGGCCGCCGGCCGCGCTCACCGCGCCCGCCAGCTTGCCGCCCGTCACCAGCGCCATCGGCGCGCACAGGATCGGGTGCTTGATGGCAAAGCGGCGGGTGAGGCGGGTCTCGATCATCGCTGCCCGCTTATCTGCCGAGGAACTTGTCGAGCGCGCCGGTTTCCGCCTTGTCGCTTTCGAAGTCTTCGGCGATGCGCTCGTAAAGCCGCGCCGCGGCCGCGAGCATTTCGTGCTCGGGCCGGTTCGTACCCACGAAGGCGGCAATCTCGTCGAGCTCAGCCACCCAGCGATAGGCCTTGGCGTACATGTTCGGCGTCTGCCGCGTCAGCCAGCCGAGCAGCGCCTGCTGGCTTTCGGCGAGCTCGGCATGCAGCGCTTGGCCCGCGCCGGCGCGGGTGGCGGCCAGCATCATGGCGGCGCCGAGCGCGGTGAAGCCCTTGGTGATGCCGGCATAGGACATTTTCAGCGCGGAGGCGGCGGTCAGCTCGCCGTCGAGCACGCGCACGATCAGCCCATAGTCGTTGAGCCGCGCGAAATCGCGCGCGGCCGCGCCGGACGTGTAGAATTTGGTGTTGGTCGAGCCCGGCCTGGGCGGCGGTCCGATGATGCCGGCGGCCGCGAAGGGGCAGCCGGTCTCGATCACCACGTCGGCGATCTGCTGCATCGTGTGCGGGCTCACCGCGTTGCAGTCGATATAGGTCGGCTTGGTGTTGGCGGCGGTGAGCGCGGGCTTAAGCCGCTTGGCCAGCGCCAAGGCTTCGCCCGGCGGCACGATCGACAGAAAGAAATCCGCCTCGGCCAGTTGCCGCTCCTCGACCGCCCGCATCCCGGCCGCGCGCGCGCGCTCGGCGCTTTTTTCGCTGCGGCCGGCGAGCGAGGTGACGACCGCTACTTTGTGCTCCGCCAGGCGCTGGGCGACGCCGGCGCCCATGGCGCCTTGCGCGATAACGGCGACTGTGGGGGTCATTAAAAGTGGCCTCCTGCGGCATTATAGCCCGGTGTTGCTGTGTTCAGCTGCTATATTCAATAGCAGACACACAAAAACCGCGATAATATGCCGATAATTGATCAATCCCCCTACACCTGAGTGACCTTGCGTGCGGCAGCCAAGCGGCTGAACGACCTGCACCATAGCCATGAAAATTAAGGACATCGGTTTGAACAATGGAAATGGCCCCGCCGTCACGGCCGGGGCGGATGCGGCACGCAGTTGGACGCAAATACTGTTGCGCTACCGCGAGCCCAGCCTTTGGCGCAGTGTGGCCGAGCTTGCCATTTCTTTCGCTCCGCTGGCCGCACTTTGGGCGGCGATGTGGGTCGCCTATTCGTTCGGATTTTGGTGGCTCACACTGTTGCTGGCGGTGCCGGCGGCGGGTTTCCTCGTGCGCCTGTTCATGATTCAGCACGATTGCGGACACGGGGCGTTCTTCCGCCATCGCCTCGCCAATGACTGGATCGGCCGCGTGCTCGGCGTGCTCACGCTCACGCCCTACGATTTCTGGCGTCGCAGCCACGCCATTCATCACGCGACTTCGGGCAGTCTCGAGCGGCGCGGCATCGGCGATGTCGATACGCTGACGGTGCGCGAATATTTGGCGCTATCGCGCTGGGGCCGGCTCAGATACCGGCTCTATCGCCATCCGGCGATAATGTTCGGTGTCGGGCCTGCCTACCTTTTCATTCTACGTCACCGCCTCCCGATCGGCTTCATGCGCGGCGGCTGGACTCCGTGGCTCAGCACCATGGCGACCAATGCGGCGGCCGGGGCAATCGTTGCCGTGCTGATCTGGCTGATCGGCGTCGGCCCCTTCTTGCTGGTGCATCTACCGATCATGCTGCTGGCAGCCACCATCGGCGTCTGGCTGTTCTATGTGCAGCATCAGTTCGAGCAGACGATGTGGGCGACCAACGAGACCTGGAATTTGCAGGAGGCCGCGCTGCACGGCAGCTCGTATTACGTGCTGCCCGGCATATTGCGCTGGTTCAGCGCCAATATCGGCATCCATCATGTGCACCATCTGTGCAGCCGGATTCCGTATTATCGGCTGCCGCGCGTGCTCAAGGACAACCCCGAGCTCGGCAACGTCGGCCGGTTGACGCTGTGGGACAGCATCAAATGCGTGCGGCTGGCGCTGTGGGACGAGCGCGCCCAGCGGCTGATCTCGTTCCGCGACCTGCGCAGGATGCGGGTGGCCTGACGCTTATGGATGCGTCGCGCCGCCGTCGACGTTGACGATCTGCCCGGTGACGAAAGCCGAGGCTTCCGAGGCCAGGAACAGCGCGGCGCCCACCAGGTCCTCCGGGGTCTCGGCCCGCGGCACGCATTGCATGGCGATGATGCGTTCCTTCTGCTCGGGCGTGACGGTCTTGCGCTCGATCTCGGTGAAAGTGGCGCCCGGCAAAATGGCGTTGACGGTGATGCCGTCCGGCCCGAGTTCCCGCGCCATCGAGCGGCTCATGCCGATCAGCGCCGACTTGGTGGCGATGTAGTGCAGATAGCCGGGGCGGCCGAGCGACACCGCGCCCGAGGCCATGTTGACGATGCGGCCCCATTTGGCTTTGCGCATCGCCGGCAGAACCGCGCGCGCGCACAGCATCGGCCCGGTCAGATTGACGCGCAGCACGCGCTCCCATTCGTCCAATGGAATCTGTTCGAACGGACGCATTTCCAGCGTGGAGAAGATCGCCGCATTGTTGATCAGCACGTCGATGCGGCCGTATTCGTCGCCGACGATCCTGGCCATCTCGTCGATCGAGGCGGGGTCGGCAACGTCGGTCGTCACCGCCAGCGCCTCGCCGCCGCTTTCCATGATTTCGGCGGCGACGTGCGCGGCCTTGGTCTCGTTGATCTCCGCGATCGCGACACGGCTGCCGGCGCGCGCAAAAGCTTTGGCGAATACGCGGCCGATGCCTTGGCCTGCGCCGGTGATGACGACCACGCGGTCTTTGAGGGATGGGAAGACGAGATTATCGAGATCGGTCATGCATACCTTTCCATTCGGTCATTCCGGGCGCGGCTGTAAGCCGCGAACCCGGAATCCAGGGGCCATTATTGCAAAGCCTTATCGTGTCGCCCTGGATTCCGGGTTCACGCGCTACGCGCGTGCCCCGGAATGACACGGACTAAGCCGCGCCTTTCTCCAGCGCGGGCAGCCGTTCCAGCGCCGCGCGCGCGTTCCAGGGCCGCCACCACGGCTTGAGTCCTAAATCCTGCGCAATGAGCCCCGCGCTGATATAGCCCGCGCCGCCCGAAATGGCGCCGCCGGGATGGCCGGCCGAGCCGGCGCTGTAGAGATTGGGGATCGGCGAGCGGTAGCCGAAATGGTTGTACATCACCTGTTCGGCATTGAAGGCGCCCATGAAAATGTCGCCGCCGCGCATATTGATCATCTCCTGCACGTATTCGCGCCCGGTGTAGATGTAGCGGCCGAGAATGTTCTTCTCGGTCATGTTGGGGCAGTAGCGCGCGAAGGTCTCGACGATGCGGTCGGCGAATTCCTCTTTCCAGCTTGCGTAGTCCTTGCCACCGATATCGGGATTGAGCGGCATCACGTGCCAGCAATAGGTGGTGTGCCTGCCCGGCGGCGCCTGGGTCGGATCGATGACGCTCAAGGGCCCCGAGCCGAACTGCACGATCTTCGGTACGCGCCCGGCCATCACGTCCTGATGCGCCGAGAACAGATCCTCCATGGTTTCGGCGCCGATCGACCATTTGAGCGAGCGGTTGATGTTGGGATCGGACTTTTCCGCCGCAAAGCGCGGGCTTTCGTTCAGCGCCAGATGCAGGCCGAACAGGCTCCAGGCGGTGTACTGGAAGCTGTCGAGCTTTTTGAGGAACGCAGCGGGCAATTGCTCGCGCCCGATCAGGCTTTCGAAGGTCTGATGCACGTCGAGCGTGGAGGCGACGAACTGGCGCGCGCGCACCGTGCGTCCGTCGGCCAGTTCGATGCCGGTCGCCTTGCCGTTCTCCACTACGATGCGCGCGATATTGATCTGCGGCTGATAGCGGCCGCCGGCGGCGATGAACGTCTCCATCAGCCCGCGCGCCAGATTGAACGAGCCGCCCTGGCAGAGCTGATAGCCGCTTTCCAGATCGAAGGCGCGGATCACCGAGCCCATCGGCGAGGTCTTCGACAGCGTATCGACCAGCCAGGTGCCGAACAGCGACACCTTGAACAGGAACAGCAGGCGCACGTGCTCGTTCTCGAACAGCTCGCGCACCAGGTCGAGCGGCTGGCGGTTTGCCACGGCGAGGAATTCGCGCCCCAGCGCGGTGCGCGAGAGCAGCGCCTCGCGCTCGGCCTGCGGCAGCGGCTCGGCATAGCGCTCGGGCAGGAAGATATCGCGCGTGATCTTCTCGGCCTTGCGGTTCCAGTCGCGGAAGGTCTGGGCGTCCTTTTTGGAAAAGCGCGCGATATTGGCAACCGATTCTTCCAGATCGCGCCCGAGCACCAGCGCCGAGCCGTCTCGATGCGCCTGGCCGAATTCGTGGCGCGGCGTGATGTAGGAAACGCGCGCGTCGAGCTCCAGGTCCTTGAACCAGGGCGTTTCCGAAATGTGGAAGTGATTGATCGAGTGCAGGTTGTGGTAGAAGCCGGGCAGCGTCACCTCGCGCGTGCACAGGCCGCCGCCATAGGTCAGCCGCCGCTCCACCAGCAGAATATCGAGGCCGGCGCGCGCCAGATAGCTCGCCAGGATCAGGCCGTGATGACCGGCGCCGATGACGATGCCGTCATAGGTCTTGTCGAGCGCCTTGGCCACGCGGCCTCCCTTTTGGAATTATTTTTCCGGCACTTGCCGCCGGGGCCAAGTGTAAACCGCGCGCCGCCTGCTGTCGCGGCAGATGGCCGGGCGCCCTGCGAGGAATAGGCCCAAATGCCGGGTGTTCCGCGGGGGGTACCGGCACGCGACTTTTGGCGCGGGTGGACCTCACCCCGCCGGTCCCGCTAGATTGGGGCATCCGTGAAAGGGCCGCAAAGCGGCCCCAGGGGGAGGACACTCATGCGTAAAACACTTCTGGCGGCGGGCGCCGCCTTGCTGCTCGCCGCGGGCCCGGCCGCGGCCCAAGATCCGGTCAAGATCGGTTTCGTCTCGACCTTCTCGGGGCCGGTTGCCGTCATCGGCAACAACATGCGCGATTCTTTCGAGCTCGCGCTCGATCACATGGGCCGCAAGATGGGCGGCCGACCGGTGCAGGTGATCTACGAGGACGACGGCTTCAAGCCGGCGACCGGCCTGCAGAAGACGCAGAAGCTGATCCAGTCCGACCACGTCGACTTCCTTGTCGGTTACATCTGGTCGAACGTGCTGCTCGCTTCGGTGAAGCCCGCCTTCGACTCGCACACCTTCCTGATCAGCGCCAATGCCGGCCCGCATCAGCTCGCCGGCGAACAATGCTCGCCCTATTTCTTCTCGACCTCCTGGCAGAACGACCAGACGCCGCAGGCGATGGGCCTCTACATGAACCAGAAGGGCGTGAAGAGCGTATTCTTGATCGGCCCGAACTACGCCGCCGGCAAGGACATGCTGGCGGGCGTCGCCTCCACCTTCAAGGGCAAGATCGTCGGCAAGGAGTTGACCACCTGGCCGACCCAGCTCGACTTCTCCGCCGAGCTGGCGAAAGCGAAAGCCGCCAACCCGGGCGCCATCTTCGTGTTCTACCCGGGCAAGGCCGGCGTACAGTTCTTGAGCCAGTACGCGCAGGCGGGCTTGAAGGGCAAGATCCCGCTCTACACCGCCTTCACCATCGACGAGCTTTCGCTGCCCTTGCAGAAGGATCTGGCGCTCGGCGTGCCGGGCGCGCAGGAATGGGTCAACGACCTGCCGAACGCGGCTAACAAGAAGTTCGTCGGCGACTTCCACAAGAAGTACAAGGGCAAGAAGCCGTCGTTCTACGGCGCTCAGAGCTATGACGCCGCCATGCTGATCAAGTCGGCGGTCGACGCTTTGCATGGCAACCTGTCCGACAAGGACAAGGTGCGCGCCGCGCTCAAGAAGGCAGATTTCCACTCGGTGCGCGGCAACTTCAAATACGGCAACAACCACTTCCCGATCGAGAACTTCTACCTGCAGGACGTGGTCAAGCGGAATGGCGACTATGTGCTCAAGACGGTCGCCACCATCGTCAAGAACGATCAGGACAAGTTCCACAGCCAGTGCCCGATGAAGTGATCGCCGGGCGATTCGACGAGGCGGGGCGGCAGAAGCGCCGGGCGTTTCTGCCGCCTTGCTTTGTGGGGATGCCCTTGGCCAGTAGATTTGGCTATATCGGTTAGCGTTTCGGAATTTGCCACGAGCGCAAGCGGGCTCCCTCTCCCCTTGGGGGAGAGGGTTGGGGTGAGGGGGCAAGGACCTATCGTTCGGTCGTTACCCCCCTCACCCGGCTCCCTTCGCTCGCCGACCTCTCCCCGCCGGGGAGAGGTAAGTCAGAGTTTGCCGCGCGTTCGTTTGCACCATCGAAGCGATCCGCCATGACCCTGTTCATCGAGCAATGCCTCAACGGCCTGCAATTCGGCCTGCTGCTGTTCCTGCTGGCGGCCGGGCTGACGCTCGTTTTCGGCATCATGGACCTGGTCAACCTGGCGCACGGCTCGCTCTACATGGTCGGCGCCTATCTGGCCGCCACTTTCACGGCCTGGACCGGCAGTTTCGTCGCCGGCGTCGTGCTGGCGGTGGCCGCCACGCTTCTGGTCGGCATGGTGGTGGAGGTCATCGTGATGCGCCGCCTCTACGGCCGCGACCATCTCGATCACGTGCTCGCCACCTTCGGGCTGATCCTGTTCTTCAACGAGGCGGTGCGATTGATCTGGGGCCCCGACGGGCTGTCGCTGCCGCTGCCGTCGTGGCTGCTGCTGCCGGTGCAGATCCTGCCGGGCATTTCCTATTCCGCGTATCGCCTGTCGATGATCGTGGTGACGCTCGGCGTCGCGCTCTTTCTCTACGGGCTGGTGATGCGCACGCGCATCGGCATGCTGATCCGCGCCGGCGCGAGTAACCGCGAGATGGTCGGCGCGCTCGGCGTCAACATCAAGCTGCTGTTCACCCTCGTCTTCGGTCTCGGTGCCGCGCTCGCCGGCCTCGCCGGGCTGATGCAGGCGCCGATCCTCACCGTGCAGATCGGCATGGGCGAGAACATCATCATCCTCGCCTTCGTCATCACCGTGATCGGCGGCATCGGCTCGGTACGCGGCGCCTTCGTCGCCGCGCTGCTGGTCGGCTTCCTCGACACGCTCGGCCGTTCCTACCTGCCCGATCTGATGCGCATGGTGCTGAGCACCAACGCGGCGGCGACCGCGGCGCCCGCGCTCTCCTCCATGCTGATCTATCTCTTGATGGCGATCGTGCTCATCGTGAAGCCGGAAGGCCTGTTCTCGGCGGGCGGCAAATGAAGCGCGTCGGCGCCTTGCGCAACGGCGTCACCGCCGCGCTGCTGGTCGCGCTGGCGCTGCTGCCGGTCTATGTCCATGTGTTCAACGACCAGTTCGCGCTCACGCTGTTCACCCGTATCGTCATCCTGGCGCTCGCGGCGGTCAGCCTCAATCTCATCCTCGGCTATGGCGGCATGATGAGCTTCGGCCACGCCGCCTATCTCGGCATCGGCGGCTACGCCGTCGGCATGCTGGCCTTCGAGCACGTCTATTCCGGCTTCATCCAATGGCCGGTGGCGCTCTTGGCGTCGGCGCTGTTTGCGCTCGTCATCGGCGCGCTCTCGCTGCGTACGCGCGGCGTCTACTTCATCATGATCACCTTGGCGTTCGCGCAGATGGCCTATTACGTCATCTCCGGCATCGCCCGCTACGGCGGCGACGACGGCCTGACCATCTACAAGCGCAGCCGGTTCTTCTGGCCGATCGACCTCAACGACAAGACGCAGTTCTATTACGTATGCCTGGTGCTGCTTTACGGCGCGATCTATCTGGTGTGGCGCCTGGTGAATTCGCGCTTCGGCATGGCGATCCAGGGCGCGCGCTCCAACGAGACGCGCATGCGCGCCATCGGCTTTCCCACCTATCGCTATCGTCTCACCTGTTTCGTGATCGCCGGCACGCTGTGCGGGCTCGCCGGCGCGCTGCTCGCCAATCAGGCCGATTTCGTTTCCCCCGCCATGATGTATTGGACGCGCTCGGGCGATCTCATCATCATGGTGGTGCTGGGCGGCATGGGCTCGGTCATCGGCCCCGTGATCGGCGCCGTGGCGCTGTTGGTGCTGGAGGAGACGCTGTCGGGCATTACCGAATACTGGCAGATCATTCTGGGGCCGCTCTTGCTGCTGGTGGTGTTGTTCGCGCGCGGCGGCATCGACGGGTTGCTACAATCCTTCGGCCGCAGGGTGCAGCTATGAGCGCCCTGCTGCAGGTCGACCATCTCGCCAAGCGCTTCGGCGGCATCGTCGCCACCGACGATCTCGTGCTCGACGTCGCGCCCGGCGAATTGCACGCGGTGATCGGCCCCAACGGCGCCGGCAAGACCACGCTGATCGCGCAGTTGTCCGGCCAGCTCCGCCCGGATTCCGGCCGCATCCAGTTCGCCGGCGCCGACATCACGGCGCTGCCCGTTCACAAGCGCAGCGCGCTCGGTCTCGCGCGCTCGTTCCAGATCACGTCATTGTTTCTCGATTTCAGCGCGCTCGACAATGTAGCGCTGGCGGTGCAGGCGCATGACGGGCACTCGTTTCGATTCTGGCGCGATGCCCGCGGCGAGCGCGCCTTGCGCGAGCCGGCCCGCGCCGCGCTCGCGCGCGTGGGCCTCGCTGAGCGCGCCGACTGGCCGGCCTCCGCCCTGAGCCATGGCGAGCACCGTCAATTGGAACTGGCCATGGCGCTCGCCAGCTCTCCGCGCATGCTGCTGCTGGACGAACCGATGGCGGGCCTCGGTCCTGAGGAATCGGCGCGCATGGTGACCATGCTGCGCGCCTTGAAGGAGGAGCTGACCATCCTGCTGGTCGAGCACGACATGGAAGCGGTGTTCGCGCTCGCCGATCGCATCACGGTGCTGGTTTACGGCCGCGTCATCGCCTCGGGTGCGCCCGGCGAAATCCGCGCCAACGAGGCCGTGCGCGAGGCCTATCTCGGCGAGGAGGAGGCCGGCCGTGGCTGAGCACGTCCTCCAAGTCGAAGCAATCGAGACCTGCTACGGCCTCAGCCAGGTCTTGTTCGGCGTCTCCCTCACCATCGCGCCGGGCGAGATGGTGACGTTGATGGGCCGCAACGGCATGGGCAAGACCACCACGGTGCGCTCGGTCATGGGGCTGACGCCGGCGCGCGCCGGCACCATCCGCTTCGACGGCGAGGACATCCGCACGCTGCCGCCCTACCGGATAGCCAAGCGCGGCATCGGCCTGGTGCCGGAGGGCCGGCAGATCTTCCCCAATCTGTCGGTGCGCGAGAATCTCGCCGCCACTGCGGTCAGGCGCCACGGTGCCGCCTGGACGCTTGAGAGCGTCTATGAGCTGTTCCCCCGTCTGCGCGAGCGCGACGCCAGCATGGGCAATCAGCTCTCCGGCGGCGAGCAGCAGATGCTGGCGATCGGCCGCGCGCTGATGACCAACCCGCGCCTTCTGATCCTCGACGAGGCGACCGAAGGCCTGGCCCCGCTCATCCGCGCCGAGATCTGGCGCTGTCTGGCGCGGCTGAAAGCCAGCGGCCTGTCGATCCTGGTGATCGACAAGAATGTCGGTGCGCTCATGCGCGTCGCCGACCGCCATTTCCTGATCGAGCGCGGCAAGGTGGTGTGGTCCGGCGCCTCGCCGGAGCTGGCCGCGGCGCAGGACGTGCAGCATAGATATTTAGGAGTGTGACTACTCCGCCGGTTCCGCCGGCAAGGCGCGCGTGCGCCGCACGAAGCTCGGCATGGCGCCGCCCAGCTTGCGGTGCAGTCCGTCGAGCAGGAGATAAATCACCGGCGTCGTGTAGAGCGTCAACACCTGCGACACGAACAAGCCGCCGATGATGGTGATGCCGAGCGGACGCCGGATCTCCGAGCCCGGCCCGATGGCGACCAGCAGCGGCAGCGCGCCCAGCATGGACGCGAGCGTGGTCATCAGGATCGGCCGGAAGCGCTCCAGGCACGCCTCATGGATCGCGCGTTCGGGCGGCAGCCGGCGCCGGCGCTCGGCGTCGAGCGCGAAGTCCACCATCATGATGCCGTTCTTCTTCACGATGCCGATCAGCAGAATAATGCCGATGAAGGCGATCACCGTCAGCTCGGCTCCCGCCACGTTGAGCGCCAGCAGCGCGCCCAGCCCCGCCGACGGCAGCGTCGAAATGATGGTGAGCGGGTGCGCCAGGCTCTCGTACAGCACGCCGAGCACGATATAGACCGCGATCAGCGCGGCGATCAGCAGCGTGCCCTGCGCGCCGGCCGAGCGCTTGTACTCCTTCACGTCGCCGGCGAAGTCGGTGTGGATCGTGTCCGGCAGATGCATCTCGCCCACGGCCTGCGTGATGGCGGCGGCCGCTTTTCCCAGCGTCGTGTCGGGGGCGATGTTGTAGGTGATGGTCGTTGAGGGGAACTGGCCCTGGTGGTTGACCACCAAAGGCGCGACGCCGCGCTCCACATGCGCCACCGCCGATAAAGGCACCTGCGCGCCGCCGCGTCCCGGCAGGTAGATATGGCTGAGATCGTTGGGGTCGCGCTGGTATCGGCGGTCGACCTCCATGATCACGCGGTACTGGTTGCGCGCGGTGTAGATGGTGGAAATCTGCCGCTGCGAGAAGGCGTCGTTGAGCGTCGCGTCGATGTCCTGCATGTTCACGCCGAGCCGCGCCGCCGCCTTGCGGTCGATGTCGACGTTTACCTGCAGGCCGCCTTGCTCGCGGTCGGTGGTGACGTCGACCACGCCGGGAACGCGTTTCACGCGCGCCTCCACCAGCGGCACCCAGTGCTCGAGCGTCCCGATATCGGCGCTCCACAGCGTGAACTGATATTGCGAGTCGCTCTGGCGGCCGTGCGTGCGCAGGTCCTGCGCCGGCACCATGAACACGCGCAGGCCCGGAATATGGTTGAGCCGCGCGCGCAGGCGCGCCACCACGCGTGGCGTGGTCACGCCGCCACGTTCGGTCAGCGGCTTCAGGTTGATGAACATGCGGCCGTGATTGACCGACGGGTTCCAGTGCGAGGCGCCGATCGAGGAGCCGAGGCCCTCGACCGCCGGATCGGACAAGACGATGTCCATCGCGCGCAGTTGCAGCTTCTTCATCGCGCCGAAGGAAATGTCGGGCGAAGCGCGCGTGCCGGCGAAGATCAGGCCGGAATCGTCCTGCGGGAAATAGCCCTTGGGCGTGCGGATGAACAGGCCGACGGTGAGCGCGATGGTGGCAAGGAACACGATGAACGTGAAGAAGCGGTGCTCGAGCGCCACCGTCAGCGTGCGGTCGTAGAAGCGCACCATGCGCGAGACGGTGCCTTCCATCATGCGGTCGAGCCAGGTGGCGTTCGGGCTCGGCGGCACCCGCACGAAATAGGCGCAGATCATCGGCGTCACCGTCAGCGACACGAAGGTCGACACCGCAATGGCAAACGCCAGCGTCACCGAGAACTCGCGGAAGAAGCGCCCGATGATGCCGCCCATGAACAAGAGCGGAATGAAGGCGGCGATCAGCGAGATCGAGATCGACATCACGGTGAAGCCGATCTGGCGCGCGCCGGTGAGCGCTGCCCTTAAGGGTGAATGCCCGCGCTCCAGATTGCGGAACACGTTTTCGATCATGACGATGGCGTCGTCGACCACGAAGCCGACGCTCACCGCCAGCGCCATCAGCGAAAGGTTGTCGATCGAGAAGCCCGCCAGCCACATGCAGGCGCAGGTGCCGGCAAGCGCCAGCGGCACCGTGACGCCGGCGGCCGCCGTCGGCGCCGTGCGCCTTAAGAAAAGAAACACCACCATCATCACCAGTACCACCGCGGCGGCGAGCGTGATCTGCATGTCGTCGACGCTGGCGCGGATGGTCTGCGTGCGGTCGGCGAGCACCGAGATTTTCACGCCGGCCGGGATCCATTGCTTGATCTCGGGCAGCAGCTTGTAGATGCGGTCGATGGTCTGGATGACGTTGGCGTCGGCCTGCTTGGTGATCAGCAGGATCACCGAGGGCTGCTTGTTGAACCAGCCGGCCGCCAGCCGGTTGCGCACGCTCGGCTCGATGCTGGCGACGTTCGACAGCCGGATCACCGTGCCGTCCCTGGTGCGCACCACCACGGGGTCGTAGTCGCCGGCCTGGCGGAGCTGGCCGTTGGTGGCGAGCGTGGTGTTGCGGCTGCCGCCGTCGAAGGCGCCGACCGGGCCGACCACGTTGGAATTCACGACTGCCGCGCGCACCTGCTCCAGGCTGAGGCCGGCGGCGGCGAGCCGCGTCGGATCGACCCGCACGCGCAGCGCCGGCTGCTCGGCGCCGGCCACCGTCACGTCGCCGACGCCGTCGACCTGGCTCAAGCGCTGGGCGATCACGCTGTCGGCGGCATCGAAGATCGCGCTCGGCTGCATGGTCTCGGAGGTGAGCGCCAGGATCAGGATCGGCGCCGCCGCCGGATTGTATTTGCGGAAGGTCGGCAGCGCCGGCATGTCGGAGGGCAGGTCGCTGAGCGCGGCGTTGAGCGCCGCCTGCACGTCGCGCGCGGCGCCGTCGATCGAGCGCGACAGGTCGAACTGCACGGTGATGCGGGTATTGCCGAGCGAGGAAACCGAGGTGAGCTCGGTGACGCCTGAAATCGTGGCGAGCTGGCGCTCCAGCGGCGCCGCCACCGTCGCCGCCATGGTCTCGGGACTGGCGCCGGGCCGGCTGGCATTGACCGCAATGGTGGGAAGCTCGACCGCCGGCAGGCTCGACACCGGCAGGAACGCGTAAGCCACCGCGCCGACCAGGAACAGGCCAATGGCCATGAGGGTGGTGCCGATCGGACGCCGAATGAACGGCCGCGAGATATTCATGGCCGGCTCCCGGCCGCGCCACTATTTCCGCTCGTCCCCGCGAAAGCGGGGACCCAGGGCAACAGAGCTCTGGGTTTGCCTCTCTGGATTCCCGCTTGCGCGGGAATGAGCGGAGTTTGGATCATCGCCGTCACTCCGCCGGGTGGGGCTGCGGGTGGCGCGAACGACGCACGCGCTTGGGCACCAGCCGCGCGCGCAGGCGTTCCATGTAGAGATAGATGACCGGCGTCGTATAGAGCGTGAGCAATTGGCTGAGCAGCAGGCCGCCGATGATGGTCACGCCGAGCGGGTTGCGCAACTCCGAGCCCGTGCCGCCTTCGAGCGCCAGCGGCAGCGCGCCGAACAGCGCGGCCAGCGTCGTCATCATGATCGGACGGAAGCGCAAAAGCGCCGCCTGCACGATCAATTCTTCCGGGCTCAGTCCCTGCCGGCGCTCCGCTTCGAGCGCGAAATCGATCATCAGAATCGCGTTCTTCTTCACGATGCCCATCAGCAGCACGATACCGATGAGCGCGATGACCGACAGGTCGTAGCCAAACAGCATCAGCGCCAAGAGCGCGCCGACGCCGGCCGAGGGCAGCGTCGAGAGGATCGTCATCGGATGGATGAAGCTCTCGTACAGAATGCCGAGCACGATATAGATGGCGATGGCCGCCGCCAGGATCAGCCAGGGCTCGCCGGCGAGCGACTGCGCAAATTCGGCGGCGTCGCCCGAAAAGCTGCCGTTGACGTTCGCCGGCATGCCGATCTGCTGCTCGGCCTTGCCGATGGCGGCGACCGCGTCGCTCAAGGCGTAGCCGGGCGCCAGATCGAAGCTGAGCGTGACCGCGGGGAACTGCTCCTGATGCGCGATCGCCAGCGGCGCCGTGGTGTGCACGAAATGCGCCACCGCCGACAGCGGCACCTGGTTGTTGGTGGTCACCATGTTCGGCGTCGCCGATGTATTGGTGTTGGTCGAGCCGGAGACGGTGTTGCCGACGGTGGCGACCGTGCCGGTCGAGGTATTGGCGCCGGTGACGAACAGTTGGTTGAGCGCGCTCGGGTCCTTCTGGTAGCGCGGCTCGGCCTCCAGGATCACGCGGTACTGGTTGGCCTGGCCGTAGATGGTGGAAATCTGCCGCTGCGCGAAGGCGTCGTTGAGCGTGTCGGTCACGCTTTGCATGGAGACGCCCAGGCGCCCGGCTTGCTCGCGGTCGACCTTGACCAGGATGCGCGGGCCGCCCTCCTGCGCTTCGGATGCGACATCGGCGAGTGCCGGCGATTGCCGCAGCGCGCGTGTCAGCCTGTCGGCCCAGGCAAGCACGTCTTTGCGGCTGGTCGACACCAGCGTGTACTGATACTGCGCCCGGCTCGATCGCGTGGAAATCTGGATGTCCTGTGCCGACCGGAAATAGACCGTCATGCCGGGAATGCCGGCGACGCTTTGCTCGAGCCGCGCGATGATGGCGCCGACCAGGTCGTGGCGCGAGTCGCGCGGTTTCAACGAGATCGCCATGCGCCCGGCATTCGGCGTGGCGTTCATCGGCGACACGCCCAGCACCGAGACCACGCCGGTCACGTCCGGGTCGGCGCGGATCAAGTCTTCGACCTCCCGCTGGCGTCGTTGCATCTCGGCGAAGGAAACGTCGGGACCCGCCTCCGTCACCGCTGTGATCAGCCCGGTGTCCTGCAAGGGCAGGAAGCCCTTCGGCACCACGACATAGAGCGCGATGGTGGCGGCCAGCGTCGCCAGCGTGAAAATCAGTGTCGCGCGCTGGCGGCGCAGCACCCATTGCAGGCTGCGGTGATAGAATTCGACGACGCGCTCGATGACCCCGTGGAACGCGCGGCCGAGTGCATTGCCCTCGCGTTCTTCGCCGTCGGTTTCGCGCAGCAGGCGTCCGCACATCATCGGCGTCAAGGTCAGCGAGATGATCGCCGAGGCCACCACCGCGATGGTGAGTGTCAGCGCGAATTCGCGGAACATGCGCCCGACCAGCCCGGTCATGAACAAAAGCGGGATGAATACCGCGATCAGCGACAGCGTCAGCGAGATCACCGTGAAGCCGATCTCGCCGGCGCCGCGCAGCGCGGCGCGCAACGGCGGCTCGCCGTTTTCCATGTGGCGCACGATGTTCTCGATCATCACGATGGCGTCGTCGACCACGAAGCCGGTGCCGATGGTCAGCGCCATCAGCGAGAGATTGTCGAGCGAGAAGCCGGCGAACCACATCACCCCGAACGTCGCGATCAGCGATAGGGGCAGCGCCACGCCGGCGATCACGGTGGCGCGGATGGTGCGCAGGAAGACCAGCACCACCAGCACCACCAGCGCGACGCTCAGCACAAGCGTGAACTGCACGTCGTGGATCGAGGCGCGGATGGTGTCGGTGCGGTCGCTCACCACGGTGAGATCGACGCCGGCCGGCATCGCGCGCTTGAGCCGCGGCAGCTCGGCGCGCACGCGCTCGACCGTTTCGATCACGTTGGCGCCGGGCTGGCGCTGCACGTCGATGACGACGGCCGGCTTGCCCTGATACCAGGCGCCGACCTTGTCGTTTTCCAAGCCGTCCTTCACCTGGGCGACGTCGGACAGCAGCACCGGCGCGCCGTTGCGATAGGCCACCACCAGCGATTTATAGGCGTCGGCGCTCTCGATCTGGTCGTTGGCGGCGATGGTATAGGCCTGCTGGCTGCCGTCGAAGGCGCCCTTCGGCCCCGCCACGTTGGCGCCGACGATCGCCGTGCGCAGGTCCTCCAGGCCGATGCCGTAGGCGGCGAGCCGCGACAAATTCGCCTGGATGCGGATTGCCGGGCGAATGCCGCCCTGCACCGAAACGCGGCCGACCCCCGACACTTCCGACAGGCGCGGGGCCATGATGGTGTCGGCCATATCGCTCAACGAGCGCAGGTCGGTCGATTTGGAGGTAAGCGCCAGCGTGATCACCGGCACGTCGGCCGGGTTCACCTTCGAATAGAGCGGCGGGTAGGGCAGGTTGCGCGGCAATTGCGAAGCCGCCGCGTTGATCGCCGACTGCACGTCCTGCGCGGCGGCGTCGATGTCGCGGTTGAGCGCGAATTGCAGCGTCACCTGGCTGATGCCGTAGGAGCTCGACGAGGTCATCACCTGCAGCGCCGGGATCTGGCCGAACTGGCGCTCGAGCGGCGCCGTCACCAGCGAGGCGATGGTGTCGGGATTGGCGCCCGGCAGTTGCGTGGTGACCTGGATGGTGGGGAAGTCGACCTGCGGCAGCGCCGACACCGGCAGCCACAGATAGCCGAGTAGCCCGCTCAGCAGCACCGCGACGCCGAGCAGCGAGGTCGCGATCGGCCGGTGGATGAAAGGCGAAGAGACGCTCATTGCGCCGGCGGCTTCCTGCCCCCGCCCCGCCGCCGCTCATGCGCCTGCGCGCCTTTAGCCTGTGCGTCGCCGCCGCCGTCGCCCGTGGGCCGCGCGCCACCCGCAGGCCGACCGCGACCGCCCACGACGACACTTGCTCCATCTGTCAGCCGCGCAAAGCCGGTGGTCACCACGCGCGCAGGCGGCTCAACGCCGCTCTTTACCACGGTCTGCTTCTCGTCTTGCCGCTCGACCGCGATAGTGTGCATGGCGACGGTCTGGTCGGGCTTGATCACGTAGACGAAGGGGCCCTCGGGTCCGCGCTGCACCGCGCCGGTCGGGATCACCACCACCTGGCGCAGAGTGTCGACCTTGAGCCGCATATTGACGAACTGGCCCGGCCACAGTTTGAGCCCGTCATTGGCGAATTCGGCTTTGAGCTTGACCGTGCCGGTCGAGGAATCGACCTGGTTGTCGATCACCTTGAGCGTGCCGTTTTCGATGACGGAGTTGTCGGCGGGCCGCAGCGCGTCGGCTTCGAGCGTCTCCTTGCCGAAGGCCGCGTTGACGCGCGCGAGGTCCTGCTGCGGCAGGTTGAACACCACCGAGATCGGCTTGAGCTGCGTGATCGTCACGATCGCCGAACTGGCATCCGAGGCGTGGACGATGTTGCCTTCATCCACCATGCGCAGGCCCGTGCGGCCGGAGATCGGCGCGGTGATGGTGGTGTAGGAGAGCGTCGCGCGCGCGTTCTCGATCGCGCCCTCGTCGGCCTGGATCTGCGCCGTATATTGCGCGACCAGCGCCTTCTGCGTGTCGGCCTGCTGCTTGTTGATGGCGTTGGAGGCGGCCAGCCTGTCGTAGCGCGCCAGGTCGTTCTTGGCGTTGGCGAGTTGCGCTTCGTCCTGCGCCTTCTTGGCCAGCGCCTGGTCGAGCGCGGCCTGGGAAATGGTTGGATCGATGCGCGCCAGCACGTCGCCTTTCTTGACGTCCTGGCCTTCCTTGAAATTGACGCTGATCAGCTTGCCGTCGACCTGCGGGCGCACGGTCACCGTGTTGAGCGGCTTCACGGTGCCGACCGCGCTGATATAGACCGGCACGTCCGCGCGGCTGACCGGCGCGGCCAGCACCGGCACCGACCCGTGCGCGGCGTAGCGGCGCAATTGCTTGTGTTGCGGGATCGGCGCGCCGAACACGTAGTAAAGCGCGGCCGCTAACCCGGCGAGAATGAGCACGCCGGCCACCAGGCGGCGGGTGCGGGTCGTGCTCTTGCCGTCTTTGGTCTTCAGGTGCTTGGGCAGTTCACCGTGCATTGGAGGCTTCTATCGTCGGCTTCGGCAGCCAGCCGCCCCCCAGCGCCTGGTAGAGACTCACGATTGCCTGCAGCCGCGCGAGCTGCGTCTGGTATAGCGTGTCCTGCGCCGAGTACAGGCTCTGCTGCGTGTTCAACACGGTAACGAGATCGATCGTGCCTTCGCGCAGCCGCTCCTCGGAAATATTGAAGGCCTGGCGCGAGCTTTTCACGACCCGGCCCTGGATCTCGACGCGCAAGGTGGTCTGGCGGATATCGTCGAGCGCGTTCTCCACGTCGCCGAAGGCCGAGATCACCGACTTGCGGTAGGTCTGCAGCAATTCGTCCTGCGTGGCCTTCTGTAGATCGAGGTTGCCGAGCAGTTCGCCGCCGTGGAAGATCGGTTGCGCGAGGCTGGCGGCCGCCGAATAGATTGCCGATTCCGGCCGCAGCAGCAGCTTGAGTATGGCGCTCTCGTAGCCGCCCTCGCCGGTCAGCGTGATGGTCGGCAGGAAGGCCGCGCGCGCGTTGTAGACATTGGCGCCGGCGCCGGCGAGGTTGGCTTCCGCCTGGCGGATGTCGGGCCGTTGCGTGAGCAGTTCGGAGGGCAGGCCGGGCGTCACGCGCGGGATGGCGATCTGGCCGAGCGAGCCGCCGCGCACATGCACCTGCTCGGGCGAGCGGCCGATCAGGATGGCGAGTGTGACGCGGTTCTGCCGCAGCGTCTGGCGCAGCGGCGGCACGCTCGCTTGCAGTTGGCCGACCACCGTTTCCTGCTGGGCGACATCGAGCGCGGAAGCGGTGCCGGCCTGCACGCGCTGCTGGATCAGGTTGAGCACGCGGGTGGCGCTGTTGATGTCGTCGTTCGCGGCCCGCAGCCGGTCCTGCGAGGCCAGCACCTGGAAATAGGCGTTGGCGGTGGCGGCAAGCGTCGACAATTCGGTCACGTCGCGGGCATAGCGCGCGGCGGCCGCCGACTCTTCCGCCGCCTGCAGCGCGGCGCGGTTCTTGCCCCAGAAGTCGATCTGGTAGCTGGCGTTGAGCGCGATCTGCCCGCTGCTCTTGACCTGGTCGGAGACCGGCAAGCCGTTATTGGCGGCGCTCGTCAGCGGCGCTGCGACATTGCCCTGGCTGCCGCGCGCCTGCAGCGAATTCGGATTGGTGTTGCCCTTGGTGAGCGTCTGCGAGGCGCGCGAGCGCGTGGCGGCCCCGTTGAAGTCGACGGTCGGCAGTAGCGAGGCGCCGGTGATGCGCGCCTGCGCGTCGGCCTCGACGATGCGCGCAACAGCCGCCGCGATGTCGAGATTGGCGGCGCGCGCCTGTTCCATCAGCGCGGTCAATTCGCGCGAGCGGAATTGCCGCCACCAGTCGAGCCGCGGCAGCGCCCACTGCGCCGCGGCCAGGCTGCGCGGCCCATGCTGATAGACCGCCGGGACCACCAGATTTGGTTCCGGCACGTCCTGGTTCAGCAAGCAGCCCCCGAGGGGCATTATCAGCGCGGCGGTCTGCAGCATGGTCATCAATGGGCGTGCGATTTTCCGTTTCGCGCGCGGGCTGTTTGAACTGTGACGCATACCGGCGACTTTCAAGGACTGGGACAGGCTGGACGGGATGGACTTTTGGTCAGTCTAGCCTATTGCCGGTCGCGTTTCTTGGGGCGTCTTAGGTGCCAGTCGGCCAGGGCATGGCGGCCGGCCGGCGACATTTCGGCAGCCGTATCCGCGAACACGCTTTGGACGGCCTCATCGAATTGCTGCCGGGCGGCGCGCATTTTGGCCATGGCGGTGCGCAGATCCGCGGGCTTGAAGGGGTCCTGGCGCAGCGTTTTCCGGATTTCCACGCGGGAGTCGTAGTAGGCGGCCTGGGCCTGGTCGATGGCTTGGCGTTTGGCCTTGGTTGCCGTGTCCAGCAGCCTGGCGTCGGCCGGCGGTAAGGTTTCGGCGATGCGCTCGATGCGCACGAACACATCGGGGTCCCAATGCCGCTTGTGCGGCGCGCGCACCGCGATCGCCACGGCCACCCCCACGAAGAACAGGTTGAGCGCGAGCGAGCCGAGCAGCAGCCAGCGCGGGCCGCCGCGCCGCGTCGCGGGAGCGGCCTCGGGCTCGCTCATGGCAGGGCTCCGGTCAGCGGCTCGGGCGCCAGTACGGCGGAATCGAGGTCGCTGCCGGTGGTGAGGCCGCCGAGCCGGTCGAGCGGCTGGCCGAGTCCGGTCATGCCGAAGGCGAAGCCGAGCGCGAGACAGCCGGCCAGCGCCGCCATGCGCGGCCAGGCCGGTGAGAACTCCCAGTTGAGCAGCAGCGCCGGCAGCCGCCAGAATGGCAGCTTCTGCCGCGGCAACGGTCCGTTGAGCCGCCTAAGCACGCGCTCGGCCGCCGCCCGGTCCCCCTCGCGCGGCCGGGCCTGGCGCCGCAGCGCCGCGTCCAGCACATTGTCGAACTTGTCGGTCATCTTAAGTACGTCCCTGTCATAGTTCAGTAATCAGGTCCGCCAGCGCGCGCCGCAAGTTCTGCTTGCCGCGCACCAGCAAGGTTTCCACCGCCGAGACGGTGGTATCGAGAATCTCGGCCACCTGGGCGTTGCTCATGCCCTCGGTGTAGCTGAGCACGATCGCCGCCCGCTGCCGTTCCGGCAGTTCGGCGATGGCCGCCCCCAGGAGCCGCTCGCGCTCGGCCGCTTCGGCGGCCTCGCCTGCAAGCGGAGCCGGGTCGGCCAACTCGCCCGCCGTATCCAGCTCGACCCAGGGCGCCTTGCGCTTGCGGTCGAGGCAGAGATTGACCACCACCCGGCTGAGCCAGGTGCGGAACAGGGCGAGCGGCTGCCAGCGCGGCGCGTGCGTCCAGACCCGCAGCATGGCCTCCTGCACAACGTCCTCGGCCTCGGCGGCGCTGCCGAGGATGCGGCGGGCGACCCCGAGCATGACCGGCACATGGCGCCGGGACAGCTCGCGAAAGGCGCGCTGGTCGCCCCCGGCGACCATGGCCATGAGCGCTTCGTCGCTGTCATCCATAGATGGCCGATCGCCATAGGGTGAGCCGATCCATTGTAGCCCCGAACCTGTCCAATGAACGGACAAGGGTGGCGAATCCTGTGGCCCAGGGAAAGGGGGAGAGTGTGGAAATGGTATCCGGGACTGGAACTAAGGCCTTGGAAGATCGCACTTTTAGAACCTCGCACGGGCGGTGCCCCAGCGTTCCCTCCCCCTGAAAGGGGGAGGGTCAGGGTGGGGTCAGCTACCCCCGCCTGCCCAGGCCCTGATCCCCCAGCGCAAAGCCCGCGATGCGCTTGTAGTTCTCGCTCAAGGCGCGCAGCTCGTCCTGGCTGATGTACTTGTCGAGGTCGTCGAAGGGCCGGTCGCCCACCAGTTCCTCCACCTTGATGTTGATGAAGTCGGGCGGGTGCTCACGGTTGGTGTGCACCACGCGGGCGGCGGGTGCCAGCCGCGCCTCCTCGTAAGCATGTAGCGCGTCGCGCGGGTCCGCGCTCGAGCGCAGGAAGTCGGCGAGCGTGCGCGCGTCGATCGCCGCCTGCGCCGCCCCGTTCGACCCGCGCGGATACATCGGATGGGCGGCGTCGCCGGCGAGCGTCACGCGCCCGAAAGTCCAGCGCGCGACCGGGTCCTTGTCGACCATGGGATATTCCAGGATCTGGTCGGCATCCCTGATCAATTGCGCCACGTCGAGCCAGTCGAATGTCCAGCCCTGGTAGATGGCGAAGAAGTCGTCGAGCTTGCCCGGCTTGTTCCAGTCGTTCGGCTGGAACGTATCGCGCTTGATCTCGGCCATCCAGTTGATGAGCTGATTGCCTTCGCCGTCGACGTTGTCGACGATCGGATAGATCACCAGCTTGCCGGTGAGGATCGAGCCGACGCGCATATAGGTGCGCCCGTCGAGAATGGGCTTACGGCGGGTGATGCCGCGCCAGGTGTTGATGCCGGCAAACGCAACTTTGTCGTCCGGATAGAACCGCTTGCGCAGCACCGAATTGATGCCCTCGCAGTCGATTACCACGTCGGCGCGCACGCTCTCGCGCCCCTTGAAATGCACGGTCGCGCTGCGCTCGTCCTGCTCGACGCTTGACGCTTCATGGTCGGTGAGGATCGCCTCCGCTCCCAACCGTTCGCGCGCGGCCTCATACAGGATCATGTGCAGCTTGCCGCGATGAATGCCGATTTCCGGAAACTGATAGCCGGCGAACTTGCCGCGCGGCTCCTTGTAGATGAGCTGGCCGAAGCGGTTGTAGAAGCGGCTCTCGCGGTTCTCGATGCCGGCGGCGATCAGGTTGTCGGCGAGCCCGAGCGCGGAGAATTCGCGCATGGCATGCGGCAACAGCGTGATGCCGACGCCGAGCTCCTTGATCTCGGGAGCGCGCTCGTAGACGCGCGCGTCGATGCCGCGCTGCTTCAAATGCAGCGCGAGCGAAAGCCCGCAGATGCCGCCGCCGATAATGGCTACGTTCATGATGTTTCGCTAACCTCTCGACCGTCATGCCCGCGCTTGTCGCGGGCATCCACGCCTTTGCTTGGAAAAAAAGAAGACGTGGATGGCCGGGACAAGCCCGGCCATGACGTTGTTCTCGGCCGGAATGGACGGCATCGGCCTTTCTCTGTCAACATGGCCACTCGGCGGGTTGTCACGCCCGCCGGCAACGGGAGGACTCTGATCCATGGACAAGGCTCTCTACGACAAAGGTCTGGCGATGCGGCGCAAGGTGCTGGGCGATGAATATGTCGACCGCGCTATCGCCAATACCGACGATTTCAATCGCAAATTTCAGGATCTGCTCAACGAATTTGCCTGGGGCGCGGTGTGGACCGACGAGGACTTGAAGCCGCGCGACCGCAGCCTGCTCAATCTCGGCATGATCGCCGCGCTCGGCCGCATGCACGAATTCGAGGCGCATTTCCGCGGCGCGCTGCGCAACGGTCTCACCCACAAGGAGCTCTCCGCCATCCTGCGCCAGGTCGCGATCTATTGCGGCTTCCCGGCCGCGGTCGACGCCCACCGCACCGCCAAGAAGGTGCTGGAGGAAACCAAAAAATAGGCGCCGCGCGCCGTCCCGGCTATGCAAGAGCGCCTCGTTAGCGCGTGGCGGGCATCCTGCTACCCATGGAAAGCGCCGCCGCCGGCCGCATTATTGTCTTGAATGTGCCGTCATCCCGGGGCAAGCCAGTGACTGGCCGGGACGGTGATTTGCCCGGTTGGCCGGCGCATGATCCCGAAAAGTGGGCACCGTTTTCGGAAAAGATCGTGCGCCAGGCAAAAGGGGTGACGAATGCTCAAACTTATCGGCGCCTTTTTGCTGTTCGCGATGCTGGCGGCTTCGCCGGCAGGCGCGCAACAGGGCGCGGATTACCCGCCGGGCACCGATGCGCCGCCCAATGCGCCGCCGATGGCATTACCGAACGGACCCGGCGGCCTGTTCGGCCACCCGCTGGAGACAGAGGCGTCCGAGGACCCCAATGCCATGCGCCCGCCGGGCGCCATCGGCCCCGACGCCGCGCAAGACCAGCGCCAAGCCCCGCGCTCCGACGAGCGCAGCATCGCCGCGCTGCCGCCTGAAGATCAGCCGGAAACCGGCCCGCCGCAGGCGCTGCCCGACAATCTCCGGCGCCAGCTGGTCGACTTCCGGACCAAGGAACCGGCCGGCACCATCATCATCGATACGCCGCACACCTATCTCTATCTGGTGCTCGGCCGCGGACAGGCGCTGCGCTACGGCATCGGCGTCGGCCGCGAGGGCTTCACCTGGTCGGGCACCGAGCGCATCTCGCGCATGAAGGAATGGCCGGACTGGTTTCCGCCCAAGGAGATGATCGAGCGACAGCCTTATCTGCCGCGCATGATGGCCGGCGGCCCCGGCAATCCGCTCGGCGCGCGCGCGCTCTATCTCGGCCATACGCTCTACCGCATCCACGGCACCAACCAGCCCTCCACCATCGGCAAGACCGTGTCGTCCGGCTGCATCCGGCTGCTCAACAAGGACATCGAGGATCTCTATAGCCGCGTGCAGGTCGGCACCCGCGTGGTCGTGCTGCCGGGCGAGCACGTCGATACGGCCGCCGCTGCGTCTGCTGCCGAGCCCGCGCCGGCCGCCCCCGCCATGCATCGCGCCGGCGAAAACGGCGGCCGCTCCCTGTTCGGCGGCACCACGCTGTTCGGCGGCCCGCTGCCGCCGGCGACGCGCTAAGCCCACAATTACTCTTACGGACATTCCGCCATGCCGCACTACACCGCGCTGGTTACGCTGTTGGCCGTCGTCTTGTATTTCTACACCGGCATTCTGGTTGCACGGGCGCGGCAGAAATTCGGCGTGAAGGCGCCGGCGACGCTCGGCAACGCCGACTTCGAGCGCGCCTTCCGCGTTCAGCAGAACACGCTCGAATGGATGCCGATTTTCCTGCCGCTGCTGTGGTTGTTCGCGCTCTACGTCGGCGATTGGAGTGCCGCGCTCTTGGGGCTGGTGTGGATCGTCGGACGCGGACTTTACATCCACGGCTACAGCGCGGCGGCGGATAAGCGGCACAATGGATTTTCAGTGCAAGCCTTCGCCTGCGGCGCGCTGCTCGTCGGGGATATCGCCGGTATCGTGTGGCGATTGGTCGGCTGACTCACTCCGCCGCGCTCTGTTTGCCGATCGCCGCGTTGACTCGCGGGATCACCTCTTCCGCCATCAACTGCATCGAGCGCCGGGCGAGCTTCTCGTCCACCCAGTCCATGCCGGCATAGACCAGCTCGCCGAAATCGCCGGTCTCCTCGCGCATCTTCAGTATCTGGTCGACCACCTTGTTGACCGTGCCGTAGAACACGCAGTTCTCCATGACGTAGTCGTGCGTGATCTCGTCGTCCGGCTGCTCCTTGTGGCTCTTGAACACGTAGAGCCGGTTGCCGCGTATCATCTTGGCGCGCATGTTGCCGAAATAATGCCGGTAGGGGCTCTTGGCGTCCTCGCAACCGTAGGCCTTCGCGGTCTTGTCGTCGTCGGCCACGAAAATCGTGCGCGCCACACGCCAGTCCTTGATGTCGGCCTTCTGTCCCGCTTCCGCCTTGCCCTTGGCGTAGTTGGCCCAGTGCGACTTCAGGTGCTGGTAGAGCAGGAAGTTGGCCGACAGCGGATGGAAGTCGCGCTTGCCCATCAGCACCACGCCCGGCGAGAACGGCGCCACCACGGTGCCGACGATTTCCGGCCGCGGCTTCTGGAACGGCTTGGCCAGTACGCCGACGCCGAGCTCGAGCGCGGCGGTGCGCTTGAAGCCGACCTTGAAGCGGTTGTCGGGAAAGTCGATGTCGTAGGGCGGGTCGCGCTCCCAGATCGCCAGGATCACGTCGATCGCCTCGGCAAAAATCTTGTTGCGGTCCTGGTCGAGAATGCCGATCGCTTCGGAGTCGGAGGTCAGCGCGCCGGCCGACACGCCCATGATGAAGCGGCCTTGCGAAAGATGATCGAACATCGCCGCGTTGACCGCGATCACCACCGGGTGCATCTGCGACAGATTCGAAGTGCCGGTGGCGAGCCTGATCTGCTTGGTGTCGTGGATCAGCGTCGCCTGGAACAGCATGCTGTTGGTGATGTTCTCGCAGGCGTCGGTCAGGTGCTCGCCGACGAAGGCGTCGTGAAAGCCGAGCTTGTCGGCCAGAATGATCGCCTCGCGGTCCTCGCGAAGCGTCTGCGACCAGTCGCGGCCCATCGGGTGCACCGGCATCGTGAAGTAGCCCAACCGCATTCCGTATTCCTCTGCTCGTCGGCCGCAAACTAACCGAAGCCCGCCGCCGATGCAGCAAACTTTCCGGTGTGCGGGCTGTTCCGTCGCAGAGTTACGCGATGTGAAATCGCCTTAGCCATGACATGCGTCAATTTTGAAAGGGCGAAAAACTGTGCGCTGTCACCTCTCCCCGCGTGCCGGGAGCGAGAGCTACGCCGCCACTCTGGCCAGGAACCCTTCCACCTCGCGGCGCAATTCGGCGGCGGCTTCTTCCACCGCCTGCGAGGCCGACAGCACGCTTTCCGCCGACTGGCGCGTGTCGCCGGCCGCGCCCGCGACTTCGGTCAGCACCGACACCACCGTCTTGGCGCCGTCGGCCGCGCTCGCCACGTTCTGCGAGATTTCGCCGGTGGCCGCGCTCTGCTCTTCCACCGCCGACGACACGGCGGTGGCGCAACTGTCGATCTCCTGCATGCGCGCCGCGATCCGCCCGATCGCCGCCACCGCGCCGGTGGTCGCGGTCTGCACGCTGGTGATCAACTGCGAAATATCTTCGGTCGCCTTGGCGGTCTGCACCGCGAGCGATTTGACCTCCGCCGCCACCACCGCGAAACCCTTGCCGGCTTCGCCCGCGCGCGCGGCCTCGATGGTGGCGTTGAGCGCGAGCAGGTTGGTCTGGCCGGCGATGGTGCGGATGAGCTTGATCACGTCGCCGATCTTCTGCGCGGCATGACTGAGCGCGGCGATCTGCTCGTTGGTGCCCTGCGCCTCGACGACCGCCGCGCGCACGATGTCGGTGGTGAGCGTGAGCTGACGCCCGATCTCGCCGATCGAGCCGGTCAGTTCGTCGGCCGCGATCGCCGCCGTCTCCACATTGGTGCAGGCCTCGTTGGAGGCGGTCACCGCGCTCTCGGCGCTGTTGGAGGTCTGGCCGGAATTGGCGAACAGCGTGGTCGCGGTCGCGCGCATGGTCTCGGCGCCGTCGCCCACCGTGTGCAGGTGCTCCTCGACGCGCGCGCGGAACGCGGCGATCGCCTGCTCGATCATGGTGCGGCGCTGCTGCTGCTCGGCCATGGCCGCGCGCTCGGCCTCGGCGTCGCGCCGCTCGGTCACGTCCTCGTGCGTCGCCACCCAGCCGCCGCCCGTCATCGGCCGGTTGCCGACCAGGATGGTGCGGCCGTCGGCCGATCTCACTTCGTTGATCTTGCCGCCATCCTGCGCGAGGATCGCGACGAGCTCCTTGCGGTACTCGTCGATGTCGCGCGAAAAGGTGCCATGGGCGATGCGGTATTCGAGCAGATCCGCCAGCGTCGCCCCCGGCTTGGCGAGCTCCGGCGGCAGTTGATACATCTGCGCGTAGCGCTTGTTGCAGACGACCAGCCGCTCATTGGCGTCGAACATGCACAGGCCCTGGCTCATATTGTCGAGCGCCACGCACATGCGCTGGTTGTGTATCTGCAGCCGGTGGACGCCGTAGAGCGCGGCGCCAACTCCGGTCAGCGCGGCGAGCAGCAGCAACAAAGAAGCGAGCCCGCCACCCGCATAATGGAACAGCACGAGGCCCGCGGCGATCGTGACGCCAACCATCAAGGCGAGGAAACGCCAATCTCGCGTTGCTGGGGGTGGAAGAAGGGCCATCGTTTTTCGCGTCCGGATCGGCGTCCACGGTATTCCCCAACCCGTTGTCTTGCGGTTAATTGCCGGCGCCCGAACGGTTAAACACGTGTTAACGATGCCGGAGCCGAGGAAAAATGACCGCACCGACTACCGCTAGACCCGCCCCCAAAGCCGCGTCCTGGAACGGCCGCGTCGAGGACGAGGCCATGCTGCGGGGCGAGGGCCGCTTCGGCGACGACGTCAAGCCGCAAGGCGCGCTCGCCGCCTGTTTCCTGCGCTCGCCGCACGGCTTTGCCCGCATCGCGCGCGTCGATGCAGGCGCGGCGCTGGCCGCGCCCGGCGTGAAGGCGGTCTTCACCGGCGCCGATCTCGCGGCGGAGCACTACCACGCCGTCACCCACGCCCATCCGATCCCCGGCCGCGACGGCAAGCCGCCGGTCTCGCCGCACCGGCCGGCGCTCGCGCACGAACGCGTCATGCATGTCGGCGAGCCGGTGGCGCTGGTGCTGGCCGAGACGATCGCGCAGGCGCAGGAAGCCGCCGAGCTGGTCGCGGTCGATTACGATGAGCTTGCGCCCGTCACCGACGCGCGCGAAGCCGTCGGACCGGGCGCGCCGCGGCTCTGGCCGGAGGCGCCCGGCAATATCGCTTTCGACTGGACCGCGCCCGCCGATCCCGACGGCAAGAAGCAAGCCGCGCTCGACAAGGCCTTCAGCGAAGCGGCGCATGTGGTCAAGCTCGAGTTGGTCAACCAGCGCCTCATCGTCGCCTCGCTGGAAGCGCGCAGCGCCGTCGCCTCTTACGACGCGCAGGCGCGGAAGTTCACGCTGCGCTGCCAGACGCAAGGCGTCGCCGGCATCCGCGCCGCGGTCGCCGCCGCGCTCAACGTGCAGCCGGACGCGCTGCACGTCGTCACCGACGACGTCGGCGGCGCCTTCGGCATGAAGGCGGCGGCCTATCCGGAATACGTCGCGCTCTTGCATGCCGCGCGCGCGACCGGCAAACCGGTGCATTGGGTATCGAGCCGCTCGGAAGCCTTTCTCAGCGACACCCAGGGCCGCGACTCGTTCTGGAGCGTCGCGCTCGCGCTCAGCGCGCGCGGCAAGTTTCTGGGCTTGCGCGTCGACGGCCTCGGCAATATGGGCGCCTACATGACCGCGGTCGCGCACTTCTGCGTCACTGCCCATATCTCCGGTTGCCTGCCGACGGTCTACGACATCCCGCACGCGCAGGTGAATGCGCGCTGCGTCTTCACCAATACGGTGCCGACCGCGCCTTACCGCGGCGCCGGGCGCCCCGAGGCGAGCTATCTGCTCGAGCGTGTGATCGACGCCGCCGCCGATGCGCTCGATATCGACCCGGCCGAATTGCGCCGGCGCAATCTGATCGCGGCCAAGCAGATCCCCTACACCACCGCCTTCGGCAACACCTATGACAGCGGCGAATTTCCGGCGCTGTTCGAGCGCGCGCTGGAGCGCGCCGATTACAAAGGCTTCGCCGCGCGCAAGAAGGCGGCCAGGAAACAAGGCAAGCTGCGCGGGCTCGGCATCGGCTGCTATCTCGAGATCGCCGGCGCTTTTCCGGAGGAGCCGGCGCGCATCTCGTTCGAAGACAAACGGGCGATCGTCAGCATCGGCGCCGGCTCGAGCGGCCAGGGCCACCGCACCGTGTTCGCCGCGGTCGCTGCGCACCGGCTCGGCCTGCCGCCCGCGCAGGTCATCGTCACCGCCGGCGACTCCGAGCGCGACGTGCCGGGCTTCGGCGCGGTCGCCTCGCGCTCGGCCATGTATGTCGGCGGCGCCGTCGCCAGCGCCGCCGATGCCGTGCTGGCGAAAGGCAAGAAAGTCGCCGCCATGCTGCTGCAGGCCGACGAAGGCGAGGTCGCCTTCGCCGACGGAAAATTCGCCGTGAAAAACCGCGAGGTCTCGCTGTTCGAAGTGGCCGAGCGCGCGGCCGAGCTGGCGCGCCAGGGCGTCATCCCGGAAAGCCTCGACTCGACGGTCAAGGTGAAGCTGCCGTCGTCTTTCCCCAACGGCTGCCACGTGGCCGAAGTCGAGATCGATCCCGACACCGGCGCGACGACCGTCGTGAACTATGTCGCGGTCGGCGATTGCGGCAACGTGCTCGACGATACCATCGTCACGGCCCAGGTGCATGGCGGCGTCGCGCAAGGCTTGGGGCAAGCGCTCAGCGAAAGCACCATCTACGACGCCGGCGGCCAGCTCGTCTCCGGCTCCTTCATGGACTACGCGCTGCCGCGCGCCGACACCGTGCCGCCGATGACGGTCGAGCATTTCGCGGTCGCCTGCCGCACCAATCCCTTGGGTACCAAAGGCACCGGCGAGGCCGGCACCACCGCGGCGCCGCCGGCCTTGATGAACGCCGTGCTCGACGCGCTGCCGCAGGGCGCCGTGCTCGACATGCCGGCCACGCCCGCGCGCATCTGGCAGGCGTTAAACTCGACGCAATGATTGTCTGGCATGCCCTTGTCGCTGTCATTCCGGGGCGCCCACCGAAGGTGGGCGAACCCGAAATCCATACTCCGCAGCAGGGGTTATGGATTCCGGGTTCGCGCACTTCGTGCGCGCCCCGGAATGACGGAGTAGGCAAGCCACCAACATTCGGCCACCGTCTGCCTTTAGCTAAACTCGCACCTGGGTTGGGGAACCGCCGCCGATGCACCGTCTGTCCGTCCTGCTCGTGGCGTTCGCGCTTGTTGCTTGCGCGGGCAAGCCGACCGCGACGCCGAGCTTCTACCGCGATCTGACGCAGGGCGGCGAAAAGCTCGACGAGGCCGCCGCCGCCTCGATGATCTCCGACTACCGCACCAAACACGGGCTGCCGGCGGTCACGGTCGATACCGCGCTCACGGATCTCGCGCGCGCCAAGGCGCAGGCCATGGCGAGCCGCGACAAGCTCGACCGCGGCGGCAAGACGCCGTTCGTGAAGCGTCTGCGCAAGCAAGGTTACCTCGCCAAGGCCGCGGCCGAGAATGTCGGCGCCGGCTACCACACGCTGGCCGAGGCGTTCTCCGGCTGGCGCGATTCAAAGCCGCACAACGCCACCATGTTGCTGCCCGGCGCCACGCGCTTAGGAATCGCGGCGATCCCCGCGCCGCAGTCGAAATACCAGGTGTACTGGACGCTGATCGTGGCCGAGCCGGCAGAGCCGAAGCGTTGAAACGGCCTCCGCTTACGCTGACTCGTCATGCGCGGGCTTGACCCGCGCATCCATCGACGTTGAACGGCGTTTCAAGATGATGGATTGCCGGGTCAAGCCCGGCAATGACCGGGTGGCGCGCGTCAGCGCGCCGCGCCCGTGGTCGCCGTCGGCGCTGCCGTGCCCGTGGTTGCCGTCGGCGCTGAAGACGCCGTGGTCCATGGCGGCTCGTTGGTGACGTGCTGCGCCGCCCATACCACGCCGAGGATGATCAGGATCGCGCCCGCCAGCCCCGCCATGAACAGGCCGGACATGCGGTATCCCGAATTGGGCTCGAGCGGCGAGCCGCTCGGATCGATTCTGTAGGGATCTTGGTTCATCTCCGCCCTCCTTCGAGACGTTTCTTCCACACGGCCGACGGAAAGGGGGCGGCCCGCCCGCCGGCACCGAACCGTAATAATTCATGCAAAGACGCCTGGTTCCGGCGCGCGGCGAATTTGATCGCGCGCTCGCCTCGGTTCACTGCCAGTCGGCGTCGAAGCGGCTGCCGAAGCTCGGAAAGCCGCCGCCGCTGCCGCCGCGCGCGTAGCGGCCGTGGCTGTGCGACCAGCCGTTGCAATGCGCCAGCTCGTGGCGGCGGTAGGCGGACAGATCGCGCACCGGCCCGTTGCGCGGGATGACGATGTAGCAGGTGCCCTTCTTCTTCCAGGCGCAGGCGTCGGCCCAGGCGCCCATTTTCCCACATACCCGGCGGGCTTCATGCAGCGGCAGCACGCGCTCGACCACCGGCCCGCGATAGGGGTGGGTGTAGATGGCCGGCGGCTCGACGACGAGGGTGATCCAGGGCATGCGGGCGAGCCTGCGCTTTTTGCCGGCGGCCTGCAACGGCGGCGCCGAAGAATTTTTTCCTTAAGTCTATTGACTTTTATCCCAGGTGTATTATCCTAACGATATCCCGCCTCGTTACCGAGGGGTGTCTGATGCAAGCATCTTCAGACACGGGGCGGGGAGCGGTGGCCGGGGAATGACCTTGCATCGGAGATGCGGTGCAAGGGCCCGGCGGTCCAAGCCGCAGACGTCCCGGCGCACCGGCCGTGCGCCGCCGGGTCCCCGTGATGGCCGAGGCTCGCTGCCGGTCACAGGCGAGCGGGCATCGGTCCGGGCTCAAAGCGGTGGATAGGCGCCTGTGCCGAAAGGCGTGGCGCCTGAAACGGGAAGTCCACCGGGGGCGATGCGGAGCAAACCTAAAACACCGCGCGCGGGACGCCTTGGGACTGGCGGACTTGCGGCACGACCGGTTTCGACAAGCCTCGATGTCGCGAGGCGTCGAGGCCCGCGGGTCCGAGCATTTTCGTTTGCGCATTCCGCGTAGACTTGAATGCGCCCGGACCCATAGGCGTCCCGCGCGCCCTCGGTTCTATTTCGAGAGCGGGCGGCAAAGCGAATAAGGGACGACGGCCTACCCGGGGCCGCAAAGAATACGGGCGGCGGAGCGTTGGCTACGCGTGCTGTCTGACAATCGAATCTGTAGGGTGGGCAAAGGCGCGGAACACGCCGTGCCCACCGCGATCGTGCAACACACTCCGTTCGTCCCCGCGAAAGCGGGGACCCAGGGGCCACAAAGAACTGGATCCCCGCTTGCGCGGGGATGAACGGTGAGGGCGTTGCTTCGCCGCCGCTCAGTCCACCCTACGAAGCAATGCAATTGTCCTACGCCGTCGCCTCCGTGCGCTCGGCTAATGCCTTCTCCAGCCGCTGCACGTTCTGCAACAGCCGCTCGCTGGTGAGCTTGAGGAAATAAAAGCCGAACGAGGGATTCTGAAAATACAGTTCGCTCACCTTGTCGTAGCTGATCGCCAGCATGTGCACCTCGTCGAGGCATTCGACCGTCTGCGTGCGCTTGCGCTCCGGCGTGATGAAACCGAGCTCGCCGAGCAATTGCCCCGGCCTGAGCTCCAGATTGAGTTCCTTCACGCGGCAGGTGCCGCTGACGATGTAATACATTTCCTCCGCCGGCTCGTCCTTGTGGAAAAGAACATAGCCCTTGGTATAGACCTCCTTGCGCATGAACGGCTTCAGCCAGTCGATCGACAGGTCGTGCTTGGCCGCCTCGCGCACCTTCTTGATCAGCTCCAGCATTTCGTAGAGCCGCAGGCTGTTGAGCGGGATCAGCAAGCCGTAGAGCGCGAGCGTCGGCCACGACGGATACATGAGGCCGTAGACGACGAACAAGGCGTTGCTGGCGATTTCGGTCACCCGCAGCGGCACCATCGTCTTCATGTAATGGCTGGCGATGTAGAGGGCTCCCGCGAAGAACCCCAGGACCACGGTCGCGTCGTGCATCGACAATTCCATCATGATCGCTTCCATTGTTTCGTCCGGCGGGGTGGATGTGGCCATTTTGACCGGCGCAAATCAATGGGCCATGGGCGCGCACCGGCCCTGGACGCGCGGCCCTTGCGCCACTAGGTTTGCCGCGCCATGCCGGGACATCCTGAAATCCGCGACTACGACACGCTCTATCGCCAATTCCGCTGGAACATACCGCCGCGCTATAATATCGGCGTCGATGTCTGCGACCGCTGGGCGGCGCGCGATCCCGAGCGGCTCGCCATCCTCTATGTGCGCGGCGACGGCCGCCAAGACCGCGTCACCTTCGGCCAAATGCGCGAGACCTCCAACCGCCTCGCCAATGTGTTGCGCGCCAATGGCGTCAAGCGCGGCGACCGTGTCGCCATCTTCATGCCGCAGGCGCCGGAAGTCGCCGCCGCCCATGTCGCGATTTACAAGCTCGGCGCCGTCGCGCTGCCGATCGCCATCCTGTTCGGGCCGGACGCGCTCGCCTACCGCCTGCAGAATTCCGGCGCCAGGGCGCTGCTCACCAATGCGCAAGGCTTGGCCAAATACGAGGAGATCAAGGCGCAGGTGCCGGACGTCGCCTGCGTGGTGTCGGTCGATGCCGGCTTTACCGATCTGCTCGCCAAGGCCTCGCCCGACTTCGCGCCCGTCGATACGGCGGCCGAAGACCCGGCCATGATGATCTACACATCGGGCACCACCGGCCAGCCGAAAGGCGCGCTGCATGCCCATCGCGTGCTGCTCGGCCATCTGCCCGGCGCCGAACTGCCGCTCTATCCGTTTCCGCAAGCGGGCGACAATTATTGGACGCCGGCCGACTGGGCCTGGGCCGGCGGCCTGCTCGACGTGCTGCTGCCCAGCCTGCATCACGGCGTCACGGTGGTGGCGCGCCGCTTCGACAAGTTCGATCCCGAGGAAGCCTTCGCTCTGATGGCGAAAGAAGGCGTGCGCAATGCCTTCATCCCGCCGACCGCGCTGCGCATGATGCGCGCGGTGCCCAACCCGCGCGGCCGCTACGATTTCAAATTGCGCTGCATGTCGTCGGGCGGCGAGTCGCTCGGGGTCGAGGCGTTGGAATGGGGGCGGGAGGCCTTCGGCCTCACCATCAACGAGTTCTACGGCCAGACCGAATGCAATCTGGTGCTCGGCTCCTGCGCGCAGCTCGGCATGCTCAAAGTCGGCGCCATCGGCAAGCCGGTGCCGGGCCACACCGTGGCGGTGGTCGGCCGCGACGGCGACGTGTTGAAAGCCGGCGAGATCGGCCAGATCGCGGTCAAGCGGCCCGACCCCGTGATGTTCCTGGAATATTGGGGCAGGCCGGAAGCCACGCGCGAGAAGTTCATCGGCGAATGGATGCTGACCGGCGACCAGGGCGTCACGGACGAGGAGGGCTACATCTCTTTCGTCGGCCGCGACGACGACGTGATTACCTCGGCCGGCTTCCGCATCGGCCCCGGCGAGATCGAGGATTGTCTGCTGCGCCATCCGGCGGTGGCGCTCGCCGCCGCGGTGGGCAAGCCCGACAAGGTGCGCACCGAGATCGTCAAGGCTTTCATCGTGCTCAAAGACGACTTCCAGCCGACCGACGCGCTCGCCGGCGAGATTCAAAGTTTTGTGCGCACGCGACTGTCGGCGCACGAATATCCGCGCGAGGTCGCCTTCATCGAGCAGATGCCGATGACCACGACGGGGAAGGTAATAAGGCGGCTGCTGCGCGAGCAGGCTTAGCGCTGCCCGCCGCCCAGAATGAACACGTGGAAGCCGACGCGCCGCTTGGCCACGCGATAGAGCAGGATCGATTCCACCGCCAGCGCGGTCGACGTCGCCACCGCCGCGCCCTCGATGCCGATGCGCGGGATGAGCAGCACGCACAGCGCGAGATTGATCGCGAAAGCCAACGCATAGACGCCGGCGCATTGCTTGCGCTCGCCCAGCATGTTGAGCAGCCGCTCGGCCGGCCCGACCGCGGCGCGCGACAGCATGCCGACGGCGAGAATGAACATCACCGGGTAGCCGGCGGTGAAACCCTCGCCGAACAGCGACAGCAGCGGCCGCCCGAGCGCCAGGATGGCGGCGCAGGCGGCGAGCGACGGCCAGAAGGTCCAGCGGATGGTCTCGGCGAAAAACTTGGCGAGCCGGTCCTTGTCGCCGGCGACGTGATACTTGGTGAACTTGTGCGTCGTCGCGCCGGCGATGGCGAAATAGACGAAGGCGACCAGCGCCAGCAGGCGCGCGGCGGCGAAATAAACCGCAACCTCGTCCGGCGAGCGCAGCTGCTCGATCGCCAAAATGTCGACGTAGGTGAGCAGCAGGTAGAAGCCCTCCACCACGAAGATCGGCAGCGAAGTGGCGAGCCAGGCTTTCGGCTCGTAGCGCTTGGGGCCGGCCGGCACTTTGCGGCGCAGCCGGCGGTCGAGCACGAACAACTGCACGATCGTCACCGCCCAGGTGGCGGCGACCGCGACGATCATGGCGGTCACCGCGTCGGTCGGCGCGCCGAGCGCCCAGCACAGGCCCATCACGCCCGTGACCGCGAGCTGGCGGAAAATGTAGAACGGCGTCAGCGCCAGCAGCGGCCAGTCGTAGCTCTGCGCGATGCCGGCCTGCACTTCCACCACCCCGTAGATCGGAATGATGACGCAGGCGAGATAGAGCGGCATGACGGTGAAACGATCGAGATAAGGCGCCAGCAGCGTGACGCCGAGCGCGCCCAGCGCGCCGATGCCGGTGGCGATGGCGAACGAAAGCCAGCGCGCGCCGGAGAGGAAACCGCGCAGCCGGTCGAGCGCATTGAGTTCGGTGTATTCGGGGATGAAGCGCCGCGCCGCCGACGACATGCCAAGGCCGGCAATGGAGCCGATCATCAGCACCCAGGTCCACACATAGATGTAGGTGCCGAACTCGAACTTGCCCATCCAGCGCGCGAGCAGCACTTGGCTGACCAGCGCCAGCATGGCGCTGACCACGCGCATCAGGAAAACCTTGCCGGCGATGATCTGCGCCACGCGGCTGTCGCTGCGGTCGGCGAGCAAGGCCTTGACGCGCGCGATCAGGCGCGCGGCCGGGACGGGCGCGGGCCGCGCTGCTTCGGTCGGCGCCGCGGGCTCTTCGTTCGCCGGCGGCGACCGTGTTGCGGTGGACGGCAGGGCCATCGCGCCGTGCTAGCAAGGAACCGTTAAGAATTGGTGGGCGGCGCGGGTTTTGCCCCGCGAAATTCAGACGGTTTCGAGCGCGGCCACGTCGGCGAGGATCGCTTCCACCTGCGCGCGGTCGGCGGCGGAAAGCGGTGTCTGCGGGGCGACCGGATCGCCGACCGCGTAGCCCTGGATTTGCAACCCGGCCTTGACGCAGGCCGCGAGATTAAAGCGCGCGAAGGCCTCGTTGATGCGCCAGAGGTCGCGCTGCAAGCGAAGCGCTTCCGGCCACTTGCCGGCGCGGCAGAGCTCGTAGAGCCGCACGCTCTCGCGCGGCACCAGACACGCCGGTCCCGCCATCCAGCCGACGCCGCCGATCAGCATCACCGCCGCCGGAATATGCGCCGACGCCGAGAACACCTTGATGCGCGGCGAGCGGTTCATGATCGACAGCAGGCGTCCGGTATTGGTCGAGGCGTCCTTGATGTATCGAATGCGCGGATGTTCGGAAAGGCGCGCGATCACGTCGAGCGTTAGATCGCTGCGCTGGAATTGCGGATTGGTGTAGAGCACCACCGGAATGTCGACCGCGTCGGCGATGGCGCGGAAATAGCTTTCGACCTGCGGCTCCTTGAGCGGAAAGTAGGCTTCCAGAATGGCGAGGATGCCGTCGGCGCCGAGCGCTTGCCACGCCTGCGCCTGCTCGACCGCGTCTTGCGTGGCGGTCGAGGCAACGCCGGCGACCACCGGCACGCGCTTATCGGCCGCCTCGATCGTCGCGCGCACCACCGCTTCCTTCTGCGCGCGGTTGAGATAGGCGAACTCGCCGGTGGAGCCGAGCGGCGTCAGCCCGTGCACGCCGGCCTCGATCAGGTCGGCGCACAATTTACCGAGAACGTCGGTCTTGACGCGGCCGGCCGCGTCGACCGGCGAGACGAGGTAAGGGAACACGCCGTGGAAATCGGTCATGCTGCTACTCTACTGTCATTCCGGGACGCGCCGAAGGCGCGGGCCCGGAATCCAGGGCCACACGGCGAATCTCATCCATCTAACCCTGGATTCCGGGTTCGCTCGCAGCGCTCGCGCCCCGGAATGACAAGGCATCAAAACACCCACAGCGCGTCCTCCGGAAACTCGACGTAATGTTCGCCCGCCGCCAGCGGCGCGGGCGCGTAGGCGCGCACCGTCGCCTCGCCGCGCGTAAACAGCATTTCCCAGCGCTCGCCCAGATACATCGGCGCTTCGAGCTGCATCGCCACGCGGTTTGGCCCCGGCTCGCGCATACAGCGCATGCGCTCGAGCCGGATAATGCCCGTCGCCTTGTCGCCGGGCGCAGCCTGCGTGTGCGCCACGCCGGTGAGCCTCTCGCCGAGCACTTCGATTGTTGCGCGGCCGTTCGCGCGCTCGACGAGCTTTCCTTCCAGCTTATTGTTGCTGCCCATGAACTCGGCGGCGAACAAGGAGGCCGGCTCGTTGTAGAGCGCGGTCGGCGCCCCGTCCTGCGCGATGCGGCCGCCCTGCAGCAGCACGATGCGGTCGGCCAGCGCCATGGCCTCGAGCTGGTCGTGCGTGACGTGGATAGCCGACAGCCCGAGCGTGGTGATCAGCGTACGCAGGAAGGCGCGCGCCTCCTCGCGCAGCTTGGCGTCGAGATTGGACAGCGGCTCGTCGAGCAGGATCACCGGCGGCTCGTAGACCAGCGCGCGCGCGATCGCCACGCGCTGCTGCTGGCCGCCGGACAGCTGCGGCGGGAAACGGTCGCCGAGATGGCCGAGCCCGATCTGCCCGAGCACCTTGTCGACGCGCTCTTTAATTTCGCCCGGCGCGGTGCCGCGCAGCTTCAGGCCCGCCGCGACGTTCTCGAACACGGTACGGTGCGGCCATAGCGCGTAGGACTGGAACACCAGGCCGAGCCCGCGCCGCTCCGGCGGCAGCGAGATGCCGCGCGCGGCATCGAAGAACACGTGCTCGCCGACGGCGATGCTGCCGCTCTGCGGCTGCTCCAACCCGGCGATGGCGCGCAGCAGCGTGGTCTTGCCGCTGCCGGACGGCCCGAGCAGGGCGGCTGCTTCGCCCGCCGGCACGCGCAGCGACACGCCTTTGAGCACCTCGTTGTCGCCGAGGCGCAGGTGCAGATCGGTAATAACCAAGTCTTCCATGGCGGGGAGTGTGCACGGCTTCAGCCGGCAAAGCCACCGCCGCCGAGAAAGGTCTGTTCCTCGGGCGTGGTGGCGCGGCCGAGCACGGCATTGCGGTGCGGAAAGCGCCCGAAACGGCGGATGATATCGGCATGCAGTTCGGCGTACTTCCGGCCGTCGGCGCTGCCATGCACGCGGTAGAAGGTGAGGGCCTTTTCCTGGTCGGCCATCAGCTCCGAATGCATGAACGGCAAATAGAAGAAAGTACGCATGTCGGGAATTGCGCCGTCGAAGCCGTTCAAGATGGCGCGGCTCGCCACTTCGCGGGCGAGTGGGTCCGTGGCGAAGGCACGGGGCGATCCGCGAAACATGTTGCGCGGAAACTGGTCGAGCAGGATGAGTAGCGCCAGCGCGCCTTCCGCGCTCCGCTCCCAGGCGGCGAGCCTGCCGCTGGCGGCGGCTTCATGCGCGCTCAAGAAACGCCGGAGAATTTCTTCGTCGAGCGCCTCGTCCTTCTCGAACCATTTGTCGGGGCCGACCGCGCGCCAGAAGGCGACGACGTCGGCAGAGTGGACCTGATTGCTGTCCGTCATTGCAACGATGCTCACTTGAAATGAGTTGGAGTCGATAATCTTGCCGCGTATGCGGCGGGCTCCCTCTCCCCATTGGGGAGAGGGTTGGGGTGAGGGGGATAGTGACTCTTGATGTTTTGCAACCCTCACCCGGATCGCCATAGCGCGCCAACGCGCTATTGGCGATCCGACCTCTCCCTATTGGAGAGGTGAAGCAAGTGCTGCACTGGCGGCGTCATTCAGGCGGCTCTTCAGTCATTTACGCGCAGCCTCGCCGGTCGTCTCGTCGCGCAGCACGCGGCGCAGGATCTTGCCGACATTGGACTTCGGCAATTCGTTGCGGAACTCGACGTGGCGCGGCACCTTGTAGGGCGCGAGCCCCTCGGCCAAGAATTTGCGCAGCTCGGCTTCCGTCACCTCCGGCTTCTTCTTGACCGCGTAGAGCTTCGGCACCTCGCCGGAATGCGCATCCGGCACGCCGACCACCGCGCATTCCAACAGGCCGCCGTGGCTCATGGCGACCTCCTCGACCTCGTTGGGGAAGACCTTGAGGCCGGAGACGCTGATCATGTCCTTCTTGCGGTCGACGATGCGCACGCGTCCCTGCGCGTCCATCACGCCGATATCGCCGGTGCGGAAGAAGCCGTCCTTCGTCATCACTTTGGCGGTCTCGTCCGGCCGGTTCCAATAGCCCGGCATCACCTGCGGGCCGCGCGCGCAGATCTCGCCCTGCTCGCCGACCGGCACTTCGTGGCCTTCGTCGTCGCGGATCGAGATTTCGGTCGACGGCATCGGCAGGCCGATGGTGCCGGTCCATTCCGCAATGTCGCCGCGGTTGCAGGTCAAGACCGGGGCGGTCTCCGAAAGGCCGTAGCCTTCGACGATCGGCTTGCCGGTGGCCTTGAACCAGGCGTCGGCGACCGTCTTCTGCACCGCCATGCCGCCGCCGGTCGCGGTTTTCAATCTGCTCCAGTCGAGCTTGCCAAAATCCGGGTGATGCAGCAGCGCGTTGTACAGCGTATTCACCGCCGGGAAGGCGCTGACCTTGTACTTGCTCAGTTCCTTGATCAGCCCGTCGATGTCGCGCGGGTTTGTGATCAGCAGGCACATGCCGCCGACGCGCACGGAGAACAGGAAACACGCCGTGAGCGCGAACACGTGATAGAGCGGCAGCGCCGTGACGATGACCATCTGCTCGACCAGCGGCGGCGTCTTGAGGCTCGGCTCGTCCCAGGCTTCCACCTGCAGCACATTGGCGACCATGTTCCGGTGCAGCAGGATGGCGCCTTTGGAAACGCCGGTGGTGCCGCCGGTATATTGCAGGAAGGCGATGTCGTCGGGCCCGACCTTGGGCGCGTCGAACGGCAGCTTGCGGCCCTGGGCCAGCACCTGCTTGAACGGCACCGCGTGCGGTAGGCGATAGCGCGGCACCATCTTCTTGACGTGCTTCACTACGCCGTTGACCAGCGCGCCTTTCAGGAAGCCGAGCATGTCGCCGATGCGCGCGACCGCAACGTGCTTGACCTGAGTGTGCGGCAGCGCGTGCTGCAGCGTATGCGCGAAGTTTTCCAGCACGATGATGGCTTCGGCGCCCGAGTCCTTGAGCTGGAATTCGAGTTCGCGCGCGGTGTAGAGCGGGTTGACGTTCACCACTGCCATGCCGGCGCGCAGGATGCCGGCGATCGCCACCGGGTATTGCAGCACGTTCGGCATCATGATGGCGACGCGTGCGCCGGGTTTGAGCCCGCAGCTTTGCAGCCAGGCGGCGAAGGCGCGCGAGGCCTCGTCGAGCCCGGCATAGGTGAGCGTCTTGCCCATCAGCACGCAGGCGTCGCGGCCGGAGAATTTCTTGAAGCTTTCCTCGAACATCGCGACCAGCGAGGGGAAGCGGGTCGGGTCGATCTCGGCGGGCACGCCGGGCGGATAATTGCGCAGCCACCGGCGGTCCATGGTCGTCGTTTCCATGGGCGTTTTCCTCGTCACGCCGCCGGTTCGGCCGGCGGCTTTGCCATGAAGATCGGCGCTCTTGCGGCGCAAGGCAAGGGCATCGCCAACACCGCTCATTCCCGCGCAAGCGGGAATTCAGCGCTGGGTCCCCGCTTTCGCGGGGACGAACGGGTCTTTTTCAGCGGTCGGCGCCGCCGAAGGGCACCAGCGGATTGTCGGTCAGCGCGGCCTTATCGGGGCGGTCGATGCCGGCCTTGCCGAGGAAAGCCTCGAATAACTCGCGTACCGTCCGCTCGGGCAGGTCGCGGGTGATAAAGACCAGCCGGCTGCGCCGGTCTTCGTCCGGCCAGCGCTCGAGCCGGGCAATGGGGTGGAACACGTGCTGCACGCCGTGCACGACCATCGGCGTTTCGGGCGTTTCGGCCAGCTTGACGATGCCCTTCACGCGCAGCAGCTGGGCGCCGTAATTGGCGCGCAGCAATTCCAGAAACATTTCAAGCGTGCCGGCGGGGATCGGCTGATCGGTCGTCAGCACGAAAGAAGCGATGTGATCGTCGTGGCGGCTGCGGTCGAGATGGGCATGGTCGTGGTCATGGTCATGCCCGTGACCATGGCCGTGATGATGATCCCCATGCGCCTCGGCGTAGGCCTCCTCCGCCAGCCATTTCTTAACGTCGGGGATCTTGCGCGCGGGATCGTACAGCCCGCAATTCAACAGCCGCTCGGGCGTCGCCTCGCCTTGCGCGGCGTCGAGCACGGGCGCCGCCGGATTGAGCGCGCGCAGGCGCGCGACGATCGCTTCGCGCTGCGCAGGCGTCGCGAGATCGGTCTTGGTCAGCACCAGCCGGTCCGCAAGGGCTGCCTGCTTCACCGCCTCCTGGTGTGCGTCCAACGTGGCCTCGCCGTTGACGGCGTCGACCGCCGTCACCACGCCGTCGAGCCGGTAGCGCAGCAACAGATAAGGATGCGACATCAGCGTGTGCAGCACCGGCGCCGGATCGGCGAGCCCCGTCGTCTCCAACAGGACGCGGCGGAAGGTGCAGCGCCGGTTGTCGAGATCGCGCAGCAGCGTCTCCAGCGCGTCGACCAGGTCGCCGCGCATGGTGCAGCACAGGCAGCCCGACTGCAGCAGCATCATGTTGTCGGAAATATATTCGACCAGCAGATGGTCGACCGACACCTGGCCGAACTCGTTGATGATGACGGCGGTCTCGGCGAGCGCCGGGTCCTTGAGCAGCTTGTTGAGTAGCGTGGTCTTGCCGGCGCCGAGAAAGCCGGTGAGCACGGTCAGCGGGATGGGAACCGGCGGCCGGCGCCGATCGGCGTTTGCGCCCGCCTCGCTCATTTGCGGGCCGCGGAGACTTTCGGCTTGCTCTTCCCGCTCTTCTTCTGGGTCTTGGTGGCGGTCTTCTTGACAGCCTTGTGCTTGCGGCTCGGCGCATGCGCCGTTTGCGCCTTGTCGGGGTGGTCGGCCGGTCCGGTATAAACGACGACCGGCGGCGTGGTGTCGACCGGCGGGCCCAGCACGAACTTGCCGGCCGACGGCTTCAGGCTGGACAGCATGAAGGCCTCGGGCGAGCCGCCGGCGGCGGCGGTCGTCTCTTCTTCCTCGTCGTTGTCTTCCGACGGCGGCTTGCGGCGGTGGCCGCCGCACATTTCTTCGCGCAGGTTGGGCGGCTGCGCGTCGATCGGCGCCAGCTGGTCGACGGTGCCGAGCGACGGCGTCAGCCACGACAGGCCGTCGCCTCTGAAACCGCTCTCCAGCAACGCCGCCGCCTGCTGCGTGCGCACGCCGCCCGACCAGGCGCCGAGAATGACGGCGATCAGCCGGCGGCCGTTGCGCGTGGCGGACGCGACCAGATTGTAGCCGGAGGCGCAGATGAAGCCGGTCTTCATGCCGTCGGCGCCGGGATAGCGGTCGAGCAGGTGATTGTAGTTATGGATGACGCGGTTGCCGTACTGGATGGCGTGGATGTGCCAGTACGAATCGTATTGCGGAAACTCGGTGATCAGCGCGCGCGCCAGGATCGCGAGATCGCGCGCCGAGGTGACGTGGTTCTCCGCCGGCAGCCCGTTGGGATTGACGAAATGGCTTTGCGTCATGCCGAGCCGGCGTGCGTTGGCATTCATTAAATCGGCGAAGTGCGAGATCGAGCCGCCGACGCCCTCGGCGATGGCGACCGCCACGTCGTTGGCCGATTTGACCAGCAGCATCTTCAGCGCGTTGTCGATGGTCAGCTTGGTGCCGGCGCGGAAGCCCATCTTGACCGGCTGCTGCGCGGCCGCGTCGTGCGTGACGGTGATCAGCGTGTTCATGGTGATGTGGCCGAGCTTGATCTGCCGCAGCACCGTGTAGGTGGTCATCAGCTTGGTGACGGAAGCCGGATACCAGGGATAGGTGGCGTTCTCCGCGTGCAGCACCTTGCCGGTGGCGGCGTCGATCAGGAGCTTTGCCTCGGCATGCGCGCGCGCCTGCGCGGTCAATACGAGCGTCAGCGCGGCAAGGCCCGTCAAAAGGCCGGTCAACAGGGGGCGGAGGCTCAAGGGAAGGCTCACGTTTTTTCCGGTCCGGTCGGTAGTGAAAGCCCGCGGAACCGGCTAGGTTCCCTGGAAGCGCGCGAGCCTATCCAAGCTTCGTGACGGTGGCAAAGGCGGCCGTCCACCGGTTTGAATTATGGTAATTCGCGTTTATCTGAGGCTATTGCGACCAAAGTTCGGCACGAGGAGGCGTCGATGACCGCGGCAATCGTGGGATGGGCCCATACCCCCTTCGGCAAGCTGCCCGAGGAAAGCGTCGAAAGCCTGATCGTGCGCGTGGCCGGCGAAGCGCTCGCGCATGCCGGCATCGCTCCCAAGGACGTCGACGAGATCGTGCTCGGGCATTTCAACGCCGGCTTCTCGGCGCAGGACTTCACCGCCTCGCTCGTATTGCAGGCCTCGCCCGAGCTGCGCTTCAAGCGCGCCACCCGCGTCGAGAACGCCTGCGCCACCGGCTCGGCCGCCGTGCATCAGGGGCTCAAGACGATCGCGGCGCGCGCCGCGCGCATCGTGCTGGTGGTCGGTGTCGAGCAGATGACGACCACGCCCGGGCCGGAGATCGGCCGCAACCTGCTGAAAGCGTCCTATGTGCGCGAGGAAGCCGATATCGAAGGCGGCTTTGCCGGCGTCTTCGGCCAGATCGCCGGGCTCTATTTCCAGAAATACGGCGACCAGTCCGACGCGCTTGCCATGATCGCGGCCAAGAACCACAAGAACGGCGTGGCCAACCCCTACGCGCAGATGCGCAAGGATTTCGGCTACGACTTCTGCCGCACCGAAAGCGAGAAGAACCCCTTCGTCGCCGGTCCCTTGAAGCGCACCGATTGCTCGCTGGTTTCGGACGGCGCCGCCGCGCTGGTGCTGGCGGATGTGGAAACCGCGCTCCGGCTCGACCGCGCGGTAGTGTTCCGCAGCGCGCAGCACGTGCAGGATTTCCTGCCGATGTCCAAGCGCGACATTTTGAAGTTCGAGGGCTGCACGCAGGCTTGGCAGCGCGCACTCGGCGACGCCGGCGTCAAGCTCGCCGACCTGTCCTTCGTCGAAACCCACGACTGCTTCACCATCGCCGAGCTGATCGAGTACGAGGCCATGGGCCTCGTGCCGGAAGGCGAGGGTGCGCGCGCCATCAAGGAAGGCTGGACGCAAAAGGACGGGAAGCTGCCGGTCAACCCGTCCGGTGGGTTGAAAGCGAAAGGCCATCCGATCGGCGCCACCGGCGTGTCGATGCACGCGCTCACCGCCATGCAACTCACCGGCAAGGCAGGCGACATGCAGATTGCAAACGCCTCGCTCGGTGCCACTTTCAACATGGGTGGAACGGCTGTGGCGAACTATGTGAGCATTCTCGAGCGCATCAAGTAGCGCCGCGGATTACGCGCCGGCCACACGCTCTGGTTTTTTTATTCAACCCCGCGTCGTCATCAGTGGTGTGACGCGGCGGCGACTTAATCGCTTCATCAAATTGATCGGAGGGCCGGACCTGATAAATTCAATACCTTGAATTTATCGTTAGCACGCAAACAATTGGGGAGGGAAAAGATGTTGTCGCGATCGTCGCCTGTTGAAGGCCGAGCCATGACCAATGTTCCCACCGACTTGTTGCGCGCGCTCGTCGCCGTCGTCGAACACCGCAGCTTCACCAAGGCCGCCGCCGCGCTCGGCCTCACCCAGCCGGGAGTGAGCACGCAAATCAAGCGCCTGCAGTTTCTGCTCGGATGCGAACTGCTCGATCGCAGCACGCAAGGCATCAAGCTCACGCCGCATGGCGAGACGGTGGTCAGCTATGCGCGCCGTATGCTCTCGCTCAACGACCAGATCGTGCAGATCGGCTGCGCCGGCCAGCGTCCGGAATTGGTGATCCAGGTCGGTACGCCGAGCGATTTTGTCGCTTCGATCCTGCCCAGCACGCTCACCCATTTCCGCGAGCGCTGGCCGGACGTACGCTTCGTCGTGCGCACCGGTTTCTGCGACGCGCTCGCGCGCGATCTGCGCGGCGGCAATCTCGACCTCATGATCGCCCTGTCCACCAAAAAGCCGGCCGACGCCCGCCATGTCTGGCGGCAGGAAACCGTCTGGGTGCGCGGCCTCACCACCGAGCTCGACCCCGACCGGCCGGTGCCGCTGGTTTCCTATGGCGAGGCCTGCATCTATCACCACATCGCCGTGCAGGCCCTGAAAAAGGCCGGCCTCGACTGGGAGGAGGTGTTCACCGGCCCGGGCATCGTCAGCCTGTCGAACGCCGTCATCGCCGGGCTCGGCGTCATGCCTACCGTCCGCCAGCGCGCCGACTACAACGGCCTGATGGTGTGGGAAGACGCGCCGCTGCCGAAGCTGCCCGACCTCTATAGCGGCATTTTTGTCCGCGAAGGCGGCCCACGTGCGGCCTATGAGCAACTGGCCGACGAAATCGCCGAGGCCCTCAACGCCCCGCAGCCGAAAATGCCGAGCGTCGTTCCCGCGCGCAGCCCGGCGGCCTGAAACCCGCGATCGCTTGCTTATTTTACTTTGCGCTCGTCGGCCGGCGGCAGGAACGACGCATCGAAAATGTCGTTCGGTTTCGGCTTCGCCGCCTTGAATTTGTAGGCGACCGCCAGCTGGTCGAGGCTTTGCGCAAAGCGCGCCTCTTCGATGCCGCCATAGCCGTTGGCCTTCACCTCGGGGGTGAGGATGTTGTCGCGGATCACCATCTTCAGGCGGTCGAGCTCTAGGTTCTTGCGCGCGCCGTCGGCGCGCTCGAGCACGAAGCCGATGGATGCCGCCGGCGCGGCAACGGTCTGCTTCAGGCCCTTCAAGAAAGCGCGCAGGAAACCTTTGACCGCGTCGGGATGCTCGCTGGCGAATTTGGGATTCACGATGATGGCGCTGCCGTAGAGCTTGACGCCGTAGTCGGCCATCAGCATCACCGTCACGTCGTCGATCGGCACGCCCTTGTCCTTGAGGTCGATGAAGGAAGCAAAGGACAGGCCGGTAATGGCGTCGACCTGGCCGGCCGCCAGCATCGGGTCGCGCACCGGCAAGCCGACATTCTCGACCGTCACTTTGGACGCCTCGATGCCGTTGGCCTTCACGAAGATCGGCCACTCCGCGAAGCTGAGGCCGTTCGCCGGCGCGCCCAGCTTCTTGCCTTCGAGGTCCTTGGGCGCGTTGATGCCGCGGCTCTTGCGGCCGATCACCGCATAGGCCGGACGATTGTAGACCATGAACACCGCCTTGATGGCGTCCTTGGGATTGGCGTCGCGGTATTTGATCAACGCGTTGATGTCGGCAAAGCCCATGTCGTAGACGCCGGAAGCCACCCGCTTGATCGGCTCGAGTGGATCGTTGCCGGCGTCGATGCTGACATTGAGGTCCTCCGCCTTGTAGTAGCCCTTGTCGAGCGGCAGCAGGAAGACGGCCGCCGGTCCCTGGAACTGGCGGTCGAGGCTGACCCTGACCTTGGTTTCGGCCGCCTGCGCGCCGGTGGCGACCGTCAGGGCCACGAGCAGCCCTGCCCAGATCGCCCAGCCGGCGGGCCGGGCTTTCATCGAACTGGCCCTTTTGGCCCGCTTGTGCGCATGCCTCGTCCGCCAGGTTGGTCGTGCTGTTTCAGGCGCAGCAAAATACATGCCCTCTTAAAGAGCAAGACATTGGCACGCAAATGACGGTCAATGTTTGGCGGCATGGCTAACCTCGGGCGGTGCGCGTTAAGTCTCAGGGCCGGCGAGAATCGCCCAAGCGCGCTATGCTGAAGCGCCGGCGCGGAGGGCCATCGCCATGCAGGCGGCGCGACCTGCCAGCACGTCCTGCGACATTCCGTCCTTCCGGGCGCCCTATGCGCCGGCGGACGAGACGCTCGCGGCTGCGCTGCTTGCCGCAGCGCCGCGGGCGCCGCAGGCCGAGGCGCGCATCGATGCCCGCGCCAGCCGCCTGATCGCTGCGATCCGCGCCCGCTCGGCCGGCCTCGGCGGGGTCGAGGATTTCCTGCACGCTTATGCGCTCTCGACCAAGGAGGGGCTGGCGCTGATGGTACTGGCGGAAGCCCTGCTACGGGTGCCCGACGCCGACACCGCCGATGCCCTGATCGAGGACAAGCTCCGCAGCGGCGACTGGGCGCACCACGATGCCCGCTCCACCGCTTTCCTGGTCTCGGCCTCGGCCTGGACGCTCGGCATCACGGCGCGCGTCATCCATCCGGGCGAGACGCCGCAAGGCATCGTCGATGCGCTGGTGAAGCGCCTGGGTCTGCCGGCGGTGCGCGCGCCCACCCGGCCCGCGATCGGCAAGCGTATTGCCATCCGCTCCAGGTCGCGTGAGGACACCGCGCCGCCATCGAACCTTAAGATGCCGAAAATCGCGCTCATGCCCGCACTGTAACAACACCGGCGCCTTGAAGCTCACATGGCCGCTGCGCGAATTGCCCAGCGCGGCAACCGATGGTATGGTCATTCCAGCCACGTGCGGTTGCGAGGATTTCCGCCATGATCGACCGCGAGCCTAACGATCATATTCAGTCCGAGCCCGAGATGAGAGTCGCGGGCAAACGGTGGGCGACACCGCGGGTTATCGTTTCAGAGGCCGCCAATCGCACCGAGGCGAAATACGCCGTTTCACATGAAAGCTACACTGCGGTAGGTACTATTCTTTCCTGACTTGTAAATTCGGCTCACCGTCGGCACGGCCTAACGGTTTTCATTCCTGAACCAAGCGACGTAGTGAGCCGCGCGCGTGGCGCGCGCGGCGAGGGAAATCATACCGTCTTCGACGATATCGTTCTGGCTCTTTATCGAAAACATTTCGGTAATGCCGGCGAAGTTGAAATAATCGCGCAGTACTTCATGATCGCGCAGGCGCTCCAATTGCGCGCGCAACGACGGCAAGGCGTGCCAGAGCGTTTCGACCGTGTCTGGGTCAAACGGTTCAGCGGAAGACTTGCGTGTTTGATATTCGCGCGGGTAGGCGTCCGCCATTGCGCGGCAGGCGAGATAGCGGTCGCGTCCGTGCACGACGTAGAGTTCCTGCGGGATTGCCAATCCGAACTCCACCACGCGCTTGTCGAGCATCGGCCGTGCGATGTCCAATCCGCGCGTTGCCGCCTCGTTTCCCTGGAGGCAGCGCGGGCGACGAGCGATGGTACGCAAGACGCGCATATTCATCCGCCGGATGCTTGCGCCCCACCGCACCGCCGGTCTGTTGGCCAAATCGAGGGCGCGCGCCGCCGTCAGGTCCCGGTAGAACTTCGGCGCGACGAAATCGATCGCGCGCATCGGGCCGTTCCTTCGCAGGGCCCACCACATGCGCCGCGCCCAGACGGGAGTGAGCGGGAAGATGATCTTGCCGCGGGCGATGCGCGACCAGCCGTCGCCGGTGACGCGCCGGTGCGCGAACAATTCCGAAACGAAGCGCCGCAGGTGTCCGCTGCGCAAAAAAAACGCGAGCGCGGCTGCGCCCCGCGGATTCAGCGTCGAATCTCCACCCATGCCGTCCATGACGAAGCGTGATCCGGCCGCGGCGGCCATCCGGAATAAGCCCTCGTGCACAAATTCGACTATCGTGGGAATTTCGTCGGCGGCGGCGCAGGCGCGGTCAAGTCCGACGTTGAACGCATCCGCATCGCGCACGAAATACCGCACGTCGATATGAGGCATGTGCCGGCGGCAGCATTCGATCCACTGCCGCACATCGTTTCGCGGGCCGCTATAGGTCTCCGGCAGAACCGACGAAAGCGTGATGAGCGTGCGTCCCTGCGACGTCAAGACCGGACCGCACATGGCCGCGATTCCCGTGCTGTCGAACCCGCCGCTGAGCAGCAGCGCAGGTGGCGCGTTCAGCCGGCGGATGCGGCATTCGACGGCTTCGGCGAGAACACGTCGGTAGGTCTCGACATAATAGGCTTCCTCTCGACCGATATGCTCGGGCGCAGCATGCGGCTCCCAATATCCCCGCATCGACCGTGTGCCGTCATTGCGAATGACCATGGTCGTGCCGCCCGCCAGACCGAAAATGTCTCTGAACAGGGTAGCGCCGTCGCGCACGCGAAAGTCCAGAAGCAGATAGCGCCCGAGCTGGTGCTCGTTCAGTTCGCGCGGCACATCGGGAACCGCCCACAGCGCCTTGATCTCGGTGGCGAAGGCGAAGAAATCCTGGCCGTGATGATAATGGACATAGCGTTGGCCCATGTGGTCGCGGGCCAACACGAGCTCCTTCTTGCGTCCGTCCCAAATGGCGAAGGCGAAGTCGCCGAGCAGATGGGAGGCCGCATCCTCGCCCCACCTCTTATAGGCGCGCAGGATGAAGGCGCTGTCCGGCATCTCGCGGATGTCGGCGGACCGTCCTTTCGGGCGCCCTATGCGCCGGCGGACGAGGCGCTCGCGGCTGCGCTGCTTGCGGCAGCGCCGCGGGCGCCGCAGGCCGAGGCGCGCATCGATGCCCGCGCCAGCCGCCTGATCGCTGCGATCCGCGCCCGCTCGGCCGGGCCTCGGCGGGGTCGAGGACTTCCTGCACGCTTATGCGCTCTCGACCAAGGAGGGGCTGGCGCTGATGGTACTGGCGGAAGCCCTGCTACGGGTGCCCGACGCCGACACCGCCGATGCCCTGATCGAGGACAAGCTCCGCAGCGGCGACTGGGCGCACCACGATGCCCGCTCCACCGCCTTCCTGGTCTCGGCCTCGGCCTGGACGCTCGGCATCACGGCGCGCGTGATCCATCCGGGCGAGACGCCGCACGGTATCGTCGAGGGGTTGATGAAGCGGCTCGGCCTGCCGGCGGTGCGCGCCGCCACCCGCCAGGCCATGCGGCTGTTGGGGTCGCATTTCGTGCTGGGGCAAACCATCGACGAGGCGCTCGACCGCGCCCGCTCAGGCCCGGAATATCTCTATTCCTTCGACATGCTGGGCGAGGGCGCCCGTACGGCGCCCGACGCCGGGCGCTACTTCGCTTCTTACGCCGGCGCCATCGCGGCGATCGGCCGCTCCGCCGGCAATGCCGCGCTGCCGCGGCGGCCCGGCATTTCGGTGAAGCTGTCGGCGCTGCATCCGCGCTACGAGCCCTTGTCGCGCGAACGCGTGCTGAAGGAGCTGCCGCCGCTGCTGATCGAGCTCGCGCGCGTTGCAAAAAGCCACGAACTCGCTTTCACCGTCGACGCCGAAGAGGCCGACCGGCTCGAACTGTCGCTCGAGGTGATCGGCGCGACGTTGCGCGATTCCTCGCTCGCGGGCTGGAACGGCTTCGGCCTCGCGGTGCAGGCCTATCAGAAGCGGGCGGGCGCAGTGATCGATTGGATCGCCGATGTCGCGAAGGCGCTCGACCGCCGGCTGATGGTGCGCCTCGTCAAGGGCGCCTATTGGGACACCGAGATCAAGCGCGCGCAGGAGCGCGGCTTCGCCGACTATCCGGTGTTTACGCGCAAGGCGATGACCGATCTCAGCTATCTCGACTGCATGCGCCGGCTGCTGGCGGCGCGCCCGCGGCTTTATCCGCAATTTGCAACGCATAACGCGCTCACCGTGGCGAGCGTGCTGGAGGATGCCGGCGGGGCCGGCGACTACGAATTCCAGCGCCTGCACGGCATGGGCGAGGCGCTCTACCACGAATTGCTCGGCGAGACGCCGGCGCTCACCTGCCGCGTCTATGCGCCGGTCGGCGGCTATGCCGATCTGCTCGCCTATCTGGTGCGGCGGCTGCTGGAGAACGGCGCCAATTCGTCCTTTGTGTCGGTCGCCGCCGATCCGGACGTGCCGGTCGCGGATATTCTCCGCCGGCCGCAGAGCTTCATCGCTTCGCCCGAACAGGCGCGCCACCGGCACGTTCCGCTGCCGCGCGACCTGTTCGCGCCGGAGCGCAAGAATTCAAGCGGTGTGGAGTTCGGCGATGGCGCCGCGCTGGACGCGCTGCTCAACGAGATCCGCGACGGCGGCGCGCGGGTCGATGCGGTACCGCTGATCGACGGCGCTGTCGGCAAAGGCCGTGCGCGCGAAATCAATAGCCCGATCGACGGCCGCGTGATCGGCAGCGTCCAGGACGCCGACGCGGGCGTGGTGGCAGCCGCGATGCGCGCGGCGCAAGCGGGCTTTGCCGCCTGGAACGCGGCCGGTCCCTTGGCGCGCGCCGATATCCTTGCCCGCGCCGGCGACCTGATCGAGCAAAGCCGCGGTCCGCTGATCGCGCTTTTGCAGAGCGAGGGCGGCAAGACGCTCGACGATTGCGTCGCGGAAGTGCGCGAGGCTTCCGACTTCTGCCGCTACTACGCCGCCCAGGCGCGCAGCCTCGCTTCCCATGCGCTGCCGGGCCCGACCGGCGAGAGCAATACGCTCAGCTATCGCGGGCGCGGCGTCGTGGTCTGCATCAGCCCGTGGAATTTTCCGCTCGCCATTTTCATCGGGCAGATCGCAGGCGCGCTCGCCGCCGGCAACAGCGTGGTGGCCAAGCCGGCCGAGCAGACGCCGCTCGTGGCCTATGAAGCGGTCAAGCTGCTGCATCAAGCCGGCGTGCCGGCGAGCGCGCTGCACTTCGTGCCGGGCGACGGCGCGGTCGGCGCCATGCTGGTCGATCATGCGCACGTTGCCGGCGTCGTCTTCACCGGCTCGACCGAAGTGGGCCGCCTGATCGCGCGTGCGCTCGCCGCCAAAGAGGGGCCGATCGCACCGCTGATCGCCGAGACCGGCGGCATCAACGCCATGATCGTCGACGCCACCGCCTTGCCCGAGCAGGTGACCGACGACGTGATCGCGTCCGCCTTCCGCTCGGCCGGCCAGCGCTGTTCGGCGCTGCGGCTGTTATGCGTGCAGGACGACGTCGCCGAGCGCGTGCTCACCATGGTGGAAGGCGCCGTGCGCGAGTTGACCCTCGGCGATCCGCGCGAGCCGGCAACTCATGTCGGCCCGGTGATCGACGCGGAAGCCAAAGACAAGCTCGAGCGCTGGATCGCCGCCAAGCAAGGCGAGGGCTGCTTGCGCTTCCGTTGGAACGGCGCGCTGCCGGCAGCCGGCACCTACGTCGCGCCCGCCATTATCGAGCTGCCGAGCGCGCGCGAACTGATGGAAGAAGTGTTCGGGCCGGTGCTGCACGTGGTGCGCTGGCGCGCCGGCGCGCTCGATGCGCTGCTCGACGACCTCGCCGCCAACGGCACGGCGCTCACGCTCGGCGTCCACACCCGCATCGACCGGGTCGTCGAGCGCGTGGTCGCCCGGCTCCGGCACGGCAACATCTATGTGAACCGCAACATGATCGGCGCCGTGGTCGGCTCGCAGCCCTTCGGCGGCAGCGGCCTGTCCGGCACCGGGCCGAAGGCCGGCGGGCCCGATTATGTCCGCCGTCTGGGCGTCGAGCAGGTGGTGACGGTCAACACGGCCGCTTCCGGCGGCAATGCCGCGCTCCTGGCCGAGGAAGAGTGAGCTTTTGCTGCGGCGCGAAAAGGTCGGGCGCGGCACATAGGAACTGCTCCCGGCACCCCGGAATTGCCTTGTTGATACGGAGCGTTAACCGCATTGACTCGCCGATCGGGTATTCTGTTGTGCCATGAGTGATTCGGTCTCCCGCCTCTACGATGCCGTGGTCGCAGCCCGCAGCGCCGACCCGGCGAAGTCGCGCACGGCGAGGCTGATGCGCGCCGGCCGTGCTAAAATGGCCAAGAAACTGGCGGAAGAGGCCGTTGAAGTCGTGATCGACGCCATGCACGGCCAGCCCGAGGCGGTCGTGCGGGAAAGCGCCGATCTCCTCTATAATCTGGTCGTGCTGTGGGTGCATGCGGGGGTGCGGCCCGAAGACGTCTGGGCGGAGATGCGCCGGCGCGAAACTTTGTTCGGCATTGCCGAAAAAGTGCCCAAAACCATGGTACAGGGCCTGCCGCGGCGCAAAGTCGTGGCCTTGCAGGCCCGGCACGACCGCAAGCGCCGCTGACCTCTCACTCTGAGCCCGAGTTTTCCGCGTTCATGACCGTTCAGGCCGCCCCGCCGCGTTCCCTGCTGCGCCGTTTCTACGACTGGTGCGTGGACGCTTCCCACAAGCCGCACGCCGTCTGGAGCATGAGCGCGGTGGCGTTCGCCGAAAGCTCGTTCTTTCCGATTCCGCCCGACATCATGCTGATCCCCATGTCGCTGGCGCGGCCGAGCCGAGCTTACGTGCTGGCGGCCTGGTGCACGGTCGCCTCGGTGCTGGGCGGGCTCCTGGGCTATGCCATCGGCGCGCTGCTCTACGACACGGTCGGCGCCTGGCTGATCGGGCTCTACGGCTACGGCGACAAGGTCGAGGCCTTCCGCGCGGCTTATGCCCAATGGGGCGCCTGGATCATCCTGCTCAAGGGCCTCACCCCGATCCCCTTCAAGGTCGTGACCATCACCTCCGGCTTTGCCGGCTACAGCTTCGGCCTGTTCCTGGTTTTCTCGCTGATCACGCGCGGCGGGCGGTTTTTCCTGCTGGCTTTCCTGCTGCACCGCTACGGCGAGCGGGCCCGCGCCATCATCGAGCGCCAGCTCGGCTGGTGGACCCTGGCTTTCGCCGTCGTGCTGCTGGGCGGCATGGCGGCGGCGCTGTACTTGGTCTGAGCGAATCGGCATTATCGGTCCGTAGCCGCATTCCTCATTTTCGCCACCCGGCGGCGGTAGGGGAATGCGCCGGCGCAAATGCCGTTCGGCAACAACCGCGGTTCGGCAACGACCGCCGTTTGGCGACGATGGACAGCAAACCGGCTTTGATGCGTTCCCGCACAGTGCGCGGCGCCACGAGGGTGGCGCTCGGCGCGCTGTTCGCCTGCGCGCTGGCGGTCGGGGTGGCGCAGGCGCAAGGCGCCGGCGCCAAGCACGCGCAAGAGCCGCAGGGCTTCTTTGCGCGCATGGGCCAGTGGTTCGATCAGGGCGTCGATAATTTCAACAGCGGCGTGCAAAACCTGCGCAGTCGCTTTCAGACGATGGGCAAGGATGCCAGCATCGCCGCGCGCGACACGGTCGACAATACCAAGGCCGCGGCCGACGCGGTCGCCCGGCTGCCGCATACCCGCGTGGTGCGCGGGCACGCGAAGTGCAAGACGGCGCCCAACCGCGCGCCTGATTGCGTCGCGGCGGCCGTGGCCGTGTGCAAGAAGAAGGGATTCAAGGGCGGCACCAGCGTCGATATGACCACCTCGCTGGTTTGCCCGGCCGAGGTCTATCTCGCGGGCCGCAATAGCGGGCCCGAGTGCCACACAGAAACGTTTGTTTCGAGCGCGATCTGTCAATAGGTCTGCGCGCGGTGTCGGGCGCTTGTCTCGCTTGCGCGTTTATGTTTCCGTCGCGCGCCACTCAGTAACGGAGCGCGTCAAAGTGAACCTCCACGCCAAGCTCATCGAACGCGAAGCCGCGGGCAAGCCGGTGACGGTCGGCGTCATCGGCGCCGGCAAATTCGGCACCATGTTTCTTTCGCAGGCGCGCCTGACGCAAGGCATGCACGTCGCCGGCGTCGCCGACCTGAACGTCGCGCGTGCGAAAAGCCAGCTCAAGACCGCCGGCTGGCCGGACGGGCGCTACGGCGCCGCCTCGCTCGACGAGGCGCACAAGCAGCGCGCCACCTTCGTCACCGACAACGCAGCCGCGCTGATCGCCGACCCGCGCATTGAGGTGATCGTGGAGGCGACCGGCATTCCCGGCGCCGGCATCGCGCATTGCCTCGGCGCGATCTCAAACGGCAAACACATCGTCATGGTCAATGTCGAGGCCGACGCGGTCGCCGGCCCGCTGCTGGCGCGCCGCGCAAAGAGCGCGGGCGTCGTCTATTCGCTCGCCTGGGGCGACCAGCCGGCGCTGATCTGCGAGCACGTCGACTGGGCGCGCGCCGCCGGCTTCAAGGTGATCGCGGCCGGCAAGGGCACGCGTTACGAGCCGCATTATCACCAGTCCAATCCCGACAACGTCTGGGACATTCTCGACAAATATCTGAAGATCACCGACCGCAACTCGATCAATCCGAAGATGTTCAACAGTTTTGTCGACGGCACCAAGTCCGGCATCGAGATGACGGCGGTGTGCAACGCCACCGGTCTGGTGCCGCAGGCGGACGGCTTGAATTTCCCGCCCGCCACGCGTTTCGAGCTCGCCGAGGTCTGCAAACCGAAGAGCGACGGCGGCACGCTGGAAAAGGAGGGCGTCACCGAGGTCGTCTCTTCCGTTTATCGCGACGGGCGCGACGTGCCGCATCATCTGGCGCTCGGGACTTACGTGGTGTTCGAGGGCGAGACCGACTACGCGCGCCGCTGCTTCACGGAATATTCCATGCTGCCGGACGCAACCGGCAAATACGCCGCGCTCTACCGGCCGATCCACATGATCGGGCTCGAGCTCGGCATTTCGGTCGCCTCCGCCGCACTGCGCAACGAGCCGACCGGCGCGCCCACGGGCTTCCGCTCCGACGTGGTGGCGACCGCCAAGAAGGCGTTGAAAGCAGGCGAAATGCTGGACGGGGAGGGCGGCTTCTGCGTCTGGGGCAAGCAGACGCCGGCCGAGGTCTCGCTGCGCGACGATCTGTTGCCGCTCGGCTTGGCGCACGACGTCAAGCTCAAGCGCGACATCGCGGAAGGCGAAGCGGTCAAGTGGGCCGACGTCGTCTACGATGCAAACGACACCGCGGTGAAAGTGCGGCGCGAGATGGAAGCGGCTTTCGGCCGCCGCAACGTCGGGGCGGAGCCGGCCGCGTGAAACGACGAAGGCAGCGGTTAAACCGCTGCCCTCGTTCAACTCCGAAATGTCCGGGTTTGACGGCTAATCAATAGCGCCAGCCGCAGTGACGCACCCAGGTCCAGTGGTGCCAACGGCGCACGCGCTCGTTCCAGCAGGTGTAGTGCCGGTGGCGCGGGCTGTAGGCGAAGGATTGCCACCAGCTCCGATGATGACGACGGCTGGAGTGATGATAGTCGTGATGATAGTAGCGCGCTTGCTGAAGCGTCGCCGGCGCCGCAGTGTTCAATCCGGGATTGGCGATGCCGGCCTGCGCCGGCGCCGCCAATGCAATCATGCCGGCCGCGACGGCCGCGCAAACAATCGAACGTTTCATCTCGCCCTCCTTTTCTTGACACTCAGGGTGACAAGCGTTGAACGGATGAAACGTTGCGCACCTGCTGCGGCCGGACGCCGCATTCGCGCATCACGAATTGTATGGCGGCCGTAAACTATGGCGCGATGGTGACGGCGCGATGGCGAAGTCGCGCAAGGCGGAACGCGGCGCGGAACAATAGCGGGAGACTATTCGAGCTCGATGGTGCCGTCGATCTTGTGACTCAAGCCCGCCTTGTCGACGGTCAGCACCATTTGCGCCGACAGCGCTTCGTTGCCTTTCAGCCGCCCGTCGGCGACCGCGGCGCGAATCGCCTTCTCGATTTCGCGCTGCGAGGTGATGCCGACGACCTTGAGGAATTTGCGCAGCGAGGTGTTGAGCGTCTCTTCGTTCATGGCGGTCTCCCTGAAATGGCGCGATTTCGCCGATCTTAGGCGCGGCGCCGAATGCGCGGAAGCGCCCCGTCATACGACTTTTCGCCGGCCGTTGACCCCGCGCCGCGCGCGGCTATGATCCCCGCCGCCAACGCATGGTTACCCGATCATGCCCGTAAAATGCCCCTGTGGCGGAATTGGTAGACGCGCCTGACTCAAAATCAGGTGGTGGAAACATCGTGCTGGTTCGAGTCCGGCCAGGGGCACCAGCCTACGCTCGAATAAGCCGTAGCCCGGGTGGAGCGGAGCGCAACCCGGGAGTTGTTGATTGGCTGTCCCGGCTTTCGCTGCGCTCCAGCCGGGCTGCTTGCTCGACGCCGGCGGGTTGGCGAAGTCGGACACTGAATTTCTAAACCCAAGCCAAAGGCGGCGCGGGGCGTGAGGGACAGGATGACGACCGACTATCTCACGCTCGCGCGCAGAGAGCCGCATGTGACCGCCGCCGCGCTCATCGCGCTGATCGGCCTGGCCACCATCGGCGGCTTCTTCTTCTTCCAATACGTGCTCGGCTATCCGCCGTGCCCGCTCTGCCTCGAGCAGCGCAACGCCTATTACGTCGCGGTGCCGCTCGCCGGCCGTGCTCTGGCTCGGCGGCGGTTTCGGCGCCTCGCGCAAGGTGCTGGTGGCGGGCTTTGTGGTGATCGCCGCGGTGATGTTGTGGAACAGCGGGCTTGCCGGCTATCACGCCGGCGTCGAGTGGAAGTTCTGGCCCGGCCCGCAGGACTGCTCAGGCCCGATTAACAATTTCGGGTCGGCCAAGAATCTCCTCAAGTCGCTCGACAACATCAGCATCGTGCGCTGCGATCAGGCGGCCTGGCGCTTCCTCGGCCTATCGCTTGCCGGCTGGGACGTGCTGGTTTCGCTGCTGCTCGCCGGTATCGCCGCCTGGGGCACCAAGGCGGCGTTCGGGTTGCCGCGCAGCGAGGCATAAGCGCTGCGCTTCCGCGTTGCGCCAGATCAAAGTACCGCTTGTCCAAAATGCTAACGACCACGAACGAGAAAGGTGCGCGTACATCCGGCGTCACCCGCTCAGTTTCGTGGCCGTCTCGACGAGGGAGCCGGCAAGGCTCGACATCGTCGCTCCCACCCATATGGGGATGCCACGGTTCCGCCGCAAGGCGCTGGTGAAAACGCGTATTCTTTTCCGCAAAACGAGGCTTGAATTCGATGGTTGAGAAGACCGGTGGCAGTTATTCGGGCGCGGCCCGCTCGCTGCATTGGCTCATTCTGGCGCTGCTGATCGCCCAGTTCGTCTTCGCCTGGACCATGCCGCATATCGGCCGCACCGTGCCGGTGAGCCGGCTCATCGACCTGCATGTCTGGTTCGGCGTGACGATTCTCTTCGTCGTCGTCGTCCGGCTGATCGTGCGTCTGACCCATGGCGAGCCGGTGCCGGAAGACGGCCTGCCGCCCTGGCAGGTGCAGTCGGCGCGCGTGCTGCACTGGCTGCTCTACGCGCTGTTGTTCGTGATACCGATCCTCGGTTGGCTCAACGCCTCCTGGCGCGACATGCACGTCACGTTCTTCGGCTTGTTCGAATTGCCCAAGTTGCTGGCGACCCGCGCGCCCGGCTGGGGCTGGACCGGCGACATCCACGGCTTGCTCGCCAACTGGGTGCTGCTGGTGCTGGTCGGCCTGCACGTTTTGGCCGCGCTCTACCATTACGTCATCCGCCGCGACGGCGTGTTGCAACGCATGTTGCCGGGGGTCTAATTCCGGTCATTCCGGGACGCGCCATAAGCGCGTTTGCGCGCTATGGCGCGGGCCCGGAATCCAGGGGCCAAGCACGAGAGCGCAGCCCTGGATTCCGGGTTCGCGGGCTTCGCCCGCGTCCCGGAATGACAATCTCAGACGATCACTCGTACCTGCAGCGCCTCGATCGGATCGAGGCCGGCGGCTTTGCGCGCCGGGTAATAGCCGAAGAAGATGCCGACCGCGGCGGAGAACAAAAATCCGCCGGCGATCGCCGCCGCCGAGATCGGCGTCGACCAGCCGAACACCAGCGAGATCGCCACCGAGAAGGCGACGCCCATCAGGATGCCGGCGACGCCGCCGGTGACGCTCAGGAACACCGCCTCGGCCAGGAACTGCAGCAGCACGTGCAGCCGGCGCGCGCCGATCGCCATGCGCAGGCCGATCTCGCGCGTACGCTCGGTCACCGATACCAGCAGGATGTTCATGATGCCGATGCCGCCGACCACCAGCGAGATCGAGGCGACGGCGGCGAGCAGGATCGCCATGATGCGGCTCGAGCTTTCGGCCGTCTCGGCGATCTGGCTGAGGTTGCGCACGTTGAAATCGTTGTCGGCGCTGGGCTTGATGCGGTGGCGGCGTGCGAGAATCTCGGTGACCTGACGTAACGCGTTCTGCACCTCCGCCTGATTGGCTGCTTGCACGTATATTTGGTTGACGTAGCCGGCGAGATGCGGCGTCAGGCCGTAAGGGTTGGGCGCTGTCGGATAGATCCAGTTGAACTGCTGCTGCGCCTGGCTGGGCGCGGCCACGCCGAGCACTTTGCGCTCGGCGGTGGTGAACGGGATCATCACCAGGTCGTCCTGGTCGGTGCCGTAGGGCGTCTGTCCCTTGGGCTCGAGCACGCCGATCACGCGAATCGGCACGCCCTTCACCTGGATGAGCGCGCCGATCGGTGTCTGCGAGGTGCCGAACAGCTGGGTGGCGACCGATTGGCCGATGACGGCGACCAGCGCCGCGGAAGCTTGGTCATTGTCGGAGATTTCACGCCCGACGTCGATGCGCCAGTTGGTCATCGGCGGATAATTGACACTGATGCCCTGTATTTGCGTAGTCCAGTTCTTATTGCCGTATTCGACTTGGCCCGATTGGCGAATGAGGTAGCCGACCTCGCTGACCGCGGTCGCCTCGCGCATGATGGCGTGCACGTCGGCGGTGGTGAGGGTGGAGGCGCTGCCGGCGCCGCTGCGTACGCCGCCGGCGGTGCGCGCGCCCGGCTGCACCACGACAAGATTGGTGCCGAGCCGTTCGATCTGCTTGCGCACCGCGTCGTTGGCGCCCTGGCCGACGGCGACCATGGCGATCAGCGCGGCGACGCCGATGAACACGCCCAGCATGGTCAGCGCCGATCGCATCATGTTGCGGCGGATGGCCAGCACGGCGGCGGCCAGAATCATCAGCCCGAAGGCCCAGGCCGGGTTGGCGCGCGGGGCTGCGCCGGCCGCGGCGCGCGGTTGGCGCAGGAGCGAGACGGGTTCGCTCACCGTGGCCGCGGCTTTTGCCGGCTTCGGATTGCGCTTGTCGGAGATCACCTCGCCGTCGCGCATAGTCAAGACGCGGTCGGCATATTCGGCGATATCGGCTTCGTGGGTGACGACCACGATGGTGACGCCCTGCTCGCGATTGAGCTTGGTCAGCGTCTCCATGATATCGTGCGAGGTGCGGGTATCGAGATTGCCGGTCGGTTCGTCGGCGAGCAGCAGGCCGGGGCGGTTGATCAGCGCGCGCGCGATCGCCACCCGCTGCTGCTGGCCGCCGGAGAGCTGGCCGGGCGTGTTGCGCTCGCGGTCGCCCAAGCCCAGCAGCCGCAGCGCCGAGCGCGCGCGGTCGGTGCGCGAAGAGGCGCTCGCCGGCCCGGAGGCGGCATAGAACAGCGGCAGCGCCACGTTTTCGATGGCCGAGGTGCGGGCGAGCAGGTTGAAGCTCTGGAACACGAAGCCGAGCCGCTCGCTGCGCAGGCGCGCCCGGTCGGGCTCGCTCAGGCCCGCCACGTCGGTGCCTTCGAAGAAGTAGTGGCCGCTGGTCGGCCGGTCGAGGCAGCCGAGCACCGACATCAGTGTCGACTTGCCCGAGCCTGAGTGACCCATGATGGCGACGAACTCACCTGCCTCGATCGTGAGGCTGACGTCACGCAGCGCGTGCAGGTCGACGCTGCCCACGTGATAGGTGCGTCTGATGTGTTCGAGCCTGATGAACGGTTCGGCCATGATGATCTGACTGCGGGCTGGCCGTCACATGCGCAGGCGCGGCCCGGTCGCGGCCTTGTTGTTGGCCGTGCCGGCGCGCTGCGCGGTGATGATGACGCGCTCGCCTTGCTTCAGCTCGCCTTTGACGATCTCGGCGTGGCTGTCGTCGTCGAGCCCGATTGTGACCGGAACCTTGACCGGCTTGCCGTCGCGCAGCACATAGACCGCACCTTGATTGCTCGGCGCCGCGGCTTTACCGACCTGGCCGGAGCCGCCTGCGCGCTGGCCGCCCGTGCGCGTCGTCACCCCGGCCGGCAGGAAGCGCAGCGCCTGGCTCGGCACCCGCAGCACGTTCTTGCGCTCGTCGGTGACGACGCGGCTCGCCGCCGTCATGCCCGGCTTGAGCGCGAGATCGACATTATCGACGCTGACGACGACGTCGTAGGTGACGACGTTCTGGATGTTCTGCGGCGACTGCCGCACCTGGCTGACGGTGCCCGCAAAGGAGCGGTTGGGAAACGCGTCGACGGTGAAGTAGGCCTGATCGCCGTCCTTGATGCCGCCGATGTCGCTTTCGCTGACATTGGTATCGACCTGCATCTTGGTGAGATCGGTGGCGATCAGGAACAGGATCGGGGTTTGAAAGCTCGCCGCCACCGTCTGGCCGATGGTGACGTTGCGCGCGACCACGGTGCCGTCCACCGGCGAGACGATTTTGGTGTAGCCGAGATTGATTTCGGCCGCTTCGAGCTGGGCCTGGCGCTGCTGGATGGTGGCCTGGTCGACGCCGATTTGCGCCTGCGCCTGGTCGAGTCCGCTCTTGGCGTTGTCGAGCGTATCCTGGGAGACGGCCTTGGTTAGCGCCAGCCGCTCGTTGCGCTCGTAGTTTGCTTGCGCGTAGCCGAGATTGGCCTTGTCCTTTTCGAGCTGGGCCACGGCCACCGCCAAATTGGCCTTCTGCTGGTCGACCACGCTCTGATAGGGGCGCGGGTCGATCGTGGCGCAAACCTCGCCCTTCTTCACCTTGGTGTTGTAGTCGCAGGTCACGTCCTGGATGGTGCCCGACACATAGCTTCCGACGATGATGGTGAGCACCGGGTTGACGATGCCGGTGGCGACCACGGCGCGCGTCACCGGCCCGCGCGTGACGGCTGCGGTAGTGTAGCGGATATTGCCGCCGGCGCTCGACAGCCACCAGACGGCGCCGGTGGCCACGATTACCGCCAGCGCTACCAGGCCGGCGATCAGCCACGCCGTCCGCCTGCGCGGTCGTTCAGGCGCTGGCTTTGGCACCAAAACGATCGGCGCCGTCGGTTCGGCCCGTTGCTCAGTGGGGCCCACCGGCTTATTCATTGCAATCTCCGCATCTCGTCCCATCAATAAACGCATAGCGCAGGTGGTTCCCTGCGCCTTTGATGCGCGTCAAATCGCGGCGAAATCTTGGGAAATCGGCTTCGACCCGGACGCCTAGGCCGTCCGGCGCGCCTTCAGGTCGTAAAGCGACCGCTCAGAGCGGGCACGCGGTCAAGCCGGAGCAGAGAGCGACCGTGTAGGCCCGCAAATTTTCCGGTATCGCCGCGGCTTCCAGCGACTCATCCGAAACCTCGAAGCTGAGGATCGCAGCTTCGCTCGGGTCGAGAACGATTTCGATCATGGGATCTGTCCTTCTTTTGCAAAAGGAAATCACCCTTGCGGCGCCGCGTCAGGGCTCCAGCTCGGTGTCCCAATAGAGATAGTCGAGCCAGCTTTCGTGCAAGTAATTGGGCGGGAACAGCCGGCCGTTCCGATGCAAATGCTGCACCGTCGGCTGGAACGGCATCTGCGAGGGCCACATCTTGGCTTCGCCCGGTGTCAGATTGCCCTTGCGCAGGTTACAGGGCGAACAGGCCGCCACCACGTTGCCCCAGGTGGTGTGGCCGCCGCGCGAGCGCGGGATCAGGTGGTCGAAGGTCAGGTCTTCGCGGTCGCCGCAATACTGGCAGGAGAAGCGGTCGCGCAGGAACACGTTGAAGCGGGTGAAGGCCGGGAAGGTCGAAGGCTTCACATAGGTCTTGAGCGAGACCACGCTCGGCAGCTTCATCTCGAACGAAGGGCTGTGCACAGCGCGGTCGTAATTGGCGACGATGTTCACGCGCTCGAGGAAAACGGCCTTGATGGTGTCCTGCCAGGACCAAAGCGAGAGAGGGTAATAGCTCAGCGGCCGGAAGTCCGCATTGAGCACCAGGGCCGGAAAACCGCTGGGCGATACGTGCACGTTCAAGCGCTCACTCCTGGCGTCCTGCCACTCCGGCGGGCGATTCTCGCCCCGCCGGGATATTCTATAGGGAGCGTGACGGGATTGTGAAGCATATCCGGGAGGTTACGCGCAAGCGGCCTAACGGTTGAGGAAGCGGGAAAGGAACTCGCCGCCCTGGCGCAGGCCCTCCTGGTCGATGCCGTGGCCGACGCCGGGCGAGATGTGCCATTCGGTCGGCACCTCGAGCGCGGCGAGCGTTTGCGCGGCATGGAAAAGGGCCTGGACGGGGATCAACTGGTCCTGATCGCCATGCACCAGCAGCACCGGCGGCCGGCTGACGATTTCGGCGGCGAACTTGTTCGGATCGACCTCCTCCGGCATGGCCAACATGCCCGAATAGCCGACGATGGCCGCGGGGGCGACTTGCCGGCGCAAGCCGACATGCAGCGACATCATGGTGCCCTGGCTGAAACCGACCAGCGCCAGCGCCGAGGCGGGGAGCCCGTGGCGCCCTAGCTCGGCATCGAGGAAGGCGTTCAGCCCGGGCGCCGCGCTGTTGACGCCGGCCCAGCGCTCGCCCGGATCGCGAAAGGTCAAGGGAAACCATTCGCGCCCTTGCGGCGCCTGCCCGCACGGCCGCGGCGCGTGCGGCGACACGAAGGCGGCGTCCGGAAGGAGCGCGGCCCAGGCACGGCCGATATCGATCAGGTCGTCGCCGTCGGCGCCGTAGCCGTGTAGGAACACGACGAGTTGCTTGGCCGTGCCCGAACGCGCGGCGACGCGGGGCCCGTCGATTTCAGCCATGCCGGGATTTCCTTTTTTTCGTTTTTTTCATCGCTGTTTTCTTCTTCGATTTTTTCGCGGGCTTTTTCTTTTGCTTGGCCGGATCGAGCGATATGCCCTCGCGCCGCTTCACCACGTGATAGTAGGCCCACAAAAGATGCGCCGCCACACCGCGCCACGGCCGCCAGGCTTCGGCCAGCTTGGTGAGCGCCTTGGGGTCGGGGCGCTTGCGCAAGTTGAACGCAATGCGCGCGGATTCCTGCACGGCGAGATCGCCGGCCGGAAAGGCGTCGGCATGGCCGAGGCAGAACAGGAGATAGATGTCGGCGGTCCAGGGTCCGACGCCGTGCAGCGCGGTGAGCGCGGCATGGGCGTCGTCGGCATCCATGTCGCCGACCTTGGTCAGGTCGATTTGCGCCCAGCGCGACCGCCTTGGCGATCTCGCGGATCGCCTTGATCTTGGGCGCCGACAGGCCGAGCCGCTTGAGCTTGTCGGTGCGCGCCTTACGCACCGTGTCGTGATGGAAGGGATCGAAGGCCGCGAACAGCCGCGCCCGGATCGCGGCGGCGCTGGCGGTGGAAAGCTGCTGACCGCAGACGATTGCCGCGAGGCCGGGAAAGCCGGCTTCGCGCCGGCGTAAAGAGAAAGCGCCGGCCTTCTCGGCAACCGGGACGAGGCGCGGATCGGCGGCGAGCAGTTGCCGAAGTCCCGCCTGCAGGTCGGTTTCGGTGTGGAGGAAGGTGGTCATGGGCTGAGGCTGTCACCCCCGGGCTTGACCCGGGGGTCCATCTTTAATCCAAGAACAAGAAGATGGATTGCCGGGTCAAGCCCGGCAATGACGAGCCAGAGAAAAGAATGCCAGCCGTTTTTCGCTTTGCCCCGTCGCCCAACGGCTATCTGCACCTCGGCCATGCCCTGTCGGCGCTGATCAATGCCGATCGGGCCAAGGCCGCCGGCGGGCGGCTCTTGCTGCGCATCGAGGATATCGACGCCGCGCGCTGCCGGCCGGAATACGAACAGGCGATCTACGAGGACCTCGCCTGGCTCGGGCTTCGCTGGGAGCGGCCGGTGTGGCGGCAGTCGGAGCACTATGACGATTATCGTGAAGCGCTGGCCAAGCTCGACGCCCTGGGCCTGGTCTATCCGAGCTTCGAGAGCCGCGCCGAGATCGCCATGATGGTGGCCGGGCGCGACGCCAAGGGGCGGTGGCCGCGCGACCCCGACGGCGTGCCGCTCTATCCCGGCAGCGCCAAGACGCTTGCGTCGGCCGAGCGCAGGCGGCGCATGGCAGCCGAGCCCTATGCGCTGCGCCTCGACATGGCGGCGGCAATCGAGCGCGCCGGCGCGCTCACCTGGCAGGAGACCGGCGAGGGACCTGCCGGTGAGACCGGCACGGTCGCCGCCGATCCGGCCGGTTGGGGTGACGTCGTCTTGGCACGCAAGGACGCGCCCGCCAGCTACCATCTCGCCGTCACGGTCGACGACGCCGCGCAAGGCGTCACCGATGTGGTGCGCGGCGCCGACCTCTTCCATTCGACCAGCGTGCACCGGCTGCTGCAGGCGCTCCTGAGCTATCCAGCGCCACGCTATCATCACCACCGCCTCGTGCTCGACGCCGACGGCAAGAAGCTGTCGAAATCGAGCGCGGCCACGGGTTTAAGGGAATTGCGCGCGGCGGACGCCACCCCGGCCGATATAAGGCACCGCGTCGGGCTCGATTGATGCGCGCTTCCGTGGCATGGTCCGGCCGGGGATAAGGGAGCGATGGCGAGCAAGCGGCGCAAGGCAAAGCGCAAAGTGGGGCGCAAGGCGGGGCCGCGCCGCGCGCGTGGGCGCACGGCCGAAGCGTCCTCGCCGCGCGCGATCGAGACCGCCCTCGCCGGCATCGCCCATGACATCCGCACGCCGCTGACCGGCATCGTGGCGCTCGCCGAGCTGCTGGCCTCGTCGGGCCTCGGGCCCCGCGAACGGGAATGGGCGAACGCCATCAAGAGCGGCGCCGATCATCTGGCCGCGCTCGCCACGCTCATCGTCGATGCCGCCAAGGCGGAGGCCAAGGGGCTCACCTTGCGCAAGGAGCCGTTTTCGCCGCGCGCTTTGGCGCAAGCGGTGGGCGAGGCGCTCGCCGCGCGCGCCGGCAACAAGGAGCTCAAAGCCGACATCGCGATCGCCGACGAGCTGCCGGCGACGGTGGCGGGCGATCCTTTGCGCCTGCGCGCCGCGCTGGAAAATCTGGCCGACAATGCCGTGAAGTTCACCGGCGCCGGCACCGTCAGTTTTGCAGCCGGCGCGGAGCCTGCGGCGCGCGGCCGCGTCCGTCTCGTCTTCACGGTGAGCGACAGCGGCATCGGCATGAGCGCCGCCGAATTGAAGACGCTGTTCCGTCCGTTCGCGCAGGCAAGCGCGGAAGTGGCGCGCCGCTATGGCGGCGCCGGGCTCGGCCTGTCGTTCGTCAAACGCTTCGCCAAGGCCATGGGCGGCGACCTGAAGGTCGTAAGCCGCAAGGGTGAAGGCTCGAGCTTCCGTTTCACCGCGCTGGTCGAACGCGTCGCGGCGCAGCCGGCCACTGAGCCGGGCGGCGCGCGTGCGGGCCCCGCGCGCCGGCTCTCGATTCTGTGCGCCGAGGACAATCCGTATGGCCGCGTGGTGATGAACACGATCCTCACCGAGCTCGGCCATCGCGTCGACTTCGTCGACAGCGGCGAGGCGGCGGTGAAGGCGGTGGAGCGCGGCGGCTACGATGCGGTGCTGGTCGACGTGGTGCTCGCGGGTCTCGACGGGCTGGCGGCGACGCGCGCGATCCGCGCGCTGCAAGGCAAGGCGGCGAGGGTGCCGGTGATCGGCATTTCCGGGCGCAACGAAGCCGGCGGCGAAGAAGCCGCGCGCGCGGCAGGCATGGATTTCTTTTTTGCGAAGCCCGTGAGCCCGGGCAAGCTGGCGAAGGCGCTCAGTTTATTAGCTACACGCCGATAGTACTCTACGCTGACTCCCTTACCTCTTCTGCCGGATAATAGCTGGAGTTGTCTTTTTCTAATTTCTCCGATGACGAAAATTTCAGCTTGTGAATTTTTTGCTCAGTGCCCAGTCGTCTAAGCTGTTCAGAATCAATTTCATTCAACTCGACTACCAAGGTGAATTTGGCCATCGTCGCCCCCGAGACAGACGATACAATCTTAGGTAGAACTCATGGTTTTGTAAATGCACGCAAGAAACTTGCGGATTCTAACTCAAATATTCTTCCGCTCCACGATCCGCACCAGATCGCTCATGATGCGGTTGAGCTCGAAATCCTTCGGTGTGTAGACCGCGGCGACGCCGGCCTTCTCCAAGGCGGCGGCGTCCTCCGGCGGGATGATGCCGCCCACCACCACCGGCACGTCGATGCCTTCGTCCTTCATGCGGCCGACCACGTCCTTGACCAGCGGCATGTGGCTGCCGGACAGCACCGACAGGCCGATCACGTGGGCCTTCTTGTCGCGCGCGGCGTCGACGATTTCCTCCGGCGTCAGGCGGATGCCCTCGTAGACCACCTGCATGCCGGCGTCGCGGGCGCGCACCGCGATCTGCTCGGCGCCATTGCTGTGGCCGTCGAGGCCGGGCTTGCCGACCAGGAAGGTCATGCGCCGGCCGAGCTTCTTCGACACGCGCTCAACCTCGGCGCGGATGTCGTCGAGGCCGCTGACGTCGTTGCGCATAGCGCGCCCGACGCCGGTCGGCGCGCGGTATTCGCCGAAGGCCTCGCGCAGCGTCCAGCCCCATTCGCCGGTGGTGACGCCCGCCTTGGCGCATTCAATGGATGCCGGCATGATATTGCCGCCGTTCGCCGCCGCCTGCTTGAGCGCGGCCAGCGCCATCTTGACCGCGGCGTTGCCGCGTTGCGCGCGCCAGGCGTTCAGCTTCTCGATCTGCCCGCGCTCGGCTTCTTCCGATACGGTGAGCACGGCTTCCGCCGCGTCGGCGAGCGGCGAGGGCTCGCTCTCGACGAACTTGTTGACGCCGACCACGATCTGCTCGCCGCGCTCGATGCGCTCCAGCCGCGCGGTGTTCGATTCCACGAGCTGCTGCTTCATGTAGCCGCTGTCGACCGCGGCCACCGCGCCGCCCATTTCCTCGATGCGCTTGAGCTCTTCCTTCGCCTCTTCTTTCAGCTTGGCGACCTCGCGCGCGATCTCGCTCGATCCGTCGAAGATGTCGCCATATTCCAGTAGGTCGGTTTCGTAGGCCAAAATCTGCTGCATGCGCAGCGACCATTGCTGATCCCACGGCCGCGGCAGGCCGAGCGCTTCGTTCCAGGCCGGAAGCTGTACCGCGCGGGCGCGCGCGTTTTTCGACAGCGTTACCGCCAGCATCTCAAGCAGGATGCGCGTGACGTTGTTTTCCGGCTGCTGCTCGGTCAAGCCCAGCGAATTGACCTGCACGCCGTAGCGGAAGCGGCGCTGCTTCGGATCGCTCACATCGTAGCGCTCGCGCGTGATCTCTTCCCACAACTCGGTGAAGGCACGCATCTTGCAGACTTCGGTGACGAACCGAAGTCCGGCATTGACGAAGAACGAGATGCGCCCGACCACCTCGTCGAACTTGTCATGCGCGACCTGGCCCGAGGCCTTCACCGTGTCGAGCACGGCGATTGCCGTCGCCAAGGCGAAAGCCAATTCCTGCACCGGCGTCGCGCCGGCTTCCTGCAGGTGATAGGAGCAGACGTTGATCGGATTCCATTTCGGAATCTCTTTGGTGGTGAACAAGACGACGTCCTTGATCAACCGCATCGACGGCGCCGGCGGAAACACATAGGTGCCGCGCGAGAGATACTCCTTGATGATGTCGTTCTGGATCGTGCCGGTCAGCGACGTGCGCGGTGCTCCTTGTTCGTCAGCGACGGCAATGTACAGAGCCATCAGCCACGCGGCGGTGGCATTGATGGTCATCGAGGTATTCATGGTGTCGAGCGGAATACGATCGAACAGTTCGCGCATATCGCCGAGATGGCAAATCGGCACGCCGACCTTGCCGACCTCGCCCTTGGCCAGCACGTGGTCGGAGTCGTAGCCGGTCTGCGTCGGCAGATCGAAGGCGACCGACAGGCCGGTCTGCCCCTTGGCCAGGTTCTTGCGATAAAGCGCGTTGGATTGCGCGGCCGAGGTGTGGCCGGCATAGGTGCGGAAAATCCAGGGCTTGTCGCGTTTCGGTGTCTGGTCGCTCATGCTCGCCGCCCGCGGATAAGGCAGCCGATTGTGCACTGCAACAGGCAGCTTGGCAATTGGCGGCGGGCAGGCGCAACGGGATACGGCCGGCGCCCGCGAGGAGTGCCGGACGCGTATCGCCGGTTAGCGCGGCGCGACCCGCGCCGTCAGCGTTTCATCAGGCGCGTTTAATCAGCCGCAGGATGAACAGCAGGATGCAGGCGCCGATGACCGCGCTGACGATATCCGTGAGCCACCAAGGCCCCAGAACGGGCAGGCGCAGCACCTCCCAGAGCCAGGCGCCGATGAAGGCGCCGATTATGCCGACGATCAGGTCGCCGATCAGGCCGAACCCGCCGCCCTTCATGATCTGCCCGGCGAGCCAGCCGGCGATCAGGCCGATGATCAAGATGACGATGAGACTGTTGGTTTGCAGCATGGTCTCTCCCCTAGCCGGCGGTGTGCCCGTCCCCGGCGGTTTGCCCGGGCCGCTATCGCCGCGCGCCATTCAATCGCAGCCGCGCACCGGCGTCGATAGCGCTTGACTTAGTTGTGGACGGCGGCTGTGAACGGAGCATGACGCCGCCGTGCCGCGTGAAGGCAATTTGGGCGCGTGGCGCGGCTATGAAGGGATGCGGTGACACGATGGATGGCGGCGAATCCAAGCTCAGCCTGGCCGAAGTGACCGCCATCGGCATCGGCGGCATGATCGGCGGCGGCATCTTCGCCGTGCTCGGCCTCGCCATTGCCCAGGCCGGCCATGCGGTGCCGATCACGCTTATCGCCGGCGGCGTCATCGCGCTGCTGACCGGGCTGTCCTACGCCCATCTCGGCCTGGCGCTGCGCGGCGACGGCGGCAGCTTCAGTTACATCGAGCACGCTTTCGACCAGCCCGGCATCGCGGCGGTGGCCGGCTGGCTCTTGGTCGCCGGCTATGTCAGCACGCTTGCGCTCTATGCCACAGCCTTCGGCGCCTATGGCAGAACCTTGATCGCGGGCGCGGGCGGCGCCGGTCCGCTCAGCGGCGGGCTCGCCGCGCTGGTGTTGATCGTCTTCTTGGCGATCAATCTGCGCGGCGCCAAAACGTCCGGCGCGACCGAGCTGGCGGTGGTCGCCGTCAAGCTGGCGATCCTGACCGCCTTCGCGGTCGCGGGCCTTTACAACGCGCAGACCGCTCATTTCACGCCCGTGTTCGACCATGGGCCGATCGCGCCGTTCACCGCGGCAGCGCTGATCTTCGTCGCCTATGAGGGCTTCGAGCTCATCCCCAACGCCATCGACGAGATGGCAAACCCCGAGCGCAATCTGCGCCGCGCGCTCGTCATCGCCATCGTGCTGACCGCGGCGATCTACGTCACCGTGGCCCTGGCCGCGCTCGGCAATCTGACGCCGGCCGAGATCGAGCACGATCAGGAATACGTGCTGGCGGTGGCCGCGCGCCCGACCATGGGCCAGTTCGGTTTCGTGCTGATCGGCGTCGCCGCGCTGTTATCGACCGCTTCGGCGATCAACGCCACGCTGTTCGGCGCCGCGCGCCTCGCCATGGCCATGGCGATGGAGCGCGCGCTGCCCCGCCTGTTCTCGCTGCGCGCACGCACGCGGCCGGTGCCGTGGGTCGCGCTTCTGGCGCTGACGGCGGGTGCGCTCGGCTTCACGCTCACGGCGTCGCTGGCGATCATCTCGACCTTCGCCAGCGCGACCTTCCTGCTGATCTTCTTCGCCATCAATCTGTCGGCCTGGCGTCTGCGCCGGCGCATCGGGCTTGCCGGCGTCTGGCCGCTTGCCGGCGCGCTGACGACCGCGGCAAGCTTCCTGCTGCTGCTCTGGCACACTTACGCGACGGCGCCGCAATCGCTTTATTGGATCATCGGCGTCTATGCGGCGGCAATCGCCGCCGAGACGATGCTGACTCTGCGGCGCGGGCGCCGTGCGCTCAGGCGCGCCTGATGAGCCCGACAATCACCAGGGCGATCACCGCGCCGATGGTGGCATCGATGATAAAGCCGATGATGCCGGGAATGATGATGCCGAGATTGCCGAGCACCCAGGTTCCGATAAAGGCGCCTACGATGCCAATGACGATATTGCCGACCAGGCCGAAACCCACGCCCTTGACGATCTGGCCGGCGAGCCAGCCGGCGATCGCGCCGACGACGATGAGGATGACGAGTGCCTGTAGCGCCATGACTGCCCCCTGATACGGCCATGCCCTGGCGGCGGCCGCGAATGCCGGGATTCAAGCGGGAATCGCTGGGCCAGTCGAGCCGGGCCAAGCCAATTGCGGAGTGCGGCCGGGCCGGCGGCCTGCGTCACTCGGGCAAATTGAAATATTGCGCTGCAACATAAACTGCGGCAGACTATTATGTTGAAGGAGAGCGCACATGCCGGCTGCCGCCCCCAAGAGGAGCATCGCTCCGCTCAAAGACCTTTACGACATCGGCGAGATTCCGCCGCTCGGGCATGTCCCTGAGAAGATGCACGCCTGGGCGATCCGCAAGGAGCGCCACGGTCCGCCCGATAAATCTTTCCAACTCGAAGTGGTGCCGACCTGGGCCATCGGCGAGGACGAAGTGCTGCTGCTCGTGATGGCGGCGGGCGTCAACTACAATGGCGTCTGGGCCGGCCTCGGCCAGCCGATCTCGCCGCTCGACGTGCACAAGCAGCCCTATCACATCGCCGGCTCCGACGCGTCCGGTATCGTCTGGGCGGTCGGTAACAAGGTGAAGCGCTGGAAGGTCGGCGACGAAGTCATCGTCCACTGCAATCAGGACGACGGCGACGACGAGGATTGCAACGGCGGCGATCCGTTGTTGTCGCCCTCGCAGCGCATCTGGGGCTACGAGACGCCGGACGGCTCGTTCGCGCAGTTCTGCCGCGTGCAGTCGCGGCAATTGATGCATAAGCCCAAGCATCTCACTTGGGAAGAGTCGGCCTGCTATACGCTGACCCTCGCCACCGCCTACCGCATGCTGTTCGGCCATTCGCCGCACACGCTCAAGCCCGGCGACAACGTGCTGGTGTGGGGCGCCTCCGGCGGGCTCGGCGTGTTCGGCGTGCAGCTGGTCGCGGCCTCGGGCGCCAACGCCATCGGCATCATCTCCGACGATTCGAAAGCCGAATACGTGCTCAATCTCGGCGCCAAGGGCGTGATCAACCGCAAGGACTTCAAGTGCTGGGGCCAGATGCCGGCGGTCAATTCGGCCGAGTTCGGCGACTGGACCAAGGAGGCGCGCCGCTTCGGCAAGGCGATCTGGGACATCACGGGAAAGCGCGACGTCGACATCGTGTTCGAGCATCCGGGCGAGCAGACCTTCCCGGTCTCGTGCCTGGTGGTGAAGCGCGGCGGCATGGTCGTGTTCTGCGCCGGCACCACGGGCTATAATCTCACCTTCGACGCGCGCTATGTCTGGATGCGGCAGAAGCGCATCCAGGGCTCGCACTTCGCGCACCTGAAGCAGGCCTCACAAGCCAACCGCTTCGTGCTCGAGCAGCGCATCGACCCCTGCATGAGCGAGGTGTTTCCGTGGACGGAAATCCCGCTTGCGCATGTGAAGATGTGGAAGAACCAGCACCCGCCCGGCAACATGGCGGTGATCGTCAACGCCCCGCGCGAAGGCCTCAAGACCTTCGAGGACGCGCAGGAGGCGGCGGGAGGTTAAAGCGCGCTTGTCTTTGATGTGAAGCCGTGCCGCAAGGCACGGTGCGCTCCCTCTCCCCGTTGGGGAGAGGGCTGGGGTGAGGGGGATCGTGACTCTCGATAGGCTCTAACCCCTCACCCGGCGCGCTGTCGCGCGCCGACCTCTCCCCATGGGAGAGGTGAAAAAGGGAGTATGCAGCACGGCTACATTCCAACCGCGACAATCGTGCTTCAAAGCTCACAACCGATAAATGCGCACGGCATTGTCGTGAAACAGCTTGCGCTGGTCGGCCGTCGACAGATCTGCGACCGACGCCATAAAGCCGCGATAGATCGTGTCGAACGTGCCGGCGAGGCTGTCGACCGGATAATTGCTGGCGAACATGCAGCGGTCGACCCCGAAGATCGCGATCGCGTCGCGAACGATCGGTCCGTTGGCTTCCACGGTCCATGGCAGGCCGGCGCGGCCCAGCCCTGAAATCTTGATCGCGACGTTCGGCTGCGCGGCCACACCCGCAAGCGCGCGTCGCCAGGCCGCCAGACCTTCGGCGCTGCGATCCGCCGGCAACCCGGTGTGATTGATGACGATCTGCGTGCGCGGGAAATCGGCAGCGAGGCTGGCCGCCGCGTCGAGATGCCACCACGGCGTTTGCAGATCGTACGAAAAGCCGAAGCGCTCGAGCAGCGCATAACCTTTGCGCCAGACGGAATCGTCCATCGAGCCCGGCGCGCCGCGCCTGGCCTCGCGCGGGTCGCTCGCCGCCTTGGGCTTGTGCCGGATGCCGCGCGTCAGCGGGCTCTTCGCGTGCCCGGCCAGGATTTCTTCGATATCGGAACGGTCGGGCTCGGCGTGGCCGATCGAGGCGCTCGGCAATCCGAATTCGCGATTGATCGCTTCGAGCCAGCGGGTCTCGGCGACGGGGTCGGCGCGGTCCCACTCCGCTTCCATGTGAACGGTCTTGACGACGCTGAAGCCGGCGCTGTCGCGGGCGTAGTCCGGCGGCAGATAATTCCGCCGCAAGGCCGAATAGTCGCCGTAGCGAAACGGGATCGGGACTGAATCGCACAGCCAGGGGTAATAGTTCGTCTCGATGTCCCAGAAGTGCTGGTGCGCATCGACGATCGGCATTGTCGATGCGTCGCCCTCGGTCATCGTTGCTCTCCTTGCGCGTCGACGCGCCGCAATCGATTATGTGCAAGCATAACAAGGACGGCGCCATACCGAACAGGCGCCTATGGGAGACGCTATGACGGGAACAAGCGTGGGATTTATCGGGCTCGGCCTGATGGGCGAGGGCTTTACCCAGCGGCTGTGCGAGAAGGGCTGCCGGGTCGTCGGCTACGATCTCGATGCCGGCAGGACGCAGGCCGCCGCGGCCTGGGGCGTGACGCCGGCGAACAGTGCGGCGGAGGTCGCCGACGCGGCCGATATCGTTTTCGTCTGCGTCATAAATACGGCCGCGGTCGAGGACGCGACGCTCGGGCCCCGCGGGGTGATATCGGCCGCGAAGCCGGCCGGCAAAATCTGCGTCGATCTTTCGACCACCGAACTGGAAGCGACCAAGCGGATCGGCGCGGCGCTCGATGAGCGCGGGATCATGTTCGTCGACGCGCCGGTGTCGGGCGGTCCCGGCGCTGCGAAGGCCGGGACGCTGGCGATCATGGCCGGCGGGCCGGATGCCGCCATCGCCGGGATTGCGGACGTCATGGGCGAGCTCGGCAGCATGACGCACATGGGACCGGTCGGCACCGGACAGGCCACCAAGCTCGTCAACCAGACCATCGTGCTGACGAATTATTGCGTGCTGGCCGAAGCCTTGCGGCTGGCTCAGGCCTACGGCGTCGATGCCGCGAAAGTCCCGCAAGCGCTCAAGAGCGGCCATGCCGGCTCGAACATGCTCGGCCCGGTTTTTCCGCAGATGCTGGCCGAGGATTTCGCGCCGCGCGGCTTTGCCCGTCAGGTGCTGAAGGATCTCGAATTGCTGCAGGCGGCGGCGCGCGACCGCCATCTCCCAATGCCGATGGCGTCGCAGGCGCTGACCTTGTACCGGCTGTTGATTGCGGCCGGCAAAAGCGAACTCGACGCGGCGGCGGTGGTGACGCTTTATCCGCGCGAAGACGCTTCCTAAGCGGACGTGGTCGCGGTCGCGCCGGCGGGCACGGCCATGCGTTCGTCCGCCGCCTCGCGCCGGCGCGCGCTCAGGCCACGGCGATAGCGCTGCAATGGCCGCTCGACGAACAGGTAGCTTGCGGTGGCCGCCGTGAGCGCGATGGCCAGCACCAAGGGCCAGGTCTCGTACCAGGGAAGGCGTTCTCTGAGGAAGACCGCGAGCGGGTAGTGCCACAGATAGATACTGTATGAGATGACGCCGAAGCCGACCAGCGGCGGCGCCGACAGCACGGCGCTCACCCACGAAGTGCGCACCGAAGCCGCGATCAAAATGCCGACCGCACCGAGCCCGACCAGCGAGACGGTCCATTCGATCGCCCAAGGATTGCCCCAGCCGCTGACCTTGAGGCACGTAATCAACACGGCGGAGGCGACGAGCCCCACGCCATTGGCGGTTTCCTCCGATATCCGCAGGCGCGGCAGAACGATCGCGAGCAGCGAACCGAGCATCAGTCCGCTCAGCCGCGTGTCGAAGCGGTAATAGGCCACGAACCAGCCCAGGCGCTCGTATTCGAAGATGCGCCACAACGAGGCCAGCAGGTAGAGGCCGACGAGCGCCGCGACGCGCCAGCGCAGTTTGATCCGCGTCAGCAGCAGAATGGCGAACGGCCACAAGAGATAGAAATGCTCTTCGACCGCGAGCGACCAGGTGTGCAGCAGCATGTCCGGTCGCTTCCAAAAGGCCTGCGCATAGTCGGACAGGTAAAACCCCGCAAGCCCGGCGTCGCCGACATGCTGCCACAGGCCGTAATGCGGCCAGAGCGTGGGCGCGAGGGCGAGATAGACGGCAAGCATCAGGAACAAGGGTGGCGTCAATCGCAGGAAGCGGCGCAGGTAAAACCCCGGCAGGTCGAGCCGGCCGCGCGCACCGATCTCCTCGACCAGCAGGCCGGTAATCAGATAGCCGCTCAGCACGAAGAACAGGTCGACGCCGAAATAGCCGCTGCTGAATTGGGGCACGCGGCAATGATCGGCGATCACCAGCAGGGCGGCGATGGCGCGCAGTCCGTCCAGCGCAGGATTATAACGTAGCGATGGCTGCAACCGGAACTCCACTCTCGCCCCTGCGGCCTGCGCAAAAGCCCCAAACGCCCGCGGCGGCACCCAGGTAGCAGCGGAAGCTGAAAGAATCCTGTCTGCGGAACGCTCGATTTTTAATCAATTCCGTATATCGGACCGCATTCTCAGGGCGTCGCGCTCAAGCCGTGTCCCGCTTCTTGCGCTCGTCTTCGAGGCACTGCGCGATGCAGGCGTTCAACTCGCCCCCGAAGATGAATATCGACGCACAGACATACAAAAACACGAGCGCGATCATGGCGGACGCCAATCCCGCATACATCGAGACGTAGGCGAAGGTGTAAGAGGCGAGATAGCGCCCGAATGCCGCACCGCTGACGAGCCATAGCAACAGCGTGACGACGATGCCCGGCGTGATCTGTATGAAAGAGCGCCGGCCGGCCGGCAACCACATGTGCAGAATATAGAGCGCCACGATCAAAACCGACGCGGCGATGCCGTAGCGCGCGAGCGTCACGATGTCGGCGAAGGGCCCGAGCGCCGGCGCGAAGCGCACCAGATGTTGCCAAATCAGCGGCTCCAACACGACCAGGAACGCGAAGGCGAGAATCGCGGCCGCTCCCACCAGTACGTAGAAAATCGATTCAAGGCGCAGCAGCCACCAGGAGCGCTTTTCGGGGGCCGTATAGGCGCGGTTGAGGCCGACACGCAGGCTCTCGACGCCGCTCGAGGCGAAGTAGATCGCAAAGGCGACGCCGAACGTCAGCACGTCGCCGCGCGCCCCGGTCAGCACGCGGGTGACGTCCGATGTGATCGGGCCTGCCACCTGCTGCGGCCATGCCTCCAGCAGGAGCTTGGCGGCTTCGTCGGCGAGTTGCTTGGAACCGAAAAAGAAGCCGGCAAGCGCGGTGACCACGATCAGGAAAGGAAACAGTGCCATCAGCGTCGACAGCGCGATATGGCTGGCGATCGCCCAGCCGTCGTCGGCCAGAAAGCCGCGAAACGCGCCCATGGCAATCCGGTACGACAGTTTGACGACGCGCAAAGGGCCTGCTCCGAAAGGACGCTTGCCTTTCAGATCAGCCATCGCGCAAGGGTTTGCAAGGGTGCTCTGCCCGCAAGCGGGGAGAAGGAATTACGCCGCCTGAACGCTGGCGAGGAACTGGCGGACTTCGGTTTCCAGGCCTTCCGCCTCGACCGCGACCGCATCGGCCAGCGCCTTTACGTCGGCCGCCGTGTTGCGGGCATCGCTGGTGACGCCCGCCACCCGGCTCATCGCCTCGGCGCCGGTACGCGCTTCGCCGGAGGCGCGGCCGACGCCCTCGGCGATCGAGGCGACCGCGGAGTTCTGCTGATCGACGGTGGCCGCCACCATGGTGGCGATGGCCGACATGTCGCTGATGATGGCGTTGACCTGTTCGATCGCTTCCGCGCTGTCGGCGGCGGCCGATTGGATGGCGCCGATCTGCTCGGCGATCTCTTCCGTCGCCTTGGCGGTCTGCCCGGCGAGCGATTTGACTTCCGCCGCCACCACCGCGAAGCCCTTGCCGGATTCACCGGCGCGTGCGGCCTCGATGGTGGCGTTGAGCGCCAACAGGTTGGTCTGCCCGGCGATCGCCTGGATCAGCCCCACCACCTCGCCGATGCGGGTGGCGGCCTGGCCGAGCTCTTCCATGGTGGTGACCGTGCGCTGCGCTTCCGACACCGCGCGGCCGGCGACGTCGGTGGATTTGGCAGCCTGCGCGGCGATCTCGCCGATCGAGGCGGCCAGTTCCTCCACCGAGCTCGCCGCCGTCGCGACGTTTTCGGACGCCGCGCCCACACGTTGCTCGGCGGTCTGCGCTTCGCCGGACATGGTGTCGGCGGCCTGGTTGAGGTCGCTCGAGCTCATTTCGAGCTTCATGGATGCCGCGCGCAGCTTGCCGAGCACGTTCTCGATCGAATGTTTGAACTGCGCGATCGTCAGCGAGATCGTCGAGCTGCGCTCCTCCTGGGCGCGTCCGCTCTCGGCCTGAACGGTCGCGAGCTTTTCGCGCTCGATCATGGTGTCGCGGAACACGATGACGGCGCGCGCCATTTCGCCGATCTCGTCGTTTGCGCGCGTGGCCGGGATGCGGGCTTCGGTGTCGCCTTCGGCCAAGCGCTTCATCGCGTCGGCCAACCCGTGCAGCGGGCCCGTGATGCTGCGTCCGATCAGCCAGGAAAGACCGAGACCGATTGCGACCATGGCGATGCCCACCGCGATGATGCCGGTGCGGGTGCGCGCTTGCGCGGAGGCAAGCGCCGAGGAAGCCGTGGTGGCCGCGTCGTTGGCGGAAGCGATGATGGCGTCCGCCCGCGGCAGCATGTTCTGGCTGTCGATGTCGATCAGAGCGCGTAACGGGTGGATGCTGTCGGATACCGCGATCCATTGCGCAAAAGTGTCGGCGTAGTCCTTAACTTCGCTTTCGAGCTTAGTCTTCATCTCCGCCGTGCCGTCGATGCCGGCAAAGGTGTCGTTGAACTGCTGATTGCTGGCGAGAAATTGCTGGCGCGTCAGCTCGCTCGGGGACAAGCGGTATTCGGCCTCATAATTGCGCATGGTCAGAAGCGTGATCATCAGCTTCTTGGCCGCGGCGTCGGCGAGCCACGTCATGTTCTCGTTGATGGCGAGTTCGATCTTGTTGCCGGTATCGCGCAGCTTTTTGCGCAACCCCTCCCGGTCCGAAAAGCCGAGTTTGCGCTGCTCGGCGGACAGTTTTTCGAAATTGCTCTTGAGCTTGGCCAACTGCGCCCGCAGGGCGTTGATCTCGCCGGCATGCTTTCCGCCGATTGCGCCTTCGATCTGGTCGAGGCTCCGGTTGGCGAGGATCTGGGATTGCCCGAAGGCGTCGATCAGCGAGCGCGGCTGCACCGCGAAATCCTTGACCGCGATCCGCATGGCCGCGATGGCGATCTTGAAGTCGCGGCTGGCGTCGGCGAGCTGGCGCGACTGGGTGACGGTTTGGAATGCCTTGCCGACGTCGCGCTCGCCGGCAAGGTAGGTCCAGCCGTTGGCCACAAACCCCAAGACCGGGATCAGCGCCAGAACGATGATGCGGGTGCGCACCGAACGGGAGGTGAGTGGCCTGGCGATATGGCGCAGGAATTTGGGCAGCCGCGGCAGCGTCGGCAGGGACAAGGGCAAGCGCATGGAAATCATTGGGTTTCGTCGAATAACCGGGGCGCCGCGTGCCCGGCGATAAGAGCGCGAAATGGTTAATTTTGTAGCAATTTGGTATGGGGATGCGGTGCCGGGCATCTGCCGAAGCAGCCGTTTCCGAGGCGCTTTTCTTTTGTGCAGTGCACACGTAGTGTCGGCTAACCGGCGGCCGCAATCGCCGCGAACGAGCCCCAAGGAGTCCAATGTCGACCGCCGCTTCCCGTCCCGCCGCCGGGCCCGAACTGGTCGAACTGGCCCACGAGGCCACCGCCGCCGTCGATGCGCTGCTGGCCGACGCCCTCGCGCGCGTGCGTGAGCGGGTGTTCGTGGAGGGCCATGCCGTGGCGCGGCTGTTCGACCGCGAGCAGCGCGCGACCCATGGGCTTGCCTGGTTCGCCACTTACGTCGAATCGATCCGCCAATTGGGCGCCTATGCCGAGCGCATGGCGGCCGACGGCGCGCTCGGCGAGATCGAGGAGCATCTCGTGCGCATCGCGCTCGGCGAGTACCTCGCGCAGATGATCGGCGGCATCCCGATGAGCCAGGGCGAAATCGTGCGGCCGGGCGATCTCGGCCTCACCGCGGCGCAGGTGACCGCGCGCATCAATCCCATGGTCGAAGGTCTGATCGTCAGCGGCAACACGCCTGAGCGGCGCGCCCGCCTGGTCGAATTGATGCGGCAAAGCCACGGCGCCACCGTCGGCGCCTGCGGGCTCGACGAGACGCTCGAATCGATCCGCGACGAAATGCGCAAATTCGCCGACAGCGAGGTGGCCGAACGCGCGCAGCAATGGCACCTCACCAACAGCTACATCCCGCTCGAGGTGATCGCGCAAATGTCGGAACTCGGCGTGTTCGGGCTGACCATCCCCGAAGAGTTCGGCGGCATGGGGCTCGGCAAGGAATCCATGTGCGTGGTCTCGGAAGAGCTGTCGCGCGGCTATATCGGCGTCGGCTCGCTCGGCACGCGCTCGGAGATAGCCGCCGAGCTGATCCTCGGCAGCGGGACGAGCGAGCAGAAGGAAAAGTGGCTGCCTAAAATCGCCTCCGGCGCGGTGCTGCCGACCGCGGTGTTCACCGAGCCGAACACCGGCTCCGACCTCGCCTCGATCAAGACGCGGGCGGTGCGCGAGGGCAATGTCTACAAGGTCTACGGCAACAAGACCTGGATCACGCATCCGGTGCGCGCCGACCTGATGACCCTGCTGGTGCGCACCAACCCGAAGGAACCGGGGCACCGCGGCCTGTCGATGCTGCTCGCGGAAAAGCCGCGCGGCGACGACGCCAATCCGTTCCCGGTCAAGGGCATGACCGGCACCGAGATTGAGGTGCTCGGCTATCGCGGCATGAAGGAATACGAGATTGCCTTCGACGGCTTCGAGGTGAAGGCGGAGAACCTGCTCGGCGGCGTCGAAGGGCTCGGCTTCAAGCAACTCATGCAGACCTTCGAATCCGCGCGCATCCAGACCGCCGCGCGCGCCATCGGTGTCGCGCAAGCCGCGATGGAAAATGCGCTCGAATACGGCGAGAACCGCGTGCAGTTCGGCGTTCCGATCGTCTCCTTCCCGCGCGTGGCCGACAAGATCGCCATGATGGCGGTGGAAATCATGGCGGCGCGCCAGCTCACGTATTATGCCGCGCGCGAGAAGGACTCCGGCCGCCGCTGCGACCTGGAAGCCGGCATGGCGAAGCTCCTGGCCGCCCGCGTCGCCTGGGCCAATGCCGACAATGCCGTGCAGGTCCACGGCGGCAACGGCTTTGCGCTGGAGTTCGTCGCCTCGCGCATCCTCTGCGACGCCCGCATCCTCAATATTTTCGAGGGCGCGGCCGAAATCCAGGCCCAGGTGATCGCCCGCCGCCTGCTTGACGGCAGCAACTGAGCCCGCCGAAATCCGCAACAAAACCGCCGTTTTCCGCGTTTGATCCAAAACAAAGCGGCCGCCGGCCGCTGCTGTGCTAAGGTCGCCGCCAGTCAGGAGGTTTCGATGTCCGAATTATTGATCCGCAACGGTGAGTGGGTGGTGGTGTGCGACGGCGCCAAAGCGCTCATTTTGGAGAACGCCGGCGACGCAAAATTTCCCAACCTTAAAACCCTCGACGTGTTTGAGCATAAGGACCTGCCCACCCGCGAAGTCGGCACCGGCCAGCCCGGCCGCACCCATGCTTCGCTCGGTCACGGCCGCAGTTCCTATGAGCAGACCGACTGGCACAATCAGGCGGAAGAGGCCTTCCTGACCGGCCTTGTCCATCATCTCGACGCGGCGGTTGCCGCCGGCAAGACCAAGTCCATGATCGTCGTGGCGCCGCCGCGCGCGCTCGGCGTGCTGCGTCCGGCCTATTCGCACGCGCTGAAGAATGCGGTGCGCGCCGAGGTCGACAAGGACCTTGTCAAAATGCCGGTGCACGAGATCGAAAGGCACCTGAGCGGCCGCTGAGCGGCGGTTCCTTCCCTAACCGAATAAGGCTGGTCCGCCGCAATTGCGGTGCTATGGTCCGCCGCGATTTCGAACGCTGTCGAGACCGGCCGATGAGACTGCACGGGAAAAGATGCACGCGCGGCGCTGCGCTCGCTGCGCTGTTGAGCGCGGCGCTGATGACGGCGGCGGCGGCCCAGCAGGCCGGGCCCCCGCTGCCCAACCGGCTGGCCAATCCGCCCGCGCCGGTGCCGGCCGAGCCGCCCGAGCCGTCCGGCAAGCTGACCGCGGCCGACCCGATGGCAGTGCCGAGCTTCTGGGATCCGCGCCGGCGGCCGGAGCGGCCCGATCTCACGCGCATCAGCATCATCCGCTTCCTGACCGAGACCGACTATCCGCCCTTCGACTTCGCCGGCCCCAACGGTGCGCCGGCCGGCTTCAACGTCGATCTCGCGCGCATGCTGTGCGAGGAGATGAAGGTGCCCTGCACCGTGCAGCAGCGCCGCTTCGACACGCTGATCCCCGCGCTCGACAAGCGGGAAGGCGACGCCATCATCGCCTCGATCGCCGAGACGCCGGAGACCCGCAAGCAGCTCGACTTCAGCGATCCCTATTACCGCACGCCGGCGCGCTTCGTGGCGCGCAAGGACGCGCATATCGACGACGTGCGGCCGCAGGCGCTGGAAGGCCGCAAGGTCGGCGTCGTCGCCGGCACCGCGCACGAAGCCTTCCTCAAATCGCAATTCACCGAGGCGATCATTCAGCCTTATCCGAACGCCGACGCCGCGCGCTTCGCGCTCAAGAAGGGCGAGATCGATCTGCTGTTCGGCGACGGCATCTCGCTCGCCTTCTGGCTCAACGGCACCGATTCCGCCAATTGCTGCGAGTTCCGCGGCGGGCCGTATCTGGAAAGCCGCTATTTCGGCGAGGGCGTCGGCATCGCGGTAAAGAAGGGCAACGACCTGCTGCGGCAGGCCTTCAACTGGGCGCTGTTCCAGCTGTGGGAGAAGGGCCGCTTCACCGACCTGTGGCTGCGCTATTTCCCGATCAGCCCGTTCTAGCCCAGCACCCGAATGCCGATGGTGACGATGCCCATCAGGCTCTCGCCAGCGACCAGCCCGGCGGCGACCGGCAAGGTGTAATGGCCGGCCCGGCGCGGCCAGATTGTCGCAAACAGCGTGGCGATCAACGCCCCGAGAAAAAGCGAGATCGAATTCCACGCCGGAATGACGAAGGCCAAGCCCAGCGCCGGCGCGCTCGGCAGCAGCCGCGCGTAGCGCTGCGGCAAGAGATGCTCGGCGAGCGCCAGCGCAAAGCCCGCCGGCGCGGCGATGGCGATGGCGCCGACCGCGCTCGGCGGCAGCGACGACAGCCCGTGCGCCAGTCCTTCGGCCACCGCCTTCCAGGTCGCCACCGCCGGCGCCGGCCATTGCGGCGTGATCAGCATGGACGCCGGATCGGGCACCAGGAAAAGATAGACCAGCGTACCCACCACGCTGCCGACCAATATGCCGAAGCTCTGCGCGACGATCTGCAGGCGCGGCGTGGCGCCGACCTCGAGTCCGGTGCGCAGGTCGGTCATCAGGTCGGCGCTCTGTCCGGCGGCGCCGCCGGTGACGTTGGCGGTCATCAGATTGGCCGCCATGTGGCCGGGCGCCAAAAAGCCGAAGGTGAGCTGCGTCACCTTGCCGAGAGCGCCGATCGGCGTGATGCCGGTCTCGCCGGTGACGCGGCATGCGACAATGGCGAGCAGGAAGCTCAAGGCGACCGCCAAGAGCGCCAGCGCCGGATCGATATCGAAGAACACATCGCAGGCGACGGTGAGCGCGGCGGCGAGCGCAATGAGCGCAATCGCCGCGCGCGCGTCGATGCGCCCGCGCGGCCGCGGGCGCGCGCCTTCGGCGCGGCGGCGCGCTTGCGACGACGCATAGCGTCAACGCGAAAGACGTGAGCGAGGACACCACCAGCAGCGTCACGCCCGGCCACAGCAGCCAGGTGACCAGCGGCTCATACCACACCGCGCCCGCCGCGCCGGCGTGCGCCCAGCCGTTGGCGATGGCGATCGGCGACAGCACCATCCAGCCGATGAGCGCGCCGATCAGCAGCGAGATGCCGGCGCGCAGGCCGATGATGGCGCCGAAGCCGAGCATCAAGAGCGAGGGATCGAAAGCCAGCCCAAGATTGGCGAAGCTCACGCCCGCGGGCGCCGCGGCGCCGCAAAGCCGCCCATAGTCGGCACCGAAAAGGGCAGCGCAAAGCGCGGGCCGACCGCGCCGAGATCGACGATCAGCTTGACGATGCCGGCGACGCCGGCTGCGCCGAGCAGCGCGCGCAGGCGGCGCGCGGCCTCCAGGCTTTTCGAATGAATCTCGCGCAAAGTTTCCGCGGTGGCGACGCCGGCCGGGAAGGGCAGGCGCTCGCGCACCAGCATGGCTTCGCGTAAAGCGGCGGCGACGAACACGCCGAGGATCGAGACCAGGAATACCCAGACGATCAGCCAGAACCAGGGCAGCGTCTGCCCGGTCAGCATGGTGAGCGCCGGGATCGGCGCCACCAGCCCGCCGGAGACGATGGAAGCCGACGCCGACGCCGCGGTCTGGTTGATGTTGTTCTCGCGCAGGGCCAGCGGCGCGGTGTGGCCGGCGCGGTTGAGCGCGCGCCAGAAGCCGAAGGCCAAGAGCCCCGCGGCGATCGACATGTTGAACGACCAGCCGATCTTGAGCCCGCTATAGACGTTGCAGGGGGTCAGCACGGCGCCGATCACGAGACCGGTCAGCAGCGCGCGCAGCGTCAATTCGCGCGTGTCGGTGGCGGCGTCCGCTTTGGAACCATGTTGCGCCATGGCTACCGGCCTCTCTGCCGTTATGGCCGGGCAACCGGGTCCGGCCTTTGGCCGGCCCGGCCGTAAACCTGTCCCGGCCATCCACGCCTTGCTTGCGGCAGCTCAGAAAGACATGGATGCCCGGCACAAGGCCGGGCATGACGAGTCCTTTAGAGCAATCCCGCCGTTGAAGTAACCCATCAGGCCTTCAAATCGTTGCCTTCAGCTCCGATTTGACGCCTCGGCGCACCTTGCCTATGTCTGCGCGCCGGAGAGAGATGATGTCCGTTACCGATGCCGCCGCCCCTTTGCGCGAACTCGCCGAGCAGTCCGGCGCCTGGCCGTTCGAGGAGGCGCGCAAGATCGTCGCGCGCCTGAAGAAGACACGTAAAGACGAGGTGATCTTCGAGACCGGCTACGGCCCCTCCGGCCTGCCGCATATCGGCACCTTCGGCGAGGTGGCACGCACCACCATGGTGCGCCACGCCTTCCGCGTCTTGACCGACGACAAGGTGAAGACGCGGCTGATCGCCTTCTCCGACGACATGGACGGCCTGCGCAAGGTTCCCGACAACGTGCCGAACCGCGACTTGCTGGAAAAGCATCTCGGCAAGCCGCTCACCAAGGTGCCCGATCCGTTCGGCGAGCATCCGAGCTTCGGCCAGCACAACAACGCGCGGCTGCGCAAGTTTCTCGACCATTTCGGCTTCGACTACGAATTCATGTCGTCGACCGAGTGCTATACGTCAGGCCGCTTCGACGCGGCGCTCCTCAAAGTGCTGGAGCGCTTCGACAAAGTGATGGCGATCATGCTGCCGTCTTTGCGCGAGGAGCGCGCGGCCACCTATTCGCCGTTCCTGCCGATCGACGCAAAGACCGGCATCGTGTTGCAGGTGCCGGTCACAGGGCACGACGCCAAGGCCGGCACCATCACTTACGAAGACCCGGACACCAAGCAGCAAGTCACCGTGCCGGTCACCGGCGGGCGCTGCAAGCTGCAATGGAAGCCGGACTGGGCCATGCGCTGGGTCGCGCTCGGCATCGATTATGAAATGGCCGGCAAGGATTTGATCGACTCGGTCAAGCTCTCCGGCGAAATCTGTAAGGCGCTCGGCGGCCAGCCCCCCGAAGGCTTCAACTACGAGCTGTTCCTCGACGAGAACGGCCAGAAGATTTCCAAGTCGAAGGGCAACGGACTCACGATCGACGAATGGCTGCGCTACGCCTCGCCCGAAAGTCTTTCGCTGTTCATGTATCGCGAGCCGAAGGCGGCCAAGCGGCTCTACTTCGACGTCATTCCGCGTAATGTCGATGAATATTTCCAACTGCTTGACGGCTACAAGCGCCAGGACGCACGCCAGCACCTGTCGAACCCCGTCTGGCATATTCACTCGGGCGAGCCGCCCGAGCTGGACATGCCGGTCACGTTCCAAATGCTGCTCACGCTGGTGTCGTCGTCCAACGCCGAGAACGCCGAGACGCTGTGGGGCTTCATCGGCCGCTACCGGCCGGGCGTGACGCCGCAGACGCATCCTGAACTGAATGCGCAAGTGCAATACGCCATCCATTATTTCCGCGACTTCGTGCTGCCGGAAAAGAAATTCCGCCACCCGAGCGATTCCGAGCGCGCGGCGCTGATCGACCTGCGCGATGCGCTGTCCAACCTGCCGGCGGAGGCGCCGGCGGAGGATATCCAGAACGTGGTCTACGAGGTCGGCCGCCGCGAGCCCTTCCTCGATGAGAAGAAGAAGGCCAAGGATGGCAAGCCGGGCGTTTCGCTCGACTGGTTCAATCTGCTCTACCAGGTGCTGCTCGGCCAAGAGAAAGGTCCGCGCTTCGGCTCGTTCGTCGCGGTCTACGGCCTGCAGAACACCATTGACATGATCGACGGGGCATTGGCGCGGAGTGCTTAATCCCTCCCCTGAAAGGGGAGGGTGTCTCCTCGCGAAGCGAGGAGACGGGTGGGGTCACTTTTCCGACTTGTGATCGCCCCCACCCGGCTCGCTGACGCTCGCCACCCTCCCCCGCAAGCGGGGGAGGGATAAGAAGCATCACGACGACGACATCAGCACGAAGCGCCGGTTCTCGTCCTGTAGCGGGCGGGCGTTCATCGGAAACAGCTTGGCGAAAGCGTCGATGTCGGCCTGCGCCACGGAAATCGACTCGCGCAGCAGCAGCCAGGTCACCGTCTCGCTGCAGGGCGGCGTGGTGAGCGAGCCCTCGTAGACGTAATAGCCGCGCTCCGAGGGAATGAAGGCGTGCGGATCGATCTTTGCGTCCGCCTTCACGGCGGGACCCGCCGCTTTCGGCATGGTCTCGACGATTCTTTTGAATACCGCGTTGTTCGATCCTGCCTTTATCATCACGCCGAGCACCGCCAGGTTGCCGGCGCCGTTCTGGTGCACGAAATGCGCCTCCATCGCGGAGGGCTTGCCGGCGATCGTGTGCTCGCTCGGGTGATGGAAGTGGAACTGCAGCAGCGTATAGCCGCTCTCGCCGAGGCTGAGCGTTGAGCCGGGCACCACGTCGAGCTGGATGGTGTGGCCGTTATTGACGATGGTCTCGCAGCGGTCGTGCCAGGCGATCTTGATCGGCGGCAGTTGCGCCTTGACCGGGCTGACGATGTCGATCGGCGACTGCTGCGTGCCGGCGGCGCAGACTTTGCTGGCGGCGTTAAGCTTGCCCCAGTTGTCCGGCCCGTCCGTCCCCGCGTAGCCCCAATGCACCGCCGAGGCGGCAAGCCCCGCGCGCGCGCAGAGCGGGCAGAGCGCTAAGCCGGCCAGGGCCTGCAAGGCATGACGGCGGTTCATCGTGTCACCCCCAGGGGTAAGCGCGGTTCGCAAAGCGCACGGGACGGCCTGCCTTGACCGACAAGAATGGCGCGATGATGACGCGGGAAGCTACGCTTACTGGCTCGCCCACATGATGCGGGCGATCCACACCACGTCTGCCATCGGCAGGGTGCGGTCGCGGTGCTCGGCGTTGAGCGACTTCAGTTCGACACTCTTGGTGGTCTTGCGCCTGAGCTCCTTGACCATGACCTCGCCGTCCTTGGTCTTGACCACCACGCGGTCGCCTTTGCGCACCGGCGCCGCCGGCGACACCACGATGATGTCGCCCTTGCGGTAGGCCGGCTTCATCGAGTCGCCGGAGATTTCCAGCGCGTAGGCGTGCTCGTCGGTGACCGAGGGAAAGGCGATCTCTTCCCAGCCCTTGCCGACCGGGAAGCCGCCGTCGTCGAAATAGCCGCCGCCGCCGGCTTCCGCGAAGCCGATCAGCGGCACCTGCGAGATCGTCGGCTTGCCGGTCTCGGTCAGCAGGCTCATGAAGGTCTCGACCTTGGTGCCGGTGGCAGCGAGCGCCTTGGCGACCGACTCGGTCGAAGGCCAGCGCGCCCGGCCTTCCGGCGTGATGCGCTTGGACTTGTTGAAGGTGGTGGGATCGAGGCCCGACTTCTTGGCAAGCCCGGAAGGTGTCAGCTTGGCGCGCGCGGCCAGGCGGTCGAGGGCGCCCCAGATTTGGCTGTGTGTCAGCATGGTTTCGCTCAATACCCCAAAAGGCGATTCGCCAGGAAACTTTAAGCGTAATATATAGGAATTATAACCTGGAATAGCCCCCTCTATGCAAGTTTTTCTTTTGGGGCCCCCGAGGCGCGCTTGTGCGGGGGCCGGGAGCGTCGATAGGGTCGGCCGATCCTGAAACCCGGAGCTGCCGGTGCTCGGCCTGTTCGACCGCCTGTCCCGCCCGCTGATGCGGGCGCTCGATCCCGAGGACGCCCATGGTCTGGCGATCAGGGCGCTGCGGTATATGCCGCTCACCCGTGCGGCGCCCGACCCGCCGGAGCTGAAAACCCGCGCTTTCGGGCTCAATTTCTCCAATCCGGTCGGCCTGGCCGCCGGTTTCGACAAGAATGCCCAGGTGCCGGACGCGCTGCTGCGGCTGGGCTTCGGCTTTGTCGAGGTCGGCACGGTCACCCCGCGGGCGCAAGCCGGCAATCCGCGCCCGCGCCTGTTCCGCCTGGAGGCCGACCAGGGGGCGATCAACCGGCTCGGCTTCAACAACGAGGGCGCCGCGCCGGCGCTCGCCCGGCTCGCCGCCCGCTCCCGCTCGCCCGAGGCCGGGGTGGTGGGGGTCAATATCGGGGCCAACCGCGATTCGGCCGACCGCGCCGAGGACTACGTGCGGCTGATCGAGACTTTCGCAGCGGTCGCCGGTTATTTCACCATCAACATCTCGTCTCCCAACACGCCGGGCCTGCGCGATCTGCAGCAGGCCGGTGCACTCGACGACCTGCTCGCCCGCGTCATCGACGCGCGCGAGCGGGTGCGGCCGCGCAGCGGGCCGACGCCGGTGCTGTTGAAGATCGCCCCCGATTTGACGCTGCCCGCGCTCGACGACGTGGTCGGCATCGCCCGCAAGCATGGCGTCGACGGCATGATCGTCGGCAACACCACCGTCACCCGCCCGGCTTCTTTGCGCGACCGCGACAGGGCGAAGGAGCAGGGCGGTTTGTCCGGCCGTCCGTTGTTCAAATTGTCGACGCGCATGCTGGCCGAAACCTTCGTGCGCGCGGAGAACGCCTTTCCGCTCATTGGCGTCGGCGGGATCGATAGCGGTCCCACCGCGATCGCCAAGGTCAAGGCTGGCGCCACGCTGGTGCAGCTTTATACCGGGCTCGTGTTCCGCGGGCTCGGCCTGCTGTCGGAGATCAAAAGCGATCTTGCCGCGGCGCTCCGGCGCGGCCACCGCAACTCGCTCGCCTCCATGGTGGGCGTCGACGCCGCCGAGATGACGGCGGAGAGTTGGCCGGTGTGAGGGGCTATTTTCCGCGCGGCGCGTTGATCAGCCGCATCAAGAGCCAGATCGGGATCACCAGCACGGCGCCGAGCAGGAAATAGCGCCAGACGTAACGTACGGCCTGCCAGCCCATGTCCCAGACCGAGCGGATCAGCCGCTCGATGCTGCGCACGATGTCGAACGGGTCGAGCCCCAGTGCCGACAGCACCACGCCGACCAGGATCGACACCAGTATGAGCCGGCCGAGCACGGCGAGCGGGGAGCCGCCGAAAATCTTCGTCACGGTGTCATTGGTCATGGCGCTGTCTTTCGCGGTGGTCCGGTCTTCGCTGGCATCTTGGCTCGCGTTTGGGTTCATGATGGTCACCTTAGCACATTGCCGCGCACGGCGGTCAGTTATGCCATAGAATCGAAAAATGGAACCCGCCCCCGCGCGCGACCTGTTCGACGCTCCGGCGCTGCCGGAGGTTTTCGCCCGCTGGTTCGCCGGCCGCGGCTGGCGCCCGCGCGCGCACCAGCTCGACCTGCTGGCCAAGGCGCGCCAGGGGCGCTCGGTGTTGCTGATCGCGCCCACCGGCGGCGGCAAGACTTTGGCCGGCTTCCTGCCGACGCTGGTGGAGCTCGAAGCGCGGCGCGCGGGTCGGGCGAAGCTCGTCTCGACCGGTCGCGATCTGCGCTCTCAGGGCCTCCACACCCTCTACATCTCTCCGCTGAAGGCGCTCGCCGTCGACATCGCCCGCAACCTGGAAATCCCGGTCCGCGAGATGGGACTTCCGGTGGAGCTCGAAACGCGCACCGGCGACACGCCCGCCTCCCGCCGCCAAAGGCAGCGGCGCTATCCCCCCGACATCCTGCTCACCACGCCCGAGCAGCTCGCGCTGCTCATCGCCTCGGCCGATGCGCCCTATCTGTTCGGCACGCTCCGCCGCGTGGTGCTGGACGAATTGCATGCGCTGGTCACCTCCAAGCGCGGCGATCTGCTGTCGCTCGGTCTCGCGCGCCTCAATGCGCTTTCGCCGCAGCTCACCGCCGTCGGCCTCTCCGCAACGGTGGCCGAGCCCGGCGAGCTCTGCCGCTTCCTGGTGCCGCAGCCGCCGCACGGCGAAGCACGCGCCGATCTGATCGTGGCCGAGGCCGGCGCGCCGCCCACCATCGCCATGCTCGACACCGCCGCGCATCTGCCCTGGGCCGGGCATTCCGCCTTGCACGCGCTCGGCGAGATCTACTCGCTCATCAAGACGCACAACACCACGCTCGTCTTCGTCAATACGCGCAGCCAGGCCGAATTCCTGTTCCAGACGCTTTGGAGCGTCAACGACGACAATCTCGCCATCGCGCTGCATCACGGCTCGCTCGACGTGGCGCAGCGCCGCAAGGTGGAGGACGCCATGGTGGCCGGCCGCCTACGCGCGGTGGTCTGCACGTCTTCGCTCGACCTCGGCGTCGACTGGGGCGACGTCGATCTGGTGATCAATGTCGGCGCGCCCAAGGGCGCCTCGCGCATCCTGCAGCGCATCGGCCGCTCCAACCACCGGCTGGACGAATCCTCGCAAGCCGTGCTGGTGCCGGCCAACCGTTTCGAAGTGCTGGAATGCCGCGCGGCCATCGACGCTGTCGCCGAGAACGCGCAGGACACCCCGCCGCTGCGCACCGGCGCGCTCGACGTGCTGGCGCAGCATGTGCTCGGCCGCGCGGTCGGCGCGCCTTTCCTGCCCGACGAACTCTACGCAGAAGTGCGCGCCGCCGCGCCTTACGCCAAGCTGACGCGCAGCGATTTCGACGCCGCGGTCGATTTCGTCGCCACCGGCGGCTACGCGCTGAAGGCCTACGAGCGCTTCGCCAAGATACGGCAAAGTACAGGACCTGGTAAGGACGGCCGCTTCCGCATCACCCATCCGCGCGTCGCGCAACGCTACCGCATGAATGTCGGCACCATCGTGGAGGCCGACATGATCAAGGTGCGGCTGGTGCGCTCGCGCGCGTCCGGCGCGATCGTGCCGCGCGGCGGCCGCATCCTGGGCCAGGTCGAGGAATATTTCATCGAGACGCTCACCCCGGGCGATACTTTCGTCTTCGCCGGCGAAATATTGAAATACGAGGCGCTGGTCGAGGACGAGGCCTATGTCTCGCGCTCGAGCGCCACCGATCCCAAGGTGCCGGCTTACGAGGGCGGCAAATTTCCGCTTTCGACTTATCTCGCCGCGCGCGTGCGCGCCATCCTGGCCGACAACAAGGCGTGGCGCGCGTTGCCCGAGCAGGTGCGCGAGTGGCTCGAGATCCAACAATGGCGCTCGCTGTTGCCGCGCGCCGGCGACCTGCTGGTCGAGACCTTCCCGCGCGCCGCCAAATATTACCTGGTCTGCTATCCGTTCGAGGGCCGGCTCGCGCACCAGACGCTCGGCATGCTGCTCACGCGCCGGCTCGAGCGCGCGGGAATGAAACCGCTCGGCTTCGTCGCCAACGAATATGCGCTCGCGGTCTGGGGCGTCGGCGATCTCGCGTTGCGCATCGCGCGCGGCGAGCTTTCGCTCGCCAAGCTGTTCGACCGGGACATGCTGGGCGACGATCTGGAGGAATGGCTTGCCGAATCCGCGCTGATGAAGCGCACCTTCCGCAGTTGCGCCATCATCGCCGGCCTGATCGAGCGCCGTTTTCCGGGCGAGGAGAAGTCGCGCCGCCAGCTCACCGTTTCCACCGATCTGGTCTACGACGTGCTGCGCAAGCATCAGGGCGACCACCTGCTGCTGCGCGCCGCGCGCGCCGATGCTGCCACCGGCCTGCTCGACATCAAGCGGCTCGGCGAAATGCTCTCGCGCATCGAGGGACGAATCGTCCATAAAGCCTTGGATCACGTCTCGCCGCTTGCGGTTCCCGTGCTGCTGGAGATCGGCCGCGAGACCGTCTACGGCGAGGCGGCCGATGCGCTCTTGGCCGAGGCGGCGGACGAACTGGTGAAGGAGGCGATGCAGTGAGCAATGCACTGTCATTCCGGGGCGCCGCGCAGCGGCGAGCCCGGAATCCAGGGGCCCTGGATTCCGGTCTGCGCGCTGGCGCGCGCAACCGGAATGACATTGTGGTGGGCGGCATCACGCTCCACGCCGACCCCATGGGCGCCCTCTATTGGCCCGCGCACGGCTTGCTCGCCGTCGCCGACCTGCATCTGGAGAAAGGCTCGAGCTTCGCGGCCCGTGGGCTTTTGCTGCCGCCCTACGACACCGCGGCGACACTGGCGCGCCTTGCGCGTCTCGTCGCGCATTACGCGCCGCGCGTGGTCGTCGCGCTCGGCGACAATTTCCACGACGGCGGCGGCCCGGCGCGACTCGGCGACGAAAACCGTGCGAGCTTGGGAGCTCTGCAGCGCGGGCGCGACTGGATCTGGCTCACCGGTAATCACGACCCGGAGCCGGCATCCGGCATAGGCGGAATCTTCCAGGAAAGCGTCACGCTCGGTGCGCTTACCTTCCGCCATCTGCCGACCGGTGCATCAAACGAGATCGCCGGCCATCTGCATCCCATGGCGCGCGTCGCTCATCGCGGCCGTGCCGTCAGCCGCCGCTGCTTCGCGGCGGACGCCACGCGCTTGGTGATGCCGGCCTTCGGCGCCTATACCGGCGGCCTGAACATCCGCGACGCCGCCTTTGCCGACCTGTTCGGCACGCTGAAGTTCAGCGCGCACATGTTGGGCGAGGACCGGCTCTATGCCTTCGCCGCCAAGCGCTGTTTGCCGGCTTGAGATGGGCCGGCGTGGCGGCTTGATGAAACACGCGTGGCCCAGCACCGGTACCGGTGTCTTGCGCTATTCCCTGAGAAGCTTGTCGTTGGTAAGGGCTTGGCGAAATTGGCGGAAAGCGTGATTAAGGTCGCGCTTCTTTCCGGAGCGGTCGGCGACCGTCAGAAGGTCCCGCGCGAATGTCCAGCGTGGCAGCGATCGCACGTCGGCCAGCAACTCCTTGTCGATGAATCGAATTGCCTCCGCGGTATTCGTGATTGTCGGCTGCACGCGCCGCGCATTCGTCTGCACCGGTGAGGGAAAATCCATGGTTTCGGTGAAGGCGTGGCATTCTCTTCCGCCCTATTCGATTTTCCGGCGGGGCCACGCGGCTCTTTGGCGCGGCTTGCCCTGCCTCCCTAGTGGTATGCGAGCAGGGCAATGATCAGGAGAATCGGGATCGGGATCCCGAGCAGCCACAACAAAATTATTCCCATTGTCGCCTCCTACGGTTCGATCTGTGCTTCGGTGTATGCGCGGGTCCACAACACGCCGCGCCATTTGCGGTCGCGCAGCTGGCCGCCTTCAATGGCGGCAAGAGCTGCCGCGAACGCACCGACAAACATGCTGATGGTGAGCCAAATTGAAACCGATGCGGCGGCCTTGCGGGCTCGGTCGGCCTCGGCCTTAGCTTGGGTCATCACCTCCGACACCCGCTTTTCGGCATCGGCCTGGCTCGCTCCGGTCTCATCCGACACGAGCTGCGCGAGATAGGCACGATCGCTCGTCGAAAGAGTGGCTCCGTGGCCGGTGCCATGAACCAGAATGGATCGCGCCTGACGGCTGGCGATGGCGCGGTTCAAGGCCGCCGTCGCCGGCTTTGCCGTGCCGGGCCGCATCAGTTGGGTGACAAGATAGTCGGCGCCCGCGGTGCTCGCTCCGCTCGCAACCGGGCCGCTTCCGGTCAAATAGGTCGCGGCGCCTCCCAGAGCGGCAGCGCCAATGATCGCTGCGAAAGCCCAGGCGAGGAACCCATGTGCTGTGTCTCGGAACTGTACTTCGTAGGTATGGACGCCGGTCCATTTCGAGCGTAGCCGCCCGCTCATGTATCCGCCGATCGTCGAGGCTACCAAGGCGGTGAATACGAAATACAGGCCTGTCGATATTTCGAAGGTCTTTGCCGATATGCCGGCATTCGGCCATGGCGATATCGACGAAAATCCAAGCGCGCTGCCCAATGCGACGAGCACGAGGGTGAGAGCGGCGATCGCCGCTGCTCCGGCCGCGACTGCACTCCATGATACGGCCGACTGGTTGGTGTCCATGGCATGATCCCGGTTGGCGCGCAGCCGTTCGCGGCTGCCGCGTGTGCTGCCTTCAACTTAGGCAGCCCCGAAAGGTTCCACTGCCGGACGCAGCTTGGTCGCGGTCGCTTTCCTGCGCGCCCTTGAATGTGATCGCGCCGCCGCAACGCGTCGCCGCGCCACTCGGCCTGCGGACGCCGTGGCCGCTCCGGTACATGCTGCGGAAGCTGTCGGGTATACTCCGGGCGTGGCGCCACCGCTGCGACCGGGCCGCAGCGGGCGCGGCTCCTTAATCCCGCCGGAACACCACGCTGGAGAACCAGCCGATCACCACCGCAAACAGCGCGGTGGCGAGCCCGTAGAGCAGGCCATAGTCTTCCGCGGCGTTCGCGACGAACTGCTCGAGCCCGGCCTTGATCACTTCGAGCGCCGAATTGGTGCGCGCCACCAGCGCGCCGTCGGCGAACAGCTTGATGTCGATCGCGAAGTTTCCGGTCGGCACGTCGGCCGGCAGCGGGATCGAGGCGCGGAACACGGTCGGCGACAGATACGTGACTGCGGTCGGTTGCTCCACGTAGAGCTTCTGTTCGCTTTTCAGCCGCACGAAGGCCTGCCGGTACGGATCGGTGCGCACGGTATCGGCGATGTCGGCCCCGATGCGCTGCGGCAGCAGGAAATGGTCGAGTCCGATCTGCAGCCGCCGCAAGGTCTCGGCGTTCGCGATCTTGGCCACCGGCCGGTTGCTCAGAACCGCGAGATAGGACGGCACCTTCACGAATTCGCGCGAGTTGGTATTGACCCAGATGCCCGCCACGCGCTGCTTGCGCAGCGTGCGGAAGTTCTCGCGCGGGCCCGTGACGGTGACCACCAGATCGTAAGGCGCGCGCAGCTTGGGAGCGGTCGCGTCGGGCTCGACGGTGCCGAACAGCACGATTTCCTCGCCGGTAAAACTCGAGGTCACCTGCACGCGGTGGTTCGACAGCGACACGATCAGCCGCTCGGCCGCGGCGGGCCGGGCGCCGCAGGCGACGACGATCAGCGCGAAAGTGCCGAGCAGCCGGCGCATCAGCTGCTCCCCATGTGGCGGATCGAGAAAATGTCCTGCGGCGGCACTATCAGTTGCCAGGCAAAACGCATCCCCACCGCGAGCACCAAGAGGCCGAGCAGCAGGCGCAGCCGCTCGCCGCGCATCTTCTGGCTCGCTTGCGCGCCGAACTGTGCGCCGATCACGCCGCCGATCATCAGCGTTCCCGACAGCATCACGTCGACCAGATGATTGGCGACCGCGTGCATGATCGTGGCTGCCAGCATGGTGACCAGCGTCAGCATCATCGAGGTGCCGATCACCGTTACCGTCGGCACGCGCAGCAGGTAGATCAGCATCGGCACCAGGATGAAGCCGCCGCCGATGCCGAGGATTGCGCCGATGAAGCCGATGATGATGCCGATACCCCACACCGGAATGAGCGACACATAGATGCGCGAGCGCCGGAAGCGCCGCTTCAGCGGCAGGCCGTGGAGCCAGGTATGGGCGCCGGCCTTGCGCAGATCGGCGCGCTTGCCCTGGCGCGCGCGGTTCATCGCCTGCAAGCTCTCGGTGATCAGCAGCGTGCCGACGATGCTGAGCAAGGTGAGGTAGGAGAGGCTGATCAACAGATCGAGCTGGCCGAATTCGCGCAGCACCGTAAATACCGTCACGCCGAGAAACGTGCCGATACCGCCGCCGATCAGAAGCATCGACCCGAGCGCGAGGTCGATCGATTTGCGCCGCCAATAGACCAGGAAGCCGGTGGCCGAGGAGGCGGCGATCTGCGGCGCCACGCTTGCGACCACTACCGCGGGGGAGATGCCGATGAAGATCAGCAACGGCGTCAGCAGGAAGCCGCCGCCGATGCCGAACATGCCGGAGATGAAGCCGACCGCCAGCCCCATCCCGAAGATGAGGAAGACGTCCACCGGCAAGTTGGCGATGGGAAGATAGATCTGCACGCGATGCCGCCCGGTATTCGCCGCCCGTGCCGCTTAAGCCCGCGGCGCGCGGCGGTTCACCTTACGGTCAACACTTCCGGCGACGCGGGCCGGCGGCGCGACCGGCCGCTGACTTGGATCGTTCAAATTGTACCTACGACTATGCGCCCGAATTCGTCCAGGGGCAAAGCGCCGCTGCTCGTTACCGCTTTCCCACGGTGAAGGAGCCGAGCGAGAGCGGCCGTTGGCTGTCGGGTTGCTGGCGCGGCTGCGGGCGGGGCTTGGGCGCGGGTTCGGAAGCGGTAGCGGCGCGGTCCCAGCCGCCGTGCGGCTTCGGCACGCTGAATGCCGCGGCCGGCTGCGGCTCGGGCTTGAAAGCCTTGACCGCCTGCTGGACCCGCGCGAGCTCGGTCGGGTCGAGGCGGCTTGCGACTTCGTCACGCTTTTTCAGGCTTTCCGGGTCGCCCTTGGCGCCGGCCAGCGCGAACCATTTGTAGGATTCGGCGAAGTCCTTCTCGGTGCCGAGCCCGCGAGCGCACAGGACGCCGAGATTGTACTGGCTGTCGGCGATGCCGTGCTGCGCCGCTTTGCGGAACCATTTGACCGCCGTGGCGTAGTCCGGCTTGCCGTCGATGCCCTCGGCATAGAGCACGGCGAGGTTATGCATGGCCTTGGCGTTGCCGCGGGCGGCGGCCGCGAGATAGAGGCGGCGGGCCTGGCCCGCGTCCTTCCGCACGCCCTGGCCCTTTTCCAGCATGCTGGCGTAGCGGAACTGCGCCGGCGCCAGCCCCTTCTGCGCCGCGCGCTCGAACCAGTGCGCCGCCTGCGCCAGGTTGGCCGGCACGCCGTGCCCTTCGGCGAAGCGTGACGCCACCTCGTATTCGGCCGCCGCGTCGCCGGCGAGCGCCGCGTGGCGCAGCTTAACACCGCCGATGGCGAACGGCAGGTCGGCGGTGGCCGGGTCGTTGTGCTGGCGGCCTGCGCTTGGCGGCGTGACGTCATGCGCGATCGAGCCGGTGATGTCGTCCCGGCGGGTTGCCGGCGTGCCCAGATTGGGCGGGTTGAGCAGGGACGGCGTCTTGGCGGTGCCCATATTGTAGGCGGGTGCCTTGTGGCCCGGCGCCGCCAGCGGCGGAGCCGCGGTCGTGCCCGTCGTCAACGCGTCCGGGCCGGGGCTGAGGCCAATCTGAACCTGCGGCGCTTCACGCGCGAACTTGGCGGCCTTGGTGTCGAGCTTGCCGGTCTTGGCGGTCTTGGCGTCGCCGCCAAGATTGAGCTTGCTGCCGATGATCTGCGCGCCGCCCGCCACCAGGCCGATGATGCCGACCGCGACGAACAGCGACTTCATGCGCTTCATCAGCTTGCCGGGCAGCGAGCCGCGCTCGCCGGTGGCGACTTCTTCCTCGCCGAACTCGGCCGGCGCGCGCGGGCTCTGCTGCAGCGCGGCCTTGGCGGCGCGGCGGGCGGCGGCGATGAAGCTCGATTTGCCGCCGGCCGTGCCGGCCCGCTGCGGCGCGGCGTCGCCGAGGGCGGCTTCCGAGGCGGCGATTCGGGCGCCGAATTGGGGCCGGCCGGAGCCGGGCTCGAGTGGCTGGTCGGGCGGCAGATCGGGTTCGAGCGGCAGCGAGCTGGCGACGCGGCGGCGCGGCGGAGGAGGCGGCGGGGGCGGTGGGGCAGCGGGCTCGTGAATATGCGCTTCGGTCAGCTCCAACGGCTCCGGTTCGGGCATCGGCGCCGGCGCATATTCCGGTTCCGGCGCGGGCGCGGCATGCGGCGCGGGCGCCGCCACGAATTGCGGCTCCGGCACTTGCACCGGCACTTGCAATTGCGGCGCCTGTGGCATGCGTGGCGCGGCAGGCGGAGCATCGCTCACCGCGCGCACCGCCAACTTGCCCATCGGGGGCGCCGGCGTGGTCTCTTCCGCCGTCAGGCCGCGGCCGGCGCGCAGGTCGGCCTCGATCTTGGCCAGACGGTCGACCACCAGCGCGAGCGTGCCGTGCACGCTGTCGACGGCGTCCTGGGTGCGCGCGATGTCCTGCTTGATGTCGTCGACGCCCGGCCCCTGGTCGGCGCGCAGGCCGGTGCCCGGCCGGTTGGCGCGCATCTCTTCGATATGCACCAGCAGATCGCCCAGGCCGCGCTCGATCGCCTCGAGCTGGCCGAGCCGCGACTGCGAGGCGTCCAACTTCTCCACCAGCGTGACGATGCGGTCTTCCAGATGGCCGATCGCCACGTCGTCGCTGCGCGTCGACTGGATCTGCTCGATCTTGTCGGAAAGCGACTGCACCAGCCCTTCCAGGCGCGGCGGCACCGCGGTGCCGTTCTGCGCGCGCTCGGCCAGCGCGTCGGCGATGGCCGAGATGCGGTGCTCGAGATTGTCGAGCGCGCTGCCGCCGGCGGTGGCGTGCGCGATGTAGTCGACCTTCTCGCCGAGCGTATGCACCTGCGCGGCGAGGGCGCTCACGGTCTCGTCGGAGGCGACATGCGTCGTCATCGCCCGCAGCGTGCTGACGGCGTTTTCGAGCTGCGCCATCGTCTCGGGGTCTTTCTGGGCGACGATGAGATCGATCTTGTGCGCGAGCCCGCCGATCGCCTCCTGGAAGCCGACCAACTGCTCGGCAGGCGTCAAGCCGCGCAACGCGTCGCGTACCTCGGCGAGGCCGTGCTCGATACCGGCAAGCGCGCCGTGATCGCTGCCGTTCTGGCGGCCCTCCACGATGCGCTGGCTGAGGCCGGCGATCTGCTTCTCGATGGTCTCGATCTCGCGCCGCGGCATGGCCGCGTTGAGCGCATTGCCGATCTCGACCAACTCGCCGCGCAGCGCGTTGATCGCTTCTTCCACGCCCGGCTTGCGCAACGTCTCGATCTGATCGGTGATGCGGCGCAGTTGTTCTTCGAGCCCGGACAGGTCCTGCGCCGGCAGCGGCGCGTGCGGCGGCGCCGGCGCTGCGGGCTGCGCCATCGGCTGCTGCGGTTGCTGATAAGCCGGCGGCGGGGCGTAGCCTTGCGGTGGGCGATAGGCCTGCGGCTGCGGTTGCGGGTGCTGCCAAGTAGGCGCCGCTGTCGGCGCGGCGGCCGGGCCGCCGTTGAGCGCATGTTGGCGCGCCGCGATCTCGGCGACCGCGCGATCAAGGCCGGGCGGCGCGTGGCGCATCGGCGCCAGCGGCGGCGGCGGATGACCGCTCTGTGCGAAGCGTTCGAGCCGGCGGTCGTAGCGTTCGACCAGATCGTTGACCGGCGCCGGATCGCCGCGCCGCGGCGCGTAGGCGGCGGGACCCGAGCGCGTCATCTGCTCGACGCGGCGCGTGAGATCGTCAAGCCGCCGGTGCATGGCGGCGAGATCGCCGTCATCGCCGTATGCCGTTGGACTTTGCTGTGCGGCTTGTTTGAGGATCACGGCGTTGAGCCAATCTCCCAGCGGCAGCCCCGAGCGGTGCGCCGCCTGTTTTGCGGTTGCGCGGGCTTCCGGCCCGATCCCTTTGCGACGCCAGGGGACGCCAAGTTTCATTGCTCGCACCACATGCCAGGTGGAGACTCCTGAGAGCCGTTCAGCCCCCGTGGAGCCGGCACGCGTTAACGTCGGGTGGATACGGGCGCGGTCCGCAGTCCTCGGACGCCGACTTTTTGCCATCCGCGGTAAACAAGCCGTTAAGGAATGGGTGGAACCGGTTGATTTAGCCGCAGCTTTGCCGTGCGCTGCGCCGGGGCGCGGCCCTTAAGAGGGCCGAAAGCGACATGCGGCATGCTGTGCACCGCCGGTTTTTCGGCGTTGGGGCAAGGCAGCGGCCGGCTTACATTGGCCGCCACCGGGCAATAGTTAACCGGACGTTAACGGCGCGCTATAAGCCGCGCACGGAGGGAGCGACATGCCGACCTACAAGGCGCCCGTCGACGACGCGCTGTTCCTGCTCAACGAGGTCTTCCACCTCGACCGCTACGGCAACCTGCCGGGCTTTTCCGACGCCTCGCCCGACATCGTCGCGGCGGTCCTGGGCGAAGCCGGCAAGTTCGCCGAAGAGGTGCTCACCCCGCTCAACCGCGTCGGCGACAGCGAAGGCTGCACGCGCCACGACGACGGCAGCGTGACCACCCCGACCGGCTTCAAGCAGGCCTATAAGCAGCTTACCGAGGGGGGCTGGATCGGCATTTCGGCGCCGGCCGAATTCGGCGGCCAGGGCCTGCCGTCGACGCTGACGGCCATCGTCAATGAATTCTTCTGCTCGGCCAACATGGCCTTCGCCATGTATCCCGGCCTGACGCAAGGCGCCATCGCCGCCATCCTCACGCACGCCTCGCCCGCGATCAAAGAAAAATATCTGCCGAAGATGATCGAGGGCGTCTGGACCGGCACCATGAACCTGACCGAGCCGCATTGCGGCACCGATCTCGGCCTGCTGCGCACCAAGGCGGCCAAGCAAAGCGACGGCTCCTACAAGATCACCGGCACCAAGATCTTCATCTCGGCCGGCGAGCACGATCTCTCCGAGAACATCATCCATCTGGTGCTGGCGCGCATCGAGGGCGCGCCCGCCGGCACCAAGGGCATCTCGCTGTTCGTGGTGCCGAAGGTGATGGTCGGCGACAATGGCGCGCTGGGGACGCGTAACGCGCTCGCCTGCGGCTCGATCGAAGAGAAAATGGGCATCCACGGCAACTCGACCTGCGTCATGAACTATGACGGCGCGGTCGGCTGGCTGATCGGCGAGGAGAACCGCGGGCTCAACGCCATGTTCACGATGATGAACGAGGCCCGCCTCGGCGTCGGCATCCAAGGCCTGGCAATGTCCGAGGTCGCCTACCAGAACGCCGCGATCTACGCGAAAGAGCGCCTACAGGGCCGCTCGATCTCGGGCGTGAAATATCCCGACAAGCCGGCCGATCCGATCATCGTGCATCCCGACATTCGCCGCGCGCTGATGACCATGCGCGCCTTCAACGAGGCGGCGCGCGCGCTGGTCTTATGGACCGCGCTGCAAAGCGACGTCGCGCACCGCTCCGGCGACGGCAAGCAGCGCCAGGCGGCCGACGACCACATGGGTCTGCTCACGCCGGTGATCAAAGGCGTGCTCACCGACGGCGGCTTTCAGAACGCGGTGATGGCGCAGCAGGTGTTCGGCGGCCACGGCTATATCGCCGAGCACGGCATGGAGCAGTTCGTGCGCGACGCCCGCATCGCGCAGATCTACGAGGGCGCCAACGGCATCCAGGCGCTCGACCTGGTCGGGCGCAAGCTGGGCAAGGACGGCGGCCGCGCGCTCATGGCTTTCATGGGCGAGGTGCAGGGCTATATCAAAGAGAAGGGCTCCGACGAGGCGATGAAGCCTTATCTCGCACCGCTCGGCACCGCGCTCGGCCATTTGCAGCAGGCCGCCATGTGGTTCATGCAGAACGCCATGGCGAAACCCGACAACGCCGGCGCGGGCTCCTACGATTTCATGCACCTGTTCGGGCTGGTGGCGCTCGGCTACATGTGGGCGCGCATCGCGGAAGCGGCTGCCAAGTCGCGAACAACAAGTCGCCGCAGAAGAACGGTGCCGGCTCGGCGATGGGCGCCAAGCTCGTCACCGCGCGCTTCTTCATGGAGCGCATGCTGCCCGAAACGGCGACGCACCTGGCGCGCATCCAGGCGGGCGCGGGCAGCATGATGGAAGTGCCGGACGAAGGGTTTTAGTCCGCCATCCACGAGCCACAAGGCTCGACGGGGCTAACTATCCGGCTCGCAAGACGCTTCCTTACTCTACACGTCCCAACAATTAATGGGCCGGTCGTCGCTAAGGACAGGATATGACTGCTGTTCTCGAGTCAGCCCGAACTGTGTCGGCGCAGAACGGCCTAGGCGACACCCCTTGGGCACGGGGCGGCATCCTCATCACATCGCAAAAGATTTGCCCGCTGCCACTATTTTCCTTGTGTGCCGCCGGAGGCGCCTGCGCTTTGCGCGTCTCGCGTTCGCAATCGCCATCCTTGTTGCGCACGTAGCCGCGCCGGCAGGCGACCGCCACGCAACGGTCACCCTCGGCCTTGGTGCCCTTGCCGCATTCCAGCGGGCAGACGCGGTCCTTGTGCTGCGTGACCACATCAAGTGCGTTGAGCGATGCCACCTTCACGTCAAGCGAGGTATGAGCACGTTTGTTGAATTGTTGTAAGGCGCGCTGCGACTGCTTGGTCCAGTCACCGTCGACCGAGCCGGGATCGCAGCCGAGTCGTTTGAGATGCAGTTGCAGCAATCTGGCGACATCGGCTTCCCCGATCGCCGGCGCCAGGTTGCGCTGAACGGAGGCCGACGGCGCGGTCTTGGCGACCACGATCGGCGCTGGGACCTTGCCCTGCTTGGCGGCGGCCTGGGCCGCGGTGAGCTTGTCGAGCGCCGCGCGCGCGAGGTCGGCATAAAGCCCGGCCTTGTGCACTTTCAAGAACGACTGCCACGCCTCCTTGGTGCCGATGCGCTCGGCGAACTCGTAGTCGCGGGCCAAAACGTTGCTGAGCGGCTCGTTCAAGGGGGCCGGCTTGGCGGCAGCGACCGGCGCCTTCGGCTCGGGCACTAATGCGACGGTCGAGCCGCCGATCGAGCCGTAGACGTAAGGCTCCTGCCGGCGGTTGGTGCTCTTCATGACCTCGTCGCGCACACGGCCGAAGGCGATGCGCAGGTCGAGACCGGGTACGGTCAAATTGTCGAGCAGGGCCCGCGCGAACGGACTATGATCGCCGTCGCCGTCCTCCGCCGTCATGCCGGCCTTGGCCGCGAAAGCCACCACCGTGTCGGTGCTCGTCACCTCGACCTTGGCCAGCCCGCGGCCGACGGAGCGCGTGGCGAGGGTGCGGACCATCTTCTTGGTGAATGGATTCTCGCGGCACGCATCGAGAATGATCAGGCGCAGGCGGCGCACCGGCTCCAGCAATTCGACGATGCGGTCGAGCGGGATGGCCTCGTCATATACCGCCAAATCGCTTCCGAGCTCGGCGTCGACCGGGATCAGATAGTTGGTGCCGTCGACCTCGATGCCGTGGCCGGCGTAATAGACCACCGCGATGTCGGCGTGCTGCGCCTTGCGGGCGAACTCGCGCAAGCTGCGGCGCATCTTGAGATTGCCGAGATTGCTCTCGCTCAGCACCACGTCGAAGTGCGCCTGCTTGAGCATGGCGGCGATGGCCGCCGCGTCGCGCGCGGGATTGGGCAGGGGCGTGACGTTCTGGTAGGCGGAATTGCCGATGACCAGTGCCACGCGCCGCTCGGCCAAAGCCGCGCCGGTGCACCAGGCCGAAAGCAGTGAGACAAATGCGAGAATTCCAAGGATACGTGAAATCATTGCCGCCCCCGGAAATTATGTAAAAATAACACGGCCGGTAGCGGAGCGCCAGAAGGCTTCGGCAGCACCTAAAACGCCAGCGAGCAGATGCGGCTGCCTTTCGGCTTGTCCGAATTGAGGCTGCCCCGCACGATGGTCAGGCCGTCTTTCTTCTTGCCGGAGAATTCGTAGGTCCAGGTCGCGCCGTCGGTGGCCTTACCCTCGCCGACGATCAGCATGGTGCCGGACGGCGACAGGATGCCGAGGAAGCGCTCGTTGCCGCGCTCGTCCTTGACCGTGCTGGTCCACAGTGGTCCCGACACGGTGAAGGTCAGATGCAGGTCGAACGGCCGGAGCTTGTGCGGATCGGCCGAATGCGAGCCGCAGACGATCTTGGCCTTGACCTCTTTGCTGTCGGGTTGCTGTTGCGCCGCAGCCGGTGCGCTCACCGCGGCGATGGCGAGCGCGAGAACGATGGCGAGGCTTCGCACGCTCATGCGCTAGCCGAACAGCCAGGAATCGGGCTCGGCGATCGGCTCGCCCGCGTTCAGGGCGAGCAGGCCCTTGACGCAGCGCACCACCGTCCACACGAACCACCACAGCAGCACCAGCGCGCCGATTCCGATGTGGAAGGTGATGGCGGACACGAAGAGGTACAGCAGGCCGATCAGGAAGGTCTTCACCTGGAAGCGGAAATGCGTCTGCGCGATTTCGTCGGACCGCTCGGTTTGCATGTAGGCGATGATGACGCCGATCACCGCTGTCACGCCGGTGAAAAAGCCCGCCAGGTAGAGAACGTAGACGGCGAGCGCCAGGCCGTAATCCGAGACCATGGGAGTGTGCGGACCGCTTTTTGCAGAACTCCGCGCATTGACCGTCTTGGCCATGTCCGTTTCCCCCTTTTACCCGAGTTGCAGCGGCGCACGAATCCGGCGCCATTTGCGCCATTATCCCCGGCCTTGCCGCTTCTGACAACCGGCGGCGGGTGCCCTTGCAATTGATCCCGGTCAAGGCGCCCCTCCGGTGCTGCGGCTTTCATGCTGAAAAGACATGGGGAGAGCGGCAACGCCATGGCGAGCACCATTTCCGGCAAGACCGATCCGGTCGTGCGGCGCATCGCGGCGGGCGACGTGATCGATGCGCTGGGCGCGGGCCTGCGCGATTTCCAGGCGCTGCCGCTCTGGGGCCTGGGCGTCGGCGCCTTCTACGCCGCCGGCGGCATCTTGATCGTGCTGTGCATTACCGCGCTGCACATGACCTATCTCGCCTATCCGCTCGCCGCCGGCTTCGCGCTGGTCGGGCCGTTCGCCGCCGTCTCGCTCTATGTCGGCAGCCGCTGCCGCGAGCAGGGCGACAAGCCCTCGCTGCGCATCGTCGTGGCATCCATCCGCGCCCGCAGCGAAGTCGGCTGGATGGCCTTCGTCTCCGTGTTCATGTTCATCATGTGGATGTATCAGGCCCGCATGCTGATGGCGCTGTTCTTCGGCCTGCACGCCTCGTTCACGACCATCCGGCAATTCATCGCGGTCGTGCTCTCGACCAACGAGGGGCTCGCGTTTCTGCTGGTCGGCAACGCGGAAGGCGCGGTGATCTCGCTCATCCTGTTTTCGATCACGGTGGTGTCGTTTCCGTTGCTCATCGACCGCGACGTCGATTTCGTCACCGCCATGATCACCAGCGTGCGCGCGGTCGTGAGCAACCCCGCGCCGATGATCGGCTGGGCGGCGGTGGTGGTCGTGCTGCTGATCGTGTCGGCGTTGCCGTTCTTCGTCGGGCTCATCGTGACACTGCCGGTGCTCGGCCACACGACCTGGCACCTCTACCGCCGCGTGGTGGAGCCGGTTAGCGCATGATCCCGAAAAGCATGTCCTCGGCCCCGATCGAGGACGGGAACCGGTTTTCGGACAAGATCATGCGCAATATAAATTAGCCGACCGCCTGCGCGTCTATAGTCGCCGACAGCTTGAGCGCCGGCGGCACCGGCGACTCTCCCATCATGCCGTCGGTGTCGAAGGCGCCGTCCGGGCAGACGAACTCGAACGAGGTGAGGATACGGTCGACCTTGGCGCCGTCACGGGTGAACGGCAACAGCAGCCGCTCGTAATGCACCAGCCGGCCCCGCCCGTCGGCGACGTCTTGGATCAAATAGACCGGCTGGCCGCTCGCGACCGTCTGCCGGTAGGGCGCCAACTCCTGCGACCGCGCCGGCTCGCGCTTGCTCTCGTGCAGAAACAGCCCGCGGCAGTCGCGCGAGCCGAACACCCGGCCGACCGCCTCGCCATGGAAGCGAATCTGGAAGCGCACGCCCCCGTCGCCGTCGACCACGTCGAGCAGGCTCAGACCGGCGGATATGTGCGTGAGCTCGTGTGCCTCTACGGTCTGCCAGCGCGGCACGCGGTCGCCGTTCAGGTGCCGCTGCCAGAACTTGAGCAGCCAGCGCTGACTGATCGCGCGGATCACATCCGGGCGCGCATTGGAAAATTGCATCAATGGACGGTCCCCACCTGTCCCCGGCAGCGCTCTTTTCTTTTTACGGAACGGGTTTGTCAATAAGCGGCACAACCTGAGCCACCCTAATTTAGCGCCACGGTAGAAAAAGTGTCGTGATTTTCGCAGAAGGCGCGAAATTTTCCCAATAGGCACGGGCGGCGTGATGTCACACGCCGGCCGCCAGGGCCGGGCGCCGCCGCGTGCGCAGCAGGAGCCAGGTCATGATCGACATGTTCAACAGGTTCCAGGCGATGCCGTTCATGAAGGCGGCCTGGTAGGAGCCGGTGGCATCGAAGATCGCCCCCGCCAGCCAGCCGCCCAGCGCCATGCCGGACAGCGTCGCCAGCATCACCAGGCCGACGCGCGTGCCGGCTTCCCGGGGCGGAAAATATTCGCGCACGATGATGGCATAGCTCGGCACGATGCCGCCTTGGAACAGGCCGAACAGGCCCGAGATGACGTAAAGCGAGAACAGGCTGTCGAACATTAGATAGAGCGTGAGCGCGACCGCCTGCAGGAGCGTGCCGAGCAGCAGCGTGCGCACGCCGCCGATTCTGTCGGCGATGAAGCCGGAGGTGACGCGGCTGATGATGCCGAGCCCGAGCATCAGCGACAGCATCTCCGCGCCGCGCGCCACGCCGTAGCCGAGATCGCCGCAATAGGCGACAATGTGCACCTGCGGCGTCGCCATGGCGACGCAGCAGCCGACGCCGGCGACGCATAGCAGAATTTGCAGCGTCAGCGGCGAAAACGGCATGTCGGCCCGGCGCTGCGCGGCCTGGGAGCTTGCCGCCGCGGTGTGGCCAACTTCGATGCGCCGGCGCAGCGCATAAGTGAGCGGCAGCATGGTCGCGACCAGAAAGATGCCGATGCCGATATGGGTCGCGCGCCAGCCGTAGCCGGCGATGGCATGCTGCACCACCGGCGGCCACAGCGTGCCGGCGAGGTAGTTGCCGGCGGCGCAGATCGTGACCGCGATGCCGCGCCGGCGCATGAACCAGTGCGAGATGTCGGCCATCAGCGGGCCGAAGGTGGCCGAGCAGCCGAAGCCGATCAGGAAACCGTGCGCGAGCGCGACCTGCCATAGGCTCGCCGACAGTCCGGCGGCGATATAGCCGAGACCGAGCGCGAGCGATCCGATCGTCATCGGCACCGCGATGCCGTAGCGGTCGGCGAGCCGGCCCATCAGCACGCCGCCGCCGCCGAAGCCGAGCATGGCAAGCGTATAGGGCAGCGCCGCCTCGGCGCGGTCGACGGCGAAGTCGGCCTGGATGGCGGGCAGCGCGACGACGAAAGACCACATGCCCACGCCGCCAACGGTGCTGATCGCGAGCGCGGTTGCCAGCCGCCGCCAGGCATAGGCGGACTCGACGCCGTAAGCGGCCCCGCCGTCGGTTTCAGAGTGCATGCTTTTCGAATCCCGGCTTCGCGTTCCGTGGTGGTAGCACGCGAAGGTTCTTTTCTTCCAGCGCCCCGCCCGTTCCGCCTTGCGTGACGGCGCGCGCGGTTGCCGCTAAGCTGCTGCCAAAGCCGTCGGTTCCCGGAACGGCTATGGGGGAGGACATCGAATGAGCAAAACACGAAAATCGCTTTTCGTCATTGCCGCAGCCTTGCTCATGGGCTCGGCCGCGCAGGCGCAGCAGACCATCAAGATCGGCGTCATCGAGCCCTATTCCGGTCAGTTCGCCGACGCCGCCAAGATGCAGGACGACGCCATCAAGCTGTTCATGAAGCAGAACGGTGACACGGTCGCCGGCAAGAAGATCGAGATTATCCGCAAGGACGTCGGTGGCATCAATCCGCCGGTCGCCAAGCGCCTGGCGCAGGAACTGGTCACACGCGACAAGGTCGACATCATCACCGGCTTCATCCTGACGCCCAACGGCATTGCCGCCGGCGCCGTGTCGAAGGAAGGCAAGAAGTTCATGGTGCTGATGAACGCCGCGACATCGATCGTCACCACCAAGTCGCCCTACATGGCACGCACTTCGATGACCATTCCGCAGTTGAACTACGCCTTCGGCCACTGGGCGGCGTCGCACGGCGGTGTCAAGAAGGCCTATACCATGGTCACCGACTACGGCCCCGGGCACGACGCCGAGCGCTCGTTCCAGGCCGGCTTCAAAGCGGCCGGCGGTCAGATCGTCGGCTCGGTACGCATGCCGGTGAAAAATCCGGACTTCTCCGCCTTCGTGCAGCGCGCCAAAGACATCGACCCGCAGGGCATCTTCGTGATGATCCCAGGCGGTGCGCAGCCCGGCGCTTTCGGCAAGGCGATCGCCGAGCGCGGCATCGATCCGAAGAAGACCAAGGTGATGGGGCAGATGGAGATCACCGACGAGCACGCGCTCAAGAGCATGGGCGATATCGCGGAAGGCATCATCACGTCGGGCAACTACGACTATAACCACAAGTCGAAGATGAACGCGGCCTTCGTGAAGGCCTACAATGCAGCCGCCGGCCGCAACCCGGACTTCTTCGCGGTCGGCGCCTGGGACGGCATGCATCTGATCTATGCCGCGCTGAAGAAGACCAAGGGTAATACCGACGCGGACAAGCTGATCGCCGCCGCCAAGGGCATGAAGTGGCAAAGCCCGCGCGGCATGATCTCGATCGATCCGGCCACGCGCGACATCGTGCAGACGGTCTATGTGCGCAAGGTCGAGAAGGTCGGCGGCAAGCTGGTCAATGTCGAGATCGCCAAGATCCCGAACGTCAAGGATCCCGACCACGGGGCGAAGAAATAGTCGGTCGCGTGGGCTATGGCCGCGCTAACCCTCCCCCCGCGCAGCGGTGGGGAGGGTCGCCCGCCCAACGGGTCCGGCCAAAGGCCGGCCCGATGATAAACTCCGCGTCAGCAGAGGCGGGCGGGGTGGGGGTATTTTGGCGCCTTCCCCCCACCCCCGACCCCTCCCCGCCGCTCGCAAGTGCTCGCGGGGGGGCGGGAAATACGAGGTGCCTTGCCGGCTCCCAAGCGGCGCGCTAGGTGATTCAGCCATGGACGCCCTCAACCTCCCGCGCCCGGCCTGGATGGGCGAAGACGTCGTCCTGCTCGAGGAGCAGGCCCGCCGCTTCATTGCCGACGAATTCGTGCCCCATATCGACAAATGGCACGAAGAAGGCATGTACGACCGTGAGGTCTGGACCAAGGCGGGTTCGGCCGGCCTGCTATGCGCCACCATGCCGGAGGAATATGGCGGGTCCGGCGGTACCTTCGCGCATGAGGCTGTGATCAATCGCGAATATGCGCTGGCCGGGTTCGACGCCTTCGGGGCGCCTTTGCATTCCGGCATCGTCGCCCCCTACATCCTCAATTACGGCACCGAAGAGCAGAAAAAACGCTGGCTGCCCAAGCTCGCCACCGGCGAACTGGTCGGCGCCATCGCCATGTCCGAGCCCGGCACCGGGTCCGACCTCCAAGGTGTCCGCACCAAGGCCGAAAAGTCCGGCAACGGCTACGTGCTCAACGGTTCCAAGACCTTCATTACCAACGGCCAGCACGCCAATCTGATCATCGTGGTGGCCAAGACCGATCCCAAGGCCGGCGCCAAGGGCACTTCGTTGATGGTGGTGGAGGCCGACGACGCGCCCGGCTTCCGCCGCGGCCGCAAGCTCAAGAAGCTCGGCATGGATTCCGCCGACACCTCGGAATTGTTTTTCGAGGATGTGAAGCTGCCGGCCGAGAACCTGCTCGGCACCGAGGAAGGGCAGGGCTTCTATCAGCTCATGAAGGACCTGCCGCAAGAGCGATTGATCGTCGCCGTACACGCGGTCGCGATGATGGAGCGGGCGCTCGCGCTCACCATCGACTACGTCAAGCAGCGCCAGGCCTTCGGCAAGAAGATCATCGAGTTCCAGAACACCCAGTTCGAGCTTGCCGAGTGCAAGACCGAGACCACCATCGCCAAGGTGTTCCTCGATTACTGTATCGAGCGCCACATCGCGCGCCAGCTCGACACCGTGACCGCTTCGATGGCCAAATACCGGCTCACCGATATGCAAGCGAAAGTGATCGACCGCTGCCTGCAATTGTTCGGCGGCTATGGCTATATGGACGAATATCCGATCTCGCGCATGTACCGCAACTCGCGCGTCTTCCGCATCTACGCGGGCACCAACGAGATCATGAAACTGCTGATCGCGCGGAGTTTGTGATCTGTTGCGATGATTTAGCGCAAACCGCGGGCACGCTTTCCCTCTCCCACAAGGGGAGAGGGTAAAGAAGGAGAAGCTGCATCATGGCCGACGCATTCATCTACGACGCCGTGCGCACCCCGCGCGGACGCGGCAAGCAGGACGGCGCGCTGCACGAAGTCACGGCGCTCAATCTGGCCTCGCAGGCGCTCGGCGCGCTCAAGCAGCGCAACCATCTCACGCCCGAAATGGTCGACGACGTGATACTCGGCTGCGTCGATCCGGTGGGCGAGGCCGGTGGTGACATCGCGCGCGCCTCCGCGCTTGTTGCGGGCTTGGGCGACCAGGTGCCCGGCGTGCAGATCAACCGCTTCTGCGCCTCCGGGCTCGACGCGGTCAATTTCGCCGCCGCCCAGGTCATGTCGGGCCAGCACGATATGACCGTCGGCGGCGGCGTCGAATCGATGAGCCGCGTCGGCATGGGCGCCGCCGGCGGCGCTTGGCCGATGGACCCGTCCATCGCGGTCGAGACCTATTTCCTGCCGCAGGGCATTTCAGCGGACTTGATCGCCACCAAGTACGGCTTCTCGCGCGACGACGTCAATTCATACGCGGTCGAGAGCCAGAAGCGCGCCGGCCAGTCCTGGGAAGAGGGCCGCTTCAAGAACTCGGTGATCCCGGTCAAGGACGTCAACGGCCTTACCATCCTGGCCAAGGACGAGCACATGCGCCCGTCCACCACCATGCAGACGCTGGCCTCGCTGCAGCCTTCCTTCGTGCAGATGGGCGAGATGGGCGGCTTCGACTCGGTCGCCATCCAGCGCTATCCGGAAGTCGAGACCATCAACCACGTGCACACGCCGGGCAATTCCTCCGGCATCGTCGACGGCGCCGCCGCGGTGCTGATCGGCAGCAAGGAAGCCGGTAAAGCCGCGGGCCTCAAACCGCGCGCGCGCATCAAGGCCTTCGCCAATATCGGCTCGGAGCCGGCCATCATGCTGACCGGGCCGATCCCGGTGAGCGAGAAGGCGCTCAAGCGCGCCGGCATGAAGACGAGCGACATCGACCTGTGGGAGCTCAACGAGGCCTTCGCCTCGGTGGTTCTGCGCTACATGCAGGCGCTCGACATTCCGCACGACAGGATCAACGTCAACGGCGGCGCCATCGCCATGGGTCATCCGCTCGGCGCCACCGGCGCCATGATCCTCGGTACCGTGCTGGACGAACTGGAGCGGCGCGATCTTTCCACCGCGCTGGTCACGCTCTGCATCGGCATCGGCATGGGGACGGCGACCATCATCGAGCGGGTGTGAGCACGGCTAAATGGTGCTCAGTTTGGTACGGCAGATGTTTTCCCCTCCCCCCGCGAGCGAAGCGAGTGGTGGGGAGGGGAACGCATAACGGCGAGGCTAAGATCACGGAATGCCCAAGCTCGACATCGCCGCCATCCCGCTCGATACGGCGACCAATTATCCGGCGCCGTTCAACAAGGCGGTCGAAGGCCGCGCGCGCAAGCGCATGGGCCGCGCCGCCGGCCTCACGCATTTCGGCGTCAACCTCTGCACGCTCAAGCCGGGCGCCGCCTCCTCGCAGCGCCATTGGCACGAGAACGAGGACGAGTTCGTCTACATGCTGGAAGGCGAAGTCGTGCTGGTCGAGGACGCCGGCGAAACCGTGCTCAAGCCGGGCGAGGCCGCGGCTTGGAAGGCCGGCGTCGCCAATGGGCACTGCATTGTCAACCGCTCCAGTCGCGACGCCGTCTTTCTCGAGGTCGGCACGCGCGCCAAATCCGAGCGCGCGCATTATTCCGACATCGATATGATGGTGACGCGCGACGACAAGGGCTTCCGCTACACGCACAAGAATGGCGAGCCGTATTGAGATGGTATTCAAGATCGCGACGAACACAGGCGCGCTCCCTCTCCCCTGTGGGGAGAGGGTCGGGGTGAGGGGGTCTAAGACTCTCGATAATTTGTAACCCCTCACCCGGATCGCTTCGCGATCCGACCTCTCCCAAGGGGAGAGGTGAACTGGAGCAAGAGGCAACGCTAATGACCAACTTCAAACTCGACATCGACGCCGACGGCATTGCGCTTCTCACCTGGGACATGGCCGGCCGCTCGATGAACGTGATCGACGCCTCCGTCACCGAGGAGCTTGCTCAGCTCGTCGACAAGGTTGCCGGCGACGCCGCCATCAAGGGCGCGGTCGTTACTTCTGGAAAAGACACGTTCTGCGGCGGCGCCGACCTCACCATGCTCGAGCGCATGAGCGTCACCTATACGGACCTCGTCAAGCGCGAGGGCGAAGAGGCCGCCAATAAGATGGTGTTCGATGAAAGCCGCAAGGTTTCGGTCATCTACCGGCAGCTTGAAAAATCCGGCAAGCCGTGGGTCGCCGCCATCAACGGCACCGCCATGGGCGGCGGCTTCGAACTGTGCCTTGCCTGCCATCACCGCGTCGCTTCCGACAATCCGAAGACGCGGCTCGGCCTGCCCGAGGTGAAGGTCGGCCTGTTCCCCGGCGCCGGCGGCACCCAGCGCATCGCGCGCATGATCCCGCCCGCCGACGCGCTGCAATTCCTGCTCAAGGGCCAGGACCTGCGCGTCGACCGCGCCAAGGCCATGAAGCTGGTCGACAACGTCGTGCCGCAGGCCGAGCTGATCAAAGCCGCCAAGGACTGGATCAAGGCCGGCGGCAAGGCGGTCAAGCCGTGGGACGAGAAGGGTTTCCGCCTGCCCGGCGGCCCGGTCTATTCCAAGGCCGGCATGATGACCTTCCCGCCGGCCAACGCCATCTACCGGCGCGAGACCTACGACAATTATCCGGCCGCGCGCGCCATCCTGCAGGTGGTTTATGAAGGCCTGCTGGTCGATATGGACACCGCGCTGCGCATCGAGTCGCGCTGGTTCGCCAAGATCCTGCGCTCGCCGGAAGCAGCCGCCATGATCCGCTCGCTGTTCGTCTCCATGCAGGAGCTCAACAAAGGCGCGCGCCGGCCGCAGAACGTCGGGCCGTCCAATCTGAAAAAGATCGGCATCGTCGGCGCCGGCTTCATGGGCGCCGGCATCGCGCAGGTAAGCGCGGCCGTCGGCATCCAGGTCGTGCTGATCGACCGCGACCAGGAGGCCGCCGACAAGGGTAAGGCCGGCCTCGCCAAGGCGCTCTCCGACCGCGTCATGAAGGGCCGCATGAAGGGCCCCGACCGCGACGCGCTCTTGGAAAAGATCACGCCGACCGCCGACTACGGCGCGCTCAAGGATTGCGCGCTGGTGATCGAGGCGGTGTTCGAGGACCGCAAGATCAAGGCCGAGGTGTTCAAGAAGATCGAAGCCGTGCTGGCCGACGACGCCATTCTCGCCTCCAACACCTCCACCTTGCCGATCACGTCGCTCGCCTCCGAATTCAAGGATGCCGAGCGCTTCATCGGCATCCATTTCTTCTCGCCGGTCGCGCTCATGATGCTGACCGAGATCATCCTCGGCAAGGAAACCGGCGACAAGGCGCTCGCCGTCGCGCTCGACTTCGTGCGCATGATCCGCAAGACCCCGATCGTGGTGAACGACTCGCGCGGCTTCTACGCCAACCGCTGCGTAATCAACTATCTGCTGGAAAGCCATCTGATGCTGCTGGAAGGCATTCCGGCCGCCATGATCGAGACCAGCGCGCGCATGGCCGGCATGCCGGTCGGCCCGCTCGCACTCACCGACGAGACCGCGCTCGACCTCGGCCTCAAGATCGTACGCGCGACCGAGGCCGATCTCGGACCCAAGGCCATCAACCAGGGGCAGAAGAAGCTGTTGGAAGACATGGTCGAGAAGAACGGCCGCTTCGGCCGCAAGAACGGCAAGGGTTTCTACGACTATCCGCAGAACGGGCCGAAGCGGCTGTGGCCGGGGCTCGCCGACATCCTGCCGAAGCGGCTCACGCGCGACGAGATCGAGGCGATCGACGTCGAGGAGTTGAAGCAGCGCTTCCTGATCACGCAGGCGGTGGAAGCCGCGCGCACCTTCGAGGACAAGGTGGTCACCGACGTGCGCGAGGCCGACGTCGGCTCCATCCTCGGCTGGGGCTTCGCGCCGTTCACCGGCGGCACGCTCTCCTATATCGACATGATGGGCACCAAGAAATTCGTCGCGCTGGCGCAGAAGTTCGCGCAGAAATTCGGGCCCCGCTTCGCGCCGCCCAAGCTGCTGATCGACATGGCGGCCAAGGACGAGCGCTTCTACACACGCTTTGCCCCGCCCAAGCAGAAGGCGGCGGCGTAGAATTTTCCGGGCGGTGCCGCGCGCTCGCTTTGCCCTCTCCCCGCTGGGGAGAGGGTGCCCTCGCGGAGGCGAAGCCGAGCGAGGGCGGGTGAGGGGGCAAGTGCCTCTCGATACGCTTTTGCCCCCTCACCCGGCTCGCGCTTTGCTTACGCTCCGCGCTCGCCGCCCTCTCCCCAGCGGGGAGAGGGGAAGAGAGAATGCCTCGCGGCTCGTTATAATTCGCTCGCTCCGAATATCCGAACTGATTTTGAGCATCGCGCGTTGAGCTGCCGAATGTCCTCCGCCCCGAAACCCCGCTCCCTCTTCCGCTGGCGCGAGATCCCCGGCAGCATCTGGGCGCTCGGGCTGGTCTCCCTGTTCATGGATTCTTCCTCCGAGCTGATCCATGCGCTGCTGCCGCTTTATCTGGTCAGCGTGCTGGGCGCCTCCACGCTCGATGTCGGCATCATCGAGGGCATCGCGGAAGCGACCGCCGCCATCACCAAGGTATTCTCCGGGGCGCTCAGCGACTATCTGGGAAAACGCAAATGGCTGACCGCGGTCGGCTACGGCCTCGCCGCGCTCAGTAAGCCGATCTTCCCGCTCGCGCCTAGCATCGCCTGGGTGGCCGGCGCGCGCTTCATCGACAGGGTCGGCAAGGGCATCCGCGGATCGCCGCGCGACGCGCTGATCGCCGACCTGACGCCCGCCGATTTGCGCGGGACGTCTTACGGCCTGCGCCAGACGCTCGACACCGTCGGCGCGGTGGCGGGTCCCGCGCTGGCGATCGCCTTCATGGCGCTGCTCGCCGACAATTACCGCGCCGTATTCTGGATCGCGGTGATCCCAGCCTTCGCTTCGGTCGCCACGATCGTGTTGTTCGTGCGCGAGCCCAAGGGCAAGAAGCGCGCCAAGCGCCTGCAATCGCCGTTGTCGCGTGCCGAGCTTGCCCGCCTCGACATCGGCTATTGGGTCGTCGTCGGCGTTGCCGCCATCTTCACGCTCGCGCGCTTCAGCGAAGCATTCCTTTTATTGCGCGCCAAGTCGGTCGGCGTGCCTGTCACGCTGGTGCCGACGGTAATGGTGGTCATGAGCGTGGTCTATGCGCTCACGGCCTGGCCGGCCGGCGCGCTGTCCGACACCATCGGCCGCTACCGGCTGCTGATCGCCGGCTTCGCGCTGCTGATCGTCGCCGACCTGATTCTGGCGTTCAGCGGCGGAGTCGCCTTGGTGATGATCGGCGTCGCGGTGTGGGGCCTGCACATGGGGCTGACGCAAGGGCTGCTGCAGGCGCTGGTCGCCGACACCGCGCCGGAGAACCTGCGCGGCACCGCCTTCGGCGTGTTCAATTTGGTGAGCGGGCTTGCCATGCTGCTGGCCAGCATCATTGCCGGGGCCTTGTGGGATGTGATCGGCCCCGACGGCACCTTCATCGCCGGCGCCGTCTTTACCGCGGTGGCGCTCGCGGTGCTGCCGTTCGCGCATCGGCGCAGGATCGCGGCGCAAGGGAAGTGAGTTGGAAGCGGTGCGGCGAGCTCTCTTCCCCTCTCCCCTTGTGGGAGAGGGTGCCCGAGCGGAGGCGAAGCCGAGCGAGGGCGGGTGAGGGGGCGGAGTCAAATTGTGGCACGGACCCCTCACCCGGCTCGCCTTCGCTATCGCTCCGGCTCGCCACCCTCTCCCACAAGGGGAGAGGGTAAGCGAGAACGTTTCACCTCTGGAATCAACCAACCACCACCGTCAATCTCTTCGCCGCCCTGGTCACCCCCGTATAAAGCCATCTCTCGCGGCTGTCCGGAAAGGCGAAGCTTTCATCGAACAGCACGACGTCGTCCCATTGCGAGCCCTGCGCCTTGTGCACGGTGAGCACGTAGCCGTAGTCGAACTCGTCGTAAGGCTTGCGCCGCGGCCAATCGACTTTCTCGATGCCGCCGGTGAAGCATTCCGGCCGCACCGACACTTTCACCCCGCGCGTCGCGGTCTCGTCGTCGGGTAAAAGCCGCATGCTCATGATGCCGGTCTTGCTGCCGCCTTTGCGGCTGCCACGCTCCTTCACCGTCCATAGCCCGCCGTTGAACAGGCCCTTCTTGCGGTTGTTGCGCAGGCAGACCAGCTTGTCGCCCGCCGAAGGCATGGCATCGTCGAAGCCGCGCCGTTCTCTCATTCTGGCGTTGTAGGCGCGCCGCGTGGCGTTCCTGCCCACCAGCACCTGGTCGGCCTCGAGCACGCGCTGCGGATCGAGGTCGCCTTTGGCCACGACCTCGGTCTCGCCATAGCGGCCGGGCTCGAGATAGTCGCCGGCGCGGATATCCATCGATAGCCGCACGATCGGATCGTCTTGCGCCTGCCGGTGCACTTCGGTCAGCATCACGTCCGGCTCGGCCTCGGTGAAGAAACCGCCGCCGCTGATCGGCGGCAGCTGCGCCGGGTCGCCCAGCACCAAGACCGGCACGCCGAACGAGAGCAGGTCGCGGCCGAGCTCTTCGTCCACCATCGAGCACTCGTCGATGATGATGAGCTCTGCCTTGGACGCCGGCGCCTCGTCCCACAGATCGAAGCTCGGGATTTCCTCGCCGCTCTCGCGTGCGCGGTAGATCAGCCCGTGGATGGTGGAGGCGCCGTGGCAGCCCTTGCCGCGCATGACGCTCGCGGCCTTGCCGGTGAAGGCCGCGAACTTCACCTCGCCGTCGGCGCTGTCGGCAATGTGGCGCGCGAGCGTGGTCTTGCCGGTGCCGGCATAGCCGAACAGGCGAAATACCTGAGGCATATCGTTCGCGCCCGGCTTGGCTTTGAGCCAATCGGCCACCGCTTTGAGAGCTTGGTCCTGGGCGGGCGAGAATTGCGGCATGGCCGAGAACCAATAGAGCAGTTGCGTTAAGAGGGGAAGAACAAAATGGGAACCGTCTTCAGGCCCCAAATATTCCTAATCTTCCTGCGGTTCGCCTCGGATTATTTTGCGCCCACGTGGGTCGCGCGAAGCATAGCCGCGGATCAGGTGTCCCGGAATGACATAGGACAGTTACATTGCCCTTTCCCGGTTCCCATGTGTAAGGTCCGCGCCTTTCGCTCCGCCGGGATTTTATATGGCTCGTGACCAGATCGACATGACGCCCATCGGGTCGCGCGACGAGCTCGTCGCCTGGCTCGAAGCGGGCTGCAAGCCGGCGGACCAGTTCCGGGTCGGCACCGAGCACGAGAAGTTCGCCTTCACGGTGGAAGACCACTGGCCGGTGCCTTATGCCGGCCAGCGCTCGATCCGCGCGCTGCTCGAAGGCATGCACGACCTGCTCGGCTGGGAGCCGATCATGGAGGAGGACAACATCATCGGCATGTTCGACGTCACCGGCGGCGGCGCGATTTCGCTCGAGCCGGGCGGCCAGTTCGAACTGTCGGGCGCGCCGCTCGAGACCGTGCATCAGACCGCGGCCGAGCTGATGGCGCATCTGGCGCAATTGCGCGAGGTGGCGAAGCCGCTCGGCATCGGCTTTCTCGGCATCGGCATGACGCCGAACTGGCACCGCGAAGACATGCCGGTGATGCCGAAAGGCCGCTACAAGATCATGACCGCCTATATGCCGAAGGTCGGCTCGCTCGGCCTCGACATGATGTACCGCACCTGCACGGTGCAGACCAATCTCGACTTTTCCGACGAAGCCGACATGGTCAAGAAGCTGCGCGTGTCGCTCGCGCTGCAGCCGGTGGCGACCGCGCTGTTCGCCAACTCTCCTTTTACCGAGGGCAAGCCGAACGGTTTCCTCTCGTTCCGCTCGCACATCTGGACCGACACCGACGCCGACCGGTCCGGCATGCTGCCTTGGGCTTTCGAGGACGGCATGGGTTTCGAGCGTTGGGTCGATTACGCGCTCGACGTGCCGATGTATTTCGTCAAGCGCGGCGACAGCTATATCGACGTCGCCGGCAAGTCGTTCCGCGATTTTTTCGCCGGCAAGCTCGCCGAACTGCCGGGCGAAAAGCCGAGCATCTCCGACTGGGCCAATCATCTCTCGACGATTTTTCCGGAGGTGCGGCTCAAGCGCTATCTGGAAATGCGCGGCGCCGACGGCGGGCCGTGGCGGCGGCTGCCGTCGCTTACGGCTTACTGGGTCGGCCTGCTCTACGACGAGACGGCGCTCGATGCCTGCTGGGACATGGTCAGGCACTGGACCGCCGAGCAGCGACAGAAGCTGCGCGACGATGTCCCCAAGCTCGGCTTCCAGGCGCAGATCGGCAATCGCAACGTGCTGACGCTGGCGCAGGAGACGCTGCGGCTCGCCGCCAAGGGCTTGAACCGCCGCGCTCGGCTCGACCGCAACGGCCGCGACGAGACGCGCTATCTGCGGCCTCTCGAGGAGTCGATCGCCCGCGGCCTGACGCCGGCCGAGGAACTGCTGGAGAAATACCACGGCGAGTGGGGCGGCACGATCGATCCGATCTACGACGAGTATGCGTATTGATCTTCTTCCCTCTCCCCGCTTGCGGGGAAAGGTGAAGAAGCTCACTCCGCCGCCTGCACCGCTTCCGACAAATTGTCGAGCGACGAGATGATGTGCTCGGCCAGCGCATCGGCCAGCGCCGAAGCCTCATGCGCATTGCGCACCAGTCCGATGCGGCAGGTCGACAGGTCGGGGAAGCCTTCCGCCGCGGTCAAGACGCGCATGCCGGGGCGCAGGCCGGACTCCGGCAGCACCGACACCGCGAGCCCGGCGAGCACCGCGGCCGCCACCGCGCCGGCGTTCGAACTCGAATAGAGCACGCGGTAGGGCCGGCCGATCGATTCCAGCCGCTCGATCGCCGTGCGCCGCCAGATGCAACTCGGCCGCCCGAGCGCCAGGGGCAGGCGCGGCTCGAGATGAATCGAATGCCGGTTCGACGTCACCCACAACAGCCGCTCGCGCCGGAAGGTCTCGGAGGCGCGCTTGGCCTCGCAATTGGTGACGATGGCGAGATCGACCTCGTTCGCGTCGATGCGCTGCAAGAGCGCCACCGTCGGCTCGCAGACCACGGTCAATTCCACGCTCGGATAGGCGCGGGCAAAGCGCGCCATGATTTCGGGCAGATAGCGGTCGGCATAATCGTCCGGCACGCCCAGCCGCACGCGCCCGGACAGTGCCGCATCAGAAAAGGCCGCCACCGTCTCGATATTGAGCTTGACCAGTCGCCGCGCATAGTCGAGCAGGCGCGCGCCGTCCTCGGTCAGCTTGGAGGCGCGGCCGTCGCGCGCGAAGATCGGCCGCTCGATGCGCTCCTCCAGCCGCTTCATCTGCATCGACACCGCCGACTGCGTCTTGTTCACCACCTCGGCGGCGCGGGTGAAGCTGCCGGTCTCGGCGATGGCGATGAAGGTGCGCAGCTGGTCGATGTCGAGCAAGGCGGTCATGGCACATCCCTTTCCCGTCATTCCGCGACGGCGCACCGGGATCGGCGCTTGGGCGCCGTCCGGGCGCAGGCTCCGGGCTCGCCACTGGCGGCGCTCCGGAATGACAAAAACTGATCGATCAGATTAAAAACATTCGTTTCACTAATCAATCCTTGCAGTGCAATATTTCAGCGTGCCGGAGAATTCGGGTGGGGATTTCGGGTGTCTTCGGCGCCCGGCTTTGGGGCCTTCTCAAGCCCACGAAAGCCGCGAAATGCATGGAGAACCGCTATGAGCACCAATATCCCCGTTGTTCCGGTCGCCGGCGCCACCCTGATGCGCGCCTTTTTTAGCCTGCTGGCCTTCGTGACCCGCTGGCTCCAGCACTTCGCCCGCGCCCGGCGCCACCGGCGCGAGGCGAGGGCGCTGGCCGGGCTCGACAACCACATGCTGGCCGATATCGGGGTCACCCGCGCCGACCTGCGCGACGCCTTCTCCGAGCCGTTCTGGGAAGATCCGACCGAGCTCTTGCGCGAGCGCGTGAACGAGCGGCGCACGAGCCGCAGCGCGAAGGTGATCGAGCCCGGCTTCCGCCGTCCGCGCATCGACCGGCCCGCCCGCCTCGCCAGCTGAATCACGCGCATGATCCCGAAAAGTGGGAACCGGCTTTCGGAAACGATCATGCGCCAACGAAAATGACCCAACCGGCCGATCCCTCTCGTCGGCCGCGATCCGACGCCCGCGATTATCCCCTCTCGCGAAGCCGGATCCAGCGCCCGCCGGCCCCTCCGGCGGGCGCATTTTTTTTGACAGGCGACGACAGCGCGGGACGGCGCACATAGCGCCGCGCAAGACGGGCGCAAGACGGGCGCAAGACGCAGGCGCATTCCATGCGCTACCATGCCGGCGGGGTGCTGGGCTCAGAGTTCGGATCGGCTGACGGCATGCGTTTTCTTGTAAGCGTCGCGATCGGCTGCTTGGTCATGCTCGGCCTTGCGGGCACGGCGCAGGCTCAGCTCGGCTACGACCGCCCGGGCGGCAACTATTCAAACTTCGCGGTCCGCTCGGGCGACCCTGCGGCCTGCGCGACGCGTTGCGAACACGACGCACACTGTCGCGCCTGGAGCTTTTCTTATCCACGCACCAAGCGGAAGCTCGCCACCTGCTGGCTGAAGAAGAATCTACTCGCGCGCGTGCCGGACGATTGCTGCGTGTCGGGTGTTCGCGGCGCCGGCGTGATCGAGCCGCGGCGAGGGCCGGTGGAATATTCCATCGCCCGCCATGGCGGCGATTACAAGACTTTCGCCACCGAGCGCGACCCGGCCGGCGCGCCGTGCCGGAAAGCCTGCGAGGCCGACGCTCGCTGCCGCGCCTGGACCTATGCGCGGCCCGGCTATGTCGGCGCCGCGGCGCGCTGCTATCTCAAGAGCAAGATCCCGCGCCCGCACCGCAAGCCGTGCTGTATTTCTGGCGTGGTGCGGTAACAGTTAATCCGTCATCCTGAGGTGCGAGCGAAGCGAGCCTCGAAGGACGAACGGCCCAGGCCCTTCGAGGCTCGGCGCCGCGCGCCGAGCACCTCAGGGTGACGGCGGCAGCTTCAATGCACCCCGGTGAAAAACCGCGACAGCCGCAGCCCCGACGGCCAGGTCCACAGCGGTTGGCTTTCCATGCCGAGATCCCAGGAGCCGACGATGGCGTCGACGCGGCCGACCAGGTTCGCCACCGGCAACAGCCCGACGCCGCCGGCGCGTACCGGCACGCGGCTGTCGGCCGAGTTGTCGCGGTTGTCGCCCATCACGAACAGATGCCCGGGCGGTACCTTGATCTCCGCCATGTTGTCGAGCGGCTCGTACGGCACCAGCTTGAAGATCAGGTGCTGGCGTCCGCCCGGCAGCGTCTCGATGTAGCGGTGCGCGGGGCCGAGCGCGCCGCTCTCGCTTTCCACGCGGCCGATACCATCGGGTTTCAGCCCTACCGGCTCGCCGTCGATGATTACCCGGCCGTCACGCAGGGCGATGCGGTCGCCCGGCAGGCCGATCACGCGCTTGACCCAGACTTGGCTGCGGTTGCCCGGCCAGCGGAACACCACGACATCGCCTCGCTTCGGCAACGCGCCCATGATGCGGCCCGTGCTCGGCAGATCGAGAATCGCCGGCAGTGAGGCGGTGCTGTAGCCATAAGGATATTTGGTCGCCAGCAGTTCGTCGCCGATCAGCAATGTCGGCTCCATCGAGCCCGACGGCACGTAGAACGGCTCGGCGATCGCCGACTTGGCCGCCATTACCACCAACACGACGCAGACGAGATCGACGATGGTCTTGCCCCAGCGGCGCACCGCCGAGCTCTCCGGCGCGGCGTGTTCGTGTTCGGTCGAAGCCATCAGGCGGTTCCTCCGACGGTAATCTTGTCCATGCGCAAAGACGGCTGGCCGACGCCGACCGGCACCCCTTGCCCGTTCTTGCCGCAGGTGCCGATGCCGGGATCGAGCGCGAAATCGTTGCCGATCATGCTGATGCGGTTCAAGTCGGTCGGCCCGTTGCCGATCAGCATGGCGCCTTTGACGGGGGCGGCGACCTTGCCGTTCTCGATTTTATAGGCCTCGGTGCACTGGAATACGTATTTGCCCGAAGTGATGTCGACCTGGCCGCCGCCGAAGCTCACGGCGTAAAGCCCGTTCTTTACCGAGGCGATGATCTCTTTCGGATCGTGGCTGCCGGCGAGCATGTAGGTGTTGGTCATGCGCGGCATCGGCACATGCGCATGGCTTTCGCGCCGGCCGTTGCCGGTCGGCTTCATCTTCATCAGCCGCGCGTTCTGCCGGTCCTGCATGTAGCCAACCAGCTTGCCGTCCTCGATCAGCACGGTGCGGCCCGACGGCGTGCCCTCGTCGTCGATCGAAAGCGAGCCGCGGCGGTCCTGGATGGTGCCGTCGTCCACCACCGTCACGCCCTTGGCCGCGACCTGCTGGCCCATCAGGCCCGCGAAGGCGGACGTTTTCTTGCGGTTGAAATCGCCTTCCAGCCCGTGGCCGACCGCCTCGTGCAGCATCACGCCCGGCCAGCCGTTGCCCAGCACCACGTCCATCTCGCCGGCCGGCGCCGCCACCGCGTCGAGATTGACCAGCGCCTGGCGCACAGCTTCGTCCACCGCGCCCTGCCAGGCGTCCGGCGTGATGAAGCGCTCGTAGCTTTCGCGGCCGCCGCAGCCGTATGAGCCGGACTCCTGGCGGTCGCCGTCGCCCGCCACCACCGACACGTTGAGCCGCACCAGCGGGCGGATGTCGCGATAAGTCGACCCGTCGCTGCGCAGGATCTCCACCACCTGCCAGGTGGCCCCGAGGCTGGCCGACACCTGCCGCACGCGGCTGTCCTTGGCGCGGGCATAGGCGTCGATCTCGGCGAGCAGCTTCACCTTGGCGTCGAAAGCGGGCGCGCCGAGCGGATTATCGTCGCCATAGAGCTTGCGATTGGTACGGCCGGGCGCCTGCGAATAGCTTCCCGAGTAGCCGCCCTTGACCGCGCGCACCGCTTCCGCCGCGCGCGCGAGCGCGGCTTCCGACAGGTCGGAGGCGTGGGCATAGCCGACCGCCTCGTCCTTCACCGCGCGCAGCCCGAAGCCCTGCGCGGTGTCGTAGGTCGCCTGCTTGAGGCGGCCGTTATCGAACACCAGCATTTCGGCCTGCTTATATTCGAGGAACAGTTCGCCGTCGTCGGCCCCCTCGAGCCCGCGGGTGATGATGCGGGCGACCTTGTCCTTGTCGAGCCCGGCGCGGTCGATGAGGGAGGAAACGGATTGGTCCATGCGAAAACTCCTTGGGCACTCCCGAGATATGCCCTGATGCGCCCGATTGCGAGGGCGGCTCAACCTCTCCGAAAGCGAACGGAGGCGGCCCCGATCGGGCGCAGCTCATAGCCGAATTCGGTTTCGTCCGGCTCGATCAGTGGCATCGGCACCGTCGAGCCGCAAATAACGATATCGCCAGCCTTCAGGCTTTCGCCGAAAGCATTGAGCGTATTGGCCAAGTGCACGAGCAGATTGGGAACCTTGCCGGTCAGCGCCTCCGGATCGGTCGTCTCCGTCGCCAGCTTGCCGCGGCGAAAAACGTGACTAGAGAGGTCGGCGGTCTCGCCGCCGCTGCGACGGCCTTCGCCCAGCACGACATGGCGCTGAAAGATGTTGCCCGCGAGCACGGTCTCCAGGTTCTCCGGTTTCGGCGCCTCTCTGAGATCGACCAGTTCGATGGCCGGCATCAGCGCGGCGATGGCCGCGCGCGCTTGCGTTGCCGCCGCGCCGGGCGGCAGATCGGCGGCGAGCTGGACCGCGATTTCGGGTTCGGCCGCCGGCTGAGTCCAATCGGTCACGTCGACCTGAGCGTCCGACGACAGCAGCGCGCTCCGCAATAGATAACCGACCTGCGGTCCGGATGTGCCGAGCATCGCCATCGCTGCCGGCGCGCCCAGCCCGATTTTCCAGCCGAGCGCCTTCTCTCCGGCACCGATGCATTCGGCCCGCCGTGCCAGTTGCGCCTGCATGCCGCGTTTGACGCGTGCGTCATGCCAGGGCGCGTCGGGCCGGTCCCACGTACGGCTGGCGGCCGCGACCGGTTCGTCCTCCCTCATCCTGGCGGCGGTGCTCTTCACCGCTTTCGCCAAGGCGCTGCCGATTTTTTCGCTGCGCGAATTCATGCGTTAACTCCAGGCGGGGCGGGCGGCAGTATCCACGGAACGGGCGGTGGAGACGAGGGGCGCGCGCCGGTGCCGTCACGGCAGTGCGTCGTAGCCTTCCGCAAAGCCCGCCAGGCTGATCGGAAAACCGATGCCTTCCTCCGGCGTCTGGAAGATGACGAAAGTGGCGGACTTGCCGGTGCGCAGCTTCTTGATGAGCGTGTCGTCCATGACGACCTCGGCGATGCAGCCGTTGGGCAGGCAGCGCACGAAGCCGGCACGGCCGATGTCGGTATTGTCGATCTTGAGCCCGAGCCCCGACGGCAAGAGCACGCCGAGCGGCGCAACCACCCGCATTAGCCGGCTCTTCTTGTCGGCCGTCTTGAGCACGATCACGGTGAGGCCGACATTGGCGCGGTCGGCGGCGACCACGCTCTGCATCAGCGCGCATTGTTCGGATTTGGCGCCCGGCGGGGTATCGCAGCGGATCTGCCAGTCTTTATGCACCGACTTGACGGCGCCCTGGGCAAGCGCTGTGGCAGGAGCGATGGCCAGTGCTGCGACCAGAACGAGCCGCCATTTTCGGCGTGCTCCGGTCTGCCGCGCTTGCCCGAAAAGCCACATTCTTCAGTCCCTTGGCGTCCACCCGGTCGGTTCCGGGCGCGCTGGTTGCCGGCGAATCGCCGTGGCCCCCATGCATTTTAGTGCGCCCCCTTGGGTCATGCCCATGCTGCGATGTCAAGCAAGGCTCCGGAACCGCAATCTCAGCGCCGGCCCCCATCCAAGGGCCCGTCAAGTGGCGTAAATGGGGCGTTCGCGGGCGCCCCGGGGTATGCGGTTTGTCGCAGCACCAAGACTTTAAGGCGCATTGCGGCAGGAACGGAATTGTGGTTTGAGAGGCCGGGATTTTCCCCCCGGTCCCGCCGCACGACAGCCAAAGCTGCCACGCCCGTGGCAAACCGCCGTGCTCAGCGGGCCGCGCCGCCCGTCGCGTCCGCGATGGCCGGCTTCAACTTTGGCCTTGCATCCAGGGCCGTTTCTCGCCGAGGGAGCGCAAAGAACAATGTCGGTGGTCGAGCGGTTGATCGCATTCCTGGTCACGGCGGGTGTGACCGTTCTTGCCGGCGGCGGCGCCGCGTTCGCGACGACCGCCGACACGGGTCAGCCGAAACCCTGGGAGCTCGGCCTGCAGCCCGGCGCCACGCCGGTCATGGACGACATCACCTGGTTCCATGACTTCCTGCTGTGGATCATCGGCGCCATCGCGCTGTTCGTGCTGGCGCTCCTGGTGATCGTGATCGTCAAGTTCAACGCGCGCGCCAATCCGACGCCCTCGCGCACCACCCACAACACCACCATCGAGATCATCTGGACCGTGGTGCCGGTGCTGATCCTGGTGGCGATTGCGGTGCCGTCGTTCCGCCTGCTGTTCTACGAGCTGAACATCCCCAAGGCCGACATCACGGTGAAGGCGACCGGCAAGCAGTGGTTCTGGAGCTACACCTATCCGGATCAGAAATTCGAGTTCGACTCGCTGATGCTGCAGGACAAGGACTTGAAGCCCGGCCAGCCGCGTCTGCTCGCCGTCGACAACGACCTGGTGGTGCCCGTCAACAAGGTGGTGCGCGTGCTGGTCACCGGCGCCGACGTCATCCACTCATTCTCGGTGCCCTCCTTCGGCATCAAGATCGACGCCGTTCCCGGCCGCATGAACGAGACCTGGTTCAAGGCCGAGCGCGAAGGCATGTATTACGGCCAGTGCTCGCAGCTGTGCGGGCGCGATCACGCCTTCATGCCGATCGCAGTCCATGTGGTAAGCCAGCAGGCCTACGCGGCCTGGGTCGCGCAGGCCAAGAAGAAATACGCTTCCACCGACGACAGCGCGCCGGCCAAGACCACGGTGGCCGCGGTCGAAAACAAGTGACACATATATAAAAAGCTGAATATAATTCGGCGACACGGACGAGAGTCGAAGGACGACGAAAATGGCTGAACACGCGGCTGCCCACGGCGCACACGAGGCCCACGCCCATCATCCGACCGGATGGCGGCGCTTCGTCTATTCCACGAACCACAAGGACATCGGCACGATGTACCTGGTGTTCGCGATCATGGCGGGCCTGATCGGCGCGGGGCTCTCGATCGCCATCCGCATGGAGCTGCAGAACCCGGGGATTCAGTTCTTTCCCTCGCCTCACGAATACAACGTGTTTGCCACCGCGCACGGGCTGATCATGATCTTCTTCATGGTCATGCCGGCCATGATCGGCGGCTTCGGCAACTGGATGGTGCCGCTGATGATCGGAGCGCCGGACATGGCGTTCCCGCGCATGAACAACATCTCGTTCTGGCTGCTGCCGGCTTCCTTCGCGCTGCTCATCATGTCGATGTTCGTGGGCGGCGAGCCGGGCTCGGACGGCGCCGGCACCGGCTGGACGATCTACGCGCCCTTGTCGACCAGCGGCCATCCAGGACCCGCGGTCGACTTCGTGATTCTGTCGCTGCACTTGGCGGGTGCGTCCTCGATCCTCGGCGCCATCAACTTCATCACCACGATCTTCAACATGCGCGCGCCCGGCATGACGCTGCACAAGATGCCGCTGTTTGTGTGGTCGATCCTGGTGACGGTGTTTCTGCTGCTGCTGTCGCTGCCGGTGCTGGCGGGCGGCATCACCATGCTGCTCACCGACCGTAATTTCGGCACCACGTTCTTCGATCCGGCCGGCGGCGGCGATCCGTTGCTGTTCCAGCATCTGTTCTGGTTCTTCGGCCATCCGGAAGTCTACATCCTGATCCTGCCGGGCTTCGGCATGATCAGCCAGATCATCTCCACTTTCTCGAAAAAGCCGATCTTCGGCTATCTCGGCATGGCCTACGCCATGGTCGCAATCGGTGGCATCGGCTTCGTGGTCTGGGCGCACCACATGTATACGGTCGGCCTGTCGGCCGGCGCACAGGCCTATTTCATCGCAGCCACCATGGTGATCGCGGTGCCGACCGGCGTGAAGATCTTCTCGTGGATCGCCACCATGTGGGGCGGCTCGATCGAGTTCCGCACCCCCATGCTGTGGGCGCTCGGCTTCATCTTCCTGTTCACCATCGGCGGCGTGACAGGCGTGGTGCTCGCCAATGCCGGCGTCGACCGCGTGCTGCACGACACCTATTACGTGATCGCGCACTTCCACTACGTGCTGTCGCTCGGCGCCGTGTTCGCCATCTTCGCCGGCTGGTACTACTGGTTCCCGAAGATGACCGGCTACATGTACAACGAGACCATCGGCAAGCTGCACTTCTGGATCACCTTCATCGGCGTGAACCTGATCTTCTTCCCGCAGCACTTCCTCGGTCTCGCCGGCATGCCGCGCCGTACCGTCGACTATCCGACCGCCTTCCACGGCTGGAACGAGATTTCCTCGTTCGGCTCCTACATCGCGGGCTTCGGCGTGCTGGTGTTCCTGTTCGGCATGGTGGAGGCCTTCATGAAGAAGCGCGTGGCCGGCAATAATCCGTGGGGCGTGGGCGCGACCACGCTGGAATGGACGCTGCCGTCGCCGCCGCCGTTCCACCAGTTCGAAACGCTCCCGCGTATCCAGTAAGGGCTCGATCGGCTTAAATCTTATGTCGCTTGTCAGCGAAGGCGCAGACTTCCGCGGGGCGAATGCCGCCGCATCCGGGCGTGGCCTGGCCGAGCCCAGCCTTGCGACTGTGGGCGACTATTTCGCGCTGTTGAAGCCGCGGGTGATGTCGCTGGTGGTGTTCACCGCGCTCGTCGGCCTCGCGGTCGCGCCGGGCGCCATTCATCCCGTGACCGGCTTCACCGCGCTGTTGTGTATCGCGGTGGGCGCGGGCGCGGCCGGCGCGCTCAACATGTGGTACGACGCCGACGTCGACGCCAAGATGGTGCGCACGGCGCGCCGTCCGGTGCCGGTCGGACGCGTCAAGCCAGGCGAGGCGCTGGCCTTCGGGCTTACGCTTGCCGGTTTCTCGGTGGTGACGCTGGGGCTGCTGGTGAATCTGTTGGCCGCGGCGCTGCTCGCCTTCACCATCTTCTTCTACGCCGTCATCTACACCGCCTGGCTCAAGCGGGCCACGCCGCAGAACATCGTGATCGGCGGCGCCGCCGGCGCCTTCCCGCCGATGATCGGCTGGGCGGCGGTGACCGGCTCGCTCTCGCTCGAACCGATCCTGCTGTTCGCCATCATCTTCTTCTGGACGCCGCCGCATTTCTGGGCGCTGGCGCTCTACAAGTCCGACGACTACCGCCGCGCCGGCATTCCGATGCTGCCGGTGGTGGCCGGCGATCTGACCACGCGCCGCCAGATCCTGCGCTACACCATGATCCTGACGCCGCTGGGCGTGGCGCCCTGGGCGCTCGGCTTTGCCGGCCCGCTCTATGGCGCGACTGCGCTCGTCGCCGGCGCCGTCATGATGGTGTTGGCCTGGCAAGTGTTCTGCGAGCGCCGTCCGGCCGATCGCGCCAGCAAGCAATTGTTCGCGTTCTCGATCCTTTATCTGTTCCTGCTGTTCGCCGTGCTGCTGGTCGAGCGGGGCTGGGGCGGGCTGTTGGCCCGGTTGGCGACGTGAGCGCCGGTATCGCCATGAACGATCTCAATATGAACGGTCGCAATATGAACGGTCGCGACAAGGACGAGGGCGTCGTGCTCACCGAGGCGCAGAAGCGCGCGCGCCGCTCGCGCTCCATTGCCATCGCGCTGGCGCTCGCGGCCCTGGTCATCCTGTTCTACGTCATGACGCTGGTGAAGGGGCCGGGCGTGCTGATGCGCCCGTTATGACGATGAGCGTGCCCGCACAAAACCAGCGATCTTTACGCCGCGACCTGATCGTGGCGGCCGCCTGCGGCGCTTTTGTCGCCTGCATGGTAGGCGCGGCCTTCGCCGCCGTGCCGCTCTACAACTGGTTCTGCCGCAGCACCGGCTTTGCCGGCACGCCGCAGGTCGCGCGTGCCGCGCCGGGTCAAGTGCTCGACCGCACGGTCGCGGTGCGCTTCAACTCCAACGTGGCGCCCGGCCTGCCGTGGAAATTCGTGCCGGAGCAGAACGAGATCAAGCTGCGCATCGGCGAAGTGGCGACGGTGCATTACAAGGTGATCAACCTCGCCGCGCGCGAGCTCGATGCGCAAGCTTCCTACAACGTCTCGCCGCCGACGGTCGGCGCCTATTTCACCAAGATCGACTGCTTCTGCTTCACCAAGCAGACCATGAAGCCCGGCGAGACGCGCGAGATGACGGTGGTGTTCTATGTCGACCCCGCGATCGTCAAGGATCGCGACCAGAACGACCTCAACACCATCACGCTGTCCTACACCTTCTACCGGCTGCCCGAGCGCGCTTCTCCGCTCGCGCAGGCCGCCGATAACGACGTCAACAAGCTTTGATTGGGGAACGACGGGCGCCAAGGCAAGCCCGGCGAGACTGGAACGGAGACGACAACGATGGCCGATGCCCACGCTAATCACCACGATTACCACCTTGTCGATCCGAGCCCGTGGCCGGCGGTCGGCGCCATCTCCGCCTTCGTGCTGGCGGTCGGGCTGATCAGCTGGATGCACCACCTGTTTCCGGCCGCGCCCTTCGTGTTCGGGCTGGGCACGCTCGGCGTGCTCTACACCTTCATCGGGTGGTGGCGCGACGTGATCCGCGAGGCGCAGTACGAGGGCTTCCACACCCGCGTGGTGCAGATCTCGCACCGCTACGGCATGATCCTGTTCATCGCTTCCGAAGTGATGTTCTTCGTCGCCTGGTTCTGGGCCTATTTCAACACCGCGCTATTCCCCAACGAGGCGGTTGAAGTCGCCCGCGTCGCCTTCACCCATGGCGTCTGGCCGCCCAAGGGCATCGAGACGTTCAATCCGTGGCATCTGCCGCTTCTGAACACGCTCATCCTGCTCACCTCCGGTACCACGGTGACCTGGGCGCATCATTCGCTCTTGGAGAACGACCGGCAGGGGCTGAAATGGGGCCTGGTGCTGACCATCCTGCTCGGCCTCAGCTTCACGGCCTGCCAGGCGTACGAATATTCGCACGCCGCCTTCCACTATTCCGGCAACATGTACGGCGCCGCTTTCTTCATGGCGACCGGTTTTCACGGCGCGCACGTGATCATCGGCTCGATCTTCCTGATCGTGTGCCTGGTGCGCGTCATGCGGGGCCATTTCACGCCGACCCAGCATCTCGGCTTCGAATTCGCCGCCTGGTACTGGCATTTCGTCGACGTCGTCTGGCTGTTTCTGTTCGCCTGCATATATGTCTGGGGCGGCGGCATGGTGCATGCCGAGTGACCGTCACTCGTGAGATTGAAGGGGGGGCGGCGGCGACGCCGCCCCTTTGCGTTTAAGGAGGCACAATTGATCAACGGCGGCCGCGTCAAACTCCGTTCATTCTCGCGCAAGCGGGAATCCAATTCTTCTGGCGGAGTGTGCCGCCCCCGGGTCCCCGCTTTCGCGGGAACGAGCGGAGAACTGCGATGACCGAGCATTTTTCGTCCGGCCCTCTGCCGATCGCCCGCGGCCTGCGCGGGCGTTGTCCGCGTTGCGGCGAGGGCCATCTGTTTCGGGGCTTTCTCACGCTGCGGCCCGCTTGCGAGCATTGCGGCCTCGACTACGGCTTCGCAGACGCGGGCGACGGGCCGGCGGTGTTCGTCATCCTGATCGGCGGCTTCATCGTGGTGTTTGCCGCCATGGCGGTGGAGATCGTGTATCAGCCGCCTTATTGGGTGCACGCCGCTTTGTGGATTCCACTGGTCCTGCTGTTTACGCTCGGTCCACTGCGGCCGATCAAGGGCCTGCTGATCGCCCTGCAATATCACCACAAAGCGCAGGAAGGCCGGCTCGAGCAGCGAGGGCGGACGTGAGCGGCGAGCGGCGCGGCATATTGGAGCCGACCGTCTTCGCGATCGTCGGCATCGCCATCCTCGTCGGCCTCGGCGTCTGGCAGCTCGACCGCAAGGTCTGGAAGGAAAACCTGATCGCCGATCTGAACACGCGCCTGGCACAGAAGCCGGGCGATCTGCCGCCGCGCGAGCAATGGTCGGATCTCAAGCAGCAGCGCGATGAGTTCAATCGCGTCGGCTTTCCGGCCGCTTTTCTGCCCGGGCAGCGCGCGCTGGTCTATACCGCCGGCTCTTCGCTGCGGCCCGACGTGAAGGGGCCCGGCTACTGGGTGTTTGCGCCGGCGCGGCTTGCCGGCGGCAGCCTGGTGATTATCGACCGCGGCTTCGTGCCGCTCGATCGCAAGGAAGCGGCCGCCACGACGCCGGCCGGCTCGGTCGACATCGTCGGCGTGCTGCGCTGGCCGGAGGCGCGCGGCATGTTCACGCCGGCCGACGACGTGAAGGGCAATGTCTGGTATGTGCGCGACATCGCGGCCATGGCCGCCGCGCATCATTGGGCGAACGTCGCGCCTTTCTATGTCGAGATGGAAGGTCCGATGCCTTCCGGCGGGCTGCCCAAGCCGGGTAAATTGTCGGTCAACCTGCCCGACAACCATCTGCAATACGCTATCACCTGGTTCGGCCTGGCCTTCGGCTTGTTCTGCATCTACGTACTGTTCGTCGCGCGGCGCATTCGTCGACGATATTGAAACTCTTCGGCGCCGCTTTCTTCCTGTGAAACGTAACTTGGTTGTTGTCGCGCAGACGGCATGATTTAGTGCCGCGCGCTTTATTACGGTCATTGGGGGGATTGCAAATGCTTGCGGGAAAAAAAGTCGTCGTGGTCGGAGGCTCCTCGGGCATCGGTCTTGCTACCGCCGAGATGGCCAAGGCGCAAGGCGCCGAGGTCATCATCGCTTCGCGCAGCGCCGAGCGCGTGAAGGCCGCCGCCGACAAGCTCGGCGCCAAGGGCATGCCGGCCGACGTCACCGACGACAACAGCATCGCCGAACTGTTTCGTGTCGCCGGCCCGGTCGACCACGTGGTGGTCAGCGCCGCGCAACTGCGCACCGGCCCGTTCAAGACCGTCGCCATGGAGGACGTGCGCGCCACGCTGGAAGGCAAGCTGTGGGGCGCCTGGCGCTGCGCGCGCGCAGCCGACATCAAACCCGGCGGCTCGCTCTCGCTGGTCAGCGGTTTCCTGAGCATCCGCCCGCGCCCGAATTCGGCGATCGTCAGCGTGGCCAACGGCGCGCTGGAATCGCTCACGCGCGCACTGGCGCTCGAGCTCGCGCCGGTGCGCGTCAATTGCGTCTCGCCCGGCATCGTCGACACGCCGATCCGCGCCGCCATGCCGGAGGCCGCCCGCAAGGAGATGCTGGACAAGGTGGCGGCCGGCCTGCCCGTCAAACGCGTGGGAGAGGCCGACGACATCGCCCGCCAGATCGTCGCCTTCATGGAAAACGGCTTCATGACCGGCTCGATCGTCTATCTGGACGGCGGCGCCCTCGTTACCTGAGCGCCGCCAGCCAGGCAGGACAGGCACCCCCGGGGCCGTTTCTTGTGAAAGCCCTGCGTGGGGGCTAGTGTGGCCTCGACCATGCTGCCGCCGGACAGGAAAATTTAACTTTCTCAATGCGTTACGTCTCTACACGGGGCGAGGCCCCGTCCCTCGATTTCGTCGAGGTCATGCTGGCCGGCCTGGCCCGTGACGGGGGCCTTTATGTGCCGGAGAACTGGCCTGCCCTCGATCAAGCCGCGATCGCCGGGCTCGCCGGCCGCCCTTATGCCGAGGTGGCCGTCGAGGTGATCCGGCCCTTCATCGGCGGCAGCCTGCCGGCTGCCGATCTCGCCCGCATGGCGCAGGAGGCCTACGGAACCTTCCGCCATCCGGCGGTGGCGCCACTCGTGCAGCTCGGCACCAATCTGTTCGTGCTCGAGCTGTTCCACGGGCCGACGCTCGCCTTCAAGGACCTCGCCATGCAGTTGGTGGCGCGGCTGATGGACCACGTGCTGCGCCAGCGCGGCGAACGCACCACCATCGTGGTCGCCACCTCCGGCGACACCGGCGGAGCGGCGGTCGAGGCGTTCCGCGGCCGCTCCCAGGTCGACGTGGTGGTGCTGTTCCCCGAAGGGCGCATTTCCGACGTGCAGCGCCGCATGATGACGACCGCGCAGGATTCAAACGTGCACGCGGCGGCAATCGAAGGCACCTTCGACGACTGTCAGGCCTTGGTGAAGGCGATGTTCAACCACCACGCCTTCCGCGACCAGGTGCGGCTGTCCGGCGTCAATTCCATCAACTGGGCGCGCATCGTGGCGCAGGCGGTGTACTACTTCACCGCGGCGGTCGCGCTCGGCGCCCCCCAACGCAAGGTGGCCTTCACCGTTCCGACCGGCAACTTCGGCGACGTCTATGCCGGCTATGTCGCCTCCCGCATGGGTCTGCCGGTCGACCGGCTGGTGGTGGCGACCAATGTCAACGACATCTTGGTGCGCGCCTTTGCCACCGGCGACTACGAGATCCGCAACGTGGTGCCGACCGCCTCGCCCTCCATGGACATCCAGGTCTCGTCCAATTTCGAGCGGCTGCTGTTCGACGCCTATGAGCGCGACGCCAAGCGCGTCTCAGCCTTGATGGGCTCGCTCGCGCAATCGAAGCGATTTGCCATTTCCGCGCCCGCGCTCGCCGCCATGCGCGCGCTGTTCACCGCCGATCGCGCCGACGAAGACGAGGCCGCTGCCACCATGCGCGCGACCCTGCGCGAGGCCGGCTATTGCGCCGATCCGCACACGGCGGTGGCGCTTGCCGTGGCCGAGAAGGAGACGCGCGATCCGGCGGTGCCCATGGTGGTGCTGTCGACCGCGCATCCCGCCAAGTTTCCGCAGGCCGTTAAGGCGGCCTGCGGTCAGCAACCGAAACTGCCCGAATGGCTGGCCGATCTGCCGGCGCGGGCCGAGCGCGTGACCGTCCTGCCGGCCGAGCAGGCGGCGGTGGAAAACTATGTGGCGTCCGCCTCGCGCGCGGCGCGTGAAGGAGCAGCGGCATGACCGTCGAAGTGACCCGTCTTCCCTCCGGCCTTATCGTGGTGACCGACCGCATGCCGCACCTGGAATCGGCCTCGCTCGGCGTTTGGATCGGCTCCGGCAGCCGCCACGAACATGTCGACGAGCACGGCATTTCGCACTTGCTCGAACATATGGCTTTCAAGGGCACCAAGCGGCGCAATGCCCGTCAGATCGCCGAGGAGATCGAGGCGGTCGGCGGCGATCTCAACGCCGCGACCAGTGTGGAATCGACCGCCTATTACGCGCGCGTGCTCAAGCAGGACGTGCCGCTCGCGCTCGACGTCCTGTCCGACATCTTGTCTAACCCGGCCTTCGATCCGGTCGAGCTTAGGCGCGAGCAGAACGTGATCGTGCAGGAGATCGGCGCCACCGAAGACGCGCCCGACGATCTGGTGTTCGACCGGTTGCAGGAGACGGCGTTCCCGAAGCAGGCGGTCGGCCGCTCGATCCTCGGCACGCCGGAGACCGTGCGCTCGTTCGATCCGGATAGCCTGCGCGGCTATCTCAACCGCCACTATCGCGCGCCCGACATGATCGTGGCGGCGGCGGGCGCGGTCGAGCACGCCGCCATCGTCAGGGACGTCGAGCGCCACTTCGCGGGCTTCGCCGGACCGGCGGCGGCGCAGCCGGAGCCCGCGCATTTCGTCGGCGGCACCCGGGTGGAAACGCGCGATCTCGAGCAGGTGCATATCGCGCTCGCGCTCCAGGGCGTTCCGGTGCGCGACGCGCAGCTCTACAGCCTGCAGGTGTTCACGAATGTGCTGGGCGGCGGCATGTCCTCGCGCCTGTTCCAGGAAGTGCGCGAGCAGCGCGGGCTCTGCTACACGATCAACGCCTTCCACATGCCCTATACCGACACCGGCCTGTTCGCGCTCTATGCCGGCACCGACGAAGCCGACGCGCCCGAACTGATGCGCGTGGTGATCGATCAGATCGCCAGCGCGACCGAGACGCTGAGCGAAGCGGAAGTGGCGCGCGCCAAAGCGCAGCTCAAAGCCGGTCTGTTGATGGCGCTGGAGAGTTCGGAAGCGCGGCTCGGGCAGATAGCGCGGCAGATGCTGGCTTATGGCCGGCCGATCCCGCTCGAGGAGATCGTCGGCAAGGTCGACGCCGTCACCGTCGAGTCGGCGCGCGCCGCCGGCCGCATGCTGATTAGGCGCGCTCCGCCGGCGATTTCCGCCCTCGGCCCCGGCAACGGCCTTGCCAGCACCGCGGCGATCGCGGAAAGCCTGGTCCCGCGCGCGGCGTGAGCGAGGAAAGCGGCGTTCGGTCATGGCGTTCTTCCGCACCGTCAGCCTGAACGAGACCATGCCGAGTGTGCGCGGCAACGGCGTCACGCTGCGCGTGCCGCAATCGAGCGACTATGCCGAATGGGCGGCGCTGCGCGAGATGAGCCGCGCGTTTCTGGTGCCGTGGGAGCCGGTCTGGCCGACCGACGATCTGACGCGCGGGGCCTTCCGCCGGCGCATCAAGCGTTACGCCGAGGATCTGCGCAGCGATCTCGCCTATGCCTTCCTCATCTTCCGCAACGAAGACAACGCCATGGTCGGCGGGCTGACGCTCGCCAATATCAGGCGCGGCGTGGCGCAGGCCGGCTCCATCGGCTACTGGGTCGGCGCGCCTTTTGCCCGCCAGGGTTACATGACGGCGGCCATGCGCACGCTGGTGCCGTTCTGTTTTGGGACACTGCGCCTGCACCGGCTGGAGGCCGCCTGCATCCCGAGCAACGAGGCCTCGATCCGCCTGCTGGAAAAGACCGGATTCCAGCGCGAGGGCTATGCGCGCGCTTATTTGTGCATCAACGGCGTTTGGCAGGACCACCTGCTTTATGCGCGCCTTAAGGAAGATGCGGTTTAACGGCCGCCTTGGCCTGCCTTGGGCTTGCCATGCTTGGGTTGCTATAAGGCGGGGTACGTCGAAGCCGCGTGGGGACGCGCGGCCAAGCAATTCTAGTGTGTCGGGGAGTTGCAGATGGGGCGTAAGGGGGCAGGCATCGCCGCCGTTTTGATGCTGGGGCTTGCGCTCGGCGGTTGCGGCAGCACCGGCACCGGCGGCAGCACCGGCACCGGCGGCCTGTTCAGCACCTCGCCGCTCGACCTGTTCCATCAATCTGCCAAGGCGACCAAGGGCGGCACCGCCAATACCGGGCCGCTGGTCGACACCGACTACGATTGCCCCGAGGTCAAGGTGCGCTACGGCGCCGCCACCTTGATGATCGGCGACAAGCCGAGCGAGGGCGAGCCGAACCCGCTCGACGTGCGCTATCAGGGCAGCATCCTGCGCACCGCCCGCGAATGCCATCTCGCCGGCAATATCATGACCATGAAAGTCGGCGTCGAGGGCCGCGTCATCACCGGTCCGGCCGGCGGCCCCGGTCAGGTCAACGTGCCCTTGCGCATCGCTCTGGTGGAGGAGCGGCTGGCCAAGACCAAGGTGATCGTCTCCAAACTCGATCAGCAGACCGTGACGATCGCCAATGCGGTCGACCGCGTCACCTTCACCGTGATCGATCCCGACATTTCCTTCCCGCTGCCGTCGCCCGTCACCGACATCGCGCAATACGTGGTCTATGTCGGCTTCGATCCGGTCGGCGCCCAGCAGCAGAAGAAGCCGCCGGTGCGCAAGCGGCGGCCGCCGCATCACCGTCCCAAGGGCCCGCCGCGGTCGAGCTAGTCTCGGCGTCATGCCCGCGCTTGTCGCGGGCATCCACGCCTTTCTTTCCGACGCAAAGACGTGGATGGCCGAAACAAGCCCGGCCACGACGAGCGGCTAGGTCTGGTCGAAAGTTACCAGCCGCGCAGATCGGCGATCGCGCTTTTGAGCATGCGCATGTCGGAGATCACCAGGCGCGCGCCGGCTTGGCGCAGCTGATCGTCGAGCGGTCCGCGCACATGGCTGCCGCCGGTGAAGCCCACCGCGGTCATGCCGGCGGCGACGCCGGCGGCGACGCCGACGGCGGTGTCCTCCACCACCAAGCAGTCGGATGGCCGCACGCGCATGCGGGCCGCGGCGTGCAGGAACAGGTCGGGCGCCGGCTTGCCCTCCTTGACTTCGCTCGCGGAAAACAGGTTCGGCTCGAAGAAGCGGATCAGCCCGGTGCATTCCAGGCTCAGGCGGATGCGGTCATAGGACGACGAAGAGGCGACGCATTTCGGCCCGCGCACCCAGGAAAGCGCCTGTGCGGCATGGCTGGTGGCGCGCAATTCGGCGCGGAAGCGGCGCAGGATCGCGTTGCCGACGTTGGCGGCGAAGCCGGGCGGCAGCTTGCGGCCGGCTGCGATCTCCACCTCGTTGAACATGTCGGCGGGGCGGCGGCCGACGAAATAGCGCGCGACAATGTCCGGCGTCACCCCGAAGCCGGCGCGCATGAACTCCTGGGATACAATTTCGGTGGCCAACGGCTCACTGTCGACGAGCACGCCGTTGCAATCGAAGATGACCACGGGGTCCCCCGATGCTGAGGCCGAAAGCTACGCGGCCCACGCGACGAACTGTGCGGACGAATCAGACGCGGCCAGGATAGTTGCGGTGTCCCGGTAGGCAAGACCGCGGATCTAGGGCGTTTCGGTTGTGCACCGGCGGGACGATGATTGTGGGGACAAATCCGGGCTGCCGGCAGCCTCGGCTTGTCATCCGCCCCGGATCGTGGGTCCCCGGGGGGCTAGAGTCCAATCCAGTTAGATTGAATCACTGAGCCGCCCTAACATTTTGATTGCGCATGATCTTATCCGAAAACCGGTTCCCACTTTTCGGGATCATGCGCTAGTTCAGCTTGCGGCGGACGTCCTCGATGCCCTTGGCGAGCAGCTCTTCGGCGAGTTTGCCCTTGGTCTCCTGGCTGAGGATCTTTTCCGCGGCCGCCACGGCGGCCTCGGCGGCGGCCGACCGCACGTCGGCGGCGGCCTGCGCCTCGGCCTGGGCGATCTTGTTTTCCGCCATCTTGGTGCGCCGCTCGACGAATTCCTCGACTTTCACCTTGGCCTCGGCGGCCATGCGCTCGGCCTCGGCCTTGGCGCCTTCGACGATGCCGGCCGCCTCGCCCTCCGCCTCCTGGCGCTTGCGCTGATAGTCGGCGAGCAATTGCGCCGCCTCCTCGCGCAGCCTGCGGGCGTCGTCGAGCTCCTCCTTGATGCGGGCGGCGCGGTCGTCGAGCGATTTGGCGATCGTCCGGTGCGCGCCCACAAACAGCAGCAGCCCCAGAAACGCCAGGAAGCCCAGCAGGACCCAGAATTCGGCATCGTGCAGCATCGGTCTTAGGTCCTTTAGAGTCCGATCCGTTCAGATTGAATCACTGTGCCGCCCTGACATTTTGTTTGCGCACGATCTTGTCCGAAAACCGGTTCCCGCCTTTTCGGGATCATGCGCTAGCGCTTGAGCACGTCGGCAACCGCGTCGGCGACCGCCTTGTCGCTCGGCGCCTGGCCGATCAGACGCTCGACGATGGCGGCAGCCGTGTCCTGCGCGATGGTGCGGACGTTGCCCATGGCGGCCTGCTTGGTGGCGGCGATCGATTTCTCCGCCTCCGCCAGCTTGCCGTTGAGCTCGTCTTCGATCCTTTTGCGCACGGCCTCCGCTTCGGCGGCTTGGCTTTCGCGGGTCTCGCTGGCGATCGCCTGCGCGCGCGAGCGCGCCTCGGCCAGCGCCTTCTCGTAGGCCGCGACCGCCTCGTCCGACTGCGCTTTCAGCCGGTTCGCCTCGGCAACGTCGGCGTCTATGCGCTTCTGGCGGCTCTCTATGACGCGGCCGACCTGCGGCAGCGCCCATTTCGCCATCAGCGCGTAGAGCAGAACGAAGGTGAGGACGAGCCAGAGGAGCTGCGACGGAAAGGTCTGCGTGTTGAACGGCGGAAAAACGCCGCCGTGCTCGCCGGCCGGCGCGTGCTCGGTGCTCGTCGTATGAATCGGCTCAGCCATCGTTCGGCTCTTTAGCCCGCGCTTCTTATTACTTCAGCGCGAACAGCAGCAGCAGCGCGATCAGCAGCGAGAAGATGCCGAGCGCCTCGGTGATGGCGAAGCCGAAGATCAGGTTGCCGAACTGGCCGGCCGCGGCGGACGGATTGCGCATCGCGGCGGCAAGATAGTTGCCGAAGATGATGCCGACGCCGACGCCCGCGCCGCCCATGCCGATGCAGGCGATGCCCGCACCGATGTATTTCGCTGCCAACGGATCCATGATTTTAGCTCCTTTGCGGTTCTCTTGTCCGTTCGGGCCTCAGTGGCCCGGGTGAATAGCATCGTTGAGATAGATGCAAGTGAGGATGGCGAAGACGTAGGCCTGCAGCGCCGCGACCAGCGTCTCCAGCGCGAACAGCGCGACGATCATGGCGAACGGCACCACGCCGCCGGCCCAGCCGATGGCGCCGAGCGCCCCGCCGAGCAGGATGATGAAGCCGGCGAACACCTGCAGCGCGATATGGCCGGCCAGCATGTTGGCGAACAGACGCACGCTGTGCGAGACCGGGCGCGAGACGAACGACAGGATCTCGATCGCCACGATCATCGGCAGGATCGCGATCGGCACGCCTTTGGGTACGAACAGGTTGAAGAAGTGGAAGCCGTGGCGCATGACGCCGTAGAACACCACGGTGAAAAACACGGTGAGCGCGAGCGCGGCGGTGATGATGATGTGGCTGGTGACGGTGAAGCCGTAAGGGATCAGCCCGAACATGTTCAGCATCAGCACGAACATGAAGACCGTGAACACGAAGGGGAAGAACTTCATGCCTTCGTGGCCGGCGGTCGAGCGCAGCATCGCGGCGACGAATTCGTAGGTCAGTTCGGCGGCCGATTGCAGGCGCGTCGGCACCGCGCGCCCGCCCGCCGTGCCGAGCACCAGAAAGCCGGTCAGCAGCACCACGGCGAGCAGCATATAGGCCGCCGAATTGGTGAAGGCGATCTCCGCGTTGCCGAGCTTGCCGAGCGCGAAAATATTGACGATGTGGAACTGGTGGATGGGATCCATGGTCTCGCGGTCAGTCCTTCATACGCCTTTCATCCACAACCCCTGCCGCGCGCATCACGTTCAACACGCCGGCGGCAAAGCCGAGCAGCAGCAACACCATGAGCCCCCAGGGCGTCGTGCCGAGCCACCGGTCGAGCAGCCAGCCAAGCGCCGCGCCCACCAACACGCCGGCCACCAGTTCGGTCGACAGCCGGAAGCCGCGCGCGAACCCCGAAGCATCGGCGGTGGGACGAGGACCGGAGCCGTTTTCGGATGGGCGGCTCACACTTGCGAGCCGTTCGCCGAGACGCTGGAGCCTCGCGGAGAGTTGAGCCTCGTCGTCCGACGGGTCCTTGCGTTCGCCTTCGTCCTGCGTGCCGTCCGCCATCTTCAAGCGACCCGCTCGGAGGATAAAGACCTCGCCTTTTTTGACCGCCGCCCTAAAAGCCGCGCGGACCATACTGATCGGGTTTGCCCAAGTCAAGAAACGGCCCATGCGGCATAAGTGCCTGATTTACGGAGACTAATGCGATATTTCGCGGCCGGGTTCCGACGCGTTTTCCTGCATTGCGGGATGTCCACCGGCCGGTCTCCTGCGTTATTAAGAAGCCGCGGCGGCAGGTGCTAGGCTGCGCGCGGGCTGCCCCCTTTGAACGGGATAAGGACCATGCTCATGCGGACCGTGACCCTCGTCCTGGCTTTGACCGCGGCTTGCGCCGTATCGCCGGCGCTTGCGCAGTCGCGTATCCTGACCGTGCAGGAGCGGTCGCAAGCCCCGCAAGCCCCGCAAGCCGCGCCCGCCCTGCCTGCGCAAGCAGCGCCCGCGCCGGCCGCGCAACCCGCGCCGGAACCCGCCGCGCCGGCGGCGCCGGCCGCTGCGCCGGCAACGCCACCCCCCGCGACCGAAAGCGAGAAATCCGCCGCCACGCCCGCGCCGGATGCCGAGAGCCAGCTCAAATGGCAGGATCGCGTGCCGCGGCGCCGGCTCGGCCGCTATTTCTTTCGGCCGGTCGCCAGCGGGTTCCTGCGCCTCGACCGCCGGACCGGCAAGGTCAGCTATTGTGCCTCGGACAAGCAGACCTGGTCCTGCGAGGCGGTGGCGGAGAACCGCGCCGCGCTGGAGCAACAGATCGACGAACTGCGCAATGAGTTGACCGGCGCGAAGGCCGAGATCGCCGCGCTTAAGCGCGAGATCGCGAATTTGAACAAGCCGCCGCCGCCACCGCCGCATCCGACGCCGCCGCAGACCGTGCCGCCGACGCCTTCGCCTTCCGACAATACCGGCGGCGTCACCATCCGCCTGCCGAGCCATGAGGACATCGCGCGCGCGCGCGGCTTCATCGCCGATACCTGGCACCGGCTGGTCGACATGATCGAGTCCATGCAGAAGGACCTGTTGCGCAAGGGCGGGGACGGCAACGGCGTGTCGCGCACTTAGCGCGGTTTTGGTTTAGATTGAATCGCCATTCGCCGCAGCGCTTCACCTCCCCTTGGAAAGGGGAGGTCGGCGACTCCGGCTTTGAGCCGGGGGAGCCGGGTGGGGATCGCATTTTCCAATGATCCCCACCCCGACCCTCCCTTTTCAAGGGGAGGGAGCGCGCCCGTGTTTGCCGCCCTGTTTCCATCTAAACTTGAAGCGCTCGAGGATCGCATGGCCGTCCGTCTTTCACCCGTCAGCACGGCAAGCCCGCAGGTGATCGCGCAGGCGAGCTTGCGCGTCGATACGCCGGGCGCCGGCTTCACCGACATCACCGCGCAGGCCGCCGACTTCATCGCGCAGGCCGAAGCGGGCGACGGCACGCTGCTGGCCTATCTGCGCCATACCTCGGCGTCGCTCACCATCCAGGAGAACGCCGACCCCGACGTGCAGACGGATCTCGTCACCGCGCTCGACCGGCTGGCGCCGGAAGGCGCGCCCTGGGTTCACGACGTGGAAGGGCCCGACGACATGCCGGCACACGTGAAGGCCATGCTCAACGGCGTTTCGCTGCACGTGCCGGTGGCGGGCGGCAAGCTCGCGCTCGGCACCTGGCAGGGCATCTATCTGGTCGAGCACCGCCGCCGGCCGCACAGCCGCGAGGTGATTCTGCAGTTCATCGGCAGCAAGCGTTAGCGCCAGCCGGCCGGCAGCCCGGTAAGGCCGATGACGAGCGCAATCGCCCACATGGCAATGGCGACCGCCGAGGTCCACAGCGCGAAATTCAGATAGGTCTCGCGCAGCACCGTCGCGCTCGCCCATTGCGCATAGTCCTCCGGCGGCCGGTAGTGCTTGGGCAGACAGAGCCACATCTCGGTCTTGCGATAAGGCTTGGTGCGCGCCTCGCGCGCCTTGTAGAGCAGGGTGGCCGCCATCAGCAGGGTCAGCGTCCCGCCGGCCTTGAACGCCAGCTTGAGATCGTAGGACAGGCCGACCATCAGGCAGAAGATCGCCAGCGCGCCGAACAGGCACGCCCGCTGCACGGTCTGGAACGCGGCCTGCCGCATCCGCTCCATGGCGCTTCTCGGCTTCGCCCGGCTCCTCGGGCGCGGCTATTTTAGCGCGACGTGCGTGGCGGCGGCGGTCACGAAATGGTGCGAGGCGGGGCCGGCCTGCGCCAGGCTTTCGACCATCCCTAAGAGCAGCGCCGAAATATAGAGCAGGCCGGCGAAACCCGCGGCGCCCTCGGCGCAGCGCAAGAGCAGCAGCTCGAAATAGCCGCGCGCCCAGCGCTTGCCCTCGACGCCCGGCGGCCGCTGGTCCTCCGGCAGCGCGCGCCAGACCTCGCTGCGCTCCAGCCGCGCCTCGGTGAGGAAATAGACCCGCGCCAGGAGGGCGACGGCGAAGATCAGGGCGACGGTCGCGCCGACCTCGAACGACCAGGCCGGCTCGAAGCTGAACGCCAGCATCAAGACCATGGCCGCCAGCGTGACGAAGCCGCTGTCGCGCGCGACGATGAAAAAGGCGAACCGCGCAAAAGGGTTCATGGCCACTCCTTCTTGACCACCAGCCCCCGAAAGCGAATCTCCCCCTGGAAAAATCGAAGCAAGCGCCGTGCCAGATCCGTGGCGGCGCGGCGGCGCCGGGAGTCCAAACACTTAGCCCGGCGTAACGGTTCCGCGCGGACGGCGCCTGTCGGCCGCAAATACCACAAGGCGCGTCGATGCATGCCGGTACAGCAGCCGACATTTCGTCTAAAATCGCGGCCATGAGTTCGCTCGACCAAGACGCCGGCGGCTTTTGGGGCAAGGTCGCCGCCCTGCTCGGCTTAACGCGCGACAAGGCGCCGATCGACAGCGTGGCGGCGCTGACGCAGTTCCTCGCCAGCCGCGCGGCCTTTGTGGCGCAGAAAACGCTCTATGGCTATGTGAAGACGCGCATGGGCACGCGCTACGTCGTCATGTTCGAGGACAAAAAGATCGCGGCCTCGCTCAACATTGCCAAGCTCAACGTGTTCGCCGCCTGCCTGTCGGACCTGACGGTCTATGCCGCCGCCGCCGTGCTGCCGGCGGGCGATGCCTGCCGCGCGCTGGCGCAGCACTGCTTCGCGCAGGCCCTGCAGGCGCAGACGGGCGAGGCGCCATCGGAGTTCTCGACGCAAGACGCTATCGGCGGGTTCGAGCGCCGGCTCGCGCTCACCGACTGGCAGACGCGCGCGCGGCAGCCGGAGAATTTCAGCGAGAGCCCGCGCGCGCTGGTGCGCTGGGCGCCGATCGCGGAGAACTTGAAGAAGCTCGACAGCGAAATCGTCGAGAACTCGGTCAAATTCGCCTGGCGCGACATCCGCGAGCAGTTCAACAAGCGGCTCGACGCCGCCGCGGTGGCGGCCGACTGGGCGCGCCAGGCGCGCTGATCGGCAAAGCGCGGCGACGGCGCTACTTGTTGAAGGTGTGATAGATCCAGGCCGCGACCTCGCTCTCGAGCGGGAACGACAGCATGCCCATGACCGAATAGCCGAGCAGCCAGGGCATCACGTAGAAGCGGATCATGAAGAAGAACCAGGCGACGTAGAGCGGCACCAGCGCGTCGAGCAGGAAGCTCGGCGTGATCGGCGAGAGCAGCTTGATGAACGGATTGGTCGCGCGCACGAAGAAGCGCATGAAGAAGAAGTCGGAATTTTCCGGCAGGAAGAAGCCCATCGCCGTGCGCCCGATCAGCGTCCACATGATGATGCCGAGGACGTAGTCGATCGCGATGACCCAGATCGGGAAGATGGAAAGCGGCGCGTTGGTCATGGGCGGCTTTTAGCACGACCGAAAAGAAGCGGGGGCGGGATAAAGTGTCCCGCCCCCACGGTTAGCGTTTACCCGACACTTAGTGAGTCGAGGCGAGGATGGTGCCGCCGGTCGGCACGCGCACCTCGTCGATCATCTTCAGCGTCTCGGCGTCGGGCGCCGGCGTCAGCAGGCTGACGACGACCGTGGCGACCAGACTGACCGGCATGCCGATCATGCCGAAGCGCAGGCCGTCGATGGCCAGCCACGGCGCGCCGCCGCTCTGGAGATACCAGAGATAGCCCGCGCCGGAGAGGAAGCCGAGGATCATGCCGGCAATCGCTCCTTCGCGGTTGGCCCGCTTCCACCACACGCCAAGCACGAGCGGGAAGAACAGCCCGGAATTGGCGAAGCAGAACGCCCAGGCCACCGCGCCGAGAATGCCGGTGAGCTGGAGCGATGCGATGATACACGCCAGCGCACCGATGATGACCAGCAGGATGCGGGCCACGATCAGGCGCAGCCGCACGTCCGCGTTCGGGTCGATCATCTTGTAGTAGAGGTCGTGGCTGAGCGCGTTGGCGATGGCCAAGAGCAGCCCGTCGGCCGTCGACATGGCCGCCGCCAGGCCGCCGGCGGCGACCAGGCCCGAGATCACATACGGAAGACCCGCCATTTCCGGGGTCGCCAGCACGACGATGTCCGGCCGCATGAAGAACTCGTTGAGCTGCAAGATGCCGTCATGATTGCTGTCGGAAATATGGAGCATCCCGACGGCCGCCCAGTTCTTGATCCACGCCAGGTCGGCCACCTGCGCGAACGGCTTGCCGATGATCGCGGTCGGCAGATGCGGATCGAGCAGCTGCAGCTTGGTCAGCGTGGCCAGGCACGGAGCGGTGAAGTACAGCAGGAAGATGAAGAGCAGCGACCATCCCACCGACTTGCGCGCCGACCGCACCGACGGCGTGGTGAAGTAGCGCATCAGGATGTGCGGCAGCGAGGCGGTGCCCGTCATCATGCACAGCGCGAGGGTGAAGAACTTCCAGCTCTCCAGCGCCCCGCCGGTGGCGTTGATCGGGTGCATCAGCACGCTGAGCCCCTTGAAGTGCTCCGTCGGCGGGGAGCCGAGCTTCACCAGCGGCTGCAGCTCCTGAATGCGGTGCACGGCTCCGCCGTAGTCGAAGTGCGGAATGAAGCCGAAGCCCTGGCGGTTCGACATCCAGATCACCGGCACGAGGTAGGCGATGATCAGCACGATGTACTGCGCCACCTGCGTCCAGGTCACCGCCCGCATGCCGCCCAGCATGGAGCAGATCAGGATGGCGCCGAGGCCGACCCAGATGCCGACGCTGAACGGGATCTGCAACGCGCGCGCGGCGATGGTGCCGGAGGCGTTGATCTGCGCGGTCACGTAGGTGAAGGAAGCGACCACCAGGATGACCACCGCGCAAAACCGCGCCAAGTTGCCGCCGTAGCGGGTGCCGATGAAGTCCGGCACCGTGTAGCAGCCGAACTTGCGCAGGTAAGGCGCCAGCAGCGCGTTCACCAGCACGTAGCCGCCGGTCCAGCCGACCACGAAGCCCATGTAGACGTAGCCGCCGAAATAGACGCCGCCGGCCAGCGCCACGAACGACGCGCCCGACATCCAGTCGGCCGCCGTCGCCATGCCGTTATAGACCGCCGGCACCTCGCGGCCCGCCACGTAATAGGCGTCGAGCTGCATGGTGCGCGAAAGCCAGCCGATGATGGCGTAGATGGCGATGGTGAAGGCGACGAACAGAATGCCGATCGTCGCCGCGCTCACTCCCATCGCGCTCAGGATGGACATCAGGATGATGAAGAGGATGAACCCGCCCGTGTAGATTCCGTAGATTTTCGGGAGGTTATCGACCAGTCTGCCTTGTAGGAATGCCATGGTGTGCCCCCTTACTCTTCGCCCATGCCGCATTCGTCATCGATTCTGTCCTGGAACCAGTTCTGGATCCAGATCATCAAGACGAATGCGATCAAAGAGCCTTGAGCGGTGAAGTAGAAGCCGAGCGGAAAGCCCATGAAGCTGATCGAGTTCAGGGCGTGCGCGTTCCACGGCAGCACAAAAGAGAAGATCGCCCAGAAGATCAGAATGACGATCGTCAGATTTCGCGTTTTCTCCCAGTGTTGTCGTCTTTGTTCGTCGTTTGCAGCCATGGTCGTTTCCCTCCTGTTATCGTGCCTTGCGATGACGGCACCGCTGCATTCCGCGTTGTCACGGCAATCGCGTTTCGGGTTTGGATCGTTCGGTGAGCCTGCTCGCTGCCGGGCGGCTTGTGCCTTTCTCCGGCGGCGGTCGAAGGCGTTAAGCGTTCGACCGCGTCGCACGCACCATTCGTTCTTGGTCACCTCTTCTCAGCGAGACCCCGCCCGCGCTGCACGCAGGCCGAGCACCAGGTTGTGAGGAGCCCTTGCGAATGTTGGCGCGCGTCGCCCCCCGACTAGCCGCGCTTTCCGGTCGCTTTCCCCCGAATGGACCGGAACCTAGATTACCATTATGTAATGCAACCGCCTTATACGACTTTTGGCTAATGATGTTTCATAAGTATATTGAATTCATTTCAGTTTCTCGTTTCGCATCTGCAATCGTGCACTGAATTCGGTGCTGCATTGCACTTGCATTGGGCACCCCGATACCGAAAGAAGCGCGGCGCTTTACTTATCCCCCACGAAAGTAGGGTATGTAGAGGACGGCCAAGGACGGCGGACCGCGGGTCCCCCGGGGCGTGCGAGAGGTTGTTGCGGTTGAGCGAGGCTACGAACTATCGGTTGGTCATTGCCGACGATCATCCGCTGTTTCGCGGCGCATTGCGCGAGGCGGTGGCCGGCATGCTGGAGCGCGTGGAGATCGCGGAAGCCGGCACGTTCGAGGAGGTCGCCGGCCTGCTCGACCGCGGCGGCGAGGTCGATCTCGTTCTGCTGGACCTGAAAATGCCGGGGGTGCGCGGCTTTTCCGGCCTCATGTATATGCGCGCGCAGTATCCGAGCGTGCCGGTGGTGGTGGTGTCGGCCAACGACGATCCGACCGCGATCCGCCGCTGCATGGAATTCGGCGCCTCCGGTTTCATCCCCAAGACGATGGCCGTCGACGCCATGCGCGGCGCCATCCGGAGCGTGCTCGACGGCGGCGTGTGGACGCCGCCCGACATCGATCTTTCCGCCGGCTCGGACGCCGAGACCGCCGAGCTCATGTCGCGCATGGCCACGCTCACGCCGCAGCAGGTGCGCGTGCTGATGATGCTGTCGGAGGGCCTGCTCAACAAGCAGATCGCCTATCAGCTCGGCGTCTCGGAGGCGACGGTGAAGGCGCATGTCTCCGCCATCCTGCAGAAGCTCGGCGTGGAAAGCCGCACCCAGGCGGTGATCGCCGCCGCCAAGATCGAAGCCGGCCATTGGCCGCAGCAGCAGGCGGCGGCGGAGAGTTGATTCTTCAGGCCTTGAGTTTGGCGCGAGCGGGAGGCGCGCTCGCTTCCCCTCTCCCACAAGGGGAGAGGGAAAGAGCGTTTGCCTCGCGTGACTGCAAAAAGAGAGACGTCTACTCCGCCGCCGCCACCCGCAGCACGCGCCATTGCGCGAGCAGCGCGCGCAGCGCCGCCGGCTTGATCGGCTTGTACAACACCTGGATGCCCTGCGCGCGCGCGCCGTCGCGCACCTCGGGTGAGCGGTCGGCGGTGATCAGGATCGCCGGCAGCTCGCCGCAGCGCCGGCGCAAGGCCGCGATGGCGTCGAGGCCGTTGCCCTGGTCGAGATGGTAATCGACCAGGAAGCCGTTCGGGATCGCCGCGCTTGCCTCGATCGCCACCAGCGCGCTCGCCCGATCGGGCGCCTTGATCACCTCGCAGCCCCAGCCTTGCAGCAAGGCTTCCATGCCGTCGAGCACGGCCGGCTCGTTGTCGATGCACAGCGCGGTCATGCCGGCGAGCTGGCTGGCGTCGACACGCGCCTCGTCGCGCGCCGGCAGTTCGATCGGCACCGCGTTCGACCGCGGCACGCTCACCGCGAAATGCGAGCCCTGGCCGAGGCGCGAATCGACTTCCACCGTGCAGGCAAGCACCCGCGCCACGCGCTCGACGATCGACAGGCCGAGCCCCAGGCCGCGGGCGATCTTGGCGCCCTCGTCGAGGCGGTGGAATTCCTCGAAGATGGCGCGCTGCTTGCCGTCGGGAATGCCGAGGCCGGTGTCGTAGACGTCGATGCGCAAGTTCTCGCCGCGCCGGCGGCAGCCGACCAGCACGCGCCCCACGGGCGTGTATTTGATGGCATTGGAGACGAGATTCTGGATCAGCCGGCGCAGCAGGCGGCGGTCGGCGCGCACGACGGCGGAGCAGGGCACGAAGGTGAGCGCCAGCCCCTTGGCAGTTGCGAGGGGCGAGAATTCCAGTTCGATCTGCCGCATCAATTCGTCGACGCGGAAGCTCGCGAATTCCGGCCGCATGGCGCCGGTGTCGAGCCGCGAGATGTCGAGCAGCGCGCCGAAGATTTCCTCGACCGCTTCCAGCGAAGCATCGACATTGTCGATCAGCCGCTTGTCCTCGTGCGCGGTGCGCTCGATCAGGCTGGTGACGTAGAGCCGCGCGGCGTTGAGCGGCTGCAATATGTCGTGGCTTGCCGCCGCCAGAAACTTGGTCTTGGAAATATTGGCGGCGTCGGCCTCGCCCTTCGCTCTGGCGAGCGCCACGTTAAGGCGCGTGAGTTCCTCGGTGCGCTCGTGCACGCGCCGCTCCAGCGTCTCGTTGGCGCGCTCGAGCGCTTCGGCCGCCTCCACGCTCGGGGTGATGTCGGTGAAAGTGGTGACGATGCCGCCGTCCGGCATGCGGTTGGCGCGCACCTCGATCACCAAGCCGGGCTCTGCGAAACGCTCGAGGAACGGCTCATGGCCGTCGACATAGCGCGCGAGCTGGGCGTGCACGAATTCGTCGATGCGGTCGGGGCTGAAGTCGCCGCGCTGCGCGTTGAAGCGCAGGATATCGGCGAGCCCGCTGCCGACGCGGATCAGATTCGGCGGCAGGTCGAGGATTTCGCCGAACTGCCGGTTCCAGCAGATCAGCTCGAGGTCCTTGTCGAACACCGCGATGCCCTGGCGCACGTGGTCGAGCGCGGTCTGCAGGACCTCGCGGTTGTATTGGATGGCGGCATTGGCGTCGTCGAGCAGCTTCAGGGCTGCCTTGGTCGACACCGTGCGCTTGCGCAGCAGCAGCGACAGCACCAGGCGCGAGGAAGCCGCGCCGATGGCGGACGCGAGGATGTGCTCGGCGTAGCGCACCAGGCGGAAATCGGCTTCTTCATTCGGATCGAGGCTGATGCGCTGATTGGAGGCGAAGCTGTCGAAGGCCGTGCGCGTGCGCTCCTCGCCGAGATAGCGCGCGACGGTCCCGGTGAGTTCCTCCACCGTCACCGAGGAGCGCCACAGCCGGAAACTCGGCGCCATCGGCGCCAGCTCCGACGGCACGAACAGATTGGCCTGCAGCCGCTCGATCGGCGTCGGCTCGCGGCGAAGCGAGAAGCCGACAAAGCACAGGATATTGATGAGCAGGCTCCACAACACGCCATGCACGAGCGGCGCGAGATCGAGCCCGAGCAGATGCTGCGGCCGCAGCAGCGCCAGTCCCCAGGGGCCGTCGGTGAGGATGTGCCGGCCGACGATGCCGATGTCGGCAAAGCTCGGCAGCAGCAGCGTATAGGCCCACACCAGGATGCCCGCGCTCATGCCGGCAATGGCGCCCGCCGCGGTGCCGCGCCGCCACAGCAGCCCGCCGAAGAACGCGGGCGCCAATTGCGCGATGGCGGCGAAGGAGAGCAGGCCGATCGAGGCGAGCTGGGTGTCGCCGGCCGAGCGGTAATACATGTAGGCGAGCAGCAGCAGCCCGAAGATGGCGAGCCGCCGCACCATCAGAAGCAGCGAGCCGATATTCTCGCGCCGCTCGAGCAGCGTCTCGCGCCGCTGCAGCACCAGCGGAATGATCAGATCGTTCGAGACCATGATGGAGAGCGCGACCGACTCCACGATCACCATGGCGGTCGCCGCCGACAGGCCGCCGACGAAGGCGGCGATGGTCAGCACGCTGGAGCCCGCCTGCCACGGCAGCGCCAGCACGAACATGTCGCTGTCGACCTCGCCCTTCGAGAAGGTCAAGAGACCGGCGAGCGCGATCGGCACCACGAACAGATTGATCAGCACGAGATAAAGCGGGAACAGCCAGGCCGCGCGCTTGATCTCGCCTTCGTTGTTGTTCTCGACCACCGCCACGTGGAACTGGCGCGGCAACAGAATGATCGCGACGAACGACAACAGCGTGGTGGCGAGGAAGGTGTCGAGCTCGGGACTGCGCGTGAAGATGGCCGCGGTGTTCGGCTCGGCCTTGGCGGCGGCCAGCAGCGCGCTCGGACCGCCGAACATCCAGAAGGTCACGAAAACGCCGACCGCCAGGAAGGCGAACAGCTTGACGATCGATTCCGCGGCGATCGCCAGCATCAAGCCGTCCTGATGCTCGGTGGCGTCGATATGGCGCGTGCCGAACAGCACCGCGAAGGTCGCCATCAATAGCGCGACGAACAGCGAAATGTCGCCGAGCACCGGCCGCGTCGCGTCGGCGCCGGGCGAGACGTGGCCGATAATGGTCTCCAACGACGACGACACCGCTTTGAGCTGCAGCGCGATGTAAGGCACCATGCCGACGATGGCGATCAGCGCCACCGTCGCCGCCACCGCCTGGCCTTTGCCGTAGCGCGCGGCGATGAAGTCGGCGATCGAGGTGATGTTCTGCGCTTTCGCCAGCCGCACCACGCGCGCGATCAGCGGCGAGAACAGGCCGATCATCAGCACCGGGCCGATATAGATGGTGAGAAACTCGTAGCCGGTGCGCGAAGCCGAGCCGACCGAGCCGAAGAAAGTCCAGGAGGTGCAATAGATCGCCAGCGACAGCGGGTAGATCAGCAGGCGCGCGCGGCCCTCGCGGCCGAGGCCCCGGGTGCGGTCGCCGTAGCTCGCCACCAGGAACAGCAGCCCGATATAGGCGAGCGCCACCGCGACGACGACCCAACCTTGCAGCATGCAACGCTCCGGCTACGCCAAAAGTCGTGTATCGCCGGGTAAGTCACCACAGTTTGGCGCCGCGGTCCATGGCGCCAAAAAGCGCATGAAACCAGGCGCTTGGATAGGGTCTTGGCACGGCCGGGGCGGCTCACCCATAGTCGGTCGCCGGGGGCACGCATGACGACGAACAACGCCACGCCGCTGATCGCGCTCGACGCCGTGGTGATCGATACCGAGACCACCGGGCTCGACCCGGCCAAGGCGCGCGTGGTCGAGATCGCCGCGCTGCCGCTCAAGGCCGGCCGGACGGACGAGAAGGCCGCATTGCGCTTTCTGATTAATCCGGGCGAGCCGATCCCGCCGGCCGCCGCCGCCATCCATCACATCGACGACCGGACAGTTAAGGGCGCGCCCGGCTTCGCCGCGGTCTGGCCGGAATTCGCCGCGGTGCTGTCCGGCGCGGTGCTGATCGGACACACGCTCGGCTTCGATCTCGCGGTCATCAAGCGCGAATGCGCGCGCGCCGGGTTAGCCTGGGATTCCCCGCGCACGCTCGACACGGCTCTTTTGGCACAAGTCGTCGCGCCGCAGCTCGGCGGCTTTACGCTCGAACATTTGTCGAGCTGGCTCGGGCTTACTGTCGACGGCCGGCATTCCGCGCTCGGCGACGCCGTGCTCACCGCCCGCATCTTCCTCGCGCTTATCCCGAAGCTGCGCGAGGGCCATATCCGCACGCTGGCTGAGGCCGAGCAGGCCTGCCTCGCCTTCACCACCGTGCTGGAGGAGCAGCATCGCGCCGGCTGGGAGCAGGCGGTGGCGGCGCCGGCCCGCCGCGCCGAGCGCCCGCTCGCGCGCATCGATCCCTATCCCTATCGCCACCGCGTCGCCGACGTGATGAGCGCGCCGCCGCAATCGATTGCGGCAAGCGCGCCGCTCGGCGACGCGCTCAAGCGCATGGCCGAGATGAAAATCTCCTCGCTGCTGGTGGCGGAGGCGGGCGCGCCGCTGCGCGCCGCCGACGCCGGCATCGTCACCGAGCGCGACACGATGCGCGCGCTGGCCACGCACGGCACGGACGCGCTCGCGCGCCCGGTCGGCGATTTTGCCTGCCGGCCGCTTGCCGCGCTGCCGGCTAGCGCTTTCGTTTATCGCGCGCTCGGCCGCATGAGCCGGCTCAACATCCGTCATCTTGCGGTCGAGAACGAGGCGGGCGAAATCTGCGGCATGGTCACCGCACGCGATCTGTTGCGTCTGCGCGCGCAGGAGGCGGCCGTGCTGGGCGATGCGCTCGACCAGGGCGACGACGTGCCGGCGCTGGCCGCGGCCTGGGCACGGCTGCCGCAGGCCGCCGGCGCCTTGCTCGGCGAAGGCGTGAGCGGGCGCGATATCGCCGCCGTCATTTCGCGCGAATTGGGCGCGCTCACCCGCCGCGCCGGCGTCCTGGCCGAGCGCCGACTGCGCGAAGCGGGGGAGGGCGGTCCGCCCTGTCCTTATGCCTTGTGCGTGCTCGGCTCCGGCGGGCGCGGCGAGAGCCTGCTCGCCATGGACCAGGACAACGCCGTCGTGTTCGCGCAAGGCGAGCCGGGCGGCGCCGAGGACAGATGGTTCGCCAAGCTCGGCGCGATCGTCGCCGACATCTTGAACGAAGTCGGCGTGCCCTATTGCCCCGGCGGGGTCATGGCCAAGAACCCGCAGTGGCGCGGCTCGCTCGCAACCTGGCGCGCGCGCGTCGCCGACTGGATCGCGCGCTCGCGGCCGCAGGACGTGCTTTCGGTCGACATCTTCTTCGATCTCATCGGCGTGCACGGCGATCTGACGCTGGCGCAGGAGTTGTGGCGCGGCGCCTGTGACGCTGCGCAGGGCAACGCCGTCTTCGCCAAGCTGCTCGCCGATGCCGCCGGCGAAACGCCGTCCGGGCTCACGCTGTTCGGCGGCCTGCGCACCGACGGCAACGGCCGCATCGATCTCAAGCTGTTCGGCCTGTTCGGCGTGGTGTCGATGGCGCGCGTGCTGGCGGTGCGCCATCATCTCCTGGAGCGTTCGACGCCCGCGCGGCTTGCCGCCGCCGCCGCGCTCGGCCGCGGCGGGCGCGATCTCGAAGCACTGAGCGCCGCGCAAGCGCTGTTCCTGGATCTGATCGTGGCGCAGCAGGTCGCCGACATGCAGGTCGGCCTGCGGCCGAGCAACAAGGTGGCGGTCAAACGTCTTTCCCGCGACCGGCGCCGGCGTCTGCACGATGCGCTCGCTTCCCTCGGCCATCTCGACGCGCTGACGCGCGATTTGCTGTTTTGACCCGCATGCCGTGACGGCATGGCTGCCGCGATTTGACGGCGCGCGGGCTTGGCGGCATTGATCGCGCTCCGTGTCCGTCTCCACCCGCCTCACCACGCTCCGCCGCGTCGCCGAGACGTTATTCATTGCCGCCGCCGGCGGGCTCGCGCTCGGGCTGGCCGGCCTGCCGGCCGGTTTTCTCTCGGGCGCCATCCTGATCACCGGCGCCGCCGCGCTTGCTGGGCCGCCCGCTGCTGATGCCGCAGGCGCTCACGCGCGTCATCTTCGTCGTAATCGGCATTTCGCTCGGCGCCGTGGTGACGCCGCGCACGCTCACCGGCATGGTGGCCTATCCCTTGAGCATCGCCACGCTGATTGCGGCCATGAGCGGCGTCAGCCTCGGCGGCGCCCTCTACCTTTATGCCGTGCACCGCTGGCGGCTGTTGTCGGCCTATCTCGCAGCCTCCCCGGGCGGCATGTCGCAGGTGCTGGTGGTGGCGGCCGAGCTCGACGCCGACCTGCGCGCCATCGCCATCGTGCAGACGCTGCGCGTGGTGATCATCGCGGTCGGCCTGCCGGCGGGGCTGGCGCTAGTCGGCTTTGCCGGCCACGCCGTGCGTCCGGGCAACGGGCCTTTGAGCCCGGCGCTGGCCGGCGAGCTGGCCGCGCTGGTGGCCGCCTCGGCCGTCGCCGGCTACCTCGCCTTCCGCATCCGCTTTCCCGGCGGACTGTTGTTCGGCGCCATGTTCGCCTCGGCCGGACTGCACGGCTCGGGCCTGATCCATGCCGTGGTGCCGGGCTGGGTCGCCAATACGGCGATGGTGGCGCTCGGTGGCGTGATCGGCGCGCGCTTCACCAACACGTCGCTGCGCATGCTGGCGGACTATCTCGCCGCCGCCTTCGGCTCGTTCGCGGTGGCGGTCGCCGTCGCCGGCGCCTTCGCCGTGCTGCCGGTGAAGCTCCTGGGTCTGCCGGTGCCGGAAGTGATGATCGCCTACGCGCCCGGCTCGGTCGACGCCATGATGCTGCTGGCGCTCGCGCTGCATCTCGATCCGGTTTACGTCGGCGCCCACCACGTCATGCGCGTGCTGTTCGTGTCGCTGGTGATGCCGCTGGTCGCGCGCGTTCTTGCGCGCGCGCCGGCTTCGGCGCTGAAGGCGCCGCGCAAACCGCCGACGTTTCAGGATTAGCGTCAGCCACATACTCCGTTCATTCTCGCGCAAGCGGGAATCCAGGGGCGATAAGGTGCGTTGCAGCACTGGGTCCCCGCTTCGCGGGGACGAACGGAGAGCAAATCAAGGGCGCAAGCGAATGAGCCGCTTGCCCAGATTCTCGCCGCGATAGAGCTCGGCGATCGCGCCGGGCGCGCGCTCGATGCCGTCGACGATCTCCTCGCGGTAGCGCAATTTCCCAGCGCGCACCCAGTCGGCCAGCCGCGCAATCGCCTCCTCGTAGCGGTGCTCGAAATCGAACACGATCAGCCCGCTCATGCGCGCGCGCTTGACCAGCAGATGCCGCTCGATGCGCGGGCCCTGCGGCCACGGGTCCCAGCTCGAAATCGAGGCGGTGCCGCAGACGACGACGCGCGCATGCAGCGCGAGCTGTGCCAGCACCGCGTCGCTGATGCGTCCGGAGGTGTTGTCGAAATACACGTCGACACCTTGAGGGCACGCCTCGCGCAGCGCGTGGCCGACGTCGCCCGCCTTGTAGTCGATCGCCGCGTCATAACCGAAGTCGTCGAGGCACAGCTTGCGCTTGACCTCGCCGCCCGCGATGCCAATCGTGCGGCAGCCCATCAGCTTGGCGATCTGCCCGACCGCGGAGCCGACCGAGCCGGCCGCGGTCGAAACGACGACCGTGTCGCCGGGGCGCGGTTCGCCCAGATCGAGAAAGCCGAAATAGGCGGTGAGGCCGTTCAATCCGAGCACACCGAGCGAGAGCGACAGTGGCAGATCGGTTTCCTTGATCTTGCGCCAGACCGCGCCGGCTTCCACCGCCGCGTAGTCCTGCCAGCCCAGCATGCCCATCACCGCGTCGCCTTCGGCGAAGCCCGGGTTGCGCGAAGCGACCACGCGGCCGGACGCGAACGAGCGCATCACCTCGCCGATGCCGACCGGCTCGGAATAATTGGCGACCGCCGACACCCAGCCGCGCATGGCCGGATCGACCGAGAGGAATTCGTTGCGCACCAGGATCTGACCGGGCCCGGGCTCCGGCAGCGCCGCTTCGGCGAGCTCGAAATGTTCGGCTTGCGGAATGCCGCTCGGCCGCGATTTCAGCCGGATTTGGCGGTTGACGGTGGGCATGGATATTTCCCCTCTGCGTGTCGCCGGGGATCATTTCAGGCGCCGGACGCGAACGCCAGGCCGCACCGCATTTCGGCTGGCGGTCGCACAGACGAGGTGAAACGCGGTGCCGCACCTGCTAGCCTGACGCCATGAGCATATTCGATCGCCCTTTCGACCCCGCGCGCGAAGCCGCGCTCGTGACCGGCGCCGGCAACGGCATCGGCCGCGCCATCGCGCAAGCCCTCGTCGGTGAGGGCGTGCGCACCGTGTTTGCCGACATCCGCGAGGATACCGTCAAGGCGGCGGTGGCCGCCTCGCCGCGGCCGGAGCTCGCCGTGCCCTGGGTCGGCGATCTCGCAAACCGCGAGGCCTGCGAAAAGCTGCTGGCGGACGCCGGCGCCGCGCTCGGGCAAGGCACGCATCAGATCACGCATTTCGTGCATAGCGCCGCGCCGCCGCGGCACGAGCGCGACACCATTTTCGGCGTGAGCGACGAGACCTGGCGGCGCATGCATGCGGTCAATATCGACGCCGGCTTTTATCTTTGCCGCGAACTCTCCCGCCGGCTCATCGCGGCCCGTTCGCCCGGATCGTTCCTGATCCTGACCTCGCTGCATGCCGAGACGCCGCGCAACCTGCCGCACTACTCGACGGCCAAGGCGGCGCTCGCGATGATGGTACGGGAATTTGCCAAGACGCTGGGGCGCTACAACATCCGCGTCAACGCCCTGGTGCCGGGCGCCATCGCCGCCGGCGGCTTCGTCGCCGATCCGGCCATGGCGCGCCATATCCCGCTCGGCCGCCTCGGCAATGCCGACGATCTCGCGCCGATGGCGCTGGCCGTGTTGTCGAACAAGATCGCGGGCTACGTCACCGGCGCCGCCTTCGTGATCGATGGCGGCATGGCGCTGACCAACTGGTTCGAGCCGCCGGCGCTCGAGGGTTTGTGAAGGGTCGTTGCAGGCGTTAGAGCGCGAAGCTGGGGCGGACAGAGCGCATTATTTTCCGTTCGTCCCCGCGAAAGCGGGGACCCAGCGCCGGATTCCCGCTTACGCGGGAATGAACGGAGAATCGAGCGACGCGGCGCTTACTCCGCCGCCAGCACCTGCCGGCGCTTGGGCAGTTGCAGCCGCTCCCACACGTCGACCAGCGCTTCGGCCAGCCGGTCGATCAGCGCGTCGTCGTGATAGGGCGAAGGCGTGATGCGCAGCCGCTCCATGCCGCGCGGCACGGTCGGATAATTGATCGGCTGGATATAGATGCCGTGCTCGGCGAGCAGCATGTCGCTCGCCTGCTTGCACTTCTCGGCGTCGCCGATCAGCACCGGCACGATATGCGTGTCGCTCGGCATGACAGGAAGGCCGGCGCCATTGAGCACCGACTTGACGCGCGCGGCGCGATCCTGATGGCGCTCGCGCTCCCAGCTCGAGGTCTTCAGGTGCTTGATGGCGGCGGTCGCCGCAGCGCAGATCGCCGGCGGCAGCGCGGTGGTGAAGATGAAGCCGGGCGCATAGCTGCGCACCGCGTCCACCATCTCTTCGGTGCCGGCGATATAGCCGCCCAGGCAGCCGAACGCTTTCGCCAGCGTTCCCTCCAGCACGTCGACGCGATGCATGGCGTCGTCGCGCTCGCACACCCCGCCGCCGCGCCGGCCATACATGCCGACCGCGTGCACCTCGTCGCAATAGGTCATCGCGTTGTACTTTTCGGCGAGATCGCAGATGGCGTGGATCGGTGCCACGTCGCCGTCCATGGAATAGAGGCTCTCGAACGCGATCAGCTTCGGCCGGTCGACGTCGGCGGCCGCGAGCAGTTCTTCCAGGTGGGCGAGATCGTTGTGCCGCCAAATCTTCTTGTCACAGCCGGCCTGCCGCACGCCCTCGATCATGGAATTGTGGTTGAGCGCGTCGGACAGGATCAGGCAGTTCGGCAGCAGCCTGGCGATGGTGGCGATGCCGGTCTGGTTCGACACGTAGCCGGAGGTGAACACCAGCGCCGCCGGCTTGCCGTGCAGGTCGGCCAATTCGCGTTCAAGTTCGACCAGCGGATGGTTGGTGCCGGCGATATTGCGGGTGCCGCCGGCGCCGGTGCCCATGCGGGCGGCGGTCTCCACCATGGCGCCGATCACCTTGGGATGCTGCGCCATGCCGAGATAATCGTTGGAGCACCAGATCACGACGTCGCGCGCGCCGGCCGGCGAATGCCACACGGCATGCGGGAAGCGCCCGGCGATCCTTTCCAGATCCGCGAACACGCGATAGCGCCGCTCTTGCCTCAGCTGGTCGAGGGAGGACGCAAAAAAATCGTTGTAATTCATACAGTTTTCTTCTTTCCCGCCCCGCACGGAGCCCCTTTTTAGAAGGCTTCAAGGGGTCTTGTCGAGGCGAGATTCGTCGCATTCCAAACTGGCCGCCACCTTGATGGAGGTCAAAGGCGCGGCGCCGCCGCGCGGTTCCCTCCCCTGAAAGCGGGGTCAGGGCGGGGTCAGTTCAGGGGGCCGGGGAAGAAGAGAAATCCCCCAGCGCGATAAACCCCCGCAAGGCCGCCAGCAGCAGCGCGCCGATATGCAGTTGCAGCACAAATTCGCCCGAGCGGATCATCTCCGCCAGTTCGCCCGGGCTCACCAGCCGCAGCTCGATGCCTTCCTCGCCCGGCGCCTCGCGCGCGCCGGCCTCCACGAAGAAGGAATGCACCCGGTTGGACAGCCGGGCGGTGCAGGGCGCGTAAGTGCCGAGCGGATGCACGGCGCGCGCCGCAAAGCCGGTTTCTTCCTTCAATTCGCGCGTGCAGCAGGCCTGCGCGCTCTCGCCCTTGTCGACCATGCCGGCCGGCAGCTCCCAGGCGAAGCGCTCGATCGCCGGGCGGTATTGCCGCACGATCGGAATCAGCCCTTCCGCCGTGCGCGCGACGATGGCGACGTAATCCGCCTGATCGACCGCATGATAGATTTCGGGCGCGGCGCCTTCGGCAAATTCGACCTCGCGCGCGATGAGCTCGACCCACGGCGACACGCGCGTGGTGCGGCGGCTGACGATCTTCGGCCAGTCGCCCGTCATCGGATGACGTTGTCGCCTTGCAATTGGCCCCAGACGTCGAACACGGATTTGCCCTTGAAGTCGGCTTGCGCGTAGGCCGCGTGCGGCGCGCACAGGATCAAGAGGTCGCTTTGCGCGATCACGTCATCGAGCGGCATCAGCTCCGGATCGGTGGTCACGAACGGGTCGGTGGTCAGCACCGCGCGCGCCTGTCCGGCCAGCATGTTCTTGAACTTGTAGCTGAGCGAGGCGCGCACGTCGTCGCTCTCCGCCTTGAACGCCATGCCGAGCAGGCCGACCGTCGTCTTCGAAAGATCGAAGCGGCGCTTGATGTCCTCGATCACGTGCAGCACCAAGCCTTCGTTGACCAAGAGCGCGGCGTGGCCGAGCCCGAAGCGATTGCTGGCAAATGCGGAAAGCTGCATGGTGTCCTTGACCAGGCACGGACCGGCGGCATAGCCCGGCCGCGGCATGCTCTTGAGCCGCGGATAATTGTGCTTCATGGCGGCGAGCACGTTCTGATAGTCGACGCCGGCCGACTTGGTGAGCAGGTAGAACTCGTTGGTGGCGGCGAACTCGATATAGCGATAGGCGTTGGCGAACAGCTTGGCGAATTCCGCTTCGATCGGCTTGACCGCCACCACTTCCGGCGTGATGCGCGCAAACAGCGCGGCCGCCTCGCTTTCCGCTTCCGGCGTGGTGCCGGAGACGATCTGCGGCATCTCGCGCAGCTCGTTTGAGCCCATTGCCCTGCACCACGCGCTCTGGGCAGAACGCCACCTTCAGCTTGCGGCCCTTGCCTTCGAGATAGCGACGCCAGCCAGTCGGTGGTGCCGGGAAACACGGTCGAGCGCAGCACGATGCAGCTGCCCGTCCTCGAGCGAGCGGCAAGAGGGCGTCGATGCAGTCCTGCACCACCTTGCGCACCGGGATTGAGGAACTCGTCGATCGGCGTGCCGATGGTGACGATCACCGGCCCGCCGGCCGAGATTTTGTCGGAGGCGTCGGTGAACACCAGCCGCTTGGCGGCGAGCGCCTTGGCGAGCACCGCTTCCGCGCCGCGCTCGATGAACGGCAGCTTGCCGCCTTTGAGCGTGTCGAGCGTTGCGCGGTTGAGGTCGTTGACGTTGACGCGCAGGCCGGCTTCGGCCAGCGCCAGCACCAGCGGAATGCCGACATGGCCGGCACCGCCGACCACCGTCACGTCGGCGTTCTCCACCGTCGTCGGCGCATCCGCCGCGGCAATATTCGGGCGCACGGTCATCGCGGCTTTTCCCCGCTGGTCAGCACGAAGGGACGGAACGGCTTCATGACGGCCAGATTGAACACGATATTGTCGATGAAATTGTAGATCGGCAGCAGCACGCGCGTGCGCTGCGAGGCGACGTAACGATAGGCGAGGCCGGCCAGATAATCGGTGCGCACGCGAAGCCCCTTGTCGCGAAACACTTTCGCCACCTGTCCGGCAAGCACCGGCCGTTCGTTCGCGGTGACCCCGACGGGACTATAGAATGGCGAGGTGCGGTCGCGATAGAGCCACATGAAGGGGTTCATGCGGTTGGGATCGAAGGCCATGAAACGGCCGCCCGGCTTGAGCACGCGGGCGACTTCCGCCGCCAGCCGCCGTGGGTCCGGGAAATGATGCACCAGCCCGGACAACAGCAGGCCGTCGAAGCTGTCCGGCTCGAACGGCAGCTTTTCCGCGTCGCCCTCGATCAGCACGAGGCCGGGGTATTTGCTCATGCCGAGCGCCACCAGCTTCGGGCTGATGTCGAGACCGACGGCGTCATAGCCCGCACCCCGCAACAGCTCGGTGAACGCCCCCGAGCCGCAGCCGAGATCCAAAACGCGCGCGCCGGACGGCAAGCCGGTCAGTCGGGCGAAGGCCGCAATCAGCCGCGCATTGGCCTCCGGCGTAAACACGTCGTATTCGTCGCTCGCCGCGTGGGCGTCGAAAAAGGCGATTTCCTTTGCTTTGTCCTGCGCGGCCGCGGTCATGACAGCACCCGCGGCGCCGGCAGTGGCGTGATCAACTGCCCGCGGAAGCCCTTGGCCCTGAGCTTGGGCGCCAGCTCGTCGGCAATATGCCAGGAGAAGATGACGGCGCAGTCGGGCCGGTCTTCGAACAGCTTGGCCTCCTCCACCACCGGGATGGACGTGCCCGGCATGCATTTGCCGATCTTCAGCGAGCCCTTAATCTCGCAGACATAGTCGATCAGCGCCTCGTCGAGCCCGACATAATTGACCAGCGTCGAGGCGCGCGACGGCGCCGAGATGCCGGCGATGCGCTGCCCCTTCTCCTTCAGCTCGCGCAGCATGGAGAGCAGGCGCAATTTCGACAGCACCACGTCGCGCCGGAAGGAGGCCAGGCGCTTCGCCATCGCTTCCCCGTGCGGCTCGGCCGCCAGCATGCGGCGCACCGAATCCTGCACGACGTGGGTGCCGTGGCGCGCCGCATAGACGCGGATCGAGCCGCCGTGGCTGGGGATCGGCCGCGCGTGGAACACTTCGAGATCGTGCATCTCCAGGAGATGCTTGAGGCTCGCCAGCGAATAATAGCGCAGGTGCTCGTGATAGACCGTGTCGTATTGCAGCGTGTCGAGCAGCGGAATGAGATAATGCGACTCGGAGATGAAGGCGCCGCCGTCTTTGAGCATTTCCACGATGCCGTCGACGATCGCGTGGACGTCCTCCATATGCGCAAAGCAATTGGCGGCCGTGACGACGCTGGCGGCCCCGTGCTCCTTCACGACGTCGCGCGCCGCCTCCATGCCGAAATAGCGCTTGAGCGTCGGGATGCCTCTATCGTCGGCGATGTCGCCGACGTCGGTCGGTTCGATGCCGAGCACGCGGATGCCGGCATTCTTGAAGTTCGACAACAGCGTGCCGTCGTTGGAGCCGATATCGACCACCAGATCGTCGGCGCCGAGGCCCAGCATGCCGGCGGACTCGCGCTGCAGGTCGGCGAAATTGTCGCGCAGCAATTTGGTGGTGCCGCTGGTGTAGGGATATTCCGGCGGGAAGATGATGGCCGGATCGACGGCGAGGCCGAGCTGCACCAGGTCGCAGTCGCGGCAATGCAGCAGGTGGGTGGGAAACCACGGCTGCTGGCGCGGCACGCTGCCGATCTCGACCATCTGATTGACCGGCGGCATGTAACCGAGGTCGAGCACGTCGTCGAGCGCCTCGCTGCCGCAAACCTGACAGCATTCGACCGGGACGCTTGAGCCGGTGCCGGCGGCGCGCGCGACTTGTGTGGGACGCGACAATCAATTCTCCATGTTTGGGCACTCGCGTGCCGCAGTCTCCGTCCACCTCTCCCATAGGGAGAGGTCGTCCGCCGAAGCGATAGCGAAGGCGGGCGGGTGAGGGGTTACAGCCTATCGAGAGATCGTTTCCCCCTCACCCCAACCCTCTCCCCAGAGGGGAGAGGGAGTGCGCTGTGCTCGCTGCGCCGACGGCGGTTCTATTTCTCTTTCGGCGCCAGCGAGGCGTTTTGCCAGTACCAGTCGAGTGTGGTCTTCAGGCCCTGCTCGAGCGGCACGGCCGGCTTATAGCCGAGCTTGGCCAGTTTCGAAATGTCCGGGCAGCGGCGTGGCGTGCCGCCGGCCTGTAGCGGCCCGGCGACCAGCTCGATCTCGTGCCCGGCCAGCTTGCCCATGCGCTGCGCCAGATCGGCGATCGCGACCTCCTCCATGGTGCCGACATGATAGATGCCGAGATGCTCCCCCCTTTCGCGCATGACCATGACGCCGGCCACCAGGTCGTCGATGAAGCAGAAGCTGCGAGTCTCCCGGCCAGAGCCCTGGATGTCGAAACGCAGGGGACCCGAGCCTTGCGTATCGGCGAGCTTCTTCAGCCGCAGCGCGAATTGCGGGATCACGTGTTCCCAGCCCATGTCCGGCCCGTAGATATTGTGCGGACGGAAGATCAGCACGCGCTCGAAATACTTGCGCCCGTAATTGACCGCCATCACCTCGCCGATCAGCTTGCCGGCGCCGTAGGAATAGCGCGGGTTCATCACGTCCGGCACGGTGAGCGGCACGTCCTCGGGCGTCGGGACCACCGGCGGCGTCTGATAGACCTCCGAGGACGAAGCCAGCACCAGCGTGCCGACATCATGTTTGCGGCAGGCGTCGAGCACATTGACCATGCCGCGCACCCCGACGTCGAGCACCAGCTCCGGCTTGCTGTAGAAGAACTCGGTGCCGTTGACGAAGGCGAGATGGTGCACTTCGTCCATGCCGTGCGCGGCTTTCGCCACAGCATCGGCGTCGCGCACGTCGCCGGCGACGAACTCGATCTCCTTTTCGACTTCTTTGAGCCGCCGGGGGCTGCCGCGCGAATTGTCGTCCAGCACACGCACAGTATGGCCCGCGCGCACCAGCGCCTTTACGAGGCCGGAGCCGATGAAGCCCGACCCGCCGGTGACCAGGATGCGGCTCATGTGCGAGCCTCCTGCGCTTCCTTCCGTTCGTCCCCGCGCAAGCGGGGACCCAGCGCGATATTTGAGAGCGATGAGCCATTGGCTCCTGGGTTCCCGCTTGCGCGGGAACGAGCGGGGGAGGGGCCTCTCGCATCAATCACGTAACACCTCTGGCGCGACCTCGATCGTCTTGCGCTCGCGATCCGACCGCCGCGCCGCCTCGATCAATTGCTGCACGCGGTAACCGGTCGCGAAATCGGGCTCGGCCGCGCCGCCGTGCAGGATCGCGTCGATGAAAATCTTCGCCAGCCGCGACACCGGCGCGATGCGCCCGTCTTTGTAGCGCAGGTCGTCCGTGTCCTCCACGGCGATGCGTTCGAGCGCCGCCGCCGGCCGCCGCGCATGCCACAGCTCGAAGCCGCGCATGTAGTCGCTTGTCGTATTGCTCAGCACCAGCGTGCCGTCCTCGCCGTAGCATTCCACGCGGTGGCCGGAGCCGAGATAAGAGGCGCAGCTCATCGACAGGCTCGCCACGGGCCCGCCCGCGAAGCCGAAGCTCATCGCCGCCGTGGTCTGCAAATCCTCGTCGCCCGGCAGGCCGCCGAGCCGCGCCGAAAGCCGCGTCACCGGCCCGCCGAACCATTCCAGATAATGCAGGCAGTGCGACACGAAATTGCCCAGCACCCCGCCGCCGGTATCGCTCAGCGTTTTCCAATTGCGCGCGCGCATGCGCGTCGAATAATTCTCCACGTGCCAATGCACCGCGATGTGCCGCAGCGCGCCGATCGCCCCGTCGTCGAGCACGTGCTTGGCGCGCTGCCAGGCTGCGATCTGGTGGAAATCGAGATCGATCATCGCCGGCAGCTTGCTCTCGTCGGCCGCGCGCAACATGGCGCGCGCGTCGGCAAGCGTGGCGGCCAGCGGCTTTTCGGCGAATACCGGCTTGCCGGCTTTCAGCGCGGCGATGGCGATCTCGGCTTGCGCGGCCGGCGGCACCGCCACCGCGACCGCGTCCACTTCCTCGTCCGCGACCAGCGCGCGCCAGTCGGCGCATGCCTTGGGCACTTGCGCCGTCCCCGCGCGCTCTTTCGTGCGCGCGGCGTCCCCGCCCGCCAGCGCAACCACGTCGCACCGCGCGTCGGCGCGGAACGCCGGCACCAGCACGCCGCATCCGTAATTGCTGCCGACGATGCCGAGGCGCACATCAGCCATCAGCGCTTCCCGTCGGCGTCTGGCACCGGCACAGGCTTGAGCGCGATGTCGCGCGGGCCGCGCCTGAGATAAGTCGTGGCGAAGGCGTAGAAATACCAGCGCAGATAGCTCGGCAGCCATTTCAGCACCTGGAAGCGGCTCGTCCCCTGTGTGCGCTCGATCCAGCGCGCCGGCACCTCGTCGATGCGCCAGCCGAGCCGGTGCGCTTTGACCAGCAATTCGATGCTGTAGCAAAAGCCGCGATCCGACTCGATCGGGATCTCGCTCACCGCCCGCCGCGAAAACAGCCGCAGCCCGTTGCTGGCGTCGTGCGTTGGCAATCGGGCGAGGTGATAGAGCGTGAAATTGCCGGCGCGCACCAGCACCGCCTTCAGCCACGGGCAGCCCACCATGCTGCCGCCCGCCATGAAGCGGCTGGCGCAGACGATGTCGCAGCCGCTTTGCGCCATGCGCACCATGGAATCGAGGATGTCGGCGTTGTAGTCGTCGTCCGCCGGCAGCACCACCGTAAACGGCGCGCTGCCGGCCGCGAAGCCCGAGAGCACCGCGCCATGCGCGCCCTTGCCGCGGTTGCGCACGAAATCGATTGCCAGCCCGCCGAGCTTGTCGCCGTTGCCGCGGATCGCAGGCAAAGTGTCGTCATCCTCGCGGTCGTAGCAGATCAGCACGCTGAGCGGCGTCTTCACCGCGCGCTCGATCGATTGCAGGCTCTTCAGGATATTGGCGCCTTCGTTGTACACCGGGATGACGATGTCGAGGCGCGGCCGCTCTGCCGGTTTCATCGCGGCCGGTCTCTCCGGTTCCGGCCGCCCGTTGCGGCTGCTCGATACGATGAGGCGACGGACACTGAAAACACCCCCATGAAACACTCCCATGGCGGCCCCGGCCGGCTTGCCGCAAATGCACCGGCAGGATAGCACGCCGCCCGCGGCGCGGTCACCGGCGGTGCGGAACCTCCAACTGGCCGCGCCGCCGTGATATAGCCGCGGTGATCGGCGTCAACGCAAAACTTCAACGCAAAGCGAGGCCGGGTCCCGGCGCACCATGAGCGACTCCAGCGCGGCCGGACCGGCCGCCGAAACACGCAGACTTTGGCCGCGCCTGGCGGCGCTCGCGCTCGTGGTGGCGGCCGTCGGCCTGCCGGTCAATCACTTATTCGGCTACGCGCTGCTGGCGATCGCCGCCGTGTTCGTCTTCGGTGGCCGGCTCGTGCTTGCGCCGCGCAGCTGGCTGATCGCCGGCGGCGCCTGCCTGGTCGCCGCTCTGCTGCCGCTCGCCATAGCGCCGGCGCCGATCGCGCAAGGGTTAAACGTCTTTCTGCCGGGCAAGCCGGGCAATGTCTTGCAGCAGGGCCTGCCGCCCCCCGTCTACGACTTTCTGCGCGCCGAGTTCGACGCGCGCTACCCGCCCGGCAAGCGTTGCAAGGGTGCGGCGGCCGGCTGCTGGGCAAACCAGGGATTCCCCAAGCGCACTTACGCCTTTTCCGCCGACGGCGTGTTCGGCCACCCCAGCTATTCGCGCAATGTTTATTCGATCGACTTCTCGGGTGCTATCGGGCTGCGGCTCGGTTTCGTCAACGACAAGCAATACAACTGGACGAGCCACCGCGGCGAGCGCGACACGCGCTTCTGGATGGGTTGGCAGCGCTGGCACGTCACCATGCCCTGGTTCATGATGCTCCAATTCCCGCGCGATTATGCCGGCGCGCGTCTGTGCTGGCGCGGTGCCGTGCTGTGGCCGCAGGGCGGCGGGCAATACGCGCCGCTGCGTCATGACGGCGCGGCCTGCCGCGCGATTACGCCCGCCGATGCCGGTCGACAGATTTTCGGCGCGGCGATCGCGCCCGGTTCGCTCGCCATGACGCTCGATCCGCCGGCCGGCGTGACCATGCGCCTGCTCGCGCTGGAGCTTGCCACGCTCATCGCGGTCGGCCTGCTGCTGATCGTCCTGGTGCGCGCCAGGCCGCGCGAGCTTGCGCGCGCATTCGCACTGATCGCGCTGTCGCTCGTCGTGATCGTCATTATCGACGCCAGCTTCATCGGCGGCTGGCGTCCGTTCGACGGCGGCGACGACGGTCTGTTCTACACCGGCACCGGCCGCGACATTCTCCAGCATGTCCTCGGCGGCGATATCGTGGCTGCGCTGCGCGGCGGCGAGAACATCTATTATTACGGCGGCCCCGGCCTGCGCTATTTCCGCGCGCTCGAAATGATTTTCTTCGGCGACACCAATCTCGGCTATCTCTCGCTCGTGCTGGCGCTGCCGATGATCCTGCTCGGCCTCTACAAGCGCTTCCTCTCGGACACCTTCGCCTGGCGGCTTGCGCTCGTCTTCGTCGCCGTGCCGGTCGGCGAGATTTTCGGCTCCGCCTTCCTCGATTACGCCAAGTGGGCGGCGCGCGGCTTCGCCGATCCGGCCGCGCACATCCTGCTGATCGCCGGCATATTTGTGCTGGTGCCGCCGCGCGACGGCGCGCAAGACCGCGCCGGTCCCGCCTTGGGCGCCGCGCTCCTGCTGGCGCTCGCCATCTTCACCAAGCCCATCGTCGCGCCCGTCGCCGGCATCGTGCTGGCCGGCGCCGGTCTCGCCGCGCTCTATCAGATGCAATGGTGGCGCGTGGCCGGCCTGTGCATCGGCTTCCTGCCGGTCCTGCTGATGCCGCTGCACAACTGGGTTTTCGGCCATCAATTCGTTCTGCTCAGCAGCAATGCCGGCCTGCCTAGCCTCCTGGTCATGCCGCCGTCGGCCTGGCTCGCCGCGCTCGCCGAGCTGGCGAAGCTCGATTTCGCCGGCCCGCATCTGCACCGCGCCCTCGCGCAGCTCGGCGCCTGGCTCAGCGGACCGGGCGAGCAGCTCGCTTTCGTGCCGTTCAATGCCGCCGCCGTCGCCGTTGTCATCTATGTCACCCTGCGCGGCCGCGGCTTCGATCCCTGGCTGCGCCTGATCGGCGCCGGGGCAATCGCCGAATACGCGGTCGACCTGATCTACGCCGCGACCCCGCGCTATTTCTTCTCGACCTGGCTGTTGAGCGCGGTGGTGGTGGCCGCGTTCATCGAGCGCCGGCTGCCCGCCTGGCTGGACAAGCGCGGCTGGCCGCGGGCCAGGCGCCTGCTGCAGCTTTCGCTCGGCGCGCCGCGCGCCGCCGCCTGACCCCGCTTGCATTCGCCCCGGCGCGCTTGCACAAAGGTGCCCCATGAACGAACCCGTCGGCATCGCTCACGGCCTCACCAATTACGGCGACCGCGATTTCTCGCTCTATCTGCGCCGCTCCTTCGCGCAGTCCATGGGGTATTCGCGCAAGTTTCTCGAAAAGCCGGTGGTCGGCATCGCCTATACGCCGTCCGGCTTCAACAATTGCCACCGCCACTTCCCCGAAATGCTCGACGCCGTGAAGCGCGGCGTGCTGGCCGCCGGCGCGCTGCCGATCGAATTCCCCACCATCTCGCTCGGCGAGGTGTTCCTGTCGCCCACCAGTCTCAAGTTTCGCAACCTGATGTCGATGGACACCGAGGAGATGGTGCGCGCGCAGCCGATGGACTCGGTCGTGCTGATGGGCGGCTGCGACAAGACCGTGCCGGCGCAATTGATGGGCGCGGTGTCGGCCAACAAGCCGGCCATCGGCCTGGTCGCCGGCCCGATGATGACCGGCCGTCACAAGGGCGAGCGGCTCGGCGCCTGCACCGACTGCCGGCGCTTCTGGGCGCAGTACCGCGCCGGCAAGGTCGATGACAAAGAGATCGCGCAGGTCGAGGGCAATCTTGCCACCACCGCCGGCACCTGCGCCGTCATGGGCACCGCCTCGACCATGGCCTGCCTCGCGGAAGCGCTCGGCATGATCCTGCCCGGCACCGCCGCCATCCCCGCCGTGCATGCCGACCGGCTGCGCGCGGCGGAAGCGACCGGCGAGGCGGCCGTGCGGCTGATCGGCTCCGGGCTCACGCCCGACAAGATCGTGACGCAGAAGTCGCTCGAGAACGCGCTGCGCGTGCTGCTCGCCATCGGCGGGTCCACCAATGCGGTCATTCACCTGACCGCCATCGCCGGCCGCGCCGGCGTGCCGTTGTCGCTCGAGCGGCTCAATGAATTGTCCGACACGACGCCGGTGCTGGTGAACCTCAAGCCGGTCGGCAACGGCTATATGGAGGACTTCTACGCCGGCGGCGGCATGGGCGCGCTGCTGCGCGAACTGAAAGACCTGCTGCATCTCGATTGCCCGACCGTCACCGGCGAGACGCTGGGCGAACGGCTCAACGCCGAGGACCCGGACGCGTACGTCGACCGCGCCATCATCGCCGAGCGCAAGAAGCCGCTCGAGCCGCAGGGCGGGCTGGTGGCGCTGTTCGGCAATCTGGCGCCGCAGGGCGCCATCCTCAAGCGCTCGGCCGCCGACGCCAGTTTGTTCGAGCACGAGGGCAGGGCGGTGGTGTTCTCGTCGCTCGAAGACCTCGCCGCCCGCGTCGACGACGCCAAGCTCGACGTCGATGAAAAAGACATTCTCGTCTTGCAGTACGCCGGCCCGCATTCGTCCGCCGCCATGCCGGAGGCGGGCTATCTGCCGATTCCGAAAAAATTGGCGAGCAAAGGCGTCAAGGACATGGTGCGCGTGTCCGACGCGCGCATGAGCGGCACCGCCTTCGGCACCATCGTGCTGCACGTAACGCCCGACGCGGCCAGCGGCGGCCCGCTCGCGCTGGTCAAGACCGGCGACCGCATCAAGCTGTCGGTCGGAGAGCGCAGCATTACGCTTAAAGTGGATGAAGCCGAGCTGAAAGCCCGCGCCGCGCGGATGCCCAAACCTGCCGCCGCACCCACACGCGGCTATGCCCGCCTCTACGCGCAGGAAATCCTCGGCGCCGACCAGGGCTGCGATTTCGCTTTTCTGAGAGGCCGCTGAGCGACCGACGCCGTCCTTCAGTCCACCCGAATGACGTTCGACCTTTCGCCCTCGGGCCTGGGCGCATCGGCTGCCCACTGCGTGACCGAACCTGTCGTTGATCGTCTTGAAGCGATCGAGGTCGAACATGATCAAGGAGACCGGCGCGCCGTTGCGGCGGCAGCGTTCCATGACGCGCTCGGTGCTTTCGAGAACGCCGTCCGGTTTGCGATTCCGGTCAATGGATCGATGCTTGCCGCGATCTTGCTGGCGGCCTCGCTTCTTCCTTGATCATCAGCAGCACGAACACTGTCGAATAATCCGAGCGCCGGCTGTGATTTGCTAGTCAGCCTTCCATTGAAAAACCGCGGCCGGAATAGTCGCAATTTTAGCGATCGCGCGCGGTTATTTGGCGGAATGAAAACGCGCTGAAATGTCCGTGCAGATTGTAGTCGCCATGTTTACCCGCGCGCAGCCTTAATCTCGAATTAACCAAGGTGCGGCGCCGGTATTAACGCGCCGCCAAAAGTGCTGCGCTTAAGTTGCGGAAACGCATCGAGAATTATCCAGGCGCGCGGCGGCACCCGATCCATGTTCCAAATGTCGACATCGCTCCGACAATACCGAGACTGGCGCGTGGTCGTGTTCGCCGGCGCGCTCGGGTTCCTGCTCACGCTCGCTCTCATGGAAGCGATCGGCGCCTTTTCGGTGTCGCTCACCACGCTATCAGTCCTGCTCGCCGCCGGCGTCGGCGCGCTGTTCGGCATCTGCGTCGCAGGCGCCGCCTGGTCGTTGCGGGTGCGCGGAGCGCTCGCCGAGCAGAACATGCGGCTCGACGCCGCCGTCAACAACATGAACCAGGGTCTGTGCATGTTCGATGCGCAGAACCGGCTGCTGGTGTGGAACGAGCGCTACCGCGCCATGTACAATATCGAGCCGCACCGCATCTGGCGCGGCTGCGGCATCCGCGATCTGCTCGAGGCGCGCATCGCCGCCGGCACTTTCCCGCTCGATCCCACCCGCTACGAGGCCGAATTGCGCGCGGCGCTGGTCGACGGCAAGGCCTTCACCCTCAATATCGAGTTGACCGACGGCCGCATCATCGCCGTGGTCAACCAGCCGGTCGCCGCCGGCGGCTGGGTGGCGACGCATGAGGACATCACCGAGCGCAAACGCGCCGAACGCGCGCTGGAGGAGACTCGCGCCTTCCTCGACACCATCATCGAGAACGTGCCTTCGCCGATCCTGGTGAAGGACGCGCAGAGCCTGCGCTACCTGCTGCTCAACCGCGCCGCCGAGACCTATGTCGGCATTTCCCGCGACAAAATTCTCGGCAAACGCGCCTGCGAAGTCATGCCCCAAGCCACCGCCCGCCATATCGAGGCGGAGGACCGCAAGCTCATCGAATTCGGCGAGATCCAGTTCGTCGACGAGCACGCCGTGCTCACCCCCGCCAACGGCACCCGCATCGTCACCACCACCCGTCTGCCGGTGAAGGGCGGCGACGGCAAGCCGCAATATCTCATCAGCGTGGTGCGCGACCTCACCGACAAGAAGCGCCACGAGCAGCGCATCGCCCACATGGCGCATCACGATCCGCTCACCGACCTGCCCAACCGCGCCGCCTTCAACGAATGCATCGCCGCCACGCTCGAGCTCGCCGCCGCCGCCGGCGAGAGCTTCGCCGTGCTGTGCATCGACCTCGACCGCTTCAAGGCGATCAACGACGTGTTCGGTCATGCCGCCGGCGACGCGCTGCTGCGCGTGGTGGCGCAGCGCATGGCGGCGGTCTGCGAGGGCGCGTTCCTTGCCCGCATTGGCGGCGACGAATTCGCCGTCATCACCCCGACCGGCGGCCAGCCGGCCGCGGCCGAGGCGCTGGCCCACCGGCTAATCGAGGCGCTCGATACCGATATCGAAGTCTCCGGCACCGCCATGCGCGTCGGCTTGACCGTGGGTATCGCCGTGTTCCCGCAAGACGGCGCCGACGCCGTCACGCTCATCGCCAATGCCGACGCCGCGCTGTTCCGCGCCAAGTCCGAGATGCGCGGCTCGGTGCGTTTCTTCGAAATGTCGATGGACCAGCAGCTGCGCGAACGGCGCGCGCTGCAGCAGGACCTGCGCAACGCCATTGCCCGCGACGAGCTCGACCTGCATTACCAGCCGCAGGCTCACATCGACGGGGAGATCACCGGATTCGAAGCGCTGGCGCGCTGGCATCATCCGCGCTTCGGCATGGTGGCGCCGTCCACCTTCATCCCGCTCGCCGAGGAAAGCGGCATCATCGTCGAGCTCGGTCAGTGGATTCTGCGCACCGCCTGCCGCGAGGCCGCCTCCTGGCCGCGCCCGTTGCGCGTCGCCGTCAATCTCTCGCCGGTGCAGTTCCAGCGCGGCGATCTTGCCAAGCTGGTGCACGAGGTTCTGCTGGAGACGGGGCTTTCTCCCTCGAGGCTCGAGCTCGAGATCACCGAGGGCGTGCTGATCGGCGACTTCTCCGGCGCGGTGTCGATGCTGCGCCGCCTGAAAAACCTCGGCGTGCGCATCGCTATGGACGATTTCGGCACCGGCTATTCCTCGCTCTCCTATCTGCAGGCGTTCCCCTTCGACAAGATCAAGATCGACCAGGCCTTCGTCGCCAATCTTGCGCACAGCCGCCAGGCCGTCACCATCATCCGCGCAGTCATCGCGCTCGGCCGCGGGCTGGACCTGCCGGTGGTGGCCGAGGGCGTGGAAACGGAAGAGCAGCTCAAGTTCCTCGCCGCCGAGCATTGCAGTGAGGTGCAGGGCTATTACGTCGGCCGGCCGCGGCCGATTTCGGAATACGCGGTCGTGGTCGGCCGTGCGCCGCGCAAGCGCCCGCACCTCGTCAAGGCGGGCTGAGGCGCTCGCGGCGACGCCCGCTTTGCTCTCCTGTGACGCGGGCCCCCCGGCGTTGCGCCGCTGCGGAGATCCATTAAGCTTGCTGGGCGTAGCTGCGACACGGCAGATCGGGGGCGATCGATGTCAGCGCCAATCGATTTCTGGTTTTCAATCGGCAGCACTTACACCTATCTGACCGTCATGCGTCTCGATGACGTCGCGCGGCGCGAGGGGATTGCGTTCCGTTGGCGGCCGTTCGACGTGCGCGCGGTCATGGTCGCCATGGACAACATCCCGTTTTCGAAAAAGCCGATCAAGGCGCAATACATGTGGCGCGATGTCGAGCGGCGCGCGACGATGTATGGCATCGCCTGGTCGGGTATTCCGCATTATCCCCTGCAGCATCTGCCTTTCGCCAACCGGATCGCGCTGATCGGGATGCGCGAGGGTTGGGGCACCGATTACGTGCGTGCCGCCTATCGCCGCTGGTTCGGCAGCGGCGAGGACATCAGCATCGAGCCCAGCCTGTCGGAAAATCTGCGCGAGATCGGTCAGGACCCGCAGCGCGTTTTGGCGCTTGCCGCGTCGGGCGAATCGAAATCCGACCTGCAGGCTGAAACCGATGAGGCCGCCGCGCTCGGCGTCTTCGGCTCGCCGACATTCGCCGTCGGCAAGGAATTGTTCTGGGGTGACGACCGGCTCGATGACGCCATCGCCTGGCACCGAGAAGGCCGGCTGCGGCCGGCGTGAGACGCTGGCAAGGAATGGTGCTGCCGGAAAGGATTGAACTTTCGACCTCTCCCTTACCAAGGGAGTGCTCTACCACTGAGCTACGGCAGCGCGTGGGCGAGCGAATATCCGATCGGGCCCGCCCTGTCGAGGCTTGCGCTTGCATGCGCGGGCCCGGCCTCATACCCATTAACCCATGGCGGAAACCGGCAAGACCCCCGACCAAAAGCGCGCCGAGCGGCTCAAGGCTGCCCTGCGCGAGAACCTCAAGCGCCGCAAGGCGCAGGCGCGCGGGCGCTCCGGCGGAACCGCCTCCGGTCCCTCAACCCTTCGTCCCCGCGAAAGCGGGGACCCAGGGCCAAAAGTGCGGTGACTTCACGCAGATCGCCCTGGATTCCCGCTTTCGCGGGAATGAGCGGAAATTGCGGCACCGCTTCCGCTAACCGTCCGAAAATTTCGGCTTTGCCCCGGGCCCCCGCCGGTCCATAACAGCGGGCCGGTTTTGGGCCCCTTCGAGGGTTGCCAGTCGCGGGGCGTCATGGATCGTATTCGTATCGTGGGCGGACAGAGGCTGACCGGCGCCATCCCGATTTCGGGCGCCAAGAACGCCACGCTCCCGCTTATGATCGCCAGCATGCTGACCGCGGACACGCTCGTCCTCGACAATGTGCCGCATCTCGCCGACGTCGAACTGCTCCAGCGCATCCTCGGCAATCACGGCGTCGACATCATGATCGCCGGCAAGCGCCCAGGCGAGAACGGCGGCAACGGGCGCACCGTCCACATCTCCGCGAAAGATATCGTCGACACCACCGCGCCCTACGAGCTCGTCTCCAAGATGCGCGCGAGCTTCTGGGTGATCGCGCCGCTGGTCGCGCGCATGGGCGAGGCCAAGGTGTCGATGCCCGGCGGCTGCGCCATCGGCACGCGGCCGGTCGATCTGCTCATCATGGCGCTCACCGCGCTCGGCGCCGATATCGAGATCGAAGGCGGCTACGTGATCGCGCGCGCGAAAAACGGCCTGCGCGGCGGCACCGTCAAGTTTCCGAAAGTCACCGTCGGCGGCACCCACACCGCGCTGATGGCGGCCTCGCTTGCCCGCGGCACCACGGTGATCGAGAACGCCGCGCGCGAGCCGGAGATCGGCGACGTCGCCGACTGCCTCAACAAGATGGGCGCGAAAATATCCGGCGCCGGCACCTCGCGCATCGTGGTGGAGGGCGTCACCTCGCTGCACGGCGCGCGCCACGCCGTGCTGCCCGACCGCATCGAGACCGGCACCTACGCGATGGCCGTGGCGATGACCGGCGGCGACGTGGTGCTCAACAATGCGCGGCCGGAATTGCTGCAGGCCGCGCTCGACGTCTTGGAAAAGACCGGCACCACGGTGACGCCGACCAACGAGGGCATCCGTATCGCCCGCAACGGCGCCGGGCTGATGCCGGTCGACGTTTCCACCGAGCCGTTCCCCGGCTTCCCCACCGATCTGCAGGCGCAGCTCATGGCGCTGATGACGCGCGCCAAGGGCACCTCGCGCATCACCGAGACCATCTTCGAAAACCGCTTCATGCACGTGCAGGAGCTGGTGCGCCTCGGCGCCTCGATCCAGCTCGACGGCCAGACCGCCACCATCGAGGGCGTCAAGCGCCTGAAGGGCGCGCAGGTGATGGCGACCGACCTGCGCGCTTCCGTCTCGCTGGTGATCGCGGGACTGGCGGCGGAAGGCGAAACCATCGTCAACCGCGTCTACCATCTCGACCGCGGCTTCGAGCGCGTCGAGGAAAAGCTCAGCCTTTGCGGCGCCGCCATCGAGCGGCTGAGCGAGTAGCATCGGACACGGCTTTTCTGCGTGTCATCGCCGAACTTGTCCCGGCAATCACGCTTAGAAGCGCATCGTGCCCGCGCCGCAAAGAAGAGCGCGGCGAAGCGCTGGCTTGGCGCGCTGAAGCGCGAAGGCGGGAGCCGCTTGAAAATCGAAACCTACGAGGCCGGTGCAAGCGGAGCGGTCAGCAACTCTACCCCGCCCGCCGCCGTCACCCGCCCGTCCTGCATCGTTACCACGCGCGTCGCCAGCCGCCGCACCTCGTCGGAATTGTGGCTGACGTAAAGCATCGGCACGCGCGCTTCGTCGCGCAGGCGCTCGAGATAGGGCAGGATCTCTCCCTTGCGCGCCGCATCGAGCGAGGCGAGCGGCTCGTCGAGCAGCAACAGGCGCGGGCGCATCAGCAGCGCGCGTCCGATCGCCACCCGCTGGCGCTCGCCGCCCGACAGTCGGCCCGGTCGGCGCTCGAGCAGGGGCCCGATGTCGAGCAATTCCACCGCATGCGCGAATTCTTGCTGGTCGGCGGCGTGCCCGCTCGCCCAGCGCCCGTAATCGAGATTGTTCTTGACCGACAGATGCGGAAACAGCCGGCCTTCCTGGAACACCGTGCCGATCCGCCGCCGCCAGGCCGGCACGTCGATGCGCGCGCGAGCGTCGAACAGCGTGTCGCCGTCGAGCGCAATACGCCCGCGGTCGGGCCGCATCAAGCCGGCGATCATGTTGATGACGCTGGTCTTGCCGGCGCCCGACGGACCGAACAGCGCGGTGGCGCCGCCCGGCGCCTCAAAGCGCGCCTTGAGCGCGAACTCGCCGAGCTGCTTTTCGACGTCCACGCTCAACATATCGCGCACCGCCACACCCGCTCGTTCCCGCGTAAGCGGGAACCCGGGTGCCCGTGCACGAAAATATCGATCCTGGGTCCCTGGGGCCCCGCTTTCGCGGGGACGAACGGAAAACTAACTGCTGGCCGCATTGCGTCAGACCCCATGCAGCCGCGCGGTCGCCCGCCGCGCGAGATATTCGGAAGCCACCAGCGCGGCGACCGAGATGATGACGGCGACCACGACCAGCTTGAGCGCCGCGGCGTCGCCGCCGGGGATCTGCGTCAGCGTGTAGATCGCCGCCGAGATGGTCTGCGTCTCGCCCGGGATGTTGGAGACGAAGGTGATGGTGGCGCCGAACTCGCCCAAAGCCCTGGCGAAAGCGAGCATGGCGCCCGCGATCACGCCGGGCAGCGCCAGCGGCAGCGTCACGGTGAAGAACACCATGAAGGGTCGCGCGCCGAGCGTGGCGGCGGCGTCTTCCAGCCGGCGGTCGATCGACTCGATCGAAAGCCTGATCGCGCGCACCATCAGCGGAAACGCCATCACCCCGCAGGAGATCACCGCGCCGGTCCAGCGGAACGCGAACACGATGCCGAAATGGTCGGACAGGAATTCGCCGACCGGCGCCTTGCGGCCGAGCGTGATCAGCAGCAGATAGCCGGTCACCACCGGCGGCAGCACCAGCGGCAGATAAACGATCGCGTCGACCAGCGGCTTGCCGATGAAGTCCTTGCGCGCCAACAGGAGCGCGAGCGCGATGCCGAACGGCAGCGTCACCGCCGTCGCCACGCCGGCGATGCGCAGCGACAGCAGGATGGCGGTCCAGTCCTGGGACGTTAGGTGCAGCACGAGCCCCACACTCCGCTCGTCCCCGCGAAAGCGGGGACCCAGGGCTGAGGTGTCGCCCTGTAAACCAGCGCTGGATTCCCGCTTGCGCGGGAATGAGCGGAGGTTGGGGTAACTGTTTTCGACATCACGACGCCTTCGGTGGCACCAGGAAGCTGAAGCCGTAGCGCTCGAAGATCGCCTTGGCTTGCGGCGTCTGCAGGAAATGCAAATAGGCCGCGTCCTGCGCGTTCTTGCTTCCCGCAAGCGCCGCCACCGGATAGGTGATCGGCGGATGCGAATCGGCCGGGAACGTGCCGACGATCTTCACCTTCGGCTCGATCTTGGCGTCCGTCTGGTAGACGATGCCGAGCGGCGTCTCGCCGCGCGCCACATAAGCCAAGGTTGCGCGCACGTTCTCCGCTTGCGCCAGCTTGGGCTCCGCGGCCGTCCACGCGCCGACCGATTTGAGCGCCGCTTTGGCGTACAATCCGGCCGGCACGGCGGCGGTGTCGGCCACCGCGATGCGGCCGTCGCCGGCAAGCTTGGCGATGTCGAAGCCGTGTCCGATCTTCACATGGTCGAGCTTCGAGCCCTGCGGCGCGATCAGCACCAGGCGGTTGCCGAGCAGATTGATGCGCGTGCCCGGCTTGACCAGCTTCTGCTTGGCGAGGAAATCCATCCATTTGATATTGGCCGAGACATAGACGTCGGCGGGCGCGCCTTGCGCGATCTGCTTGGCGAGCGCGGAGCTCGCGGCATAGCTCGCCGTCACCTTGATCCCGGTCGCCTGGGTGAAGGCCTTGTCGACATCGTCGAGCGCGTTGCGCATCGAGGCGGCGGCGAAAACGGTCAGACGATGCTGACTTTGCGCGGCGGCGGGCGGCGCGGCGAATGCGAATATCAGGCCGAGTATGGCCAGAAACCGTGTCAGCATGGCGGTTCTCCCTCGGGCACCTGTGAAAGGCGCCGATCTGGCGTTGCATCGATTTGGATATTCGACCGAGGTCGGAACCGCCGTTCCGGCATCGCGGCACGCGCGCGGCGCGCCGCAGGTCGAGGGGCAGCCTAGCAACTCTGCGTGAGGCAGGTAAAGTCCCTTTTGGGAGGAAACGCGATGGCGAATGCCGCGCCCATCGAGGGAGAATTCGACTACATCGTCGTCGGCGCAGGCAGCGCCGGCTGCGTGCTGGCCAACCGCCTTTCGGCCGACCCGTCGAAGCGCGTGCTGCTGCTCGAAGCCGGCGGCCGCGACACCTGGATCTGGTTCCACATTCCCGTCGGCTATCTGTTCGCCATCGGCAATCCGCGCGCCGACTGGCTGATGCAGACCGAACCGGAGCAAGGCCTCAACGGCCGCAGCCTCAACTATCCGCGCGGCAAGGTGATCGGCGGCTCCTCGGCCATCAACGGCATGATCTACATGTTGGGTCAGGCGACCGACTACGACCAGTGGCGCCAACTCGGCCTGCCCGGCTGGTCGTGGGACGACGTGCGGCCGATCTTCCGCCGGCACGTCGATCATTTCCTCGGCGCGGAAGCGCATGCGGAAGGCGGCGAATGGCGCGTCGAGCAAATGCGGCTGAACTGGGAAATCCTCGACGCTTTCAAGCAGGCCGCCGTGCAATACGGCATCCCGTCGGTCGAGGATTTCAACACGGGCGACAACGAAGGCGTCTGCTATTTCCACGTCAACCAGAAGCGCGGGCGGCGCTGGTCGGCGGCGCGCGGCTTTTTGAAGCCGGTGCTGCACCGGAAGAACCTGCGGGTCGAATCCGGTTGCCTGGCCGAGGGCGTCTCGTTCGACGGCCAACGCGCGAACGGCGTGCGCTGGCGGCAGGACGGCGTTGCGCGCTCGGCGCGCTGCCGCGGCGAGGTGATCCTGTCGGCGGGTTCGATCGGCTCGCCGCATTTGTTGCTGCTGTCCGGCGTCGGACCGGCCGCGCAGCTTACGCAGCACGGCGTCCCCGTCGTGATCGACAAACCGGGCGTCGGGCAGAACCTGCACGATCATCTGCAGCTGCGCATGATCTTCCAGGTCTCGGGCGTCAAGACGCTGAACGAGACCTACGCCTCGCTCATCCGGCGCGCCGGCATGGGGCTCGACTATGTCTTGCGCCGGCGCGGCCCGATGACCATGGCGCCCTCGCAGCTCGGCATCTTCACCCGCTCCGACCGCACGCAAGACCGCGCCAATATTCAATATCACGTGCAGCCGCTGTCGCTTCCCAAGTTCGGCGAGCCGCTGCATGCGTTTCCGGCCTTTACGGCGAGCGTCGCCAATATCCGTCCCACCAGCCGCGGCGCGTTGACGCTGAAGTCGCTCGATCCGCGCGTGCCGCCCGCCATCAAGCCCAATTATCTTTCGACGCCGGAGGATCGTCGCGTCGCCGCCGATTCGATCCGCGTCACGCGCAAAATCGTGACGCAGCCGGCCCTACAGAAATATGCGCCGGTCGAATTCCTGCCCGGTGCGGCGGTGGGCGACGACGAGGCCGCGCTCGAGAAGGCCGCCGGCGATATCGGCACCACGATCTTCCACCCGGTCGGCACCGCCAAGATGGGCCGCGACGACGACCCGCGCGCCGTGGTCGACGCCCGCCTGCGCGTCATCGGGCTCGAAGGCTTGCGCGTGATCGATGCCTCGGTGATGCCCTCGATCACCTCCGGCAACACCAACTCGCCCACCATCATGATCGCCGAAAAAGGCGCAGGCATGATTTTAGAGGATGGAAAAGCTTGAAAATGAGTCTTGCCGAACGGGTCAAAGCCATCCTGCAAAACCCGAAGTCCGCATGGACGGCGATCGAAGAGGAAAAGCGCGGCACCTTCGACCTATTTGTGGGATATGCCGCGATCCTCGCCGCCATTCCGCCGATCGCCGCATTCGTCGGCGTGGCGATTACGGGCTATGTCGGTTACCGGGTGCCGTTTGCGCGGGCGGCACTGTGGGCGGTGATCGTCTACGTGCTCACGCTGGCGAGCATCTTTGTGATGGCGGAGGTCGTCGATCGGCTCGCCGGCGTTTTCGGCGGTCGGCGGGACTTCGGCAAGGCGTTGAAAGTCGCGGTCTATGCGCCGACCGCGGCTTGGGTCGCCGCCATCTTCGACGTCAATCCGCCGATGGCCTTTCTGTCCCTCATGGGGCTCTACAGTTTCTACCTGCTCTACACCGGGCTTGCGGCATTGATGAAGCCGCCGGCGGGCAGGCTGCTGGTCTATACCGTCGCCGTCGTGGCCTGCATGGCCGTGGTATGGCTGATCGTCCTGGGCGTCGCCGCAAAGCTGCTCGGTATTCCGGTCTTTGCGGTGCCGCGGCTTTAAGGCGGCGCCTCAGCGATCCTCGATCGCCAGATCGGTCTTCTTGGCCGGCGCGTTCAGCACCGTCTGGCAGGCCGTCGGCAGCTTGGCCATGGTGATCGGGTGTTCGAGCTTCTCGCGCGGCGTTTGCGCCTTCACTTCCAGCGCCTTCTTGGAGAACCAGTAGGCCAGGTCCTTCTTGGCGCAGCGATCGCCCTCCGGCACCGCCGGCTGATGCTGGCAATGCGGCGAGCCGGCCGGGCACTTCAGCCGCACGTGGATGTGGCTGGTGTGGAAGTACCAGGGCCTGAGCTTCGTCATCCAGGCATAGTGATGCTTGCCCGCGAGCTCGCACATCTTCTTCTTGACCGCGGCATTGACCAGCACGCGCTCGACTTGCGGCTGCTCGGCGACGGTGCGCACGAAGGCGGCGTCGGCGTCCGTCCAGTTCTTGTTCACCGAGAGGCCATCGTCGGCGACCATGCGCGCGGCCTTGAGGGTCTCGCGTTCCTGCTTCGTCAGGATGCGGTCCGGCATCGGCATGTACCAGATGTCGACGTCGAGGCCGACCTGGTGGCTCGTGTGTCCGAACGGCAGCGGCCCGCCGCGCGGCTGCGCCATGTCGCCGATGAGGATGCCGGGCCAGCCGGTCGCCTTGGCAACGGACGCCGACAGGCGCTTGATGAAGCCGACGAGCTCGGGATGGCCCCAATTGCGGTTGCGCGACGGGCGCATGACCTGCCAGTGCGGGCCGTTGCTCGGCAGTTCCATGCCGCCTTGCAGGCAGCCATGCGAGTAGTAGCCGATCGCCTGCGGCGCGCCCGTGCTCGGCAGCTTCTTGGCGCCGAACAGCAGGCTGGCCGCCACGCCCTTTTCCTTTTCGCGCAGCGTGAGCGCCGGCTTCGGCCGCGGCAGCGGCACGTCGGCGACCGCGGGCTTCGGCTTGGGCAGCGGCGCGGCGACGACCGGCGGCGTCGGCTTTTCCGGCGGCGCGGCGGCGACCGGCGCGGGCTTTGCCTCGACCGGAGGCGCGCTCACGATGGGAGCTGATTTTTCCGCGACGGGCGGTGCGAGCGTGGTGGCGGCCGGCACTTTCGGCGCCGGCTGCTCGGCAGGCGCATTGGCGGCCGGCGCGGTTGGCGGCTGTGCCTCCGACACCCGCTCGGCGAGCAGAAGGCCGCCGGCGGCCAAAAGCATCAAACCGACAAATGCCGCGATACGACTGGCCATTCTTCCCCTCTAGCGGCTTCACTTTCGGCTGTCAGGTAAATTCCGCCGGATGGTTTAGCGCCGCCCGCCCGCGAAAGGGCGCGGCACCGCGACCGAAATATAAGCTCGGCCAAGGGCTTTTATGGTTAACGGATGCTTTACAAGCCGGCCGGGGCGCGCGATGCTTACCCGGGTAGGACGGTCGCCTGCCGCGCGCGTCCGCTCTTTTTTGCGCGTGGCCGGATGCGTCGCGTGCGGCGGCGAACTGAGTGCTGAGTATTGAGTAATGCGTAACCGGGAGTAGCCCGATGGTTCAGCGTCTCGCTACCGCCGCCGCCGCGTTCGCAATGCTGTTGGCCGCCGCCTTCGGCGCGCAGGCAAACGTTCTCATCACCGTCGACAAGTCGACGCAGACGCTGTCGGTCAGGGTCGACGGCAGGATGCGCTACCAGTGGCCGGTGTCGACCGCGCGCTGGGGCTACCACACGCCGAACGGCACCTACCGGCCGGAACGGCTCGAGCGCAAATGGTATTCCCGCAAATACGACATGTCGCCGATGCCCTATTCGATCTTCTTCGACGGCGGCTACGCCATTCACGGCTCCTACGAGGTTTCACATATCGGCAGCCCGGCCTCGCACGGCTGCATCCGCCTGCACCCGCGCAACGCCGCCGTGCTGTTCAGGCTGGTGGCCGCGAACGAAGGCGCGACGCGCATCGTGGTGACCGGCGAGCGGCGCTCGCGCTCGGCGTATTATTCGTCGTCGCGCCGCTCTTCCGCCGCGTCGCGGCGCAGCTATGCGGCGCGCAACGAGCGCGCGCCGCGCTACTATCGCGCGGGCCGCTATCAGGAAGAGGGCTTCGCAGGCTCCTTCTACGACGAGCGGCCGACCGGCAGCATCTATCGCGACAGGCGAACCGGGACGACTATTACGCGCCGCCCTGGTGGGATCGCTAGCGCATGATCCCGAAAAAGCCTGCCCCCGACTTGATCGGGGGTGGGAACCGGTTTTCGGATGAGGATCATGCGCAAACAAAATGTCAGGCAGGCGCGGTGATCCAATCTAAACGGATCAGACTCTAGCCGGGCTTCCGCTCGATCAGTGACCGCGCCGCTTGCGCGTGCGTGCCGCCTTGCGCGCCGAGCGCGAGCGCGCCGCCGCCGGGCGCCGCGCTGAGGCGCGTCCGCCCAGCTTGCCGCCCTTGCGCGACGATGCGTGGCTGCGTTTCTTGCCGCGCCCGGAGCCGCCCTTCTTCTTGCCGCCGCCTGATTCCTTGTTGACGGTCGCCCAGGCGCGCCGCTCCGCCTCGCGCCGCGACACGCCGCGCTTCACGTAGCCTTCCTCGATGTCGTGCGCCTTGCGCTTTTGTTTGCCGGTGTATTTGGCCTTGCTGCCGCGCGCCATGGCCGTCTCCTCGCGTGTTTCCTATGCGAGGTTGAACGCGACAGCGTGAGTTCCGGTTCCGGGCAGGGGTTCCGCCGGCCGAGGTGTCCGCGTGGGCGGGCGGGGATGAGCTTTTTGACAGATATGTTGGGAGGTTTGGTGCGCGAGTACGAGCGGGCGTATCGCTGGCGACCGCTAGCTTCGGGTCTGTAAGATGCCCTGATTGAGGGAGCGAAGGAGGGCGCCTTGCCGACGATCGCTTATTTCATGGGAATTGCCGTGCGGATGTTCTTTAATGATCACGATCCGCCGCATTTTCACGTACGATATCAAGGTTTTCGCGCGCGCGTGCCGCATCAGCGATGGCGAGATCATTGACGGGCGTCTACCGCCCACGGTGGCGCGCGTGCTAAAGGAGTGGACCGATTTGCGGCGCGATGCGCTCTTGCGGAACTGGCAGGCGGCGCGGACTGACGGACAGCTTGAACGCATCCCGGGTCTGGACTGATGATAGACGTGATCGGCGTGCGACCGATGGGGGATTATAGGTTGGAGATCGAGTTCTCCGACGGCACCGTCGGCGTGCGCGACTTCGCTGACATCGCCAAGAAGACCGGGCCGATGGCCGAGCCGCTGAAAGACGTGGCGTATTTCCAGCGCGTGTTCATCGAGGATGGCGCCTTGACCTGGCCCAATGGCTACGATTGGGATCCGATTGCGCTGCACGACGAGATGAAAGAGGCGAAACTCCTGCGCCGCGCGCAGGCGGCGGAGTAAAACCTTACACATCCACCTTCAGCGCGGCGATAAACGCCTCCTGCGGAATGTCGACCTTGCCGTATTGCCGCATCTTCTTTTTGCCCTTCTTCTGCTTGTCGAGCAGTTTGCGCTTACGGGTGGCGTCGCCGCCGTAGCATTTCGCGGTCACGTCCTTGCGCAGCGCGCGCACGGTTTCGCGGGCGATGATCTTGCCGCCGATGGCGGCCTGGATCGGCACCTGGAACATGTGCGGCGGGATCAGCTCCTTGAGCTTTTCCACCATGGCGCGCCCGCGCGACTCGGCGCGGCTGCGGTGCACCAGCATGGCGAGCGCGTCGACCGGCTCGTCATTGACCAGGATCGACATCTTGACGAGATCGGCTTCCTTGTAATCGGTGAGATGATAGTCGAACGAGGCGTAGCCCTTCGACACCGACTTGAGCCGGTCGTAGAAATCGAACACCACCTCGTTGAGCGGCAGGTCGTATTTCACCAGCGCGCGGTTGCCGACGTAGGTGAGCTCCTTCTGCTCGCCGCGGCGGTCCTGGCAGAGCTTGAGCACGGCGCCGAGATAATCGTCGGGCGTCAGGATCGTGGCCTCGATCCAAGGCTCGTGAATTTCCAGGATCTTCATCACGTCCGGCATGTCGACCGGATTGTGGATCTCCAACTCGCGGCCGTCGCGCAGCTTGATCTTGTAAATGACCGAGGGCGCGGTCGCGATGAGGTCGAGGTTGAACTCGCGCTCCAGCCGCTCCTGGATGATCTCCAGGTGCAGCAGCCCGAGAAAGCCGCAGCGGAAGCCGAAGCCGAGCGCCGCGCTGGTTTCCATCTCGAAGGAGAAGCTGGCGTCGTTCAGCCGCAGCTTGCCCATGGCGGCGCGCAGGTCTTCGAAATTGGCGGCGTCGACCGGGAACAGGCCGCAGAACACCACGGGGATCGCCGGGCGGAAGCCGGGCAGTTGCTCGGCGCGCGGCGGGCGCTCGTCGGTGATGGTGTCGCCGACGCGCGTGTCGGCCACTTCCTTGATCGAGGCGGTGAGCATGCCGATCTCGCCGGGGCCGAGCTCGTCCACCAGCGTCAGCTTGGGCTTGAACACGCCGACGCGGTCGACTTCATACGAAGCGCCGGTGCCGATCATATGGATGCGCTGGTCTTTCTTCAGCGCGCCGTCGACGATGCGCACCAGCACGACGACGCCGAGATAGACGTCGTACCAGCTATCGACCAGCAGCGCCTTCAGCGGCGCCTCGCGGTCGCCCTTCGGCGGCGGCAGGCGCGTGACGATCGCCTCCAGCACTTCCTCGACGTTCTGTCCGGTCTTGGCGGAAATCTCCAGCGCGTTACTGGCGTCGAGCCCGATCACGTCCTCGATCTGCTGCTTGACCTTGGCCGGCTCGGCCGCCGGCAGGTCGACTTTGTTGAGCACCGGCACGATCTCGTGCCCGTTATCGATCGCCTGATAGACGTTGGCGAGCGTCTGCGCCTCGACGCCTTGGCTGGCGTCCACCACCAGCAGCGAGCCCTCGCAGGCGGCGAGCGAGCGATTGACCTCGTAGGCGAAGTCGACATGGCCGGGGGTGTCGATCAGGTTGAGGATGTAGTCCTTGCCGTCGCGCGCGCGGTAGTTCAGGCGCACGGTCTGCGCCTTGATGGTAATGCCGCGCTCGCGCTCGATGTCCATGGAATCGAGCACCTGCTCCTTCATCTCGCGCAATTCGAGCCCGCCGCAGAGCTGGATCAGCCGGTCGGCCAGCGTCGATTTTCCGTGATCGATATGCGCGACGATGGAGAAGTTGCGTATATTGTTGATTGGAACCGCCGTCATGGCGGGCAGATAGCACCCGCGCAGGGCGTCTTCAAGTTAGCAACCGGTCGTGGCCGGGCTTGACCCGGCCATCTCGCTTAAAAAAGGCAATGCCTTGCGGGCCTTTCACACCATCCGTTCGTCCCCGCACTCGGGTCCAGCCTTCGGCTGGCCCGAGCACAGGCTCCAGCGGGGACCCAAGGGCTAAAAAACAGGCGGTTGAATAAACATTTCTGGATTCCCGCTTGCGCGGGAATGAGCGGAACGTGGCCGCGGACGCCTAATAGACCCGCACCGTGCTCAGCAGCAAAACCAGGGCCAAAAGAAACAATGCCACGGTCCACAATTCGACCTCGTTGACCGGGGTGGCGGGCCGGGCAATGGCGTGGGCACGGACTTTCTTCATGGCGGCCTCCTGGCTGGGCGAGGAGGCTGCACTATGGCGAGGACGTGCCGCACGCGGTTTGATCGGCGTCAAACGGGAACATACGGGGAAGTACCTAGGCGCTTCTTTACCTCTCCCCCTGCGCGGGGAGATAGGTCAGCTAGCGGCGCGCACTCTTTCCCTCTCCCCCCGTGGGAGAGGGTGCCCGAGCGGAGGCGAAGCCGAGCGAGGGCGGGTGAGGGGGTCGGAATTACGTTGAGGCACGGATCCCTCACCCGGCTCGGACTTCAGAAGCGGTTAGAACTCGCCCCGCTCGTCCCCGCGCAAGCGGGGACCCAGTGCCGCGTGGCAAAGACTGGATGCCCGCGGACCCTGCCCCCGCGAAAGCGGGGGGCGGGCACGAACGGAGTTTGTGGCGGGATCAATACCGGTAATGATCCGCCTTATACGGGCCTTCCTGCGGCACGCCGATGTAAGTCGCCTGCTTGTCGGAAAGCTTGCTCAGCTTCACGCCGATCTTCTCCAGGTGCAGCCGCGCGACCTTTTCGTCGAGATGCTTGGGCAGGGTGTAGACTTGGTTCTTGTACTTGCCGGGGTTGGTCCAGATCTCGATCTGCGCCAGCGTCTGGTTGGTGAACGACGCCGACATCACGAACGACGGATGCCCCATGGCGTTGCCGAGATTCACCAGGCGGCCTTCCGACAGCAGGATGATGCGGTGACCGTCGGGGAAGGCGATCTCGTCGACCTGCGGCTTGATGTTGTTCCACTTCAGATTCTTCAGCGCCGCCACCTGGATCTCGCTGTCGAAGTGGCCGATGTTGCAGACGATGGCGCGGTCCTTCATCTTGCGCATGTGCTCGATGGTGATCACGTCCACATTGCCGGTGGTGGTGACGAAGATGTCGGCGCGCGGCGCTGCGTCCTCCATGGTGACGACCTCGTAGCCCTCCATCGCCGCCTGCAGCGCGCAGATCGGATCGATCTCGGACACCAGCACGCGGCAGCCGGCCTGCCGCAGCGAAGCGGCCGAGCCCTTGCCGACGTCGCCGAAGCCGGCGACCATCGCCACCTTGCCCGACATCATCACGTCGGTGCCGCGGCGGATGCCGTCGACCAGCGATTCGCGGCAGCCGTAGAGGTTGTCGAACTTCGACTTGGTCACGCTGTCGTTGACGTTGATGGCCGGGAACATCAGGCGGCCTTCCTTGGCCATCTGATAGAGCCGGTGCACGCCGGTGGTGGTCTCCTCGGTCACGCCTTTGATCGCCTTGGCGACCTTGCTGTACCAGCCGGGCTGTTCCTTCAGCCGCTTCTTGATGGCCGCGAACAGCACTTCCTCTTCCTCGTTGCCCGGGTGCTTGAGCACGTCGATGTTGCTCTCCGCCTGCATGCCGAGATGCAGCAGCAATGTCGCGTCGCCGCCGTCGTCGAGGATCATGTTGGGCGTGCCGCCGTCGGACCAGTCGAAGATGCGGTGCGAGTAGTCCCAGTAGTCGACCAGGCTTTCGCCCTTGACCGCGAACACCGGCACGCCGGCTTGCGCGATCGCGGCGGCGGCGTGGTCCTGCGTCGAATAGATGTTGCAGGAGGCCCAGCGCACGTCGGCGCCGAGTGCGGTGAGCGTCTCGATCAGCACCGCGGTCTGGATGGTCATGTGCAGCGAGCCGGCGATGCGCGCGCCGCGCAAGGGCTGCTGCGGTCCGTATTCCTCGCGCGTGGCCATCAGGCCGGGCATTTCGGTCTCGGCCAGGCTGATCTCGTTGCGGCCCCAGGGCGCGAGCGAGATGTCCTTGACGACGTAATCGGTGGTGGTGGTGGTGGAGGACTTCGGCTGGGCGGCAGCGGTCATGACTGTCCTTATGCAACTGACAAAAAGGGATTGGCGGGATGGCCGTGCCTATAACAGGCCGCGGCCGGCCCCGCAATGGAGATATAAAGATTTCTTTATGTATTTGCCAGGGGCGGAATTGCGGAAATTACGGCCGAACCTGCCTATTGTGGGGTGCCGCCCGCGGCGCCAGCGGGGTGAGTTTGCCGCAGCACGCCGGCCTGGCTCAGCGCGTTGGCGATCTGCTGCATGCGGTTGATCAGTTCCACCGCGGCCGCCGGCGGCAGTACCAGCCGACAGGCCGGCATGCGCCGTCCGGTCACCGGCGCGCCCTGCTTGACGTCGTCCATGCGGGTCACACCGAACTCGATGCGCAGCGCCTGCCCGTCGAACGACAGATGTGTGATCGAGTCGGCGAAGGTTTCCATGCATTCCGGCCGGTCGACATAGCGCAGGGTGACCTGGCGTGACGGCGTGGCGGCGGGCGCGGATTCCTTGGCTTCTTTGGTCTCGGCCATGACGTAACCCCCAGACTGAGCCGGCGCCAGACGGCGGCGCCTTCTCAAGAATGGTAGCACAGGAAGGGCGCCCTTGGGGCCACCCTTCCTCGCGCTTGCTTAATTGGGCGGCCTTGTCACGAGGCTTTCTTGCCCCATAGCCGGGCGGAGGCGATGTCGGCGCCGTCGCGCAACGCCTTGAGCTTGGCCCACATCACATCCTCGCTGACCCATTCCCAGCCGACAAACGTGCCGAAGCCGCAATCGACGCCGGCGATCACGCGCTCCTTGTCGCCTACCGCATCGACCACGGCTTCGATGCGCTTGGCGACCACTTCCGGGTGCTCGACGAAATTGGTCTTGGAATCGATCACGCCAGGGATGTAGCTCATGTCCTTCGGCGGTTTGCTTGCCTTCAGCGCCTCGGTTTCATGCTGACGGCGCGGGTTGGCGAACTCAAGTCCGATCGCGCCGACTTTGGCTTGATAGAGCGTTGGCAAAATTTGCTCCATCGGTACGTCGAAGCAGTGCGGTCCTTCCCAGTTACCCCAGCACACATGAAGCCGCACGCGATCGCGCGCTATGCCTTCGAGCGCCCGGTTGATCGCATCGACGTGTTTGTCGACTTGTTCTCCAAACTCGGCGTCGGTCAAATCCTGATACAACAGCACCCGTTCCATCGCGAGATCGGGTGCGTCGATCTGCAGGATGAAACCGGCATCGACCACGGCTTTGTATTCCTTCGATAGCTCGCGCACGATCGCGTCGAGATAAGCCTCGTCGAACTCGTAAAATGCGTTGAGCATCGTGGTCGCGATGATGCCGGGCGAAGGCGCGTTCATGAACCACTCCGAAACGTTCAGGTTGGCCTTCTCCGCCTGACGCTTGACTCGATCGATCTCTTTGCGAATTTCGCTCTCGCCGCGATATTTGAGCTCCGAGACCGCCTCGGGCGCATTGAACACCTTGCCGGTCTTCGGAATGCGCGCCAGCATGCGTTCGGTAAATTTCGGGAATTCTACGAATTCCCTGCCGTAGGGCCGGCTCAATTCGCCGCCGAACCCGTCCATGCGCTGCGGTATGTACGTCTGAAAGCCGACGCGGCCCTGCTCGCCGTCGTTTGCAATATCGATGCCGACTTCGGACTCCTTTTTAATGACATAGGCGACGCGCTCTTCCGTGACCTCGTCGATTTTTCGGCGATCGATCCTTTTGTGATCCTCTTGATCGATCAGCATCGAACTCAAGGGCTCGCCGCGAGGCATGCTGCCCGTATGGGTGGTCAGGATACGCTCGCTGCTTTTCTGCATTCTGGGTTCTCCTCTCCCTGCTCGAACGATTGGCGTCGCGCTTGCCGCGGTCGTTTCTGTCCGTGCGCCGACATGGTTGCATACACAGCGATGCGATCAAGGACAAACGCGCAGAACGGGGCCCGGCTCTTTCCGAACGGACGTCGCCGGCGGTTGGCCACCCACGCGGAGCACTGCGGCTGCCCACCAGCACCCGCGGTTGCCCACCCGATCGGCCCAACCATTGACACTCGTTCGGCTATTAGCCCAGAATGCCTAAAAGATTTCACCAACGATAAAACCGGGGAGGACGGCGATGCCATCAGTCAAATTGCTCGCCGGCGTGGCCGCTGCTGCTTTCGCAGCTTGCGTCTGCACGTCGGCCGTTGCCGCGAACAAGTTCAGCAAGCTCGATATGGCGCCAAACAAGAAGGGCGGTATCGAGGATATGCAGAACATTTCCAAATATTGCGGCACCAAGCCGCTCAAGGTCGCCTATTCCGATGGTTGGGGCGGCAACTATTGGCGCCACATCACCCGTGCGGAGTTCGAGGACGAGGCCTCCAAGTGCCCCAATATCAAAGTCGTCCGCTACACGGATGGTGAGTTCAAGGCGGAGAAGCAGATCGCCGACATCCGCGGGCTGATCGCCCAGCATTTCGACGTGATCGTGGTGTTCGCCGACACCGGAGTCGCCCAACTCAAGGTCATGCGTCAGGCGACGAACGCCGGCATTGCAGTCGTTCCTTTCTCCACCGGCGATGCCCCCTTCGGTAAGATGGGGACCGACTATCTGGTGCGTGTGACCGAGACCCAGATCGGCCTCGGCAAAATGCTCGCCACATGGATGGTCAAGACGCTTGGCGGCAAGGGCAATGTCATTGTCCAGGGCGGAACGCCCGGCAATCCGATGACCTCCTCGCAGGCGGTGGGCTGGCACCAAGTGTTCGCCAAGAACCCCGGCATCAAGGTGCTGGAAGGCCCGGTCGACACCAACTGGGATCCGGCGCTGGCGCAGAAGGTGACCGCGGCCGAAATCGCCAAGTATCCAAAGATCGACGGTATGATGGCGGAGACGACGGGCCCGATCCGCGCGTTCCTCGCCGCCGGCCGGCCGATCCCGGCCTGGGCGGGGCAGGATCTCAACGAACTCTCCTGCCTGTGGCAGGACCATCACAAAGATAATCCGACTTTCAAACTGGCGACCGCCAGCGCGCATACCTGGCTGGTCCGCCTGGCGCTGCGCAAAGGCCTGGCTGCCGTCAACGGCATGAACGAAACCGAGCCCAGCTTGATCGACCTGCCGTTCTCCGAGGACAGCACCTCGTCCGATCCGAAGCTCGCGGTGAAGTGCGACAGGAGCCTGCCGCCGACTGCGATCCCGTCGGCGATGATCTCCAAGGCGAAAACGAGGGAGATTCTCTCCAAGTAGCGATCGCGTAAGGCTATTTCGGCGATGATACCAAAAAGCCTGGGGCACGCTGAATCGCGGCCGGAACGGCGGCGGCCGGAACGCTCTTGGACGAGACGCGAATACAAGGGGCGGAAAAAGCCGCTGTCGCGGTTGCTGGTCGTGGCAATCGCGACGGCGGCGCTGATCGTCGGCGGCGGGATCGCCGCGCCCAGTACCGTCTCGGTCAGCGCCCTTCAACTGATGCTGCCGTTCTTCGCGGTCCTGGCGGTCGCCTCGATCGGCCAGCATCTGGTGATCCAGCAGCGCGGGCTCGACCTTTCCGTCGCCGGCATCATGTCGTTTGCGGCCGTCATCGTTTCGGCGCTCCCCAACACGCAGGCCGGCGTGCCCGAGACGCTCGCCTTCGTCGCGGTTGCGCTCGCGATGGGATTCGGCGTCGGCGCCGTGAACGGGGCGCTGGTCGCGCTGCTCCGCGTCAACTCGCTGGTCGCCACCATCGGCATGAATTCGCTGATGCTGGGCATCACCATGTACGTCACCCGCGGCTTCTCGCAGCAGGCGCCGATGCCGCTCAACAAGTTCGGCGTCGGCAAGTTCCTCGAGGTGCCGCTGACGATCTACGTCATGCTCGTCATCGCCGCGATCGCGATCTTCGTCCTCGAGAAGACGACGGTCGGCCGGCGGTTCATCGCCAGCAGCGTCAACCCGGATGCGGCGCTTGCCGTGGGCATCCCGCTCGACGGCTACCGCGTCGCGACCTATGCGCTTGCCGGCTGCTGCTACGCGGCCGCCGGCGTGCTGCTGGCCGGTTACGTGCTGTCGCCGACCGTGTTCAGCGGCATGCCCTATCTGCTGGCGAGCGTCGCGGCGGTCGTGGTCGGCGGCAACCCGATCGGCGGCGGCTTGCGCGGCAGCGTCACGGCGACCATTTTCGGCGCGCTGTTTCTCACTTATCTGGGCCAGCTCGTGCTCGCGGTCGGCTTCGAGACCTCGGCCCAGAACATCGTCCAGGCCGTCATCATCATCGCCAGCGTCGGCTTTATCGAAGTTGGCCGGCGGCTCCGCTTCGAATGGATCCGGTTCAAGTTCTGGGTCACCTCGCCCGACGTCGAGTTTCGGATTCGCACGATCTTCACGCGCACGATGACGCGGCTGGGGCTCGCAAAACTGCTCGACGTCGCGCCTGAAGTCAGATGGCGCTGGCGCACCGCCTACCTGCGACTGAAGAAGCGATTGGAAATCACCGAATGAGCGGCGCCAAACGGAATCTCTTGAGCGCCCCCGTCATGGGCATCGTCGGCGCCACCAAGTTCTACGGTCCGGTCGAAGCGCTCAAGGCCGTCAGCCTCAATTTCCGGCGCGGCCAGGTGCACGCCGTGGTCGGCGAAAACGGCGCGGGAAAATCGACCCTCATCGGCATTGCCACCGGCGCGGTGCCGCCCGACTTCGCGGTCATTCGCGTATCCGGCAAGGAAATCAAAAGGCCCAACGCCAAGAAGCTGCACCGCGCCGGCGTGGCGGTGACCTTCCAGCATCCCGAGCTGGCGGAGGAGATGACGGTTTTCGAGAACCTCCAGCTGGCGGCGCCGTCTCTCAAAGGCTCCGCCGGCCGGGCCGAGGCCGAGCGGCTGCTGGCGGCCGTGGGGTCCGAACGGCATGCCATGCCGCTCGACGCCAGGGTCCGCGATCTGACGCTGGCGCAGCAGCACATCATCGAGATCGCCGGCGCGATCGCTTCAAAGCCCAAGGTGCTGTTTCTCGACGAGCCGACGGAGCCGTTCCAACAGGCCGATATCGACAAGCTGTTCGGCCTCATCAAGCAGCTGCGCGAGGAGGGGGTGGCGATCGTCTACGTGTCCCACCGGCTGCACGAGATCAACGAGCTCGCCGATCACATCACCGTCTTGCGCGACGGCAAGTCCATCGACAGCCGCATGGCCTCGCGCATCACCACCGACGAGATCATCACCATGATCGCGGGCCGGCCCCTCGATCAGGTCTTTCCCCCCAAGGCAAAAAGCGCCGGCGAGGTCGTTCTCGAGGTCCGGAATCTCTCGGGGGATGGCATCGCGAATGTCGATTTTACCGCCCGTGCCGGCGAATTGGTCGGTGTGACAGGTGTCGAAGGTGAGGGACAGCGGCAGTTTCTACGCACCGTTGCCGGTCTGGAGCGGCGCACCGCCGGTTCGGTGAGCGTCAACGGCAAGGCCGTCGACGGCACCACGACGGCGGCGGCGAGAAAGGCCGGGATCGGTTTCGTCACCGACGACCGCCACGAAGAGGGCCTGTTCCTGACCCTGAGGCTGCGCGAGAACATCGGCATCGGCGCGCTCGACCGCATTTCCACCGCCGGCGTGATCGACCGCAAGCGCGACCGCGCCTTGACCAGGGAGGTGATGGACCGGCTCGGCATCTACACCGGGTACCGCATCAAGGAACATGACGACACGACGGCCGCGGAGCTGTCCGGCGGCAACCAGCAAAAGGCGCTGATCGGCCGCGAAATTGCCGACGAGCCCGCGGTCATTTTGATCGACGAGCCCACCAAGGGCGTCGATGTCGGCGCCCGCACCGAGATCTACGAGCGGCTGCGCGAGCTGACGGAAAGCGGCGTCGCCGTGGTGGTGTCGTCGTCCGACGGCACCGAGCTTGAAGGCTTGTGCGACCGCGTCAGCGTGTTCGCCCGCGGTCAGATCGTCAAGGAGCTGGAAGGCGAGGGCCTCACCGACGAGGCCATTACCCAGACCAATATGACGGCCAAGGTGGCGCGCGCCGGCGGTGAGGTCGGGCGGCCCAAAGAAGATGAGCCTTGGCGTCGCATCATGGCGGCCGACCGCTTTCCGGCCGCGGTACTGACCGTGTTGACGGCAATCGTCCTGTTCGGCACCGCCGCGATCAGCGAGTTTTTCCTGTCGGCGTTCAATATCGGGACCATGCTGACATTCCTCTCGATATTGGCGTTCATCTCGATCGGCCAGCTCGTCACCATTCTGGTAGGCCGGATCGACCTCTCGGTCGGCGCCCTGGCGGGTTTCGTGGTCGTGCTTGCGTCGTTTCTTGCACCCGACGGCGCCGGGTCGAGAGACACGCTCCTCGGGGTGTTCGAGATCCTTGCGATCATGGCCGGCTTCGGCCTGGTGCAGGGCTGGCTGGTCACCTGGTGCAATATCCCCGCCATCGTCGTGACGCTGGCAACATTCATCGGCCTGCAGGGCATGTCGCTTGTGCTGCGGCCCCAGGCCGGCGGCGCGATCACCGATCGCATTTCCGACGTGGCGCAGCAGACCTACGCCGGGATGCCCGCCTGCTTCATCGCAATTCTGGTCGTCGTCGTGGCGTTCGAAATCGTCCTGTTCCACACGAGGCTGGGGCGGCGGCTGCGCGCGGTGGGATCCAACCCGCTGGGCGCCACACGGGTCGGCATCAGGGTGAACCGGCACATCCTGCTCGCCTTCGTTCTGTCGGCGGTGCTGACGGGCATTGCAGGTCTGATCCTCGCCGGGCAGGTCGGCATCGGCTCGCCCGCCACCGGCATCGAGTACACGCTGATGAGCATCACCGCTGTTGTGCTGGGCGGTACCAGAATCGCCGGCGGCCGTGGCTCGGTGCTGTCCGTCTTTATGGGCGCCGCACTGGTTCAGTCGCTTTCGAGCGCGTCCTCTTTCATCAACCAGGATTCATCGATCCATCTGATCGTTCTGGGCGCCGTCACGCTGGTTGCCGCGACGTTTTTCAGTGTCGCGCGCAGAGAACGGACCGGATAGTGGCTATCGAAGAGGTCCAAACGATAAGCTGCGGTTCTGCGGCGCGCGCTAAAGTATGATGCGTTTAAGTCAAAACATTGGATGAGCCGCGTTCTCTTCCGCTCGTCGCCGCGGAAGCGGAGACCCAGCGCTGGATTCCCGCTTGCGCGGGAATGAGCGGAGTGTGGAGCGATTCAACTAAATTCCATGCCGCTCTAATCGTCTTCGCCGAAACGGCTCGACACCAGTTCGACTAGCGCGTCGACCGCGGCCTGCGCTTCCTTGCCGGTCGCCGAAATGGCGATGGTCACGCCGGGGCCGGCCGCCAGCATCATCAGCCCCATGATCGAGGTGCCGCCGACGCTCTCGTTACCGCGCGTGACGTTGATGTCGGCGTTGAACTGCTCGGCGCATTGCACGAATTTCGCCGAGGCGCGGGCGTGCAAGCCCTTCTTGTTGACGATCTCGACTTCGCGCACGACCGCGGCCGTGCCGGCCTGCGGGTCGGGCTGCTCGCTCATTTACCGCTGAGCACGCGGCTGGCGATGGTGCAGTATTTGCGGCCGGCCTCCTGGGCGGCGGCGACCGCGTCTTGCAGCGAGGCGGTCTCGCGCACCTTGGAGAGCTTGATCAGCATGGGCAGGTTAATGCCGGCCAGCACCTCGACCTTGGGCTGGCTCATGACCGAGATGGCGAGGTTGGAGGGGGTGCCGCCGAACATGTCGGTGAGGATGACGACCCCGTCGCCGCCGTCCACGCGCTTGACCGCTTCGAGGATATTCTTGCGGCACTGCTCGACGTCGTCGTCGGGGCCGATGGTTACCGCCTCGATCTGCCGCTGCGGGCCGACCACGTGCTCCAGTGCCGACCGGAACTCGACCGCCAGCCGCCCATGCGTCACAAGTACGAGGCCGATCATCCCGGACTCCACGCGGGTGCTGCGCCGCACCACACGAACGGGGGCGCATTCACGCCCATTTTGTCCCTCAGTGCAAGGGGTTCCTGCCAGCCCCGGCGCGGGGCCAGGGCCGCTATATAGGCGTTCTGTTGCGCTGCGGAAAGACGGTGCCACGGGGCCAGGCTCGACGGGTCCGTTACGGGCGACGGCGATACTAGAGCGGCTATGGTTAATTTTTTCATGCGAACGCGGGCCGCCGGACGTAGCGCGCCGCCGCGCGGGCGTCAAATGCCTCCCGGCGCCGTTTTAGCGAAAGCCAGCACCAAAGGCAGGGCGGACTCGCCGGGTGCGACCGCGAGCCGCGGCAGGGTGACGCCTTCGAGCGCCGTTTCCAGCGCTTCGGCCGCCGGGAGACGCTCGGCGTCGGCCGCGCTCAGGTCGACGACCAGGCCGACGGCGGCCACCGGCTCATGGTCGACGCGGCGGATGCCGAGGCCGCGCACCTCGATCAGGCCGGCAAGCGCCGGCGCCGGCCTGACCAGCAGGCGGCCGGCGTGCGCCTCGACATGGGCGCGGTCGTCGGCCACCAGGCGCGCGAAGGGCAGGCCCTCCCGGCCTGCCGCTTCGATGATCGCCAGCGCGAGCCGCGACTTGCCGCTACCGGCGGGCCCGCGGATCAGCACGGCCTTGGCGCCGATCAGCACGGCGGACGCGTGGATGGTGGGAAAATCCTTCATCTGTCATTCCGGGACGGCGCGACAGCGCCGGACCCGGAATCCATATCCCCTGTGGCTGTGATTGGCACCTACGTCAAAACCGCGCTGCTGCGGCGTATGGATTCCGGGTTCGCGCACTTCGTGCGCGCCCCGGAATGACAGAAAGAGTTATTTCGCCGGCAGGCGCACCACGAAGCGGGCGCCGAGCACCTTCGGCTCTGTGCCGGCTTCGGCCGGCGCCATGCGGTTCTCCGCCCAGATCTCGCCGCCATGCGCCTCGACGATCTGCTTGGAGATCGACAGGCCGAGGCCGGAGTTCTGTCCGAAGCCCTGCGCGGGACGGTCGGTGTAGAAGCGCTCGAAAATCTTGGCGACCGCGTCGGGCGGAATGCCGGGGCCTTCGTCGTCGACGACGATCTCCACTTCATCCTTCAGCTTGCGGCAGGTGATGCGCACGGTGCCGCCGGCCGGCGAGAACGAGCGGGCGTTGTCGACCAGGTTGCTGACCACCTGGCCGAGCCGCGAGTCGTGGCCGGGCACACGGAAGTCTTCCGGCTTCCCGCCCTCGAACGAGAGCGTCACCTTCACGTCATCGGCGAGAATTTCGTTTGCCGTCTTGACCAGCGCATCGAGCAATTGCGCAAGGTCGACAGGCGCCGCCTCCTGTCGCTGCAATTCGGCGTCGAGCCGGCTGGCGTCGGAAATATCGGAGATCAACCGGTCGAGCCGGTTCACGTCGTGCTCGATCACGTCCAACAGGCGCTTGCGGCTTTCCTCGGTCTTGGCGAGCGGCAGCGTCTCCACCGCCGAGCGCAGCGAGGTGAGCGGGTTGCGCAATTCGTGCGCCACGTCGGCGGCAAAGCTTTCGATTCCCTCGATGCGGGTATAGAGCGCGTTGGTCATGTCGCGCAGCGTGCCGGAGAGATGCCCGATCTCGTCGCGCCTGCGGGTGAAGTCGGGGATCTCGACGCGCGCGCGGATACGCCTTCGCACGCGCTCGGCGCCGTCGGCGAGCCGGCGCACCGGGCCGGCGATGGTGCCGGCGAGCAGGATCGACAGCACCACCATGACGCCGGCGGCGACCAGAAACACCTTGACGATGGCGAGCCGTTCCGCCTCCACCATGTCGTCGATGTCGGCGCCCTGCGTCGACAGCATCAGCGCGCCGCGCACCGCGCGGAAGCGCTGGATCGGCACCGCCACCGAAACGATGACTTCGCCGCGGCTGTTGACCCGCACCATGCTGGCGTGCAGCCCGTCGAGCGCTTGACTGACTTCCGGGTAGCCTTTGCCGTTCTCGGGCCCGAGCTCCTTGTAGAGCGGAAGATCGCCGCGGCCGAACCAGCGGCGCAGCGCGATGAAACCGCGCTCGATCAGTCCGGGCTTCTCGGCATTGGGCGGCGGCAGGTCGAAGCGCAGCACGTCGCCGCGGCCGTAGAGATTGCGGCTGTCGAGGATCAAGACGCCGTCGCGGTCGTATATGCGCGCGCGCGTCTTGGTCGGCGACACGAGCCGGCGCAGCACCGGCGCCACGCGCTCGGGATTGATCGGGAACTCGACGCCGGATTGCGCGTCCTCCGGCGGCCCGTAGCTTTGCCCGGCCTGCAATTCGAGCAGCCGGTCGGGATCGATGGTGATGGCGTCGGTATCGACGGTGGCGGAGGCCGCGATGGCGCCGGCGATGATCTCGCTCTGCACCAGCAGGCTCTGCACGCGCGCGTCGATCAAGCCGGCGCGGAACTGCGAGAGATAGAGCACGCCCGTGACCAGCGCGACCAGGCCGGCGAGATTGAGGATGACGATGCGGCGGGTGAGGCTGGAGAAGCTCTGCGCGACGAAGAAGCTCCAGGCCGCGCGTAGCGGCCGGCGCAAGGCAGAAAAGCGCGGCTGACGCTGCACGGCGCGCGGCTTCTCGGCACCGGGCTTTTCAGCCTCGGCGACCGGCGTCTGGATTTCAATGGTTCGATCGAGCATTCGATCCAGCCGGGTGATCGTTCGATGCGCCCCGAGAGTCTACCGTAAATTTGCAGGCCCCGCTCATTCCCGCGCAAGCGGGAATCCAGATCGAAAGTGCGGCTTCAGTCAATTTTTGCTCTGGGTCCCCGCTTTCGCGGGGAAGAGCGGAGTTGCCGATTCCGCGCCGCCCTTTCAGCCATCACTCCTTGAAGCGGTAGCCGACGCCGTAGAGCGTCTCGATCATCTCGAAATCGTCGTCGACCGCCTTGAACTTCTTGCGCAGCCGCTTGATGTGGCTGTCGATGGTACGGTCGTCGACATAGACCTGGTCGTCGTAGGCTGCGTCCATCAGCGCGTTGCGGCTCTTCACCACGCCGGGCCGGGTGGCCAGCGCCTGCAGGATGAGAAACTCGGTGACGGTGAGCGTGACCGGCTCGTTCTTCCAGGTGCAGGTGTGGCGCTCCGGGTCCATGCGCAGCAGGCCGCGCTCGAGCACCTTGGCGGCATCGGTTTCCTTCACCGGCGAGCCGTCCTTCGGATTGGCGCGGCGCAGCACGGCTTTCACGCGCTCGACCAGCAGCCGTTGCGAGAACGGTTTGCGGATGAAATCGTCGGCCCCCATCTTGAGGCCGAACAATTCGTCGATTTCTTCGTCCTTGGAGGTCAGGAAGATGACCGGGATATCGGTCTTCTGGCGCATCCGCCGCAAGGTTTCCATCCCGTCCATGCGCGGCATCTTGATGTCGAGGATGGCGAGATCGGGCGGCGAGGTCTTGAAACCGTCGAGCGCGGAGGCGCCGTCGGTATAGGTCATGATGCGGTAGCCTTCCGCCTCGAGCGCCATCGAAACGGAGGTCAGGATATTGCGGTCGTCGTCGACGAGAGCGATGGTCGGCATGAGCCCCTCTGATTGCCTCTCTTGGCGTACGTCCCGCGTTGTTGAACCCCATAAACGGGGTCCGAAATGTGGCCTCTTTGCAACAACTATGTGATTCGGTAGGGGATTCAAGGTCATTTGCCGAAAGAATGGGCTGTACAGGGTTAACTGCCGGAAAGCTGCCATGAGCTCTGACAAAGCCGTCGCCCAGCCGCCCCTTCCCGGCGCCATGCCCGGTGTAATGCCCGGCCGTACTCCGGAGAACGCCCCGCAACCGGCCGATTTCAAGCCGCGCGAGGTCGCCAAAGCCCTGTTGCGCGCGAGCCGCGTGGCGACGCTCGCGACGCTCGACCGCAATACCGGCCATCCCTTCGCCTCGCTGGTCAACGTGGCGACCGATAGCGACGGTTCCCCGCTCATCCTGGTGTCGCGGCTGGCTACCCATACCGCCAATTTGGAGGAGGACCCGCGCGCCTCGCTGCTCCTTGCCGAGACCGGCAAGGGCGACGCGCTCGCGCATCCGCGCCTGACTGTCCTGGGCGCATTTTCACCGGTTGAACGTTCCGCCCCGGACGACGCGCGCATCCGCCGGCGCTTCCTCGCTCCACCATCCGAAATCGGAGCTCTATGCCGGCTTTGCCGACTTCGCCTTCTGGCGCATGACGGTCGCTTCGGCGCATCTCAACGGCGGCTTCGCGCGCGCCGCCGATCTGATCGCCGCCGACGTGCTGACCGATGTCTCGGATGCCGGTGCGCTGATCGAGGCGGAAGAGGGCGCCATCGCGCATATGAATGCCGACCATGCCGAGGCCTGCCGGCTCTATGCGACCAAGCTCATGGGCGCGGCCGATGGCGCGTGGAAATGCGTCGGCATCGATCCGGAAGGCATCGAATTGCAGCAGGGACAGGAGGCGCTGCGGCTTGCTTTCCCGCAGCGCGTCACCGGGCCGGGGCCCTTACGCACCGTCCTCAAAGAGCTGGCGGAGCAGGCGCGCGCCCGCTGAAGGGGCGGTCAACGGTACGGTGTTGATTTATGGGACATCACCGCCGCGCCCGGCGCGCTATTGATGCAGCGCAACGAGGCCTGCTTACGATGCATGGCATTTGTCCTTGGCAGCGCGATGTGCGGTGACTATGGTCGCGCGCCTTGGAACGAGGGGCTATACTTACGTCTTATAGCGGCAAAGGCCCTTAACGGCTGCCGGACGGGTTCAACTCCAACTGCCCCCTTGTCTGGGAGGAAAGTGTGCAGGAATCAGGCGTGCGGAATGGCGCTCACGGCGCCGATAAATTCGGCTTCAAGGGGCTGGCCGCGGTCCACTGGAATCTGATCGAGCCCGCGCTTTACGAGCACGCCGTCCGCAACGGCGAGGCCGCTATCGTGGCGGGCGGTGCGCTGTGCGCGGAAACCGGCCACCACACCGGCCGCTCACCCAAGGACAAGCACACCGTCGAAGACGATCTCACGCGCGACTCGGTGTGGTGGGACAATAACCGCAAGATGACTCCGGCGCAGTTCGACGCGCTGCTCGCCGATTTCCGTAAGCACTGCGAGGGCAAGGCGCTCTACGCGCAGGATCTGGTCGGCGGCGCCGATCCGAAATACCGCATCCGCACGCGCGTGTTCACCGAATATGCCTGGCACTCGCTGTTCATCCGGCAACTGCTGATTCGGCCCGAGCGCGAGGACCTCGCCAAGTTCGTGCCGGAATTGACCGTCGTCGACCTGCCGTCCTTCCGCCCCGACCACACGCGGCATGGCGGGCGCGAGGGCTCCGACACCATGGTGGCGATCGACTTCACCCGCAAGATCGTGCTGATCTGCGGCTCGTCCTACGCCGGCGAGATGAAGAAGTCGGTGTTCACCACGCTCAACTTCTATCTGCCCGCGGAAAACGTCGTGCCGATGCACTGCTCGGCCAATGTCGGCCCCGATGGCGACAGTGCGCTGTTCTTCGGTCTGTCCGGCACCGGCAAGACCACGCTGTCCGCCGACCCCCACCGCACGCTGATCGGCGACGACGAGCACGGCTGGGGACCGGACGGCATCTTCAATTTCGAGGGCGGCTGCTACGCCAAGTGTATCAAGCTGTCGCACGAAGCCGAGCCGATGATCTGGGACGCCACTAACCGCTTCGGCGCCGTGCTCGAGAACGTGGTGTTCGACCCCGATACGCGCGTGCCCGATTACAACGACGGCTCCAAGACCGAGAACACGCGCTCGGCCTATCCGATGCACTTCATCCCCAACGCTTCGCCCTCCGGGCGCGCCGGGCATCCGAAGAACATCATCTTCCTCACTGCCGACGCCTTCGGCGTAATGCCGCCGATCGCCAAGCTCGATCCGAACCAGGCGATGTATCACTTCCTCTCCGGCTACACCGCGAAAGTGGCCGGCACCGAGAAGGGGCTGGTCGGTGTGCAGCCGGAATTCTCCACCTGCTTCGGCGCGCCGTTCCTGCCGCGCCATCCGTCGGTCTATGCCGACCTGCTGAAGGAATACATCCGCAAGCACAAGGTCGACTGCTGGCTGGTCAATTCCGGCTGGACCGGCGGCAAATACGGCGAGGGCCGCCGCATGCCGATCAAGGCGACGCGCACGCTGCTGACCGCGGCGCTCAACGGCTCGCTCAAGGACGCCGATTTCCGCACCGATCCCTATTTCGGCTTCTCGGTGCCGACCTCGGTGCGCGGGGTCGAGCCGCATCTCTTGAACCCGTTCAAGACCTGGAAGGACAAGGCCGAGTTCGACAAGACCGCGCGCGCGCTGGTCGGCATGTTCCAGAAGAACTTCACCCGCTTCGAGGGCCACGTCACCGCCGACATCAAGGCGGCGGCGCCGGAAGTGCGCATCGCGGCGGAGTAGATTCTGCGCGCGATAAGAAAAAGGGCGGCCCGCACGGGTCGCCCTTTTCACTTCACACTTCGTCCGCCCTTGAGTCCATGTTGGCCAATTTGGATGGCGCGTCAGTGTGGGTTGCACGCGGACGTGGGACTGTTTGTGCCGATATCTGTGTTTCCGCCGAAGATGGAAATCCGCCGCCCTTCCGCGCAGTCACGGCCCATGCCAGCGCCCGGTTTTCCACTCGCAGTCGGATCGCCAGGATCGCGGCATTGGCGACCGTGAACGCCAGCGCGAACAGCGGCAAACCGAGCGCCAGGGGAACGACAGCGACCTCCAGCGCAACGATCAGATAGTTCGGGTGCTTCATGAAGCGATAGGGTCCGCGCGCGACCGTTTCGCGGCCCGGCAGCACGAGCACCCGGATCGTCCAGCGTCGGCCGAGACTCGCGATCACCCAGATGCGGCCTAATTGCAGTAATACGAAAAGCGACAGCCAGATTGGATCGATCGAACGATCACGGCCAAGCAGCCACAGACCCAGCAGCCAGAATACATGCAACGCCACCATGAAGGGATAATGCGCGGCACCGAATTCAACCGCGCCTGCCGCCCGTAATCGATGGGCATTGCGTTGCGCAAGGACAAGCTCGCCCAACCGCTGCGCAACGAGAAAGCCGACAAGCCAGCCGCCCTCACCCATGTGATCCTGCCAACGAGACAAAGCTCGCGGTGAAGCCCGGCCCGAGCGCCGACAGCACGGCGTCGCCGCGCAGTCCGTGCTTGATGACGCGATCGAGGACGAACAATGCCGTCGGTGACGACATATTGCCGTGGGAGCGCAGGACTTCGCGCTCGTAGTGCAGTGTGCCTTTTTGAAGTTTGAGCGCCGTCTCCATCGCCTCCAGCACCTTGGCGCCGCCCGGGTGGCAGACCAGTTGCGGCGCTGAAAGCCGGGCTGATTTGACGAACCTCCGTACCGGTGCCGCCAATCTCTGCTCGAGAAAACGCGGCAGAGATCGCGATAGCACCACGCCAAGGCCGGCCGGATCGACCGTCCAGCCCATGATGTCGAGTGTGTTCGGCCACGTATGTTCGGCGGTCGCGCCGATCTGGAGCGCGCTTCGCCTGTTGCCATTCGGTTCCCGGCGCAGCACGCAAGCCGCAGCGCCGTCACCGAACAACGCGGTCGATATGACGTCGGCCTTACTGCCGCGGTCGCTGCGAAAGGCCAGCGTGTTGGTTTCGACGGCGACGACGAGCACAGCTTCGCCCGGTTCTGCCCGCGCAAGCCTGGCGCCGAGCGCCAGACCGGCCACGCCGCCGCCGCAGCCGCGCCCGAATACCGGCACACGCAGCACGCCTGCCTGGAATCCCAGGTCGGCAGCGACGCGCGCTTCGAGGCTCGGCGTCGCAATACCGGTTGACGATATGGTCACGACGACGGCGACGTCGCGCGCGGCAACGCCAGCGCCGTCGAGAGCGCGGCGTGCCGCTTCAACATACAAGGAGCCCGCGCCGTCGAGATAAGCCTTCGTCCGCTCCGGCCAGCCGCGCGGCTCGAGAAACCATTCAAGTGGTTGCACCGAATAGCGCCGTTCGATGCCGGCATTGAGAAAGACATCGGCAAGCTTGGGATATCGCGCCAGCGCGCGGCCATAGATATGACCGGCAAGCCGTGCGATGACCGATTGCTCGATGCAATGTGGCGGACGCGCGGTCGCGAGGGACAGGAGGCCAACTGGTTGCGGCGCCATAAACACCCCTTGGGTTATCCCCCTTCGGGCAAACCCCGGCGGGCGCCGGTTAATCCGATCCGTATGAATGCGGCCATCACAGTGCTGTGACCGCCTCGGGCGCTCGCGCGGCCGCCTTTTTCGTTGCGTGCATTGTCGTCGCCGCGGTGGCATCGTGGTCGCCGGAACTGGACCAGGCTTAGGGGGGATACACATGACGCCGCAGGAAATGGTCGTTCTGTTTCAAAAGCACGTCGAGGCGGAGCTTAACGGCGATCTCGATACCACCATGGCCACCATGAACGACGATCCGCATCTCAACCATGTGCCGACCATGGCGGGCGGCGTCGGGCGCGACGGCGTGCGCGCGTTCTATCGCGATCATCTGGTCGGCAAGTTCTTTCCGCCCGACGTCAAGATGCAAAGCGTGTCGCGCACCGTAGGCGAAGCCAGCATCGTCGAGGAGATGGCGATCAGCTTCACCCACACGACGCGGATCGATTGGCTGCTGCCCGGCGTTGCGCCCACCGGCAAGCCGGTCGAGATGGCGGTCGCCGTCGTGGTCGGCTTCAAGGACGGCAAGATCTCGCACGAGCACATCTACTGGGATCAGGCCGGCGTGCTGGTACAGATCGGCTTGCTCGATCCCAAGGGGCTGCCGGTCAGCGGCGCTGAGAGCGCGCGCAAGGTGGTCGATCCGAGCCTGCCGGCGCGAAATATGTGAGCTTTGTTTTACCCTCCCCCTGTAAGGGGGAGGGAGAAGAGCGCGTGGCGCGCTCGATCGATCACCCGCCCGACTGCGTGAGCTCGCGCCCGAGCCCGTTGAAGCGCGCCTGCTGCTCATGCGAGAGCGAAGCATAGAACCGGTCGAGCGCGGGCTTCACCGTATTGGCGGCGTCGACCATGGCCTCGAGCCGCCGCTGCATGGCCTCGAGCCGGCCGGTCGGCGTCAGCGGCGTTTCGCTCGGACAGGCGGCTTGCAAAATGCCGACCGCCTGTTGCGTTGCGTCCTCCAGATTGTCGAGCAGGCGCTCCTGGTCGTCGTTCGGCTGCACGACGGAGTCGATCTGCTCGATCGGCAGATTGGTAAGGCCGGCCTTGGCCTGACCGCAGGTGGCGCCGTTTTCGGGCAGCGCCGCGCGCGCCTCCGCGCTCTGGCGCAGCTTGCTGGGGCCGATCGCGTTGAAGCGCGCGCGCTGCTCGTCACTGAGCGAGTTGTAGAAGCGCTCGAGCGGCGGTCGCACCGTGCGCACGGCCTCGAGCGTCGCCTGCAGCCGCGCCGTCATGGCGCGCAGCCGGCCGGGCGGCGTCAGCGGATAGGCACTTTCCGCCGGACAAGACGCCTTGAAGATGCTGGCCGCCCGATCGGCGCCGCCGCGCACGTCGTCGAGCAAGGCGCGCTGCTCGCGGTCGAGGTCGAGCTTGCGCTCGATGTCGCGGAACGGCCATGCGGTGATGCCGGCGCCCGGCTCGCGGCACAGCGAGCGCACCGTCGCAGCGCGCGCGTAGGCCGGCGGCGGCGCGTAGTCATAGGCGATGTAATCCTCGGGCGGACCTTCCTCGCCCCAGAACAGCGTGTCGAAGAAATCGTCGTAGACGAAGGCCCAGTAGCCGTCCTCATAGCCGTAGGGCCAGAAGGCGAAGTCGAAGATGTCGGAATAGGCATAGGGCCAGAACACCGGCCCGTACCACGGAATGAAGGCGGCGCGCAGGCCGCGGCTCCAGGCACGGCGCGGCGAATAATGATAGTGGCGTGCGCGGCGGGCCGCGGCCGTTTGCGCGGTTGCGGCGAAGGGGGCGGCGAAGCGGCCGGTGCGCGCGGCCGTCCGCGTCACTGCGCCGGCGCGGTGGCGCCGCAAGGCGCGGCGATTGGCGCGCGCGTTGCGTTGAGCGGCAGCCGCACTTGGCTGCGCGAGGGCGGCCGGAGAGGTCCCGCGCGGCTGGTTTGCACGGCGCTCTTGGCGCTCTTGGCGTCCTTGGCGGCGCGCCGCCGGCGCTTGCGGACTGGCGGCGCGATTGACCGTCGGCGCTTGCAATTGCGGCGTCGCGGCGCGGCGAGGCGCCTGGCGATGCGGCGTTGCCGCGCGACGCGGGGCTTGGCGCTGCGGGGTCGCGGCGCGACGCGGCGCCTGGCGGTGCGGGGTTGCCGCACGTTGCGGCGCCTGCCGGCGCGGCGTCGCAGCGCGATGTGGCGCTGCCCGCGGCGCGCTGCGCGCGGCCGGGTGTGGCGCGGCGCGCCGTGCGGCTGGGTGCGGTGCGGCACGGCCTTTTGCGGGGCCGGCTTTGCCCTGATGTTTCTTATCCGGTTGCTGCGCGTGAGCGGCAATTGGCGCTGCCAGCAGCAAGCCGAGCGCGACGGCCAACGGCGCTGCAAATCTCGTCATGTCAAAGCCTCCACGGCACGTGGACATCTGCGTCGAACAATAAACGGACGACCGCCGTAAACCCGGCGCCGTCCGGCTGTGACGCGAGATGAAAGTCTGGTAATTTTTTTGCGCGGGAACATTGAGATATCGCAAATGCACATGATCGGTATCGGAAAAAATGGCGCTCCCATGGCTGCGGCCGGCCTCGGCTGCATGGCCATGTCGGGCGGTTATGGGACGCCCGACGAGGCCGAAAGCATCGCCACCATCCACGCCGCGCTCGATGCCGGGCTCGCGCTGATCGACACCGGCGATTTCTACGGCATGGGCCACAATGAAATGCTGATCGGCGAGGCGCTCAAAAGCGGCCGCCGCCAGCGCGCCTTCGTCGCGGTGAAGTTCGGCGCGCTGCGCGGGCCGGACGGCGCGTGGAGCGGCTACGATCTGCGGCCGGCGGCGGTGAAGAATTTTCTCGCCTACAGCCTGCGCCGGCTGAAGACCGACTACATCGATCTGTACCAGCCGGCGCGCTACGACCATGCCGTGCCGCTCGAGGACACGCTCGGCGCCATCGCCGATCTGGTGCAGGCGGGCTACGTGCGCAATATCGGCCTGTCGGAGGTGTCCGCGCGCACGCTGCGGCGCGCGGCAGGCCTGCAGCCGATCGCGGCCTTGCAGACCGAATATTCGCTGATGAGCCGCGGCATCGAGAGCGAGATTCTGCCGGCCGCGCGCGCGCTCGGCATCCCCGTCACCGCCTATGGCGTGCTCTCGCGCGGACTGATCAGCAATGCGACGCTCGATCGCGGTGCCAGCGCCGGCGCCATCCGGGCGCGCATGCCGCGCTTTGCCGAGGAGAATTTCGCGCGCAACCGAGCGCTGGTCGAGGCGCTGGCGAAGATTGCCAAGGCACGCGGGGCAAGCGTCGCGCAATTGGCGTTTGCGTGGGCGCGGTCGCGCGGGCCCGACATCGTGCCGTTGATCGGCGCGCGCACGCGCGCGCAGCTTGCCGACGCGCTGGCCGGACTGGCGCTTGTCTTGAGCGAGGACGAGCTCGAAGCGATCGAGCAGGCGGTACCGAAGGATGCAGCCGCCGGCGAGCGCTACGGGCGCGCGCAGATGGAGCACATGGACAGTGAGATGAAGGTCTAGCGTCCGCCCAGCCGCGCCAGCAATTCCTCCGTCGGCCAGGAGTCGGCGGGCAGGCCGACTTTAAGCTGCGCCTTCTTCACCGCCTCGCGCGTGCCGGAGCCGAGCTTGCCGTCGACGTCGCCGGCTTCGAAACCCTCTCTGTTGAGCAGGGTCTGCAATTCCTTCATTTGCGCCGTCGAGAGCGCGTGCACGGTCTTCTCCGCGGAATGGTCGACCACCGGCGCGCCGGCCAGCCGCGTCGCGAAATAGGCGACCGTGGTCGAATAGACGAAGGCCGAATTCCAGTCGATGAACACCTTGAAGTTCGGATAGGCGAGGAAGGCCGGCCCGTGCCGGCCCATGGGCAGGATCAGCGAAGCCGGCATTGTGGCGGCCGGCAATTTGCCCCCGCGCGGGCGCACGCCCCAGGCTTCCCATTGCTTGACCGGATGCGCGATGTCGAGATCGGCCTCCTTCCAGGGCAGGTTCTGCGGCACGCGCACTTCCTGCAGCCAGGGTTCGCCGCGCCGCCAGCCGATCTGTTTCAGGTAATTGGCGGCGGAGGCGAGCGTGTCCGGCACGCTCTTGATCAGGTCGCGGCGGCCGTCGCCGTCGAAGTCGACGCCGTATTTGACGTAGTTCGACGGCGTGAACTGCATGCCGCCGAACTCGCCGGCCCAGTTGCCGGTCATCTGATCGACGCGCTGGTCGCCGCGCTGGACGATGCGCAGCGCGTCCATCAGCTCGGGCCGGAAATGCTCGCCGCGCCGGCAGTCATAGGCGAGCGTGGCGAGCGACGGCAGGATCTTGAACTTGCCGAACAGCGCGCCGAAGTCGCTTTCCAGCCCCCACATGGCCGTGAGCACCGGCGCCGGGACGCCGTAGACCTGCTCGATCCTGGCAAAGGTGCGGGCATGCTTCTTCATCGCCTCGCGCCCTTTCGGAACGCGATAGCCGCCGACCAGCCGGTCGGAGAATTGCAGGAAGGTCAGGTTGAACACGGCCTGGCCCTGGTCGCGGCGGATCACCGAAGGGTCGAAGCGTAACTCCGGCGCGACTTCGGCGACCACGCGCGGCGAGATGCCCTGCGCCACGGCGTCTTTCTTGAACTGCGCGACCCAGGCCTCGAAACTTCCAGTGTTCTGGCAGCGCGCCATGGCCGGCCCCGCCGTCGCCACCAGGAGCAAAACCGCCGCCACTTTCAACGCCGTGTTGCGCATCGTCTTCGATCCATTGGTTTGGGGGCCGGATGCCAATCTGCCCAAGGCCAGCGCCGGGTCAAGGTGGAATAGCCGGGAGCGTTAAATTCGATTTGGGCGCCAATGATAATTGCCCGCACGCGCGACGGGGCAGAACGTCGCAGGGCGCCGTCGCGGGAACTTGGGGCAGGGCGTTCAGCGCTGGGCGCTGTGCATCGGCGCGAGGCCGATCGAGGGCCGCAATTTCACCGGGGTGGCGTTGGCGGACGCGGGCTCGTTCATCCGCGTCACCCGCAGCTCGGAGAACTGCGCGCGCAGGCTCTTGGAAAAGTGGGTGTAGGACTTGGCCGGCGTGAAATTCGCCGTCTTGCCGGTGTGCCCGGTGAACGCCATCGGCCCAGTCTTGGTCACCACCACATCGCCCGGCCGCAGCGTCGGATCGTCGGCGAGGTCGATATGTGCAAGACCGAAGGCATCGCGGCCGTTGCAGGTGCAGCCCGGGACCACGCGTTTGCGATAGGCGAAGGCGTTGGGCAGGTCGCGATAGCGGCTGCCGTCGCGCGCCGTGGCGTAGTCGATATTGCCGCCGGTATAGATGCGCGCCTCGCTCCCCGGGCAGAACGCGTGGCAGGCTTGCGCCACGCTCAGGCCCGCATGCGCGCGCACCGGAAAGTAATGACCGTCGCAGGTGCGCACGCAGAAGGCCCGGCTCGGGCCGGTCTCCACCGGCAGCGAGCGCGGCGCCGGCCGGCGAAAATCGTCGAACGGCTCGGCGAAAGCAGGCGCGCTCTGCGGCGGACGCGTCGCCGCGTTGAGGGCGCGGCCGAGCTCGTTGAAAAAGCTCTCGAACGGATTTTGCGCTGCGGCCGGGCCGGTGGGGGCCAGCATCACGAGCGCGGCGGCGAGCGCGCCGACGGCGAGCTGGAGGATCAACTTCCAGGCGGAAGTCATTGCCGAACGCCCCTGTCAAAGCCCGCGCTGCGCCGTTGCCGTGGCGAGCGCTTCCGTTCAACGTCCCGGCGCGCGGAAGGTTGCGCTTGTGAAAAAAAGCCGCGCGCGGGAAGCCTCGCGGTGCAGCAAAGCGGCCCACGGTAAATGGCCGGTTAGGCCGGCCGGCGTCGGTCGGGGCATGGCTAACAAATGATTTCGCTCGGCCGCCGTGCGGCCGGAACGGCCGTCAGAAATAGCGCCACCAGACATAGACATTGCAGATCGCCACCGAGATCACCATCAGCGGCGCGGCATAGAGCGTGTAGGTGATGAAGCGGAACGGCACGCCGTTGCGCTCGGAAATACCGGCGACCGTCAGGTTGGCGGAGGCGCCGATCAGCGTGCCGTTGCCGCCGAGGCAGGCGCCGAGCGACAGGCACCACCACAGCGGCATGATGTGCTCCGGCCCGCCGAAGGCCGGCGCCATGTTCTTGATCAGCGGAATCATGGTGGCGACGAAGGGGATGTTGTCGACGATCGCCGACAGGAACGCGCTCGCCCACAGGATGGCGAAGCCGGCATGCGCCAGGTTGCCGCCCGTGGCTGCCACCAGCTCGTTGGCGAGCAGCCTCAGCAGGCCGCCGACGTCGACGCCATGCACCACCACGAACAGGCCGATGAAGAAGAAGATGGTGATCCACTCCACGTCGCCGAAGGTCGAATGGATGTTGTGGGCGGCCTTCTCGGCGTGATGCGACCAGTTGTCGAGCAGCATCAGCACCGCGGCGCCGGAAAGCGCGATGGTCGCCGGCTCCAGATGCAGCGGCCGGGCCATGATGAAGCCGAGCATGACGATGACGAGCACCGCCAGCGACTGCTTGAGCAGCGTCGAGTCCTCGATCGAGTCGGCCGGGTTCATCGCCATCACCCGCGCCTCGGCTTCGTGCGAAGCGCGCAGGTCCTTGCCCCACATCACGTGGATGACGATCGCCTGCACCGCCATCACGATGAGGATGACGGGCGTGAGATTGTAGACGAAGTCGTTGAACGACAGCCCGACCTGCGAGCCAATCAGGATGTTGGGCGGGTCGCCGATCAGCGTGGCGGTACCGCCGATATTGGAGGCGAAGATTTCGGCGAACAGATAAGGATAGGCCGGCACTTCCAGCGTGGCGCAGATGGCGAGCGTGACAGGCACGATCAGCAGCACGGTGGTCACGTTGTCGAGGAAAGCCGACAGCACCGCGGTGGTGATCTGCAGGATGAACAGGATGCCGGCGGGATGCGCCTTGGCCGCGCGCGCCGACCACACCGCCAGATACTGGAACATGCCGGAGCGGCGCGAGATCGACACCAGGATCATCATGCCGGTGAGCAGGCCGATGGTGTTGAAGTCGATGCCGTGGATCGCCTCTTCCTGGTCGAGCACGCCGACCAGGATCATCAAGCCGGCGCCGATCAGCGCGACGATCGCGCGATTGACCTTTTCCGACATGATGGTGGCGTAGGTGACCGCCAGGATGACGGTCGACAGCCACATCGGATTCAAGCCGAAAAATACGTGCGACGCCGCGTGCGCGGTCATGACCGGGCTTCCCCCAAATGCGCGGGCGCCCGGCCTCGCTCAGGCCCAACGCACCCCTGCCCCCATTTTTAGTGGCGCATGATCTTGCCCGAAAACCGGTAACGACTTTTCGGGATCATGCGCAGTTGGGGCGGGAAGGTCCGGCAAGGCAGGCGGGGAGTCAAGCCAGATTGTCATTCCGGGACGGCGCGTTAGCGCCGGGCCCGGAATCCATACTCCGCAGCGCTGGGACTATGGATTCCAGGTTCGCTCGCTAACGCTCGCGTCCCGGAATGACTATAGGGAATCAAAAATACCGCCACCACACATAGACGTTGCAGATGGCGATCGAAACCACGGTCAGGGGCGCGGCGTAAAGCGTGTAGGTGAGGAAGCGGAACGGCACGCCGTTGCGCTCGGAAATGCCCGCCACCGTCAGGTTGGCGGAGGCGCCGACCAGCGTGCCGTTGCCGCCGAGACAGGCGCCGAGCGACAGGCACCACCACAGCGGCGCGATGTGCTCGGGCCCGCCGAAGGCCGGCGCCACGTTCTTGATCAGCGGGATCATGGTGGCGACGAAGGGGATGTTGTCGACGATCGCCGACAACAGCGCCGACACCCACAGCACCGCGTAGCCGGTGAGGGCGAGATTGCCGCCGGTCGTCTCCACCAGTTTGTGGGCCAGCAGGTTCAGCAGGCCGCCGACGTCGACGCCGTGCACCACCACGAACAGGCCGAGGAAGAAGAAGATGGTGATCCATTCCACGTCGCCGAAGGTCGAATGGATGTTGTGCGAGGCCTTTTCGGAATGGTGCTGCCAGTTGTCGAGCAGCATCAGCACCGCGGCGCCGGTGATCGCGATGGTGGCCGGCTCCAGGTGCAGCTCGCGCGCCAGCACGAAGCCGATCATCACCGCCGTCAGCACGGCGAGCGCCTGCTTGAGCAGCGTCCAGTCCTGGATCGCTTCGTACGGGTTCATCGCCATGACGGCGGCTTCCGCCTCTTCGCTTGCGCGCAGGTCCTTGCCCCACATCACGTGGATCATCACCATCTGCACCGCCAGGATGACCAGGATCACCGGCGTCAGGTGATAGACGAAGTCGTTGAAGGTGAGCCCGACCTGCGAGCCGATGATGATGTTGGGCGGATCGCCGATCAGCGTGGCGGTGCCGCCGATATTGGAGGCCATGATCTCGGCGAACAGATAAGGATAGGCCGGCACCTTCAGCGTCTTGGTGATGGCGATGGTGACCGGCACCATCAACAGCACGGTGGTGACGTTGTCGAGCAGCGCCGACAAGACGGCGGTCGCGACCTGCAAGAAGATAAGGATATAGCCGGGATGCGCGCGCGCGGCGCGCGCCGACCAAACCGCGACATATTCGAACATGCCGGAGCGGCGCGACACCGACACCAGGATCATCATGCCGGTGAGCAGGCCGAGCGTGTTCCAGTCGACGCCCTTGATGGCCTCTTCCTGGTTGAGCACGCCGACGATGATCATGACGCCGGCGCCGGCCAGCGCGACCACCGCGCGGTTGACCTGCTCCGACATGATGACGGCGTAGGTGATGGCCAGGATGCAGGTGGATACCCACATCGGGTTGAGGCCGAGATAGACGTGCGAGACCGCGTGCTCGGTCATGGAAAGGTGCCCCCAAAAAAGACCGCGCAAGCTCCGTCAGCAAGCCGGTAGTGTCAACGAAACCGTCCGCGGCGTAAATACGCAGGCCCGCTTGGCTTGCGCGGCGTACGGCGGTAATTGATGCAATGCACGCGCCGCCAAGTGGGCTATGCAGCAAGGGCGGCGCGCACGCCGCATTCGGGAGGCGAGAGAATGGCCGGCAAATCCCGCGCGAACGAGCAGTCCGTCGTGTCCGCCTCGCGCGACGCCTTCGCCAGTTTCCTGCACCACGAAGCGGCAGGCGGCGTGGTGCTCGGCATCGCGACCCTGGCGGCGCTCGCCATCAGCAATTCGCCCTGGCGCGCTTATTACGACGGCTTCACGCGCCTGCCCGGCACCGTCGATATCGGCGGCCTCTTGATCATCAGCAAGCCGCTGGTGCTGTGGGTCAACGACCTGTGGATGGCGGTGTTCTTCTTTCTTGTCGGGCTGGAGATCAAGCGCGAATTCGTCGAGGGCGAACTGGCCTCGCGCAGCCAGGCGATCCTGCCGGCGGCTGCGGCGCTCGGCGGCATGGCGGTGCCGGCCCTGATCTATGTACTGTTCAATGCCGGCGACCCCACGGCACTCAAGGGTTGGGCGATTCCGGCAGCGACCGACATCGCCTTCGCGCTCGGCATCGTCATGCTGCTCGGCGCGCGCGTGCCGGCCTCGCTGAAAGTGTTTCTCACCGCCGTCGCCATCATCGACGATCTCGGCGCTATCCTGGTGATCGCGGTGTTCTATACCGCCAACCTGTCGCTGATATCGCTGGGTCTGGCCGGGCTCGGCGTCGTTTGCCTCATCGTGCTCAACCGCGCCGGCGTGCGCCGCGCCGACGTCTATATCGTCGTCGGTCTGGCGATCTGGGTCTGCGTCTTGAAGTCGGGCATTCACGCGACGCTCGCCGGGGTGCTGACGGCGCTGACCATCCCGATGCAGGACCGCGGCGGCGCGCCGCTCGCCGGCAGGCTGGAAAGCGCGCTGCACCCCTGGGTCGCCTTCATCGTGCTGCCGATGTTCGCCTTCGCCAATGCCGGCGTGACGCTGACCGGGCTGTCGCCTTCGAGCCTCATCGAGCCGATCCCGCTCGGCATTGCCGCCGGCCTGGTGATCGGCAAGACGGTCGGCGTGTTCGGGACCTCCTGGCTCATGATCCGCGCGAAAGCTGCGGCGGCGCCGGCCGGCGCCTCGACGCGTCAGCTGTTCGGCGTCTGCGTGTTGTGCGGCATCGGCTTCACCATGAGCCTGTTCATCGGCGCGCTCGCCTTCGAGGGCATGCACATAAGCTACGAGGCGCAGCTCAAGCTCGGCGTGCTCGCCGGCTCCTTGATCGCCGGCGTTTTGGGAACGCTGATCCTGCGCCGCAAATAGCCCACGCGCCGGCGCGCCGGCCGGATCGGGCGGTGACAGCGCGGGTGCAAAACAATAGGATATGCGTGGGTAGTGCGTGGTCCGCGCGTATTGGCGGCCCGCTCTCGGCCGAAGGGGGGCCGATGCGTCAACGTAGCGTTTTGTTGCTGGGTGCCGCGCTCGCGCTCACGCTTGGCGCCTGCGCCAGCGTGCACAATCTGCCGCTCAACACGCCGACGGCCTCGCCGCTGGTCGTCGCCAGCGGGGGCGCGGCCGCCGCGGTTGCCGCCGAGCAGCGCGCGGAGGGCGACGACGGCGCCATCATGGGTCTCGCCTTTTCGGGCGGCGGCACGCGCGCGGCGGCCTTTGCTTACGGGGTGCTCGAGCAACTTGCGCGCACGCCGCTGCCGCGCAAGCGTCAAGGCGATCTGCTCGACCGCGTCGGCCTCGTTTCCGGCGTGTCGGGCGGCTCGATCATCGCCGCCTATTACGGCTTGAAGGGCCGCGCGGCGCTCGCCGATTTCCGCCAGCAGTTCCTGACGCAGGACGTGATGGCGGCGCTCGACACCAACGTCACGCTGGTCAATCTCGGGCGCGCGCTGGGCGGCGGCGTCAACGGCGACAACCGGTTGCGCGGCTGGTTCAACGATCACCTTTATCACCACGCGACTTTCGGCGCGCTCATGGCCAGGCCGCGGCCGATCGTGCTGATCAACGCCACCGACGTCTACGACCGCACGCCTTTCCTGTTCGTGCCGCAGACCTTCGCGGCGGCCTGCAGCGACATCACCAAATATCCCATCGCCGCGGGCGTGGCGGCCTCGGCGGCCGTGCCGGCCGCCTTCGCCCCGGTGGTCATCGAGACCTTCCCGGGCAAGTGCCGAACGCCGCTGCCGCGCTGGATCGTGAAGGCGGCCAGCGATCCGGGCGCCTCGCCGCTGGTGCAATCCTTCGCCCAGGCGATGGAGAAGATCCACGACGGCAAGGTCAAATACGTCAAGCTGTTCGACGGCGGGCTGATCGACAATTTCGGGCTGAGCGGCATCACCATCCTGCGCGCCGCGCAGGACACGCCCTATGGCCCGCTGCGGCCGGCGGAAGCCGTCAACCTGCGGCGCTTCCTGTTCCTGGTGGTCGACGCCGGGCAAGGCCCGAGCGGCGACTGGACGAAGACGGTGGAGGGGCCCGCCGGCAAGGAGCTGGTCGGCGCCGTCCTGGGCGCGCTGGTCGACGCCAACTCGCATGCCAGCTACTCGGCCTTCCAGTCCACCATGCGCAATTGGCGCAATGCGATCGTTCGCTGGCGCTGCGGGCTCAAGCGCGCGGAAGTGGCGCGTCTGCGCGGCGGCCATATCGGCCGCTGGAACTGCCGCGATCTGGAGATCACCGTCGCGCGCCTTTCCTTCGCCGATCTGGGCGCCGCGCGCGCCAAGACGCTGAACGAAGTGCCGACAGCCCTCACGCTGCCGGTCAAGTCGGTCGACGCGCTGACCCAGGCCGGCAGCGACGCGCTCCAGGGCAACGCGGCGTTTCAGCGGTTTTTGAAGGAGATGTAGCGGATACGCGCTTATCCGTTCGTCCCCGCGAAAGCGGGGACCCAGGGCCACGATTCTTTGACGATGCGGGTTTAGTTCCTGGATTCCCGCTTGCGCGGGAATGAACGGGGCAAACTAATGCGCCTCGTCCCAGTTGTCCGCTGCGCGGGCGTCGACCTGCAAAGGCACGTTGAGCGCCGCCGCCGGGTGCGGCGCGCTTTCCATCACTTCTTTGACCAGCGCGATAGTGTCCTTCACTTCCGTCTCGGGCACCTCGAAAATCAATTCGTCGTGCACCTGCAGCAGCATCTGCGCGCGCAGCTTGGCTTTTTCCAGCTCCGGCTCGATGCGGATCATGGCGCGGCGGATGATGTCGGCGGCGCTCCCTTGCAGGCGCGCGTTGATGGCGGCGCGCTCGTTGAAGGCGCGGATGGTCGGGTTCGGGTTCTTGATCTCGGGGTAGTGGCACTTGCGGCCGAACAGCGTGAGCACGAACCCATGCTGTCGGCAGTACTCCTTCGTCTCGTCCATGTAGTCGCGGATGCCGGGAAACCGCTCGAAATATTTGCGGATGTAGGCGCCCGCTTCGTTCTTGTCGATGCCGAGCTGCGCGGCCAGCCCGAAGGCCGAGATGCCGTAGATGATGCCGAAATTGATCGCCTTGGCGCGGCGGCGCACGTCCGGTGGCATGTCCTTCACCGGCACGCCGAACATTTCCGAGGCCGTCATGGCGTGAATGTCGACGCCGTCCTGGAACGCCTTGCGCAAAGACGGCACGTCGGCCACTTCCGCCAGCAGGCGTAGCTCGATCTGTGAGTAGTCGGCCGACACCAGCTTCATGCCGGGCGCCGCTACGAAGGCTTTCCTGATCTTGCGGCCGTCCTCGGTGCGGATCGGGATGTTCTGCAGGTTGGGCTCGGAGGAGGAGAGGCGGCCCGTGCTGGTGGAGGCCAGCGCGTAAGACGTATGCACGCGGTGCGTCGTGGGATTGACGTAGGTCGGCAGCGCTTCCGTGTAGGTCGAGCGCAGCTTCGACACCTGCCGCCAGTCGAGGATCTTGCGCGGCAGTTCGTGGCCCTGTTCGGCCAGGTCTTCCAATGCGCGCGCGCCGGTCGCCCATTGCCCGGTGCGGGTCTTGGCGCCGCCCGGCAGGTTCATTTTGCCGAACAGGATGTCGCCGATCTGCTTCGGGCTGCCTGGATTGAGCGGCTCGCCGGCGAGCTTTTGGATTTCCTCCTCGAGCCCGGCCTGCTCCTGCGCGAATTCGCCGGACAGCCGCGACAGCACTTGGCGATCGATGGAAATACCGCGCCGCTCCATGCGCGCCAGCACAGCCGGCATCGCCCGCTCCAGCGTCTCATAAACGGTGGTCACGTGTTCGGCGGCAAGGCGCGCCTTCAGCGCATACCACAGGCGCAGCGTCACGTCGGCGTCTTCGGCGGCGTATTCGGTCGCCTTCTCGATAGTGACGCAGTCGAAGCTGACGCGCGATTTTCCAGAGCCGGCAACGTCGGCGAAATGAATTGTTTTGTGGCCGAGCCATTTTTCCGACAGGTCGTCCATGCCGTGGCCGCCCTTGCCGGCGTCGAGCACATAGGAGATCAGCATGGTGTCGTCGAGCCCGCGCATCTCGATGCCGCGCTGCGCGAACACCAGCCAGTCGTATTTCAGGTTCTGCCCGATCTTGAGCACCGCCTTGTCTTCCAGCAGCGGTTTGAGCAGGCGAAGCGCGTTCTCCTCCGGGATTTGCCCCTCGCACAGCTTCGCTTCCGGCGCGAACAGGTCGCCCACCGCCTTCGCCGCCACCCTCGACATGACCGAGGGGCACGTAACAGGCTTCGTTCGGCGCCAAGCGCCAGCGAGAAGCCGCACAGGCCGGCCTGCATGGCGTCGAGGCTGGTGGTTTCGGTGTCGACCGCCACCACGCCCGCCTCATGCGCGCGCGCGATCCACTCCTTCAGGCGATCAAGCGTGCGCACGCATTCGTATTTGGAGCGGTCGATCTTGGCGGCGTGCGCTTGCGCCTTGCGCGCCTCGGCGAGCGCGACGGGGGTCAATTCTTTTTCACCTCTCCCCTTGGGGGAGAGGTCGCCCGGCGAAGCCGGGCGGGTGAGGGGGGCCGAGCGTGAGGTCGTTGCCCCCTCACCCGGCGCCTCGCTGCGCTCGGCGCCACCTTCTCCCCTCTGGGGAGAGGGTGAGGCCGCGCCCGCGGCAAGTTTGCTGTCCGCCTCGACCGCGCTGGCGTCGATGCCAGCCTTCTCGGCGATGCGCCGCGTGATCGAGGTGAACTCCATCGCCTTCAGGAACGCCACCAGGTGCTTGTAGTCCGGCTCGTGCACCGCGAGCTGGTCGACCGCGACGTCGAGCGGCACGTTCTGGTCGAGCGTCACCAGCCGCTTGGAAATGCGCGCGAGCTCGGCATGGTCGATCAGGTTCTGCCGGCGCTTTTCCTGCTTGATCTCGTGCGCGTGCTTGAGCAGGTTTTCGAGATCGCCGAATTGGCCGATCAGCTCGGCCGCCGTCTTCTGGCCGATGCCCGGCACGCCCGGCACGTTGTCGGTCGAATCGCCGATCAGCGCCTGCGCCTCGATCACCTTTTCCGGCGGCACGCCGAATTTCTCGATCACCTGCTCGCGGCCGATGCGGCGGTCCTTCATGGTGTCGTACATCGTCACGCCGTTGCCGACGAGCTGCATCAGATCCTTGTCGGAGGACACGATGGTGGTGGTGGCCTTGGCCTCGCAGGCCAGCCTTGCGTAAGTCGCGATCAGGTCGTCGGCCTCGTAGCCGAGCTGCTCCAGGCACGGAATCTGGAAGGCGTGCACCGCCTCGCGAATGAGCGGGAATTGCGGTCGCAGGTCTTCCGGTGCTTCCGGCCTGTGCGCCTTGTAGTCGGGATACATGTCGTTGCGGAAAGTCTTTTCCGACTTGTCGAACACCACCGCGAGATGGGTCGGCTTGTCTTCCGGCTTCATCTCGGCCAGCAGCTTCCACAGCATGTTGCAGAAGCCGAGCACGGCGTTGACCTGCAGCCCGTCCGACTTTCTCGTCAAAGGCGGCAGCGCGTGATAGGCGCGGAAAATGTAGGACGAGCCGTCCACCAGAAACAGATGGTCGCCCTTTTTCAGCGCCCGCGCGGCCGGGTTCGCCGGCACCGCCGCGGCAGGCGCCGGCTTCGATTTGGGCGCGGCTTTTGCCGCCGGCTTAGGGGCGGGCTTCGTTTTAGGCTTTGCTTTGGTCTTGGCTGGCGCTGGCATGGCGCGAATGTGGCCCCTTGGCCGGCGTTAATCAATGCGCCGCCGGCGCCCCTGTGGAGTGCGTCGCGACACTCGCAAGGCGCGGCGTGCTCTGCTATGCAAGCGCCGCCGGCGTCACGCCGGATCAGGTTAGCATCGACGCAAAAGGTTCATCATGCGCGTTGCCATGATCGGCACCGGCTACGTCGGCCTCGTTTCCGGGGCCTGCTTTGCCGATTTCGGCCACGAGGTGACCTGCGTCGACAAGGACAAGGGCAAGATCGAGGCGCTGGCGCGGGGCGAGATCCCGATCTACGAGCCGGGGCTCGACGATCTGGTGGCGGCCAATGCGAAGGCCGGGCGGCTGAAATTCACCACCGCGCTTGGCCCCGCCGTGCAGGCGGCCGACGCGGTGTTCATCGCCGTCGGCACGCCGACGCGGCGCGGCGACGGCTATGCCGATCTCTCCTTCGTCTATGACGCGACGCGCGAGATCGCCGCCGCGCTGGAAGGTTTCACCGTGGTGATCACCAAATCCACGGTTCCGGTCGGCACCGGCGACGAGGTCGAGCGCATCATCCGCGAAGAGCGGCCGGACGCCGACTGCATGGTGGTGTCGAACCCGGAATTCCTGCGCGAGGGTGCGGCCATCCGCGACTTCAAGCATCCCGACCGCATCGTGGTCGGCACCACCGAGGCCCGCGCGCGCGAGGCGATGACCGAGCTCTACCGGCCGCTCTATCTCAACCGCGCACCCATCATGTTCACCGACCGGCGCACGGCGGAGCTGATCAAATACGCCGCCAACGCTTTCCTCGCCACCAAGATCACCTTCATCAACGAGATCGCCGACTTGGCGGAAAAGGTCGGCGCGGACGTGCAGGAGATCGCGCGCGGCATCGGGCTCGACAACCGCATCGGCGGCAAGTTTCTGCATGCCGGCCCCGGCTTCGGCGGCTCGTGCTTTCCGAAGGACACGTTGGCGCTGTTGAAGACCGGCCAGGACAACGCCGCGCCATTGCGCATCGTCGAGGCGGTGGTGGCGGTCAACGACGCGCGCAAGCGCGCCATGGCACGAAAAGTTGCGCATGCGGTGGGCGGCGAACTGCGCGGAAAGACCGTTGCCGTGCTCGGCCTCACCTTCAAGCCGAACACCGACGACATGCGCGACGCGCCGTCCGTCCCGCTCATCGCCGCGCTGCAGGACATGGGCGCCAAGGTGCGCGCCTACGATCCCGCCGGCATGGAGCAGGCCAAGGCCGTGCTCGGCAATGTGGCCTTCTGCCAGGACGCCTATGACTGCGCCACGGACGCCTCCGCGCTGGTGATCGTGACCGAATGGGAGCAATTCCGCGCGCTCGACTTCGCGCGGCTCAAACAGGTGATGGCCGCGCCGGTGCTGGTCGATCTGCGCAACATCTATCGCCCGGAAGAAGCCGCCCGCGCCGGTTTTGCCTATGAAAGCGTGGGAAGGCCGGGGAAAATCTAACCGGTCATTCTGGGGCGCGGCCGTAAGGCCGCGAACCCGGAATCCATAATCCCTGCGCTGCGGAGTATGGATTCCGGGTCCGGCCCTTCGGGCCGTTCCGGAATGACGAATTTGTTATGCGCACCTTCAACACACCCCTCCCCATCGACGAGGCGCTGCCGCGGCTCACCGCCGCCCTTGCCGCGGCCCTCGCCGCCGTGCTGGTGGCGCCGCCGGGCGCCGGCAAAACCACGCGCGTGCCGCTGGTGCTGCTAGACGAGCCCTGGGCCAACGACAAGAAGATATTGGTGCTGGAGCCGCGCCGCCTCGCCGCGCGCGCTGCCGCCGCGCGCATGGCGTCCACTTTGGGCGAACAGGTCGGCGACACCGTCGGCCTGCGTGTGCGCTTCGGCTCCAAAGTATCCAGGCGCACGCGCATTGAAGTCGTCACCGAGGGCATATTCACCCGGCTCATTCTCGACGATCCCTCGCTCGACGGCGTCGCCGCCGTGCTGTTCGACGAATTCCACGAGCGCTCCCTGGACGCCGATCTCGGCTTGGCGCTGGCGCGCGATGCGCAAGGGGCCTTGCGCGAAGACCTGAAACTGCTGGTCATGTCGGCGACGCTCGACGGTGCGCGCGTGGCGACGCTGTTGGGCGGCGCGCCGGTGATCGAGAGCCAGGGCCGCAGTTTTCCGGTCGAGACGCGCTATCTCGGCCGCGATGCGCGCGGGCGCATCGAGACCCAAGTCGCCGACGCGGTCGAACGCGCGCTGCGTGCCGAGCAGGGCTCGGCTCTAGTGTTTCTGCCCGGCGCCGGCGAGATCAGGCGTACCGAAACGCTGCTGAAGGACCGTGTGTGCGATGCTTCCGTCGACATCGTCGCGCTCTACGGCGCGCTCGATGCGCGCGAGCAGGACCGTGCCATCTCGCCCGCGCCTCCCGGCCGCCGCAAGGTTGTGCTGGCGACCTCGATCGCCGAAACCTCGCTCACCATCGAAGGCGTGCGCGTGGTGATCGACAGCGGCTTGGCGCGTGTGCCGCGCTACGAGCCGGATGTGGGCCTGACGCGGCTGGAAACGGTGCGCGTCTCGCGCGCCGCCGCCGACCAGCGCCGCGGGCGCGCGGGGCGCGTCGAACCGGGAGTTTGCTATCGCCTGTGGGACGAACCGCAGACCGGCTCGCTCGAACCCTATACGCGGCCGGAAATCCTTTCCGCCGATTTATCGTCCTTCATGCTCGATCTGGCGCAATGGGGTACGAGCGATCCCTCTACGCTCTCCTTCCTCGACCCCCCGCCGACGCCTGCGCTCAACGAGGCGCGCGCGCTGTTGCGCGAACTGGGCGCGATCGACACGGCCGGCCGCATCAGCGAAGAGGGGCGCAAGCTGCGCGCGCTGCCGTTGCCGCCGCGGCTGGCGCGCATGGTGGTCGATGCCGCAGGCGAGGGCGCCGGCCTGGCCGCTGCGGAAATTGCGGCCGTTCTGGCCGAGCGTGGCTTGGGCGGCGACGATCCCGATCTGCGGCATCGGCTCGACCAATTCCGCCGCGACCGCTCGCGCCGCGCCGAGGACGCGCGCGCGATAGCGAAGCGGTGGGTATCCTCCGTCATTCCGGGACGCTCCGAAGGAGCGGACCCGGAATCCAGGGGTCCTGGATTCCGGGCTCGCCGCTTCGCGGCGCCTCGCAATGACCATGAACTATCTGTCGGCACCATCCTCGCCCTCGCTTATCCCGACCGCATCGCCAAGAATTGTGACAACGGCCGCGGCGGCGGCAGCGGCGCCTTCCTGCTCGCCAACGGGCGCGGCGGCAATGTGGACGCGGCCTCGCCGCTGGCGCGCGAGCCGTTCCTCATCGTCGCCGAACTGACCGGCGTCGCAGCGGCCGGCCGCATCGTGCTGGCGGCGCCGCTGACGTTGGCCGAGATCGAAACGCAATTCGCGAACGAGATCGAGGACCGCGAAGCCGTGACCTTCGATACAGGCTCGGCATCCTTGCGCGCGCGCCGCACGCGCCGGCTGGGCGCGCTGGTGCTGGCCGAGCAGGTCAAACCGGTCGCGCCCGATGCCGATACCGCACACATCCTGAGCGAAGGCATCATTGGTCTCGGCCTCGACAAACTGCCCTGGAGCAAAGCGGCGCTGCATTTCCGCCAACGTGCCGGCTTCCTCCGTCGCGCAGAAGGTGACGAGTGGCCGGACCTTTCCAGCGAAGGCCTGGCAGGTAGTGCCGCCGCATGGCTGGAGCCGCTCCTGCTCGACAAGACGGCACGCAGCCAGATCGGCGCCGACGAACTGTCGAATGCCGTGATGAACATGTTGCCCTGGGCGCTGCGCCGGCGGCTCGACGCCGAAGCGCCCACGCATTTCACCGCGCCGACCGGCTCGGCCGTGCCGATCGATTACGATGCCGAGCAGGGGCCCACGGTCTCGATCCGGGTGCAGGAATTGTTCGGGCTTGCCCAGCACCCGAGCATCGCCGGCGGGCGCGTGCCGCTCGTGCTCGAATTATTGTCGCCGGCGCACCGCCCGGTGCAGGTGACGCGAGACCTGCCCGGCTTCTGGCGCGGCAGCTACGCGCAAGTGAAGACCGAGATGCGCGGCCGCTACCCCAAGCATCCCTGGCCGGACGATCCGCTCACCGCGCCGGCCACCCGCCGCGCCAAGCCGCGCACATGAAGCTTATCCCTCCCCCGCTTGCGGGGGAGGGTGCCGCGCGCTTTGCGCGGCGGGTGGGGTCGTTACAGCAAGACTGCAAGCAAACCCACCCGGCTGCTCGCTAACGCTCGCAGCCATCCTCCCCTAAAAGGGGAGGGATGCAGACTGCGGCAGCACATCGCGACAAGTCTCACGATCCGCTTAACCGCGCGCTCACCATCGCCGTAGGCGCGCACCCGACGTTAAGGTCGCTTTCGCGCCCCGCGTGCGAGGCTCTCCCAAACTACGGGGCAGCCCTCGCCATGCGTCACATCGTCATTTTCGCCGCCGCCGTGCTGATCCTGGGCGGCTACGGCGCGCGCTATGCCGACCGCGCCGTCAGCGAGCAGCCGGCCCACGCCGCCGCCGTGCAGGCGGCCGCGCCGGAGCCTGAGGCACCTGCTAGCTACAGCGGCCGCAGCGTGCGGCTCGCGGCCGACCGGCAGGGGCATTTCAAGGCGGAAGCCCGCATCGACGGCCGCCGGCTCGACTTCATGGTAGACACCGGCGCCTCGCTGGTGGCGCTGCGGGAGAGCGACGCCGCCGACATCGGCATCCACCCGATGCCGGCCGACTACACCGCCCGGGTCTCGACCGCCAACGGCATCATCAAGGGCGCGCGCGCCAAGCTCGACCGCGTCGAGCTCGGCGACATCACCGTGTTCGACGTGCCGGCCCTGGTGCTGCCGGACGAGGCGCTGGCGCAGAACCTGCTCGGCGTGTCCTTCCTCTCCAAGCTCCGGCGCTACGAAGTCGCCAACGGCCGCATGGTGCTGGAGCAATAGGCGCCGTCATACTGACGTAATCCGGTATTCTTTGCGGGACCGCTTTGCGGGCCTCGTGCGTTGGGGTATTTGAATCCTCAACGCCGCCCATTCCCCTATTTCCGAGAGCCCCGATGTTTCCCAAGCCACAGCCCTCGCTCGCGCCCAATACCTACGCCTACGAATCCTCGCCCATGGTGAAGCCGACCGGCTTCCGCGAATATGACGCGCGCTGGCTGCTGGAGAAGGAAATCAACCTGATGGGCGTGCAGGCCCTCGGCATGGGGCTCGGCAAGCTGATCCAGGAGCTCGGCGTCAAACAGGAGATCGTCACCGGCCACGATTTCCGCAGCTATTCGGCCGCGGTGAAAATGGCGCTCACCTCCGGGCTCATGGCGGCCGGCTGCAAGGTGCACGACATCGGCCTGGCGCTCACGCCGATGGCCTATTTCGCGCAGTTTGCGCTCGACGTGCCCTGTGTCGCCATGGTCACCGCCTCGCACAACGATAATGGCTGGACCGGGGTGAAGATGGGCGCCAACCGGCCGCTCACCTTCGGCCCGATCGAGATGAAGCGGCTGAAGGAGATCGTGCTGGGCGCGCAGTTCGATCTCAAGGGTGGCGGCAGTTACGTGTTCGTGGAGAATTTCCCCGATCGCTACATCGCCGACGTCACCGACCGGCCGAAGCTGAAACGCAAATTGCGGGTGGTGGCGGCCTGCGGCAACGGCACCGCCGGCGCCTTTGCGCCTAAAGTGCTCGAGGCGATCGGCTGCGACGTGATCCCGCTCGACTGCAATCTCGACCATACCTTCCCGCGCTACAATCCCAATACCGAAGACATGAAGATGCTGCACGCCATGCGCGACGCCGTTTTGGTCAACAAGGCCGACGTCGCGCTCGGCTTCGACGGCGACGGCGACCGTTGTGGCGTTGTGGACAACGAGGGCGAGGAGATTTTCGCCGACAAGGTCGGCGTCATGCTGGCGCGCTACATCTCGTCGCAGCACAAGAACTCGACCTTCGTGGTGGACGTGAAATCGACTGGCCTGTTCCTGACCGACCCGGTGCTGAAGGCCAACGGCGTCAAGGTCGACTACTGGAAGACCGGCCACTCCTACATCAAGCGCCGCGTCAATGAGCTGGGCGCGGTGGCCGGCTTCGAGAAATCCGGCCACTTCTTCTTCAACAAGCCGTTCGGCCGCGGCTATGACGACGGCATGATCTTCGCGCTCGCGGTCTGCGACATGCTCGACCGCAATCCGGACAAGAGCATGGCCGATTTGCGCAAGGCGCTGCCGCGCACCTGGGGCTCGCCGACCATGTCGCCCTATTGCGACGACGACAAGAAATATGCCGTGGTCGATTCCGTCGTGAAGTACTTTGAAGAGGCAAAGGTGGGCGGCGAAAAGGTGGCGGGGCAGGCGATCCGCGATCTCAACACCGTCAACGGCGTTCGCGTCACGGTGGAGGACGGCACCTGGGGTTTGGTCCGGGCCTCCTCCAACAAGCCCGAATTGGTCGTCGTGGTGGAAAGCCCCGTGTCGGATGCCCGCATGCGCGACATGTTCAAGGCGGTGGATACTGTGCTGCGCACGCATCCGGAAGTGGGCGCCTATAATCAGACGATTTGAAACCCGCTCATCCCCGCGCCAGCGGGAATCCAGCGCTGGGTCCCCGCTTTCGCGGGGACGAGCGGTCTGAGACACTGTCGCCATGCGCATCGCCATCCTCGGCGCGGGTCCCGCCGGTCTCTATCTCGCCTTCCTGATCAAGCGCCGCGACCGCGACGCGGAGGTGACGGTGATCGAGCAGAACGACCCCGACGCCACCTTCGGCTTCGGCGTGGTGTTCTCCGAACGCGCGCTCGAATTCCTGCGCGAGGACGATCCCGACACCTATGCCGCGATCGCGCCGCGCAGCAAATCCTGGAACGACATGACGCTCGACCTGCGGGGCGAGCGCGTCGTCATCGATGGCATCGGCTTTTCCGCCATCGGCCGCCTGCCATTGCTGCAGTTGTTGCAGGCGCGCGCGGCGAGCGTGGGCGTCAAGCCGATTTATGAGCGTGCGGTGAAAGACCTTAAGGAACTCGACGATTTCGATCTGGTGGTCGGCGCCGACGGTGTCAACTCGCTGGTGCGGCGCAGCCTGGCAGACGAATTCGGCGCGAGCGTGCGCCGGCTTACCAACCGCTTCGCCTGGTTTGGCACTGGCAAACGCTTCGAGACGCTGACGCAGACTTTCGTCGAGACCGAGCTTGGGTTTTTCAACGCGCACCATTACCGCTACGCGCCCGACTTGAGCACCTTTATCGTCGAGATCGATGCCGCAACCTTTCGGACCGCGGGCTTCGGCCATCTGCGCGACTGGGAGGCGCGGGTCATCTGCGAGCACGTGTTCGAGGCGACGCTCGACGGCCGCGATCTCATTTCCAACAACTCGATCTGGCGGCAGTTTCCCATCGTGCACAACGAGCGCTGGTGGCACGGCAAGTACGTGCTGCTCGGCGATGCGCTGCACACCGCGCATTTCTCCATCGGCTCCGGCACGCGGCTCGCGATGGAGGACTCAATCGCGCTCGACGCGGCGCTCGCCGCCCAAGGCGATGTGCGCGACGCGCTTCGCTCTTACGAGACAGCGCGCCGGCCGATCCTGGAAAAGTTGGTGGCCGGCGCCAACGGCAGTGCCGAGTGGTACGAGAATTTCCCCGAGCATATGAAGCTCAAGCCGGTCGATTTCGCCATGAGCTACATCACGCGCTCCGGCCGCGTCGACATCGAGCGATTGCGCAGGCTGTCGCCGCGGTTCGTGGAGCGGTATGAGAAAGAGTCGTCGCAGCGGTGAGACCCATTCCGCTCATTCCCGCGCAAGCGGGAATCCAGTGCTGGGTCCCCGCTTTCGCGGGGACGAACGGATGGGGTTGCGGCATCTAGGTATTGCGCATCTCCTTGCGCAGCGTCGGCAGACCGATGCCGGTCGAATCGAAGCCGCCGTCCACCGCGATCACTTGGCCCGTGACGTAACTCGCGTGATCGCCGCATAGAAAAAAGATCACCTCCGCCAATTCCTCTTCCAGCCCGTAGCGGTTGAGCGGCATGTGGTCGTGATAGTCCTGGCGGATTTCCGGCGTGTGCACGGCCTTGGCCATCGCAGTGTCGACCGGCCCGGGCGCCACCGCGTTGACGCGGATGCCGAGCGACGCAAGCTCCGCCGCCTGCTGCTTGGTCAAATGCGCTAAGCCGGCCTTGCTGGTGCCGTAGGCCGTGCGCAGCGTGGAGGCGCGCAGGCCCGAAATGGAGGTGATGTTGACGACGGCGCCGCCGCCGCCGTCGCGCATGATGGGCGCGGCGGCCTGCGTCACCAGGAACGGGCCGGTGAGATTGACCGCCAGCACCCGCTGCCAGTCTTCGTAGGTCACCTCCAAGATCGGCTTGAAGATGGCAATGCCGGCATTGTTGACCAGCGCGTCGAGCCGCCCGAAGCGCGTGACGATGCTGTCGACGGCGCCGGCGACACCGGCGGCGTCGGCGACGTCGCAGGTGACGGCCATGGTGGCCTCGGGCTTGCCGATCGCCTTGAAAGTTCGCGCCAGGTTCTCCCCGTCGATGTCGAGCAACGCCACCCGCCAGCCGTCGGCCAGGAAACGCTTGGCGGTGGCGAGCCCGATGCCGCGCGCGGCGCCGGTGACAAGGGCTACTTTTTCGGTCTGCGCGGCCATGCACTTCCCCCCGCATTGTCGTGGCCGGACTTCGTCCGGGCCCGTCGCATTATTGCGCAGGTGTGTAGAAGACGGCGCTGCCGCGCACAAGCCGCCGGCGCGGCCGATCAGCGCTTCTTGGAACGCTTCCGCTTCGCCGAATGGGAGGTCTGCCCCGTGTGCTTGCAATTTGACGCCCTGCACATTTTGGCGACGTTCTTGGCTTTATTGCCGCCGCTTGGGGTGCAAGTGCCTGGCATACATATGCCGCAGTCGGCGCCCATCATATAGGCTGCGGCGGGCGTTACATATGCGCCGGCAATCGCGGCGGCGGCGAGGAAAAGCATTGCGGTTTTCATGGTCGCTCCCCTAACTTCAGCAGTTTCAGCAGATTGGAGGTGGGTTTGAGCGGCCGGCGAAAAACGCAAGCGGCGCGCTCCCGAATTGGCGCCGCGCTCCTCGATCGAGAAACCCGCAATGGCGCCGCTGCCGCGAGGGCCCGGCAAGACTACGCGTTACGCCGGGCAGGTCAACAAGCGGCGCGTCTCATGCATCGTCGCGTTGCTTAGATGGCCCTGTCCGAGCCGCCGCCGGTCACTCGCGGCAACCTCCGACATAGTTCCCTTCGAGCGTCATCTGCTGATCCATGACCTGCCGGTCGCCGATCCAGCCCTTGTTCGAAATCGTGGCCGTGTAGCGGAGCGGACTGAAGAACGTGAACTTGGCGTCCGAGTCCATGTTGAACGAACCGCGGCATTCCAGCCGCCAGCTCAGGTCGTGCGCCGATTTCGCGTATTGGGTCCGCTTGCAGGATGTGTTGATCCCGCCGAACCGCGGCGAGAACGTGCTCGCGAGATCGCTCGCCTGCTCTTCGGTCAAACAGCGCTCGCTGACATGCGACGGCAGTTTCTTGCCGTTGTTCACCACCGCGCTGACGATCTTCCATTGGCCGGGCTGAATGCCGTCGGCCGCGACCGCCGGTGCCGCCGCCAAAACGAGCAGGGCTGCCGCCAGGATGCGTGCTTGCATGATCGTCGGCCCGAGAAGATACGGTGGCGAAGTCGCGGCCCCTTGTAGAAGGTGGGCCCGCGGACGGTCAAACGCGCCGGCGCTCTGGCCAAGCGGGCCGCGGCTGAGTAAACGATGTCCATGTCGCGCTATTACCGGGGCTCGGTCTCCGACCATTTCGACGGCGAACGCTTTTTCACGCCGAACGGGCCGCCGCCGAAATCGCGGCGCGATCTGCTGCGCTGGCTCACCGACCGCCGCCGCCGCGCCCCCAAGGCGAAATGGCCGGCCTGGGCGCCGTCGCCTTTTGCCGACCGTCCGCCGCCGCGTGTGGAAGGCGCCACTTGGCGCATTTCTTACGTCGGCCATGCCAGCTTTCTAATCCAGACCGCGGGCTTGAACCTGCTGCTCGACCCGGTCTGGTCGGAGCGCGCCTCGCCCTTCCGCTTCGCCGGCCCCAAGCGCGTCAACGATCCGGGCACCGCCTTCGAGGACCTGCCGCCGATCGACACCGTGCTGGTGTCGCACGGCCACTACGACCATCTCGACCTGCGCACGCTCGCGCGCCTTGCCGCGGCGCATCGCGCGCGCGTCATTACGCCGCTCGGCAACGACGCCATCATGCGCAAATACGATGCAAACATCGCGGCCGAAGCCTACGACTGGGGCGAGCGGGTCGAGGTCGGCAAAGATTTTGCCGTCACTTTGGTGCCGACGCAGCATTGGTCGGCGCGCAGCCTGTCCGACCGCAACATGATGCTTTGGGCCTCGTTCGTGCTCGAAACGCCGGGCGGGCGCATTTATTTCGTCGCCAACTCGGGTTACGGCGAGGGGCGCTTCTTCCGCGAGACGCGCGAGCGGCACGGGCCGTTCCGGCTTGCCATTCTGCCGATCGGCGCCTACGAGCCGCGCTGGTTCATGCGCGACCAGCACATGAACCCGGCGGAAGCCGTGCAGGCGCTCGCCGATTGCGGCGCCGACTATGCGCTCGCCCATCACCACGGCACCTTTCAACTGACCGACGAAGCCATCGACGCCCCGCGCCTGGCGCTGGGCGAGGCGCTTGCGGAAGCCGGCATCGCGCCGGAGCGGTTTCGCGTGTTGCAGCCGGGGGAAGTTTGGGAATTGTAACGAAGCGCCTGTGTCCCGGGCGCAGCGCATCAATTCGCGCTACGCGATCACGCTGCACCGCATCCCGGACACGCCGCAGGTAGCGCCTCGCCGCTTGTCACGTAACATGTTACGTTACGTGCAAAGGTGCCGCATGGCGACGAGCCAGAAAAGGCCGACGCGAAAGACCAAGACCATCGCGCCCATCCACCCGCCGCCGGGAGCCGTTCATGCCGCTTGTCGATCCGTTGCCCGAAGACGCAAACCCCGAGCTGGTCGACTTGATCCAATTCTTCCGCGGGCCGCTCGGAACGGTGCCGAACAGCGTATTGACCATGCAGCGCCGGCCGAAAATCGCGCGCGCCTTCACCGAGCTCAATAAGGCGGTGATGGAGAACAACGCGAAAGTGACGGCCGAGCAGAAACGGCTGGTCGGCTTTGTCGCATCGCATGCGGCGGGCTGCCGCTACTGCGAAGCGCACACGATCCTGGCGGCCGAGCGGTTTGGCGCGTCGGCGGAGCGGATGGCGGCCATTTGGGACTACGCGGATAGCCCGCTGTTCACCGCCGCCGAGAAGGCAGCATTCGATTTTGCGCTGGCCGCGGCGACCGTGCCGAACGGCGTGACGCCGGAAATTGCGGCGGCGCTTAAGGCGCACTGGAGCGACGACGAGATCGTGGAAATCCTCGGCGTCATCGCGCTGTTCGGGTTCCTCAATCGCTGGAACGATTCGATGGCGACGACGCTGGAACAGATCGGCATCGCGGCGGGCGATAAAAACCTTGCGGCGCGCGGCTGGACCAAGGGCAAGCACGTCTAGTCCGGCGCAAGCGGCGCTCCTAATCCTTCTCCTCCCGGAACGTATCCCGGAACGCATGCGCGGGATAAACGCCGAGGATCGTCAGCTCCTTGGAGAAGAACGCCAGCTCCTCCAGCGCGAACACCAGCGCGCGGTCGTCGGGGTGGCCTTCCACGTCGGCGTAGAACTGCGTGGCGAAGAAATTGCCGCCGACCATGTAGCTTTCCAGCTTGGTCATGTTGACGCCGTTGGTGGCGAAGCCGCCGAGCGCCTTGTAGAGCGCTGCCGGCACGTTGCGCACCCGGAACACGAAAGTCGTGATCACTTTTCCCTGGCCGGGCTCGGCCCAGCGCTTCTCCTTCGACAGCACGACGAAGCGCGTGGTCGAGTGGCTCTCGTCCTCGACGTTCTCCTTCAGGATGTCGAGGCCGTAGATTTCCGCCGCCAGCCGCGAGGCGATGGCCGCGCGCGTCAAGTCCTTGGCTTCCGCCACTTCGCGTGCCGAGCCGGCGGTGTCGGCGGCGACCACGGGCTTGAGCTTCATGTCGCGGATGATGCCGCGGCACTGGCCGAGCGCCATCACGTGACTCTGCACAGTTTTGATCGTGTCGAGGCTCGCGCCCTTCGGCGCCATCAGCTGGTTGCGGATCGGCAGGAACCATTCCGCCACGATGTGCATCTTGGCGGTCGGCATCAGGTGATGGATATCGGCGACGCGGCCGGCGACCGAATTCTCGATCGGGATCATGCCGAGCTCGGCCTCGCCGTTGCCGAGCGCGGAAAAGCAATCCTCGAAGGTCGGGCAGGGCAGCGGTTCGTGCTCGGGATAGGCTTCGCGGCAGGCGAGATGCGAATTCGCGCCCGGCTCGCCCTGAAAAGCGATTTTTTTGTTGGCCATGAATCAACCTCTACACCGTCATTCCGGGGCGCGGGCCATAAGTGCGTTCACGCGCGTCTTCGACGCGCTATGGCCCGCGAACCCGGAATCCATAATCACAGACCGGGCGTATGGAGTCCGGGTCCGCCGCTTTGCGGCGTCCCGGAATGACAAAAATACAGGCTGTTCGTTACGCGGGACCGCCATGCCCCGTCAACCGGCGAGCAGCCCGCGCGCCTTCTCCAGATCCTCCGGCGTGTCGACGCCGAGCGGGACGCTTTTCACCAGCGCCACGTCGATGCGCATGCCGGCGTCGAGCGCACGCAGTTGCTCGAGCTTCTCGCGCCGCTCGCCCGCCGACTGTGCCAGCTTGACGAAGCGCTCGAGCGCCGCGCGCCGGTAGGCGTAGAGGCCGATATGGTGATAGTGCGGGCCGGGGCCGGTCGCGTCGGCGCGGGTGAAGACGGTGGCGCGCAGGCGGGCGGGGCCGAGCGGCGTGCCCTTGACCTTCACGACATTGGGGTCGGTGCGCTCGGCGGGGTCGACGATCTCGGCCGCGAGCGTGGCGATGTCGACTTCCGGGTCGGCGAGGGGGGCCAGCGCCGCGCGGATGTCGGCCGGGTCGATGGTCGGCAGGTCGCCCTGCAGGTTCACCACCACCTCCATGGCGTGGTCGGGATCGACCGTCTCCAGCGCCTCGTAGATGCGGTCTGAGCCGGAAGCGTGGCCGCGGCCGGTCATGACGGCACGGCCGCCGGCCTTTTCCACCGCGGCCGCAATTTCCACGGCGTCGGTCGCGACCACCACGTCGCCAATTCTCGCTTCCTGGGCCCGCTGGAGGACGTGGACAATCATCGGCCGGCCGGCGATGTCGGCGAGCGGTTTGCCGGGCAGGCGGGTGGCGGCCATGCGGGCCGGAATTACCACAATTACATGGGGCATGCGGCACCGTGCACAGGGGGCATGCGCTAGCGTGCCGGTCCGGCGCCCCTCAGGTCAACCGCCTGCGGCGCTGAGACGGGTTGCCAGAGGCCGGGCAAGGCGGTATCTCATCGCCGCCGCCGGGGCCCCGGACGGCATTCCCGTCCCGCAGCCTGTCGCGGCCCTTCCGAGAGCCTGGTTTCGATGAATTCCTTCGAGCTCAACAAGATCCTCGGTGCCGTGCTCGGCACCTGCCTCGCCGTGCTGGCGCTGAATATCGCGGCCGGCGCCATCTTCTCCACCGAGAAACCGGCCAAGCCGGGCTACGCCATCGCCGTCAAGGCGGAGGGCGCCGGCGAGAAGAAGGAAGCCGCGCCGAAAGTGGAGCCGGTGGCGATGCGGCTGGCGCACGCCTCCATCGACAAAGGCAAGTCGACCGCCAAGCAATGCCAGGCCTGCCACACGTTCGAGAAGGGCGGACCGAACCGCGTCGGGCCCAATCTCTGGGATATCGTCGAGAACCACCGCGGCAAGGGCCGCAACGGCTTCAACTTCTCTTCGGCGATGAAGTCCAAGGGCGGCGAGTGGACCTATGAGGAGCTCGACAAATTCCTCACCGATCCGCGCGGCTACATCCCCGGCACCGCCATGACCTTTGCCGGCATCAAGAACCCGCAGCAGCGCGCCGACGTGATCGCCTTCCTGCGCACGCTGTCGGACAACCCGAAGCCGCTGCCCAAGGCGGAAGCGGCCAAGCCGGCCGAGAAGCCGGCCGCCGCTGCCAGCAATGCGCCGGCGGCCAAACCGGGCGAGAAGCCGGCCGAAGCGGCCAAGCCGGCGGCCAAGCCTGCCGAGAAGCCTGCTGAGAAGCCGGCAGAAAAGGCGCCCGCCGCCGCTCCGGCACCGGCAGCGCCGGCGAAGCAATAGCGGCGCCCAAGGATCGAGCAGACACGGCCGGGCCTCTAGCCCGGCCGTTTTCGTAACGAGCCGCGGTTGCGGCGTTTGGCCACGGAAATTTGAGCGAGCTTGCGGGTTTTCCCGCGGGACATGCTGATCCGGAACCGGAAAACCGACATAATCGCAGGCGACGTGCCTTTCGAGCGGGGCGAGAGGCCCTGGAGAATTTCATGAAGCTAAGCCGTCGATCGATCCTGCGCGGCAGCGCCGTGGCGCTGGCCGTCCCCGCCCTAGCACCTTTGAGCCCCTTGCTCGCCCGCGCCGCCGGCGCGCAAGGTGCCTCCGACGCCGCGCCAGCCGCGGCGCCGCGCAACTGGAAGCACGGGCTGTCGCTGTTCGGCGAGCCGAACTACCCGAACGGCTTCAAGCATTTCGCCTACGTCAACCCGGACGCCCCGCAGGCTGGCGTCGTGCGCCAGATCGCCTTCGGCACCTTCGACAACTTCAACCTGGTCATTTCCGGCGTGAAGGGAAATCTCGCCAGCGGTCTCGAACTGCTCAACGAGACATTGACCACGCCGGCGCTCGACGAAATCTCCAGCGAATACGGCCTGCTGGCGGAAGCCGTGAGCTATCCGCCGGACCGCTCTTCGGTCACCTACCGTTTGCGCGCCAATGCGCGCTGGCACGACGGCAAGCCGGTCACGCCGGAAGACGTCGTCTATTCCTTCGATGTGTTCAAAAAGAACAGCCCGCAGCTTGCCGCCTATTACCGGCACGTGACGAAGGCCGAAAAGACCGGCGAGCGCGACGTCACCTTCGTGTTCGACGGGCCGGGCAATCGCGAGCTGCCGCAGATCGTCGGACAATTGACCGTGCTTCCCAAGCACTGGTGGGAAGGCAGCAACGCCAAGGGCAAGAAGCGCGACATCGCCGAGACGACGCTCGAGCCGCCGCTCGGCTCCGGTCCTTACAAACTGAAGGATTTCGCGCCCGGCCGCACCCTGGTCTACGAGAAGGCGCCGGATTATTGGGGCAAGGACCTCAACGTCAATATCGGCACCAATAACTTCCAGGAAGTCCGCTACGAATATTACCGCGACACCACCGTCGCGCTGGAAGCCTTCAAGGGCGACCAGGTCGACTGGCGCACCGAATCGAGCGCCAAGAACTGGGCGACCGCCTACGATTTTCCGGCGGTCAGGGAAAAGAAGGTGGTGCTGGAGGAATTCCCGATCAACAATTTCGGCATCATGCAGGGCTTCGCCTTCAACACCCGGCGCGACAAGTTCAAGGACCCGCGCGTGCGCCGCGCCTTCAACTACGCCTTCGATTTCGAGGAGATGAACAAGCAGATATTCTACGGCCAATACACGCGCATCGACAGCTATTTCTCCGGCACCGAGCTTGCGTGCTCGGGCGTGCCGCAGGGCAAGGAACTCGAGATTCTCAATACCGTGCGCGACGAGGTGCCGGCCGAACTGTTCGATAAGCCCTACACCAATCCGGTCGGCGGCGGCCCGCAGCAGGACCGCAACAATCTGCGCGAGGCGCTCAAGCTGTTCCGCCAGGCCGGCTACGTGATCAAGAACACCCGGCTGGTGAACGCCAAGACCGGCGAGCCCTACAGCGTGGAATTCCTGGCGCAGGATCCCGCCACCATGCGCTTCATCCTGTACTACAAGCCCTCGCTGCAGCGCATCGGCATGACCGTGAACGCGCGGCTGGTCGACAGCGCGCAGTACGAAAACCGGCTGCGCCAGTGGGACTTCGACGTCACCACCGCGACCTGGGGCGAATCGCTGTCACCCGGCAACGAGCAGCGCGGCTATTGGGGCTCGCAGGCCGCCGACATTCCGGGGTCGCGCAATCTGGTCGGCATCAAGAACCCCGCGGTCGACAAGCTGATCGACCGCGTCATCTATGCGCACGACCGCGACGAACTGGTGGCGGCGACGCACGCGCTCGACCGCGTGCTGTTATGGAATTTCTACGTGGTGCCGCAATGGACCTACGGCAAGCAGCGCACCGCGCGCTGGGACCGCTTCGGCCGCCCGCCGGCCATGCCGAAATACGGGCTCGCCGCCTTTCCGACCATCTGGTGGTGGGATAAGGAAAAAGCGGCCAAGGTGCCGCAACGCTCCTAAAAGAAAACGCCATGCGCCTGACTCGTCGCCGCGCTCTGGGCCTTGCCGCTGCCGCGGCGGCCGCGCCTTTGACCGTGCGCCTGGCCGGTGCGGCCGTCGATCAAGGCGCGGCCCAGGGCGCCGAACGCCACGGCATGTCCGCCTTCGGCGATCTCGCGCTGCCGCCGGATTTCAAGCGCTTCGCCTACGTCAATCCGGACGCGCCGAAGGGCGGGCGCTATTCGGAAGTGGTGAGCAGCCGCGGCTTCAACGGCTCCTTCCTCACCTTCGACTCGCTCAACGGCTATATCCTGAAGGGCAACGGCGCCTTCGGGATGGATCTCACCTTCGCCACGCTGATGGCGCGCGCGGGCGACGAGCCCGACGCCATGTACGGCCTGGCGGCGCGCGGCGTGCGCATCTCCGACGACGGGCTGACCTATAGCTTCGTGCTGCGGCCGGAGGCGAAATTCCACGACGGCAGCGCGCTCACCGCCCACGACGCGGTCTGGTCGCTGAACACGCTGAAAGAGCAGGGCCATCCGCTCATCAGCCAGCGCCTGCGCGACATACAAAGCGCGCAGGCCGCCGACGACCGCACGCTGGTCGTGCGCTTCGCGCCCAAGCGCGGGCGTGACGTGCCGCTGTTCGTCGCCGGGCTGCCGATCTTCTCGCGCGCCTATTACGCCAAGCACACGTTCGACGAAACCACGCTCGACACCCCGCTCGGCAGCGGCGGCTACAAGGTCGGCAAGCTCAGCGTCGGCCGCTACATCGAATTCGAGCGCGTCAAGGACTGGTGGGGCGCCGATCTGCCGGTGGCGCGCGGGCAGGGCAATTTCGATATCGTGCGCTACGAGTATTACCGCGACCGCGAGGTCGCCTTCGAAGGCTTCACCGCCGGCAATTATCTGTTCCGCGAGGAGTTCACCTCGCGTGTCTGGGCGACGCGCTATAATTTTCCCGCCTTCAAGGACGGCCGCGTCAAGCGCAACGTCATTCCGGACGACACGCCCTCGGGCGCGCAAGGCTGGTTCATCAATACGCGCCGCAAGCAATTTCAGGACCGCCGCCTGCGCGAGGCGCTGATCGACTGTTTCGACTTCGAATGGACCAACAAGAACCTGATGTACGGCGCCTACGACCGCACGCAGTCGGTGTTCGAGAACTCACCGATGAAGGCCGAAGGCATGCCGAGCCCGGCCGAGCTCAAGCTCTTGGAGCCGTTCCGCGGCAAGGTCCCCGATGAAGTTTTCGGCAAGCCCTACCTGCCGCCGGTGACCGACGGCTCCGGCCGCGACCGCAAATGGCTCCTGCACGGCGCTCACCTGCTCAACGAGGCTGGCATCGCGCTCAAGAACGGCAAGCGCGCGCTGCCGGACGGCACGCCGATCTCGATCGAGTTCCTGATCGAGGAACCGGCGTTCAAGCCGCATCATCTCTCCTATATGCAGAACCTCGCGCGCATCGGTATTCATTCGACGCTGCGCATCGTCGACCCGGTGCAGTACCGCGGGCGGGTCGATAATTTCGACTTCGACATCGTGGTCGACCGTTTCAGCTTCTCGTCGACGCCGGGGGAATCGCTGCGCAACTATTTCTCGTCGAAGTCGGCCGGCATCAAAGGCACGCAGAACCTGTCCGGCATCGCCGAGCCCGCCATGGACGCGCTGATCGACGCGGCGATCGCCGCCGAGACGCGGGCGGAACTCGTCGCGGCCTGCCGGGCGATCGACCGCGTCTTCCGCGCCGGCCGCTATTGGATCCCGCATTGGTACAAAGCGTCGCATTGGATCGCCTATTGGGACGCCTTCGGCTTTCCGGCCAAAAAACCCCGCTATTTCCGCGGGATTCCGGAGACCTGGTGGTACGATTCCGCCAAGGCGGCGCGGCTGAACCTGAAGGGCTAACCGGCCAAAAACCAGACTTGGTTCCGGCCGCCACTCTCTTTATCTTGGCAATTCGTCACAAGACGGAATGCCCGCCGGGCTATAGGGTGGGCCGTGCCACCCAAGGGGCGCGATAACAAAAAGGCATACGTCGCAGTCGCATGAGCGCCTATATCATCCGTCGTATCCTGTTCATGATCCCCACGATGCTCGGGATCATGCTGGTGGCCTTCGTGGTCGTGCAGTTCGCGCCCGGCGGCCCGGTCGAGCGCGTCATCGCCAAGCTGAGCGGGGCGGAGACCGGCGGCGTGTCGCGCATTTCCGGCTCGGCCGGCGGCGATTTCGGCAACCGCGGCATGGCGCAGGGCGGCTCGCAGGTGGACTCCGTCTCGTCCAAATACCGCGGCGCCCAGGGGCTCGATCCGGAATTCATCAAGAAGCTCGAAAAGCAGTTCGGCTTCGACAAGCCGGCCTACGAGCGCTTCGGCATCATGCTGTGGAATTACCTCCGCTTCGATTTCGGCAAGAGCTATTTCCGCGACGTGAGCGTCATCCAATTGATCAAGGAGAAGCTGCCGGTCTCGATGTCGCTCGGCATATGGATGACGCTGCTCACCTATCTGATTTCGATTCCGCTCGGCATCAAGAAGGCGATCGACGACGGCTCGCATTTCGACATGTGGACCTCGACCGTGATCGTGATCGGTTACGCCATCCCCGGATTCCTGTTCGCCATCCTGTTGATCGTGCTGTTTGCCGGCGGCTCGTTCTTCGACTGGTTCCCGTTACGCGGGCTGATTTCGGAGAATTTCTGGTCGCTGCCGTGGTACGCCAAGATCGGCGATTATTTCTGGCACCTGACGCTGCCGATCGTGTCGATGGCGATTTCATCCTTCGCCACCATGACGCTGCTGACCAAGAACTCGTTCCTCGACGAGATCCGCAAGCAATACGTGCTGACCGCGCGCGCCAAGGGCTGCACGCGCACTCAGGTGCTCTACGGTCACGTCTTCCGCAACGCCATGCTGATCGTGGTCGCCGGATTCCCGGGCGCCTTCGTCTCGGCCTTCTTCACCGGCTCGCTGCTGATCGAAACGATCTTCTCGCTCGACGGGCTCGGCCTGCTCGGCTTCGAGAGCGTGCTCAACCGCGACTATCCGGTGGTGTTCGCCACGCTCTACATCTTCTCGCTCATCGGCGTGGTCGTGAACCTGATCTCCGACCTCACTTACACCTGGATCGATCCCCGCATCGATTTCGAGACGCGGGAGGTGTGAGTCCGATGGACGACCGCACCGACGTCCAGTCGCCGGACACCACCGCCTACGGCACCGTCGAACTGGCGGTGCCGCCGGAGCGGCGCTGGATCAGAATATCGCCGCTCAACAAGCGGCGCTGGCAGAACTTCAAGGCCAACCGGCGCGGTTACTGGTCGCTCTGGGTCTTCATGATCCTGTTCCTGATCTCGCTGTTCGCCGAATTCATCGCCAACGACAAGCCGATCTTCATCGACGTCAACGGGCACTTTTATTTCCCGGCGGTCGTGACCTATGCCGACACCGCCTTCGGCAAGCCCGACGACCCGAACCTGTTCGGCACCGCGGCCGACTACCGCGATCCCTATCTGATGGGGCTGATCAAGAAGGAAGGCGGCACCGTCATCTGGCCGATTGTCCACTTTTCCTACAACACGCAGGTGAGCAAGCCGCCGTCGCCGTTCCCCTCGAAGCCGACCTGGATGCTGACCGCGGCCGACTGCCACTTCGCCGCCACCCACGGCTTCACCAAGTGCGGCAACCTCGAATACAACTGGCTCGGCACCGACGACGGCGGGCGCGACGTGCTGGCGCGGCTGATCTACGGCTTCCGCATATCGGTGCTGTTCGGTCTGTGCCTGACCATCGTATCCTCGATCATCGGCGTCGCCGCCGGCGCCGTGCAGGGCTATTTCGGCGGTTGGACCGATCTCTTGTTCCAGCGCTTCATCGAGATCTGGACCTCGATCCCCTCGCTCTATCTGCTGCTGATCATCTCCTCTGTGCTGGTGCCGGGCTTCTTCGTGCTGCTGGGGATATTGCTGTTGTTCTCGTGGGTGTCGCTAGTCGGCCTGGTGCGCGCGGAATTCCTGCGCGGCCGCAATTTCGAATATATCCAGGCCGCGCGCGCGCTCGGCGTGTCGAATCCGGTCATCATCTTCCGCCACCTGTTGCCGAACGCCATGGTGGCGACCATGACCTTTCTGCCGTTCATCCTGTCGTCGTCGGTGATGACCTTGACCGCGCTCGACTTCCTCGGTTTCGGCCTGCCGCCCGGCTCGCCCTCGCTCGGCGAATTGCTGAGCCAAGGCAAGGCCAATGTGCAGGCGCCCTGGCTCGGCCTCACCGGCTTCTTCTCGATCGCCATCATGCTGTCGCTGCTGATCTTCATCGGCGAAGCGGTGCGCGACGCCTTCGATCCAAGGAAGACGTTTCGGTAAATATCGGCTATAGTGTCGTCGAACCCCAGGATTTGCCGTCATGAATAAGATCGTCCGTAAACGGGCCTACCCTGCCTCGAAGCTGCCGGACGACTTGCGTGAAGGGTTCGCCCCTGAATCGACTGTCACCGTGACCGTAGAAGAGGAGTTGAAGCGTCCCGAACACGTGATGACGCTGGAGGAGATATTTGCGCTGAGGCGTCCGCCGTTCCGCTCCGCTGAAGAGATTACGGCAAGTATCAGGCAGCTCAGAGACGAGTGGGATGATTGAGCGCGCGTCAGAGGCCGTCGCCTATCTTGATACAAACGTTTTCATTTTCTTTTATGAAGGAGATGCTGCGACATCCGAGCGGGCCAAGGTCTTGTTTGACGCGCTTCGAAGACATCCGGGAGCCGGTGTTACAAGTGAGCTGACTTTGGCTGAGGTCTTGGCGGAGTCGGAACGCCCTCGTAACCCAATGTTGAAAAGAGCTTATCTTGATCTAATCGTTTTGAGTAGGTTTATCGATTTGGTGCCGGTAAGCCGCGACGTTCTTTACGAAAGTGTCGACTTGCGTATCGCTCATAGAAGGACTCATGGCAGAAAGTTGGACTTACCCGATGCTATACATCTCACAACTGCGATCCTAAGCGGATGTCAGTATTTCATTTCCGCGGACAAAAAGATTGAACCTCCAATCGACATGAAGAGATTGTCCCCTTTAACGAACGATCTTGACGCGGTAATCCAGGTGCTCTCATGACTGCTTCCTCACCCCTGCTCTCCGTGCGCGATCTGTCGATCGCCTTCGGCTCCGGCCCGCGCCAGGTGCTGGCGGTCGACAGGGTGTCGTTCGACATCGGCGCCGGCGAGACGCTGGCGCTGGTCGGCGAATCCGGGTCGGGCAAGTCGGCGACGGCGTTGAGCGTGATGAAGCTGCTGCCTTATCCGGCCGCGCACCACCCGTCCGGCGCGATCACGTTCAAGGGCCGCGAGCTCCTGACCATGCGGGAAAACCAGATCCGCAAGGTGCGCGGCAACGACATCACCATCATCTTCCAGGAGCCGATGACCTCGCTCAACCCGCTGCACACGATCCAGAAGCAGATCGGGGAAATCCTGCTCATCCACCAGGGCATGAGCGGCGACAAGGCGCGCAACCGCATCGTCGAACTGCTCGACCAGGTCGGCATCGTCGATCCGGCCGCCCGGCTCGGCGCCTATCCGCACCAGCTCTCCGGCGGCCAGCGCCAGCGCGTGATGATCGCCATGGCGCTGGCGAACGAGCCCGACCTACTGATCGCCGACGAGCCGACCACCGCGCTCGACGTGACGGTGCAGGCGCAGATCCTGAAACTGCTCAGGGATACGCAGCACCGGCTCGGCATGTCGATGCTGTTCATCACCCACGACCTCGGCATCGTGCGCAAGATCGCGGACCGGGTCTGCGTGATGAATAACGGCAAGATCGTCGAGCACGGCGAGGTCGAGCGCGTATTCACCGATCCGGAGCATCCCTATACGCGCGCGCTGCTGGCGGCCGAGCCGAAGCCCGATCCGGCGCCGCAGCGCCCGACCGCGCCGATCGTGGTGCAGACCGACGACTTGAAAGTGTGGTTCCCGATCAAGCGCGGGCTGATGCGCAAGGTGGTCGGCCACATCAAGGCGGTCGACGGCATCAGCGTGGAACTGCGCAAAGGAGAGACGCTCGGCGTGGTCGGCGAATCCGGCTCCGGCAAGACCACGCTCGGGCTCGCCATCCTGCGGCTGATCTCCTCCGACGGCCCGATCGTGTTCATGGGCAACGAATTGCAGGAGCTCAAGTTCAAGCAGATGCGGCCGTTCCGCCGCAACATGCAGATCGTATTCCAGGACCCTTACGGCTCGCTCAGCCCGCGCATGTCGGTGTCCGACATCATCGAGGAGGGCTTGCGCGTCCATCACCCGCATTTGTCGCGCCACGAGTGCGAACAGCGCGTGATCGCGGCACTCAAGGACGGCGGGCTCGATCCCGAGACGCGCCACCGCTATCCGCACGAATTCTCCGGCGGCCAGCGCCAGCGCATCGCGCTCGCGCGCGCGCTGGTGCTGGAGCCGACCTTCATCGTGCTAGACGAGCCGACCAGCGCGCTCGACATGCTGATCCAGGCGCAGATGGTCGATCTGTTGCGTGACCTGCAGAAGAAGCGCGACCTCACCTACATGTTCATTTCGCACGATCTGCGCGTGGTGGCGGCGCTGGCGAGCCGGCTGCTGGTGCTGCGTCACGGCAAGATGGTGGAAGAGGGCGCCGCCAAGGAAATCTTCAAGAACCCGAAGAGCGACTATACGCGCGCGCTGTTCGCCGCCGCCTTCAATCTGGAGACCGCGCCCGAGGGCGTGGTGTCGCAATAGGCCCCGCGATGGCCGGGCGCCGCGACGAGCTCGCCGACCGCGCCGCCACCGTCGCGCTGTCCGCGCCCGAGCGTTTCGCCCAAGGCTTCTTCGGCTACGAGCGCTACCGGCTGACGCTTGCGGGCGCCGCGCAGACGCGCGAGGTGGTGCGCGCCGGCAAGGTGGCGGCCGTGCTGCCGCTCGACCTCGCGCGCGACGAGATCGTGCTGATCCGCCAGTTCCGCCTGCCCGCCCATCTCGCCAACGGCAAGGGCGAGCTCTTGGAAATCGTCGCCGGCCGGGTGGAAGAGGGCGAGCGGCCGGTCGACACCGCGCGGCGGGAATGCGCCGAGGAGATCGGGGTTGCGCCGTCCGCGCTGGTCGAGCTGTTCAGCTACCTCACGACGCCGGGCGTGACCGACGAGGAGATCACGCTGTTCCTGGCGGCCGTCGATGCGTCTCGCGTGCCGGCGGGCACCGACGGCGGCGGCGAAAAAATCGCCATCCGGCGCGCGCCCATCGACGCCGCGCTCGACGCGCTCGCGCGCGGCAGCCTGCGCAACGGCCCGTTGGTGATCGCGCTGCAATGGCTGGCGCTCAACCGCGGCCGCGTGGCCGCGCTGTTGCGGGCCGGCTGACGCTCACACATTCGTGATTCGCTACGTGAAGCCGTTTCCGGGCATGTCGTGCTTTGCCCGCGCGCGCTCCACCGCCAAGAAACGAGCCTCATGTCCCGGCTGACCCGCCTGACTTTCGCCGCAAGCCTTATCCTCATGCTGCCGTTCGCGGCGCGCGCCGACGAGGGGTTCTATCCGATCAAGGCCGACGATGGCGAGATCATCGCCAATCATCGCGTGCCCAACACGCTCGAAAGTCAGATCGAAAAGCTGCCCGGTGTCATCGTCGCCGGCAATCCGCACGGCGCCGTCACGCTCAATGAATTTTACGACGTGAACTGCCCCTATTGCCGGCAGGCTTCCGGCGATATCGACGCGCTCTTGAAAAAGAACAACGACTTGCGGCTGGTGCTGGTGCCGTTTGCGGTGCTCGGCATTCCCTCGGTGCAGGCGACGCGCGTCGAGCTGGCGGTGGCAAGGCTGACTTCCGCGGAGAATTTCTACAAGTTCCACCGGCTGCTCGACCGGAGCCGCGGCACGGTCGACGCCGCGCGTGCGCTGGCGGCGGCCAAGGCGATCGGGCTCGACCCGGAAAAGGTCTTGAAGATCGCCAATGAGGATTCGCTCGCCGACGTGATGGTCGCGCATCTGCGCCTTGGCGACGCGCTGGCGATCCAGGCGACGCCCGGCTTCGTCATCAAGGGCGTGGCGATCGTCGGCTATCCCGGCCCGAAGGCGCTGGCGCGCGTCATCGATGCGGTCGAGCGCTGCGACGCGGTAATCTGCGGGCGTTAGCCCAGCCGCTTTACGCTCGTCACGTCCGCGCTGGCCGCCTTGATGCGCGCGACCGCCGCGGCATAGGGCTCGATCGCCACCATCATATGATGCGCATTGGCGTGCAGCAGCGTTTCGGCGTCGCGCGCGATCGCCACATGGCCCTGCCAGAACACCAGGTCGCCGCGCCTGAGATCGGCGGGCGCGACCGGCTTGCCGAGCGCCTTTTCCTGCAGGTCGCTGTCGCGCGGGCAGGGGATGCCGGCCGCCTGCAAGGCCACCTGCACGAGGCCGGAGCAGTCGAGCCCAAGCGAGGTCTTGCCGCCCCACAGATAGGGCGTGCTTAAGAAAGCTTCCGCCACCGCGACGAAATCCGGCGCTTTCGCCTCGACCGGCGCGAGATGCACATCCGGAATATGCCAGCCGGCCGCGGTGACGGCGAAGCCTTTGTTCTGCCGCGCGATGGCGAGCGTTGCGCCCATCGGCAGTGCGGCGAGCGGCGGGCGCTTGATGTCCGGCGCCGGGAAACACAGCGTGCGCGGCACCGCGACTTTATGGGTCGGGGCTGCGCCCGGTTTGCTGAGCGCATTGGCCGACAGCCAGCCGACATAGCCGTCGGTTTCGAGCTGGCCCCAGGCCCAGCCTTCCACGATCTCGTAGACGGTCACGGCCTCGCCGAACAGCGCTTCGGTATCCTGCCGCGCCTCGTGCGACGGTTCGCGCCGCAAGGGCGTATTCGGCTCGATCACCTCGTGGCGCGTGCCGTCGACGAAGCGCGCGGCCTCGACTTTCCCGCGCAGATGAGCCGCCGCCAGATCGGGGCGGAACGGGTTGAGGCGCGGATCGAGAGCAGGCATCGCATCTACCCGTTCGTCCCCGCGCAAGCGGGGACCCAGAGCGACAACGAAACGCCCAGAAACGAAGAACTGGATTCCCGCTTGTGCGGGAATGAACGGAGTGTGGGGCGGCGCAAGCGATTCATCGCGAGTCTACGAATAGCGCGCTTGCAGCAAGGCATAAAGCGCGCGCGCCGACTGCAATTCGCCGCCTTCCGGCCGGCCCGGCCGCGCCGACGGCGTCCAGGCGAAAATGTCGAGATGCAGCCAGGAGCGCGCATCGACGAAGCGGCGCAGGAACAGCGCGGCGGTGATGGCGCCGCCGTGGCCGCTCGAACCCACATTGTTGATATCGGCCACCTTGGAATCGAGCATGGCGTCGTAGGGCCGCCACAGCGGCAGCCGCCAGAGCGGATCGAACTCGCCGACGCCTGCATCCATCAGCTCGGCCGCCAGCGTGTCGTCGTCGGTGAAGAAGGGCGGCACGTCGGGCCCGAGCGCCACCCTCGCCGCACCTGTGAGCGTGGCGAAATCGACGAGCAGCGCCGGATCGTCCTCACTCGCCAGCGTCAGCGCATCGGCCAGAATCAGCCGGCCCTCGGCGTCGGTATTGCCGATCTCCACGCTGATGCCTTTGCGCGAACGGTAGATATCGCGCGGGCGGAAGGCGGCGCCGGAAATCGAATTCTCCACCGCCGGAACGATCACGCGCAGGCGCACTTTCAGCTTGGCCGCCATGATCATGTGGCCGAGCGCCAGCGCGGTCGCCGCCCCGCCCATGTCCTTCTTCATGTTGAGCATGCCGCTCGACGGCTTGATGTCGAGCCCGCCGGTGTCGAAGGCGACGCCTTTGCCGACCAGCGTCACCTTGGGGTCGCCTTCCTTGCCCCAGGTCAGATCGATCAGTCGCGGCTTGCGGTCCGAGCCGGCGCCGACCGCGGCCACCAGCGGGAAACCCTTGGCGAGCGCGTCGCCGTCCGTCACCTGCACCTTGGCGCCGTGCTGGCCGGCGAGCGCGCGCGCGGCCGCCTCCAACTCCGCCGGGCCCATGTCGTTCGACGGCGTATTGATGAGATCGCGGCAGAGCGTCACCGCTTCGACGATGCGCGACAAGTCCTCGCCGTCGACGCCTTGCGGCACCACCAGATTTACATTGCGTTCTTGCGGCTTGCGGTAGCGCGCGAACTGATAGCAGCCGAGCGCGAAGGCGAGCGCGCCGAGCCGCGCATCGTGCGGCGCATTGCCAAAACGATAAGTGCCCGCGGGCAACGGACGCCGTGAGCGCGCCGGGGCGGAACAGATCGCGCGCCGGGTCATCGGCATCTTCCAGGCCGAACAGCACGCAGGCCAGGCCGCCCTCGGCGTCCGGCACGATCAGCTGCTTGCCGGCCTTGGGCTCGAAGCCCGCCGCCTGCACGAAGGCGCGCGCGCGCGCGTCGAGCCCTTTCGCCGTCTCTTCGAAATTGGCGGCGGTCACGAACAGGATCGGGACCGCCCGCGCGCCGGCGCCGGCAAAGATGGGATGCATTGCGCTACTCCGCGGCGTCGCGCAGCGAGCGCTTCGGCAGATAGCCGTCGCGCGTCTGCGGCAGCTTCCAGCCGATGAGCTTGGAAGCGACCAGCGTACGCAGCACCTGCGCGGTGCCGCCGCCGATGGTGAACATGCGCACGTCGCGCGCCATGCGCTCCAAGGGCAATTCGCGCGAATAGCCGCGCGCGCCGAACACTTGCAGCGCGTCGTTGACGATGCGAATGGCGGTTTCGGAGGCGAAGATCTTGGCCTGCGCCGCCAGCATGGGATCGGGGAAGGCGCTGCCGTCCGGCCCGCGCGATCTTGCCGCCTGATAGAGCATCAGCCGTGCGGCGGTGAGCTGCGTCTGCATGTCGGCCAGCATCCATTGCAGGCCCTGGAACTCGGCGATCGGGCGGCCGAACTGCTCGCGTTCCTTGGCAAAATCCAAAGCGAGGTCGAGCGCGCCGGCGGCGACGCCCATCGCCACCGTACCGGCGCCGACGCGCTGGCTGTTATAGGCGTTCATCAACCCGGCAAAGCCGCGCCGCAGGCCTTCCGGCGGGACGAGCGCCATCGACGCCGGCAGCTCCAGGTCTTCGAAGGTCAGCTCGCCTTCCGGCATGCCGCGCAGGCCCATGGTCTGCTCGCGCCGCGTGACCTTGAGGCCCTTATGCTCGTCGCGTACCGCCAGGAAGCCGCCGACGCCGAGCTCCTCGCCCTTTTCATCGAACGCGCGCGCAAAGATCAGGTGCAGGCGCGACACGCCGGCGCCGGTGATCCAGTGCTTCTTGCCGTTGATCACGTAAGTGTCGCCGCGCTTGTCGGCGCGGGTGGTCATCGCCATGGCGTCGGAGCCGGCCTCCGGCTCGGTGATGCAGATGGCAGGCTTGTCGCCTTCCAGCACCAGCTTCGCCGCCAGCTTCTTCTGCGCGTCGCTGCCATAGGCCATTACCGCGGATATCGCGCCCATATTGGTCTCGACCACGATGCGCGAAGTGACGGTGCAGCACTTGGCCATTTCCTCGATCGCCAGCACCGCCTCGAGGAAAGAACGGCCTTGCCCGCCCAGCGCCTTCGGGACGGTCATGCCGCAGAAGCCGGCTTCGGCCAGGCGCTTGACGACGTCCCAGGGGTATTGCTCGTCGCGGTCGATTTCCGCCGCGCGCGGCCACGCCACCTCGCGGGCAAAGGAACGGGCGCGTTGCTGCAGGGCGATTTCGTCGGGGGTCAGGCCGAGGTCCATGGGGCTACTCTATCGGGGGTCATTGCGGGGCGCGAGCGGCCCGCCCCGGAATGCCAATAAGCATGGAATCCGGCCGGTTAACCACTCGTTAGGGTTAACCAATTATTGCTCGGGAATACCGCTGGAACGCCAGCCATCGGGGTCCCATGCGCCCGCACAAGGTCCGCGTCGCCCACCTTTTTGCCTCGGCTGCCGCCGTCGGCCTGATTGCGCTGTCGACGGCCGGCTGCCAGACCGACGGCAGCGACATTACCGGCTCGATCGGCGTCTCCAGCCCCACGCAGGCCCCCCACACCGACGCGGATTGGCGGAAAGAATTGGCGGTCTGGCGCCCGCGCTATCAGGCCAATAACGGGGATCCGCGGGCCGCCATGGCCTATGCCCGGGCGCTGCGCGCCACCGGGCAGCGCGCGCAGGCGGTGGCCGTGCTGCAGCAGGCGACGATCCGCAACCCGCGCGACATGAAACTGCTCGGCGCCTATGGCCGCGCGCTGGCCGATGCCGGCCGCTATCCGGAAGCGCTCGACGCGCTCAAGCGCGCCCACACGCCCGACAATCCGGACTGGCACATCCTCAACGCGCAAGGGGCGGTGTACGACCAGATGGGCCAGCACGTGGAGGCGCGGCGGCACTATTCGGCCGCCCTCAAGATCGTGCCGAACGAGCCTTCGGTGCTGTCCAATCTGGGCCTGTCCTACGCGCTGGACAAACATCTCGCCCAGGCGGAAACGACGCTGCGCAAGGCGGTGACGCAGCCGGATGCCAGCCCGAAGGTGCGGCAGAATCTGGCGCTGGTGGTCGGGCTCGAGGGCCGCTTCCAGGAGGCCGAGCAGATCGCCGCCGCCGACCTGCCGCCCGACGAAGCGGCGGCCAATGTCGCCTATCTCAGACAGATGCTGTCGAAGCAGAGCGCCTGGAACAAGAAAGACCGGCACCCCTACATGCCGGCGCCGAGCCCGGGCAACTGAGTCGGGATTTAATCAAAGCACGTCCCTAACGTTTTACGTGACCCGAGAGCTCATGCGCACGCTAATGCGTGACGTGCATGACCTTGATCGCCGCCGGTCCGAGAATGACGACGAACAGCACCGGCAGGAAGAACAGGATCATCGGCACGGTGAGCTTGGGCGGCAGCGCGGCCGCTTTCTTCTCGGCTTCCGCCATGCGCATGTCGCGGTTTTCCTGCGCCATCACGCGCAGCATCTGGGCAAGCGGGGTGCCGTAGCGCTCGGCCTGCTGCAGGGCCATGCAGACCGAGCGCACGCCCTCGATGTCAGTGCGCTTGGCCAGGTTTTCGTAAGCCTGCCGGCGGTCCGGCAGATAGGAAAGCTCCGCCATGGTGAGCGTGAGCTCCTCGGCGAGCGGCACCGACTGCGAGCCGATCTCCTCGCTCACGCGCCTGAGCGCGGCTTCGATCGACATGCCGGATTCGACGCAGATCAGCAGCAGGTCGAGCGTGTCGGGGAAGGCGCGCTTGATCGAGGTCTGCCGCCGCTGGATGCGGTTCTTCAGAAACATCATCGGCAGATGCATGCCGAGATAGGCGGCGCCGATGCAGATGCCGAGCTTGACGGAGAGCGGCTTGTCCCAGTGCAGCACCACGAAGATGTAGAACGACGTGAACAGAAGACTCACGATCGGCGTGACCATGCGGAAGAACAGGAATGTCACGTAGGGCGCCTGGCCGCGATAGCCGGCCTGCACCAGCTTGATGCGCGCCTCTTCCTGGCCGAACCACTTTTTCAAGTTGAGCCGGTCGACGATGGTCTGGACGTATTGCTTGGGCGACTGGCGCAGGCTGACCCGCTGGGCCTCCTGGGCCATGCGCTCGCGCTCGCGCTGGCGGATCTTCTCGCGTTCGACCGACACCGCCTTCATGCGCTTGCCGAGCGGATCGGAAAAAACCAGCGGCATCGCGAGCGTCAGCACGGTGGCGATCGCAGCGAGCGCGGCGAACACCACGGTCAGCGTCTTGACATTGATCGATTCGGTCAGCAGGTCCAGCATCCGGCACGCCTTCAGAAATCGAAATTGATCATCTTCTTCATCACCATGACGCCCGCGAACATCCAGATGGCGGAGGCTGCGATCATCACGCGCCCGAGCGGCTCGGTCCACAGGAGCGAGATGTAGTTCGGGCTGGTGAGGTAGACCAAGGTCATGACGGCGATCGGCAGCGCGCCGATGATGGCGGCGGAGGACTTCGCCTCCTGCGACATCGCTCTGATCTTCGCCTTCATCTTCTTGCGGTCGCGCAGCACGCGCGACAGATTGCCGAGCGCCTCGGACAGGTTGCCGCCCGACCTCTGCTGGATCGCGACCACGATGCCGAAGAAGTTCGCTTCCGGCAGCGGCATGTCCTCGTAGAGCTTGCCGCAGGCCTCGCCCAGCGGCATGCCGATCGCCTGGGTCTCCACGATGGTGCGGAATTCCGAGCGCACGGGCTCCGGCGATTCGGTCATGATCATCTTCAGGCAGTCGAGCAGCGGCAGACCGGCCTTGACGCCGCGCACGATGATGTCGACGGCGTCCGGGAAATGTTGGAGAAATTTGTTTTCGCGCCGCTTCTTCAGGAACGACAGCAGCCAGCGCGGCAGGCCGAAGGCGCCGGCAAAGGCGAGGCCGGCGGCGCCGATCAGCCCGCCCGGCGCCATGACGAGGCCGAGCGCGAACATGCCTAAGCCGATACCGCCGGAAATCATATAGAAATGCCGCTTAGACCAGTTCAACCCGGACTGATTGATGCGCACGGAGAGCGGCACGTTCTTGCTCTTCTTGTGGCGCTCCTCGAATTCCTTCAGCGTCTGCTCGACCACGTCGCGGCGCGATCTCTGCTGCACGCGGCTGCGCACGACCGGCTCCGCCTTGGCGACGCTCGCCTTGCGCTTCTCGACCTGCCGCTCGCCCGACATGATCGGATAGAGGAATACCCAGGCAACGCCGCCGACCGCGACGCTGGCCAATATGAACAGGGCGAGCGTTTGCAAGGGCTCCTCCGTTACCCGGCTGTCAGTTCTTCGGTGGCGGCTTCGGCGGCGTCGAGCGTGGTGGCGAGGCGCTGCTCCTCGCCGTAGTAGCGCGCGCGGTCCCAGAAGCGCGGCCGGCCGATGCCGGTCGAGCGGTGGCGGCCGATGATCTTGCCGTTGGCGTCCTCGCCCAGCATGTCGAAGACGAACAGATCCTGGGTGATGATGACGTCGCCTTCCATGCCCATCACCTCGGTGATGTGCGTAATGCGGCGCGAGCCGTCGCGCAGGCGTGCCGCCTGGATGACGAGGTCGATGGAGGCCACGATCATCTCGCGAATGGTGCGCGAGGGTAGCGAGAAGCCGCCCATGGTGATCATCGATTCGCAGCGCGACAGCGCCTCGCGCGGGTTGTTGGCGTGCAGCGTGCCCATCGAGCCGTCATGACCGGTGTTCATGGCCTGCAGCAGGTCGAAGGCCTCCGGTCCGCGCACCTCGCCGACGATGATGCGCTCGGGACGCATACGCAGGCAGTTTCTGACCAGGTCGCGCATAGTGACCTGGCCTTCGCCTTCCAGGTTGGGCGGGCGCGTTTCCAGGCGCACCACATGCGGCTGCTGAAGCTGCAATTCGGCGGCGTCTTCGCAGGTGATGATGCGCTCGTCGTCGTCGATGAACTGCGTCAGACAGTTGAGCAGCGTGGTCTTGCCGGAACCGGTGCCTCCCGACACCAGCGTGTTCACGCGGCAGCGACCGATGATGCGCAGGATTTCGGCGCCCTGCGGCGTGATGGTGCCGTATTTGACGAGCTGATCGAGGGTCAGCTTGTCTTTCTTGAACTTGCGGATGGTGAGGGCTGGCCCGTCGATCGCCAGCGGCGGCACGATGCAGTTGACGCGGGAGCCGTCGGGCAGACGCGCGTCGCAGATCGGCGAGGATTCGTCGACGCGGCGGCCGACCTGGCTGACGATGCGCTGGCAGATGTTGAGAAGCTGCTGGTTGTCGCGGAAGCGGATGCCGGTCTTCTGGATCTTGCCGAGCACTTCGATATAGACCGTGCCGGAGCCGTTCACCATGATGTCGGCGATGTCGTCGCGCGCGAGCAGCGGCTCGAGCGGGCCGAAGCCCAGCACGTCGTTGCAGATGTCGTCGAGCAGCTCTTCCTGCTCGGAGATCGACATCACGATATTCTTGATCGCGATGATCTCGTTGACGATGTCGCGGATTTCCTCGCGCGCGGAATCGGCATCGAGCCGCGCCAGTTGCGCGAGGTCGATGGCCTCGATCAGCGCGCCGAAGATGACGCCCTTGGTCTCGTAATAGGCTTCCGAGCGCCGCGAATCGACCGCCGGCATGTTGACCGCGGCGGGCTGCCGGGTGGGCGCGGGCGCCGAGACCAGCGGGGCACCCAGGCCTTCCGAGGGAAACGGCGTGCGGCCAGCTTCGGCGGCCTTATCCTGTGCCGCCGTCTGGCTCGGCTGCAAGGGCGGCGCCGGCTCGGGGGCCGGCTGCGGGGCCGGCGCGGGAGTTAGCGAGGATCCGCTACGCTTACCAAACACCAATTATACTCCGACGATTGTCAGCCGCGCTTCATCAGCTTTGAGAGCAAAGGCATCAGGCCGCTGCCGGCGCGCTTGGCTTCGGCGCGGCCGGTCATCACCTGCGCCATCTGGCGGAACATCTCCGCCGTCTTGTGGTTGGCGGAAACCTCCGCGATCATCTGGCCGTTATTGGCGGCAGTCCCGAACAGCTGCGGCTCGAACGGGATCGCCGTCAGCGGCGCGTCTTCCAGCGCTTTGGCGAAATCGGCCGGCGCGATTTCCGGCCGCTTCGGCACGCCGACCTGGTTGAGGCAGTAATAGGGCCGATGGTCGTTCGGCCGCGAGGCGCGCAGCAGATCGACCAGGTTCTTGGCGTTGCGCAAATTGGCGAGGTCCGGTCCGGCCACCACCAGGATTTCGTCGGCGCTCAGCAGCAGGCGCTTGGTCCAGCCGGACCACTGGTGCGGCATGTCGAGCAGCACGCACGGAATCGAAGTGCGCAAGGCGTCGAGAATGGCGTCGAAGGCGTCGGCACCAAAGTCATAGACCCGGTCGAGCGTCGCCGGCGCCGCCAGCAGGCTCAGATGATCCGTGCATTTCGACAGCAACCGGTCGACGAAGGCGGTATCGACTCGGTCGGGCGAGAACACCGCGTCGGCGACTCCTTGCGGCGGATCCTGGTTGTAGTCGAGGCCCGCGGTGCCGAAGGCGAGGTCGAGGTCGGTGACGACCGAGTCGAGCGCGAGGTCGCGGGCGATCGAGAAGCCGACATTGTGCGCGATGGTGGAGGCGCCGACCCCGCCCTTGGCGCCGATCACGGCAATGATGCGGCCGACCGGCTTGGCGTCCGGCGCCGAAAACAGCCCGCAGACCGCGCGCACGACGTCGACCGCGCCGACCGGCGCGATTAGATAGTCGCTCACCCCGCGCCGCGTCAGTTCGCGGTAAAGCGTCACGTCGTTGATGCGGCCCACCACGACGACGCGGCTGCCGGCGTCGCAGACCTCGGCCAGGCGGTCGAGCCCGCCGAGAATGTCGGCGGCGCGGCCATCCGATTCGATGAAGATCACGTTGGGCGTGGGCGAATTGCGATAGGCCTCGACGGCCGCGGTGGCGCCGCCCATTTGGATCTTCACATGCGCCTTGGCGAGGCGGCGATCCTCACTCGCTGCCTGCACCGCGGAGGCGGTTTCCACCGTCTCGCAGAAGGCTTGCACCGAGACGCGTGGCGCGGGCGCGATGTGGTCGGCGGCGGCGACCGGCTCAGCCGGCACCGTCGGCGGCGCGTCAGGTTCGGCGACTGTGACTTGCTGTGCGTGCTTTATCATTTTCCGAGATCGCTGATCTTGGCTTTGTCGTAACCGGTATAGCTGCCGGACGGATTTTGACCCTGCCGCCATTTGTCGATGGCGACGGAGCGGCGCGCTTCGTAGGCCGGCGTTTCCTCGCGCGGCTGCACCAGGTCGGCCGGGTTGGCGACCATGGCGGCGAGATTGCGCTGGGTGGCGCAGCCGAGATTCCAGTAGGGCCGGTTGCTGTTGTAGGTCGCATCCAAGTCGGGCCCGAGGTCGTGCGGCCACAGCCCGCAGGGACCGGCATGGGCGGTGAGCTTCGTGTAGTGAATCTTGATGCTTGCCAGCGACCATTGCGCCGGGCGGTACGGCCGCACGTAAACGGCGCGCCGCGGCACGCCCGAGGCGTTGAGGATGGAATGGATTTCGCGCAGCGAATCGTTGGCGGCGCGGTCGGTCGGTCCGCCGTGCGGCACGTCGATCACGATGCCGCTGGTGGCGTCGTGGCGCCAGCCTTGCGCGAAGGCCAGCACGTCGGCGCGCTGGACGGGATTGAGCCCGCCGCGGTTGCGGCCGACGAAGATTTTGACCGAGTGCTCGCCTTCCCGCAGCGTGATGGGATGGCGCGCGCGGTAGTCGGTCGGGTAGGGCGCTTGCTCGACCACCTTGGTCGTCTGGTAACAGCCGGCCAGCAGACCGGCGAGCCCGGCGGCAAGCAGCATGCGCCGCGCCGTCCGGCTGCGGCGTCGCCATGCCGCCGTTTGAATTGCTGTCATCGCGTTAGTCCCCCGTCAATCCAGGATGAAACCGTATTTGCCGCGGTAGCTGTGCTTGAGCTCGCCCTTGTCCGCCGCCTTGGCGGCGGCCTTGCCGTAAATGCGGTTCAGGCGGCCGAGCAGGACGGTCTGCGGATCGCTCGGATCGGCAAAGCCGTCGTCGGGGCGTGAGAGGTCTTTCTGGGCGACCGCGCGCACCACATAGGGCGTGACCAGGATCATCAGCTCCGACTGGTGGTTCACGTAATCGCGGCTCTTGAACAGCGCGCCCAGGATCGGGAGCTGCATCAGGCCGGGCAGGCCGTTGACCGCCTGCTTGGTCTGCTCCTGGATCATGCCGGCCATCGCCAGCGAGCCGCCCGAGGGAATTTCCACGGTGGTTTCGGCGCGGCGCGTCTGGATCGACGGGATCGTCAGGGTCGTGTTGGTGCCCGGGAAGGTCAGCGGGATCGAGTTCTGCATCGACAGATCCGACACTTCCGTCATCACCTTGAGGCTGATGCGGCCGCCCGACAGCACCACCGGCGTGAAGGCCAGGCTGACGCCGAACTTCTTGAAGGTGATCTCCGGCTGGCAGACCGGCGGAGTTTTGGTGGTGTCGCACGACAGGCCGTTGGGGATCGGGAATTCGCCGCCGGCAACGAAATTGGCGGTCTCGCCGGAAATCGCGGTCAGGTTCGGCTCGGCCAAGGTGCGGATCACGCCGGCGCGCTCCATGGCGTTGAGCGTCGCCGTGATGCTCGGATTGGCGCCGAACTGGCCGATAATGCTGGAGCTCGGCGAGACGCCGGAGGCGTTGAACGAGTTCGCGCTGTTGAGATTGACCACCGCCGTGCCGTAGTTGAGGCTGCCCGAGAGGTCGATGCCGAGCTGCTTGATTACGTCGCGCTGCACCTCGGCGACCGTAACCTTGAGCATGACCTGGTCGCGCCCACGCACCGTGATGCCGTTGACCACCTTGGTGCTGGCGCCCACCAGCTGCGAGGCGATGTCGAAGGCCTGCTGCGAGTCGGCGGGGCTCGCCGCCTCGCCGGTGAGCATGACGCCGTCGCCGACGCCTTCGACGGCGATGTCGGAATTGGGTAGCGTCCGTTTGATCGCCGCACGCACGCCGTTGAGATCGCGCGTCACCGCGATGTCGAAGCCGGCGATCTGCCTGCCGTTGGCGTCGAAGAAGAAGATGTTGGTCTGCCCGACCTTGACGCCGATCATGTAGACGCGGCGCGAGGAGCGGATCACCGCGTTGGCGATGGTGGGATCGGCCACCAGCACATCCTTGATGTCGGAGGGCAGGTCGATGGCGACGGACTTGCCGACGCCGAGCTGGACGGCGCGCGAGGTCGCTTCGCTTGCCGCCACCTTGATCACGGGGACGTGCGCGTCGGCGCCGATTGCCGGTACCGTCGGCGCAAGCGCTGCGCCGAGAATCAGTGCCGCCAGCGCGGCGTTGCGGATCGTTGCCCTTCTCGCCATGTCCCCTAGGTCCCCTCGGTCGATCATCGTGACGTCGCGGTGCTGGTCACCCCGAAGCGGACGACGTCGATGCCGCCGCGTTTCGAGTTCAGGCCTTCGTCGGTCTTCGGGTCGTCGCGTCTTGCGTCGGTGATGCTGCGCAGCGCCAGCGACAGCGTGCCGAGATGCTGCGCCAGCGCGAGCGTCTCGGCCTGGTTGGGCGAGAGCTCGAGCGTTGCGGTCTTGCCGACCACGACCTTCTGTCCGCTCTTCTCCTGAACGTTCTGGTCGATCGCCAGCACGCGCACGTTGCTAAGGATGGTCTCGCTGCCCTGCTTCGATGCCGAGCTTCCCGCGTCGCGCCGCGTCAGGATGACGTCGACATGATCGTTCGGCAGGATGAAGCCGCCGGCGCCGGTTTCCGGCGAAATCTGTGTCGAGACGGCGCGCATGCCCTTCGGCAGGATCGCCGCCATGAAGCCCGAGCCCTTGGCGTCCACCAGCTTGGCTTGCCGGATCGGCTCGCCGGCCACGAAAGGCGCGCGCGCGATCAGGCCGCTCATCTTCTGAATGGCGTTGGGAAAGCTGCTCTTGCGGATGAAATTGCCGGTCTGCGCGCTGGCAGGCCATGCCTGCCACTCCACGTCGCCCGCCGACACCGCCGTGCCGACCGGAATGTCGGACTTCGCCACTAACACTTCGACCGAAGCGATCTTCGGCATGGTCGGCTGCTTGGCCGGCGGCTGCTTCTCCGAGCGGCCCGCCAACATCGCGGCGATACCGCCTGCGGTAAGGGCGATTGCGAGCACGACGATACGCGCGGCTTTCATACGCTCACTCTCTGACTTGACCGACGGCCGAACTGACCGCCTCAAACCACATGGCGGCCGGTGCGACCGCTTGCACCGGATTTCACCAGTTAAAGGTCAAGGTATGGTTAAGGAGGGGTATCCAAATCGAGTTAATATTCTCTTGCCGGCATTCGCGCGCGCGGTTGCGTCCGCATCGCGTAACGCCCGTCGAGCACCTCGACGTCAGATGCTGGCCGGCATCCAGAAGGTGCTGGGATAGATGATGAGCGCGGCGGCCGCGAGCGCGATCCCGTAAGGAATGCCTGCGTCGGGCTCGTGCAGCCGCGTGACCCAAGGCTGCCGCGCCAGAATCTGCGGCAAGGGCAAGCGGCGGAATTGCAGCATCATCAGGGTCAGCGCGCCGCCGAGCAGCGAGGCATAGACCAGATAATCCATGAGATGGCCGAAGCCGAACCAGAGCGCCGTGGCGGCCGCGAGCTTGGCATCGCCGCCGCCGACCCAGCCGCGCGCGAAAAAGATGAAGGCGAACACCAGCACCAGCGCCGCCGCGCCCACATGCATGCCGATCGCTTCGAGGCTCATGCCGGTGATCAGCGTGAGCGTGAAGAAGCCGCCGACCAGGATCAGCGACAGCCGGTTCGAAATCGTCATGGTCAAGAGATCGCTCGATGCAGCGAACGCCATCAGGGCGGGAAACAGGAGCAGCCTGATTACATCGATCAGCATGGCCTTGGCCTCAAAACGCACGGCATGCCGCGGCTTATAAGACGACGCGGAACGTGCCTGCGGCACTGTTAGCCCGCGAGTTCTTTACCTTTCGTAAACCGCTGCGGCGCGGCAAGCGGCTGAAACGCAAAAGGCTCCGGCGTGCGGCCGGAGCCTTCTGTTCGATCCGGAGCGACCGATTATTTGAGCTGGTCGGAGATGCTCTTGAACTTGGTGTTCAGCGTGCTGCCGATGGTGTTGACCACCGCGATGATCGCGACCGAGATGCCCGCGGCGATAAGGCCATATTCGATGGCGGTCGCGCCGGAGTCGTCCTTCATGAAACGCACGAACTGGTTCTTCATTGCTAGCTCCTAGATCCACACGTGGCTGTCTGAGGTGGCATGTCAGGTCCGGATGACGGCCGGTACCCGATCCACGCGGGCAAATTAGCAATGAGGTCTTGCACACCCGTTAATATAATAGACGAAACAATAGGTATTATAGGGTATATCCGGGCTAGTTAATAAGTCCTTCAGCGAAGAATATCATAGTTAACAAGTTATTGATCGCCTCTATACGAACGCAAGTAGCGAGATACAGTCAAATTATGCTGAAGGTTATCTAGTCAATACTACGATTTCAGCTGTCGATACTTCATGGCAGGCTGCCAGGCCGCGCCTGCGAATTACTGGAAAACGCCGCCGCAGAGGCGCCGTGACTTGGCGCCGCTGCCGCATGGACATCGCGGCGCCGGCGCGCTTCACGCGATCTTAACCGCCCGGCCCGATATCCGGACGGGCTTTCCCCGCAGGTCCGGCAATGCTCAGCCAGTTCCAGTCCGTGCTCACCGCCGCAGGCGAGACCTTCTTGCAGATCATGCCGATCTCGATCGCGCTCGGCGTGGTGTTCGCGCTGCTCACGCACTGGCAGGCCTGCAATCCCGGCAAATTGTGGTTCCAGCGGCGCGAGATCGTCACCGACGTCTGTTATTGGTTCCTGGTGCCGCTCGGCACGCGCTTCGTGCGCATCGGCCTGCTGGTGATGGGCGCCGCGATCCTCTTCGGCATTCACGGCGATAAGGCCCTCGATACCTTCTACGAGAACGGCCACGGCCCGCTGTCACGATTGCCGCTGGTGGTCCAGGGGCTCATGTTTCTCGCGGCTTCCGATTTCCTGCTCTATTGGATCCATCGCGCCTTTCACCGCGGCGCTCTATGGAAATACCACGCGGTCCATCACGCCCCCGAGGAGCTCGATTGGATCTCGGCGGCGCGCTTTCACCCGGTCAATCTGTTTCTCGGCTCGGTTGCCGTCGACGTGGCGCTGCTGCTCGCCGGCATCTCGCCCAATGTGATGCTGTGGGTCGGCCCCTTCACCACCGCCCATTCCGCCTTCGTGCACGCCAACCTGAAATGGACGCTCGGACCCTTCAAATACGTGCTGGCGAGCCCGGTCTTCCACCGCTGGCACCACACGGCACTCGACCGCGGCGGCAACAGCAACTTCGCCGGTACCTTTCCGGTGCTCGATCTGATGTTCGGCACCTTCTATATGCCGAAGGGCGAACTGCCGGACGACTACGGCATCGACGACGAGCGCTTCCCCAAGAGCTTCGGCGCCCAGCTTATTTACCCGGTCCTGCAGTGAGGCGGGTATCCTGACCGGCGCATAGTTTATTCGCCGTTCACCATATCTCCTTCGTCGCCCGCTCTTTGCGCAACAACCGGCCATTCGCCGGCTCCGGGTCGTTGCTTTTTGCGTTTCGTTCACCAATTTCCGGTCAACTGCGAGCGGTAATGGACCGCTTTCTGCGGACCTTTTGTTGCGTAGCGTGTTGGAGAGTACCGATGTCGGCCGTGCTCGGGCGTCACAGGTGGCTGTTTGCGATCCTGGCCTGGGCGCTGGTCGTTTGCGCTGCGCCGGCGGCGGCCGACAGCGTCACCGTCAATGTCGACAGCGCCCGCCTGCTCAAGCTTCCCGCCAACGTCGCCACCATCGTGATCGGCAATCCGCTGATCGCCGACGCCACGCTGCAAAACGGCGGAACGCTGGTCATCACCGGCAAGGGCTACGGCTCGACCAATCTCCTGGCGCTCGACCGCGGCGGACGCGTGATCATGAGCAAGACCGTTCAGGTGCTGGGGCCCGAGGCGGACCACCTGATCGTCGTTTACAAGGGCGTCAAGCGCGAGACCTTGAGCTGCTCGCACGAATGCCAGCCGCGCAACACGCTCGGCGACGACCAGACCTATTTCTCGGGCACCCTCGGCCAGACCACCGCGCGCAACGGTGCCGCCTCCAGCGGCGGCGCGGCAGCGGCGCCGAGCGCGCCGGCGCCGCGTTGAGCGCGGCCGTTACGGTTAGCGCGCGCCTAACGCGGCGAGGGCAATTCGACGGGCCGCCGGCAAGAATTCGCAAACGTGATTTTGCTAAGAAGCGGTGCCGCGGCACCGTTTGCCGCTCGAGTTCGCCGACATGCTTCGCACCATGCGCAACACGCTGATGGTTCCCCTGCGCAGGCTCCTGCGGGCCTCCAGCGCGCGCCGCTTCGTGCGTGCCGAAGAAGCCGCCGCGGCGGTGGAATTCGCTCTGGTCGCCGCGCCGTTTTTGGCGCTCATCTTCGCCATCATGGAAACCGCGCTGGTGTTTTTTGCCGGACAGTCGCTGGAAGCCGCCGCCACCGAGGCCGGACGTATGGTCATGACCGGCCAGGCGCAGACCGCCGGCTACAGCAGCGCGGCCGAGTTCAAAACGAACGTCATCTGTCCCGGCGCCAACACCGTCTTGGGAAGCAACAGCCTGTTCGACTGCAACAACGTCCAAGTCGACGTGAAGAACTATACCGACTTCGCCTCGATCAACAGCGCCACGCCGATCAAGAACGGTCAGCTCGACACCTCGCAGATGTGCTACGGGCCGGGCAGCGCGGGCACGATCGAGGTGGTGCGGCTCTATTACGAATGGCCGATCTACCTCTCGCTGCTCAACGACAGCCTGTCCAATCTCGCCAACGGCAAGCGGCTGTTGGTGGCGACCGCGGTGTTCCGCAACGAACCGTTCGGCACGACCAGCGCGACCGGCAACTGTCCTTAAGCCATGCAACCGCGCAAACACCGCCTCCTGCGATTGTTCGGCCGCTTCGGCCGCGACCGGCGCGCCGTCTCGGCGGTCGAGTTCGCGCTGATCGCCCCGCTGATGGTCACGCTCTATTTCGGCTGCGTGGAGATTTCCGACGGCGTTGCCGCCGACCGCAAGGTCAGCCTGACCGCGGCCGCGCTCGCCAACCTCTCGGCGCAGACGACGAGCATCAACGCCAGCGACATGACCAACATTTTGAACGCCGCGTCGGCGATCATCGCGCCCTACAACGCGAACAATCTCAAGGTCACGGTTTCCTGCATCAATATCGCGTCGGACAAGAGCGCGAAGGTGAAGTGGAGCGCGACCAAGAACGGCACCGCGCGCGCGACAAATTCGACCTATACCTTCAACTCGTCGACCTCGGCGCTGGACCTCGCCAATACGCAGCTCATCCTGGCGGAAGCATCGTACGAGTACACGCCGATCGTCGGCATGGTCATTACCGGCGCGATCACGCTGTCGGACCGCATGTTCATGAGCCCGCGCATCACGGCGCCCGATTACGCCGGCGCCACCTGCAGCTGACGCTCGCTCGGGATCGGCAGCGCGGTCGTCTGCTTGATGCGCTCCATGGCGAAACGCGAGGTGACGTTCTTCAGGGGCACCGTGCCGATCAGCTTCTTGTAGAACGTGTCGTAGCCGGCGACGTCCGGGACGACCACGCGCAGCATGTAGTCGATGTCGCCGGCCATGCGGTAGAATTCCATCACTTCGGGCATGGCGCCGACCACCTCGGCGAAATGCTTGAGCCATTCTTCCGAATGGTCGTCGGTCTCGATCGACACGAACACCGCGAGCCCGAGCCCGATCTTGTCCGGATTGACCAGCGCGACGCGGCCGGTGATCACGCCGTCGGCTTCCAGCCGCTGCAGCCGCTTCCAGCACGGCGTCGATGACAAGCCCACCCGCTGGCCGATCTCGGCCACCGATAGCGAGGCGTCCTGCTGCACCACGGCGAGGATCTTGCGATCGATGGCATCCATATCCTGCATCCTTCACAGCTTTGAGATATATCGCCTACAGAACAGCAAAATATTGCGATAATTTTCTTATTTTTCCAGCCGTGTGGTCTTTATAGAGAACTATATTCTATTTTCAAGCCGACCTTTCGGCCGTGGTGCGCGACGGGTCAGGCGACGGGACTGAAGGCTTCCATGACCCTGTATTCGATTTGAGAGCTCACCGGCGGTCGGCGCCGGTTCGGCCCCGCGTTCGCGCGGGCGCCGGCCATAGCGTCCCCCGTTCTGGCCAGCCGATGCGCGGCCGCCGGTGAGACCCGATCCTCAGGCCACGCCCGGTTTCGGTCGCGGACCCGACGGCTTACACTGGCGGTTTCCTCCACGGTGTCCCGCCAGCCATGCCGAACGAAATTTCCCAGCTCAACGCCAACGATCTCCTGCGCCTTTACCGGCGGCGCGACCTGTCGCCGGTCGAGGTGGCGCGCGACGCGCTCGCGCGCATCGAGCGCTTCGAGCCGCAGATCAATGCCTTCGTGCTGGTCGATGGCGACGGCGCGCTCGCCGCCGCGCGCGCGTCGGAGGCGCGCTGGGCCAAGCGCGAGCCGCAAGGCCTCGCCGACGGTCTGCCGGTCACCATCAAGGACATCGTCGACGTGAAAGGCCAGCCCACGCGCCGGGGCTCGCTCACCACGCCGGCTGCGCCGGCGGCCGACGACGCGCCTTCGGTGGCGCGGCTGAAAGAGCAGGGCGCCGTCCTGCTCGGCAAGACCACCACGCCGGAGTTCGGCTGGATCGGCGTCTGCCATTCTCCGCTCAGCGGCATCACGCGCAACCCTTGGAACGCGAATCGCACCACCGGCGGCTCTTCCGGCGGTGCGGCGGCGACGGCGTTGCTCAATCTCGGCGTCATGCATCTCGGCACCGACGGCGCCGGCTCGATCCGCATTCCGTCGGCCTTTACCGGCGTGTTCGGCATCAAGCCGAGCTACGGGCGCGTGCCGGCCTATCCGGCTTCGGCCTTCACGGTGCTGGCGCATCAGGGTCCGCTCACCCGCACGGTCACCGACGCTGCGCTCATGCTCTCGGTCATCGGCGCGCCGGACGCGCGCGACACCACGGCCTGGAACACGCCGGTGCCCGATTTCCGCATCGGCCTGAACGAGGGCGTCAGCGGGCTTCGGATCGCTTTCAGCCCGCGGCTCGGCTACGTCAAACGGCTCGATCCCGATGTCGAAGCCGCGACTGCCAAGGCGGCGCAGGTTTTCTCCGATCTCGGCGCCATTGTCGAAGAGGCCGATCCCGGTTTCCCCTCGCCGCTCGATGCTATCATGACGATCTGGTACGGCGTTGCCGGAGCGATCGTCGGTGCGATACCGGCGGCGGAGCAAGAGAAGGTGGATCCCGGCTTGCGCCGCATCGCGGAGGTGGGGCGCGGTACCACCCTTGCCGCCTATCTCGCCGCCCATGCCGCGCGCACGCAGCTCGCCGAGCACATGCGGCGCTTCCATGAGCGTTACGACCTGTTGCTGACGCCGCAAATGCCGCTCACCGCGCTCGAGGTCGGTCGCGTGACGCCGAGCGACGGGCGCTACGGCGAGGGCTGGATCGACTGGTCGCCATTCACCTATCCGTTCAATCTCACGCAGCAGCCGGCGGCTTCGGTGCCTGTCGGCTTTGCCGCCGACGGTCTGCCGATCGCGCTGCAGATCGTCGGACCGCCGCGCAACGACGCGCTGGTGCTGCGCGCCGCCCGCGCTTTCGAAAGCGCGCAGCCGTTCAAGACGATTGCGGAGCCGCGCTGAGCAACCTCGCGCCGTTCGTCCCCGCGAAAGCGGGGACCCAGAAAAATACCGAAGCGCTTCGAATGTAGCTCTGGATTCCCGCTTGCGCGGGAATGAACGGATTGTGGGGCAGCGTTCAGGAGCCAATTTACTTTTCCAAAAACGCCTCTACCTCCGCCCGCTTCGGCGCGGCGTCGCCGCCGCCGAAGCGCGTGCATTTGAGCGCGGCGGCGGCCGAGCCAAAGCGCAGCGCGTCCTCGAGCGCGCGGCCTTCCGCCAACGCAACGGCGAAACCGGCATGAAAGACGTCGCCGGCCCCGAGGGTATCGATTACCGTCACGGCGAAGGCCGGCATGTGCTTGAGCTCTTTTCCATCCAGCCAATAGACGCCGTTCGCCCCGTCCGTCATCGCCAGGAATCCGGCATGATGCGCCGCTAGCCGTTCCAGCCCGGCGCGCGGATCGCCGCTGCCGGTGGTGGCGCGCAGCGCTTCCGATGAGGCGATCACATGGCTGCCGAGCACGAGCAGGGGATCGTCGGGCTTGGTGGCAAGGTCGAGATCGATCACCAGCGGAATTTTGCGCGCTTGCGCGGCGCGGGCGACCGCGGTGACGAATTCGGGGAAGCGGTTGTCGATCAGGACGGCGTCCATGCCCTTGATGAGGGCATCGGCGTCGCGCGGCAGCGCGCTCCCTAGACCCACGCCGCGCCGGGTGGCTATCGCCTTCTCGCCTTGCGCGTCGAGCAGGATGAGCGAGACCGAGGCGGTGCCGCCATCGACGCGCTCCGCGCCGCCGCAATCCACGCCCTCGGCTTCGAGGCCGGCGAGGATGCGCTCGCTTACCGCGTCGTTGCTGCCGCCGAGCGGTCCGGCGAAGGCCGCGCGCGCGGCGAGCCGCGCCGCCGCCACCGCCGCATTGGCGGCGCAGCCGCCGCCGGTCACGATGAAGTCGGAGGCCTGCACCTTGGTTCCGGGTTCTGGGAAACTTTCGACGCGCATCACGATGTCTTCGACCGCAATGCCCGCGCACAGGATGCGTCGCGCGCGCTCAGTCAAAGCCGGCCTCGCCCTCCACCCAGGCGCGGATGATGTGATAGGCGATCGCCATGGCCGGCGGCGTGGTCAGCCCTTGCGGATGCTTGCGCTCGAGCATGGCGATCACTTCGTCGCGGGAAAACCAGCGCGCGTCCTCGAGCTCGGCGCGGTCGACCTTCACCTCGCGCGTCACCGCCTCGGCGTGGCAGCCGATCATCAGCGAGGTGGGGAACGGCCAGGGCTGCGAGGCGAAATAGCGCACGCGGGCGCAGGCGATGCCAGCTTCCTCCAGCGTCTCGCGCCGTGCCGCCTCCTCGAAAGTTTCGCCCGGCTCGACGAAGCCGGCGAGGCACGACCACATGCTCTGCATGAAGCGCGGCGAGCGCCCGAGCAGGCAGCGCTCGCCGTCGACGGCCAGCATGATCACCACCGGATCGGTGCGCGGGAAATGCTGCGTCCGGCATTGCGGGCAGTCGCGCCGCCAGCCGGCCTGCACCGGCCGCGTGGCGGCGCCGCAGTTGGCACAAAACCGATGCCGCGCGTGCCAGTGCAGCAGCGCCTTGGCTTCCGCGATCGGCGGCAAGTGTTCGGGGGCGACCAGGCCCTGCACGGCGATCGAGCGCAGGTCGCGGATGTCGAAACCGTCATGCGCTTTAAGCGCCTCGGCCGCCTCCGGCGCGATGCCGACGCCGAAACGGGGTTCGCCGTTGAACAGGCCGAGGAAGATCGTCTCGGCCGGCTGCTCGAAGGCGCGCGACTGCTCTAACGTGAACAGCGGGTCGTTCAGGCTGGAAGCCTGCTTCATGACGATACGCTCGCCGCCGATCACATAGGCGCGCGCGCGCGCGTCGGCCGCGTAGACGGCGAGCGCCGCCTCATCGGTGCGCTTGTCGGCGGCGCGCTCGATGCGGCTGTCGACATAGCCGAGGCGCGGTCTGGGGCCGAGATCGGGGCGGGGCGACATGCGGAGCGGAAATTCGCACGGGCTGCGGATCGGCGCAATGCGTCCGGCGCCTGCGTGTGGGCTACTCCGCCGCCTCTTTTGGCGGCACCTGGTAGATCGCCTCGCGCAGTTCCGGGCGCTGCCATTGCGGGCCGAGCACGCCCTGCTTTGGCGCCGTAACGGGCGGCCGAGCCGACGGCGTCCAAGGTGCCGCGCAATTCGCGCGCGCGTTCCAGGCTCACGTCCACCACGAACAGGCCGGCGGCGGTACTTTCGAACAAGATCTCCTCCGGCGCCGCCACCATGGCGAGCCCGCGCTCGGCATGGCTGAACAGGTTCTGCGTGGTAACCACGACGGCGAGGTTTTCGATGGCACGCGACCAGATGAGATTGCGCCAGGTCGCCCACAATTTGCCCTTGTCGGTGCCGGCCGGCATGAAGATCAATTCGGCGCCGCGCAGCGCCAGCGCCCGCGTCACCTCCGGCATGTAGACCTCGCTGCACATGGCGAGCCCGACCTTGCCCTGCGCGGTGTCGAACACCGGGAACTCGTTGCCGGCGACGTATTGGAATTCCCACCATTTGCCGCCGGTATAGATCCACGGCCCGTTCGGGTGCGTGCGGCGGTAGCGCGCCGGCGCACGGCCGTCGGCGAAGGCCATGCAGGTGAGGTTATGCGCGGTGCCCTCGTTGTGGCTGAGCGGCTCGAGCGTGCCGTAGACGGCGTTGATCTTGTGCTTGGCGGCGGCCTCCGCCAGCCGCGGCGTCGGGTCGAAGGTCGCCGGCATGCGCCATGGCCCGGGATAGGTTTCCGGGAAGCAGACGAAGTCGGCGCCTTCCGCCGCCGCGCGCGCGATGAAGTTTTCGGCATCGGCGACGTTCTTCTCGTCCTCGCCGATCGGGTTGGCGAGCGGCTGCACGACGGCGATACGGAAAGTCATGTCACGGTCCTCCGATGTCGGCAGCCTAGCCCTCAACCGGCTTGACGTGAAGGGCGTGCCCGAGCGCCGCAATGAAGCCGTCGCGCACCTTTGGGTCGTAGGCAATGGGCGGCACGGCGCCCCACACCGGCTTCGGCCAGGCGGCGTCGGCGTGGCGGCGGCCGATCACGTGCACGTGCAGTTGCGCCACCTGGTTGCCGAGCGCGGCGACGTTGAGCTTCTCGCATTCGGTGATGGACTTGAGCGCGCGCGCCGCCGCGGCGATTTCGCGCATGAGCTGCATCTGTTCGTTGTCCGTGAGGTCGGTCAGTTCGACGAGACCGGCTTTGCGCGGCACCAGGATCAGCCAGGGATAATTGGCGTCGGTGGCGAGCAGCACGCGCGACAGCGCGAGCTCGCCGACCGGAACCGTGTCCTGCGCGAGCTGCGGGTGGAGGGACCAGGGGGATTGCATGACGGCAATCTAGAGCCAAAAGTTTTCCCGGTCATTCCGGGACGCCGCAAAGCGGCGGGCCCGGAATCCAGGGCGACACACGAAAGCTTGGCCCTGGATTCCGGGCTCGCGGCCTTCGGCCGCGCCCCGGAATGACGGTGGAGGGAAACTTGCTTTCCCGGCCCGTTGGCCCGATATAGGTCCCCGGGAGGTTGGCGGTGGACGAGCCACTCGCCAACCGGGTCAGATCCGGAAGGAAGCAGCCCTAACGAGCGCGGTTCGGGTCGCTCGTCAGCCTCCCACCCATGCCAGGATCGAGACCGCGAGGCGCATTAAATTGGCGCTTGCGAGCGGAAGGCGTTGATGGCCGAGCCCGAAAAAACCGCCGACCCGGCAGCCGACGACGCCGGCTATCGCGTGCTGGCGCGCAAATACCGCCCGGCGAGCTTTGCCGACCTGATCGGCCAGGACGCCATGGTGCGCACCATCTCGAACGCCTTCGAGACCGGCCGCATCCCGCAGGCCTGGATCCTCACCGGCGTGCGCGGCGTCGGCAAGACCACGACCGCGCGCATCCTCGCCCGCGCGCTCAATTACGAATTGCCCGACGGCTCGGTGACCGAGCCGACCGTCAATATGCCGGCGATAGGCGTGCACTGCCAGGCGATCATCGAGAGCCGCCACATGGACGTGCTCGAGATGGACGCCGCCTCCCACAACAGCGTCGAGGACGTGCGTCAGATCAACGACGCCATCCGCTACGCGCCGGTCAGCGCGCGCTACAAGGTCTATATCCTTGACGAAGTGCACATGCTCTCGGGCGCGGCTTTCAACGCGTTGTTGAAGACGCTGGAGGAGCCGCCGCCGCACGCCAAATTCATCTTCGCCACCACCGAAATCCGTAAAGTGCCGGTGACGGTGCTGTCGCGCTGCCAGCGCTTCGATTTGCGCCGCGTCGACGCCGCGCTGCTGGTCAAGCACCTGGAAGGCATCGCCTCGAAAGAAAACATCGAAGCGGAGGAAGCGGCACTCGCTTTGATCGCGCGCGCCGCCGAAGGCTCGGTGCGCGATTCGCTCTCGCTGCTCGACCAGGCCATTGCCCACGCCGGCGCCGAAACGGGCGCCGGCCAACGCAAGAACGCGGCAGGTCCCGTGCGCGCCGAGGACGTTCGGCAGATGCTCGGTCTCGCCGATCGCGTGCGTGTGGTCGACCTGTTCGAAGCCTTGATGAAAGGCGACACCGCGGCGGCGCTGAACGAATTGCGCGCGCAATACGACATCGGCGCCGATCCGGCGGTGATCCTCTCCGATCTCGCCGAATTCACCCATTTCGTCACCCGCGTCAAAGTCGTGCCGAACGTCGCCGACGACGTTTCATTGTCGGAGGCCGAGCGCACGCGCGGGCGCGCGTTTGCGGCGCAGCTTTCCATGCGCGTCCTGTCGCGCGCCTGGCAGATGCTGTTGAAGGGCATTGCCGAGGTGCAGGCCTCCGGCCGCCCGGTGGCCGCCGCCGAGATGGTGCTGGTGCGCATCGCTTACGCGGCCGACCTGCCGACCCCGGACGAGGTCGTGCGCGCGGTGACGGAGGAGGGCGCCGCCCGCCCGCAAGGTCACGCTCAAGACAATGGCGGCGGCGCGCCGGCGCCATCCGCGCCCACTTACGCGCCGCGCTACGAGGCGCCGCGCGGCTCGCCGCGCTCGTCCGCCGCAGTGTCGCCGCGGCCGGCCGACGATCCGGTGGCGCAGGCCGCCGAAACGGCGCCCACGATCGCCATTTCTTCGTTCGAGCAGATCGCCGCGCTCGCCGCCGAAAAGCGCGATATCCCGGTGAAGATGGCGCTGGAGCGCGACGTGCGGCTGGTGCGATGTGAGGACGGCCAGCTCGAAATCGCGCTCGAGCCGGCGGCGGCGAAGACGCTGGTGCACGATCTGCAACGCAAATTGACCGCCTGGACCGGCAAGCGCTGGATCGTGGTGGTGTCGCAGGAACAGGGCGCGCCCACCTTGCGCGCGCAGATGGACGCCAAACAGGCTGAGATCGAGCGCGGCGTGCAGTCCGATCCGCTGGTACAGGCGGTGCTCAGCCGCTTCCCCGGGGCACGAATCGTCGGCGTGACGCAGAGCGCGCCGGAGAACGACACGCCGGAAGACATGCCGCCGCCTGAGGAAAGTGAGGAGTAACCAATGGCCGATTTCATGGGCCTGATGAAGCAGGCCGCCGAATTCCAGGCCAAGATGCAGGAAATGCAGGCCGAGCTCGACACCGTCGAGGTCGAGGGCACGGCCGGCGGCGGCATGGTGTCGGTCACGCTGTCCGCCAAAGGCGACCTCAAGGGCATCAAGGTCGACGACTCGCTGCTGCAGCCCTCGGAAAAGGAAATCCTCGAGGACCTCATGGTGGCCGCCCATGCCGACGCCCGCCGCAAGGCAGAGGCCGTGCTGCAGGAGCGCATGAAGGCGCTCACCGGCGGCCTCAAATTGCCGCCCGGCATGCCCAACCCGTTCGGGTGATGCGCTTACCGACATGCCCGCCGCCGTCGCCGGACCCGAAATCGAGCGCCTGATCCAACTCTTGGCGCGTCTGCCAGGCCTTGGCCCCCGCTCGGCGCGGCGTGCCGCGCTCTTCCTCATCAAGAAGCGCGAGGCGCTGATGGCGCCGCTTGCCGCCGCGCTACAGACCGCGATGGAGAAGATCGAGATCTGCAAGGTGTGCGGTAATATCGACACGCAGAACCCGTGCACCGTCTGCACCGATCCGCGCCGCGACCCTTCGATCATCGTGGTGGTCGCCGATGTCGCCGATCTCTGGGCTTTGGAACGGGCCCATGCCGTCAACGGACGCTACCACGTGCTGGGCGGCACGCTGTCGCCGCTCGATGGCGTCGGCCCGCAGGATCTCACCATCGACACGCTCATCACTCGCGCGCACGAGCCGCAGGTGAAAGAGGTGATCCTCGCGCTCAACGCCACGGTCGACGGCCAGACCACGGCGCATTACATCACCGAGCTCTTGCAGGATGCGGACGTGAAAGTGACGCGGCTCGCGCACGGCGTGCCGGTCGGCGGCGAGTTGGATTATCTCGACGAGGGCACGCTGGCCGCGGCGATCAAGCAGCGGACGTTGTTTTGACCTCTGTCATTCCGGGACGCCCGCGTGAGCGGGCGGGCCCGGAATCCAGGACGACACGGCAAAGCAGTTGATTATGGCTCTGGATTCCGGGTTCGCTCGCTTCGCTCGCGCCCCGGAATGACTATGGTGCTTTCTTCATCACCAGCCGCTTGAAATGCCCTTGGGCTTGCAGCCAGGCGAGCAACAGAAATCCCGGAATGGCCGCCAGCGCGCAGATCGCGAAGAACCAGACCCATCCCGTCGCTTCCGCGACAAAGCCCGCGCTCGACGAAAGATAGGTGCGTCCGATCGCCGCGAACGCGGTCAGCAGCGCGTATTGCGTCGCCGTATGCAGCGGATTTTTGCACAGCGCGGAGAGATAGGCGACGAAGATCACCGTGCCGATCGCGCTGGTGAAGTTCTCGACCGTGATCGCGAAGCTCAGCCACGCGATGTCGTGCCCGACCACGGCCTGCCAGGAGAAGGCCAGATTGGCGGCGGCTTGCAGCAGCCCCCCGATCCACAAGCTGGCCGCCAGCGGCAGCGAGCGCGCGACATAGCCGCCGGCGAATCCGCCGACGATCGTGGCGACGAAGCCGAGGCCCTTGATGATGGTGGCGTATTCGTTGCGCGTGAAGCCGAGCTTGACGGCGAACGGTCCGGTCATCACGCCGGCGAGCGCGTCGGTAAGCTTGAAAAGAATGACAAAGGCGAGAACGACCAGCGCGACATGCAGGCCCTCGCGCAGGAAAAAGTCGGTGAACGCGCCGACGATGGTGTGGCCGAGTCGCCTGAGCGCGGGCTCTTTGTGCTGAACCGCGTCGGCGCGCGTGGACTTTTCGGGTTCGGTGGCGAACAAGGTGGTCGCGACACCGACGATGACCAGCGCGGCCATCACCGCGTAGCTGGCGGTCCAGCCGCCCTGCCGGCTGAAGCCGAAATGCTGGAACGCCGTGACCAGGAACAGCGCCCCCGCGCTCGAGACCAGCATGGCGACGCGGTAGGCCGCGACGTAAGAGGCGGCGCCGGCGGCCTGCTCGTTCTCCGGCAGGCTCTCGACGCGGAACGCGTCGATCACGATGTCTTGCGTCGCCGATGCGGCGGCCACCATCAGGGCGCCCAAGGCGACCATCCCAGGCGCGGTAACCGGATTGTTGGCGCCGAGCAGCGCGATCGCGGCGATCAGCAGCAGTTGCGTCAGCATCAGCCAGCTGCGCCGCCGGCCGAGCCAGCGCCCGATGAGCGGCACGTCGAAAGCGTCGACCACGGGTGCCCAGAGGAACTTGATCGTGTAGGGCGTGCCGACCAGCGCGAACAAGCCGATGGTCTTCAGGTCGACGCCCACCTCCGCCATCCAGAACAGCAGCGTCGAGGCGGACAGCGCCAGCGGCAGGCCCGACGAGAAGCCGAGAAAGAAAATGACCAGCACACGCGGCTTGAAATAGACCGACGCGGCTTCGAGGAAGGTGGGCTTCGATGTTGCCGACGCGGCATCGGGGGAGGCGGTCATGCGCGGGGCTTCTCCACCGTCATGCCCGGCCTTGTGCCGGGCATCCACGTCTTGCTTTTGGCCCGCAAGGCGTGGATGGCCGGGACGAGCCCGGCCATGACGGGTTGCAAGGGCAATGGGTTCACTCCGCTGCCCCGAGCTTGCGCACCGGCGCGGGTATCACGTCGGCGCTTTGCCGGTCATCGCCGTCGAATTCCAATTCCTCGATCTTGCCGGCGCGCTTTTCGATCTTACCCGCCGAGATGAGAATGTCGTCGATATCCTTGCTGGTCTGGCCGAAATGGCCTTGCAGCTTGCGTGCGCGGTCGCCCAGGAGGCGCACGTCTTTCATCATAAAACCGACCTCGCTGCGAATCTGGTCGGCGGCCTCGCGCATCTCGGCGTCCTTGCGCACCTGCTTGATCACCTGGATCGCCATCACCATCAGCGTCGGCGATACGATCATCACGCGCGCGCGCTGCGCCCGCTGCACGACGTCGTCGAAGCGCTCGTGTAGGTCGGCATAGATCGACTCGGAAGGGATGAACATCAGCGCGATGTCCTGCGTCTCGCCGGGGACTAGGTATTTCTCGGCGATGTCGGTGATGTGCTTGGCGATGTCCTGCTTGACCCGCGTGGCGGCGGCCTTGCGCTCCTCCTCACTCGCCGCCTCGCGCCATGCCGTCATGGCTTCCAGCGGGAACTTGGCGTCGATGATCAGCGGCCCGGACTCCGGCATGAAGATCACGCAGTCCGGCCGCGACCGGTTCTTGAGCGTGTACTGAAACTCATAGGCGCCCTTCGGCAGCACATCGGCGACGATCGCCTCCAGCTGGCCCTGGCCGAAGGCGCCGCGCGACTGCTTGTTGGCGAGCACCCCCTGCAGGGAGTTCACCTGGGTCGCCAATTCCGTAATGTTCTTCTGCGCCGAGTTCGATCACCGCCAGCCGCTCGTTGAGCTTCTGCAGATGCTCCGTCGTGTGCTTGGTGGTCGTCTTCATCGACTCGCCGAGGTTCTGGCTGACCGCGTCGAGCCGGCTGTTGACGGTTTGCTGGAGCTGCGTGTGCGAGTTTTGCAGCCAGCTCCCCATGGCGTCGAGCCGCGCGTTGAGGTCGGCCAGCCGCTGCTGGGCGGCCTCGTCCGCCGCTGGCGGCTTCGGCCGCAGCAGCAGCACGAGGATCGCCAGGACGCCGGCCGCGATGACCGCGGCGAGCACGAGGAGAAAAGTTTGCGACATGCGCCCGCTTCTAGCGTGATTCGGAGGCCGGGTTGAACGAACGGCGAACGGTAGGGCGATAATGCCCGTTTCTCAAGGCCAAAGCCGGATTGACCCCGGTGTTCCCAGCCCTTAAATCGCATCGATGGCCAAACGCGACATTCTCATCCTCCCGGACACAAGGCTGCGGCTGAAATCCGAGCCGATCGGCAAGATCGACAAGGACACCCGCGCGCTGGTCGAGGACATGTTCGAGACCATGTACGACGCCCCCGGCATCGGCCTGGCGGCGATCCAGATCGGCGTGCCGAAGCGCGTCGTCACCATGGATTTGGCCAAGAAGGACGAGGCGAAGGCGCCGCAGGTGTTCATCAATCCGGAGGTGATCTGGACGTCCGAGGAAAAGGCCACCTACGAGGAAGGCTGCCTCTCCATCCCCGAATATTACGAAGAGGTGGAGCGGCCGAGCGCGGTGAAGGTGAAGTTCCTCGACCTCGAGGGCAAATCGCTCGAAATCGAGGCGACTGGGCTGCTCGCGACCTGCCTGCAGCACGAGATCGACCACACCAACGGCGTGCTGTTCATCGACCACATCTCCAAGCTCAAGCGCGACATGGTGATGAAGCGCTTCAAGAAGGCGCAGAAGCGCGGCGCGCCGGTCAAGCCGCTCGCCGAGGACAAGACGCCTTCGCACCATATCGGGTAAGCGACCGCGCTGGACCGGCGGACGATCATCTGATATCATTGATATCAAATGAAACGTGAAGCCACCGATCTATTGATCCGCAAGGTCGATCCCAAGCTCAAGAATGAGCTGAAGAAGCGCGCGCGCGCTCATGGCCGCAGTCTGTCGGACGAGGCGAAGGCGACCCTTCGCCGCGGACTCGCTGAAGACTTTATGAAGCTCGGTGTCGGCACTCGGCTGTTTTCAATGCTGCCGGACGATGTGCGTGGGGATGATCTCATCTTCGAAGTTCCCAGCCGGCCTCTTGAGCCGCCGGACTTCGAATGATCATCTTGGATACCAATGTGATATCGGAAGGCTTTCGCATTGCTCCGAAACTAGTCGTGCGCGATTGGCTTGATCGTCAAATTCCAGCCGATCTTTTTCTATGCGCGCCGGTGCTGGCCGAGTTGCGCTATGGCATTGAGCGGATGCCGGCAGGGCGCCGTCGAGTTCGAACTCGATCGGATTGTCACCGACGCGGAAAGAGATTTGTTCGGGAATCGTTTGCTGCCGGTGGACCGCGAGGCTGCGCACGAATTCGGCCGCGTCGTGGCCAAGCGCGCTCAAATGGGGCGGCCCATCATGCCGATGGACGGCATGATCGCGGCCATTGCCCTCGCCAACGGCATGTCGATCGCGACCCGCGATATCGACGATTTCACCGGGCTCGGAATCGATATCGTGAATCCATTCGAGCTATAGGCGCGCGGTTTGAGATGTCCCTCCGCCTGATCTTCATGGGCACGCCCGATTTCGCGGTGCCGACGCTGCTCGCGCTTGCCGCGGCCGGACACGAAATCGCCGCGGCCTACACGCGCGCGCCCAAGCCGGCCGGCCGACGCGGGCTGGAATTGCAGCCGACGCCCATCGAGCGCGCGGCGCGCGGGCTCGGCGTTCCGGTCCTCACGCCGAAGACGCTGCGCGAGCAGGCGGCGCAGGACGAGTTCCGCGCCTTCAATGCCGACGCCGCCGTGGTCGCGGCCTATGGGCTGATCCTGCCCAAGCCGATCCTCGAAGCGCCGCGGCTCGGCTGCTTCAACGTGCACGCGTCGCTGTTGCCGCGCTGGCGCGGCGCGGCGCCCATCAACCGCGCGATCATGGCGGGCGATACGGAGAGCGGCGTGACCATCATGAAGATGGACGAGGGGCTCGACACCGGCGCAATGGCTAATATCGAGCGCGTGCCGATTGCGCCCGACATGACGGCCGGCGAGCTGCACGACGCGCTCGCCGGTGTCGGCGCCGAGCTCATGGTGCGAACGCTGTCCGCGCTGGAGCGCGGCTCGCTCACGCTGACGCCGCAGCCGCGCGAGGGCGCGACTTATGCCGAAAAAATCTCCAAGGACGAGACCCGCATCGACTGGGCGCGCCCTTGGCGGCAGGTGCACGACCATATCCGCGGCCTGTCGCCGTTTCCCGGCGCCTGGTGCGAGATCGCCGGCGCGCGGGTGAAGGTGCTGCGCTCGACCAAGGGCGAGGGGCAAATCCCGTCAAATGCCGCGCCGGGCTCGGTACTCGACGACCGCCTTACTATTGCTTGCGGCGCGGGCGCGGTCCGCCTCCGCCAAGTCCAGCGCGCCGGCAGGCAGCCGATGGTGGTGGAGGACTTCCTGCGCGGAACGGCGGTCAAACCCGGCACAAGGCTCGCCTAAGCCACCGCCGCTTCCGCCTCGGTGCCGCATGCCGCACGCAGCATGGTTTGGAAAGCGTCGAACACCTTTTTCATCTGCGGTGGCTTGTAGGGGAACAGGTCGGGCGGGTCCATCGAATGCACGATCATGTTGGTGCCCGCTTCGAACACCAGCAGCTTGCCGTCCGGCGTCTCGCCGCAATCGAATGGGATGTAATCGAGACCGAAGCGCTCGTTGATCGCTGCGAGCGCGGTTGAATGCCGCCGCGCGAAATCATCGAACTCGGCGAAAAAGCGCGCTTCCTCGGCCCGACGTTCGGGACGCTCGCGCATGTCGGCGTTGAGATAGTGGATCATCCAGTGCTCGGACACCGCCATGTGGCAGGCGTAAGGCTTGCCGGCGATCAGCGCGACGCGGGCCTTGCGGAACAGCCCATCGGCCGAGCGGTAATCGACGAATGGCGCAATCGAGAATTCACGCTCGGCGCGGGTGGCGAGATAGGTGGCGACCGCAGCTGAGTTGTCGAGCTTTTCCAGGCCCTTGCCGGCATGCGAATCCGCCGGACGGGCGATGATCGGAAACCCGGTGTCCTCCTCCAAGATGTCCTCCACGCGCGCCGTGCCTTGCGCGATCCGCGTCAGTTCCGCGCGGCTGATGTCGACATTCATCGGCATCGCCACGCCGGGCGCCGATTTCAACAGCTCCCAGGTGCCCTCGCGGGTCAGCCGCGCGATACGGTCGGGCGCGTTGAGCAGCGGCTTCGGCCAGGTGGGCGCGAGCGCCGCCAGCCGCTTGAGCAGAGCCTGGTTGGCGCGCGATTCCGCGACCGCCACTAGCGCCACGTCGTGCTCCGGCAGCGGCGGCAGCGGCAGGTCCGCGTCGATATAAAGCATGTCGAGCGCTATGCCGGCACCGTCCAGCATGAATTCGACCGGGATATTGGCCATGAAGTCGCCCGGCGCCATCAGCGCCAAAAGCCGCAGCGGCCGCGCCGCCGCGCGCGCCGGCGGCAGGCGATAGAGGCGCTTCACTTCAAGTGCCATGGCCTGCAAGGCGAGCCGGTCGTCCGGCCGCCCCTGCAGATGCGCGACGGTCGAGAGGTCCATCAGCGCGTCGGCGTCGTTGGGATTGTCGCGTGCGCGCAGCACCAGCTCGTTCCAGACCGGCGCCAGATCGCGGCCGTCGAAGGCGAGCTTGGCGAGCGCCGGCAGGCCGATCAGCGCGGTCCCGGTATCGATAGGGGCATGCAGGTTCATGGTCATTTCCATTCAGGCGGCTTTTTCCGCAGCTTGTTCGGATTTTTGCGTGCGCGCCGTTTCAGCCTGGCCGCGCGCGACGACCTGCTCGACCAGCGCTTCCACGTCGCGCCGTTCGGTGCGGTGATTGACGATGGCCGCGCGGATGGCGAGGCCGCGGTCGAGCACGGTGGTGGAGGGCGCCACGATGCCGCCCTCGTGCAGGTCCGCCACGATCCTGGCGTTCACGCGGTCGGCGTCGTCGGCGCGATAGCGGAAGCAGACGATGTTGAGCTGAACCGGCGCCATCAGCTCCAGTTCCGGCCGTGCCGCGATGCAGGCTTCCAGATGGCGCGCGATGGCGCAGGTCTCCGAGATCGCGCCGCCGATGCGCTCGGCGCCGTGGACCTTGAGCGTGAACCAGGTCTTGAGCGCGCGAAAGCCGCGCGAGAGGTCGGGCCCGAAATCGCAAGGCCAGGGCGCGCCCGCCGCGAGCCCGCGCGCCTCGCGCCGCAGATACGCCGCCGGCGCGGCGAATGTCTCGCGATGCCTGTCGCCGTCGCAGACCAGCAGAAAGCCGGCGTCGTATGGCACCTGACCCCATTTGTGGAAATCGAGCGCGATCGAGTCGGCCTGCTCGATGCCGGCAAGCCGCGGCGCAAGATCTGGCGCCAGCATGGCGAGCGCCCCGAAGGCGCCGTCGACATGAAACCACATGTTTTCGCAACGCGCGATATCGGCGAGGTTCACCAGATCGTCGATGGCGCCGATATCGACCGTGCCGGCATTGCCGACCAGCAGGAAGGGCGTCGCGCCGTCGGCGCGGTCGATGGCGATGGCGAGCTTGAGCGCGGTGAGATCGATCTTGTGCTGCGCGTCGGTCGGGATCGCGCGCAGCGCGGCGCTTCCGAGCCCGGCGATCTCCAGCGCCTGCCTGATGCAGCCGTGCGCCGCCTTCGACGTATAGGCCGTGAGCCGCTTGCCCGCGAGCCCGTCGCTGCGCGAGCCGACGCCCAGCGCGTGGGTGCGCGCGACCAGCACGCCCAGCAGATTGGCCATCGAGGTGCCGGTGACGAACAGGCCGCTCGCTGACTCGGGAAAGCCGAACAGCTCGGCCATCCAGCGCGCGATCTGCCGTTCGATCTCGATCGGCATGTGGTCGCGCCCGCCCAGATTGGCGTTGAGCCCGGCCGCCAGCATCTCGGCCAGCATGCCGGCCGGGTTGCCGCCGCCGTGCACCCAGCCCATGAAGCCGGGATGGGTATTGCCGGTGGCGTAGGGCAGGATGGCGCGCTTGAACTCATCGTAGACCGCTGCCAGATCGGACGGCGCCGTCGGCAAGGGCTCGCGGATGCTCGCTCGCACCTCGTCGGGGATCGGCTGCCACACCGGACGCGCGCGGATGTGCTCGATATAGTCGAGCATGTCGTCGAGCATGCGGTGGCCCTGGGCGCGCAGGGCGCTCCAGTCGGCGGGATCGAGGCTTGCGGTCATCACGGCGTTCCGGTCTGGCGACAGGTTGCGCCGAAATCGTTAACCATAAGGATTAAGGTTCCCTTAACCATCCAATGCCGCGCTACAAGCTCACCCTCGAATATGACGGCACGCCCTTCGCCGGCTGGCAGATCCAGGCCGAGCAGACCACCGTGCAGGGCGTGCTGACGCGCGCGGTGGCGGCCTTCGCCGGCGAGAGCGCGCTGGTGCAGGGCGCCGGCCGCACCGATGCCGGCGTGCACGCGCGCGCCCAAGTGGCGCATGTCGATCTCGCCAAGGATTGGGAGCCCGACACCGTGCGCGACGCGCTCAATGCGCACTTAAGGCCGCATCCGGTGGCGGTGCTGGCGGCCGAGAAGGTGGCGGACGACTTCAACGCGCGCACCTCGGCCAGGAAGCGGCACTACCTCTACCGCATCGTCAACCGCCGCGCCGACCTGACCCTCGATCTCGGCCGCGCCTGGCGGGTGCCGCGCCCGCTCGATGTGCAGGCCATGCAGGCGGGTGCGCGCCACCTCATCGGCAAGCACGACTTCACGACCTTCCGCTCGACCGAATGCCAGGCCAAGTCGCCGCTGAAGACGCTCGATCAATTGGACGTGACGCGCGAGGGCGAGGAGGTGACGGTGCGCGCTTCCGCGCGCTCCTTCCTGCACAACCAGGTACGCTCCATGGTCGGTACGTTGGTTACGGTGGGCGAGGGCAAATGGGCGCCGGAGGATGTTGCGCGTGCACTCGCGGCGCGCGACCGTTCCGCCTGCGGCCAGGTGGCGCCGCCGGACGGGCTTTATCTGATGCGGGTGGATTATTGAATTGTCAGAGCGGCGAAAGCCGCGTGCCGAATTGCCGGCCCGGTCTTATTTTTCTGAGTCGCGAAGCGGCGGCGGCAGCGCTGCTCTTATTGCCTCGACACTGGATGGCTTCAGCCGCGGGCTCCATGAAAATTGGACCTGCCAGTGCGCCGACTGCGGACACAAAATGACCCGCGAGATTGAAAGATAGTCCGCGCTAAAGCGCGTCCTTTCTATTTGAGGGCTGTGTCCAGTGGATCGCAACGCGCTATAGCCGACTTAGCAACCGCGTGCCGGTTGACGCGTTATCTTCGCGATCATCCCAAGACTAACCCTTCCTGCCGTCGCCCCTTTGGAAGGGCGTTCAGGTTTTGGGATGGTCAACTTCATTCTTGTTCTTTTTTGGCCGGAAGTCGCCATCTAACTGTGGAACAACTGTTCCTCGTGGATTACCACGCCCGCCTCGTTCGTGACGATCAGGCGTTCGTCGGTAGCCACGGTCTTGTTTTGGGAAAGCTCGCGCGCCACCGCCTGGGCTTCCTCGCGGGCGGCCTCGTCGTTCGCAAAATCCTGGCCTTCGGTGTCGAGCGCACCGGAGCCGTGGAGGTGGAAAAAATAGCGTGGCATTGCTGAGGTCCCAACTATTGGGGTTCGGCTTGGTTGCCTGGGTATTGGCGGCAATATCGGAACGCCGCGCTCCGAGCAGCCGCGCTACTGTCCGCCGTGCCCAATTCTATCACCTCGCTGTCCTTGGACGATACTTCCCAATGCCATTTCATGCCGTGTTGCCAAATCCGGTAAGTGAGCCTGGCGTCTGCCATATGTGCCCCTTTGTAGGCGGGAGCACGCGTGGTCTCTCAGTCACCCGCGCCTAGTGCTTTCGCTGTCGTGCCGGTGATCCTTGCAATGTGTCGCTTATCCGACACAGATTCAAGGCCTGACGATAAATTTCGACCTTCGTTCTCGCCAATAATCGCCTCCGGAACCGCAAAGGCGTCGAGCGGAGCCTAATAGTTAGCAACTGGGGGATAGACGCTCGCTTCTGCGGGGTTCATGGTCGGTGCAGCCACACTGGGCAGCGCTTATTTGCAGGTACTAGTGGCCTGAGAGACGCGTGCGCTCCCGCCTGTAACTAGGAGCCGGCTTGCCCCTCGCCGCCAACCTTTTGCTGAATGCATTGCCGGACGCGGAGCGTGAGGCGTTGACCCCTCACTTGGTGTCCGTCGAAATCAAACAGCATCACGTTCTCTACGATATCCGTGAAGAAGTCCGCGACGCCTATTTCGCCGCCGATGCGGTCGTGTCCCTCGTCGTGCCGCTCAGCACCGGCGAGATAATCGAAAGCGCCATGGTCGGGCGCGACGGTGTCATCGGAGCCGGCGCCGCACTCAACGGACGCGTCTCGCTCAACCGGGCAATTGTGCAGATTGGCGGACAATGTCTGCGTTGCGCCGTGGACCCGCTACGAGAAATTCTAAAAAGTCACCCCTATGTTCAGTCGCTGCTGGGCGCGCACGAGCAAGCGCTTTTCGCGCAAGCGCAGCAGTCGGCGGCGTGCAACGCCACACATGTCATCGAGAGCAGGCTGGCACGGTGGCTTTTAAGGGCCGCCGATCTGCACGGCCGAAACGAACTGCCCCTTACCCAGGAATATATCGCGCAAATGCTGGGGGTGCGTCGCACCAGCGTGACCGTGGTGGCGCGAACGCTGCAAGAGGCGGGAATGATCAGCTACAAGCGCGGGAACATAAAGCTGCTCGACATTCAGGCGCTGCAGGACACGGCCTGCGAATGCTATCAGGTCGTCAAATTGAACTACGATGCATATCTGCATAAGTCGAATAAGTAGGCGGGGTCTCGCGCCATCGACGTCCTGCGGACGCTGCGGTTCGGTGCCGCTTCGAACCCGGCCGGATGCCGCGCATCCCGAAGTCGAATCCGATTTCCCCCAATGGTCCTGGACACGGCGCGTGTGACCTGCTGCGATACGCCGGTAACAGGTGAGGGGACTTCGCGATGCCGATCATCGATTCCCAGGTCCACGCCTACGAGGCGAACACGCCGCAGCGGCCCTGGGACACCGTACCGAACTGGCCACCGCACGTGACCGGCGACGAGATGGTCGCGGCGATGGACAAAGTGGGCGTCGACGGCGCGATCTTCATCTCCTCGTTTTCCATGTATCGCTACGACGCGAGCTACGCGGTGGAGGTGCAAAAGGCGCATCCCGACCGGCTCGCTATCGTCACGCCGGTCGACCCGGACGACCCGGCGGTGGAAGAGGTCGTCGCCGCATGGAAAAAGACGCCGGGTGCGGTCGGCATCCGGGTCTTCATGACGAAGGACAGGGAGCGCGCGCTCGACGATCCCGGCCACGACCGAATTCTGCGCGCGGCCGTCAAGCACGACTTGCCGGTCAATATGCTGTGCTGGGGCAATCTGGAGGCGGGCACGGCGCTGGTCGACCGCCATCCCGATACGCGCTTCATCCTCGATCATCTGGGGATTTTGCAGCCGCGCGAGCCGCCGGCGCCTGAGCACCCTTGGGCCGACCTGCCGAAGGTTCTCGATCTCGCCAAGCGGCAGAACGTGGTGATCAAGGTGAGCGGCGCCTGCACGCTGTCGAAGAAGCCCTATCCGTTCCCGGACATCTGGGATCCGCTGGCGCGCGTGTTCGACGCCTGGGGCTTCGAGCGCTGCCTGTGGGGGACCGACTGGACGCGCGCCTTTGCCGTGGTCAATTACGAGCAGGCGGTCGAGCCGTTCCTCGCGACCGACCGGCTGAGCGAGAGCGAGCGGGCGATGCTGATGGGCGGCGCCTGCGCCAAGGCTTATGGCTGGTCGCCGAAGAAGCGAGCGGGCTAAAGCGCGATTATTTTGGCTCGGCGCGGCTGTAGTGGGCACGGCGGGCTCCCTCTCCCCCATAGCCCGTCGAAGACGGGCGTGAACGCCCTGATGGGGAGAGGGTCGGGGTGAGGGGGTAGCTGACTCTCTGTAGGCCGTAACCCCTCACCCGACGCGCTTCGCGCGTCGACCTCTCCCTATGGGAGAGGTGAACCGAGTCTGCGACGGGTCTCGTACCAAACTTGATGCATCAAGCAAAATAGCGGTCGACGATCTTGCGGTAGATCGCGGTCAGCGCGCGCAGGTCGGCGATCGGCACGCGCTCGTCGACCGCGTGCATGGTCTGTCCGACCAGGCCGAATTCCACCACCGGGCAATGATGCGTGATGAAGCGCGCGTCGGAAGTGCCGCCTGACGTCGACAGATGCGGCTTGCGGCCGGTCACTTCTTCGATCGCCTGCGCCACCGTCTCGGTGAACGGGCCGGGCTCCGTGACGAACACGCCGGCGTTGGAGGGTTGCCATTCGAAGCGGAACTTGATCCGGCCTTGCGCGGCCTTTTCGGCGCGCTGCGTCAGCAGATTTTTGAGCGAGTCGAGCGTGTGCGTGTCGTTGAAGCGAATGTTGAAACGCGCGCGCGCCTCGCCCGGGATGAGATTGACGGTCTTGTTGCCGACGTCGACCGTGGTGAATTCCAGATGCGAGGGCGGGAAATGCGCGGTGCCGCTGTCGAGCGGCTCGCTCTGCAGCGCCTCGATGAGCGTGACCAGCCCGCGGATCGGGTTCACCGCGCGCTCGGGGTAGGCGACGTGGCCCTGTGTGCCGCTCACGATCAGGTGGCCGTTGAGCGAGCCGCGCCGGCCGATCTTGATGGTGTCGCCGAGCGCGTCCACGTTGCTCGGCTCGCCCAGGATACAGTGATCGAATGTCTCGCCGCGCTCGGCCGCCCATTTCAAAAGCTTGGGCGTGCCGTTGACCGCCACGCCTTCTTCGTCGCCGGTGATCAGGAAGGAGATCGAGCCTCTGGCCGGCTTGCCGCCGTGGTGGCTGAGATGGTCGAGCACGGCGGCGAGCGCGCAGGCGATGCCGCCCTTCATGTCGACCGCGCCGCGCCCGTAAAGCGCGGCGCCGTCGCTCTCGGCGGCGAACGGCGGATGCGTCCAGGCGGTCTCGTCGCCCGGCGGCACCACGTCGGTGTGGCCGGCGAACACCAGGTGAGGCGCGGCCGTGCCGATGCGGGCGTAGAGGTTCTCCACCATGTCCTCGCCCGGCTCGCTGAAGACGAGACGGTGCACGTCGAAGCCGGCGTCTTTGAGCACGTGCTCGAGGTATTTGAGCGCGCCGCCTTCCGCCGGCGTGACGGAGCGGCAGCGAATGAGGTCACGGGCGATGGCGAGGGGGTCGGCGGTCATCAGTCAGGTTCTTGCATTGCCGTCAGCCGTTCGTCCCCGCGCAAGCGGGGACCCAGGTGCTGGATTCCCGCTTGCGCGGGAATGAACGGAATGTGGAGCGAAGCATCGACTAATCCCGCAGAAGCTCATTGATACTTGTCTTCGACCGCGTGCGCTCGTCGACGCGCTTGACGATCACCGCGCAATAAAGGTTCGGGCCGCCGTCCTTGCCCGGCATTGAGCCGGCCACCACTACCGAATAGGGCGGCACTTCGCCGACGCTGACCTTGCCGGTCGCGCGATCGACGATGCGGGTGGAGGCGCCGAGATAGACGCCCATTGACAGCACCGAGCCCTCGCGCACGATCACGCCTTCGGCCACTTCCGAGCGCGCACCGATGAAGCAGTTGTCCTCGACGATCACCGGGCCGGCCTGCAAAGGCTCCAGCACGCCGCCGATGCCGGCGCCGCCGGAGATGTGGCAGTTCTTGCCGATCTGCGCGCAATAGCCGACCGTCGCCCAGGTGTCGACCATGGTGCCTGAGTCGACGTAAGCGCCGAGATTGACGAAGCTCGGCATCAGCACAACACCGGGCGCGATATAGGCCGAGCGCCGCACCACGCAATTCGGCACGGCGCGAAAACCCGCCTTCTTGAACTTCGCCGGCGTCCAGCCCTTCATCTTGGAATCGACCTTGTCCCACCACACGGAGCGGCCGGGTCCGCCGGGAATCACGCTCATGTCGTTGAGCCGGAACGACAGCAGCACCGCCTTCTTCAGCCACTGATTGACGCGCCATTCGCCATTCGGCTGCCGCTCCGCCACGCGCGCCTTGCCGGCGTCGAGCAGATCGAGCGCATCGTTCACCGCCTTGCGCACCGCGCCCTTGGTCTTGGGGCCGATCTTGTCGCGCGCCTCGAAGGCGTCGTCGACGATTTTGGCCAGTTTTTCGGTCGCCATCTGCTCCCCCGGTCACGTTCGGCAGCGGTTTGTCGGGGGAACCTCGTGCGCTGTCAAGCCGTTGGCGGCGCGGGTTCCAGCGGGGTGCGCGCGGCGCGGGGATACGCTAGGACGCGGGCTGATCGGCCAGCGGAATTGCGAAGAGGAGCGACGAGATGGACGTAGCAGCCACGCAAGTCGGCGGAGAAATCGGCACTTTCCTTACGGGCTTGGCGGCCTGGGCGGCGGTCGCGGTGCCCCGTATCGTCGGCGCCTTGGTGCTCCTGGTGCTGGGGTGGTGGATCGCCGGCCGCGCCCAGCGCGCGATGGGCGCCGTGCTCGACCGGCAGACGCGCATCGACGCCATGCTCTCCGGCGTGGTCGCCTCGATCGTGCGCTACGCCATCCTCATCGTGGTGGTGGTGGCGGTGCTCGGCCAGCTCGGCATCCAGACCACCAGCATCCTCGCCGCGCTCGGCGCCGCCGGCCTGGCCATCGGGCTGGCCATGCAGGGCACGCTGTCCAATATCGCGGCCGGCATGATGCTGTTGTGGCTGCGGCCGTTCCGGGTCGGCGATTACATCGATTCCGGCTCGGCCGCCGGCACGGTCAAGGAGCTCGGCCTGTTCGCCACCGAGCTGCATTCCTGGGACGGCGTTTACCAGTTCGTGCCCAATTCCGAATTGTGGAACAAGAAGATCATCAACTACTCGCGTCTGTCCACGCGACTGGTCGATCTCGCCTTCGGCGTCGCCTATGAGGACGATCTCGCCAAAGGACAGCAGGTGCTGCACACGATTGCCGACGAAGACACACGCGTCATGGCCGATCCGGCGCCGGTGACCTTCGTCGACGAGCTCGGCGATTCCGCGGTGGTGCTGCGCCTGCGCGTGTGGGCGGCGAATTCCGATTATTGGAGCTTAAGGCGCGCGCTCACCGAGCGCGGCAAGGCGGCGCTGGAGGCGGCCGGCCTCTCCATCCCGTTCCCGCAGCGCGACCTGCACGTGAAGGACGTGCCACAGGCGCTTACCGGCAAGGCGGCTTAAAGCACGATCATTTTGGACCGAAGCGGTGGCACCTGGCACAGCGCGCTCCCTCTCCCCGTTGGGGAGAGGGTTGGGGTGAGGGGGATCGCGACTCTCGATCGGCTGTAACCCCTCACCCGGCACGCTTCGCGTGCCGACCTCTCCCGATGGGAGAGGTGAAGCGAGTTCGCGGCGCGACCTGCTTCAAACTTAAACGATCTTGCTCCAAGTGCGATAACCGCGCACGATATCGTCGAGAAACCCCGCCAGATCGTCGGTGACGTGATCGACATGGGCTGCGTCGCGCCCTTCCAGCTCCCAGTCCTGCCGGAACACTTCGCGCTGGCCGCTCGGCACCACCAGCACCGTCGTCATGCCGAGCGCGTGCGGCGCTTCCAGGTTGCGCGACAGGTCCTCGAACATGGCGGCCTTGTCCGGCGCCACGCCGTGCATGGAAAGGAACCGCTCGTAGGTCTTGCGCGACGGCTTCGGCTCGAGCTCGGCGGCGACGATGTCGAACACGTCCTCGAAATGCTCGTGCACCGCGAGCCGCTTCATCACCGCGTCGGCGTGCTTGCGCGTGCCGTTGGTGAGGACGAGCTTGCGCCCCGGCAGTTTTTCCAGCGCCGCGCCGAGCGCCGGATTGGGCGTCAGCGGCGAATGGTCAATTCTGTGCACGAAGTCGAGATAGTCGTCCGGCTCAAGCCCGTGCTCGGTCATCAGCCCGCGCATGGTGGTGCCATAGCGCTTGTAATAGTCCTTCTGGATGCGGAAGGCCTCGTCCTGCGGCACCTTCAGAAAATTCTCGATGTATTGGCGAATGCGGTCGTCGACCTGCTGCCACAGCAGGTGATGCGGATAGAGCGTGTTGTCGAGATCGAACACCCATGTCTCGACGGCGCCGAAGCCGCGCGGCAAATCTTTGCTTTGCTTCGGCACTGGCTCAGGGTTCCTTGAAGCGCACGACGGTCGAAGGCTTGTTGGTCACGTCTATGACGGCAAAGCCGGCGGAATTCAGGCCGCGCGCCGAGCAGTCCTTGTGGTTGCTCAGGTCGAAGCGGCCGTCGCGCGTGCATAGCGGCAGGCTGCCGCCCCAGGCAAGCGGCTCGCCGCCGCGCTCGATCGTGCGCCCTTTGGCGTCCACCGCCTCGGCGTAAGAGTAAAGCCGGTGCGGATCGCCGCTTAAGGTCGGGCGCAGGCACTTGCCGGCATCGACGCGATACCAGCCGCGCGTGACGATGGCGCCCATCTCCACGGCGCCGAGCGCGGCCATCACGGTGTATTGGGTGTCGTTGCACCAGGCAAAGCCGCGTCCTTGCGGGTCGCGCGCGGCGGCGAGCAGCGTGTCGAAGAAGTCGGGCTTGGCTTCGGCGCCGGCCGGCAGCTTGCGGTCGGCCAGGAACTGCTTGATCGCGTCTTGCGTCTTTGCGCCGTCGATGCCGTCGATCGGATAGGCGTCGTAGCCGGCGATGGTCAACAGTCGCTGGATGCCGGCAAGCCGCGCCTGCGCGTCGTCATAGGCCGCCCGCTCGGCGAGGTAGACCACCGGACCGTTTTCCGTGTCGGTCGGCCGCGCCGCCGAGAAGCTCAGCTGCCGGCTGCGCGGGCAATTGCGGGCGTCGGGCAATTCGAATTTGCCGTCGCGCACGCACAGCTCGGCCTGTCCGCTCTCGGCTTGCGGCGGCGTGCCGTAGACCGGCGGCGCTTTCGAATGCACGTAGACCATGTCGGCGTCGAGCGTGCCGGCGACGATCTCGCTGCACTGCCCGGGATCGAGCTTGAACCAGCCGCGCGTCGCGACATGCGGCTGCTTTTCCAGCCCGATCGCCGTCTCGAGCCGGTAGCTGGTGCGGTTGCACAGCGTCAGCCCGGCCTCGGCCGGCTGCGCGACAAGAAGAAGCGCCAGGCCGCAAATGCCCGCATTAATCGCGCGAATCATGCGCCATGCTAGAGTACGTTCCGCTCGATTTGAAACGGAGCAAGCGGCAGACTCGGCCTGCTCCCTCTCCCCTCCGGGGAGAGGGTTGGGGTGAGGGGGTTCCAAGGCTCTCGAGTTTGTAACCCCTCACCCAACGCGCCATAGCGCGTCAAAGACGCGCGTATCCGCGCTTATGGCGCGTCGACCTCTCCCGATGGGAGAGGTGGACGGAGTTTGTCGATGCGCAGCAATTCAACATCAACGGAATATGTTCTCGCTCACACGGTCTGCCGGCGCATGCGCGCCGCCAGCACCTCGCGCGCCAGCAGCACGGCGCCGAGCGCGAGGCCTGCGATATCGGTCCATTCGCCGTGCGGCAGGGCATCGGCCGGGACGAACAGCAACAGGCCGGCCACGCCGAAGCCGATGCGCATCGGCAGGCTGAGCACGCGCACGGCGTAGCCCGCGAACGCCGCGCAGATCAGCCAGACCCCGATCAGCGCCGAGATGAACGCGGTCACCACCGAGGTCACGCTGCCTTCCAAGAGCAGCGAAGGGGCGCGAACGAACAGGAACGGGATGATGTAGGCGATCCAGCCGAAGCGCACCGCGGTCCAGCCCGTCTTCATCGGGTCGGTGCCGGCGAGCGAGGCCGCGGCGAAGGCGGCGAGCGCCACCGGCGGCGTGATCATCGACATCATGCCGAAATACAAGACGAACATGTGCGAGGCCATGGGCGACAGCCCGATCTTGACCATCGAGGGCGCCACCAGCGCGGCGAGCAGCACGTAGACGCCGACCGTCGGCATGCCCATGCCGAGCACGATCGACACCACGGCCGCGAGCGCCAGCAGCAGCCACAGGCTGTTCTTGCCGATCTCCACCAGCATCAGCGTGAGCGCGAAGCTCAAGCCCGTAATATTGAGTACGCCGATGATGAAGCCGGCGGCGGCTGTGATCATCAGCAGGTCGAGCGAAACGAGGCCGGTCGATTTCAGCGCGTTGACCAAATCGCCCACTTTCAGCTTCTTGTCGCCATAGCCGAGCGTCGTCCCGGTGACGAGCAGCACGGCGCAAGCGCCGAGCGCCGCCAATTCCGGCGACCAGTTCAGCCAGAACAGCGTGTAGACCAGCACCGCGAATGGCAGGAGGAAGTGCCAGCCTTGGCGGAGCACTTGGCCAAGCGGCGGCACGCCCTGCATGTCGACGGCCTGCAGGCCGGCGCGTGCCGCCAAGAGGTCGGCCTGGATGAACAGCGCATAGTAATAGAGCAGCGACGGCAGCGCGGCGGCGATCGCCACGTCGCGATAGGGGATCTGCAGGAACTCGGCCATCAGGAAGGCGGCGGCGCCCATCACCGGCGGCATCAATTGCCCGCCGGTCGAAGCCACCGCTTCGATGGCGGCGGCGACATGGCCGGGATAGCCGCCGCGACGCATCAGCGGGATGGTGAGCACGCCGACGGAGGCGACGTTGCTCACCGCGCTGCCCGAGATCATGCCGAACAGGCAGGAGGCGGTGACCGCGATCTTGGCCGAGCCGCCGCGATAGCGGCCCATCAGCGTGAGTGCGATGTCGGTGAAGAAATTGGAGCCGCCGGAGGCGAACAGCAGATTGCCGAAGAACACGAAGGCGATGACGATGGTCGCCGCCACCATCACCGGCAGGCCGAGCATGCTGCCGGAATCCCAGATGAGATAGAAGGCGAGCTGCTGCAGGCTGACCGGCAGGCCGGCGAGCGCGCCCGGCACGTATTGGCCGAGCGGCGCATAGAGCAGAAACACCAGCACCACGATGGTCAACGACCAACCGACGGTGCGGCGCAACGCCTCGATGACCATGGGAACGGTGATGAAGGCGATGATCAGTCCGTCGATCGGCCGCGACGTCATGTCTTCGGACAGCGCCGGATAACGCACCGCGATATAGAAGCCGACAAACAGGCTCAAGCCCGCGAGCAGCCAGTCGTACCAAGGGATGAAGGTCCGCGCCGCCGCGCGCCGCGCCGGCTGCGTGAGATAGACCAGCGCCATGCCGAGCCCGACCATGCCTGCCAGGAACTGCTCGTTGTAGAGCAGCAGGCCGAGGACGTTGCGATAGAACTGTATCGCAAAGCCGATCGAGCCGAGCGTGAGCAGGCTTGCTCCGGCAAAAATCAGCCGGCGGGCCGCAAGCGATTGCGGACCCGCCGGCGCTTGGCTGTGGTCGTCAGACACGAGAGCTCGATCCGTTCAGTTCAAGCCAAGATCGTCGTCCCCCGGTTCGATCAGTTGCCGCCCTTCGGCGGCCACTCGCCGATCTCCTTATAGTACTTGATGGCGCCCGGATGGAATTTTACCGGCCCCATGTCCTTGTTCATGCGCTTGGGATCGAAGCCGTTCAACGCGCCGAAATTGGCCGCGAGCTCCTTCTTGTGGTCGTGCAACAGCTTGGCAAGCTTATAGACCACGTCGTCCGGCACCTTGTCGTTGGCGAGCACCAGATAGTCGTAGGCGTAGACCCAGGTCGGCTCGTCGACGCCGGCGCGGCCCTTGCCGGGCTTGAGGATGGTGGCGTAGGCGACCGGGATGAACTTGCGCAGGCGGTCCATTGCTTCCTTGGAATGATCGATCGCCAGCACGCGCACCGGCTTCTTGGCGTTGACTTCGGCCACCTTGCCGGCGCCGATCGCGAACATGAACGCGTCGGCCTTGCCTTGCAGGAATTCATTGGCGCCGCCCACGACGTTCGGCACCGGCACCTGCTGTACGTCCTTGTAGCTGAGGCCGCCATTCGCCAGCGCGCCCTTGGTGAGCACGTCGAGCACGCGCTGGCTGGCATAGCCGCTCGGCACCCGCTTGCCCTTGAGATCGGCGATCGACTTGATCGGCGAATCCTTGGCCACCAGGAATTCCGAATAGAGCGGCGTGAGCACCGCCACCACGCGCAGGTTCGGCTGCGGCTTGCCCTTGTAGATGACCTGGCCGGTGACGGCGTAATGCGTCTCCAATTCGTTGGCGAGGCCGAACTGCTGCTCGCCGGCATTGACGCCCGGCACATAGGCGCTGGTGCCGCCGAACGGCTTGACGCGCAGGTTCAGGCCGCCATCGGCGGCGACCTTGGCGATGGCCGCGCCGGCCGAATAGGTGAAGAAGCCCTGCTTGCCGGTGCCCAGGCTGTAGATTTGCGCGGAGGCCGGCGCGGCAAAGCAAAGCGCGCCCGCCACGGCGCCGACGGCAAGAATCGCGTGCTTTCTGGTCATTCCTCGTCCTCCCTGGCTTTTTTGGTTTGGTTGGCAGGCAGATTACACCGTCCGGCTGGGCCGGCATAGCGGCGTCGCTTGCGTGCGCCCTTTGCGGCGCCAGACGGAGAAATCCGCGACTGTCCCGCCTATCGGTGCATCAGCGTGCCGACGCCGTGGTCGGTCAGCAGTTCGAGCAGCACCGCGTGCGGCACCTTGCCGTCCATGATCACCACGCCTTCCACGCCCTGGTCGAGCGCGTAGATGCAGGTCTCGACCTTGGGGATCATGCCGCCGGAAATGGTGCCGTCGGCGATCAGCTTGCGCGCGTCGGCGACCGACAATTGCTCGATCAGCTTCTTCGACGTGTCGAGCACGCCCGGCACGTCGGTCAACAGCAGCAGGCGCTTGGCCTTGAGCGCGCCGGCGACGGCGCCGGCGAAAGTGTCGGCGTTGACGTTGAAGGTTCCTCCCGTCGCCGAGGTGGCGAGCGGCGCCAGCACCGGGATCAATTCGCGGCCGATCACCTGATCGAGGATGGTGATGTCGACCTTCTCGGGATCGCCGACGAAGCCGAGATCCACCACCTTCTCGATATTGGAGCCGGGATCGACCACGGTGCGGGTGACTTTCTTCGCCTGCACCATGTTGCCGTCCTTGCCGCAAAGGCCGATGGCCTTGCCGCCGGCGGCGTTGATGTAGCCGACGATCTGCTTGTTGATCGAGCCGGCCAGCACCATCTCGACGATCTCGATCGCCTGCGCGTCGGTGATGCGCAGGCCGGCGGCGAATTCGGACTTGATGCCGAGCTTCTTGAGCATGGCCTCGATCTGCGGGCCGCCGCCGTGCACCACCACCGGGTTGATCGCGGTCTGCTCCAAGAGCACCACGTCGCGGGCGAAGTCGCGCGCCATCTGCTCCTGGCCCATGGCGTGGCCGCCGTATTTCACCACCACGATCTCCTCGTCGTAGCGCTGCATGTGCGGCAGCGCCTCGACGAGGATGCGCGCTTTGTCTTGCGGCGAAATATCGTGCGGCTTATCGGGCATGGCCGGTTCCTTGGTGCGGGGCGATATTTACCGGGCCGGGCTGCTTGGCGAAAGAGGGTTCCACGGCTTTCGGCGGGCTTTTCTCAGGGCCTGCCGCTTCGTGTCCGCGAATTCACGGAACGGCGGAGGGCGCGAATTCGTTTGCCTCGCATAGCGGCCCGGCGCGTTTCGAGCGCGTGCGAGCCCGGGGGCGAGAAGCCGGGAACCGGCACCGCCGCGAGGCCTTTAGGGGCCCGATCAGTCCATTATTCAAACGGCGCGGCGGCGCGGGCTCCTTCAACGAGAGTAGGAGGCTCCCATGAGCGTCACCCAAATCACGTCCTCTGCCGCCACGGAAACGAGTGGCATTTTCGCGGAAGCCGTCGGCGGCATCGCCACCGTCGTGCTGGCCATTATCGCCTTGTCCGGCACCTCGCCCGGATTCCTGCTGGCAACCGCCACAATCGTGTTCGGCGCCGCGCTGCTGATCGAAGGCACCTCGATCGTCACGGACTTTGCGAGCGTCTTCGCGGCGGCGCCGGGCGCGGCCGCCGGCTATCAGGTCGGCACCGGCGGCATCGCCGCGGTGTTCCTGTCCGGCATTACCGGCATCATCCTCGGCATCCTGGCGCTGCTGGGGACCAACCCGCTGGTGCTGATCTCGGTCGCCGTCATCGTGTTCGGCTCCGCCCTGGTGCTGAGCAGCAGCGCCATGATGAACCTGCACATGTTCAAGGCGCGGCTGGGCGGCGAATTCATGGTGGCGGGCGCGGTTTCCGGCACCGCCGGCGCGCAGGCGCTGGCGGGCATCGCCGCGATCGTGCTCGGCATCCTGGCCGTGGCCGGCACCGCGCCCGAGAGCCTGGCGCTCGTCGCCTTGCTGGTGCTCGGCGCCGCGCTGCTGGCGACCGGCAACGGCATGAGCAACGCGATGATGAGCGTGTTCCGCATGCAGCAGGCGCGCTAAGCGTTAGACCTGCAGCCGAACGAAAACTGAAAAGCGCGGCCGGCATCATCGCCGGCCGCGTTTCTTTCAGCGGGTACTAGCGTGCCAATGCCGCGAGCGCCGCGGCGGTCAACACCAGCCAGGCGAGGATGAGCAGCGAGCCGCCGGCCGGCGCCGCAAAGGGAAAGAGGCGCGAGCCGAGATAGGCGCGCGCGGCGACGTCGCCGGCGAACAGGCAAGCGCCCGCGACGAAACCCCACAGCACGATGAGCCCGAGCGGACGCAGCACCAGGCCCTGACGGGCGGCGACGACGCCCGCCACCACCGCCACGGCGTGGATCAGCAGCAGATAGCCGGCGCTGTCCAGGCCGACGCCCGGCTTGCTGTGGGCGCCCGCCGCCGTGAGCATGATGCCGGCCGCGCCCATGAGGCCGGCGAGCGCGATGAGGATCTGGTCCATGGGACGATCCTATATGGCCTCGCTGCCTTGAACCACCCTCCGCTCATTCCCGCGCAAGCGGCAATCCAGGCGACAATTGCCGAGGCCGTACGCGCGGCTCCTGGGTCCCCGCTTGCGCGCGGACGAGCGGGGTTATTATTGCGCCTTGCGTTCCGCCATCAGCCGCGCCACCGCCGCGCGCAAATCCGCAATGCCGGCGCCCTCGCGCGCGGAAGTCGAAAGCACCGTGGGGAAGGCGGCCGGGCGCTTGGCGAGCGCGGCTTCCACCTCTTCGATGCGCCGGGCAAGCTCCGCCGCCGGCACGGCGTCGGCCTTGGTGAGCACGATCTGGTGGCTGACCGCCGCTTCGCCGAGCGCATCGAGCGTCGGCGCGTCGGTGTCCTTGAGCCCGTGCCGCGCATCGACCAGCACATAGACGCGCGCGAGGTTGGCGCGCCCGCGCAAGTAAGCGTGGATGAGCCCGGTCCAGGCGGCGATCTTGGTCTTGGCGGCGGCGGCATAGCCGTAGCCCGGCATGTCGACCAAAGTGAGCGCACCGCCCGCGTTGAAGAAGATCAGCTCCTGCGTGCGGCCGGGCGTACGCGAAATGCGCGCCAGCGCTTTGCGGCCGGTGAGCGCGTTGATCAGGCTCGACTTGCCCACGTTCGAGCGCCCGGCGAGCGCGATCTCGGTGCCGCGCATCGCCGGCAGCGATTCTTCCGAGCCCGCGGCGGCGGCAAACTGCCAGTCGCCGGTAAACAGCCGCCGGCCGGCTTCGATTTCGTCGCGGGTGAAGTCGGTCATGATCTTACAGCCCCGCCTCGATCGCCTTGAGCAGCCGGAAGCGCAGCGCGCCGGTGTTGCCGGTCAGCGAGATCACGAAGCGCACCCGCCCGTGGCTCGACGTGTCGGTGTAGCCCGCCAAGGTGCGCACGCCGTCGAGCGTGCCGGTCTTGTACAGGGCGCCCTTGCCGCTCTTGAGCAGGTCGGCGTGCGGCGCGAACAGGCTGAGCACCGTGGCGAGGCCGCGCGCCGTGAAGCGGTTGCCGCGGCTGATGCCCGATCCCTCCTCGAGATGGATGGCGCCGGCGAGGCCGTGCTTGGCGAGCATGCCGTTGGCCACTTCAAGCGACTTCGCAAGGCTGACCGGACCGCCTAAGCGGTGCGCGCCGATTTCCAGGAACACCTGGTTGGCGATGTAATTGTTCGAGGCAAGCAGCAGCTCGTGCAGGATTTCCGACAGCGGCCGCGACTGCCGGTGCACGTAGATGGGCTTCAGCCCCTCGGGCACCGACCCGGTCGCGATCTTGCCCTGCACGCTGCCGCCGGCCTTTTCGATGAACGCGGCGATCAACTCGCCGGCGTAGCGCAGGCTCACCGCCGGGTCGTGGGCGAGGCTGATGCGATCGCGGCCCTTCGGCCCGCGCGCGCGGACCTGCGCGATCGCCAGCGGGGTGATCGGGGTCTGCGGCTCGGCGGAAAGCACCTTGTTGCCGCGGCGCACGGCGTAGATCGTGTTGAAGTTCACCGCCAGCGCGGAGTTTCCGGCGTCGTAGGATTCGGTCGAGTTCTCGATGCCCGGGATGCGCAGGCGCGCCGGATAGTAGCGCGCGTCGAGCACCATGCCGGCGAGCGGCGCCTTGCCGACCGCGGCGACCAGCTCGGGCGCGAGCAGCGCCAGCTCCTCGGAGACGAGAAAAGGATCGCCGCCGCCGCGCACATAGAGCACCCGGTTTTTGTCGAGGTAGAAGCGGGTCTTGAAGCGGTAATCCGGCCCCAGCACTTCAAGCGCCAGCCAGGCGGTCACGATCTTGGTGACGGACGCCGGCACGAAGGGCTGGTCGGCGTTCTGCGCCAGCAGTTCGTCGCCCTTCGCGTCCATCGCCAGCACCAGGCCCGACGGCGCCAGCGCGGCGACGCTCTCCTTGGCGCCGGCCAGCGCCGGCGCGGGCAAGAGGAGCAGCGCTAGAAGGAGCAGGCGAGATACCATGGCGATTCCCGCGCGGGATTGGGCCGCGCCCGGCAATCAGTATAATGCTTCCTGAAAAGACCGCTCGGCGGATTGTCGCACTATTAACCGCGGAGGCTTTTTGCGGATGAAGTCCAGCAGCAAAGGCGCGACCGCGGCGGGCGATTGAGGCTGGCGGGTCTCGCGGCCATCAGCGGCGCTTTTGCCGCCCGCCCGGCAGCCCGCTCAATTCGCGCAAGGTGCGTGTCAGCGTTTGAAGCGCGCGCGCGGTTTTGGCCGCGTCGTCGGGATGCGCGTGTCCCTGCTCGATGCGTGCGACCTGCTGCTGGATGGCCCGCAGCACGGTGGCGACCGCCTTCTGCGAGGCGGGCGCCAGCGGCGCCGCTTCGCCCGCGATGAGCTGCAAGCCGGCGGCGGGCGGCGCGGCCGCGTGCGCGCCGTCCGCCGGCGCAAGCGCGCGCGCCGGCGGCTGCGCCACGATCACCGCGGTGCCGGCGGGCGCGACGCTTGCCGTCCACGATGAGGCACGCCGGCGGCCCCTCGCGCGGGATCGGCGGGCGCCGCCGCCGCCAGTGCCAGCGCCGCATGCGGTCGCGCAGCGTGCCGGTGGAAATGCCGTATTCCGCGCAGATGTCCGCGATCGCCCGGTCGGTGTGCTCGTAGTCGTAGCGGATTTGCGCCCAGGCGTCGGGGGTGAGGGTGGCCATGACGGTCGTTCCTTTGCAGTCATCGCATGGGATGGCGGTGCCCCATTCTCCGTTCGTCCCCGCGCAAGCGGGGACCCAGGGGCCAGAGATTCCGGGCAAGCGGCCCTGCATTTCTGCTGGAGCCTGTACCTGCGGAGGCGGGGATGGGAATGAACGGGTGTTTGGCGGGCACGCGATTCCGTTCGTCCCCGCGGAAGCGGGGACTCAAGGGGCGGCTTCGCCGCAGCCAAGTGTGGGGAATGCGCCTTTGCTAGCGGAGGAGCGTCACGCTGTCAAGGAATTTGTTCCGCTCATTGCGCCGGCGCGGCGGCAACGGCGGCAGTATTGCAACGGCCCAGACGAAGCGATATGTTGCAACGTAGAACATCGGGGATTCCCATGCGCGAGATGACGGTCCGGCAGGCCAACCAAAATTTTTCCCAAGTTGTCGCCGCCGCCGAGCGCGGCGAAACGATCGTCATCACCAAGAACGGCATGCCTGTCGCCAAGATCGCGCCGCAAATGGCTGATCGCAGCAAGGATCCCGAGTGGCGGTCCGCCTTTGCGGCGCTTAAAAAGAGCCTGCGGTCGAAACCTGCAACGGGTTATCGCGTCGGAAAAATCACCGAAGACGACAAATACGGCGGCGACGCCGCATGACCCGCGTCGCGCTCGACAGCAACATCTTGATCTATGCCGAGCTCGAGCCGGAGTCGGAGAAGGGGACGCGTTCTGCCGATTTGATCTTGCGGGCCGCGCGCGACGGCGTCATTCCGGCGCAGGTGCTTGGCGAGTATCTCCGGTTCGTTCAGCGCCGCGCACCGGCGGCGTTCGAGGGCGCCATACGCCAGGCGTCCATCTACCGGGCGGCTTTCCTGACGCCGCCGACCACCGACGCCGTCATCGACGGCGCTGCCGAACTGGCGCGCGCGCATCGCATGCAGTTGTGGGATGGCGTGGTGTGCGTCGCGTCCATCGATGCCGGCGCGAAAGCCCTGCTGACGGAAGACATGCAGGACGGCCGGACGATCGACGGCCTGCGTCTGATCAACCCATTCGCGGCGGCGAATGCGGAAGCGATTGAGGGCTTGTTGGGGGTTTGAGGCTTCAAAGCGTGATGCAATTGCCTTGACGCGGCTCTATTCCGTTCGTCCCCGCGAAAGCGGGGACCCAGGGGCGAAGGTTTCCGAACGAGCTAGCCCTGGATGGTGCTGCGTGACGATCTTGTCCCGCTGATCGCAACGCTCGAACGGCTGGTGCCAGGAGAAGACGAGGATTAACGCGTCATGCGCGGGCTTGACCCGCGCATCCATCGGAAAGAAGCCGGCGACGGCGTGGACGCCGTCGATGTCGATCTGGAGGACTATCACTGATGCGCAAGAAAAAGAGCATGACGGCGGGAATTGCGCCGGTGCATCCCGGGGCGCTGCTGCGCGAGGACATCCTGCCGTCGGTCGATATGCCGAAGGCGCAGGTTGCGCGCGCGCTCGGCATTTCGCGGGCGCAGCTCTACGCGATCTTGAGCGAGCGGGCGCCGGTGACGGCGCCGATGGCGCTGCGGCTCGGCCGCTTCTTCGGCAACGGCCCCGAGCTGTGGCTCAACATGCAGTCGAATTACGATCTCGAAACGCTTGGCCGCGCCAGGGGCCAGAGATTCCGGGCAAGCGGCCCTGCATTTCTGCTGGAGCCTGTACCTGCGTAGGCGGGGATGGGAATGAACGGGTGTTTGGCGGGCACGCGATTCCGTTCGTCCCCGCGGAAGCGGGGACTCAAGGGGCGGCTTCGCCGCAGCCAAGTGTGGGGAATGCGCCTTTGCTAGCGGACGAGCGTCACGCTGTCAAGGACTATTTTCCGTGAACTTTATTGTCGGGATAGCTCGCGCGGCGCCTGTGCACGGCCTTCATCTTGGCCATGGAGCGCAATCCGGCGAAGTGGGAACCGGTTCGCCGCCAGATTGCGCGACCAAGCTAAGAATCCAGGCGTAGGACTTATTCGCCAGCGGGAAGAAGCGACCTTGATCAGCACGGTGACGATCAGGATGGCGAGCGCCGAAATTGCCGACCAGGTGGTAGAAATAGTCGATCACGTTGAACAGCGGCTTGGTGATGAAATAGAACCAGCCCCAGTCGGGGGCAAATCAGCGAGGAAGACAGGGACTCCGAATGCCGTCGAGGTCAATATATTACGAGAAAAAGTTTCTTTTTGATTAGATATTGCGCGATTTGGCCTAGCGCATACCTAGGTATTCAAACTGGCATTCCTCGCCCTCGGCCTTGCAGGGGCGGAAACCCGCGTTTGGAAGAAATTTGAATCGACGGCATATTTGTGGCCAACACCGGCCAAGGAGGCACGATGTTCGCAGATCTGGCAGGTCCTTCCTTCATCTTTTGGCCGGTCGGTAATGGCGACAGCACCACTGTCGTCATCAGCGACACAGAGGTCCTTCAAATCGATCTGAACGACAAGGTCATGGCGGACGACGACGACAACGAGCATATCCCACTTGTGGATGAGCTCGTTGCGAAACTGCCGCGCCGTAACGGCAAGCCCTATCTATCATGCTTCGTGCTCACTCATCCCGATCAGGATCACTGCCGTGGATTCCCCGACTTGTTGAAAAGGGTTGTGATCGGTGAGCTCTGGCACAGCCCGCACATCTTTCGCGAATACGAGGACCAGGAGGCCCTGTGCGAGGACGCCGAGGCATTTCGCAAGGAGGCTCGTCGCCGAGCTGCAGAGACATTCAAGGCGGGCAGTGATCCGGGCGCGGGCGACCGGGTAAGGATCATCGGGTATAGCTCGCTGTTCGAGCCCGGCGAACGCTACCACGGATTCCCGGACGAATTCCGCACACGTCCTGGGGCTGAGATCGTCAAGCTCGATGGCGTCGACGCAAGTGACAGATTTCACGCATTCATCCACGGGCCGTTCAAAGAAGGTGTCGCAGATGCACGCAACGAGACCAGTGTCGCGATGCGCATCATCGTGGGCTCCGTCGAGCACAGGATGTTCGGCCTGTTCCTAGGTGACGTTTCCTATCCAACGTTGATGCAGGTCTTCGAGGAGACCCACAACCACGACAACGATGACATGTTGTGGTGGAACGTCTTGCTCGCGCCGCATCACTGCTCGAAAAAGATCATGTACGAGCGCGACGGTGAAGGGCCGGAAAAGCTGCGGCAAGATGCGATGAATGAACTGCAGAAACCGCAGCTTGACGTGGGCTATATCGTGTCGAGTTCGTCCGAGTTCCCGGCGTCCAATTCGCCTGGTGATAACCCTCCGCATGTCAAAGCTAGAAACCGCTACGAGGAGATCGTCAAAGACGAATTCCTCTGCACTGGTGAATACAGCACGCCGGAAAACCTGAGGCCGATCATCTTCACAGTGACCGAGAGCGGGATCGTACTTGTAGGCGAGGACTTCGAGATTTCCGAAGGTGCGCGCGCTACACTGGCGGCAGCTGTCAATGCAGCGCGCGGCCGCGCGGCACCGCCGACCGCCAAGGTTGGTTTCGGCCGCGAATGAAATCCGAAGGGCAGGCTTGGGCGCTCGGCCAGCTGGCCGATATTGCCCGGGCCTCAGGGGGCGCGCTCGAGATCATCGATATCGTCGAAGCGCAAAAGGAAAGCGAGAGCGTCTCCGTCTCGCTCTCGGTTGATTGCTCGGCATATAAGCGCAAGCCCGGCGGAATTCCGCTCAGGGTGCGCGAACGCTTGCTTTTACACATCCCACCGAACTTTCCGTTCGAACTGCCGCGGCTGCACTTCTCGCACAAGCGGTACGGCGATTTTTCTCACGTGCAGTGGGGCGACTATATCTGTCTATATCAAGCCCCTGAAACCGAGTGGCAACCTGAGGATGGAACTCTTCGGATTCATACAACGTGTCCATGAATGGCTTCGTGCCGCTGCGGCCAATGAACTTGACCCGGCGGGGATGCCGCTTCATCCGCCAGTTACATACGCCGTCAGCGACCTGAAAGTCGTCCCCACGCATAACACTCCCGTGCCCAAGCCTCCGTTTTGGGCGGGCTACGCTGAGATTGTCCGTGACAATAAGGTGCGGATCGAGCTTGGCCGATGGATCGAATATTCAGGGGAAGTCCCCGATGCGAGGTTGGCAGCGGCACTGTTGCTGCCCACCGGCATGCCGCACGAGTACCCCAAGACGATGGCCGACCTGCTAAAAACGCTTGCGGAGCGTGGCGTTTCGGCCGAGATCGTGCGGCTTGTCATGCAACTTGGTGCGCTGAGGACGGAATCCGACAAGCCATTGATTTTTGTCCTCGGTACAGCCATGCGCGGCACAGCTGGTGGCGAACGGCTTCAGCACCTGACTGCTTGGCGCGTGGACGCTCAGCGTGCGGAAGAGATCCGCGCTGCTTGCCGCGCCGCGACCCAAGACAAGTTTGAGGACATCGCGGGATTTCTATGTTTGGGCCGACAAAGCGACAATTGAGTGGTGCAGCGTCCTGGAGGATCGTCCAGAGATTGTCACACGGCGGGATACAGATAGCGTATCCGCATGGTGGAGGGGCCGCCACGTCGTAATCTTGGGCTGTGGCGCTATCGGTAGCGCCGTTGCGATGCTGCTTGCGCGTGCCGGCGTTGGAAAGATGGTCGTGTACGACAAGGATATCGTGAAGCCAGGCGTCTTGGTACGCCAGTTGTTCGACCGCTATCAGGTTGGCGTCGGAAAGGCCGAGGCGACAGCCCAGAACGCCAAGAATGCCAATCCGGCCGTCAACGCAAAAAGCGGCCGGGAGTGACATAATAGTACGGCTTCAAAATGACGAGCGCCGTGCCGAGATCATGACCGCCGATGTGATCATCAACGCGACCGCATCGACCACGGTCGCAACTGCATTGGAAAAGCTTTTCCGTTCGACACCCAAGGCACACCCACCGATCATTTCGATGGCGCTTGGCCACAGAGCCGATCAGGCGCTCATGACGATGGCCGTGCAAACCGTGCCCGGCATCACACTTGACATCGACCGTCGCAGCAAGATTGCTTTCTGCAATACGGCGCATGCTAAACACGTGCTCGACGAGTTTTGGCCGGTAGAAATCGAGAGGACACGACTGTTCCAACCGGAGCCGGGTTGCTCCAGCCCGACCTTCCGTGGGTCGGCGGCTGACGTTATGGCGCTCTCGGCACGAATGACGAACATTGCGAGTCGCTGGCTTTCCGACGGCACTACTCCGGTGGCTTCGCGCGCGCGATCATTCGACATGAGAGCAGAACAAAGCTTGTCTCCTCGCGAATTCGAATTCGACTGGCTTGCAGACACTGTTCTCCCAGACAATCGTCACGGGTATCAGATCCGAGTCAGCCAACCTGCGATCGCTGAGATGCGGTATTGGATACGAAAATCGGCGCGAGTGCGTGGGCCTCGCGTAGAGACCGGTGGAGTTCTGTTTGGCCACATCGATGAATTTCTGAAAATCATCTGGGTCGATGAGATCAGTGGGCCTCCGCCAGACAGCTACCATTCGCCCGCAGCGTTCATCTGCGGTACGGAAGGCGTTGCCGAATTAAATGCGGAGAAGGTCAAGAGGACTAGGAACGCAGTGTCCTTTGTGGGGATGTGGCATACGCACCCACGCGGGGTCCCTATGCCCAGCGACACTGATCATAGCGCGATGGCGAAGTTGATGACGAGTAACGACTTCGAGGCAAATCGGTTTCTCATGATGATCATCGGTGCTTTCTCATCGTTTGAGCTTATTTCAGGGGCGGTCTTTGAGCGAGCTGACTACAAGCCCCAGTAGGCCACTTCGGCAGCCATACATCGGACTTGCTCTGTCCGGCGGGGGAGCTCGCGCAATGGCGTTTCACTTGGGATGTCTGCGCGCCCTCCATGACCGCGGAATTTTGGATCAAGGTGCGGGTGTTGTCGACCGTTTCCGGCGGTAGCGTGATCGGCGCTTGCTATGCGTACAGCTCGGATGATTTCGCCGCGTTCGATGCGAAGGTGGTCGCGCTTCTCAAGAAGGGACTGCAACGGTCGATTCTCCGGGAAGCCATGTTGAGCCCCGAGTTAGGCAGAATCGTTCTCACGCTTGTCCTGAGCGGTATTCCGGCCATGATGCTGTGGAGCGTCACGTCGTTTTTGGCGTTGCTTCGAACATTAGTAGCCATCCCGACGCTTCGTATTGAAACGAGACTTGCAAGCATTCGCCAGTCGCTCCCGATCTGGGGAAGCCTGACGAGGGCGTTCGAAAGAGCGTTGACTAAGATCTTTGGCTCCAAGACGATGCATGACGTCTCGCGTGACAGATTATATGTCGTGATAAATGCTTGCGATCTCAGGACCGGCACGGCATTTCGGTTCGGGTCGAAGAGATCGGGTGGCTGGCGTTACGGGCAGATTGTGGGGGCGGTCCCAACCGTTGCCAAAGCTGTGGCGGCGTCGGCGGCGTTTCCCGTTCTGTTGCCTCCATTGATCGAGACCTTCGAGTTCGTAAGGGGAGACCATAGCGAGAAGCGAACCGTCGCCCTTACCGATGGGGGCGTCTTCGACAATCTGGGAGTCGCTGTTCTGGAGCCGGGAAGAGACGGTAAGATCACTGATACCTATCCCGTAACCCACATCATAAGTCTAAACGCGGGCCCCGGACAACTTGAAGGCGGTGATCGCCCGTTCTGGTGGGGCGGCCGGGTCGCTAAATCGTTTGAAGCCGTACACCGTAAGGCACAGGACCATGTTTATGCGCGCCTTCACCGCCAAGTGGAAACTGGTGAATTGGGCGGCTTTGCGATGGTCTACTTGGGTCAGCAAGACCATCAGCTACCTCATTGTCCCGTTGACCTGGTGACCCGGGACGACGTCCGCAATTACCCAACGGACTTCGCACCCATGTCAGCGAAGGACCTTGAACTGCTAACGAAGAGAGGAGAGCAACTCACTCAGATCATCGTGGATCGCTACGTACCCTACCTGTGATCGAGCGGCACGATCTCAGGAGCGGCGCCTAGTTCACGACCCCTACGCCTTTTACGCCTTCTTCCTCACAAACACGCTCTTGATATTATCGAACAGCTCGATCTTCGCCCCGTGCTTCTTCATGATGACGCTCTGCTGCGCCACCGACAGCGTGTTGTTCCAGGCCCAGTAGATCACCAGCCCCGCCGGGAAACTCCCGAGCATGAAGGTGAAGATCACCGGCATCCAGTTGAAGATCATCGCCTGCGTCGGGTCCGGCGGCGTCGGGTTGAGCTTCATCTGCGCCCACATGGTCACGCCCATGATCAGCGGCCACAGGCCGAGATGCAGGAAGTGCCCGACCATCGGCACCACCGTCGGGTCGTAGTGCAGCAGGCCGAACAGCGTGAAGATGTTGGTCGGGTCGGGCGCCGACAGGTCGTGGATCCAGCCGAAGAACGGCGCGTGCCGCATCTCGATGGTGACGAACAGCACCTTGTAGAGCGAGAAGAACACCGGGATCTGGATGGCGATCGGCAGACAGCCCGCAAGAGGATTGATCTTCTCCTTCTTGTAGAGCGCCATCAGTTCCTGCTGCTGCTTGACCTTGTCGTCGGGATACTGCTCGCGCAAGCGCTGCATCTGCGGCTGCACCGCCTTCATCTTGGCCATCGAGGCGTAGGATTTGTTGGCCAGCGGGAAGAACGCGACCTTGATCAGCACGGTGACGATCAGGATGGCGAGGCCGAAATTGCCGACCAGCCGGTAGAAATAGTCGATCACGTTGAACAGCGGCTTGGTGATGAAATAGAACCAGCCCCAGTCGATCAGCAGATCGAAGTGGTTGAGCTTGAGCGCGCTCTCGTAGGCGTTGATGACGTTGGTTTCCTTGGCGCCGGCGAACAGCCGCGTGGTCGACGAGGCGCTCGCGCCGGGCGCCACGTTGCGCGCGGGCAGCAGATAGTCGGTCTGATAGGTCGGCGTCTTGCCGAGCGTGCCGGTGGTATAGTGCGCGTTCAGCTTGTCGCCGGTCGGCGGCAGCAGCGTCGCCGCCCAGTATTTGTCGGTGATGCCGAGCCAGCCGTCGGTCACGTTGAAGTCGACCGATTTGACGCCGTTGGCGTTCGGCTTGAGGTCTTCCATCTTCTTGTAGGTGTATTCCTGCAGGCCCTCGCTGCCGAGATAGCCGACCAGGCCCTCATGCAGGATGTAATAGCCGGCGGTCTTCGGCGTGCCGTGGCGCGAGATCAGCCCGTAAGGATAGAGCGTGACCGGCGTCGCCGCCCTTGTTGGTGACCTCTTCCTTGACGGTGAACAGGTACTTGCTGTCGATGGAGATCGTGCGGCGGAACTGTAAGGCCTTCGCCGTTGTCCCAGGTCAGCGTCACCGGGTGGGAGACGGTGAGGGGGCCCGAGCCCTCCTGCTTCCACAGCGTGTCGTCGGTCGGCAGCTTGACCTTGCTGCCGGCGCCCGCGGTCCAGCCGAAGGCGGCATAGAACGGGTCGGCGCTGCCCGACGGCGACAGCAGCACGATCGGCGGCGAATCCTTGTCGACCGTCTCGTGGAACTTCACGAGCGAGACGTCGTCGATGCGCGCGCCCTTGAGCGCGATCGAGCCTTCGATGCTGGGGGTCTGGATCGCGACGCGCGGCGAAGCCTTCAGCGCCTGCGCGCGGCTCGCCGCCGTCACCGGCGCCGGCTGGCCGGCTTGACCGCTTTGGCCGGGAGCCTGTGGCGCACCATTCGGCGCACTTGGCGCCTGCGGCGCGGTCTTGCCCGCCTCGGCGGCTTCCTTCTTAACCAGCTGAGACTGCTGCTGCTGCTGCGCGAGCTGCTTCTTCTGCTGCGGCAGCCCCACGAAATATTGCCACCCGATCAGCACGACGGCCGACAATATGATGGCGAGGATGGTGTTCTTGTCGGTCATCGCTTTTCCGTTTTGCCGTCGCGCCCCTCATGTAGGCGCCGCAGCGCGCCGTCAAAGTCCTGCACCATGCGACCGAACGGCAATTTGAGCGCCGCGCGACGGCCGACTAGCACGTAATCATGACCGCTCCGCGTCCGGTCCCCGGCGGAAAGCCGCACCAGTTCCCGTAAGCGGCGGCGAACCCGGTTGCGCTCGACCGAATTGCCGACCTTCTTCGACACGGTGAAGCCGATGCGCACCGGCCCGTCGTCGGTCCGGCGGCGCGTCTGTACCACGAACGCCGCAGCGGCGACCTTGCGTCCGGCCGCCGCTGCCAGAAAGTCCGCCCGTTGCCGCAGTCGTTCCATGGAAACAGGCGCCGCGGACCGTTTGCGGCCTCTTGTCAGGCCGACAGCTTCTTGCGCCCGCGCCCGCGCCGCGCCGCCACCACCTTGCGTCCGCCCTTGGTGGCCATGCGCGTGCGGAAACCGTGACGGCGCTTGCGCACAAGCTTGCTCGGTTGGTAGGTCCGCTTCACGTTTCTGTTCTCCGCTGGAGGCGCCGTGGCGGCGCGAGGCGTTAGCGCCGCCCCGCCATTCGCCATGAAAATCCGCTTCAGGCGCGGATCGGCACGCGATTTTGCGCGGCTTATAAGGGAGGGTCTAAGGCCCGTCAATGCGGGCCCGGCGGCGCCGCGGCGGCCCGGAAGGGCCGGTCAATTAGCCTCACAAGCGGGTGATTCCACCGCCCGCCGGCCGAGCGCCCGTGTATATAGCGCGCATGTCCGAGCAGCGCCCCGCCCGCTCCGCAAGCCTCGCCCGCCGGCTAATTCCGCTGGTGGTCATCGTGCTTTTGGGCATTGCGGCCTATTTCGCATTCGGGCGCGGGGTGATCTCGCTCGAATCGCTGGTCCGGCACCGGGCGGCCATCGATGGTTTCGTCATGGCGCACCGGGCGCTCGCGGTGCTGGCCTATATCGGGCTCTATGTCGTCACGGTCGCCCTCTCGCTGCCGGGCGCCACCTTCCTGACGGTGGCGGGCGGGTTCGTGTTCGGGGTCGGGATCGGTGCCGGCGCCGCCGTCGTCGGGGCGACGCTGGGAGCAACGGTGATCTTTTTGGTCGCACGTACCGCGCTGGGTGAGCCGCTACTGAAGAAGGCCGGCCCGCGCGCGCAGCAACTCGCGCAAGGCTTCCGCGACGACGCCTTCAGCTATCTCTTGTTCCTGCGCCTGGTGCCGGCCTTTCCGTTTTTCCTGGTCAACTTGGTGCCGGCATTCGCCGGCGTGAAGCTCACGACCTTCGTCGCCGCCACCGCGCTCGGCATTATCCCGGGCGGGCTGGTCTATGCCTTCGCCGGTACCGGTCTCGACAGCGTCATCGCCGCCCAGAAGCACACATACGATGCCTGCATGGCCGCCGGGCGCGGCGATTGCCATCTTACCTTCAATGTGAGCGGCGTGCTCACGCCCGAGCTGATCGGGGCGCTGGTCGCGCTCGGCGTGCTGGCCCTGGTGCCGGCGCTGTTCAGGCATTTGCGGGCGCGTTCGCGCGCCACGTGATAATGTCGCGCGGGAAAAGGTGAGGGGGCATGGCCGAAACACTGACACCCGACATCTGCGTCATCGGCGCCGGCTCCGGCGGCCTGTCGGTCGCCGCCGCAGCCGCGCTGTTCGGGGTTTCCTGCGTGCTGGTCGAGCGCCACAAGATGGGCGGCGACTGCCTCAATACCGGCTGCGTGCCGTCGAAGGCATTGCTGGCGGCGGCCAAGCGCGCCGCGCTTGCCCGCAGCGCGCAAGGCTTCGGCATCGAGGCGACGGCGCAGGTCGACTTTGCCAAGGTGCACGATCACGTGCAGCGCGTGATCGCCTCGATCGCGCCGACCAATTCCGCCGAGCGCTTCACGGGGCTCGGCGTGCGGGTGATCAAGGGCCACGCGCAGTTTAAGGACCGCCGTACCGTGGTGGTCGGCGACCAATACGCCATCCGCGCCCGCCGCTTCGTGATCGCGACCGGTTCGACGCCGGCCATCCCGCCGATCCCCGGCCTCGACAGCGGACCGTTCCTGACCAACGAGACCATCTTCGATCTCGCCACGCAGCCGCGCCATCTCGCCATCATCGGCGCGGGTCCCATCGGCATGGAAATGGCGCAAGGTTTCCGTCGGCTCGGCAGCGACGTGACGGTGCTGGAAGCGGCGGTTCCGCTGCCGAACGACGATCCGGAATGCGCACGCATCGTCGTTGCGCAGCTCGAGCGCGAGGGCGTCGTGGTGCGCGCCGGCGTGCAGGTCAAGCGCGTCGATTACGCAAGCGGCGGCGTCACCGTGACGTTTGAAGGCGCCGACGGTGAAGAGAAGGTTGAAGGCAGCCATCTGCTGGTCGCCGCCGGGCGCCGGCCTTCGGTCGACGGCCTCGATCTCGCCGCCGCCGGCGTGCGCTACGACCGCAGCGGCGTTTTCGTCAACCGCAAGCTCAAGACGCGCAATCGCCGCGTCTATGCCATCGGCGACGCCGCCGCGGGGCAGCCCAAGTTCACGCACGCCGCCAATTACCACGCCGGTCTGGTGATCCGGAACGCGCTGTTCCGCCAGCCGGTGAACGTGAACAAGGGCGTCATTCCCTGGGTCACCTTCACCGAGCCGGAACTGGCGCAGGTCGGCATGACCGAAGCGCAGGCGCGGGCACGCCGCTACAAGAAGCTGCGGGTGCTGCGCTGGCCCTATCATGATAACGACCGCGCGCAGACCGAGCGCGAGGCCCACGGCCACATCAAGGTCGTCACCACGCCCAAAGGCCGCATCCTGGGCGTATCCATCGTCGGCGCGCAGGCCGGCGAATTGATCGCGCCCTGGGTGCTGGCGCTGACGCAAGGTCTCGATATCAAGGCGATGACCGATATGGTGCTGCCCTATCCGACCCTGTCGGAAATCGGCAAGCGCGCGGCAATCGACTATTTTACGCCCAAATTGACGAGCCCAATGGTGCGGCGGATCATCCGATTCATGCGACTGTTCGGTTGAGGCGGACTTGGCAGAGCATCACGACTCGGCAGTGGAGACCATCACGCCCGGACCGGCGGCGCGCCCGCCGGGTCTGCGCGTCGGCCTGTCCGGCAAGCTCTTGTTGCTCACCGTCGTGTTCGTGATGCTGGCGGAAATCCTGATCTATGTACCCTCGGTCGCCAATTTCCGTCTCAACTGGCTGAACGACCGGCTCGCCGCCGCGCACACCGCCGCGCTGGTGCTGGAGGCCTCGCCCACCGGCATGGTGCCGGAAAGCCTCGCCAAGCAGATCCTGAAAAGCATCGGCGCGCGCGCGCTGGCGATCAAGATGGGCAGCGAGCGCCGCCTGCTCGCGGCCTCCACCATGCCGACGAAGATCGCGCAGGACATCGACATGCGCAGTGTCACTTGGTGGCGCGCGATCATGCACGCCTTCGATACCCTGCTTTTCTGCCAGCCCAACGACGTGATCCGCGTGGTGGGACCGGCGCCAATGGCGCATGGCGAGTTTCTCGAAATCGTGCTCGACGAAGCGCCGCTCGCCAAGGCCATGTGGGCCTTCTCGGTCAACATCCTGCTCTTGTCGCTGGTCATCTCCGGCATCACCGCGGCGCTGGTCTTCCTGGCGCTCAACTATCTGCTGGTGCGGCCGATGCGGCGCATCACCGACAACATGGTCGCCTTTCGCGCCGATCCGGAAAATCCCGCGCGCATCATCGCGGAGTCCGGGCGCGGCGACGAAGTCGGCACCGCCGAGGAGGAGCTCGCCGCCATGCAGCGCGAGCTCGCCTCCATGCTGCATCAGCAGAGCCGGCTCGCCGCGCTCGGCCTCGCGGTATCCAAGATCAATCACGACCTGCGCAACCTGCTCGCCTCCGCGCAACTGTTCTCCGACCAGCTCGCGCACGTGCCCGACCCGAAGGTGCAGCGCTTCGCCCCCAAGCTGATGCGCGCGCTCGAGCGCGCCATCGCCTTCTGCCAGTCGACGCTGTCCTACGGCCGGGCGCAGGAGGCGCCGCCCGAGCGCAAGACCGTTCAACTCGAGCCGCTGATCGAGGAGGTGCACGAGGCGCTCGGCCTTTCGATCGACGTGCCGATCCGCTGGATCGTGTCGGTCGAGCGCGGCCTCACCGTCGAGGCCGATCACGATCAACTGTTCCGCGTGCTGGTCAATGTCGCGCGCAACGCCGTGCAGGCGCTGGAGCAGAGGGGTCAGCGCGATCCGGCGCGCGACCAGATCCGCATCACCGGACGGCGCGAGGGGAGCGTCGTCGTGCTCGAAGTATCCGATACCGGGCCGGGTGTACCGGAAAAGGCGCGCGTCCACCTGTTCCAGGCCTTCCAGGGCTCGACGCGCGCGGGCGGCGCCGGCCTGGGGCTCGCCATCGCGGCCGAACTGGTGCGCGCGCATGGCGGCGAGATTTCGCTGGTGCCGGGCACCATCGGGGCGACCTTCCGCATCGCCATCCCGGACCGCGCGGTCGACCTCAGTTCACGACGCGGCGAACGCGCCCGCGCCTGAGTACGGCGGCCCGGCAACCCTTGCCAATAGAGGGCCGAAACGTTAGCTAATGCCGGTTCCGCCGGCCCCCCTCGCGGGCTGCGGAACACGCGCCCGTAGCTCAGCTGGATAGAGCACCAGACTACGAATTTGGGGGTCAGAGGTTCGAATCCTTTCGGGCGCGCCATTCTTTATCGCTTCCCGCAATCCTTCATTCGCTTTCGGCCAGCCGCGCCACCGCGCGCCGGTCGGCCTTGCCGGTCGCGCCGCTCGGCAGGGCGTCGCGCACGTAGAACACTTCCGGCACCTTGTAGCGCTCGGTGCGCTCGGTGAGCCAGGCGCGCAATCGCGCGACGTCGACCGTGCGGCCCGGCCGCGGCACCACGACGGCGTGAACGACCTCGCCCAATCGTTCGTCCGCGACGCCGGCGCACAGCGCGGCCGCCACGTCGGGATGTTCGGCCAACAAATGATCGACTTCGAGCGGCGCGATCTTGAGGCCGCCGCGCGAAATCATGTCCTTGGCGCGGCCGACGAGTTTGACGAGCCCGCCGGAAGTCGTCTCGGCGAGATCGCCGGTCTTGAAGAAGCCGTCTTCGAAGGCTGCTTGCGTCAAGTCCGGCGCGTCGAGATAGCCGAGCATGCCGAAGGGCGAGCGGATCTGCAGCTCGCCGCCCGGCGCGATTCGAAATGCCACGCGCTCGGTCGGCCGGCCTATAGTGCCAAATCCTTGCGGCTGATCGGCGGGCGCCAGGCAGAAGTCGCATGAGCCGGTTTCCGTCAGGCCGTAGAGATCGTAGAGCGCGGCGGGCGCGAACGCGCGCAGGCTTTCGGCCAGCTTGGGCGCCAGCGCCTCGCCGCCGGTCAGGATCAGGCGCAAGCCGGGCGCCGTCGCATCTAGCGGCAGCGTGCGCAGCATCGACGGCACCGCGGCCAGCACGCGCGTGCCGGCGAGGGCCTGCGCGAGCGTTTCGCGGTTCGCTTTCGGCATCAGCAAGAGGCGCGCGCCGGCTTGCAAGGCGAGCAGCATGACCCAGAGTCCGAAGATGAAGGTCATCTGCAGCGGCAGCAGCACGGTATCGTCGCTGCGCAATGCGAGCAGGCGCTCGAGCACCGCGATCTTGCCGGCAAGGCGCTCATGCCCGATGACGGCGCCTTTCGGCAGCCCGGTGCTGCCGGAGGTAAAAATGATGAGCGCGGCGTCGCGCAACATTTCGCGCGGCGGCGGCGCGTCGCGGCCGTTGGCCGAAAGCGCCTCGCCGTCGACCAGAAAGCGCGCGCGTGTCAGGTCCTGAACGCGCGCAAGCGTCGCCGGCGCCGAGGATACATGCACCGGCACCGCGACGCCGCCCGCGCGCCACACGCCGAGCAGCGCGCCGATGTCGGCGGGGCGGTTGCCGATGCGCACGTGCACCGGCTCGTCGCGCGCCAGGCCTTGCGCGGCGAGCGCGCGCTCGACATCGGCGGCAAGCGCGAGCAGCGCGTCCGGCGGTAGCGGCTCGTCGTGCGTGCTTTCGATCGCACGTTGGGCCTCGCCGAGCGCGCGTCCAAGCAGATCGGCAAGCGCACTGCTCATGCCGGCCGGCCCGGAAAGCGCGCGTCGCGCCAGGCGAGCGCCGCCTTCAAGCCGTCGCGGCGGGCGATGTCCATGAATTGCATCTTGTCGGGCGAGCCGGCGCCTTCGATCGCCAGATCGATCGCCAGCGCCTCTTCCAGCGCCGTCAGCATGTTCTGCGCTTCCAAGGCGCGGTTGATCGCGCGCTTGGTTTCTTTGACCAGATTGGGATCGATGGCCGCGATGTGACGCGCCATGGTGAGTGCGGTTTCCATGAGCGCCTCCGCTTTCACCACGCGATTGACCATGCCGATCTGATAGGCGCGCGCGGCCGGGATGCGGTCCGCGCCGGTCAGGATGATCTCCTTGGCAATCTTCGGTCCGACGATCCAGGGCAGCAGCATCGCCACGATGCCGGCGCCGAATTTCAATTCCGGCTCGCCAAAGAAGGCGTCCTCCGCGGCGACGGTCACGTCGCAGGCGAGCGCCAGCTCGCAGGCGCCGGCGAGACAGGGCCCGCGCACCGCCGCGATGGTCGGCAGCGGGCAGTGCCAGAAGCGCATGATCGTATCGAAGTCCTTGCGCAGGAGGCCGCGCCATTGCTCGGTGCCGGTCGGGCGCCGCTCCATCTGCTCCTTGAGGTCGAAGCCGGACGAGAACGCCGCGCCCGCGCCGGTGACGATCAGCGCCCGCATCGCGAAATCGCCCTCGACCTCGTCGAGCGCGGCGCCGATCTCCGTCAGCATCGCCTGGTTGAGGGCGTTGGCGCGCTCGGGCCGCGACAGCGTCAACAACGCGACCGCGTCCCGCCGCTCGAGCTTTATGGTGGTGAAATCCGTCATCTGTCCTGGAATCCCATTTTTGTCGATCATAGCGCAGATTTCCCCGGGCAGCGCGCATCCCCGGGGCGGGCGGCCAAGTCGGAGGCAACGCGCTTGCTCGGTAGGAATCGAAAACGTCTGCCGGCACAACGAATTGAATGTGCGTTGGCGGGCGGCGAGAAAGTCGGCGCCGGCGATGAAACGCATCCGGTGGCGCGCAGGCGATCGTCGACGCGGCGCAGGAAGAGGATGTCGAAACGATCGTCGCCGGCAAGTGGGGAGCTTGCTGGGCTAGAACGAAAATGGCAAGAAGGCGCCCGTGCGTGTTTCGCGCAACCGGCGCCGGTAGCTCAGCTGGATAGAGCACCAGACTTCGAATCTGGGGGTCAGGGGTTCGAATCCCTTCCGGCGCGCCATCGATTATCCGCAAAGAGCGCCGAGATAGGGCCGATGAAAGTCTCAACCCCGATCGCCGCCATAGTCGCGCTCATGGTTGCGCTCGTGACCGCGCTCGCGCTGCCCTGCGCCGCCGCCGGCGCGCAAAACGAGTCGCAGGACCCCGCCGTTCACGGCCGCGCGCTGGCCGAGAAGTTCTGCGCGCCCTGCCACGCCGTCGGCAAGACCGGCAAGAGCCCGCACGAAGGCGCGCCGCCGTTTCGCACCTTCGGCGACAAGTTCGATCTCGACAATTTTCCGCAACGGCTGATCCGGGGCATCTCGTCCAATCATCCCGACATGCCGGAATTCAGGTTCAGCCCGCAGGACGCGCGCGACCTGCGCGATTATCTGCGGACGATTCGGGAGTAGCGCGGGACTTTTGTTGGGTGGAGTGTTGCCAAAGGGACGGCGCGCTTCCTCTCCCCATTGGGGAGAGGGTTAGGGGCTCCGAGACTCACGTGAGGCGATGACCCCTCACCCGACGAGCCATAGCGCGTCGACCTCTCCCTATGGGAGAGGTGAAGCGAGCGCGTGGCCAAGCCTCAATCCAATTCGATTTAGCGGTCGATCGTAATCTCGTCCGTCTTGGCGCGCGACACGCAGATCATGATCTGATCCTTGCGCTCGTGATCGGCCAGCACCAGGTCGCGGTGGTCGGCCTCGCCCGCCAGCAGCTTGGTGCGGCAGGTGCCGCAGGTGCCGGTCTCGCAACTGCTCGGCACCTCCAGCCCGTTCTCGCGCAGCACTTCCAGGATGGTCTTGGTCACCGGCACCTCGACCGTCTTGCCGGACTTGGCGAGCCGCACCTTGAACGGCTTGTCGTCCGGCTTGTGCGTCTCCGCCTCGCTGAACGCCTCGAAATGCACCGCGGTCGGCGACCAGTGGTCGGTCATGTGCCGCACCGCTTCCATCAGCGGACGCGGGCCGCAGCAGTAAAGATGTTCGCGGTTCTTGCGCTCGGCCAGGATCGGCTTCAGATCGAGCGAGCAGGACGGATCGCCCTGGTCGTGATGGATGGTGACCAGGCCCTCGTATTCGGGCTTGCTCAGTTCGTCGGCGAAGGCCGTCGTCTCCGACGAGCGCGTGCAGTAGAACAGCCGGAAGCGTTTGCCCTGCCGCCTCACTTCGCTGATCATCGCCATGATCGGCGTGATGCCGATGCCGCCGGCGATGAACAGGAAATCCTGCGCGCGCGGCGGCAGGCCGAAATCGTTCACCGGCGGCGCCACCATCAACTCGTCGCCAGTCTTGGTGTTGTCGATCAGATCGGTGGAGCCGCCGCGTCCGTTGGCCTCGCGCTTGACCGCGACCTGGTAACGGTCGCGCTCGGACGGATCGTTGCACAGCGAATATTTGCGCAGCAGCCCGTTCGGCACGCGGATGGCGATATGCGCGCCGGCGGTGAACGCGGGCAGCGGCTTTGCGGCCGGGTCGCGGAATTCGATGAGATTGATGCCGTCGGCTATTTTCTCATTGCGCGTCACGCGCAGCGGCATCATGGGCGGTTGCTCGGTGGCGGTCATTGCACGTCCAAAGGCGCGTGAAAGCTCGCCTCAGATGGCAACTTCGCCTGGTGAGCGCAAGCGAAACATAGCGCGCGTTTCGCGCGCCCGGCGGCCTGCGAACCCGGGTCTAAATCTGCAGGATGGAGCCGAAATCGAAAGTCTCGCCCTTGGGATTTTCGCCGATGCGAATTTTCTTGTCGTTGACGTAATGATAGGGCGGCACCGGCAGGTTGTAAGGCGCCGGCACGCCGGAATAGACGCGGCCGGCGAGATCGTATTTCGAGCCATGGCAGGGGCAGAAATAGCCGCCCGGCCAGTCGGCGGTCGGCGTCGTCTTGTTCGGCTGCGGGAAGAACAATGGCAGGCAGCCGAGATGCGTGCAGATGCCGACCAGCACGCCGTATTCCGGCTTGATCGAGCGGTGCCAGTTCTGCGCGTATTGCGGCTGCTGATGGTCCTGCGATTGGGGATCGGACAGCCGGTCGAGCACTTCCTTCGATTGCAATGCCTTCAATGCTTCCGGCGTGCGATTGATCACGAAGATCGGGCGGCTGCGCCAGCGCACCTGCACCTGTTGGCCGGGCGCCACCTTGGTGAGGTCGAGATCGACCGGGCCGCCGGCGGCGAGCGTGGCGGCGTCCGGGTTCATCTGGTCGATCAGCGGCACCAGCGTGGCGGCGGCGCCGAAGGCGGCGACGGCGCCGGTGGCGATATAGAGAAAGTCGCGGCGGCTGGGTTCGGGCGCGTGAGCGGATGACGATGGGACATCGGACATAGGCAAAGACCGGATTGTCGTCGCCGCCCCCGGACGGCTTGCGCCGCCACTGAACGAATATGGCTGGAAAACGCCCCAGACGGAACAAGGTTCGGCGCGCGCGGGGCGCTTTTTCGGGCGGCAAATCAGCGCAAGCGGCGCCTCCGAGGGGCTTTTGGCTGCGCACTCGCGCCTTTTGCGCAGTTCTGCTAGGGGAGCGCGGCGCCCGCTTCGGGCGCGCGGGCAGCGGGGCGTTTCATGGTTCCACGCGGCCGGCGCGGAGGAAGGATGCTCAATTCGTTGCGCGCGGTGGCGCGTTTTTTCCAGCACACGATCGGCTGGCATCGCATCGGCGTGGTGGTCAGCCTGTCCATCATCGCGGTCGCGGTGGTGGTGCTGTTTCACATGCTGCGCCACCTCGACGTCGACGGCGTACTCGTCGCGCTGAAGGCGACCCCGCGTTTCGACATCGCGGTGGCGGCGGTTTGCGTCGCCGGCGGTTATTTCACGCTCACCTTCTACGACTGGTTCGCGCTGCGCACCATCGGTCGCGCCGAGGTCCCGTATCGCATCGCCGCGCTGTCGGGCTTCACCAGCTACGCGGTCGGCCACAATATCGGCGCCACCGTGTTCACCGGCGGCGCGGTGCGCTACCGCATCTATTCGGCCTTCGGTCTGACCGCCATCGAGGTTGCCAAGATCTGTTTCGTCGCCGGTCTCACGTTTTGGCTCGGCAACGCCACCGTACTGGGCTTGAGCGTCACCATCGAGCCGCACGCGGCGAGCCCGATCACGCAATTTCCCGGCTGGCTCAACCGCGGCATCGCGGTCGTCATCCTGGCCGTGCTGTTTTCCTACATTGGCTGGGTGTGGAGCGCGTCGCGCGAGATCGGCCAGGGGCAATGGAAGGTGCGCCTGCCGAACGGCCCGTCCACGCTGGTGCAGATCGTTATCGGCCTGTTCGACCTCGGCTTCTGCACGATGGCCATGTGGATGCTGCTGCCGGGCGAGCCCAATATCGGCTTCGTCACGCTGCTGGTGGTGTTCGTCTCCGCCACCATGCTGGGCTTTGCCAGTCATGCCCCGGGCGGCCTCGGCGTGTTCGACGCCGCCATGCTGGTCGCCCTGTGGCAATTCCCGAAGGAAGACCTGGTGGCCGGGCTGCTCCTGTTTCGGGTGCTCTATTATATCGTGCCTTTCGTGCTGGCGCTGGCCATACTGGGCACGCGCGAGCTGGTCTTCATGCGCGCGCACAAGGCGCAGCCGCGTCCGGCAAGGATCGAAGTGAGCGAGCCATTCGTCACCGAAATCGAGCGTAAGAACAGCAACGCCGACTGAACATGGCGACCGACCGGGACAATTTCGCCTACCGCGCGGGCCTGCTCGGGCGCCTGCGCGCAGCCTGGGCGGCGCTGCTCGGTCGGCCGGGCGTGACGGCGGCGGGCGTCGCGCCGGCGGGGAGCGAGCGCGTGCCGGGGCAGGTGGCGCTGATCGAGCAGCTCATCGGCGGCCTGCCGCAGCCGGCCGCGGTGCTCGACCGCGAAGGCCGCGTGATCGCCTTCAACGAGGCGGCCGCGGCTATCGCGCCGGCCTTGCGGCGCGGCGAACCCGCGCTGATCGCGCTGCGCATGCCGGAACTGGTCGACGCCATCCGCCGCGCCACCAGGCGGCGCGAACCGCAGCGGGTGGAATTCTTCGAGCGGGTGCCGCTCGATCGGTGGTTCGAGGCCTTCGTGACGCCGGTGCGGCTTTCGACCGGGACGGAGGGCGTCGCCACCGATGTGCTCATGATGATCTTCAACGATCTCACGCCGCTGCGTCGCGTCGAGGAAATGCGCGCCGACTTCATCGCCAATGCCAGCCACGAACTGCGCACGCCGCTCGCCGCTCTGCTCGGCTTCATCGAGACCCTGCAGGGCCCGGCCAGGGACGATCCCGCCGCGCGCACGAAATTCTTGAGCATCATGCAGGGCCAGGCCACGCGCATGGCGCGGCTGATCGACGATCTGCTGTCGCTGTCGCGCATCGAGCTCAACGCGCATCTGCAGCCGAACACGCCCGTCGATCTTTCGTCGATCGTGCGGCAGGTGGCGGACGGCCTGCAAATGCTGGCGCGCGACCGCGGCGTCGAGATCAAGGTCAACGCGCCCGCCGAGCAGCTCACGGTGCTGGGCGACCGCGACGAGCTGATCCGCGCGCTCGAGAACCTGGTGGAGAACGCGCTCAAATACGGCGCCGCCGGCAAGCGCGTCGACATCACGCTCGCGCGCGCGCAGACCCGCACCGGCGCTCCCGAGGCGCGGCTTTCGGTGCGCGACTTCGGGCCCGGTATCGCGCCCGAGCACGTGCCGCGGCTGACCGAGCGCTTTTACCGCGTCGACGTTTCCGAAAGCCGCGCGCAAGGCGGCACCGGCCTGGGGCTGGCGCTGGTCAAGCACGTGCTCAACCGGCACGGCGGCCGGCTCTCGATCGAGAGCACCCCGGGGCAGGGCGCCGCCTTCACAATGCATCTGCCGTTGCCCACCGACGATTCCGCCGCCGGAACTGAAACACCTTAAGAATCAAATACTTGCTTTGTCATGGGACTGTCACCGAACCGTAATAGAAAGGTGACACGCGACGCCTAAGGCTGGCCCCGGCTTCGGAGACCATCCCAGCGCCAACAACAAACTCCCGTCCGAAGTTCGATTCTGGAGTGCGTCAGAAAGCAACGCGGCGGCCCGTCCGACGGGCACGAAGTGGATGCCACGGGCAGCAGTGCTCGCGCATGCCTTTAGCCGCAAACCATGGAGAGACCCCGTGAAACATTGGACCGCCAGGTTCTTTACGCAGGCAGCGGCCGCCGGCTTGATTGCCGCGACGGCAGCCATCGCTCCGGCGAAGGCCGAAAACATTTCCGGCGCCGGCGCCACCTTCCCCTATCCGGTCTACGCCAAGTGGGCCGACGCCTATAAGAAAGAGACCGGCATCGGCCTGAACTATCAATCCATCGGCTCCGGCGGCGGCATCAAGCAGATCCACGCCAAGACCGTCACCTTCGGCGCCTCCGACGCGCCGCGTCCGGGCAAGGAGCTCGACCAGTACGGCCTCGTGCAGTTCCCGATGGTGATGGGCGGCATCGTGCCGGTCGTCAACGTCGAAGGCATCAAGCCGGGCGAGCTCGTCATCGACGGGGCGACCTTGGCCGATATCTACATGGGCAAGATCAAGAAGTGGAACGACGCCGCGCTCAAGAAGCTCAACCCGAGCGCCAAGCTGCCGAACGCGGCCATCGCGGTCGTGCACCGCTCGGACGGCTCCGGCACCACCTTCAACTTCACCTATTACCTGGGTGACGTGAGCAAGGAGTGGGCCTCCAAGGTCGGCCACAACACCTCGGTGCAGTGGCCGGTCGGCATCGGCGCCAAGGGCAACGAAGGCGTTGCCAACAACGTCGGCAACACCAAGAACTCGATCGGTTACGTCGAGTATGCCTACGCGCTGCAGAACAAGCTGACCTACACCAAGATGCTGAACAAGGACGGCAAGACCGTCGCGCCGACCTCCGAGACCTTCCAGGCCGCCGCCGCCGGCGCCGACTGGAGCTCGCAGCCCGGTTTCGGCGTCATCCTGGCCAACCAGCCCGGCGCCAATTCCTGGCCGATGACCACCGCGACCTGGATCCTGATGTACAAGAAGCCGCAGGATCCGAAGGCGAGCGCGCAGGCGATCAAGTTCTTCGCCTGGTGCTACAAGAGCGGCGCCAAGATGGCCGAGTCGCTCGACTACGTGCCGATGCCGCAGAAGGTGGTCGACCAGGTCGAGCACATGTGGAAGGCCGACATCAAAGACCTGCCCGCGATGTAATGCATCGATAAGCGATGGGGGCGCCGGTTCCGGCGCCCCCGTTTTTCTCCACCGCCGCCCACAAGGCGGCTTGTCTTATGGCCTCCGGGCCGTTTGAGTGGCTCTCCCGGACATCGCGTAGCCTTCAAGGGAGAGCCGGATGCAGACCGGGAGGCGGCCTGTGGTCGACGTAGCGTTGCAGGGCGGTGGCGCCATTCCGGTCGGTGAGGCGGTCGATCGGTCCAAGGCGTTGCAGCGTCTGCGCTTCCGGGATGCCGCGTTCCGCCATCTCACGCGTGCCGCGGCCATCGCGGTGCTGATCATCCTCAGCGGTATCATCGTCTCGCTGATCCACGGCTCGCTGCCGGCGCTGCGGGCCTACGGCTTCAGCTTCCTCTATACCGAGGTGTGGAACCCGGTGACCGAGAAATTCGGCGCCCTCGCGCCGATCTACGGCACCATCGTCACCTCGATCATCGCCATGCTGATCGCCGTGCCGGTCGGCCTGTTCATCGCGCTGTTCCTCACCGAACTGTGTCCGATGTGGCTGCGCCGCCCGATCGGCATCGCCATCGAGCTGTTGGCCGGCATCCCCTCGATCATCTACGGCATCTGGGGCCTGTTCGTGTTCGCGCCGTTCCTGCAGCAATACGTGCAGCCCTTCCTGATCGACACGCTGGGCAACATACCCGGCATCGGCGTGCTGTTCGAAGGCCCGCCCTACGGCATCGGCATCCTGACCGCCGGCCTCATCCTCGCCGTCATGGTGCTGCCGTTCATCACCTCGATCTCGCGCGACGTGTTCGAGGCGGTGCCGCCGGTGCTGAAGGAGGCGGCCTACGGCGTCGGCTGCACCACCTGGGAGGTGGTGCGCTATGTGGTGCTGCCCTACGCGCGCGTCGGCGTGATCGGCGGGGTCATGCTCGGCCTCGGCCGCGCGCTCGGCGAGACCATGGCGGTCACCTTCGTCATCGGCAACGCCCACCGAATTTCCGCCTCGATCCTGGCGCCCGGCACCACCATCTCGGCGACCATCGCCAACGAATTCACCGAGGCGGTCGGCGATCTCTACACCTCCTCGCTGATCGCGCTCGGCCTCATCCTGTTCGTCATCACCTTCATCGTGCTTGCGATCGCCCGGCTCATGCTGATGCGCATCAACGCGCGGGTGGGAGGCTGACCATGGCCGTCGAGCGATCGAAAACGCTCCATACCATCCGGCGGCACCGCAATAATGTCGCGATCGGGCTGGCCTATGCCGCGACGGCGTTCGGCTTGATCTGGCTGGTGCTCATCCTGGCCGACCTGCTCTGGGAAGGCTTCAGCGGTCTCAACCTGGCGGTGTTCACGCAGATGACGCCGCCGCCCGGCTCCAAAGGCGGCCTGCTCAACCCGATCATGGGCAGCCTGTTGATGACGGCGGTGGCCGTGGCGATCGGCACGCCGCTCGGCGTGCTGGCCGGCACCTACATGGCCGAGTACGGCCGCTACGACAAGCTCAGCACCGTCGTGCGCTTCATCAACGACATCCTGCTGAGCGCGCCCTCGATCGTGATCGGCCTGTTCATCTACGAGGTGATGGTCGCGCAGATGGGCCATTTCTCCGGCTGGGCCGGCGCTCTCTCGCTCGCCGTCATCGTCGTGCCGGTGGTGGTGCGCACCACCGAGGACATGCTCACGCTGGTGCCGGATACGCTGCGCGAGGCGGCCGCCTCCATCGGCCTGCCGCGCGCGCTGATGATCCAGAAGGTCGCTTACCGCGCCGCCCGCGCCGGCATGGTGACCGGCGTGCTGCTCGCCGTCGCGCGCATTTCCGGCGAAACCGCGCCCTTGCTGTTCACGGCGCTCAACAACCAGTTCTGGAGCCTCGACATGAACGCACCGGTCGCCTCGCTGCCGGTGGTCATCTTCCAGTTCGCGCTCAGCCCGTACAAGGACTGGCAGCAGCTGGCCTGGACCGGCGCCTTGATCATCACACTGGCGGTGCTTGCGCTCAGCATCGTCGCCCGCCTCCTCGCATCGCAGAGAAAGTCATCATGAGCGTAGCCAGCACCATGACCACGCCCGTTCCGATCGTCACCCAGGCGCCCGTCAATGCCGAGGGGTTGACCGAAAAGGTCATCGTGCGCGGCCTCGATTTCTTCTACGGCGATAACCGCGCGCTGAAAGACATCAACATGTCGCTCTACCAGGGCCGGGTGACCGCCCTGATCGGTCCTTCCGGCTGCGGCAAGTCCACGCTGCTGCGCGTCTTGAACCGCATGTACGACCTCTATCCGGGCCAGCGCGCGGTCGGCCATGTCCAGCTCGACAACGAGGACATTCTCGCGCCGTCGCAAGACCTGAACCTGCTGCGCGCCAAGGTCGGCATGGTGTTCCAGAAGCCGACTCCCTTTCCCATGACGATCTACGAGAACATCGCCTTCGGCATCCGTCTCTACGAGAAGCTGCCGAAATCCGAGCTCGACGACCGCATCAAGCATTGCCTGCAGCGTGCGGCGCTCTGGGACGAGGTCAAGGACAAGCTCAGCGCCAACGGCCAGTCGCTCTCCGGCGGACAGCAGCAGCGCCTGTGCATTGCCCGCACCGTCGCGGTCAGGCCGGAAGTCATCCTGTTCGACGAGCCCTGCTCGGCGCTCGACCCGATCTCCACCGCCAAGATCGAGGAACTGATCGACGAGTTGAAGGAAGACTACACCATCGCCATCGTCACCCATAACATGCAGCAGGCGGCGCGCGTGTCCGACTTCACCGCCTTCATGTACCTCGGCGAGCTGGTCGAATTCGGCGAGACCACGACCATCTTTACCACGCCGAGCGACCGCCGCACGCAAGACTACATCACCGGGCGCTTCGGCTAAGCGCGGACTTTCAGACGGAGGCCCGTTCGAAATGACCACGATGTCCGACCACACCCACAAGGCGTTCGACACCGACCTGCAGGATCTCGCGCGCATGGTCGCGGAGATGGGCGGGCTGGCGGAGAAGCAGGTCGCCGACTCGGTCGACGCGCTCGCCAAGCGCGACACCACGCTCGCCCAGCGCGTCGCCAGCTCCGACGCCAGCATCGACGAGCTCCAGCGCGAGATCGAGGAAAAGGCCATCAACACCATCGCCCGCCGCCAGCCCATGGCCGTCGACCTGCGCGACGTCGTCGGCGCGCTGCGGCTCGCCAACGATCTGGAGCGCATCGGCGACCTCGCCAAGAATATCGCCAAGCGCGTGATCGCGCTCAACGGCGAATTCCCGCCGCCCAAGCTGATCCGCGGCGTCGAGCACATGACCGACCTGGTGCTCGAGCAGCTCAAGACCGTGCTCGACGCCTACGGCCGCCGCGACATCACCAAGGCCATGGCGGTGTGGCGCGGCGACGAGGAGATCGACGCGGTCTGCACTTCGGTGTTCCGCGAGCTGCTCACCTACATGATGGAAGACCCGCGCAACATCACCTTCTGCATCCATCTGATGTTCTGCGCCAAGAACATCGAGCGCATGGGCGACCATGCCACCAACATCGCGGAAACCGTGCACTACATCATCGAAGGCCGTCCGCCCACCGAGCAGCGGCCGAAGGGCGACACCACCACCATCGCGCTGGCGGGGCGCGTCTGATAGACAATACGTTCCATGAGCGCGCGCATTCTGATCGTCGAGGATGAGGAGCCGCTCACCATGCTGCTCCGGTACAATCTCGAGTCGGAGGGCTACGAGGTGGAAACGGCTGCGCGCGGCGACGAGGCCGACACGCGGCTGAAGGAATCGACGCCCGACCTGGTGGTGCTCGACTGGATGCTGCCCGGCCTGTCCGGCATCGAATTGTGCCGGCGCCTGCGCGCGCGTCCCGAGACGCGCCAGCTTCCCATCATCATGCTGACCGCGCGTGGCGAGGAGAGCGAGAAGGTGCGGGGCTTGGCCACCGGCGCCGACGACTACATCGTCAAGCCGTTCTCGGTGCCTGAGCTGTTGGCGCGCGTGCGCGCGCTCTTGCGCCGCGCGAGCCCCGAGCGGGTCGCCAACGTCTTGCAGATCGGCGACATCGAGCTCGACCGCGAGAAGAAGCGCGTGGTACGCAACGGCCGGCCGGTCAATCTCGGGCCGACCGAGTTCCGCCTGTTGGAATTCCTGATGGAGCGGCCCGGCCGCGTGTTCTCGCGCGAGCAATTGCTCGACGGCGTCTGGGGCTCCGACATCTATATCGACGAGCGCACCGTCGACGTGCATGTCGGTCGCCTGCGCAAGGCGATCAACCGCGGCCACGTGCCGGACCCGATCCGCACCGTGCGCGGCGCCGGCTACGCGCTCGACGATCGCTTCGGCGCGACGCACTAGCGGCACCATTGGCATCGCCGGGCTTGTCCCGGCGATCTCGCTTAGGAGAGCGCTGTAGCCCGGGTTTCGCTACGGCTTTGTCCGGACAAAAACCCTGCAATTTCAACGCCAAAAAAAATCGAAAAAACTTATCCCCGGTCTGAAAACCGGCCTGATAATGCGCGTGTCCTGCTCAAACAGAGGGCGCTTTCATGAGGCGTCATGACGGTGGAGCAGGGCGCGGCGCCCGCGGGCGGGAGACGAACGCTCCTCCCGCACTCGGGCGGCGCCGGGGCTCCGCCCGGGGGTACTAAGGCCCCCTGCCAGGAGCTGGCTGACGATGAACTGCTCCCGGTCGAGCGGATCATGGGCAAAGCGCGGCCCGGCGCCGGAGTGAGAACGCCGCGATGGCGCGCCGAGAGGCGCGGCGCCTTCGATAAGAAGGCGTCTACTTAAAAGGAAGGTTGCGCTTTTTCGGCGCGCCGTCCCCCTCGCGTCATGCGAGGACAAGAGAAGACAGGCCTACCCCGGGCCTCGATAAAAAACAGGGGCGATGGCGCATGCGCGTGACCCCGAAAAGTGGGAACCGGTTTTCGGATAAGGTCACGCGCAACGCAAAATGGTCTGCGCGGGCTGTTTGACAATCAAATCGGGAAAGGAATGTGGACGCGCAGCAAACCCCGCTCATTCCCGCGAAAGCGGGAATCCAGCGCTGGATGCCCGCTTGCGCGGGCATGAGCGGACAGGGTGTTCAGCCCCGAAACGACCGCTTCTCGCGTCGCCGGTCTGCGAGTGGCTGATAGGCGACGCGCGAATGGTGAGAGCAGTAAGGCGTTTCGTTCAACGTTTCGCCCCCGCAGAAATAGAAGTCACCACTGCCCGGGTCGCCGATCGGCCAGCGGCAGGTGTGTTCGTTGAGCTGCAGCAGCGTCTTGCGCTGCTCCACCGGGATTTCCAGCAGTTCCGGCTCGGGCTCGACGTCGTAGTCGTAGGCGAGCGCGGTATTGCCGCGCATCGACGGGCGCGACACCCGCAGCATGCCGGACGAGCGCGGCTTGCGCGGCCGTGGGCTGGAGGAGGAGGGGCTCTTGGCCCGCCCCGACAGGCCGAGGCGGTGCACCTTGCCGATCACCGCGTTGCGGGTGATGCCGCCCAACTCCGCCGCGATCTGGCTGGCGGACAGCCCGTCCGCCCACAATTTCTTTAGGAGTTCGACCCTTTCGTCCGTCCAGCCCATCGGATTTTCTCCTAGGCAATCAATGCCTTGGTCGGAATCCACCCCTGTCGTCAGGATGCCTTGCGGCACCCGACGCGTTACGCCTCAGGGAATGAACAGATTTTTGAACTGCCGTACGATATGTCGTACCGGACTATCTAAACGCTACAATATCGGGTGACTCCCCCGCAAGCGTTTGCAAGTCCGGAACCCCAGCTATCAACGGTTTTTCCTTTAGAATCGGGACTTGCGGCAAATTTGAGTCCTTGTCCTTGTGGGCCGCGGCCGCTTGTTGACAGTCCAAGTCCCCGCAATAGAATGAAAAAAGTGCCGCCCGGCGAGGCGGCACATTTCTTTTCGGCGCGCGCACGGGTCCGAAAAGACAGAGTTTCCGGGCAAAATCGTGCGCAAAGTGACAGCGTTGAAAGATCCAGGCCGTGAACTCGCATCTTTTGCCGACATATGCGCGGGTCGACCTCGCTTTCGAGCGGGGCGAGGGCGCGTGGCTGTTCACGGCTGACGGCGAGCGCTATCTCGATTTCACCTCGGGCGTCGCGGTCAACGCGCTCGGTCACGCCCATCCGACGCTGGTCGCCGCGCTGACCGAGCAGGCGCACAAGCTCTGGCACGTCTCCAATCTTTATCGCATCCCGGGCGCCGAGCGCCTCGCAAGCCGGCTGTGCGAACTGTCGTTCGCCGACGTCGTGTTCTTCTGCAATTCCGGCACCGAGGCGGTCGAGGGCGCCATCAAGACCGCGCGCAAATACCAGGCGGTCTCGGGCAAGCCGGAGCGCTTCCGGATCGTGACTTTCGAGGGCGCCTTCCACGGCCGCACGCTCGCTTCGCTCGCCGCCACCGGCAACAAGAAATATCTCGACGGCTTCGGTCCGCCGGTCGAAGGCTTCGACCAGGTCCCCTATGGCGATTTCGCGGCGGTGAAGAAGGCGATTGTCCCCGAGACCGCCGCCGTCATGATCGAGCCGGTGATGGGCGAGGGCGGCGTGCGCGTCGTTGCCGCATGCCTTCCTCAAAGCTTTGCGCGAATTGTGCGACAAGCACGGCCTGCTACTGATTTTCGACGAGGTGCAGACCGGCATCGGCCGCTGCGGCGACCTGTTCGCCTATGAGCGCACCGGCGTGACGCCCGATGTCATGGCCCTGGCAAAAGCGCTGGGCGGCGGTTTCCCGGTCGGCGCTTTTCTGGCCACCGCCGAAGCGGCCAAGGGCATGACCGCCGGCACGCACGGCTCGACCTTCGGCGGCAATCCGCTCGCCATGGCGGTCGCGAACGCCGTCATCGACGTGGTCACGGCCAAGGGCTTCCTCGACAAGGTCAGGAACAACGCGCTGCTGCTCAAGCAACGCCTCGCCGAGCTGAAGGACCGGCATGCCTCGGTCATCGCCGAGGTGCGCGCCGAGGGCCTGCTGATCGGGCTGCGCATGGTGCCGCCGGCCGCCGCCATGGTGGACGAATTGCGCGCCGAGAAGATGATCTGCCCGACCGCCGGCGACAATGTCGTGCGCCTCCTGCCGCCGCTCACCATCGGCGACGCGGAGATCACGTACGCCGTCGACGCCATCGACCGCGCCTGCGCCCGGCTTGCGCAATTGCACGCGAAGCCGAAGGAGGCGGCGTCATGAGCGGCAACGGCGTGCGCCATTTCCTCGATTTGATCGACATCCCGAAGCCGTCGCTGGCCGATATGATTACGCATAGCCGCGCCATGAAGGCCGAACGCTCGCGCGGCGTCTTCAAGAAGCCGCTCGCGGACAAGACGCTGGCGATGATCTTCGACAAGCCCTCCACCCGCACGCGCGTCTCCTTCGACGTTGCCATGCGTCAGCTCGGCGGCGAGGCGATCATGCTCACCGCTCAGGAAATGCAATTGGGCCGCGGCGAAACCTTGGCCGACACCGCACGCGTGCTGTCGCGCTTCGTCGACGCCATCGTGATCCGCATTCTCGATGCCGAGGCGGTGGCCGAGCTTGCGCGCCACGCCACGGTGCCGGTGATCAACGGGCTGACGCGCAAATCGCATCCCTGCCAGGTGCTGGCCGACGTGATGACCTTCGAGGAGCATCGCGGGCCGATCCGCGGCCGCACCGTGGCCTGGACCGGCGATTCCAACAACGTGCTGGCCTCCTGGATGCATGCCGCCGAGCGCTTCGATTTCCAGTTGCGCGTTGCCTCTCCGTCCGAGCTCAAGCCCAAGAAGTGGCTGATGGACTGGGTGAAGTCCTCGCGCGCGGCGATCGCGGTCGGCGACGATCCTGAAGCCGCCGTGAAGGATGCCGACTGCGTGGTCACCGACACCTGGGTGTCGATGGGCGACCGCGACGGCAAGCGCCGCCACAATGTCCTCAAGCGCTACCAGGTCAATGCCCGCCTGATGGCCAAGGCCAAGCCCGACGCCATCTTCATGCACTGCCTGCCGGCGCACCGCGGCGAGGAGGTCACCGACGAGGTGATCGACGGCCCGCAATCGGTGGTGTTCGACGAGGCGGAAAACCGCCTGCACGCTCAGAAAGGCCTGCTCGCCTGGTGCCTGCACGCGGACGGGGCTTGACCTCAATCGGCCTCATGCTGAGGAGCCGCCGAAGGCGGCGTCTCGAAGCATGTGGCCGCCACATCCTTCGAGACGCGTCGCTAACGCGACGCTCCTCAGGATGAGGCGGGTCGGGGGGATCGCAATTAAACCGATCAGCGCTAAATACCGCTCATGACCGACCCCTCCATTGACAATCCGCAAGCCATCCCGACGCGCGCGCCCTCGGCCACCCCGACCGACGACATCGTCACGCCGTTCGAAGTGGCCAAGCTCGACCTGCGCGGCCGCGTGGTGCGGCTGGGGCCGGCGGTCGACGAGATTTTGGACAAGCACGGCTATCCCGTGCCGGTCGCCAAGCTGGTGGGCGAGGCGGTGGTGCTCACCGTCATGCTCGGCTCCGCGCTCAAGATCGAGGGCCGCTTCATCCTGCAGACCCGGACCGACGGTCCGGTCCGCCTCTTGGTGGTGGACTTCACCACGCCCGGCAAGGTCCGCGCTTGCGCCAAGTTCGACAAAGCGCGCGTCGCCGAGGCGATCGCTTCAGGCGAAGTCTCGCCCGGCGCGCTGCTCGGCCACGGCCATCTCGCCATGACCATCGATCAGGGCCCGGAGATGAGCCGCTATCAGGGCCTGGTGCCGCTGGAGGGCGGTTCGCTCGAAGACGCCGCGCACGAATATTTCCGCCGTTCCGAGCAGATCCCCACGCAGGTGCGCCTTGCCGTGGCGGAAGAGCTGCGCCAGGCGCAAGGCGGCGCCAGCCACCGCTGGCGCGCCGGCGGCATCATGCTGCAATTCCTGCCCAAGTCGCCGGAGCGCGCCCGCATGGCCGACCTCCACCCCGGCGACGCCCCCGAGGGCGTCGAAGTCCCCGACGTGCCGGAGGACGAGGCCTGGACGGAAGGCCGTGCTCTGGTTTCGACCGTTCAGGACCTCGAGTTGATCGATCCTTCGCTGTCGAGCGAGCGGCTGGTGTTCCGCCTGTTCCACGAGCCCGGCGTGCGCGTGTTCCAGCCGGGCGACGTGCGTGCGGAGTGCTCGTGCTCGCGCGGCACGGTGGAGGCCATGCTCAAGAGCTTCTCGCAGGACGACCGCGACCACATGGTGGAGGACGGCAGGATTTCGGTGACCTGCGAGTTCTGCAGCGCCAATTACGTGTTCGAGCCCGGCGAGGTCGGCGCCAAGGTGAGTTAACCCTTTGCGCCGATGTAACTTGCAGACGGGCGGCGAATGCGGCGGGACTCCCTCTCCCCTTGGGGGAGAGGGTTGGGGTGAGGGGGCGAGTGACTCTCGATAGGTCGTAACCCCTCACCCGGATCGCTTCGCGATCCGACCTCTCCCAGTGGGAGAGGTGAAGAGAGATCGCGGTAACGATGCGAACTCTGTTGCTCACATTTTGTATGCTGATCGCCCCCATTGCCGCGCGGGCGCAAAGCTGTCCGGCGCCGCTCAATGAAGCGCGCCGGCTCGTGCTCGTCGTTGCGCCTACGCTGTCGAGCAATGTCGCGAGCCTGCGCCGCTTCGAGCGCGCGCGGCCCGGTGCGCCCTGGCATCAAGTTGGCGGGCCGGCGAGCGCGCTCATCGGCCACCGCGGCGTCGCCTGGGCGCAGGCCTTCCGCCGCTACGCGCGAACGGGCGAACCGGTGAAGGTCGACGGCGACAAGCGCGCGCCCGCCGGCTTCTTTCGGGTTGGCCCGAGTTTCGGCTTCGCGCCCTCGCGGCTGCCCGGTTATCTGCGCATCGCCGCCGGCACGGTCTGCGTCGACGATTCCACCTCGTCCGCCTACAACACCATCACCTGGCGCCAAAAAGTCGGGTGGAAAGTGCACGGCGAGAACATGTGGCGCGCCTCGGCCTACCGGCGCGGCCTGCTGGTCGATTACCCGACCGACCGCCGCGACCGCGCCGGGTCCTGCATCTTCATCCACCTGCGCCTGCCGAGCATGACCGGCACCGCCGGCTGCGTCGCCTTGCCGGAGCGCGACATCGCGCGCTTGCAGGACTTCGCGCAGGGCGGCGCGGTACTCGCGATTCTGCCGCAGCAGGCGCTGGCAAGGTTCAAGGGGTGTTTGCCTTAGTTGATCGTCCGCTCGGCGTAACTTGAATCGAGCGAGAAAGCGGGTATCTCGATGTCAAAATGCTCGCCGTCGGTGGTGATCATGCCGTAGCTGCCGGTCATGAAGCCCGATGGCGTCGGCAGCGGCACGCCGCTGGTGTATTCGTAAGAATCGCCAGGCTCGAGTACCGGTTCTTCTCCCACGACGCCCGGCCCTTTCACCTCCTGCAATCGTCCGAGCGCGTCGGTGATGCGCCAGTGCCGCGTCTTCAACTGCACCGTCTCGCCGCCCAGGTTGGTGATGTCGATGGTATAGGTCCAGAAGTAATAGCCGTTGGCATGCGAGGAGCGCTCCGCGGAAAAGTGCGGCGTCACGGTGACTTCGATCTTGCGGGTAACGGCTCGGTACATTTTTTCTGCGCAGCTATGGCAGCGGGCGATTATGACCGAAAGCCCGCGCGAATGAAAAGGTTCAGACGGCGCCCAGCGCGTTCAAAAGGTCCTCCACCAAGTCGTCCGGATGCTCCAGCCCGGCCGAGAAGCGCACCAGCCCGTCGCCGATGCCGAGTTCCGCCCGCTGTTCCGGGGTCAGGCGTTGATGGGTCGTGGTCGTCGGATGCGTGATCAGGCTCTTGGCGTCGCCCAAATTGTTGGTAATGGCGATGAGCTTGAGCGCATTCAGGAACCGGAAGGCGCCGTCCTTGCCGCCCTCGATCTCGAAGGCGACCAAGGTCGAGCCCGCCTTCATCTGCCGCTTGATGACATCGGCCTGCGGATGGTCGGGGCGGCCGGGATAGATCAGCCGCGCGATCTTGTCATGACCGGCAAGCGCGGCCGAGACCGCCGCCGCCGTGGCGGTCTGCCGCTCGACGCGCAGGCTAAGCGTCTCCAGCCCCTTGAGCAGCACCCAGGCGTTGAACGGCGACAGCGACGGGCCCGTCTGCCGGATCACCTGGTGCACGTGATCCATGATGAACTTCTCCGAACCCAGAATGACGCCGCCCAGCACGCGACCCTGGCCGTCGATATGCTTGGTGGCGGAATAGACCACGCAATCGGCCCCGAGCGCGAGCGGGCTCTGATAGAGCGCGGTGGCGAACACGTTGTCGACCACAAGCTTGGCGCCCGCCGCGTGCGCGATCTCGGCGACGGCGGCAATATCGATCACTTCCAGCATCGGATTGGTCGGCGACTCAAGAAAGAACGCCTTGGTGTTGGGCCGCACCGCCTGCTTCCAAGAGGCGAGATCGGTGCCGTCCACAAGCGTCGAGGCGACCCCGAAGCGTGGCAGCCATTCCTCCACCACCCAGCGGCAGGAGCCGAACAGCGCCTTGGCCGCCACCACGTGGTCGCCGGCGCGCACAATCCCCATCAGCGCGGTCGTCACCGCCGCCATGCCGGTCGCGGCGGCACGCGCGGCTTCGGCGCCTTCCAGCGCCGCCATGCGCTGCTCGAACATGGTCAGCGTCGGATTATTGTAGCGCGAATAGACATAGCCCGGCAGCTTGCCGGAAAAGCGCGCCTCGCACTCCTCCGCGCTGTCGTAGACATAGCCTTGCGTGAGGAAGAGCGCTTCGGATGTTTCCTTGAATTCGGAGCGCAGCGTGCCCGCATGGACGAGGCGGGTTTCCGGGCGGTAATCCTTCGGCGCTTTCTCGGACGCGGGCATCGCGGGCCTCCTTTACGCTGGCGCATGGTCTTGTCCGAAAACCGGTGCCCACTTTTCGGGACCCTGCGCCGACAAAAAACCGGCCGGAGAGGAATGCTCTCGGCCGGGCTCACGCGTCCCCGGCCTTTTAGCGACTTATTTAACGTGGCTGCAAGCCGGCCGGCTCAAATGACCACGGGATAAATTGTTTGTAGCGGGACGCGCGGCTTCCCGTCAAGCCGGTGGTCGGGTTAGATCGGCGAAGACCCGTCACCCTGAGGCGCCCGCGCGGAGCGCGGGCCTCGAAGGGTGACGGCCCGCGTATTGGCCGATCATCCTTCGAGGCTCGCTGCGCTCGCACCTCAGGATGACGGTGAGAAGCTTGGGGCCGCATGGCGCTTTCCTTCGCCGCCGATGACAAGGGTATCCTGCCCGACCGCATGATCGCGCAGCTTGCGCGCGACGGCGGCATCGTGCCGGCGGCCCCGTTCGCGCCCGACCAGATCCAGCCCGCCAGCCTTGATCTGCGGCTCGGTAAAGTCGCCTACCGCGTGCGCGCCAGCTTCCTGCCCGGCCGCACCACCGTCGCTCAGCGCATCGACGAATTGAAACTGCACGAGGTGGCGCTTACCGGCGGCGCGGTGCTGGAGACCGGCTGCGTCTATATCGTACCGCTGCTCGAAAGCCTGGCGCTGCCGGCCGGCATTTCCGCCGCCGCCAACCCGAAGAGCTCGACCGGCCGGCTCGACGTATTTACCCGCGTGATCGCCGATCGGCTGCGCGGCTTCGATCGGCTTGAGCCCGGCTATCGCGGGCCGCTCTATGCCGAGATTTCCCCGCGCACCTTTCCGGTGCTGGTGCGCGAGGGCTCGCGGCTGTCGCAGATCCGCTTCCGCCACGGTCATGCGCTGCTCGGCGCGGAAGCTTTACGCGATCTGCACGCGCGCGAGCGGCTGGTGGACGCCGACAATGCCGACGTAAGCGAAGGCGTGGCGGTGAGCGTCGATCTTTCCGGGACGCTCGCGCCCGCGCATGCGGGCGGTGCCGGCGGCGTGGTCGGTTACCGCGCCAAGCGCCACACCGGCGTGATCGACGTCGACAAGCGCGCCGGCTACACCATCCTCGATTTCTGGGAGCCGATTGCGGCGCGCAGCGACAACAGCCTCATTCTCGACCCCAACGAGTTCTACATCCTCGCGTCGAAGGAAGCGGTGCAGGTGCCGCCCGACTACGCCGCCGAGATGGTGCCGTTCGATCCGCTGGTCGGCGAATTCCGCGTACACTATGCCGGCTTTTTCGATCCCGGCTTCGGCTATGCCGGCTCGGGCGGCACCGGCGCGCGCGCCGTGTTGGAGGTGCGCTCGCGCGAGGTGCCGTTCATCCTGGAGCACGGACAGATCGTCGGCCGCCTGGTCTACGAGCAGATGCTGGCGCGGCCGGACACGCTGTACGGCACCGGCATCGGCTCGAACTACCAGGCGCAGAGCCTGAAGCTCAGCAAGCATTTCAAGAGCTGACGCAAAGCGCTAGTCGACGGAATCTTCCGCCTCTTCACCGCGCTCGACGATGTCGCCTTGGGTGAACAGGATCTTCTTCAATTCCTTCTGCCAGTCGGGCGTCCGCCGCAGCAGGAATTCCAGGTCCATGCCGAAATGCTTGAATTCCTCCTTCAGCGCGTTCTGCATGATCGCCTTGGCCTGGGCGTCCTTCTCCAGCGAGATGCGCTGCGTGTACCAGCCGATGGCTTCGGCCTCTTCGATCAGCGAGGTGATCATGCGGGCGTAGGTACGGGTTTCCGCGGACAGTTCGCTCGGCGGCTCGTGGTATTGCTCGGTGGGCATGTCTGGCTCATATGAATGGATGAATGGAAGGACGGCGGCGGCAGCTTGCCGGTCTGCGGCGCCGCCGCAATGGCCCAAGTGCAAGGCCTGCGCAAGGCTTGCGCAAGGCTTGCGTCAGCCCCTGACAGATAAGTAAAAATCGTCTATGAAGTTCCCCGGCGCGGGCGTAGTTCAATGGTAGAACGGCAGCTTCCCAATCAGCCGCCCGCTTTTGCATGCTTCCCCATAGCTGATGATTAGCCCTGCTTTTTGGGCTTTTCCGCGTGGTACGCTATCTGTAGCTGCACATTGAAACACGCGGCTACACCCATGTTGCAGGTGCCTCAGCGGTGCCTAGCGGAGAAAGCCATGAAAGCCCCACTCACAGACGTGAGTGTGCGGGCTCTCAGGGCGCCCGCGCACGGACAAATGACCGTATGGGACAAACTCAGTCCCATCGGAGTGCGCGTCTCTGCGGGAGGCGCGAAGACCTACATCGTTCTTGTCGGCAGCGGCAAACGCCGCACGATCGGTAAGGTCGGTATCATTACGCTCGCTGACGCGAGAGCGGAAGCCAAGCGCATTCTTGCTGAGAAAACGCTAGGCATAGACAAGAAGCCTTCAGCCGTTCTTTTTGAGACGGCCGTCTCGCGCTTCGTCGAAGAGAACTACCGTGCCAAGTCCGAGCGTACGAAAGTCGGAAACGGAGCGCTTGCTTCGCACGCACTTCCTTCCGGCTTTCAAAGGCCAGTCGCTCTCGGATGTCTCAGATGCTGAGATAGGACGAATACTCGCCCGGCTTCACAACACGCCGAGCGAGCAGCTCCATGCTTTCCGTGCTCTGCGGACCATATTGCGTTGGTGTACGCGGCCACCGCGCCGCTTCATCGCGCACAGCCCGCTCGAAGGCTATGAGCCTCCGGGACGGGACGTAAAGACCACACGGACGCCAACTATCGCAAGCTCACCTACGAGATAGACCAGCGCGGACTCGAGGTTCAAGCCGCAATCTGCGATTACCTCGCACTCCGCAAGGTCTTCTTCTCCCGCACGAACAACACGCCCATTTTCGATAAGAGCAAAGGCATCTTCCGCGCGCTGCCGAAGTACATGCAGCGCGGCATGGCCGACATCTGGGCGGTGAAGGGCGGCAAAATCTACTTCATTGAGGTGAGGCGCCCCGACGGCCGCATGTCGCCCGACCAGCACGAGTTCATGCGGAACGCCACTATTGCCGGAGCCGAGTACGTGCTCGCCAAGAGCATTGGTGACGTGCAGAAGGTCGGTCTCTAGTTGCCTGCTTACCTTCTGCCTCTGTATCCGTACCCATTTCCATAAGACGGATAATTCTGTTGCATGCCATTGCCGTACGTCGGCCGATACGTTTGCGCAGGTTGATATACTTGAGCGGGCTGATAGCTGCGATAGCCATATGCCCCGCCACTCATCTGATTCCCATACGAGTAGGGTTGGTACGTGTACGGGCGGGCCGGTTGGTACGGTTGAGCAGGTTGGTATGGTTGCCCGTATCCCGTTCCCATATTCAAATTCTGACGCATTTGAATTCAAACCCTGATAGGTTTGTTGTAGCCCTTGATTGATATTGGGTTGGCTCGGCGGTACGTACCGCTGTTGTGGCGGCGGCGTGTACGGAATTCTGTTCGCATAGCTCGCAGCTTTGTTAGCGTCTCTTATGCTATTAGGAACGCTATAAGGAGCCATCGGAGAAGTTACCCATTGGCTAAGCCCTTGGATGACCCTCAGTTCCAAATCGGTAAACGCGCCCTGTCCGTAGCACACAGACGGCATCAGTAGACTTAACGCCGCAAAAACGCGCGCTAATTTTCTCATTTGTAGCCCCTCCCCAGTACTCAAAAGTTTGCAATAAAAGAAATGCAGCCGCAAGTGGTAGTTGTAAATACATGCTACAATTAGGTTTCTTAGGTTTTATGGCGGGAAATGCATCACGAAAAAACGGCAGAAAGGGCGGCAGGCCCAAAGGCCGAAGAAATAACAAGACCATAGAGCGGGAAGCCGCGCTGGAGGTTTACGAACAGCTTGTACGCGAGCGCTTGCTACCCGTGTTCGAGCACCAATACTCGCTGGTACGCGGCACCGCGTTCCTCTATCGCATCGAGGAGCATAAGAACGGCGCGCGAGAACATGTACTCGTCACTAAACCGGACGAAATCGGCGACGTACTATCACAGATGGATTCATGGGAAGGTGAGGTCGTCAATGACCAGTACTACTGTGCCCACGTGAAGGCGCCGGAGAGTCGCGCCATCACCGATATGCTCGACCGAGCCATAGGCAAGCCTGCGCAGAAGACGCAGCTCAGCGGCCCAAATGATGGCCCCATAGAAATTAAGGGAGTGAAAATCACCGTCCGCCGCAAGTGACATGGAGCCGAACTTCGAGGTCCACGAGTTGCATAAACTACCTGCCATCTGGGATAAAATCATAGGCGCCCAAATCCATGGGCTCGCTGTATCCCTTTTGTGTAGGGTCATATCCCTTTTGGTATTGACCTTGTGGAGACTTCATCGGCGTATTGATACGTACGAGAATTACGATAATAAGGAGTCGCTATAATCGAAGGCACAGGCTTTAGTATCTGCACATCAAGACGTTTCTTTTTCAATTCCCACGTGCGAATTTTATCTCGCTCTTGTGCGGCACGAATATCGGCCCGCTCTTTTGCTGCCAATTGTTCGCGGGCAAATTTCATCCGCTCTATCTCGGCCTTAGCCTGCGCATCCGTCAATTGTGAGACGGGTACGTGTTCGGTCTTAATTATAGGCTCGGGCATGTGTTTGCCGGAAACAGCACCGTTTTTGGGTAGCCCATGTTTCCCGTGAGCTGTGAAGCCCTCGAAGAGCATCTTGCCCGCTGTCTCACCTGCGCCGGTCGCAAACCCCTTGGTGGCTGCGCACGCCACATCACATCCAACTGTTGTATACTGCCCAGACCAAAGCGTTCCGAAAAGAGCGCTGAAAAGAGCAATAACGATAGGCACTGAATAAGTTCAGGACCAGGTTAGCGGGGTTCATGACCGCGCACCTCCACACTAATGCTAACGCGGTTTTCTCATTTTGGTTCCCGACTTGCCGCATATTCTTTGGGGCGGCCTTATGTCCTTGACATTGCAGTTATCCCCACCTGCCACACGTGCAGCATTGTAAGCATATGCTACAATGCATGCAGATGATCAGGGGCCGCCGTCGAAAGGGTCTCACTTACAAAGACAAACGGCAGCCGCGTGAAAGCCCGCGGCAATCATGTACAAGACGAAAGACATGACAAAGGACAGCCGGCGCTCGCTCGCCGCGTCCCGCAAGCGTCGCTATGAGCGCCGCTGCAAGGAGAAAGGCATACAGCCTATCCGCTCTGGCCGCGTGAACCTCATTCAGGTCGCCGCGGCGGTCGCGTTACCCACCCTAACGGCGGTTTTCGCATGAGCGTATGAAATCCTACGAACTACTCGACACCAAGCACCCCGACCTCTGCCGCGTCGTGGACAGAGAGGGCGACTGGCAGAACTACTTCCACAAGCCGAGCGGCAAGTGGGCCCAAGTCTATCGTTTCATCCACCTTGCTATCGGCTTTCGGGGGCGATCTACCGATAGCAGGAGATCGCGACCGGAACTAGGCGGTGCTCGGAAAAAGGGGGGCCGGGCGCGTCGTTCGCTAAAGCTATTTGGGATGGCGCGCCGTCGTATCCGGCTTTGCGCGTACCAGTCGGTACGCCACTGCAATGATGAAGATCGTGACCGGCACCGCGAGCCATAGCGCAACGACCCCATTGGCCGTCAGCGACAGCCCAAAGGCCTTGAAAGCGAAATTGCCCAGATCGGTGTTCATTGCAGCTTCATCTGCTCGGACTTCTGCCGAAGTCGCCGCCGCCGGTCCTCAAGCCGCTTCTCCGCAAGAGGGGCCAGCCGCTGAATGAGGGGTGATAGGTCGTGGCCTTTCTTCACGCGTACGCCCTTGGGGTGCCGCCGCTTCGCTAAGAAGCCTTTCTGGCGCAGCTGCGTGAGGTAGAGCTGGACCGTGCGCCCGCTGACCCCCATACGGCGGGCGATCGTCTTTGCGCTCGGGAAGGGCAAGCGCTCCGGCGCGTACCAGTGGGCAAGGATGTGCAGGACGACTTTGAGTTCTTCGCTGGTGAGCCCCAATTCATGCTGGTGGAACAGCAACACGTCCGGAAGTGGCTGATAGCCGGCGGCGGCGACCACGCCGAACCGCTCGGTTATGCGACCGCGCTGGAAGTCCAGCTCATCGGGGAGTTGGGGAACCGCGTCGTCGATCATACCGGCTTTTCTAATCGAAAATGCCATGGCCTGACTACTCTGCTTAAGTTAAATACACATTAATGGCGGTTATTTTTTTACCAAAATTGACGGACCGCGAGCCCCGTGTGCTCTCTTTGTTCTCATGATAGAAATTCTAGGCGATGCCTTCGCGGCAGGGTGGCGAGTGCGCGTCCGTTGCGCCTGGGGGCCGCGGGACGGCATGAAGCGGGTGCGGGAGTGCGTCTACGGGGCCGAACTCGACCTCCGGACGCTCGTCTGGACACGTGGGAGCGAGTTTCCGCTCGCCCGGCTGGAGAGCCGGCTGAAGTGCCCCCGCTGCGGCTCCCGACGCGTGAGGCCGGCGTTCAGCATCCCACCGCAGGCAAATAGAACGCGCGCCTAAACAAAAGGACTGACCAATGGACGCCTATCTCCGCAAGCACCGCGAGACAACATCGTGGACATGCTTCAGCTCAGCCTGATGGGCCTGCTGGGCTCGCAGGTCCTTACCCAGTGGGATTTCCACCTGATCCCGGCCTACCTCGCTTTCCATGTCCTCTATTGGGGAATCCGCGGGTACTTGGAAAATCAAGCGGTGTTGGCAAGGTTAAGGCCTGCGGGCTGAACTTGGTGCCTGGGCCGTGCCTGGATATTTTTTTGTCCTATGTTAAGTGTC